>NZ_OLMK01000189.1 GCF_900290235.1 Streptomyces sp. MA5143a
TGGTGGCGGCGCGTGGGCGGTTGATGGGGGGCCTGCCGTCGAGGGGTGCGATGTGGGCGGTGCAGGCGGAGGAGGCAGAGGTGGCTGTTCTTCCCGAGGGGGTGTCGGTGGCTGCGGTGAACGGGCCGTGGTCGTTGGTGCTTTCGGGTGCCGAGGATGCCGTTCGTGGGGTGGCGGACGGGTTCGCGGGGCGGGGGCGGCGGGTGAAGCGGTTGGCGGTCAGTCATGCCTTTCACTCGGTGTTGATGGAGCCGATGCTCGCGGAGTTCGCCGAGGTGCTGGCCGGGGTGGAGTTCCGTGAGCCGTTGATTCCGGTCGTCTCGAACGTGACGGGTGAGGTGGCGGGGGAGGAGTTGTGTACGCCGGAGTACTGGGTGCGGCATGTTCGGGCGACGGTCCGGTTCGCCGACGGGGTGCGGGCCGTGCGTGCCCAAGACGTCGGCACGGTGCTTGAGGTCGGTCCGGACGGTTCGCTCGTCTCCCTCGTC
>NZ_OLMK01000188.1 GCF_900290235.1 Streptomyces sp. MA5143a
GCATCAAAAGCAATATCAGCACCAACAGAAACAACCTGATTAGCGGCGTTGACAGATGTATCCATCTGAATGCAATGAAGAAAACCACCATTACCAGCATTAACCGTCAAACTATCAAAATATAACGTTGACGATGTAGCTTTAGGTGTCTGTAAAACAGGTGCCGAAGAAGCTGGAGTAACAGAAGTGAGAACCAGCTTATCAGAAAAAAAGTTTGAATTATGGCGAGAAATAAAAGTCTGAAACATGATTAAACTCCTAAGCAGAAAACCTACCGCGCTTCGCTTGGTCAACCCCTCAGCGGCAAAAATTAAAATTTTTACCGCTTCGGCGTTATAACCTCACACTCAATCTTTTATCACGAAGTCATGATTGAATCGCGAGTGGTCGGCAGATTGCGATAAACGGTCACATTAAATTTAACCTGACTATTCCACTGCAACAACTGAACGGAATGGAAACACTGGTCATAATCATGGTGGCGAATAAGTAC
>NZ_OLMK01000186.1 GCF_900290235.1 Streptomyces sp. MA5143a
TTCCCCCGGCTCCTTGGTATCCCTTGTCGGCCCAGCAGTCGATGCCGGCCGCGGCCAGGGAGTCGAGAATGTCGTGTTCGCGGGCCGCGCGAAGGTCGTGAACGGCTCCGGGCAGCGCGGGTGAGGCCCACAGCAGTCTGCCTGCAGGGTCGGCCAGGACTTGGACGTTCATGCCGTGCTTCTTGTGTTTGCCGGAATAGAAGGGCCGGTCAGCGGCGATGCGGTCGATCGGCAGGAGGGTTCCGTCCAGGATCACGAAGGCTTTGCGGGAGGCGGCGCGTACCGCTTCGGCGAGGTCGGGCGCGAGGGCGGCCAACAGTTCGACGGCCTCGCTCACGTACCGGTAGACGGTGCTGAGGCTGATGTCGAACCCGGTGGCCAGCTGGGCGTAGGTGTGTCCGCATCGCAGGTGGGCCAGGACCAGCAGGGCCTGCCGTGCCGTTCCGAGTCGGTGCCACCGTGTTCCGCGTGCCCGGCGCAGGGCTGTCAGCTTCCCGGCCAGGAACCGCAGGGCTGAACTGGACAGATCGAGTCCCGATGGGTAGACAAGCACGCGAAGCTCCGGGTGGACAGGTTGATCTTGGTCGACAACTCGTCTA
>NZ_OLMK01000184.1 GCF_900290235.1 Streptomyces sp. MA5143a
CGGGAACGGGCTCGTTGACGATCATGATGTGGGTGACCCCCCGATCTGCGGGTTGGACGGTCGCAGGACGGTCAGTACGTGTGCGGGCGTGCGGCCCGGCTCGAGACGTACGTAGTTGCTCCTGCCCCAGGTGTAGACCTCGCCGGTGAGCTCGTCGCGCACCAGCACCGACTCGTGCCAGTCGAGGCCGAGCCGCGGCATGTCCAACGAGACCGTGGCCTCCTGGGTGTGGTGGGGGTCGAGGTTCACGACCACCAGAACCGTGTTCGAGCCCGCCCGCTTCGAATAGATGATCACCGCTTCCTGGTCGGCGTGGTGGAAGTGCAGGTCGCGCAGCTGTCGCAGCGCGGGGCTCCGCCGCCGGATCTCGTTGAGCTTGCCGAGCAGCGGGGCGATGGTGCGTCCTTCGCGTTCGGCTGTTTCCCAGTCGCGGGGGCGGAGTTGGTACTTCTCGGAGTCGAGGTATTCCTCGCTGCCGGGTTTGAGGGGGGTGTTCTCGCACAGTTCGTAGCCGGAGTAGACGCCCCAGGTGGGGGAGAGGGTCGCGGCGAGGACGGCGCGCAGTTCGAAGGCGGGGCGGCCGCCGTGCTGGAGGAAGGCGTGCAGGATGTCGGGGGTGTTGACGAAGAAGTTGGGGCGCATGTAGCTCGCGGCGTCGCCGGCGAGTTCGGTGGCGTACTCCGTCAGCTCCTGTTTGGTGGTGCGCCAGGTGAAGTAGGTGTAGGACTGCTGGAAGCCGGTGG
>NZ_OLMK01000182.1 GCF_900290235.1 Streptomyces sp. MA5143a
CGGCGAGGGTGTGCATCATCGCGGGGCGGGTGAAGGCCTCGGCCAGGAAGATCACGTCGGGGTCGGTGCGGTTGATGTCCGCGATGACCTGTTCCCAGAACACGACCGGTTTGGTGTGGGGGTTGTCGACGCGGAAGATCCGCACGCCGTGGTCCATCCAGTGCCGCAGGATCCGGGTGGTCTCCGCGATCAGGCCGGGCATGTCGGCGTCGAAGGCGATGGGGTAGATGTCCTGGTACTTCTTCGGCGGGTTCTCCGCGTAGGCGATCGTCCCGTCGGGGCGGTGGTGGAACCATTCCGGGTGCTTGTCGACCCAGGGGTGGTCGGGGGAGCACTGCAGGGCGAAGTCGAGGGCGATCTCCATGCCCAGCGCGCGGGCCTCGGCGACGAAGTGGTCGAAGTCGTCCAGGGTGCCGAGGTCGGGGTGGACGGTGTCGTGGCCGCCCTCGGGGGAGCCGATCGCCCAGGGCACGCCGACGTCGTCGGGGGTGGGGGAGAGGGTGTTGTTGCGGCCCTTGCGGTGGGTGGTGCCGATGGGGTGGATCGGGGGGAGGTAGACGACGTCGAAGCCCATCGCGGCGATCGCGGGCAGCCGGCGGGCGGCGGTGCGGAAGGTGCCGTGGGGCTGCTCGGCGGTGCCCTCGGAGCGGGGGAAGAACTCGTACCAGGAGCCGAACAGGGCCCGTTCACGCTCGACCAGCAGCGGCAGCGGGTCGGAGGAGGTGACCAGCTCCCGCAGCGGATGACGGGCCAGCACCTCGACCACCTCCGGCGCCGACGCCGCCGCCAGCCGGGACGCGGCCGGCC
>NZ_OLMK01000180.1 GCF_900290235.1 Streptomyces sp. MA5143a
TGTCCCTGCACCTGGCCTCCGACGACGCGTCGGCTGCTGTCGACTGGCGTCTGTTCCTGCCTGAGAGCTGGGATCCCGCCTCGCCCAAGGCCGATCCGGGCAAGGTGGCCCGCCGCACCCAGTGCGGCATCCCCGCCGACATCGGACACGTCGAGAAGTGGCAGCTGGCCCTGGACATGATCGACGAGACCAGGTCGTGGGGCATCGACGTCCCGCTCGTCGTCGCCGACGGCGGTTACGGCGATACCGCAGCCTTCCGCCTGGGCCTGGAAGAACGCGGGCTCAGCTACGCGGTCGGCATCTCCACCACGACCACCGCCCACCCGGAAACGGCACGGCCGCATACCCCGGCGGTCGTGGCCCGAGGCCCCAGCCGGTCTATCCCGAGCCTGCCCGGACGGTGAAGAAGCTGGTCATCGAGGCCGGCAAGCAGACAGCCCGGCCGGTGCAGTGGCGGGAAGGCTCCCGCCCGGGCAGCGGCCGCAGCGGCGTCAAGCGCATGTACTCCCGCTTCGTGGCCCTGCGGCTCCGTCCCGCCGGACGCCAGATCCGCAAAGCCTGCGACGGCCCGGAACTGCCCGTCTGCTGGCTGCTGGCCGAATGGCCCGCCGACCAGCCCGAACCCGTCCAGTTCTGGCTGTCCAACCTGCCCGCCGACACGGCGCTGGCCACCCTCGTGCGCACCGCGAAACTCCGGTGGCGCATCGAGCACGACTACCGCGAGATGAAACAGACCCTGGGCCTGGCCCACTTCGAAGGCCGCACCTGGCGAGGCTGGCACCACCACGTCACCCTCGTCTCCGTCGCCCACGCCTTCTGCACGCTCCAGCGCATCACCCGGTCCCCAAAAGAGACGGCGCCGGCCTGAGCCTCTACCAGGTCGCCCGCGAACTGCAGTTACTCCTCGCGGTCTGGACCGGCGCCTGCCCCACCTGTCACCGCAACATGCCAGAACCGATATCAACCTGACCAAGCACTA
>NZ_OLMK01000179.1 GCF_900290235.1 Streptomyces sp. MA5143a
TGTCGCTGCACCTGGCCTCCGACGCAGCATCGGCGGCCGTCGACTGGCGCCTGTTCCTGCCCGAAAGCTGGGACCCCGCCTCGCCGAAGGCCGATGAGGCCAAGGTCGCCCGCCGCACCACGTGCGGCATCCCAACCGACGTCGGACACGTGGAGAAATGGCAGCTGGCCCTGGACATGATCGACGAGACCAGGTCGTGGGGCATCGACGTCCCCCTCGTCGTCGCCGACGGCGGCTACGGCGATGCGGCAGCCTTCCGCCTCGGCCTGGAGGAACGCGGCCTTGACTACGCGGTCGGCATCTCCACCACGACCACCGCCCAGCCGGAAGCAGCCAGGCCGCACACCCCGCCCTACGCAGGTCGCGGCCCTCGCCCCCAGCCCGCCTACCCAGAGCCGGCCCAGACGGTGAAGAAGCTGGTCATCGAGGCCGGCAAGCAGGCCGCGAAGCCGGTGCAGTGGCGGGAAGGCTCCCGCCCGGGCAGCGGCCGCAGCGGCTTGAAGCGGATGTACTCGCGGTTCGTGGCCCTGCGGATCAGGCCCGCCGGACGCGAGATCCGCAAGAACACCGACGGACCCGAACTGCCCGTGCGCTGGCTGCTGGCCGAATGGCCCGCCGACCAGCCCGAACCCGTCCAGTTCTGGCTGTCCAACCTGCCCGCCGACACCCCGCTGGCCACCCTGGTCCGCACCGCGAAGCTGCGCTGGCGCATCGAGCACGACTACCGCGAGATGAAACAGGCCCTGGGCCTGGCCCACTTCGAAGGCCGCACCTGGCGAGGCTGGCACCACCACGTCACCCTCGTCTCCGTCGCGCACGCCTTCTGCACCCTCCAGCGCATCACCCGGTCCCCAAAAGAGACGGCGCCGGCCTGAGCCTCTACCGAGTCACCCGCGAACTTCAGCTACTCCTCGCGGCCTGGACCGGCGCCTGCCCCACCTGTCACCGCGACATACCCACAGCGATACCGACCTGACCAAGCACT
>NZ_OLMK01000177.1 GCF_900290235.1 Streptomyces sp. MA5143a
TTACTGACCTTGCTGGGGTGATGTCGTGGGGGTCGACAAGCTGTGGCTGTCGCAGTAGGCCGGTCACATGAGGTATCCGCAAGGGGGCGGGCTGACCGCGGAGCGACGGGCGTTTCGCGAGCACATCCGGATGCAGGCAGCCGAGTTATTCGCCCTGGGACACGACAATGCCGCCATCGCCAAGCAGTTACGTGTCAGCGTGCGGTCGGTACAGCGGTGGCACCAGGCATGGGGGCACGGCGGAACGCCGGCCCTGGAGTCGAAGGGGCAGGCGTCCAGGCCCAAGCTGAGTGAGGCACTGTTCGAGGTGCTCGAGCAGGAACTGGCCAGGGGGCCGGTAGCACACGGCTGGCCGGACCAGACCTGGACGCTGGCGCGGATCAAGACGCTGATCGGGCGCCGGTTCCACAAGACCATGACGCTGTCGGCCATCGCGCAGATGCTGCACCGACACGGCTTCAGCCACCAGCTCCCGGCCCGCCGAGCGGTCGAGCGCGACGAGGAGGCCGTGGCGGGCTGGGTGAAGGAGACCTGGCCCCAGGTGGAAGGTCCGTGGCGGCGCTCGACGCCTGGCTGTGCTTCGAAGACGAAGCAGGCTTCTCGATGACGCCGCCCACCACCCGCACCTGGGCCCGGCGCGGACACACACCCGTCATACGGGTCCGCGGACGCTCCCAGCGCCGCTTCTCCATCGCCGCTCTGGCCTGCTACAGGCCCGGCGAACGCTCGCGCCTGATCTACCGGCCCAAACGGCACGTCGACCACAAGCGGGGCGGCAGACGCAGTTTCACCTGGACCGACTACCGCGACCTGCTCATCACCGCCCACCAGCAACTCGGCGCACCGATCGTGCTCGTATGGGACAACCTGAACGTGCACAGAGACCGCCGGCTGCGGGAGTTCATCGACACCCACGACTGGATCACCTGTTACTTCCTGCCGTCCTATGCACCCGACCTCAACCCCGTCGAGGGCATCTGGTCACTGCTGCGACGCAGCAGCCAGGCCAACACTGCATTCACCGACCCTGACCACCTCATGAGCGCGCTCCGG
>NZ_OLMK01000174.1 GCF_900290235.1 Streptomyces sp. MA5143a
GACGTGTATTGGGCGAGTTCAACCGGTCGTTGCAACACCGGGCTGTTGTAGTGAGCGTAGCTGCTCCTCGAAGACCTCGGCCGGGGTCTTCCAGCCGAGGATCTTTCGGGGTCGGTTATTGATCGCCAGGGCGACGGCTTCCAGGTCCTCGGCGGACCACCGGGACAGGTCGGTGCCCTTCGGGAAGTACTGACGCAGCAGCCCGTTCGTGTTCTCGTTCGTGGGTCGCTGCCAGGGCGAGTGCGGATCGGCGAAGAACACCTTCGTCCCGGTCTCGAGCGCGAACTGGGCATGCCCGGAGAGTTCCTTCCCGCGGTCCCAGGTCAGTGTCTTGCGGAGCTGGACGGGAAGCTTCGTCATCGACACCGTCAGGGCAGTGTTCATCGCGACGGCGCCGTAACCGCCCAACGCCGGGCCGTTCTTCACGGGCGGCACCTCGCCCCAGCCCTCCATCCTCGGCAGATGCACCAGGAGGGTGGACCGGCTGCTGCGCTCGACGAGCGTGCCGATCGCGGACCGGCCCGTCCCGATGATCAGATCGCCTTCCCAATGCCCCGGGACCGCACGGTCTGCGGCCTCTGCAGGACGTTCACTGAGGACGACATCCGCGGTGACATGCCCTTGCGGCTTGTTCCGTGACCTCGACCGAGGCTCTCGAAGCGCCCGCCCGGTGCGCAGGCAGGCGACCAGCTCACGCTTGAGCGCACCACGGCCCTCGATGAACAGCGACTGATAGATCGCCTCGTGGCTGATGCGCATGGACTCATCCTCGGGGAAGTCGGCCCTCAACCGGTGCGAGATCTGTTCCGGGCTCCATGCTGTCGCCCACCGCCTGTCCTGCCGGTGCGGCTTGTTCAGCCCTTTCCACGGAGGCGTCTGCGGTCCTGCGGCGACCGTCCCGTCAGGCCGGTGAACGTTCCCCGACAACCTCTCCTGGACGTACTGGCGCAACCGGTCGTTGCCCAGGAGCTTCGCGCTCTTCGGGCGCTTGGCCGCCTGCTGAGCCTTCCACTGGGCGACCGTCGCGCGGTACTCCTGCTTGCCGCTGCGCGTGGCGGCGTTGCGGCGCAGCTCGCGAGAGATCGTCCCGGGATCACGCCCCAGGGCGCGGGCGATCTCGCGCACACCCTTGCTCATCGCCTTGAGGATCGCGATCTCCTCGCGCTCCTCGAACGTGAGGTACCGGCCCGAGGGCTCGGCCAACGAGATCGGAGGCATGCCGCCAGCGTGACGAAACCACCTCGCACCCACCGGCCACGACACGCCGACCGCCAGCGACGCCTCGGCCGTCGTGACCCCCGTGGCGATCAGTCGCCAGAACTGGCGCTGCACGACCCGAGACGGATCAGGCCGCCCCGGCGAGCGCATCGCCGGCCGCAACGCACGGTCAGCGCGCCACTGCCGACGCCGCCCCTCCGGAACATCGCTGGTCTTCAAACTCCAGTCCGCCGTGGCCACGTCGCACACCTCCGAGATCAGGGTGTTGCGACGACCAGTTGAATCCACCTTGGCTG
>NZ_OLMK01000170.1 GCF_900290235.1 Streptomyces sp. MA5143a
CATCGCCGCGTACTGGTTGGTGACCTCGGTCAGGGTGCCGTAGTCGGGCTTGGAGAAGTCCTGGACACCGTGGATGGTGTCGATGATGCCCAGGCCCGGCATCAGCCGGGGCGGCGCCAGCGGGTAGAAGAAGAACCCCACCAGCGCCAGGACCGTGGTGAAACCGATCGCGGTGCGGGCCCAGCGGTAGTCCGCCGGGCGGCGCCAGTACAGCACGCCCAGGACCGTCAGCGGCACCACGAAGTGGAACGACGTGTAGTAGAAGTCGAAGAAGTCCCGCAGCCAGCCGATCTGGACCACCGCGTGGTTGACCCCGTGCTCGATGTCCAGGAACAGCGCCTTCTCGACCGTCAGGATCTGCCCGGCGTGCTCCTCCGCCACCGCCCGGCTGCCGGCCGCCTGAAGCCGGGTGCGCTGGTAGGCGGCGTACGTGACACGGATCAGCAGCAGTTCGAGCAGCAGGTTCGGGCGGGTGGCGACCCGCCGCAGCAGCGGCGCCCAGCTGAAACGGCTCTGCGCCTTCGGCGCGTACACGGTCGGCACCGGATGCCGGTAGTAGGGCGAGGTCCGGGACAGGAACGGCACCACCAGCGCCGAGGCGAGCGCCGCCAGCAGCACCACGTTGTCGCGCACCGGGTACAGCACCCCGACGTTCGGCACCATCATCTTCGCCGGCAGCGTCATCACCAGAACCACCGCCACCGGCCACACATACCGCGACGACGCCCTCGTGCCGACCCGCCCGACCACCGCCAGCAGCACCCACAGCAACTGGTGCTTCCACGACGCCGGCGACACCGCCACCACCACACACCCCGTGATCGCCACCGCGAGCAGCAACTGCCCGTCCCGCGCATAGCGGACGGCACGGCGCATCCCGAACACCGCCACGACGGCGCCCAGGACGAGGAAGACCGCGATCTCCGCCGGACCCTCGAGGCCGAGCCGCAGCAGCGCCCCGTGCAGCGACTGGTTGGCGAGATCATCCGCCCGCCCGCCCAGCCCCACACCCGCCAGATGGTGCACCCAGTAGGCGTACGAGTCATGCGGCATCACCGCCCACGCCAGCACCGTGGCCCCGGCGAAGGTGACACCGGTACTCACCGCGGCCCGGCGACGGCCGGTGAACCACAACAACACCACGAACAGCAACAGAGCCGGCTGGAACGCCGCGGCCACCCCTATGAACACACCACTGGCCCGCTCACCGCGCACCGCGAAACAGCCCGCCAGGACCAGCAGCACGGGGATGATGCTCGTCTGACCCAGGTAGAGGGTGTTGCGGACCGGCAGCGACACCATCAGCAACGTCACCGCGACAGGCGCCGCCAGCAGCGCCGTCCGCCGGGTCACCGGCTGCGGCAGCGCACGCGCGGCAACCAGCCCAAGAGCCACCACCAGCAGCAGCGTGCCGAACGTCCAGCCCCAGCCCAGGGCCTGCTCGGCCGCACGGGTCAGCGGCTTGAGGACCAGCCCGCCGAACGGGGTACCCGTGAACCGCGTCGAGTCGTACAACGAGCCCGACACATGCAACACACCGTCCGGCCCGACCCAGGTCTCCAGATCCGTCAGCCGCTCACTCCTGGGCGTACGCAACACCACCGCGATCTGCCGCACCGCCAGGACCGCCACGACCAGCCACAGCACGGCACACACCGTCCCCCAACGGCCCGCCACCCCACCCCCACCGACGCCACCACCCGGCCCGCCCCGTTCCGCGTTCGCCACGCCCTGTCGTCCCTCCCGCCCCGTTCGCCGTCCCATGGAAAGCCTCACACCGCCTCACGGTCCCTCAGGTGAGACGCGGGCAA
>NZ_OLMK01000190.1 GCF_900290235.1 Streptomyces sp. MA5143a
GGGGTTGTGAACTGCTCAGGTTTGACTGCGCACAAGCATGTTCTACCGCCTACAAGTGAGTGTCCGGGCTGCTTCCCGCATGACCTTATGGGGGTGAACGAAGGTTCCTCGGTCGAATGTGTGACCTTCGCCCGTGTGGGTCGTTGAGGAGCGTCGTGCGGGTTCCACGGGCGTGGGGACGGTGGGGGTTGGGTGGGCTGCGGGAGCTGGCGGCGCCGTTCGTCGCAGTGGGCCCGTCGGGGGTGGCGCTCCGTGACCGGCTCAAGCACCTGACGGCGGAGGACGAGCAGGTTCTCCGCCTGGTCGGCGATCATCTGGGCGCGGTGGCCTCGCGGGATCTGAAGACGCGGTGCGCGGTGGGGCTGGACCATGACGCCGAGGGGTGGGCCGCGCGTAAGCGTGCTGTGACGGCGGTGTCGTCCTCCCGCTGGGCCGGCAGCATCACCAAGGCCACGCATGATCAGTGGGCGCTGGCCCGGCGCGG
>NZ_OLMK01000169.1 GCF_900290235.1 Streptomyces sp. MA5143a
TGCCCCTGCCGACTGGTGGGTGGTCCCCCGCCGTGTGGCTGGAGCCGCGGCCGGTGGTGCTGGGGGGAGTCATCGGGGCCGTAGGGTCGGGTCGGCAGATGCTCGGGTGGTGGGGACGAAGGTGAGGCGGAGCGCGCGTGATCCGGGTTGTGGTGGTGGACGACGAGGCTCTGGTGCGGTCGGGGTTCGGGTTGATCCTGGGCGCGTCCGAGGACATCGAGGTCGTCGCGACCGCGAGTGGCGGTGAGGCGGTCGGGACGGTCCGCCGGGTGCGGCCGGACGTGGTGCTGCTGGACATCCGGATGCCGGACGTCGACGGGCTCACCGTGCTGCGGGAGCTGCGCACGCTGCCGGATGCGCCGGTGGTGGCGATGCTGACGACGTTCGACGCGGACGAGTACATCTTCACCGCGTTGCACTCCGGTGCGGCCGGTTTCCTGCTGAAGGACACCGAGCCGGAGCAGCTCGCCCATCTGGTGCGGACCCTGGCCGCGGGTGGTGTGGTGCTGTCCCCGAAGGCGTCGCGGACTTTGCTGCACAGCCATCCCGGCGCGGGGACGGCGGTGGACGAGGAGGCCGCCCGGGTCCGGCTGCTCACCGCACGGGAGCGCGATGTCCTCGTCCTGGTGGCGGAGGGGCTGTCGAACGCCGACATCGGGGCGCGGATCCACCTGGGCGCGGGCACGGTCAAGGACCACGTCAGCGCCATCCTGACCAAGCTCCGTGTGACCAGCCGGGTGCAGGCGGCACTGCTGGCGCAGCGGGCCGGCCTGCTCGACGAGCGCACGCAGGACCCCGCCCGATGAGCGGCGCACGCACCCTGTGGCAGCGGATACCCCCGCCCGTCGTCGACCTCACCCTGGTCGCGGCGGCCGCCGTCGACGTGTGGGTGAACCTGTGGGACGACTCACCGCTCGGCGTCGGGCTGGCAGCGCTCGGCTGTGCGGCGCTGGCGTTCCGGCGCAGGTTCCCACTCGTCGTCTTCCTGCTCACCCTGCCGGCCTCGCTGACGCAGCCCGTCGCCGTCGCTCCGATCGTGGCGCTGTTCACCCTGGCCGAACGGACCCGCAACCGCCTCCTCCTCGCCGGGTGCGTCGCCCTCACCGGCATCGCCAACAGCATCCCGTGGCCCGAGGTGAGCCTCATGTCCATAGGCCGGACCATGACGCTGGTCGTCTTCGTCTACGGTCTGGCGACCGCTGCCGCCCCGGTCCTCTTCGGCCAACTCCTCCAAGCCCACCGGGACCTGGCCCGACGACTCATCGAGATCGAGGAAGCCCGAGAACACGAACGCGCCCTGCACGCCCAAGCCGTCCTCGCCCGCGAACGCGCCCAACTCGCCCGCGAGATGCACGACGTCGTCTCCCACCAGGTCAGCCTCATCGCCGTCCAAGCCGGCGCACTCCAGGTCGCCGCACAGGACACCAGCGCCAAAGAAGCCGCCCGCACCATCCGCTCCCTGAGCGTCACCACCCTCGACGAACTCCGCACCATGGTCACCCTCCTCCGCGCCTCCGGCGGCAACACCACCGAACTCACCCCCCAACCCACCCTCGCCGACCTCCACAAACTCGTCGACACCAGCGGCACCCACGCACACCTCACCGGCCAACTACCACCCACCGTCGGCACACCCACCCAACGCGCCCTCTACCGCACCGTCCAAGAAGCCCTCACCAACGTCCGCAAACACGCCCCCGGCGCCACCGCCCACATCGAACTCTGGCAGGACAGCGACCACATCGGCGTCACCATCACCAACACCCCACCCACCCGACCCTCCCTCGCCCTCCCCGGATCACAACAAGGCCTCGTCGGACTACGAGAACGAGCCGACATCCTCCACGGCACCCTCAACGCAGGCCCCACCACCGAAGGCGGCTACCAAGTACGACTGAGAGTCCCCCTCAGCGCCGACTGAAAC
>NZ_OLMK01000166.1 GCF_900290235.1 Streptomyces sp. MA5143a
AGGTCGCCGGTGGTCTCGTCGCGGACGACGCCGCGCGCTCCGTCCGCGCCGAAGCGGATGGGTTGGCCGTGTTCGAGGCGGATGACGGCTTCTTCGGCCTGTTGGCGGTCCTTGAGGATCTCGAAGGCGCCGTCGTTGAAGATGTTGCAGTTCTGGTAGATCTCGACGAGGGCGGTGCCGGGGTGGGCGGCGGCCTGGCGCAGGACCTCGGTGAGGTGTTTGCGGTCGGAGTCGACGGTGCGGGCGACGAAGGAGGCTTCGGCGCCGATGGCGAGGGAGACCGGGTTGAAGGGGGCGTCGAGGGATCCCATGGGTGTCGATTTGGTGATCTTCCCTACCTCGGAGGTGGGGGAGTACTGGCCTTTGGTAAGTCCGTAGATGCGGTTGTTGAAGAGGAGGATCTTGAGGTTGACGTTGCGGCGGAGGGCGTGGATGAGGTGGTTGCCGCCGATGGAGAGGGCGTCGCCGTCGCCGGTGACGACCCAGACGGAGAGGTCGCGGCGTGAGGTGGCGAGGCCGGTGGCGATGGCGGGGGCGCGGCCGTGGATGGAGTGCATCCCGTAGGTGTCCATGTAGTACGGGAAGCGGGAGGAGCAGCCGATGCCGGAGACGAAGACGATGTTCTCCTTGGCGAGGCCGAGTTC
>NZ_OLMK01000161.1 GCF_900290235.1 Streptomyces sp. MA5143a
ACTTCAAAGGTAGGGCAGGGTCCGCCGCTTCGGGCGGACCCGCCCGAAGCGGCACCGGTCCCCTATCCACCGGATTGTCGATCCACGATGATGCGTCCGTACCGAAGCCATGGGCCCCGTCAGTTCCGTCGGCGGCGCGCGTTCTTCGTGCGCGCGGTGGAGTCCGGCTGATCGGTTCGCCATTGGTGGTGGGCGTTGATCAGCTTGCGGCGTTCGTGGGGGTCGGCTCCACGCAGCACCATGCGCAGGGTGATGACGTCGCGCAGGATGCGAACGCGTTGGGTGGGCGGGCGGCGGGAGCGCAGCACGGATAGGAGCAGGCCCGCCAGAGCGGGCCCGCCGAGCATGGCCAGGTGGGTGAAGGTCATCGTGATGCTCCGTGAAGTCGTAGTCGGCAGGGCGGATCCGGGGAAGTACGATCGCCCGGTCGAGTACCAGGGATAGCCTTGTCGGGCGTTCACCGGGTTGATGTGAACGAGGTTGAACAACCACATCGGGAATCTGTGATGGCGACAGCGGACATCGGAGTGCCTGATGCGGGGGCTTCGGGCCCTGCAGTAGCCAACGCACGGCTCAAAGAACTTCTGAGCCGCTGCTTGGCGGAGTCCGGTGCACGGCAGGCCGACTTGGTCGATCCATCGGTTCCCGTAAGCAAGGCGACGGTCAGCAACGCGTTCAATGCCGCGAAAGGACCGCCTTCCGTTCACACCCTGGAGCATCTGGCTGTCCGGCTGGGGATCGTGGGGGAGCAGTTGCGTGAGGTGCGCCGGCTGCGGAACCTCGCCGATCCCCGGGGCGGGCATCGGTTGGACGGGTATCTGGCTGCCTCCGAGCGTGCGGCGCGAGATCATCCGTACGCTGGTGTGCTGCCCGGCACCGTTCCGCCGCTAGCGGCGGTGTACTTGCGGCGGCAGGCTCGTCGCAGCCACTTGGCGAGTGAAGCTGGCGTGGGGGGAGATGACACCATACGGGAGGATATGCCGGCGGTCGACATCCTCGCAGGGGACGGCTCATGTGTGGTCGTCGCCGGGCCCGGCGGCGGGAAGTCCACCCTGCTTCGCGTCTGTGCTGCGGAAGGCGCGCGTCTATGGGCGACCGGACTGGGGGGTAATTCGGTTCCGGTGCTCGTTCCCGCGGCGGCCCTGAGTGAGGGGCGGCCATTCGCCGACGCGCTTGCCGCAGCGGTGTCCGCGGCGCTTGGGCCTTCGGCTCTCCTGGAGCAGTTGCCGGCGGGATTCTTCGCGGCTCCGCCGAAGCCGGGCGCGCGGTGGCTCGTTCTGGTGGACGCTCTGGACGAGGTCGTTGATCCGGCCGCCCGCCGTCAGGTGTTGCAGACGCTGGCCGTGGTCGCGGAGCACGAGCAGTTGTACAGGTTCGTCATCACGACGCGGCCTCTCCCCGACGGGGAGTTGGACGTGGTGGGTCCGAAGGTGGACCGTTTCAATCTGCAGCCGTTCGACGACCAGGACATCCTGGAGTTCACGCGCGGCTGGTTCAGCGCTGCCGGTCTGTCGGAGCCCGCTGAGCGGGCCGCCGAGTTCCTGAAGGCCGTGGCCGCCCAGAAGCTCATGGAGTTCGCGCGTGTGCCGTTGATGGCGGCAATGCTGTGCCAGGTGCACGTCGCGGGTCCCGGCCGCCCGCTGCCTGCTGGCCGCAGCGCAATCTTCCGTGACTTCACCGAGTTGCTGTACGAGCGGCAGCTTTCCGGTGAAGCCGCCGGCATCCGGGTCCAGGCACGCGCTGCAATGACACGCTACGGCGCTGATGCGCTCGCCCGCGTCGAGAGCGTCCTCGACCAGTTCCCCGCTGCGATCTCCCGACTCGCGGTGGTACGAATGCGCGAGCAGGAGTTGAAGAACGCACTGTTCATGAAGCTCGACGCCGACACGGTGGTGCGTCCGGAAGCGGCTGTCGATGTCATCGCTGAGGCGGTGAAGACCAAAAAGCCGTTGGCCGTACCGCAGCGCGTGTGGCGGGATTTCCTGGAAACCTGCCTGCGGCGCAGTGGCCTGCTTATCGCCGAGGCCGGAGACTACGCCTTCGTGCACCAGACGCTGGCGGAGTACCTCGCGGCACCGAGCCTGGTACGCAGGAGCGGTGTGCTTCGCTTTCGGGTTCGTCGCACACCGCTCATTCCCTTCCCCATGATTCCCCGATATGTGTACGGGCAACTGGGTCTGATGAGGAGGTTACGCAGGAACCGTTGGCTGTCCAACGACTCGTTCGCCGGCTTCGTGCTGGACCAGGCCTACGCGCAGCATCCCGGTTCGACTGCCAAGTTCTGGCGCCGCATAGTGCGCCACGGCCGGCACGGCTGCCTGTTCGTCTTCCTTCACGTACAGCTCGGCACCGACGTCCCGCCGCCCGTCGTTCGTATGGCGGCCGCGAAACTGCGCCGTTATAGCGGGGTGGACAATCTGTCCGCGGCTTTGGAGTTGGGTGATTCTCAGGCTGCGGACCTCCTCGCGTGCATCGCGGCGGGCACCGGCGCCGACGGCGAGGGGGAACGTATCCGAGCGGCAGCAGCGCTGGGAGCGTGGGGCGACTTCCGGGGCGCGGACCTCCTCAACGGCATCGGAGTCGACCCCTCCATCGTCGATTACGTCCGTCTCAGTGCCGCAAAAGAGCTGGTCGCACTTGGCGATCACCGAGGCGCGGACGTCCTCGCGGCCATCGCAGCGGACCAATCCGTTGCGGGACACGGACGCATCAGGGCAGCCGACGAGTTGGCGGCGCTCGGGGATGTGCGGGGCCCTGACTTGTTGAGCAACCTCGCCACCGACATCACCATCGACCGCCTTGCGGCGGCGCGAAGACTTGTCGCCTTGGGAGACTCGCGTGTCCCGGACCTGCTGACCGCTCTCGCCGGTGACGCTAACGAGGAGGCGTCAGTGCGCCTGGGCGCCGCCACGGCTTTGTGTCCGTTCGACCGCGTCCGGGGCGCGGACTTCCTCGCGGACATCGCCCTCACCACTGAAACGGAACCGCAAGCACGCGTCAATGCAGCCAGGGAACTCATCAACCAAAACGACGCAAGAGGTCTGCCGCACCTCATCGATGTGGCGCACAACACGCTTGTCGCCGCACGCACCCGCGTCGATGCCGCAGAGCAGCTGGGAATCCTCGGCGACCGCCGTGGCACGGATGTCCTCACCGGTATCCTCGCCGATACCAACGCCTCTGATGCCTTCCTGGCCGTTGTCAGAGCTCTGGGATCGATCAAAGACCAGCGTGCGTTGCCGGACCTCACACGCATCGCCCACGACGTGGCGCAAGAAGACACCGTCCGCGTCGAGGCAGCGGAAGTGATGGCGATCCTCGGCGACTTACGCGGCGCTACGCTCTTGGACAAGTTGGCACGCGGTGTCATCGACGATCACAGTCGGCTGAAGGCAGTGATCGCATTGCTGAGCCTCGGTGACCCGCGAGGTTCCGCTCTGCTCGACGAACTCACCGACTGGGAAACAGACTCCTCCGACAGCCCAAGCGGATACAGCCTCCGAAGCGGACGCTACAGCTGGGAAGACCGAAGCAAGATGAACATCGCCAGCCGCCAAGAGTACGAACGCTCCGAACCGGCACCGTGATCCCAGGCTCACGACCTGAGATTGTGGATGTAATTGATGCACGGGCTGTTCCTGCCGTACACCCCGGCCGCGGGCCGCGCTACGGGACCGGATCGACGCATCGAGCATTTCCCCTTGCTGGACTATGTCATCTCCGTCAGCCCTCCCTCCCCCAGGCAGTTCGCCGAGACCCTGGCCATCCCCCTCCTCGACGGGCTGTACGAGACGCTCATGAAACAGCTCGCGGCCGGCTTCATGGAGACCTGGGTCCGCACACTCCGCGAACAGGCACGAGCCAGCGGCGAGCCGAACAGGTGTGATATAGGGCTCGCGTGGTTGGGCCGGTTATGGATCAGTTGACAGTTGTGCTCGACGAACCTCTCGACGTACCGGGCGGGCGGCGTGGCAGCGGGCACGTCGTCGGAGAGCAGCCCGCGCGTCGGCGGTGGCGGGGCCTGGTCACCGTCCGACGCTGTCGCCTGTGCGCCAACCGATGAGACACTGCGGGCCCTGCCGAATCCGGCGAGGCCCTCAGACAGCTGCTGTTGTGATCAGGGGGTGAGATCCAGTACGCGGACCGGCTCGCCCGCCCACCGGTGCGGGGCGGTGGTGGCGATGATCGCGCCGTCGGGACGGTCCGGGGTGGGCTGCGCCGCGTACTGGCTGTGCGCCGCGGCCCAGGTCTCTTCCCGCGCGACGTCCAGAGCGGCAGCCAGGTGCAGATCGAGGACCGTGATGCCGGGAAGGGAAGCCAGATGTTCGGCTGTGCCAGGCCGGGCGCGATCGGCTTCCAC
>NZ_OLMK01000159.1 GCF_900290235.1 Streptomyces sp. MA5143a
TTCGATGTTTGACGCTTCACAGCGGGTACCGGAATATCAACCGGTTATCCATCGACTACGCCTGTCGGCCTCGCCTTAGGTCCCGACTTACCCTGGGCAGATCAGCTTGACCCAGGAACCCTTGGTCAATCGGCGCAAACGTTTCTCACGTTTGTATCGCTACTCATGCCTGCATTCTCACTCGTCAACCGTCCACAACTCGCTTACGCGGCTGCTTCACCCGGCAGACGACGCTCCCCTACCCATCACGATCCCCGTTGGGGGTACATATCGCAATGACACGACTTCGGCGGTACGCTTGAGCCCCGCTACATTGTCGGCGCGGAATCACTAGACCAGTGAGCTATTACGCACTCTTTCAAGGGTGGCTGCTTCTAAGCCAACCTCCTGGTTGTCTCTGCGACTCCACATCCTTTCCCACTTAGCGTACGCTTAGGGGCCTTAGTCGATGCTCTGGGCTGTTTCCCTCTCGACCATGGAGCTTATCCCCCACAGTCTCACTGCCGCGCTCTCACTTACCGGCATTCGGAGTTTGGCTAAGGTCAGTAACCCGGTAGGGCCCATCGCCTATCCAGTGCTCTACCTCCGGCAAGAAACACACGACGCTGCACCTAAATGCATTTCGGGGAGAACCAGCTATCACGGAGTTTGATTGGCCTTTCACCCCTAACCACAGGTCATCCCCCAGGTTTTCAACCCTGGTGGGTTCGGTCCTCCACGAAGTCTTACCTCCGCTTCAACCTGCCCATGGCTAGATCACTCCGCTTCGGGTCTTGAGCGTGCTACTGAGTCGCCCTGTTCGGACTCGCTTTCGCTACGGCTACCCCACCCGGGTTAACCTCGCAACACACCGCAAACTCGCAGGCTCATTCTTCAAAAGGCACGCAGTCACGAGATGCCAGCAAGCTGACATCCGACGCTCCCACGGCTTGTAGGCACACGGTTTCAGGTACTATTTCACTCCCCTCCCGGGGTACTTTTCACCATTCCCTCACGGTACTATCCGCTATCGGTCACCAGGGAATATTTAGGCTTAGCGGGTGGTCCCGCCAGATTCACACGGGATTTCTCGGGCCCCGTGCTACTTGGGTGTCTCTCAAACGAGCCGTCAATGTTTCAGCTACGGGGGTCTTACCCTCTACGCCGGACCTTTCGCATGTCCTTCGCCTACATCAACGGTTTCTGACTCGTCCTGTCGCCGGCAGACGACAGAAGAGAGATCCCACAACCCCGTATACGCAACCCCTGCCGGGTCTCACACGCATACGGTTTGGCCTCATCCAGTTTCGCTCGCCACTACTCCCGGAATCACGGTTGTTTTCTCTTCCTGCGGGTACTGAGATGTTTCACTTCCCCGCGTTCCCTCCACTTGCCCTATGTGTTCAGGCAAGGGTGACAGCCCATGACGACTGCCGGGTTTCCCCATTCGGACACCCCCGGATCAAAGCCTGGTTGACGACTCCCCGGGGCCTATCGTGGCCTCCCACGTCCTTCATCGGTTCCTGGTGCCAAGGCATCCACCGTGCGCCCTTAAAAACTTGGCCACAGATGCTCGCGTCCACTGTGCAGTTCTCAAACAACGACCAACCACCCGTCACACACCACCATCGCGGTGCTTCACCGGGGCCGGCA
>NZ_OLMK01000158.1 GCF_900290235.1 Streptomyces sp. MA5143a
CACAGTGGACGCGAGCAACTGAGGACAAGCCCTCGGCCTATTAGTACCGGTCACCTCCACACGTTACCGTGCTTCCAGATCCGGCCTATCAACCCAGTCGTCTACTGGGAGCCTTACCCCATCAAGTGGGTGGGAGTCCTCATCTCGAAGCAGGCTTCCCGCTTAGATGCTTTCAGCGGTTATCCCTCCCGAACGTAGCCAACCAGCCATGCCCTTGGCAGAACAACTGGCACACCAGAGGTTCGTCCGTCCCGGTCCTCTCGTACTAGGGACAGCCCTTCTCAAGACTCCTACGCGCACAGCGGATAGGGACCGAACTGTCTCACGACGTTCTAAACCCAGCTCGCGTACCGCTTTAATGGGCGAACAGCCCAACCCTTGGGACCGACTCCAGCCCCAGGATGCGACGAGCCGACATCGAGGTGCCAAACCATCCCGTCGATATGGACTCTTGGGGAAGATCAGCCTGTTATCCCCGGGGTACCTTTTATCCGTTGAGCGACGGCGCTTCCACAAGCCACCGCCGGATCACTAGTCCCGACTTTCGTCCCTGCTCGACCCGTCGGTCTCACAGTCAAGCTCCCTTGTGCACTTACACTCACCACCTGATTGCCAACCAGGCTGAGGGAACCTTTGGGCGCCTCCGTTACCCTTTAGGAGGCAACCGCCCCAGTTAAACTACCCATCAGACACTGTCCCCGATCCGGATCACGGACCCGGGTTAGACATCCAGCACGACCAGACTGGTATTTCAACGACGACTCCACCCATACTGGCGTATGAGCTTCACAGTCTCCCAGCTATCCTACACAAGCCGAACCGAACACCAATATCAAACTGTAGTAAAGGTCCCGGGGTCTTTCCGTCCTGCTGCGCGAAACGAGCATCTTTACTCGTAGTGCAATTTCACCGGGCCTATGGTTGAGACAGTCGAGAAGTCGTTACGCCATTCGTGCAGGTCGGAACTTACCCGACAAGGAATTTCGCTACCTTAGGATGGTTATAGTTACCACCGCCGTTTACTGGCGCTTAAGTTCTCAGCTTCGCCCACCCGAAAGTGAGCTAACCGGTCCCCTTAACGTTCCAGCACCGGGCAGGCGTCAGTCCGTATACATCGCCTTACGGCTTCGCACGGACCTGTGTTTTTAGTAAACAGTCGCTTCTCGCTGGTCTCTGCGGCCACCCCCAGCTCACCGAGTAAATCGGATCACCAAGCGTGGCCCCCCTTCTCCCGAAGTTACGGGGGCATTTTGCCGAGTTCCTTAACCATAGTTCACCCGAACGCCTCGGTATTCTCTACCAGACCACCTGAGTCGGTTTAGGGTACGGGCCGCCATGAAACTCGCTAGAGGCTTTTCTCGACAGCATAGGATCATCCACTTCACCACAATCGGCTCGGCATCAGGTCTCAGACTCAATGAGCGGCGGATTTGCCTACCACTCGTCCTACACCCTTACCCCGGGACAACCACCGCCCGGGATGGACTACCTTCCTGCGTCACCCCATCACTCACCTACT
>NZ_OLMK01000157.1 GCF_900290235.1 Streptomyces sp. MA5143a
CGAGATGCGCCGAGCAGACTGCGCCCACGGGTAGTCAACAGCACGTAAATCAAGGACGGGTGGTGGACCGGGTGGGCTTGCTGCGGCTGGTCGCTGCGGTGCAGCGGCTGCGGAAGGCATCCGTCCGGGCTGCCGGAGGTGAGGCGGCATGCGGGACGGCGGCGTCGACGACGGCCCCAGAGTCCGCGGATGGAGGGGGTGCGGGAGAGCCTTCCCCCGGCGCGTCGGGAGGTAGCGGACTACTGGCTGGCGGTGATGTTCCGCCACACCCAGGAGCTCACCGCGGAGGGTGTGCAGGATCGGCCGCTCGCGGACACGGGCGGTGAGCCGTGGCCGCGGTGATGCCGTGGGAACGCATGGGAAGCAAGATCACATCCAGGCATCGTGAGCTGCCGGCCGTCGTCTATGTGCGGCAGTCGACGCGGCAGCAGGTCGAGGGGCATCAGGAGTCGACGCGGCGGCAGTATGCGCTGGTCGACCGGGCCGTGACGCTGGGCTAGGAGGCGTCGCGGGTGCTGGTCATCGACGATGACCTGGGCAAGTCCGGCGCACGCTCGGAGCACCGGGAGGGCTTTCAGCGGCTGGTCGCGGAAATTTCCCTGGGGCATGTCGGCTTGGCGCTGGGCACGGAGATGTCGCGTCTGGCCCGCTCGGGACGGGACTGGTATCAGCTTTTGGAGCTGTCGGCGCTCGGTGGCGCATTGCTCGCCGACGATGCGCAGCTGCTGGCAGAAGCGCCTGAGCCAGCTCCGCACTGGCGTCCACGACGTGTTCGCAGTTGTCCAGCACGATCAGGGCATGGCGCCGGGAAAGATGAGCCGCGAGTTTCTCGACCACGGGGCTGGAGCCGACGTCCCCCACGCCCAGAGCTTCCGCCGTCGCGCCGACCACGGCCTTCGGGTCCAGTACGGGTGCCAGGTCCACCAGCCACACCCCGTCCGGAAAGCATGGCCGACTGCGGTGGCCGCCTCCAACGCCAGCCCGGTCTTACCGATACCGCCCGGCCCGGTGAGCGTCAGGAGCCTCGCGGCGCGGAGGAGGCGACGGATCTCGGCAGTATCGCGCCGTCGGCCGATGAAAGTGGTCAGGCGGCGCGGGCAGGTTCCCCGTCCCTGAGGCCGCAACGGTCACCGGTGTCTCGCTCACCGCTGTCTTTTCCACCTGTCCGAAAGCGCCATTTGAGCGGAGGTCGACAGCCGTGGCCTCACCGCCGACTGTGCCACGAGTGACACCGCGTACAGGCAGTCGCCTGCCCTGGAAGGCCATGGAGACCGCCCCGTGGCCAGGACGCCGACGTCCATGAGCCGACAGCTTATTGCCCGCGGTTCCGGTCGCGGCAGGGAGCCGCAGTGGCGACCAGGAGCGCGGGCCGGTGGGCCGTCCGAGAGCAGTCGGCATTGGCTCACACCGTGGACGAGCGCATCGTGAGCGTCCTGCTCGGGTATGCATCCAACTCATGGGTGGGAGCGGGGACTCCGGAGAATTCCTGCATCCCGAGGGTCCCGTGGGCCCCTGTAAAATTACCCATAGTCAGGAACAGGCCAGGCGTAGATGCTTCTCCGTATGAAGCGCACGCCGTCCCACCGGTTGCGCGCCCATGGCCGTCGCGCGCCGTGGACGCCCCACCGGAGGACCTCTGCCCCCGCCGGTCACCACGGGCATGGCGCGGCGGGACACCCGGCAGGACCAGGGGGCATGGCGCAGCGGAACCGCCGCTCTAGTTTCTCCCGACCATGTCACCCGGCCCGGCGACCGAACAGACCGCGATTCGGCGTGTGCGTCGGCCACCCCGGTGTTCGAGCGGATCAGCGGTGGACGGGAGGCGCCAGCGGACGTCTGGTCAGCGGTCTCCGGCTTCCCCACGTCACGGTGGGACTCACCGCGGGCATGCGGCGGGCCTCGACGCACCCGCCACCGGACTGCCGTGCGTTCCGGCTTCGCTGATGGAGCGCGCCCGTCCCCTCGCGCGCCGGCACGCGTGCACCACCTACGGATACGTGGTGATGCGCGACGCGGACTGCCTCTCCTTCCCCGTAAGGCCCCGGTCTCGCTGATGACTCCAGGGAACGCAGGCCTCACCGGTCATCTCCGAGGCCGCCCTGGGACGTCCCAGCGGGGATCATCACCGTCTTCCGCAGTGGCCCTACCGAGTACCGCGGAGTCGGAACTCCGCGGGCCAGGCCGACGCGCCCCTCGCGTCGCTTTTCCTCGCCGACCTGAGGCTTCCAGCCGGGGCGGAAGGCCCAGCGCCGAGACGCCACACGCTTCCATGTCTTTCAACTAAGTCGCACGACATTGTCAGTCGACAAAGTCTGCGATAGGTTGACACCCCTCGCTTCACGGCCGCGATTCGAAAGTCATGTTCATGCCCAATACGCCTTCTGGGACCGAGCGGATCCCCGAGCGCCCGTCTCTTCCCCTCATCGGCCACGCGCTCGATGTCCCCGACGGGGCCGAGGGCCTCGCCTACGTCATGCAGGAGGCCAAGGAGCTGGGGCCGCTGTTCAAGCTCCGGATCTTCGGAACCGAGATCAACTTTGTCTCCGGCCTGGATCTCGTCTCCGAGCTGGCGGACGAGAGCCGTTTCCGTAAGAACGTCCACCCCGATCTCGTGATCCTGCGGGAGATCGGCGGGGACGGGATGTTCACGGCCTACGGCGACGAGCCCAACTGGCGCGAGGCGCACGACGTCCTGATGCAGGCGTTCTGCGGGGGCGCGATGAGGGGCTACCACGCGACGATGCTCAAGGTCGCCCGGGAGCTGATCGCCAAGTGGGACCAGGCTGCCGGGGAGCTTCCGGTGGACGTGGCCGCCGACATGACCCGGCTGACCTTCGACACGATCGGGCTGTGCGGCTTCGGCTACGACTTCGAATCCTTCCGCCGCGACGAGCCGCATCCCTTCATCACGGCGCTCGCGAGGGCGCTGGACTTCGCTCAGGCCAAGGGCGAGTCCATCCCCGGGGCCGAGTTGTTCCAGTGGAAGAAGGCGGAGCAGTTCCGCAATGACGTCACCCTGATGAAGGACCTGGTCGATGATGTGATCCGGCGGCGGAGGGCGGACGGCGACCAGAGCACCGACGACCTGCTGGGGCGGATGCTGCACACCCTCCCCCACTCTCAACTACGTTCGAGCGGGGGGACCCCCACCGAGGTGAGCGGTGAGCCGCTGGACGACGTCAACATCCGCTACCAGGCGATCACCTTCCTCATCGCCGGCCACGAGACCACCAGTGGCCTGCTGTCGTTCGCGCTGTACTACCTGACCAAGCACCCCGCGGTGCTGGCCCGCGCCCAGGCGGAAGTGGACGCCCTGTGGGGCGATACGGCCGACCCCGACCCGCAGTACGCGGACATCGGCAAGCTCACCTACGTCCGCCAGATCCTCAGCGAGAGCCTGCGGCTGTGGCCCACGGAGCCGTCGTACGCGGTCGAGCCCCTGGCCGACACGGTCATCGGCGGCAAGTACGCCGTGCGCCAGGGCGAGTCGCTGATGGTGCTGATCCCTCAGCTGCACCGGGATCCCGCCTGGGGGGACAACGTCGAGCTGTTCGACCCGGAGCGGTTCTCGGCCGAGCGGGAGGCCGCACGCCCGGTCCACCTGTTCAAGCCGTTCGGCAACAGCGAACGGGCCTGCATCGGCCGCCAGTTCGCGTTGCACGAAGCGACGCTGGTGCTCGCCCTGCTGGTGCACCGGTTCCGCCTGATCGACCACACCGATAACCAGTTCAAGATCAAGCAGTCCCTCACCCTCAAGCCCGACGCCTTCACCTTGAACCTGGCCCGGCGCGTCGGCGGCGAGCGCCGCCTGCCCGCCGGCGTCGCCGTCAGCGCACCCGCCGAACAGGCGCGGCCCGCCGCCCGGCGTGCGACCGGTACGACGCTGACCGTGCTGCACGGCTCGAATCTCGGGACCTGCTCCGGCATCGCCGCCGATCTCGCCGTGGACGGCGACGAGCACGGCTTCGTCACCGCCGTCGCCTCCCTCGACGACGCCGTGGGGCAGCTCACCGGTACCGGCGGCCCGTTGGTGATCGTCGCCGCCTCCTACACCGGCAGGCCCACCGACGACGCCGCCCGGTTCGTGTCATGGCTGGAGGAGTTGGAGCCCGGCTCGCTCGACGGCGTCGAGTACGCGGTGCTCGGCGTCGGCGACCGCAACTGGGCCGCCACCTACCAGCGCATCCCGACGCTCATCGACGAGAGGCTCGCCGCCGCCGGTGCGGCGCCCCTGCTGGAGCGTGGCGCCGCCGACGCCGCGGGGGACTTCGCCGGCACCGTCGACCGGTGGACCGGCGACCTGTGGAACACGCTGCTGGAGAAGTACGGGATCCCGGTGCAGGCCGGCGCCGAACCGACCGGACAGAGCGGCGAAGCCGACGCCGACCAGGGGCTGTACGAGCTTCAGGACGCCACGGAGTCGGTCACCGGCCCGCTCGCGGCACGGCACGGCGTACAGCCCATGGAGGTGCTGGACGCCTACGAGCTGGTCGACCTGGACCACCCGCTCGGCCGCTCCAAGCGCTTCCTCCGGCTGCGGCTGCCCGACGGCGTCACCTACCGCACCGGCGACCACCTCGCGGTGCTCCCACGCAACCCGGCCGCCCTCGTGCAGCGGGTCGCCGACCGCTTCGGCCTCGACCTGGACCGCACCGTACGGCTGAAAGCACGCCGCCGCAGCCGGGGCGCCCTGCCCGTCAACCGCCCGCTGAGCCTGCGTCAACTGCTCACGGACTTCGTGGAACTCCAGGACACCGCAACCCAGGAGCAGGTCGCCGTACTCGCCGAGCACACCGCCTGCCCGCCCGAGCAGCGCCCCCTTGCGGAACTCGCCGAGGCGAAGCCCGATGTCTTCCGCGAGCAGGTCACCGACGCCGCATGCAGCCTCCTGGCCCTGCTGGAGCGCTACCGGGCCTGCGAGCTGCCGTTCGAGCACTTCCTGGAACTGCTGCCCGTGCTGCGGCCACGGCACTACTCGATCTCCTCGTCCGCCGCGGCCGCGCCCGGCGAGGTGGACCTGATGGTGTCGCTCCTCAAAGCGCCGCACCGCGGCGGCGAGGGCACCTTCCACGGCATCGCCTCCCACTACTTGCAGACCGTCAGCGCGGGCGACACCCTCCAGGCGCGGGTGCTCCCCTGCAGCGAAGCCTTCCGCCTGCCGCAGGACCCGGCCACCCCCGTGATCCTCATCAGCGCGGGTACCGGAGTGGCACCGTTCCGCGGCGCCGTCCTCGACCGGCTGCACAGCAAGGCGACCGGGACACTGCTGTGCTACTTCGGCTGCGACCACCCCGACGCCGACTTCCTCCACCGCGACGAACTCCAGGCAGCCGAGGACGCCGGAGCCGTCAGCCTGCGCCCCGTCTTCAGCTACACCCCCGAGGACGGCGCCCGCTTCGTCCAGGACCGCATCGCCAAGGAGAGCGTTGAGGTCTGGTCGGTCCTGCAGGCCGGAGGACGGGTGTACGTCTGCGGCGACGGGCGCCGCATGGCCCCCGGCGTACGCGCGGCCCTCCAAGCCGTCTACCGCGAGCACACCGGAGCCGACGCCGACGAGGCCGCCGACTGGCTGACCGCCATGACGGAGTCCGGCACGTACGTCGAGGACGTCTGGGCGGGCTGACCCGCAGCCGGGCGCCGCTGCTCGTGGCCGGTCATGGCCGCTGAACCAATACCTCACATCGCTACCGAAGGAAA
>NZ_OLMK01000155.1 GCF_900290235.1 Streptomyces sp. MA5143a
GACGTACGCCTTCCAGCACCGCCGCTACTGGCCCGACACCGCAGGCCTGGCTCCGGTGGGTGCCCTTCGGGCCGCCGGGCTCGGTACGGCCGACCATCCGCTGCTGCGTACCTGGCTCGTGCAGGCCACGGGCGAGGGCGTCATCGCCACCGGGAGGATCTCCTCTTCCACCCATCCCTGGATCGCGGACCACAAGGTGCTGGGCACGGTCCTGCTGCCCGGTACCGCCTACGTGGACATGGCCTGCTGGGCGGGGCAGCGGCTCGGCTGCCCGGAGCTGTCCGAGCTGACCCTCGCCACGCCCCTGGCCCTCACCGGGCAGGAGGCGGTGGATCTCCAACTCGTCGTGGGGGCACCGGACTCGGACGGTCGCCGCACGGTCGCCTTCCACTCCCGGCCCGCGTCCCGCGACGACACGGCCGACGGCGAGCCGGTCTGGGTACGGCACGCCGAGGGCACCCTCGCGCCCGCTCAGGCCCCCGCCACCGGGGTCACCCTGTCCTGGCCCCCGGAGTCGGCCGTGCCGGTCCCGCTCGACGGTTTCTACCCGGCGCTGATCGAGGCCGGTTTCGACTACGGGCCGGCCTTCCAAGGGCTGCGCGCGGTCCTGCGGTCCCCTGACGGCGCGCTGTACGCCGAGGCTGAACTGGACGGGGGCGACCGGGAACGGAGCTCACGGTTCGCCGTACACCCCGCCCTCCTCGACTCGGCCCTGCACGCGCTCGGCGTGGAACTGCCGCCCGGCGCCCCGGCGCGCCTGCCGTTCACGTGGAGCGGCGTGCGCGTCCACGCCACCGGCGCCGACGCCCTGCGGGTCCGGGTGACCCGTGGGACGGACGGGGCGGTGGGTCTGACGGCGGTGGACGTCGACGGTGCCCCGGTGGTCACCGTCGAGAACCTGGTGCTGCGCGAGGCGGCGGCCGAACGGCTCCCGGGCGGTGCCGGCCCCGACCGGGACGCCCTGTTCCGTATCGAGTGGACCCCACTGTCCGTCCCCGCGGACGCGGCCCCCGTCGACCCCGTTCGGCTCCCGGTGACCGACGAGGGCGGCGTCGACTTCGAGCGCCTCGACGGTCTCCCCGACGCCGTGGTGGCGCCCTGCCCGTCCGGTGACGTGGACGACGTCACGGCCCGGGTGCTGCGGCTGCTACAGGAGTGGCTGCGGGCCGAGCGATACGCGTCCGTCCCCCTCGTCGTTGTCACCCGGCGGGCTGCCGACGTGCCCGAGCCGGGCCTGATGGGGGTTGCCGCCCGGCACGACGACACGATGGACGACATCCTCGCCCAGGCCGCTGTGGCCGGCCTCGTGCGTGCCGCCCAAGCCGAACACCCCGGCCGCCTGGTACTCGTCGACATCGAGACAGACGTCGACCGGGACAACGATCGGGACGTCGACGGCCACGTCGATCGGGACAGCCACATCGACCGTGTGCGCCGCGATCCCGGTGTCGCCGAGACCGTCGCGGCATTCGACGTGGACGACGCCTCTCGGCCGCTGCTGGGCCTTCCGCTCTCCCGGATCCTGGCGTCCGGCGAGCCCGACCTCGCCGTCTGCTCCGGACGTCTCCTCGGGCGCCGTGTCGTCCGGGCCGAGGCCGGCGCGCCACTGGAACCGCCCGCCGGCCCCTGGCGGTTGGAGGCGGCCCGCCGTGGCTCGATCGACGGGCTGGCGCTGGAGGCCCACCCCGACGCCGAACGGGAGCCGGCGCCGGGCGAGGTGCGCGTCGCCGTACGCGCCGCCGGGGTGAACTTCCGGGACGCGATGATCGCCCTCGACCTGTACCCCGGAGCGGCCGACCTGGGCATCGAGGGCGCCGGAGTGGTGCTGGAAACCGGCCCGGGTGTCACCGGGTTCGCGCCCGGCGACCGGGTGGCGGGCATGCTGGACGCCGCGTTCTCTCCCGTCGCCCTCACCGACCACCGGCTGCTCGCCCGCGTCCCCGACACATGGACGTCCGCGCAGGCCGCGGCGGCCCCCGTGGCGTATCTGACCGCCTGGTACGGACTGTGCGACCTCGGCGGAGTGGGCCCCGGCAGCAAGGTGCTGGTACACGCCGGGGCGGGCGGAGTGGGGTCCGCCGCCGTCCAACTCGCCCGTCACCTGGGCGCCGAGGTGTACGCGACGGCCTCCCGGCCCAAGTGGGACGCGCTGCGCGCGGCAGGGCTGGACACGGAGCACATCGCGGACTCCCGCGACACCGGCTTCCGCGAGCGCTTCCTCGCGCACACCGACGGGGCCGGCATGGATGTCGTCCTCAACTGCCTGGCAGGGGAGTTCACCGACGCCTCCCTCGAACTGCTGCCGCGCGGGGGTCGGTTCGTCGACATCGGCAAGACCGACCCGCGGGATCCCGAGCGGGTCGCCGCCGACCACCCCGGCGTCCGCTACCGCGCCTTCGACCTGGGTGACGCGGGCCCCGACCGCATCCGGGAGATGCTCACCGATCTGTCCGCGCTCTTCGCCGACCGTGTGCTCGTCCCGCCGCCCGTGACCACCTGGGACGTGCACCGCGCCCCCGAGGCGTTCCGGGCCGTCGCCCAGGCCCGGCTCGTCGGCAAGGCCGTGCTGACCTTCGCCGCCGGTCTCGCCGGCGGGGGCACGGTCCTCGTCACCGGCGGCACCGGCACCCTGGGCGCGCGCGTGGCCCGTCACCTGGTCGTCCGGCACGGCGTACGGCGCCTGGTGCTGACCTCGCGCTCGGGACCCTCCGCGCCCGGCGCGGCCGCCCTGCGGGACGAACTCGCCGCCGTCGGTGCCGAGGTGGACATCGCCGCCTGCGACGTGGGCGACCGTGCGCACATCACGGCGCTGCTGGACCGGCTCGCCGCCGAAGGACACACCCTGACCGGTGTCGTGCACTGCGCAGGGACCGTGGACGACGGCGTCCTCACCTCCCTCACCCCCGACCGCGTCGGACGCGTCCTGCACGCCAAGGCGCACGGAGCCCGCCATCTGCACGACCTGACCCGGGGCCTGGACCTGTCGTTCTTCGTCCTGTTCTCCTCCGCGTCCGCCACGTTCGGCGCTGCCGGACAGGCCAACTACTGCGCCGCCAACGCCTGCCTGGACGCCCTCGCCGAGCGGCGCGCGGCCGCGGGCCTGCCCGGTGTCTCCATCGCGTGGGGCCTGTGGGAGGAGGCCAGCGGGATGACCGCCGCGCTGGACGCGCGGGACCGGGAACGACTGCGCCGCACCGGCACCACCGCCCTGTCCACCGAACGCGCCCTCGCTCTCTTCGACGCCGCCCTCACCGGCGCCGCCCCGGTCGTGACGGCCGCCCCGCTCGACCTCGCCCGGCTGCGGTCCGAGCACCGCGACCGGCCCGCCCCCGCCCTGCTGTCCGCCCTGCTGGGCCCGGTGCCGCGCCGGGCGGCCGTACGCCGCCCCGACGAGCCCGCCGCGGACCTCGCGACCGCGCTCGCCGCGCTGCCCGAGGAGGAGCGGCCCGCCCGCGTCCTCGCCCTCGTGCTGGACAGCACGGCGCAGGTCCTCGGCCACGCCCGCCCCGACGAGGTGGACCCCGACCAGGCGTTCAAGGACCAGGGCTTCGACTCCCTCACCGGCGTCGAACTCCGCAACCGACTCCGGACGGCCACCGGCCTGGACATGCCCGCGACGCTCGTCTTCGACCACCCCGCACCCACCGCCCTCGCCGACCACCTGCTGCGCCGGCTGCTGCCCGCCGGGCCGAGCCCCCGGGAACGACTGCGCGGTGACCTCGACCGGCTGGATACCGCCGCGGAGGCGCTCGCCGTCGACGATCCGGCCCACGCCGAGGTCACCGAGCGGCTCCGCCGCATCCTGCACCGCCTCGAAGCGCCCACCGCCACCCCGGCCGGTGACACCGACGGAGACACGGCCCTCCGCTCGGCCACCGCCGACGAGGTGCTCGCCTTCATCGACAGCGAGTTCGGCGACCTCACCTGACCCGCGTCCCCCCCCACCCCACCCCACCCCACCCGACCCGTGTCCCCGACTCACCCGACCTCCGCTCCGGGCCTCACCGGCTCCCGTCGCGGACCCCTCCAGACCCCCCTCCCGTACGTACGCTCGAATCGGAGTCCCCGTGGCGAACGACGACAAGGTTGTTGACTACCTCAAGCGGGTGACCGCCGACCTCCAGCGCACCCGCGGCAGGCTCCGCGAGCTGGAGGAGAGCCGACGCGAACCCGTGGCGATCGTCGCGATGGCCTGCCGCTTCCCCGGCGGCGTGGAGACCCCCGAGGCCCTGTGGGACCTGGTGCGCGAGGGCCGCGACGCCGTCGGCGCCTTCCCCGCCGACCGGGGCTGGCGCACCGACGGCCTCGCCGACGCCGGGGTCCGCCTCGAAGGCGGATTCCTGCACGGCGCCGCCGAGTTCGACGCCGAGTTCTTCGGCGTCTCCCCACGCGAGGCGCTCGCCATGGACCCCCAGCAGCGGCTCCTCCTGGAGACCTCCTGGGAGGCTCTCGAACGCTCCGGCCTCGACCCGGCGGCCCTGAAGGGCACCGACGGGGGAGTCTTCGTCGGCATGACGGACCAGAAGTACGGCCCCGAGGGCGACGAGGCGCTGCGGGAGGTCCGGGGCCACGTCCTCACCGGCACCACCGCGAGCGTCGCCTCCGGCCGGCTCGCCTACCACTACGGTCTGGAGGGCCCGGCCCTGTCCGTCGACACGGCCTGCTCCTCCTCCCTCGTCGCCCTCCACCTGGCGGTACGGGCCCTCCGCGCCGCAGAGTGCTCCTTCGCCCTCGTCGGCGGCGCCGCCGTGATGGCCCGACCGGGCCTGTACGAGGAGTTCCTGCTCCAGGGAGGTCTCGCCGGGGACGGGCGCTGCAAGGCGTTCTCCGCGACGGCGGACGGCACGGGGTGGGCCGAGGGCGTGGGCGTCCTGGTCCTGGAGCGACTGTCGGACGCCCGCCGCGCCGGGCACCGCGTGCTGGCGGTCGTCCGGGGTACGGCGGTGAACCAGGACGGAGCCTCCAACGGCCTCACCGCCCCCAACGGCCCCTCCCAGCAGCGGGTCATCCGCGCCGCCCTCACCGACGCCGGCCTCAGCCCCGCCCAGGTCGACGCCGTCGAGGCACACGGAACGGGTACGCGGCTCGGCGACCCCGTCGAGGCGCAGGCCCTCCTCGCCACGTACGGGCAGGACCGTGAACAGCCCCTGTACCTGGGCTCGTTGAAGTCGAACATCGGCCACGCCCAGGCGGCGGCCGGGGTCGGCGGCATCATCAAGACGGTGCAGGCGCTGCGCCACGGTGTACTGCCGCGCACCCTGCACGTGGACGAGCCGACGCCCGAGGTGGACTGGTCGGCCGGGTCGGTGGAACTGCTGACCGAGGAACGGGAGTGGCCGGAGACCGGCCGCCCGCGTAGGGCCGCGGTCTCGGCGTTCGGGATCAGCGGGACGAACGCCCACGTCGTCCTGGAACAGGCGCCCGAGCCCGCCGGACAGGCAGGAGCCACCGGGACGGGCGGGGTCGCCGGGGCGGTGGGGGTCGCCGGGACGGGCAGGGCTGCCGGGATGGGCGGGGCTGCCGGATCGGTCGGGGTCGCAGGAACCGGCGGGGTCACCGGTGTGGCCGGGGCATCCGGAACCGGGGCCACCGGAACGGGCGGGGTCGCAGGAGCAGTCGGGGCCGCCGGGATGGGCAGGGCTGCCGGGACGGGCGGGGCTGCCGGATCGGTCGGGGTCGCAGGAACCGGCGGGGTCACTGGTGTGGCCGGGGCATCCGGAACCGGGGCCACCGGGACGGGCGGGGTCGCAGGAGCTGTCGAGGTCCCCGAGACGGCCGGGGCTTCCGGGACAGCCGAGGTCCCCGAGACCGCCGGGGCTTCCGGCACAGCCGAGACCCCCGAGACCGCCGGGGCTTCCGGGACAGCCGAGGTCCCCGAGACCGCCGGGGCTTCCGGCACAGCCGAGACGGCCGGGGCTTCCGCGACGGTCGGAGCCGTCGGGACCACCGAGGACCCAGGCCCCTCCGGGCCCCTCCTCGCCCCCGGCGCGCAACCCGAGGAGGCGGTGCCGGACAGCCCCCTCGCCCTGCTCCTCTCCGCCCGCGACCCCGAAGCCCTGCGCGCGCAGGCCGGGCGGCTCCGCGACCACCTCGACCGCGCGGACTCCGACGACGCGGACAGCGACGGCCGTGACGACGCCCCGACCCCGCGCGGTGTGGCCCGTGCCCTCGCCGCCCGGCGTGCCCGGTTCGCGCAGCGGGCCGTGGTGCTCGGCACCGACCGCACGGAACTGACCGCCGCCCTCGACGCCTTCGCGGGGGGCCGCCCCGACGCCCGCGCGGTGCACGGTACGGCGACGGCACCCGGACCGCTGGCGTTCCTCTTCACCGGCCAGGGCGCCCAGCGCGCCGGCATGGGCCGGGAACTGCACGCCACGTACCCGGTGTTCGCCGCCACCTTCGACGCCGTACGCACCAGGCTCGACGCGCGGCTGGAGCGGCCGCTCGCCGAGGCGCTGGACTCCGAGGAACTGCTCGGCCGGACCGCCTACACCCAGACCGCCCTGTTCGCCTTCGAGGTCGCCCTGTTCCGGCTCCTCGAACACTGGGGTCTGGCCCCCGACCACCTGCTCGGCCACTCCATCGGCGAACTCGCCGCCGCCCATGCGGCGGGAGTGCTCTCCCTCGACGACGCGTGCACCCTGGTCGCCGCCCGCGCCACGCTCATGCAGGCCCTCCCCGACGGTGGCGCCATGCTCGCCGTCGAGGTGGCGGAGGAGGAGGTGCCCGCCCTGCTCGACGCGGCCGGCACCACGGGCCGGCTCGCCGTGGCGGCCGTCAACGGCCCCCGCGCCACCGTGCTGTCCGGCCCCACCGAGGCGGTCGACGCCACCGCCGCCCTGTGCGCGGAGCGCGGGATGCGGACCCGGCGTCTGAAGGTCAGCCACGCCTTCCACTCGCCGCTGATGGAGCCCATGCTCGACGACTTCCGCGCGGTCGCCGAGAGCCTCACCTTCCACGCGCCGCGCATCCCCGTCGTCTCCAACGTCACCGGCCGCCTCGCCACCGACGAGCAGCTCCGCTCGCCCGACTACTGGGTGCGGCACGTCCGGGAGGCCGTGCGCTTCCACGACGGCGTCCGGCAGCTCGGTGAACTCGGTACCGCCGCCTGCCTGGAGATCGGCCCCGGCGGTGCCCTCAGTGTGCTGGCCCGCGACTGCGTGCCCGAGCCCGGCCCCGCGTTCGTCCCGTCCCTCCCGCACGGCCACCACGAGCCCACCGCCCTGCTGACCGCCCTCGGCGAACTCCACGTCCGGGGTGTCGACGTCGACTGGACCGCCGTCCTCGGCGCCCCCGACGGCGACGGCCCGGACCTGCCCACGTACCCCTTCCGGCGCGACCGCTTCTGGCTACCGGCCACGGCGGGCACAGGCGGCCCGCTCCTCCCCGCCCCGACGACCGCCGCCGCCGAACCGGGGCCCGCCCCGGACGGGGACCGGCACGTCGACCTGGACCTGGTGCGCGCGGTGGCCGCCGCCGTGCTCGGACACCCCGGCCTCGACGCGGTGGCCCCGGACCGCGCGTTCAAGGACCTCGGCTTCGACTCGCTGTCCGCCGTACGGTTCCGCGACCGCCTCGCCGAGGAGACCGGCCTGGCACTGCCCACGACACTCGTCTTCGACCATCCGACGCCGGAAGCCGTCGTCGCCCATCTGAACGGCGAGCACACCGGCCGCCGCGCCGCCGTCCGTGGCCGCTTCGCCGACGAGCCCCTCGCCGTCGTCGGCATGGCCTGCCGTTACCCCGGCGGGGTCACCACCCCCGAGGACCTGTGGCGCCTGGTCGCCGAGGGCCGTGACGCCGTCACCGCCTTCCCCCGCGACCGGGGCTGGGACCTCACCGCCCTGCGGCACGTCGACGGCACCACCCCCACGACCGGCGGATTCCTCCAGGGCGCCGCCGAGTTCGACGCCGACTTCTTCGGGATCTCCCCGCGCGAGGCGCTCGCCATGGACCCGCAGCAGCGGCTGCTCCTGGAGACCTCCTGGGAGGCGGTCGAACGCGCCGGTGTCGACCCGCTGTCGCTGCGCGGCAGCCGCACCGGGGTCTTCGCCGGCATCGCCGGTTCCGACTACGCGGACGTCCTCGCCGCCACCCCCGAGACCGAGGGCCACGTCATGACCGGCACGGCGGGCAGCGTCGTCTCCGGCCGCGTGTCCTACGCGCTCGGCCTGGAGGGCCCGGCGGTCACCGTCGACACCGCCTGCTCCTCCTCCCTCGTCGCCCTCCACCTCGCCGGGCAGGCCCTCAGGACGGGCGAGTGCGACCTCGCCCTCGCCGGCGGCGTCACCGTCATGAACACCATCGGCGGCTTCCTGGAGTTCGCCCGCCAGGGCGGCCTCGCCGCCGACGGCCGCTGCAAGGCGTTCTCCGAGGCTGCCGACGGCACGGGATGGGCCGAGGGCGTGGGCGTCCTCGTCCTGGAACGGCTCTCGGACGCCCGCCGCAACGGACGGCACGTGCTGGCGGTGGTGAGGGGCTCCGCCGTGAACCAGGACGGCGCCTCCAACGGCCTCACGGCACCCAACGGCCCCTCCCAGGAACGCGTGATCCTGGAGGCCCTGGCCGGTGCCGGGCTCACCCCGGCGGACGTGGACGCGGTGGAGGCCCATGGCACCGGCACCCGCCTCGGCGACCCCATCGAGGCGCAGGCCCTGCTCGCGACATACGGGCGGGACCGCGAACGACCGCTGTACCTGGGCTCGTTGAAGTCCAACATCGGGCACAGCATGGCGGCGGCCGGGGTCGGCGGTGTGATCAAGACGGTGCTGGCCCTGCGGCACGGCGTGCTGCCGAGCACCCTCCACGCGGACGAGCCGACCCGCCAGGTCGACTGGTCCGCCGACACCGTACGCCTCCTCACGGAGAGCCGGCCCTGGCCCGACACGGGCCGCCCCCGCCGGGCGGGAGTCTCCTCCTTCGGCATGAGCGGCACCAACGCCCACGTCATCCTCGAACACACCCCCGCCGAGGCCCCGCCGCCCACCGGCGAGCACCCCGACGGGCTCGCGGCCGAGGAAGCCGCCGGCAGCGATGCGACGAGCACCGAACGCCCCGTCGTCCGCCCCTGGCTCCTGTCCGCACGCACCCCCGAGGCCCTGCGCGCCCAGGCCGCCCGCCTCGCGGACCACCTGACCACCGCCGACACCGCACCGGCCGCCGTCGGCAAGGCCCTCCTCGACAGCCGCTCGCTGTTCGAACACCGGGCCGTGGTCATCGGCGCCGACCGCGCCGGCCTGCTCACCGGCGTACGCGCCCTCGCCGACGGCACGGCCACCGCCCCGCAGGTCGTCACGGGCGCGGCCCGCCCACTCGGCCGGGGCCCCG
>NZ_OLMK01000154.1 GCF_900290235.1 Streptomyces sp. MA5143a
CCTACGGCCAAGGGCGCCCGGACGACCGGCCGTTGTGGGTCGGCTCCGTCAAGTCCAACATCGGGCACACCCAGTTCGCCGCGGGAGTCGCCGGCGTCATCAAGACCGTCATGGCGATGCGGCACGGGACGCTGCCGCGCACCCTGCACGTCGACCGGCCGACCCGACAGGTGGACTGGTCGGCCGGTGCGGTACGGGTGCTCACCGAGCAGCGGGAGTGGCCACGGGCCGACCGCCCGCGCCGCGCGGGCGTCTCGTCCTTCGGTATCAGCGGCACCAACGCCCATGTCGTCCTCGAAGAGGCCCCCGAGGACGAATCGACGGCCGACGAGCCCGAGCGGACCCAGGGCACAGCGCTCCCCGCCGTGCCCGTACTGCTCAGTGCCCGCAGCGAGTCCGCCCTCCGCGACCAGGCCGCCCGCCTCCTCGCCCACCTCGACCACCACCCCGGCCTGCCGCTGACGGACCTGGCCGCCTCGGCGGCCACCACACGGGGCCTCATGGAACACCGCGCTGCCGTCACCGCCCCCGACCTCCCCGCCTTGGCCGACGGCCTGCGCGCCCTCGTCGCAGGGGAGGACACACCCGGCCTGGTACAGGCCACCGCGTCGGGCGGTGGTCTGGCGGTGGTGTTCTCGGGTCAGGGTTCGCAGCGGGTGGGGATGGGGCGTGGTCTGTATGAGGCGTTCCCGGTGTTCGCTTCCGCTTTCGATGAGGTGTGTGCGGGGTTTGAGGGGTTGTTGCCGGGTTCGTTGAGGGACGTGGTGTTCGGCGGTCCCGCCGAGGTGTTGGAGTCCACGGGGTGGGCTCAGCCTGCCCTGTTCGCGTTGGAGGTGGCGCAGTTTCGTCTGCTGGAGTCGTGGGGTGTGCGGGCTGATGTGGTGCTCGGGCATTCGCTGGGGGAGTTGGTGGCGGCTCATGTGGCGGGGGTGTGGTCGCTGTCCGATGCGTGTGGGG
>NZ_OLMK01000150.1 GCF_900290235.1 Streptomyces sp. MA5143a
ACCAGCTCTGAGTCATGGGCGCAGATAGCAAGGGAACCCTGTCATGAACCGTTTCGTCGTCGCCGAGACCGCCGTCATCGACGCCCCCGTCGAGCGGGTGTGGGAGGTCATCTCCCGCACCGACCGGTACGCCGAGTGGGTCGCCGGAGCCATCGAGGTCACCGACCACCACGGCGTCGCCACCATCGGCAAGACCTACTCCGAGCGCAACCGCACCCTCGGCCCGCTCAAGACCGACTCGGTCTGGACCGTCGAGGAGATCGTGCCCCTGAAGCGCCGCGTCGACACCGGCGTCGGATTCGCCCCGCTCCAGGACATCACCAACATCTTCGAGTTCCGCCCGGTCCAGAGCGCCGACGGCCGGGAGGCGACGGAGATGCTCTACCAGGTCGAGTACAGCATCGGCCTCGGCCCGCTGGGCCAGCTCCTCGACTCCGTACAGGAGTCCTCGATGCGCGCCGGAATGCGCACCTCCATGGCCAACCTCAACACCCTGCTGCGATCCGAGGACACGAACACCGGCTGACGGTGACGAAGGTCAGCGGCCGCCCGCCGCTTGCGGGCCGGGTCCTCGGCGAACCCGGCTCGCGCCCTTCGCAGAGATCCGCCCTCACCCAGAGAACCGAGGTTCCGATCATGTCCACCACCATGCTGGCCGGACGTCTCCACCTGGACACCCGCACCTTCGCGGTCGAAGAGGTCCCCGTTCCCGTCCCCGGTCCCGGAGAGGTGCTGATCGAGGTCAGGGCCGCCGGAGTGTGCCTGTCCGACGTCCACCTGATCGACGGCGGCCTCACCCCTGCCTTTCCCGTCGAGGCGGTCACCGGTTCGGGCGCGGTCACCCTCGGCCACGAGGTCGCGGGCGTCATCCACACCCTGGGCCGCGGCCTGTTGGGGGACTGGGCCCCCGGCATGCGCGTCGCCCTGCAGGCCCGGCCAGGCGTGCGGAGCATGCACCGACTGCATGAGCCGCTCCCCCTGTCCACGGCCGCTCACCCGCGGCGTCGACTACGACGGCGGCTGGGCCGAGTACGCCGTCGCCCGCGAGGACACCCTCGCCCCCCTCTCCGACCACCTGCCCTTCGACCAGGCCGCCATCATCCCCGACGCGGTCTCCACCCCCTATGCCGCGATCACCGAGTCCGGGATGGTCCGGCCGGCGCAGTCCGTCGGCGTCTGGGGCGCCGGCGGCCTGGGCGCCCACGGCATCCGGATTGCCCGCCTGGCCGGCGCCGCGCCCGTCATCGCCGTCGACCCGCTGCCCGAGGCCCGTGAACGGGCCCTCGCCTTCGGCGCCGACATCGCACTCGACCCCGCCGACCCGGGATTCACCGAAGCCGTGAACCTGGCCACCGGCGGCCACGGTCTCGACGTCGCCTTCGACTTCGCAGGTTTCCCCGCGGTCCGCGAGCAGGCTGCCGCGGTCCTGGGCGCCGGCGGTGTCCTCGTCCTGGCTGGCCTCACCCCGGAACCGCTCACCGTCACCGACAGCACAGGGTTCAGCTACCGCGGCAACCAGATCCGAGGTCACTACGGCTCCGGACCAGAACACGTGACCCAGCTCATCCGCCTGGCCGCCACCGGCAGGCTCGACCTGGCGCCTTCCATCACCGATCACATCCCCCTGGCGGAGGCGGCCGGCGCCGTCGCCCGGCTGGAGAAGAAGACCGGCAACCCGATCCGCCTCGTCCTCACCCCGTGAACCACCGCGCGCCCACCGGTGAATGATCTGGCCATCTGCGTCTCGTGGATGCAGCCATGGCAGGCGGCGCAGGCTATGACGGTCCTGCGGCGCTGATCCAGCATGACCTGCACTCAGTCGGACGGCGGCTGTTTGATCTCGAAGACTACGTCGGCTCTGCGAGCTCGACCGGTCGTCAGTTCGCTCGTAGCGTCAATCGACGAGTCAAATAGGGTGTTCGGGGTCGAGCAGATCTACTGTGCGCTGTCCAACTCCGCGGAATACGCCGGCCGGTTTCACCTCCAGCATCTACCCCTCACCACGCCTTCACCATACCTGCTTCGGCTGTCTGAATCCGTAGCAGCTGAATCGGGCTGCCTTCAGCCGCACTTCACGTCATTCCCAAAGAGTCGATCTACCGAGGATTCCCTTGGACCCGCAAACTCTGCTTCTCTCCATCTTCACGCCGGAGGGGCGGGAGAACCCGTTCCCGGCGCTTGAAGCACTCCGCGAGACCGCCCCGGTCTACTACGACAAAGACCTCGACACCTATTTCCTGACCACGTACGCGCATTGCCAGGCCGTGCTGACCGACACGGCCTTCCGCACCCCCGATCTGAGTTGGTGCGAGGAGTATCTCCCGGACTGGCGCGACCATCCCGCGGCCAACTTCTTCTACGCTTCGATGCTCCGCGCCAACCATCCCGACCACAGCCGGCTTCGCCGACTGGTCAATGCCGGGTTCACCCCTCGCCGCGTGGCAGCACTGCAATCCGCCGTCGAGGACCTGACCGACGGCTATCTCGACGCCTTGGCCGACGCCTCCGCGCACGGCCGTGCGGTCAACTTCCAGGAACTGGTCGGTTACCCCCTGCCCGTCGCGGTGGCGGGGGAGTTGATCGGTGTCCCGGCGGCGGACCGCCCCCGGTTCCGCAGGCTGGGCAGTGACGCCAGCCGGCTGCTCGAGCCGGTGCGCAGCCCGGAGGATTGGGCACGGGCCGACGCGGCGGTGACCGAACTGCGTGCGTACTTCGAGGAACTGCTCCAGCGCCGCCGGCGTGAGCCGCGCGAGGATCTCGCGACGGTGCTGCTGGAGGCCCAGGAGGGACAGGAGCGTCTGACCCGGCGGGAGTTGGTCGACACACTGCTCCTTGTCTTCGTCACCGGTTTCGAGACGGCCACGGCCACGCTCGGACTGGTCACCCACGCACTGCTGACACACCCGGACCAGCGGGACCTCGTGACGGGCGACCCCGAGCTCGCGGCTCAGGCGGTCGAGGAAGCGCTGCGCTGGGACTCGCCCGTCCTGATGACCGAGCGGATCGCCACCGAGCGGACCGAGATCGCAGGCGTGACCATCCCGGTTGGTGCCAACGTCACCACAGTCCTCACCGCGGCCAACCGGGACCCCGCCCAGTTCCCCGACCCGCACCGCTTCGACGTGCGGCGCTCCGGAACCAAGGTGCTCAGCTTCGGCGCCGGTCCCCACTACTGCCTGGGCGCCGCCCTGGCACGTCTGGAGGGCACGGTGGCCGTGCGCCGCCTCTTCGCCCGCTTCCCCGAGCTCGCCGTGTCGGGCGTCCCGGTGCGGCGCGAGTCCCTCAGCCTCCGGGTGTACGAGAACCTCCCCCTGACGGCCCACGGCTCTGTGACGTCCCCGGACCGGGCCACCACCATCACCCGCCACGAGAGCGAAGGAGTGACGTCGTCATGAATTTTCTCGGCACCGAGCGCGAGGTGCTCGAAGCACTGCTCCCCGGTCTGGACGCAGCGCTCGCCCGCCACTCGCTGGCGGAGTTGGAGCGGCCCGGCGGCCCCGCCATCGCGGCGTTCCGGGAGGCCGGTGGTCCGGCCCTGCTGGTGCCGGCGCAGAACACCGGCATCGGGGCGGACCCGCTCCAGGCTGTGCGGCTGCAGAGGGCCGTGGGGGCACGTTGCCCGTCCCTGGCCGTGGCCACCACGATGCATCACTTCTCCGTGGCGAGCCTCGTGGAGACCGCCAAGCACGGGGCGGGCTTCGAATGGATGCTGCTGGAGGCGATCGTCGGCAAGCGGATGCTGCTGGCCTCGGGATTCGCGGAGGGCCAGACCGGTCAGTCGATCCTGCGGCCCGCCATCCGCGCCGAGCGGCGCGGTGGCGACGTGGTGCTGAACGGCAGCAAGAAGCCGTGCAGCCTGGCCCGCTCCATGGATCTGCTGACCGCTTCGGTGGTGATGGCGGACGACAGCGGCGTCGAACGACTGGCGGTGGCCATCGTCCCGGCCCAAACCAAGGGCGTGTCCGTACGCCCGTTCTGGCGCAGCACGGTGCTGGCCGGTGCCGAAAGCGAGGAAGTGGTCCTCGAGGACGTCGTGCTGGACCCGCAGTTGGTCGTGCTCACCGATGTCGGAGCCGACGCCGTACTGGACTCGCTTCACATCGCGGGATTCCTCTGGTTCGAGCTGCTGATGACCGCCGGCTACCTGGGTACGGCGAGCGCCCTGGTGGAACGGGTGCTGCGGCACGGACGTTCCGCCGCCTTGGTGCGAGCGGAACTGGTGACAGACGTCAACGCGGCGATGCTCGGGGTCGAGGCCGTGGCCCGCGCCATGCGGGAGTCGCAGGCATGGGACGAATCGCTGCTCGTGGACGCGCTCATGGCGCGCTATGCAGCGCAGGACGCCATCGCGCGCACCACGCGAACCGCGCTGGAGGCGCTCGGCGGGATGTCGTTCATCACCTCGGACGAGGGGACGTACCTGGCGTCGGCGGCCGCGGGGCTGGGCTTCCACCCGCCGTCCCGGGGCCGGATGGCGCAGTCGCTGTGCGCGACCCTGGACGGAGAGCCGCTGCATGTCGGTTGAGGGCCCACACGGGGACGGCGACCCGCGGCGCTCCGCTCCGGGCGGACAGATGGTCCAGACGGCGCCGCGGTACACGGTGGAGTGTCTGACCACCGTCGACGACCTGCCGCGGGAGTTGTGGGACGCACTGGCGCCGGCCCACGATCCCATGTGGGGCCGGGAGGTCTTCACGGCCATGGAAGGGGCGGCCATCGGTCCGGACGTGTACGCCTACCTTCTCGTACGGGGAGACGATCGGCCGGTCGCGGTGCTGCCCCTCAGCGCGGTTCACGGTCTGCGGCTGGAGCGGGTCGTGGGTCCCGGCGAGCGGCGCCTGCTCGCCCCAGTGGCCCGGCTGTTCCCCCGGCTGCTGCGGGTGCCGATGCTCTTCTGCGGCAACTTCCTCGGGCAAGGGCACATCCCGGGCGAGGACCCGCTTGCGCCGCAGGCGGCCGAGCTGCTGGTGCGGGAAGTACTGCAGTTCGCCCGGCGGCACCGCCTGGGCACCGTCGTCTTCAAGGACTTCGCCCCCCGTGACCTGGACGCGCTGCGCCCGGCGCTGGACGGCGAAAGGTTCTTCATCGTCGCCGGTCTGCCCGACACCGAACTCCTGCTAGGTCACCGCGACTTCGAGGAGTACCTCGTCTCGCTGCCGGCCAAGCCCCGCCGCAACGCCCGCAACAAGATACGCAAGTTCCGGGCACAGGAGGGACTGCGGATCGAGGTGCTTCAGGAGTTCGGCGACCTCGTCCCCGACATGATGGGGCTGTACCGGCAGGTGATGGACCGCGCCGACCAGACGCTCGACGTGCTCGACGAAACATTCGTCCGGCGCCTGGCCAACAGCCCGGACGCCGATCAGCGGCTGGTCGCTTGTTTCGAGGGAGACCGTCTTGTCGGCTATCTGCACTGCCTGTTCCGTGGCCGCGGCGCGGTCGGGGCCCGGATCGGTCTGGACTACCGGCTGGCCCACCGGGCGCGGCTCTACCACAACCTCCACTACGCAGCGATCGAGCTGGCGATCACCCGCGGCTGCCGCCACATCCGCTTCGCGCAGACCGCCTACGAGCCGAAACGGGAACTCGGCTGCGAACTGGTCGAGCAGAACTACGCGATGACCCACACCCGCTGGCTGCCCCGCGCCGTGCTGCGTCTGCTGTTGCCACGGGCGCTGGAAACCGCACGCGAACAGGCGCTGGCCCCGAAGTCCTGACCGCGACGTGCCTGCCGACGGCCGCCCCCTGCCACCCCCTACGAGAAAGAGACCGCCATGCCCCTTGTCCAGGTCGAGATCACCATCGCTGCCCCGCCCGAGGACAGCTGGAAGGCTGTCGTCGATGTCGAGAGCTACCCCGCCTGCATGGACAGCGTCCAGTCCGTGGTGGTCCTCGAAGGCTCCGGTGAGGACCGCAGGACGACGGCGTGGTCCGTCCGTCTGAAGGGCTCCGTTCTGGAGTGGGTGGAAGCGGAGCAGCTCGACCACGCGTCCCGGCGTTTCGACTTCCACCAGGTCAGCGGCGACCTCGCCCACTTCGTGGGGCACTGGGCGGTTCGCCCCTCCGACGGCGGCGGCAGCCTCGTGTCGCTGACGGTGGAGTTCGAGATCGGTATCCCCCTCCTCGCGGAGATGCTCAACCCGGTCGCCGCCGCCGCGCTGCGGGACAACGCCCGGCAGATGCTCCAGGCGCTGGAGCGGCGGCTCACCGCCGCTGTCGACGGCTGAGCCGGTGCTCGCCGCCTCCGTCCCCTCACCGATGCCGTCCCGAAAAGACCATGTACCCGGCTGTTCGTCCCCCGTCAAACGCGGCCCGGTCCGGCCGCCCCTTTCTACAGGAGTTCCCGTTGGGAACCAGCTCCATGACCAGCGCCCACGCCGCCAGCCGGGTGTTCGACACACTCCGCCGTCACCAGTCTCCGCAACTCGCCCTGACCGGCAAGCTCGCGGGGCAGGGTGCCGTGGAGTCCAGTGCGCTGGGCGCCCGTGTCACCCTCTCCGACGGCCGTTCCGTGCTCGACTTCGGCTCCTACGCCGTCACCCTGCTCGGCCACCGTCATCCCCGTGTGGTGGAAGCCGTCGGCCGACAGCTCGGCGTCATGCCGACGTCGACCCGCAGTCTGGCCAATCCCGTGGCGGCCGAGGCGGCGGCGCGGCTCGCCGACTACCTCGGGGGCGGACTGCCCAAGGTCTACTTCGGCCTCAACGGGGCCGACGCCGTCGAGGTGGCGGTGAAGCTCGCGCGGCTCGCCACCGGGCGGGAGCGGGTGCTGGCGGTGACCGGCGGTTACCACGGCAAGACGCTCGGGGCGCTCTCCCTCACGCACAGTCCGATGTTCCGGGCGGGACTGCGGGGCTGTGTGGTGGATGTCGTCCATCTAGACCCCCACGACCCGCATGCCGTCCGCGAACAGGTGTCGGCAGGCCCCGTCGCGGCCGTCGTCTTTGAGCCCGTGCAGGGCGAGAACGGCGCGGTTCCGCTGCCGACGGACGTCCTGCGGCAATGGTGCGAGGACGCCCGCGCCCACGGTGCCTTCGCGATCGCCGACGAGATCCAGTGCGGGTTGCGGCGGTGCGGGGAGCGCTCAGTGGCCCTTGCCGACCACCTGCCCGTCGACGCCGTGCTCGTCGGCAAGCCGCTCGGTGGCGGCGTGATGCCGCTGTCCGCCGTCGCGTGCACCCAGGAGCTGTACCGGCCGCTGGAAATGGACCCGTTCCTTCATTCGGCGACCTTCGGAGGGCACCCGCTGAGCTGTGCCGCTCTCCCCGCCGCGCTGGACGCCGTCGAGGAACTCGCCGAACATGGCAGGAAGTTGTCGGACGCGCTCGTCGACGGTCTGCGTGACCTCCGGCAGCGTCATCCCCGCGTGATGAGCGGATACCACGGCCGGGGACTGCTGTGGGGCATCGACTTCACCACACCCGCGGCGGCGGGCGAGACCGTAATCTCGCTGGCCAACAACGGGCTGCTGGTCTCCCCGTGCCTGGGCCGCCCGACCACTGTGCGTCTCCTCCCGCCGCTCGTCACCACCGATGCGGAGTTGGACGAGGCCATGGACATCCTCGACACCGCGCTGACGGCGGCCGGCACGGCGGTCCACGACTGACCGCAGGTCCCGCGAGCGCTGCCGCTCCACCGCACGACTCCGGAAACTCACCCTCCGGAGATGAACCATCACCTCCTCTCACTCATACCAGTATCAAAGGAACCGAGTTGACGCACAACGGCCCCGCGGGCACCAGGACCGCTGACTCTGTCGGCGTACCGTCCTCTTCTGACACGTCCTCTGCCGACCTGTCCGCCGTGGTCCGCGAGACCATCGCGGAGGTCCTCGGGACCACGCCCGACGCCATCGTGGACAGCACCGACCTGCGAACGGAGTACGGCATCGACAGCCTGGAGCTGATGGCGATCGGAGCCCAGCTCGAACGCGTACTGAACGTTCCGATATCGGCCGAGGACCTGATGGGGGCCGACACCGTCGGCCAGGCCGTCGAACTCCTCGCGCAGCGGAAGACGGGGCGGGAATGACTCCGCAACAGCACCACTCAACGGCCGGCCGATGGCCGTCCGAACGCCCGCGCGTCGTCGTCACCGGGATCGGTGTGAAGACCCCGGCAGGCCTCACCCTGGATGAGGTCATGAGCACTGTCCTGGCAGCACGCTCCACCGCCGCGCTCCACGACGAGCTGGCCGAAGGCAGCTCTCCGGTGCACTTCGCCTGCCGTGTGCCCGAGTTCGACCCCGAGCCCTACGTCACCCGCCGGGAGCGCCGCCAGATCGACCGCCCCACCGAACTGGCGCTGTGCGCCGCCGTTGACGCCGTCGAACAGGCCGCACTGTCCGGCCTGCCGTCGGCACGGGTGGGCGTCCATCTCGGCACCGGTATCGGGGGGCTACCCACCATGGAGTCGAGCGTGCGTGAGCACTACGGGGACCCCAGGCGCATGCCCGTGCACGCCGTGCCCCGGACCATGGCCAACTCGGCCGCCGCCCGGGTGGCGATGCGCTACGGCTTCCGTGGTTCGTGCGTCACGTACAACACGGCCTGTGCCAGCGGCGCCACAGCCATCGGGGAGGCCGCCCGCCGGATCCAGTACGGGGAGCTGGACGTCGCCGTCGGCGGCGGCTTCGATGCGGCGGTGACGGCTTTCATGCTCACCGGCTTCTCCCGGATGCAGGCGCTGTCCACCCGCAACGATGCTCCGGAGCAGGCGAGTCGCCCCTTCGACGCCCAGCGTGACGGCTTCGTCATGGGCGAGGGTGCCGCCGTCCTCGTACTGGAGCGACGCGAATCGGCGCTCGCCCGCGGGGCACACATCTTCGGCGAGGTCGCGGGGTACGCCACGAACGCCGATGCCCACCACATCGTCGCACCGCATGCCGAGGGGACCGTCGCGGCCGCCTGCATGGCCGACGCCATCGCCGACGCCGGACTGCTGCCGGCCGATATCGGCCAGATCAACGCCCACGGCACCTCAACGCCGGCGAACGACAGCTCGGAGGCCACCGCCATACACCGGTGCTTCGATGGCCAGGCGCCGCCCGTGACCGCCGTCAAGGGCGTCACCGGGCATCTCATCGGTGGCTCCGGGGCGCTGGAGGCCGCCATCTCCCTGGTCTGCGCGGAGCGCAAAATCGTGCCGCCGGTCGCCAACCTCACGGAGCCCTCCGAAGCCGACCGGATCGACGTGGTCTTCGGCGCTCCACGCAGCGTGGACCGTGCCCCCGTGCTGTCCAACTCCTTCGGTTTCGGCGGACAGAACGTCTGCCTGGTCCTGCTGCCCGCCACGTGAACTTCTGAGGAACTCCTGCCATGCGCATCCTTCTCACTGGTGCCACCGGTGTCGTCGGCGCCGAGGTCGCCTCGCTTCTCGCCGCCGGGACCGCCGACCGCAGCGGCCCCCAGATCGTCCCCACCGCACGCCGCCCCACCGGGAACTCGCCCGTGCGCTGGGACATCGGCGCCGAGCCGGCGCCCGATGCCCTGACCGCCCGGCCGTGGGACGTCATCGTGCACACAGCGGCCTCCACTCGTTGGACCATGACCCGTGACGAGGCCACCGACGCCAACATCCGCACGCTGCGCGAGGTGCTTGCACTGGCCGGTCCCGACACCCATGTGGTGCATGTGTCCACCGCCTACGTCGGTGGCGTGCGTGCCCCGGAGGATCTCCGGGGCGCCGAGTTCGAGGGCTACCGCAACGGCTACGAGTGGTCGAAGGCCGTATGCGAGGACATCGTGACGACCGAGCACCGCGGACCGGTGACCATCGTCCGTCCACCACTGGTCATGGGACGCCGCGAGGACGGGCGCATCGCCCGCTTCTCCGGGCCTTACAGCCTCTTCCCCGCGCTCGTCTCCGGCCTCGCCGCCGTCGTTGTCGGCGACCCGGACGGCTACGCCGAGATCAGTCCCGTCGACGAGGTCGCCGAGGCGATCGCCGCAGCGGCTCTGGGGCCGGCACCGTCCGCACCTCGCACCGAGGTGATCGCCGCGGGCCAGGACAGCCTGCGCCTGGACGCCCTCGTCGACATCACCTGCGACACCCTCAACGCGTTCCGGGCCGAACACGGCGTCGAACCGATCGCCAAGCCTCCGACGGTGTCCACCGAGAGCTGGAACCGCTTCTTCCTGCCGCTGGCCGAGCAGTGGCTCTCCCCGGTCCAGCAACAGGCCGTGAAGCTGCTGGCGATGTTCCAGAGCTACACCAGCATGAGCGAGCCGTTCCCGCCCACCCGTCGGGTGGCCGACCCGGGTGGGGTGATGGCGGCATCGGTACGGCACTGGGCGCAGAGCAAGCCACGCCAGGCGCTCGGCCGGCCCACACCGTGGACGCTGATCAACGCCGAGTGACCGGGCCGAGCCGCGGGGGGCGTGCGTGGCCAAGGGGTCCTAATCCTTGAGTAGTGGCTCCGGTCGGTGTCCTCTGGGGGGCTGGCCGGACTGTTGAGCCATGGCCACTGCAGGACGTTGGCGCCGTTGGCGGTGCCCCCGCTCTGCACGTCGGCGGCCTTGCCGCTGTGCCGGGCGACGAGCCGGTAGACGGTGCCGTCGCCGGGCAGCGTGGTGGACACCAGGGCCGGCTCGGCCGTCCGGCCGCCGATCCTGACGCCGCCGATGTTGGCGTAGCCGCCGGTGGCCGCGTTGACCTGGATCCGCACGAAGCCTACGTTCCGGGCGGGCCATTCGGCCACCTTGATGGCGCGGTTGCCGGCCCACGTGCCGGTGGCGACCTGGGTGAAGTTCGTGCCGTCGGTGGTGTCGTTGCGACTCCACTGCTTGGGCAGGTACTCCAGGGTGGAGACGTTGCTCCACAACCCGCCCAGGTCGATCGTGATCGAGTGGGGCAGGGGCGAGGGCAGTCCCCAGGTCGACCAGCGGGTCTCGTAGCGGACGTCGCTGAGTCCGTCGATGGCGTTCAGCGGGCCCTCGCCGGTGCGGAAGGCGGTGGCGTTCGCGTTGACCGGTGTGACGGGGTGTTCGGCTCGCAGGGGCTGGGTGGGCAGCGGCGGCCGGGAGGTGTCGGGGCTCCATGCCGCGCCGACCTCGGCGAGTCGGTTGACGATGTTGGTGTCCAGCAGGCCGTTGCGGTTGGGCGGGCGGTTGAGGATGAACGAGGTGTACTTCGGTTCCAGGTCGGCCAGGTGCGAGAGGATCGCGTCCTTGCTCATCAGGCTCTCGGTCGGCGTGGTCGGGTGCCAGAACCAGCCGCCGCTGATGGTCTGTCCCTGCATTCCGGCGTAGGTGTTGCCTGCGGGCGCCGTGACGCCCAGCGGCTCCTCGAAGAAGATCGCGTCGCTGAGGAAGGGCTCCGACAGTCCGCCGATGTCGATCATGACGCAGTCGGGCTGAAGCTCCTTCACCAGTGAACGGATCCGCTGGTAGGAGACGGCCTGCTGCCCCATCTGCCATGCGTAACCGTCGGTCATGAACATGCCGATGGTGCCGTAGTTGGTGAGCAGCTCGCGGATCTGGCCGAGGATGAAGGTCATGTCGGCGGGCTGGATGGCATCGGTGATCTCCAGGCCGGTCACCCTGTGCCGGCTCTCCCACGCCTCGACGCCGAAGGTGCGGTCCCATAACGAGTAGTAGAACCCGACCTTCAGCCCTTTCGCCCGGAAGGCGTCGCAGTACGCCTTCACCACGTCGTGCTTGTAGGAGCTGTTCGCGACGTTCTGGGTGCCGCAGGCGCTCGGCCACAGGGCGAAGCCGTCGTGGTGCTTGGTGGTCAGGATGCCGTAACTCATCTTCGCGGCAGCCGCCGCGTCGGCCCACTGTCCGCAGTTGACACTCGGGGGAGCGAAGAGGGTGGGGCTCTGGTTCGGGGCAGCCCACTCCTGGTTGGTGAAGGTGCCCAGGCTGAATTGGTTGAACATGCTGAACCGCATGTCGACCATCCTGCTCAGGTTGGTCGGGTGTCCGCGGCGGACGCCTGCGACAGAAGGCCGGAGAAACCGGGGACGAGCGGCAGAGCGGTCGCGGCGCTCGCCGCACCCGCCGCGCCGAGAAACGTACGGCGAGTCATTCTCGATGAGGACATGGCCCGCTCCTGTGGATCGAATGGCATGGATGGCGGTGACAGCGTGCTGGGGAGTCGACGCAACCGGCGTCATCACGGAACTACGTGCAGGCTGGCCCGCCAGGTGAATTGACCCCCTGAGTTCGGCCCCGGCACAGGCGTTAGGCGCTGGGCAGCAGGTCTTCCGTTCGATACAGGGACCCGGGCGCAACGGCGAAGCCCGCCGTGGAGGACCACCATGCCGACGAGCGGCCCCTTCGGCAGGAGATCGGCTCTGACAAGGTCTTCTCCTGGCAGTTCACAGGACAGCACACGCGGCCATGACCGGCCTTGAATACGGCGTGTGTTCAGCGACTAACATAGGACGTATTAGCGGACACCAGTCGGTCATCTGTCTAGGGTCTCGACGGAAATTGGCAGACGAACGCATAGATTGCCGCTTACAGGCGCGTTCGAGCGCCGGGCTGAGCTACTCGATTCATCGGAGTTTCTTGCCCTCGGCGGATCGAGTGAAGAGGGTAGCTGGGCTCTGCAGATGCCGACCTCGGGCTGTTCCACCGAGATCCGGAGCCTCGGCAGAAGACGGCGTTCCCGAACCAGGCGGACGGTGTCGGACGTGCATGGTGGTAGACGGCTCGCTGGATGTAGGCCGGAGCCGGTCGAGCCTCTGATGTGGTCGGAGCACTTTGTGGCGCTGCTCCTGCGAACAAGCCCACCACTCGCCGAAGCGCGGCGGACCTGCTGCAGGGCGACGTCCTGCCCGGCTACGGGGGCGGGGACGCCGTAGGGCCCGGCTGCCAAGAAGGGTTCAGCCAAGTCGTCTGCGGCGCAGGTGTCGTACGACGGCGGGCCGTACTTGGAAGAACACGACCGTGCACACAGGCGGACGTCGGCCCAGAACATCTTGCGCCGAGGCCCTGGCCCGGAGGGGGTGCTTCCTCCGGGCCAGGGCCTCGGCGCGCGGCGGCTGATGCGCCGGGCGCGCAGCCGGGTCAGGGGACTCGCTCGGGCTGCTTGTGCTGCACCTGCGGGGCCTTCTGGAGGCGTGTGCCTTCTACGTCGAGGTCGGGCAGGACGCGGTCGAGCCAGGCGGGGAGCCACCAGGCGTGCCGTCCGGCGAGGGCGAGGACAGCCGGGACGAGGGTCAGGCGGACGGCGAAGGCGTCGATGGCGACGCCGACGGCGAGCGCGAAGGCGATGGGCTTGATCAGGGCGTCGTCGAGCGGGAAGAACCCGGCGAAGACGGTGACCATGATCAGGGCGGCCGCGGTGACGACCCGGACGCTGTGCCGCGCGCCGTCGATCACCGACCCGCGGGCGACGCCGGTGTGGACCCACTCCTCCCGCATCCCGGAGACGAGGAACACCTCGTAGTCCATGGCGAGTCCGAAGAGCACGCCGATCAGGATGATCGGCAGGAAGCTGACGACGGGTCCGGTGTGGGCGAGGCCGAGGGTGTCCGCCAGCCAGCCCCACTGGAACACGGCGACGACCAGGCCGAGCGAGGCCGCCACCGACAGCAGGAATCCGACGGCGGCCTTGAGCGGGACGACCAGCGAGCGGAACACCATGGTCAGCAGGATCAGGCTCAGGCCGACGACGATCGCCATGAACGGCAGCAGGGAGTCGCTGAGGCGGGTCGAGACATCGATGTTGACGGCGGTGGTGCCGGTGACCGCGACCGTCGCTCCGGTTGTCTCGCGGATGTCCGGGGCGGCGGCACGGATGTCGCGGACGAGCCGGTCGGTGCGGGCGCTGTCGGGACCGGTCTCGGGTATGACCTGGATGACGGTCTGCGCGGGCTCGTGTGTGGGTACGGGGGGCAGGACCGCCTTGACCCCCTTGAGGTCCCGCAGCTTCCGCGCTGCCTGGGAACCCGCGTGCGCGCCCGGCCCCTTGTCGGTCTCGGTCAGCACCAGGAGCGGGCCGTTGAAGCCGGGGCCGAACTTGTCGTCGACCGTGTCGTACGCCGTGCGTTCGGAGGAGGCGGCCGGGGCCGAGCCGTTGTCCGGCAGGGCAAGGCGCAGGTCCGCCGCGGGGAGCGCCAGTGCGACGAGGATGCCGGCGACGGCCAGGACGGTGAGCAGGGGCTTGGCGACGACGGTCCTCACCCAGCGGGCGCCCAGGGTCGCCCGGCCGGCGGATCCGTCGGGATCGGTGGCCCGCCGGGCCTCCTTGCTGCCGGGCTTCGGGGTCAACCGGGTGCCGGCGAATCCGGCGAGGGCCGGGAGCAGGGTGATCGCGGCCAGGACCGCGACGAGGACGGCTCCGGCGGCACCGAGACCCATCACGGTCAGGAACGGGATGCCGATGACGCTGAGTGCGGCCAGGGCGATGATCACGGTGCCGCCGGCGAAGACGACCGCGCTGCCGGCCGTGCCGTTGGCCAGCGCGATGGACTCCTGCGGGTCGGTTCCGCGGGCGAGCTGCTGGCGGTGGCGGGTCAGGATGAACAGGATGTAGTCGATGCCCACGGCCAGTCCCAGCATCAGCGCGAGCGTGACGGCGGTGGAGGAGATGCTGACCGCCGGGGTGAGGGCGAGCAGCCCGGCAAGTCCCACGGCCACGCCGAGCAGGGCGGGCAGCAGCGACATGCCCGCGGCGAGCAGGGAGCCGAAGGTGACGACGAGGACGAGCACGGCGACGGCGACACCGATGATCTCGGACGGGCCTATGTGCACGCCGTTGCTGCCGTAGGCGCTGCCGCCCACCGAGGTCCTGAGCCCGCTCTTCTCGGCCGCCTCGGCCGCCCGTTCGATCACGTCCAGGGACGAAGGGTGTACCTCGGCCCGCTGCACCGAGTACTGCACCTGCACGATCGCCGTGCTCCGGTCGGCCGAGACGGCCCCTGACAGGCCTGGGCCTATGACGGCTTCGACCTGGGGCGCCTTCGCGACCGCCGCCTCGGTTCCGGCGATGGCCGCGGTGTACGGGGCCTCGGTGATGCGGTGGCCCTCGGGTGCGGTGAAGACGATCTGGGCGCCCGCTCCGGAGGCTTCGGGCAGCGTCTCGCCGAGCGTGTCCAGCGCGCGCTGGGACTCGGTGCCCGGCACGGTGAAGCGGTCGTCGAGCTTGCCGCCGAAGACGCCGGCGCACGTAATGAGCGCGGCCAGGACCACGAGCCAGATACCGAGCACCAGCTTGCGATGGCGGTAGGCACTGCGGCCCAGCCGATGGAGCAGGACTGCCATGGCGAACTCCCAAGAGCGGTAAGGGGTTTCTCGGACGTCTCGTCGCGGACACGGACGCGGGACGAACGGCGGAACGGGTCGGCCGCGCCGTGGAGCGGCTGCGGGCATGAGGCATTTCGGTGCCAGGGCGGCATCCGAGTGCTTCGAGCACCGACTTTAACAGTTGCTCAAGTTGGGTGACTAAATCATTCAACTGGAACTAACGACATTGTCAGTTGACCATGTCGCCTGTATGGTGATGGTCACCGGAGCACACCGCCCCCGGGAAGAGCCAGGTCATGGGCCTGCGCCGCTCTCCCCGCGGAGCACGTCCGCAGCGCCGGGACCACCGCAGGACAAGGAGT
>NZ_OLMK01000147.1 GCF_900290235.1 Streptomyces sp. MA5143a
ACACTTGTGCGTCTTGACGTGCGGCCTGACCTGCAGGTTGTGCTGGTCGGCGAAACCCTGGACGCGGTCGATGTTGCCCTGCATGACGTCGACCAGCACGATCGGCGCCGGGGTGTCGATCCGCTCGACCAGAGCGTCGAGTGCTCGTTGCAGCCGGTTCACGCTGCCCTCCTCGGGACGGCGGTGCACACCATCTGGATCTCGACAGGGCTGTTGAGCGGCAGCCCGGCGACACCGATCGCGGTGCGGGCGTGCCGTCCGTTCTCGCCCAGCACCTCGATGAGCAGGTCACTGGCCGCGCTGGCGACGTTCGACTGCTCTGCGAAGTCCGGCGTACTGGCGACGAAGACCAGCATCTGCACGATCCGGACCCGGTCCAGCTCGCCCACCGCCTGCACGGCGGCGGCGAGGGCGTTGAGCGCGGCATGGCGGGCCAGTGACCGCGCCGTCTCCAGCTCGACGTCCCGGCCGACAATGCCCTGGCCCAGCAGCCAACCGTCCTTGTAAGGCAGTTGGCCCGAGATGTAGATGCTGGAATCGACCGACCGGTGGTGCACGTAGTACGGGTTGTCGGCGAGTTCGGGAAGGGTGAGGCCCAGGGCCTTGAGCCGATCGGAAGCCGAACCGGTGCTCGCTGCCGACGTCACGGACCGGCTCATCGCGTCACCTCCGCGGACGGCACGGGGAACAGACCCGTGCGGTTGTCGATAAGTGGCTGTTTCATACGAATCCTGATCATCTGCACTCGGCTCTCTCCTCGAGCAGCAGGGGCGACAAAGCGCTATATCACGGCTTAAAACCGCCAGCTATTGTCGTTTGTCGACCATATGGCTGCCTGTAGAGCACTGTCAATACAAACTTCAACGCTCGGATACGACCGCGCGGCACATGCGGGAGCGCACCTGCCCGCACGGCGAAGAGGGAGGTGAGGTGCCGCCGGGGCGGCGCCTGATCGACGGACCGGCAGCCGCGAGACACCGGGGGCGGACCTGCCGAATGAGGTGATCTCACCGCGCGTACGACTCAGGACCGCCCGGGACCGCTCTACAGCGCCTCGGCGGCAAGCGCGGTCCGACGCTTCACGCAGCGCAGCGGGCGTGACTTCACACGTGACGGGGCGCGCGTTCCCCGTGATCCCCCGTCTGGGCTCGCAGGCCCATGGGGAAGTGGGCGGCCAGTTCCTGGCGGAACGCGTCGGTGTCGCCTTCCAGGGCGACCGTGGCCAACCTCTCGTGCTCGACGACCAGTTGCTGCGGGTTGTCGCTGTACGTGCGGTGATCGACGCTCAGGTAGAGGCGCAGCTTGGTCTCCCAACCGTTCCACATGCCCTGGAGGACGCCATGGCCCGAGAGGTCGTAGAACAGCCGGTGGAAGCGGAGGTGCGCGTCGATGCTGGCCGGGATGTCGTCCTTCTCCATGGCCCGGCGCAGATCCTCGACGGTCTGCAGCAACTGAGGCCGCTCGGCGCCGCGCAGCGCTTCGGCCGAGAGCTCGGCGGCGTACGGTTCGACGTGCAGCCGGACCGAGTCGATCTCGGCGACCTCGCGAGCGCTCACCTCCACGACGAACGCGCCACGGTAAGGGATCTTGACGACGAGCCCTTCTTCCTCCAGCTTGGTCAGCGCCTCGCGCAGCGGGGACCGGCTGATCCCCAGATCCGTGGCGATGTGCGCCTCGCGCAGCTGACCGCCAGGGGGGACGCTTCCATCGAGGATGGCGGCACGCAGGGTGCGGTAGACACCGTCCGGCGTCGTCGTCCGCTGTTCCTGCCACTCGAACTTGTGGTCCACCCCGTCACCCTCCCCTGCTCACACCCGACCACCTGGTCGTTTGTCGACTATACCCCCGCTGATTCGGCGTCAACACCTCCAGCCGGCCACCCTGACGCGACACCCCTGAGCCCGTGTGACGCGGGAACCCATTGACATCCGAGCAATGAACGGTCGACAATCGACCAACAAGATGGTCGACAATCGACTATGTGACATCGCAGCACTGAATTACGAGGAGGACCCTGTGGGATTCGAGACCAAGCCCAAGTTCGTGACGTTCGACATGAACGGAACGCTGATCAAGTTCAGCATCAACGACGCGATGCGTGAGGTGCTGGGCGACCGGCTGCCGGCCGAGATCGCCGACGACTACCTGCGGATCTGCAAGGCGTACCGCATCGACGAGTGCACCGGCGCGTACCAACCGTTCCACCAGGTCGTCGCCCGCTCCATGGAACGCACCTCACGCAAGCTCGGTCTCGAGTTCCGCGAGGAGGACGCGCGGGCGGTGTACGAGACCATCCCGACCTGGGGCCCGTACCCCGGTGTCACCGAGGCACTGAACCGCCTGGCCGAAGAGGTCCCGCTGGTGATCATCACGAACAGCGACACCGCGCACGCCAAGCGCCTCTCGGAGAACCTGAAGGCCCCGTTCGAGGTCGTCATCAGCGCCGAGGAAATGGGCATCTACAAGCCGCGACTCGGTGCGTTCGACTACATGCTCGACAAGCTCGGCGTGACACCCGACGAGCTCGTGCACGTGTCCGCGAGCCCGATGTACGACCATCGCTCCGCGGCGATCATGGGCATCGAGAACAAGGTGTACATGGACCGCGGCTGGGAGCACGACGAGCACTGGCTCGGCTACGAGCGGATCACCGACATCGCCGACCTCCCCGTCCTCTTCGGCCTCCCGCGTCCCTGACGCCTGAGCCTGAGCAGAGCAGTACGGCCGTGAACCCAGAAGAAGGACACACCATGAACGCCCTCGCGGCACCACCACGAAACGGAGCGCTCGGCTTCTGGGTGGCCCAACTGGCCGACAGGAAACCCTCGTTCACCCGTTTCACCGGACAGGACTCCGTCGACGTGGCCATCGTCGGCGGCGGCTACACCGGCCTCTGGGCGGCGTACTTCGCCAAGAAGCTCGAACCGTCGCTCTCGGTCGCCGTCTTCGAGGCCGAACAGGTGGGCTACGGCGCGTCGGGACGCAACGGTGGCTGGCTCTCGGCCATGCCTCCGGGCAACCGTGCCGCCTTCGCCCGCGTCGGCGGAGGACTGGCGGCCAGCCGGGCACTGCAGCAGGAGTTCGTCGCCGGCGTCGACTCCGTCCTGGACATCCTCCAGGCCGAGGGCATCGACGCGGATCAGCACAAGGGCGGCGCACTCGTCGCCGCCCACACCCGGGCGGGGCTGGGCAGGCTGGTGGCCAGACGTGACGCCGACCTGAAGTACGGGCTGACCGAGGACGAGAGCCGGCTGCTCGACCGGGACGAGTTCCGGAGCCTGATCAACATCTCGACCGTCCACGGCGGGCTCTTCTACCGGCACTGCGCAAGGATCCACCCCGCGAAACTCGTCTACGGCCTCGCCGACACCCTGACCTCCATGGGGGTGACGATCTACGAGGGCAGCCGCGTGGACGGGGTCGAGGGCAATACCCTCGCCCTGGCCGACGGACGCGTCACCGCGGCGAAGACGTTCATCTGCACCGAGGGCTATTCGGGACCGCTGCTCGGCAGCCGGACCCTGATCCCTGTCAACTCCTCGATGATCGTGACCAAGCCCCTGCCGGAGGAGGCGTGGCAGGAGATCGGCTGGGACGGCCCCCAGTGCCTCAACGACTCAGCGCACACCTTCATCTACGCCCAGCGGACGTCGGACGGCCGTATCGCCATGGGGGGCCGTGGTGTCCCCTACCGCTTCGGGTCCGGTACGGGAGGAGCCGGCGCGACCGCCCGGTCCACCATCGACCTGATCTCGCACAAGCTCAGCACCTTCTTCCCGGGCATCCCCTTCGAGGTGGACCACGCCTGGTCGGGAGTCCTGGGCGTCACGCGGGACTGGAACGGCGGCGTGCTCTGGGACCCGGCGTCCGGGATCGGATCGTCCACCGGTTACGCGGGACACGGGGTCACGGCGGCCTATGTCGGCGGCAGGACCCTCGCGGAGCTCGCCTTCGAGAGGGAAACCGAACGGACCGCCCTCCCCTGGGTCGGCCACCGGGCACGGAAGTGGGAACCGGAACCCGTTCGCTGGCTGGGTGTTCACGCCATGTACCGGCTCTTCGGCATAGCCGACCAGTGGGAGGAGCGCAGGAATTCCGGCAGGACCTCACTGCTGGCCAGGTTCGGCAGCAGACTCGCCGGACTTCACGAGTAGAGACCGGCTTCACGAACAAGGAAAGGAAACTGCTCTCATGGACGCGCGACTCGCCGTCATCGGCTTGGGCAGCATCGGAAGCATGGCCCTGTGGCAGGCCTCCCGGCTGTCCGACTCGGTCGTGGGCTTCGAGGCCGCCACCCCCGCACACGGCCGCAGCGCCGTGGGCGGGGACACCCGCCTGTTCCGGATGATCTACTTCGGGAAGCCCGACTACTACCCCATCATGGAACGCTCCCGCGATCTCTGGGCCGAACTCGAGGCGGAAACCGGGCAGGAGATCTTCACCCGCACCGGGGGCCTCACCATCGGGACAGCGAACAGCGACTTCATCAACAGCCTCCTCGAGACGGCGCGCATCACCGGAGCCGAGCACCGCGTCCTCAGCCGGGAGGAGATAGCGGAGCGCTACCCCCAGCACCACCTCCGCCCCGACGACTGCGCCATCCATGACCCCCACGCCGGGTTCCTGCGCACCGACCGCGCCGTCAGCGCCGCCGTCACGGCGGCCCGGGCCAACGGCGCCACCGTCCTTCAGAACACACCGGTCGACAGCATCACCGAAACCGAGGACGGCGTGGTCGTCACGTCGGGCGACAGAACCTGGACGTTCGAGAAGGTCATCGTCGCCTCGGGCGGCTGGTCCCGCAGGCTCATGCCCGACCACCTCAAGGCCGTCACGGAGACCCATCGGCTCGTCCTGACCTGGTTCATCGCCCAGGACGGCACACAGTTCTCACCGGAGAACTTCCCCGTCTTCAGCCGACAGTACGAGGATCGCTCCCTGTACGGCGCACCCGCAGTCGACGGCGTGACGGTCAAGGCATCCGTGGACGCACCGATGAAGGGGCGCGCGAGGGCGACCCCCGATCCGGACTCCGTGCCCAGGGAACTCACCCGGGAAGAAGTCGAAAAGGTCACCGAGACCGTCACCGAGTTCTTCCCCGGCCTGATCCCCACCATCGCGCGCTCCGACGCCTTCCCCGACCTCTTCACCGAGGACAGGCATCCCCTCATCGGCTGGCTGGACGAGAACAGCAGGGTCTACTGCGCCACAGGATTCTCCGGGAAGGGCTTCAAGATGGCCACCGGCTACGGCCACATCGCCGCACACGAGGCACTCGGCAAGCAGACGTTCGACGGACTGGACTTCGTCCGTCCGGGCCGATTCAGCGGCGGGGGGCCAGGATGCTCAGGGCGTTCGCGGTGACGATGGCGCCGATGGCGGACCATTCGACGACGCCCAGGTGCTGGCCGAGCACGATCCGGCCGGCGAGGGCGGCCAGGACGGGGTTGACGCTCATGAACAGCCCGAACGCCTGGGCGGAGACACGGCGCAGGGTGAACACGTCCGCGAGGTAGGGGACGGCCGAGGCGAGGATCCCTGCGGCGACGGCGTATCCCACCGCCCCGGCGGTCGGTGGCTGACGGACCATCACGACCACGCCGACCGGGAGGAAGAGCAGCGCCGAGAGCGCGGCGGCGGCCGCGGTGCCCTGCGCGCCGGGGACCCGGCGGCCGACGGTGCGGTTGAGCAGGATGTACGACGCCCAGCAGACGGCGGCGAGCAGACCGAGGCCCATGCCCAGATGGTCGGCGGACGGCTGGGGACGCATCAGCGTGACCACGCCGGCGCCGGCGACCACCGCGCACACGGCGTCCTCGCGGCGCCGCGAGGCGGCCAGGGCGACGGCGAGCGGGCCGAGGAACTCCAGGGTGACCGCGAGACCCAGGCCGACACGGTCGATCGCGGTGTACAGCGACAGGTTCATCGTCCCGAGGACCAGCGCGAGCAGCGCCACGGGCCGCCACTGCTCCCCCGTGAACGACCGCAGCCGCGGCCGGCCGACGGCCAGGAGGGCGAGCGCGGCGACGTACTGGCGTATCGCCACGACCCCGACGGGCCCGAGCACCGGGAAGGCCAGCGCCCCGAGGGCGGCGCCCACCTGGTTGGACAGGCCGCTGCCGACCATGGTGGCGATTCCGGCCGGCCGCGCGGCGGCGGGCTCGGGGAACGGGGTGACCGGGGCTGCGGCGGTGGCGGGAGCGGCACTCATGCGCCGATCGTGCGGCGCGACCCCGGTTGCACAAAATGCATAGGCCGGGCGATCTATACGCTGGACGCATGGATGCTCCCAGCCCCATGGACGGCCCCGGCCCCATGGACGACCCCGGACGCGTGGACCCGCCGCCGACGGTTCCCGATGTCGAGCTGCGCCAGCTCCGCTGTCTCGTGGCGATCGTCGACGAGGGCACGTTCACCGATGCCGCGATCGCGCTGGGTGTGTCCCAGGCCGCGGTGTCCCGCGCCCTCGCCTCCCTCGAACGGGCCCTGGGGGTGCGGCTGCTGCGGCGAACGTCCCGTGCGGTGACGCCCACGCCGACCGGGTCGCGGGTGGTGTCGCACGCCCGGCGGGTGCTCGGCGAGGTCGACGATCTGGTCCGGGAGGCCACGTCGGGCCAGGTCCGACTGCGCATGGGGTACGCCTGGTCGGCGCTCGGCCGGCACACCCTGGACTTCCAGCGCCGCTGGGACGCCGCGCACCCGGAGACGGAACTGCGCCTCGTCCGGGTCAACTCCGCGACGGCCGGGCTCGCGGAGGGCGCCTGCGATCTCGCGGTGGTCCGCAGGGCCCTGGACGACCGTCGGTTCGAGTCGGCCATCGTGGGCCTGGAGCGACGGATGTGCGCGATGGCCGCCGACGACCCGCTGGCCCGCCGCCGCTCGGTCCGCCTCGCCGACCTGGGCGGACGCACCCTGCTGGTGGACCGCAGGACGGGTACGACCACCGCCGGGCTGTGGCCGCCGGGCTCCCGGCCGGCGACGGAGGAGACCCACGACGTGGACGAGTGGCTCACCGTGATCGCCACCGGCCGCACCGTCGGGGTGACCCCGGAGTCCACGGCCCATCAGTACCGGCGGCCCGGTGTCGTCTACCGGCCGGTGCGCGACGCCGAGCCGATCGCCGTCCGCCTCGCCTGGTGGCGGGACGACCCGCATCCCGCCGCCCAGGCGGCCATCGAGCTGCTGACGGCGCTCTACCGCTCCGGCTGAGACCCCGGGTTCGGTACCGGCATCGTCGAGGTCGTTGCGGGCTTCGGGGTCAGCCGCAGCACGGTAGGGCCACGTACAGCAGCCCGTCGGGGCCGAAGGCGACGCCGTTGGAACCCCACAGCGGGCTGGGCGGGTTGAGCCGCCGTGCCTGCCGGCGGTCGCTGGTGGTCCGCGGCTCGCCGGTCCTCCCGTCGTACCGGCTCCGACGCGTGGTCATGTGCCCTCCCCTCTCACTGCTCGGCGTCGACGAGGACGTCGTCCATGCCGCCGTCGGACCGCCAGTGCGCGAGCAGTTCGTGGAAGGCGACCGGACCGTCCCCGTACGACTCGCTGCGCTGCCGGGGCCTGCCCTCGTTGTTGTAGTAGCCGGGGGTGCACTCGGCCTGGAAAGCGTGCAGGTCGGCGGCCTTCTCGCGGATCGTGGCGACCCAGGCGGCCTCGGCCTCGGCGGTCGGCTCGACGTACCGGGCGCGGCGCGCGCGGGCCGCGGCGACGACCTCGCCGACATGCAGGGACTGCTGGTCGAGGATGTGGACGTAGTTGACGGCGCTGGCGTTCTGAAGGGGGCCCAGCTGGAAGAGGTTCGGGAAGCCGTGGCTGTAGAAGCCGTGCAGGGTCCTCGGGCCCGCCTTCATCCAGGTCTCCAGCAGGCCGGCGCCGCCCCGGCCGTACGCGGGGAGCCTGCCGGACAGCAGCCCGGAGACTCCGACCTCGAAGCCGGTGGCGAAGATGACGCAGTCGACCTCGTAGGCGACGCCGCCCACCACGACGGCCTTCTCGGTGATCCGCTCCACGCCGTGGGTGTCGGCCGTGTCGACGAGGGTGACGTTGGGCCGGTTGAAGGTCTGGAGGTAGGTGTCGCTGAAGGTGGGCCGCTTGCACATGTACCGGTACCAGGGCTTGAGCTTCTCGGCGGTCTCCGGGTCCTCCACGATCGCGTCCACGCGGGCGCGCAGCTCGTTCATCTTCCGGAAGTCGGCGAGTTCGTACGCCTTCTCGCGCTCCTCGGGCGGGGCGTCCGCGTAGGAGCTGGTCGGGATGAGCTTCTCCTGGAGGCGGGCGCTGGACGTCCAGGCGTCGTTCACCAGGTCCTCGTCGACGCGGACACCGGTGACGGTCCGGAGGAAGTTGTCCATGCGCCGCCGCTGCCAGCCGAGGGCGAGCGTGCCGGCCCACTCGGGGTCGGTGGGCGCGTTGCCGCGTACGTCCACGGTCGAGGGCGTGCGCTGGAAGACGTAGACGTGGGCCGCGGCCGCCCCGAGGTGCGGGACGATCTGGATGGCGGTCGCGCCGGTGCCGATGACGGCCACGCGTTTGTCGGCGAGTCCGGTCAGGCCGCCGTTCGCGTCGCCGCCCGTGTAGGCGTAGTCCCAGCGGCTGGTGTGGAAGGCGTGGCCCTCGAAGGTCTCGATGCCGGGGATGCCGGGGAGTTTGGGCTGGCTGAGTGTGCCGCTGGAGACCACGACGTACCGGGCCCGCATCCGGTCGCCGCGGTCGGTGGTGACGATCCACTCCGACTCGGGTTCGTCCCAGCGCAGTTCGGTGGCGACGGTCTGGAAGCAGGCGTCACGGTAGAGGTCGAAGTGGCGTCCGATGGCGCGGGTGTGCTGCCGGATCTCCTCGCCGGGGGCGTACTTCCACTGCGGGACGTAGCCGAGTTCCTCCAGGAGCGGCAGGTAGATGTACGACTCGATGTCGCAGTGGATGCCGGGGTAGCGGTTCCAGTACCAGGTGCCGCCGAAGTCGCCGCCCTTCTCGATCACACGGACGGACTCGACGCCGGCCTGCCGCAACCGGGCCCCGGCGAGGAGTCCGCCGAAGCCGCCGCCGACGACGACGGCCTCGACCCGGTCGTGGAGCGGCTCGCGGGTGAACTCCGGGTCGGCGTACGGGTCCTGGTCGTAGGAGCCGAACCCGTCGGCGACGCGCCGGTACTGCCGGTTGCCGTCGGGGCGGACACGGCGCTCGCGTTCGGCGCGGTACTTGGCGCGCATGGCCTCCGCGTCGAAGCCCGGCTCGTCGAGGGCGGGCCGCTCGGAGTGCGGTGAGGCGGGGTCGGAGGGGGTGTGGGGGGTGGACATCGTCGTCCTCTCTGCTGTCCTGAACGTGCGTTCGGGGTGCGGGCGGGCGGCCCGGCCGCCGTCGAGCAGGCCCGTACCGTTGATGTAGCCGCTTCGGGGCGGATGGGGAATGCCACGGCGGCGGCGATCTCGGCCGACCGACCGCGACCTCCTCGCCTGCGCCATGGCCGCGCCGCCCACGCCCACGACGCCCACGAACGACCGGCGTCGAACGGCCGTACCGTCACGCCCCGCCTTCCGAGAAGCCCCGCGACGCGACCGACCCGGTCGCCCCGTGCCCCGTCCCGACGGCCCCGCGGCCCCGCGGCCCCGGTACGGCGTCGTGCCAGGCGGCGCCGGCCGCGATGGCCCGCCGCCGTGTGCGGCAACGAGCTGTTGCTGCCCCGGTTTGGTCAGCACGATGGTCACGAACACCAGTTGCGTCCACCGGTGGAAGAAGACCTGGCCGGGCAACTCGGCCGGGTACCTGGCGTCCAAGGTCCAGTTCTCACCGAACGCCTCTCCCAGCACGCGTTCGTCGAGACCTTGCCCCTCCAGGCAGGCGCGGATGTCGTCCGCTCCGGCCGAGACCAGGCCGTACCTGTCGGACAGCGCGGCCGGCCAACACACGGGCGGCTGCGCCCAGCCGGACGGCCGCGGCGCAGCACAACGCCGTCCCCGCCACATCGAACAGCTCGTCCATGATCGTGGAGCGGGTCGGAAGTCGGGTCAGACCAGATAGTCGGCCACCAGCGTGGCGAACTCGTCGGGTGTGGTCAGGCGGATGCCGAGGTCTTCGGCTTTGGCCCGCTTGGATCCGGCGTTCTCCCCGGCGACGACCAGGGTGGTCCTCTTCGACACGCTGGAGGAGGAGCGCCCTCCGGCCCGTTCGATCAGTTCGTTCATCTGGTTGCGGCTGAGCTTCTCCAGCGGACCCGACATGGCGCCGGTGACCACCACGGTCATGCCCGTGAGCGGCCCGCCCTCAGCGTTCGCGTCGCTCCCCGCGTCGGCGTCGATGGGGCTCGGCGGTGTGGCGCCGGGCTCGGTCATGTTCACTCCGGCGGCGACGAGTTTGTCGATGAGCGGGGCGAGTTCGGCCAGTTCGGCGACGATGGAGGGGGCCTTCTCGGTGCCGATGCCCTCGACCTGCTGCATGGCCGTGGCGTCGGCGGCGCGGATGTTGTCCATGGTGGCGAACCAGCGGGCGATACGCCGTGACATGGACCGGCCCGTGCCGCGTACGCCGAGCGCGCACAGCACGCGGGACAGCGGCTGGGCCTTGGCGGCGCTGATCGCGGTGAGGAGGTTGTCGGTGCTGGTCTCCCCCATGCGTTCCAGGCCGAGCAGTTGCTCGCGGGTGAGGGTGAACAGGTCGGCGAGATCGGCGACCAGGCCGGCCTCGACGAGTTGGACGACACGGGTGGCGCCGAGTCCTTCGATGTCGAGCTGGTCGCGGCCGGCGGCGTACGAGAGGGAAGCGACCAGGTGGCAGTTGCGGCCCTGCTCGCAGCGCCAGCGTTCCTGGCTGGTGTCGATGCCGGAACCGCAGCGCGGGCACGCCTCGGGAAAGACGATGGGCTGTTCGTCGCCGGTGCGCAGATGGGCGACGGGCGCCTCGATCCGCGGTATCACGTCGCCGGCCCGGTGGACCATGACATGGTCGCCCAGCCGGAGGTCACGGCGGGTGATGTCGGCGGGGTTGTGCAGTGTGGCGTAGGTGATGGTGGCGCCGTCGATCTCGACGGGTTCGAGTACGCCGCGCGGGGCGATGATGCCTGTGCGGCCCACGTTCCACTCCACCTCCAGCAGCCGGGTGATCTTCTCCACGGCCGGGAGCTTGTAGGCGATCGCCCACCGCGGAGCCCGCGATCCGGATCCGGCGGTGTGCTGGTCGGCGGCCAGGTCGGCCTTGATCACGATCCCGTCGATCCCGAACGGCAGTTCCGCCCGCAGCGCCGCGATCTCCTGCACCCGGGCCAGCACCTGCTCACTGCTGTGGGCCACTCTGCCGGGCACCGCGGTCGAGGCGGTGGTGTTCACCCCGAGGTCGGCGGCCAGGAGCATCAGATCGCTGTGGGCGAGGTCGCCCAGCCGCGCCGCGAGGGCGGTGTCGGTGTCGGGCAGGGGCAGCAGGCCGTAGCCGAAGAACGTCATGGGCACCGTGTAGGAGCGCTCCTTGGCGCGCAGTGTGCCGGCTGCCGCGTTGCGGGGGTTGGCGAAGGGTTGCCCGCCGTGCCCGGTGCGGACCTCGTTGGCGTGCTCGAACTGGGCCGTCGTCATGAGGACTTCGCCACGGACCTCCACGCTCACCGGTTCGGCCAGGTTCTCGGGCAGGCCCTCGATGGTGCTGATCGCGTGCGAGACGTCCTCCCCGGCCGTCCCGTCCCCCCGGGTGATCAACCGGGTGAGGCGGCCTCGGGTGTAGCGGGCGGCGACCGCGAGACCGTCCAGCTTCGCCTCCACGCTCCACTGATCCACCTCGTGACCGACACGCCGGGCCAGGGACGCCGCCCACGCGGTGAACTCCTCCGCGGAGAACACGTTGTCCAGGCTCAGCATCGCCACGGTGTGCGGCACATCGCCCTCGACGGCGCCGCCCGCGACCTTCCCCGTCGGCGAGTCCGGGAGCACCTGGTCGGGATGCTCGGCCTCCCAGGCGGCGATGCCGCGCACCAGCCGGTCGTAGGTGTCGTCGTCGAGCGGTGAGGTACCGCCCGCGTAGTAGGCGGCCGCGGCCTTCACCGCGTCCTCGACCGCCTGCGCGTAGGCGGCGGCATCCACGATCTGTGCAACAGGAGTCGTCATGACCGTCATCCTGCCTGCCACCACTGACAACGGCCCCAGGCCGGAGCCGAGGCGCTGCCGGAGCCGGGGCGAGGCGCGGCGGGGAGGGGCGAGGCGGGGCGGGCGAACTGTCAGGGGACGGAGCAGATCGGCATGCGTCGTGGCCGTTGTGACAGGGGGCGGGTGACAGGCCCAGCGGCGAGGCTCCTCAGCAGCCGCACCGTGAAGGCGGCGGAATGCGAAGGAGCGATCTCATGGGCCGATACGATCTCGCCCTCATCGGATTCGGGGGCGTCAACCGCGCGCTTGCCGAACTCGTGTCCCAGAGCGGGGACCGCCTGGCCGAGGAGCTGGGTTTCACCCTGCGGGTGGTGGCGATCACCGATCTGCGAGCCGGTTCCCTGGTGGACACCGACGGCATCGATCTGGCGCCGCTGCTGGCCGTCGAGCCGGGGGAGCTGAGCTTCGCGGGCCTGCCCGGCGGCAGCGCGGATCCGCGCAACGAGTGGGTGATCCGTGAGGTCCCGGCCGACATCGTCGTGGAGGCGACGTTCACCAACCCCAGCGACGGGGAGCCCGCCCTCTCCCATGTGCGCTGGGCTCTGGAATCGGGCAAGCACGTGTGCACCACCAACAAGGGGCCGGTCGCACTCGCCGGCCGCGCCCTGAAGCGGCTGGCCGCAGAGCGCGGGGTCGGCTTCGAGTTCGAGGGCTCCGTACTCAGCGGCACCCCTGTCCTGCGCACCGCCGAGCGCATGTTCGGCGGTCTGGAGATCACCGGCGTCCAGGGCATCATGAACGGCACCTCGAACTACGTCCTCGGGCGCCTCGAAGAGGGCATCGAACTGTCGGCGGCCATCGCCGAGGCCCAGCGACTCGGGTACGCCGAGGCCGACCCCACGGCGGACATCGAGGGCCACGACGTCCAGCTCAAGGTGATGATCCTGGCCAACGAGGTCCTCGGCGCCGACCTGCGCCGCGAGGACGTCTTCTGCGAGGGCATCTCCTCCCTCACCCCGCACGAGGTGCGGGACGCCGCCTCGAAGGGGCTGCGGTGGAAGCTGGTCGGCTCCGCCACCCGCCACGAGGACGGCAGCGTCGACGCCCGCGTCACCCCGCTCGCCCTGCCCGCCCAGCACCCGCTCGCCGGGATCTGCGGCCCGGTCAACGCGGTCGCCTTCCACACCGACCTCCTCGGCACCGTCACGGTGTCCGGGCCGGGCGCCGGGCGCACCGAGACCGCCTACGCCCTGCTGTCGGACATCACCGCCATCCACCAGCGTCACGTCGACGACGACTCCGCCCCCACGCGCCCCGTCCTGAAGGAGACCCACCGTGTCTGACACCGCCGTGCCCCCCGGCATCACACTCGGCACCGACACCACGCTCGTGCACAACCCCTACACCGGCGAGGTCATCGCCGCCGTGCCCACCATCGACGTCACCGCCCTCGGCGG
>NZ_OLMK01000146.1 GCF_900290235.1 Streptomyces sp. MA5143a
CAAGGGCGGCCAGGCCGCCCGCTCCGCGCAGGAGCGCTCTACGACCGATCTGGGCATCACTCATGGCAATACTCCTCATCAGGGGACGCGTGGGACCAGCTGTGCGGGGGCTTTACCTCGCAGGCGGGGGGGGGGATCGTTCAGGGCGGCGCACGCGGACAGGGCATCGTCCGACGCCGGTGACAGGCGATGATCAGCGGAGCGGGGGCGGTCCTGGTCGCGCGGTACCGATGCGCGGAGGCCGGCAGAAAGGCGCGACGGAAAGCAGGCCGTTCAGCCCGTTCCTGGTGGTGATGCCAAGCAGGGGCTCAGCCGGCGGTGTACCCGCCGTCGACGGTCAGGACCGATCCGGTCACGTACGACGACTCCGACGACGCGAAGAAGAGCACCGCGTCGGCGACCTCTTCGGGGGTGGCGAGGCGCTGGAGCGGGATCGTGCTCTCGCGCTGGCGGCGGTAGGCCTCGGGGTCGGGCCTGCGCTGGAACGCCGCTTCGATGATCGGGGTGGCGGTCAGGCCCGGAGCGACGACGTTGACGCGGATGTTGCGCGGGGCCCACTCGATCGCCGCGCCCTTGGCGAGCATGATGAGACCCCCCTTGGCGGCGGAGTACAGGACCTGCCCGGCCATGCCGACCATGCCCAGCCGTGAGCTGACGCAGACGAACGAGCCGCCGGTCTCGGGCATCAGCGGCGCGAAGTGCTTCATCACCAGGAACGCGCTGAGCAGGTTGCTCTCCAGCACGTTCCTCGCGTCGTCGCAGGCCATCTCGGTGAGCGGACCGTCGGCCTGCAGACCGTGGTTGAGGACCACGACGTCGACGGTGCCGAAGGATTCCGCGGCCTGCTTGGCCAGCTGCTCGACGAACGCCTCGTCGTTGAGGTCTCCGGGAACGTACAGGTCGTCGGGCTGAGCGCTGTCGAGCCGCTCCCTGCGGCCGGTGAGCAGCAGCCGTCCGCCCTCCCGGCGGAAGTGGGAACTCACCGCCTGCCCTATGCCACTGCTGGCACCTGTCACCAGGGCCGTGACGTTCTTGAGTCTCATGTCAGGCACTCCTCTTACGGGGGAGGTCGGTCGGGGGTGGGGGCTCGGGGAGGACGGAAGTCCCGTCCCATGCGGGTCATTCGGGTCATGTGGGTCATGTGGGTCAGTTGAGGAATCCGCGGGCGTCGACGGGCCAGCGCTCCAGCGATGTGCCCGTGCTGTCGGTGACGATGAGCTCCTCGAAGCCGAGGACGACCGGGCAGACATGGTTCGGCACGACCGGTACGACGTCGCCGACGCGGGGGCGGAACCCACCGTCCGGCAGCGGGAGGAACCCGTGGTACTCGTTGACCTTGGACAGGACCGCTCTCGTGCCGGCGATGCCGCCGTAGCCGATCTCGGGGCTGCCCTCCTTGCTGAGGGCCTTGTTGCCCACATCGAGGATGACCTGGCCGGGGACCCAGTCACTGACCACGGTCCCGGCGACGAACAGCGCGATCTGGTCCTCCGTGCAGGAGCCCAGCCGGGCGTTGTTCAGATCACCGAAGACGTACTCGCCGGGACGGATCTCGGTGATCACACTGCTGGTGGAGAACTCCAGGGTGGGAGTGGAGCCCGCGCTGACCACCTCCACGGTGACCCCGACACCTTCGAGGCCGCGTACCGCGGCGGTGAGCGCGGCTTCCTGATCCTGCGCGGCGCGTCGGCGAGCGTCCTGGTCGGCGCCACCGTGACCGGGATAGGTGAAGACGCCCACCGGCACCAGACCACGCTTGCGGGCGGCGAGCGCGAGATCGCCCGCGGCCTCGGGCGGCGCCCCGGAACGACGGGCGCCGCAGTCGACCTCGATCACGACCTCAAGCCGGTCCGGCTCGTCTCCCATCGCGTCGGCGAGAGCCT
>NZ_OLMK01000145.1 GCF_900290235.1 Streptomyces sp. MA5143a
TGTCCTCCCGGTTCGGGGCGCCCACCCGGATGGCGGCGATCCGTTCACCGAGCGCCGCGGCGAACGCGTCGGCGATTGACTCCTGGACGAGGAACCGGTTGGCGCCGACGCAGGACTGGCCGCCCAGCCGCATCTTCGCGATCATCGCTTCGCGGACCGCGAGGTCGAGGTCGGCGTCGTCGAAGACCAGGAACGGCGCGTTGCCGCCCAGCTCCATCGAGGTGCGCAGCACCCGCGCACCACTCTGCTGGAGCAACAGCCTGCCGACCGGTGTGGACCCGGTGAACGACAGCTTGCGCAGCCGGGGGTCGGCCAGCAGCGCCGTGGTGACCGCTGCCGCGTCGCTACTGCTGATCACGGTCAGGACACCGGGGGGCGCGCCCGCCTCACGCGCCAACTCGCCCAGCATCAGGGAGGACAGCGGGGTGAGAGCGGCCGGCTTCAGCACGGCGGTGCAGCCGGCGGCGAGGGCGGCGGCAGCCTTGCGGGCGGCCATGGCCAGCGGCACGTTCCACGGGGTGATCAGCAGGCAGGGACCGACCGGTTCCGCGACGGTGACGATGTGACTCCTCCCGTCCGGGGAGGGGGTGCTGCGCCCGGGCGGACGGACCGCCTCCTCCGCGTACCAGCGGAAATAGGCCGCGGCGTAGTCGACCTCGCCCCGGGCTTCGGTGATCGTCTTGCCGATCTCCAGGGTGATGATCCGGGCCAGACGCTCGCGGTGTTCGAGCAGGGAGTCGGCGAGCCGGTGCAGGACGGTCGCACGGTCCCGTGGGCTGGTGCGGGCCCACTGGTCGGCAGCCGCGGCAGCCGCGTCCAGGGCGCTCACCGCGTCCTGCGGGCCGCAGTCGGCGACGGTGGCGATGACTTCCTCGGTGGCGGGGTTGCGCACCTCGAAGG
>NZ_OLMK01000140.1 GCF_900290235.1 Streptomyces sp. MA5143a
TCACCACTGACAACGCACCGTGACCTTGCGTACGCACCCGCAGACGCGTACGAATCACCGGCCGCGCGGCGTCGGTGTCACTCGCCGAGCCCCACCAGGTTGGGGATCTCCTGCGTGGCGTACCACAGCAGCTCGTGGTCGTCCGCGCCGTCGACGATGAACTGGGCGTCGTCGTCGCCCTGGTCCGCCGCGCCGAGCGCGTCCGCCGCCTCGGCCACCTCGGCCTCGGCCTCCGCCGAGTCGACGTGCACGGCCGCCGCCTTGGACAGCGGCACGGGCCCCGCGACCCGCACCTCGCCGAGCGCCGTCGGGTCGAGCCCCCGGTCGGGATCGGCGACCGCGTCCCGGTCGGCCACGTCCACCGCCACGACGACCCGGCGCCGAACAGCACCCGGCTCCACGGCGACCAGCCGCAACGACGCGAGCGCGGCGCGGTTCAGGGCGGCGTACTCCAACTCCTCGATGTCGTCGGACAGGTACCACTCGCGCAGCGCGGGCGTGACGGCGTACGCGACGAAGGGCCCCTCCCCCAACTGCCCCGTCTTGTACGCCTCGGCGAGCCCGGGAAGGGTCAGGGGGACGTAGACGCGCATGGCAGGCCGCTTTCGTAGTCGTGTTCGCTGTCAGGCTCCGCGGAGGGCTCCGACGAGGGGCCACCCCCGCCGGGAACGATCCGTACCCGCAGGGAGCGCTCCCGCACCCCGGAAGGTGCCCGGGGCGGTACGAGAGGTCGGTCCCGACGGTCCTTCAGGATACGTGCGGCGTCCCCTTTCGAGCCCCCGCCCGCCCCTCCTGCCCCGTCCACCCCGCACCCACCGCCTCACCCGGCCCATCCCGGCCGCAGCGGGCCGGAACCCCGCCCTCATCACCCTGATAGGTGAACGTTCCGGGCCCTCCGCCGCTCGTCGTCGTTCCTTGCGGCGCCGGCCTCCCGCCTCGTACAAGATCCCCAACGCGAAGTTACCGAGTGGTACCAGCGGCTCACCGACTCCGAGGAACGGGATCCCGATGAACAAGGTCATGACCAGGACCCAGCGCCGCCCCGGCACCCGCCCGCCCGTACGCCACGACACCCGCCGCCCCGGCCGCACCCCCGCCCGCACGACACCGGGCGGCGGCCGTGTATCGACCGCCGCGCGGGGCAGGACCGCCGTCGCTCTCCTCCCCGAGGTCCTCACCGCTCCCGCCGCCCTGCGGCCCCGCCCCACCGACCGCTTCGCGGACCTTCTGCTGGCCGTCCTGAGCGGCCGCCGCCCCGTCCACAGCATGCTGCGCCACACCGCGGGCCGCGCCTACGACGAACTGGCCTGGCTCGCCGAACGAGGCCCCCTGCGCGCCGCCCACGGCACGGACCCGGTCATCCGCGACATCGGCTACTACGTGGCCGCTCCCGGCGCCCTGGAGGTCTTCGCCCG
>NZ_OLMK01000141.1 GCF_900290235.1 Streptomyces sp. MA5143a
CATCGGCGCGGGCGACCGCCTCAGCGCCATGGCCTTCCGTCTGGAACACGGCCCGGACCACCGCTGGCGCTGCACAGCAGTGGAACTGGGCGGCCCGAGGCGCCCCAACGCGGACTACTGACCCCCCTCTACCGGGCCGTCCCGCTGAAGGCGGGCCGCAGGCCCGAGCCTTCAGGGGCGCGGGGAACTGCGCGAGAAACCACACACCACCCGCACCCGCACGCCCACCCGCGCACACAGAAGGGCCGGGCACCCGAAGATGCCCGGCCCTTCTCTGCCTCACGGCCTGCGGCCTATCGCCTCACCGCCCACAAGCGCCGGCGTCGGCGCCACGGGCCCGCGCCCGTCCCCCTGTACGCCGGGCGGCGCCGCGGCCTCGTGCCACGCCGCTCCCCGCGGAGCGGCCCGCTACTTCTTGCGGCGGCGGCCGCCCGCCCTGCCCTGCTGCTTGCGGCGCTCCGCGCGGGTGAGGCCGTCGGCCTCGGAGCGGATCGGCTCGTCCTCGGGGAGGTCGCCCTCGACGATGCCGCCCTCGCCGTCGACGGTCGGCGCGGAGAAGTGCAGACGGTCCCGGCGCTGCGGGGCCTCCAGCCCCTTCGCCCGGATCTCCGGCCGCGACGCACCGGCCTGGGCCGGCACCGCGTCGCCCTTGTCGAGGGACGGCTTGGCGTCCTCGACCGGGACCTCCTCGACCTGCTGCTCGACCTGGACCTCCAGGTTGAACAGGTAGCCGACGGACTCCTCCTTGATGCCCTCCATCATCGCGGTGAACATGTCGAAGCCCTCGCGCTGGTACTCGACCAGCGGGTCCTTCTGGGCCATCGCACGCAGGCCGATGCCCTCCTGGAGGTAGTCCATCTCGTAGAGGTGCTCACGCCACTTGCGGTCCAGGACGGAGAGGACCACCCGGCGCTCCAGCTCACGCATGATCTCGGAGCCGAGCTGCTCCTCACGCGCCTGGTACTGCTCGTAGATGTCGTCCTTGATGGACTCGGCGATGAACTCGGGGGTCAGCCCGGCCCGGTCGCCGGCCGCCTCCTCCAGTTCCTCGACGGTGACCTTCACCGGGTAGAGCTGCTTGAACGCGCCCCACAGCCGGTCGAGGTCCCACTCCTCGGCGAAGCCCTCGGCGGTCTCGGCGGCGATGTACGCGTCGATCGTGTCGTCCATGAAGTGCTGGATCTGCTCGTGCAGGTCCTCGCCCTCCAGGACGCGGCGCCGCTCGCCGTAGATGACCTCGCGCTGCCGGTTGAGGACCTCGTCGTACTTGAGGACGTTCTTGCGGGTCTCGAAGTTCTGCTGCTCGACCTGCGACTGGGCGGACGCGATCGCGCGGGTGACCATCTTGTTCTCGATCGGCACGTCGTCCGGCACGTTCGCCATGGACATCACACGCTCGACCATCTGGGCCTTGAACAGGCGCATCAGGTCGTCACCGAGGGAGAGGTAGAAGCGGGACTCGCCCGGGTCGCCCTGACGGCCGGAACGACCGCGCAACTGGTTGTCGATACGGCGGGACTCGTGCCGCTCGGTGCCGAGGACGTAGAGACCGCCGAGGGCCTCGACCTCCTCCTTCTCTGCCTTGACCGCCGCCTCGGCCTTCGCGAGGGCCTCGGGCAGGGCCGCGGCCCACTCCTCGATGTGCTCCTCGGGGTCGAGCCCGCGCTGGCGCAGCTCCGCCTCGGCGAGGTCCTCGGGGTTGCCGCCGAGCTTGATGTCCGTACCACGGCCGGCCATGTTGGTGGCCACGGTCACGGCGCCCTTGCGGCCGGCCTGGGCGACGATGATGGCCTCACGGTCGTGCTGCTTGGCGTTCAGCACCTCGTGCTGGACACCCCGCTTGCTGAGCTGCTGGGAGAGGTACTCGGACTTCTCGACCGACGTCGTACCGACGAGGATCGGCTGGCCCTTCTCGTGCTTCTCGACGATGTCGTCGACGACCGCCTCGAACTTCGCGACCTCGGTGCGGTAGATCAGGTCGGACTGGTCCTTGCGGACCATCGGCCGGTTCGTCGGGATCGGCACCACGCCGAGCTTGTAGATCTGGTGGAACTCGGCGGCCTCGGTCATGGCCGTACCGGTCATGCCGGACAGGCCGGGCTGCTCCTTGCCGTTGTGGTCGTGGCGCTTGTAGAGACGGAAGAAGTTCTGGAGGGTGATCGTGGCGAGCGTCTGGTTCTCGTCCTTGATCGGCACCCCTTCCTTCGCCTCGATCGCCTGGTGCATGCCCTCGTTGTAGCGGCGGCCGGCGAGGATACGGCCGGTGTGCTCGTCGACGATCATGACCTCGCCGTCGATGACGACGTAGTCCTTGTCCTTCTTGAAGAGCTCCTTCGCCTTGATGGCGTTGTTCAGGTAGCCCACCAGCGGCGTGTTGACCGACTCGTAGAGGTTGTCGATGCCCAGCCAGTCCTCGACCTTGGCGACACCGGACTCGTGGATGGCGACCGTGCGCTTCTTCTCGTCGACCTCGTAGTCGCCGGTCTCCTCGATGCCCTTGAGGGGGTTGCCGGGCTCGCCCTTCTTCAGGCGCGTCACCAGCTTGGCGAAGTCGCCGTACCACTTGGTGGCCTGGTCGGCGGGGCCGGAGATGATCAGCGGCGTACGGGCCTCGTCGACGAGGATGGAGTCGACCTCGTCGACGATCGCGAAGTTGTGGCCGCGCTGGACGAGCTCGTCCTTGGACCACGCCATGTTGTCGCGGAGGTAGTCGAAGCCGAACTCGTTGTTCGTGCCGTACGTGATGTCGCAGTTGTACTGCTCGCGACGCTGGGCCGGCGTCATGTTGGCGAGGATGCAGCCGACGTTCAGGCCCAGGAACTTGTGGACGCGACCCATCATCTCGGAGTCGCGCTCGGCCAGGTAGTCGTTGACCGTGATGAGGTGGACGCCCTTGCCGGACAGTGCGTTCAGGTACGCGGGCAGGGTGCCGACGAGGGTCTTGCCCTCACCGGTCTTCATCTCGGCGACGTAGCCGAGGTGGAGGGCGGCGCCACCCATGATCTGCACGTCGTAGTGACGCTGGCCGAGGGCGCGCTTGGCGGCCTCGCGGACGGTGGCGAACGCCTCGGGGAGCAGGTCGTCCAGGCTCTCACCGTCGGCGTACCGCTGCTTGTACTCATCGGTGAGGGCCCGCAGCTCGGCGTCGGAGAGGTCGACGAAGTCCTCTTCGATGGAGTTGACCTGGTCCGCGATGCGGTGCAGCTTGCGCAGGATCTTGCCTTCGCCTGCACGCATGATCTTCGAGAGGACGGACACGGGGGTTTGTCTCCTTGCCGGTCGGGCCTGGGACGGTCGGTTTCAATGACAGATTCAAATCACAGCTTGAGCAACGGCCATCGTAAGCGAGGACCCCGCCGTGCCGGGAGGTCTGGCCCCGACAGCCACTAGGACAACGGGCGGGCGTCGTCGATGGTGCCGCGTTCCGCCCATGAAATGCACGGAATGTGACGGCCTCGTCCGCACCGCGTCACGGGCCCGATCACAGAACGGGCGCAAATGAGATGGCGTCCTTCCGCCGCCCCGAGCACAATCGCCCGATGGACCCCGTCACCCTGACCACCGAGCGCCTGCTGCTGCGCACCGTGGACGCGCGCGACACCGACACGGTGTACGCCGCCGCGCAGGACCCGGACATCCAGCGCTGGACCACGATCCCCTCGCCGTATCTGCGTGAGCACGCGGTGACCTTCGTCGAGCACGCGGTCCCCGAGGGCTGGGTCAACGCCTCCATGTTCACCTTCGGGGTCTTCCTTCCCTCCGGGGTGCTGACGGGCATGCTCGGCATCACCATGCGGTCGCTCGGCACCGCCGAGATCGGCTTCTGGACGGTCAAGGAGCACCGCCGCAACGGCTACATCACCGAGGCGACCCGGGTCGCCGCCCGCTGGGCGTTCACCGCGCTCGCCGTCGACCGCCTCGAATGGCGTGCCGAGGTCGGCAACACCGCGTCCCGCGCGGTCGCCGAGAACACCGGCTTCACGGTGGAGGGCGCCCTCCGCTCCGCCCTCAACAACAACGGCACCCTCCGCGACTGCTGGGTGGGCTCCCTCCTCCCCTCCGACCTGGGCCTCCCCTCCACGTCCCCCTACCTGCCGGCCCCGCGCTGACGCCCGGCCTCCATCGTCTCGCCGCCGGTTCTCCCAGCTCAGGCCCGCGTGTCAGTGCCCTGGCCTACCCTGCGGACCATGACACCCCTGCCGCCCCCCATGACCGAACTCACCGCGGACGAGGCCCGCCGCATCGCCCTGCGGGCCCAGGGTTTCCTCGGCGCCCCCGACCGCAGGGCCGGCGTCCGCGGTGTGCTCCGCCACCTGGGCGCGGTCCAGCTCGACACCATCTCGGTCCTCGCCCGGTCCCACGAACTCGTCCCGTACGCCCGTCTCGGCGCCATGGGCCGCACCACGGTCGACCAGGCCTACTGGGCCACCGCCCCCGACGGCGCCCCGCCGCGCCCGCACGCCTTCGAGTACTGGTCCCACGCCGCCTGCATCCTCCCCATCGAGGAGTGGCCCCACTTCGCGTTCCGCCGCCGCGCCTACCGCGCCCGCCCCCAGTGGGGCCATGAACTGCCCGACGGCGCCTACGACCGCGTCATCAAGCAGCTCCGCGACGAGGGCCCCCTCACCGCCACCGAACTGGGCGGCGCGAAGCGCACCAGCGAGTGGTGGGACTGGTCCGGCGAGAAGGTCGCCGTCGAACGGGCCCTGATGTACGGCGAGGTGGTCTGTGTGGAGCGCCGCGGCTGGAAGCGGGTGTACGACCTCGCCGAGCGCGCCGTGCCCACGGAACTGCTCCATGACGAGCTGGACGACACCGAGTGCCTGCGCCGACTGGTCCGCCTGGCCGGCGAGGCCCTCGGTGTGGGCACGCGCGCGGACATCGCCGACTACCACCGCCTCAAGGGCGAGCAGTTCGACGCGGTGGTCGCCGACTCGGGCCTGGTCCCGGTGACGGTAGAGGGGTGGTCCAAGCCCGCGTGGGCCGATCCTGCGGCCCTGGCCACGCCTGCGCGCGGCCGCCACCGCACGACGCTCCTGTCCCCCTTCGACTCCCTGATCTGGGAACGGGCCCGCACGGAACGCGTCTTCGGCTTCACCCACCGTCTGGAGGCCTATGTCCCCAAACAGAAGCGGGTGTACGGCTACTTCGCGATGCCGGTCCTGGCCGGCGGCCACCTCGTGGGTCGTGTCGACCCGGCCCGCGACGGCCGCACCCTGGTCGCCAAGCAGGTCACTCTGAACGGCCCGAAGGCGGTCCCGGCGGTCGCCCAGGCCCTGCTGGAGGCGGCGAGCTGGGTGGACTGCACGAACGTCCGCGTGGAGCGCGTGGACGCCCCCGAGCTCCGCGACCGGCTGGTCGGGGAACTCACCCGCGCCCTGGCCTGACCCCGGGGTCAGCGGATCTCGAGGATCTTCTCCCGCATCGCGTACACCACGGCCTCCATCCTGGAGTGCAGTTGCAGCTTCTCCAGGATGTTCCGCACGTGGTTCTTCACGGTGTTCTCGGAGATGAACAACTCCTTGGCGATGTCCCGGTTGTTCATCCCGGTGGCCACGAGCTTGAGGACTTCCAGCTCCCGGTCCGTCAGCCGCGGCGCCGGCACGAGTCGGCGCTCGTCGGTCCGCTGGATCATCGACTTGAACTCGGTGAGCAGCTTCGACGCCATGGACGGGCTGATCTGCGACTGCCCGTCGGCGACGGCGCGGATCGCCGTGGCCACCTCGTCGGTGGAGATCTCCTTGAGGAGGTAGCCCGTCGCCCCGGCCTTGATCGCGTCGTAGAGGTCGGCCTCCTCGTCGCTGATCGTCAGCATGATGATCTTCGCGCTGGGGGCGACCTCCTTGATGGAGGTGCACGCCTCGATCCCGCCGCGCTTGGGCATGCGGACGTCCATCAGCACGATGTCGGGGAGCAGGTCGGCCGCCTTGTCCACCGCCTCGGCCCCGTCGCCGGCCTCGCCGACGACCTGGATGTCCTCCTCGGCGGCGAGCACGATCTCCAGACCGCGGCGGAAGAGCGCGTGATCGTCGACGACAAGGACCCTGATGGGCTCCTTGCGGGAGCCCCCCGCGGGGCCCATGCCGACGGAACCCTCGTCGGCCGCCGCGTCTCGCATCGGTCCGAAGCTGCTGTCCGCCATCGTTCCTCCCCCTGAAGGCCGTGGCCTGTGTCTCTGTGCCATCGCCAACCCAAGGCAACGACCCGCCGGTTGGGGCCGGTTCGGCCATGATTTCATGCCGGGGCGACAGTGCGGTGACAGAGCGGGCCTCTGGGGGTCGCACGCCGGTGCCCCTGGGGGCGCACGCGCGCTCCAGGGGCACCGGCTCAGCTGTCACCCGGCGTGGTCAGCCGCCGAGCGTGCCGCCCGCGGCGTTCGAGTGCGCCTCTGCGACCATCGGGTCCGTGCTGAGGTGGATGACACCGTAGTCGTAGGCGTGCCGACGGTAGACGACGCTCGGTTCCTTGGTCTCGGAGTCGACGAACAGATAGAAGTCGTGCCCGACCAGTTCCATCTCGTAGAGCGCCTGGTCGAGGCTCATCGGGGACGCGACGTGGGTCTTCTCGCGGACGACGAGGGGGCCTTCGCCCTTCACTTCGAGCGAGCCGATCCGCTTGGTGGGTACGCCGTCGGCCTTCTCCTCCTCGACGACATATCCGTTGCCGTTGAGGGTCGCCACGCCCGGAACGTGGTCGGCGACCTCCGCGGCCGTGAGCCTGCGCGCGCCCCTGCGCGTGTAACGCTTGTCGTGCTGCTTGCGCAGCCGGGCCTCGAGCTTGTCCGCCGCCAGGTCGAGCGCCGCATACGGATCGCTCGCCGCTGCCTCCGCCCGGATCACCGGTCCGCGGGAGCGGAGCGTGATCTCCACTCGGTCACTGCGGTCGGCCTGTCGAGGGTTGGGCTCCTTGGACACCTCGACGTCGAGGCTGATCACCTTGCCGTCGAGCTTCTGGATCTTCTCCAGCTTCAGCTTCTCGGCCACGTGCTTGCGGAACCGCTCGGGCACCTCGGTCTTGCGGCCCTTGACGACGATGTCCACGCAGAACTCCGTTCCCGGATCGCTCCGCTCCACTGGCGGAGCATCTCCCTTGTGCACCAGGTTCCGGTTACTTCCGGAACCGCGGACTCGGTGACTCCACCTCCTCCTCCCCCGTGGACAAGATCTCCACCCCATCCCTGCGGGTGATTGCAGAAATCCCGCAGTACGGCATCCGGATATGTGGTGAACGGCCGGGGCCATTCCCTCACAACCGAACATATCTCGCCCGGACGGATGTCGTCACCCTCTACCGAGACGTACCTCCGTTCAGGTGAATTGACCCTCTCATTACCTGCAACGATGCAAGTTCGTCGTCAGTTCCGGTTTATATGGAAAGCATCCGGCGACGCGGCGACCACCGCCGCGCACAGCCCCTCACCTGCATGGTCGACCCCGCGCATTCCCCTGACGCCTCGGATCCGGACCGCCTCCTCTCCCGTTCGCCCAGCGTCTTTCCCGTCTGCCGCCGACGACACCACCCATCTGTCGTGGGCCGCCCGGACCGCCCGCGCCGCCTCGGCGAGCGAGGCCCCGGTGGTCATCAGGTCGTCGACGAGCACGACCCGGCCACCGCCGAGCAGCGGGACGCCCCCGGCGGCCACCTCCAGGGCGCCCGCGAGGTTGTCCAGCCGCTGCCGGGCGTCCAGCCCCGCTTGATCGGCCACGGCGCGCCGCTGCCGCAGCACCGCGAGCACCCGGGCCGGCGTCCCGGCGCGCCGTAGCACCCGGGCCGCCGAGAGCGCGATCCGCCGCGCCGGGTCGTGGCCGCGCGCCCGCACCGCCCGCCGCGCGGACGGCACCGGAACGAGCAGCACGTCCCCGCGTGAACGTCTCCCGTCACCTCCCGACGAGGCGCCACGCCCCGGCGGGAAGTCCTCGGCGCCCTCGCCCCACACCTCGCCCAGCCCGGCCCGTACGGCCCCCGCCAAGGCCGTGCCGAGCGGTTCGGCGAGCGCCAGGGCACCCCTCTCCTTGTGGGCGAGCAGCGCCGCCCGTACCGCGTCCTCGTACGGGGCCGCCGCGTGCACCTCGGGCAGTCCCACCGGTTCCGGCGCCGGTCGCACCCGGCTCGGTGCGGCCCCCATCAGGGCGGCGCGGCACTCCGGGCAGAGCACCTCGCGAGGCCTCCCGCAGCCTCCGCACTCGGCTGGCAGCACCAGATCCGTGAGGTCCTGCCACCACGCCCGCATGCCCCCACTGTGCCAACGTGGGCGAAACCGTGCCACCCCTGTGGAAAACCCCCTGTGGACAACGCGCCGACAACCAACACGCTTGTCACCCACACGAGTTAGCGCAGGCCGCGGAAAGCCCGAGCACACCCCGGAGCGGGGCCGGCTGCCTGCGGCCGGCGCCCCGTGGGCTCACCCCGGATAGACCGGAGCGGACCCCTCCTTGACCACCGTCTGCCACTGCTCCCCGGGCGCGAGCCGGACGATGCCGTCCGCCGAATGGGCGACCAGCGGCTGGCTCTCGTCCTCGGACGCCGCGATCTCCTCCACCCCGGTCAGCGCGGAGGGCGCCGGCCCCGGCAACGTGGAGCCGTCGACCTGCACGTACCGCGTCTGCTGCACGCCACCGGACTCCCGGCCGACCACCACGAGCCGGCTCCCACCGGCCCACGACATGGCCGAGACGTCCTCCAGGTCCGGTGTCACGGACCGCGGATCGACGATGGAGACGGTGGTGCCGTCCGCGTCCGCGTCCCGCTCGACCCGCCCGATGGACAGCGACCTCTTGCCGTCCTTCTCCACGATCAGCGCCGCCCGTACCCCGTCGGCGGCCACGCGCACCGCCTCGATACGTCCGTCGAGCCCCGTCGTCCGCACCTCCAGGGGCTCCCCCTTGCCGTCCGCGAGGACCAGCAGGCGCGGCTTCTTGGGATCGCGGTCGGCCACCCACAGATCGCCGCGCCCGTCCCAACTCGGCGTCGTCAGCCGGTCCTTGGCGGTGGCACCCGCGCTGCGCAGCACGGGTTCACCGATGGCGCCGTCCGATGTCAGCGGCGCCACGTACAGCTCGCTCCCGTCGGCCGACACCCCGGCCGCCCGCTCCTGGTCGCGCGACACGGCGGCCGACCGCAGCTGCTTCACCCCCTCACCGAGGTCGCCCGGCACCGGAGTCGGCGTGCTCTCCTTACCGGACAGCCGGACGAGCCGATGCTCGCCGTCGATGAAGTACTCGTACGTGATGCCCTTGCCGGGCCGGTTCGCCGCGTCGGTGTCGGTCCCGTCCTCCCGGAACGCACACAGCTGCGCCCCGGTCGACCCCTGCAGCTCCACCTCGTCGATGCCGTTGGGCATGTAGTCCTTCAGCGTGAACAGCAGCTGCGCGGCCATCTCCTGGCACCGGCTCGCCGAGACCCGGTCGGCCTTCGCGTTGAGTGGCACGACCAGCCTGTTCTGCTCGTCGGGCGTCAGATGAGCGGTGCCCTTCCGCAGCGCCGTACCCGAGGGGAAGCTGGTCCGCGCGACCCAGTTCAGCCAGCGGGTGGGGCCGTTCAGCAGGTCCCGCACGATCTGCGTCACCGGGTCGACCTGGCTGCGCACGTACACCGGGTCGGCGACCCGACCCGCCTCACCGGACTGCGCGGCGGAGGTGAAGTAGTACTTGTTGATCGACTTGTAGTTGCGCTCGAAGTCGGACCTGCCGAGCACCACGCCCTGCGGCAGCTTGTCGATGCGCCACTGCTGCTTGTCCTTCACCTTCACCTTCGTGAGGTGCACGGTCTCCTCGTACTCGCCGCTGACCGGCGTGTACGCGTGCTGCCCGTCCACGCGGGCGACCTTCTCGCCGACCAGCTCGTACCGGTACGAGGTGCTGTCCGGCTCACTCCCGGTGACCTTCGTGAACGCGGTCGGCGCCTCGTCGAGGACCATGGTCGACATGCCCGGGTCCCAGGTCTTCAGCGCGCCACCGGTCAGGTACTTGCGGGCCGTCTCGTAGTTGGGGTCGTCACTGGTGAGGGCCTCCAGGAAGCCCTGCACGATCTCCTGGGGCCGGGCGTCCTCGGCGGGCAGCAGCGCGAAGACCCGCACCTGCGTGTCCTGCCGCGGGGTCGACTCGACGTCGCGCATGTCCCCGCTGTCCGGCATCGAGGCGCACCCCGCCAGCAGTACGGCACCGATGCCGACGTAAACCGTCGCCCGCACCGGACGCCCACGGCCGCGTTTCGCGCGGTCAGCGCCCACGGAATGCCTCCCCCTGCTTCTCCTGCTGCTGCTCGGAGCCGACCTCGGAGAGCCGTTCCTCCGCCTGCCCCGCACCTTCGCCGCTCCGTTGGGCGGGCGGTGCCGTGGGCGACGCGCCGGGTCGGGACACCACGCGCGCGCCGTTGCCGGGCAGCGCCGTCGGATCGACCGTGGGCGCCTGCCCGCCGCCCGGCAGCGGCCCCAGCGGCGCCCTGGTGGCCCCGTGCTCCCCCGCCTGCACCGGCACCGTCGCGAGCTTGCCCCCGCCGTGCCGCACAGCGCCGTCGCCGGGACCGCGGCCGCGCCGGGAGTCCTTCGGTTCCAGGGGTATCGGGGAGCCGCGCAGCGGCTCGTCCGCCGTCCGCGGCAGGGTCAGCCGGAACTGGGACCCGCCACCGGGCTCGCCCCACGCCTGGAGCCAGCCGCCGTGCAGACGGGCGTCCTCCAGGGCGATGGACAGTCCCAGTCCCGTGCCCCCGGTGGTACGCGCGCGTGCCGGGTCGGCCCGCCAGAAACGGCTGAAGACCCGCGTGGCCTCGCCCGGCTTGAGCCCCACGCCGTAGTCGCGCACCGCGACCGCGACCGCTCCGCCCGCTGCCGCCAGCTTGACCACGACGTCCTTGCCCTCGCCGTGCTCCACGGCGTTGACCACGAGGTTCCGCAGCACCCGCTCGACCCGCCGGGCGTCGGCCTCGGCGACGACGGGCTGCTGGTCGCCGAGGACCCGTATCCGCGTCCCCTTGCGCTCGGCGAGCGGCTGGGCCCCGCTGACGACCTTCCGCACGACCTCGCGCAGGTCTATCGGCTCGGCCTCCAGGGCCGCCGCGCCCGCGTCGAACCTGCTGATCTCCAGCAGGTCCGCGAGCAGCGACTCGAACCGGTCCAGCTGGTCGGCGAGCAGCTCGGCCGACCGTGCGGTCACCGGGTCGAAGTCCACGCGCGCGTCATGGATGACGTCGGCCGCCATCCGTACGGTCGTCAGCGGGGTGCGCAGCTCGTGCGACACGTCGGAGACGAACCGCCGCTGCATCCGCGACAGGTCCTCCAGCTGGCTGATCTTCAGCTGCAGGTTCTGCGCCATCTTGTTGAAGGCCTCACCGAGACGCGCGATGTCGTCCTCGCCGCTGACCTTCATCCGCTCCTGCAGGCGCCCGGCGGACAACCGCTCGGCGACCCCCGCCGCCATCCGCACGGGCGTGACGACCTGGCGCACCACGAGCCAGGCGATGGCCCCGAGCAGGACGACGACGAACAGCCCCGCCGTCGCCAGCGTGCCCTTGACCAGGCTGAGGGACTTCTCCTCCTGGGTGAGCGGGAAGAGGTAGTACAGCTGGTACGGCCCGCCGTTCGGGTCGTTGACCCGCTTGCCGATGATCAGCGCCGGCTGCGACTCCTGGCCGTTGGTGTAGAAGATCCGCGTGTAGCTCTGGACGGCGCTGGTGCCGTCGTCGACGCGGTCGCGCAGCTCCACGGGCACGCTGAGGTCCCAGGCCACTCCACCGGAGGCACGCGGTGCGAGTCCACCGGTCTCGCCGCCCCCCGAGGCCGGGCTGAGCGTCACGACGTCGAACGCTCCCTGGCCGCCGCTGGACAGCGATTTCACCAGGTTGGTCATCCACTCGACGACGTTCTGCCCGCGGTCGCCGTTATCGGTGCTCTCGTTCCCCGCGCTCGCCGCGCTGTCGGCTCGCTGCTGGGCCACCGTGAACCCGCCCGTGGCCTGGCTCTGCGAGGCCTTGACCTTGGCGTCCAGCAGCCCGTTGCGCACCTGGCCGATGACGACGAAGCCCAGCAGAAGCACCACGCTGAGCGACATCAGCAGGGTCGTGACCACGATCCTGAGCTGGATGTTGCGCCGCCACAGCCGCATCACGGGCAGCAGTGGACGGCGCGCCCAGCGCATGAAGAGCCTCAGGACCAGGCTGCCCTGGCCCTGGAGCAGCCCGCCCTCGAGAAACCGCCCCCAGCGGGAACCCGACGTCTTCCGGCCGACAGGCCGCTCCGTGCGGGTCCCGGACCGGCCGGGCGCCGAAGCGGCGCTGTCCCCGGGCATGTCAGCTGGATCCTGCCTTGTATCCGACACCACGGACAGTCACCACGATCTCCGGCCGCTCCGGGTCCTTCTCGACCTTGGAACGCAGCCGCTGCACATGAACATTCACCAGACGGGTGTCCGCCGCATGGCGGTACCCCCAGACCTGCTCCAGCAGGACCTCTCGAGTGAACACCTGCCACGGCTTCCGCGCCAGCGCCACCAGAAGATCGAACTCCAGCGGCGTCAGCGCGATCGACTGCCCTTCCCGCTTCACGGAGTGCCCCGCCACGTCGATGACCAGGTCCCCTATGGCGAGCTGCTCCGGCGCCGGCTCCTCCGACCTCCGCAGCCGCGCCCGGATCCGGGCCACCAGCTCCTTCGGCTTGAACGGCTTCACGATGTAGTCGTCCGCGCCCGACTCCAGGCCCACGACCACATCGACGGTGTCGCTCTTCGCCGTGAGCATCACGATCGGCACCCCGGACTCCGCCCTGATCAGGCGGCACACCTCGATCCCGTCCCGGCCCGGCAGCATCAGATCGAGCAGCACCAGATCCGGTTTGACCTCACGGAACGCGGCCAGCGCCTTGTCGCCGTCGGCTACGAAAGACGGCTCAAAACCTTCACCACGCAGCACGATGCCGAGCATCTCGGCCAGTGCGGTGTCGTCGTCGACGACAAGGACTCGTCCCTTCATAAACGACATCATCCCATTAACTAAATCGTTACCTGTCGTGACCTGCCACACAGCTCCGCAAGCGCACCAGCCGTCACCGGCGACACAGCCCCCTCCTCGGTGACGATCGCCGTCACCAACTCCGGCGGTGTCACATCGAATGCCGGGTTGTACGCCTGGGTCCCCAGGGGTGCCACCGGGATACCGCCTCCCGCCTCCGCTCCCGCCACCGGCACCTGAGGCGCTGTGATCTCCGTCACCTCATGCCCGGCGCGCTGCTCCACCTCGATGGACGCCCCGTCCGGGGTGTCCGGGTCCACGGTCGTGACCGGCGCCACCACGATGAACGGCACATGGTGGTACCGGGCGAGCACCGCGAGCGGATAGGTCCCCACCTTGTTCGCCACCGAACCGTCGGCGGCGATCCGGTCGGCCCCCACCAGCACCGCGTCGACCTCCCCGGCCGCGAACAGCGAGCCCGCCGCGTTGTCCGTGAGCAAGGTGTACGCCATCCCGTTGCGCGCCGCCTCGTACGCCGTGAGCCGGGCGCCCTGCAACAGGGGCCGTGTCTCGTCGACCCACAGTCTGCGCAGCCGCCCCACCCGGTGCGCCGCCAGCGCCACCGCGAACGCCGTGCCCTCACCGCCCGACACCAGCGCCCCGGTGTTGCAGTGCGTGAGCACCCGGTGCCCGCCGCCCGGCAGGAGCTCGTCGAGCAGGGCCAGCCCGTGCCCCGCCATCCGGGCGCTGGCCTCGGCGTCCTCCCGGTGCAACGCCCGCGCTGCGGCGAGCGCGGCACCCGCGGCCAGTTCCTGGTCACCGGTCCGGCCGAGCTCGGCCCGGTACGCGCCCTGCGCGCGCCGCACTCCGCCAGACAGGTTCACCGCGGTCGGCCGAGCACCGGCCAGCGCCTCGGCGGCCTCCTCCACGGCGAAGCCCCGTGCGGCGGCGAGCGCGACGCCGTACGCCCCGGCGATGCCCAGCAGCGGCGCCCCACGCACGGCGAGCGACCGTATCGCCTCGACCAGCGCGGACGCGTCCGTGCACACCAGCTCGACCTCCTCGGCCGGCAGTCTCGTCTGGTCCAGCAGGACCACGACGGGGCCTTCGGGTGGCTCCTCCCATCGGATCGCAGGGGTCTCGGTCGGCCGGGTGTCGTCGCCGGTTCGCGCGTACTGATCAGCCATGCGGCCAGTCTGCCCCGTATCCGACGGACAATTGAAGGTGCGCAGCCCATACAGCCCCCCGTCCCTTCCCGGACACCGCGTGGCACGATGGGCGCCAACCTGCCGCCGCGACCGCGGACGAGCACCGTGAAGGAGCGACGATGAAGGACACTCCGGGCTGGGCCTCGCCCGGATCGACCCCCTCGGACGGTCAGGACGCGGGCCGGCAGGACACCCCGCAGCCGGCCGACCAGAGCGGCGCGGACCAGGCGCAGCCGCCGTCCAAGTGGTCCAAGGAGCAGCCCCCGCCCGCCCAGTGGAGCAACCCGAGCCCGCAGGGCCCCGGCCAGGCCCCGCCACCACCGCAGCCCACCCCGGGCTGGGGCGGCCACCCGGGCGGCCCGTACCCCGGCCCCGGCGGCTACGGCCCGCCCGGCGCCTACGGAGCCCCCGGCGGCCATCCCGGCCACGGTGCCCCCGGCTGGGGCGGCGGCTGGGGCGGCCCCCCGCCCGCGGCCAAGCCCGGTGTGATCCCGCTGCGCCCCCTCGGCGTCGGGGAGATCCTCGACGGCGCGGTGTCCACCATGCGCACCCACTGGCGCACGGTCCTCGGCATCTCCCTGACCGTCGCCGTCGTCACCCAGATCGCGGTCATCCTGCTCCAGGGCCTCGTCCTCAACGACGCCGCGAACGCCGACGTCCTCAACGACCCCACCGCCACTCCCGGCGAACTGAGCCGCGCCCTCGGCGAGACCCTGCTGAGCACCTCCGCCGTCCTGGTGATCTCCCTGCTCGGCACCATCATCGCGACGGCCCTGCTCACGACCGTGACCAGCCGAGCCGTCCTCGGCAAGAAGGTGACCACCGGCGAGGCCTGGCGGGACGCCCGCCCGCAACTCCTCAGGCTGGGCGGCCTCACCCTCCTGCTGCCCCTGATCGCCGTGGTGGTCATGACCGTCGGCGTCCTGCCCGGCATCCTCCTGATCGCCGGTGGCGCGGACGGCGCCGGTGTGGTCCTCGCCGTGTTCGGCGGACTCGGCGGCTTCGTCCTCACCGTGTGGCTGGTGATCCGCTTCTCGCTCGCCTCGCCCGCGCTGATGCTGGAGAAGCAGGGCGTCCGCAAGTCCCTGGGCCGCTCCGTCAAGCTGGTGCGCGGCTCCTGGTGGCGTGTCCTCGGCATCCAGCTGCTGGCCGGGATCATCGCCTATGTCGTGGCCTCGATCGTCGTGATCCCCTTCGCCGTCCTCGGCACGGCCCTGGACGGGGAGGGCTTCTCCGGCCTCCTCACCGGCGGCGCCGAATTGGGCTGGACGTACCTCGTCATCAGCGGCGTCGGCTCGATCATCGGCTCCACGATCACCTTCCCGATCAGCGCCGGAGTCACCGTGCTCCTCTACATCGACCAGCGCATCCGCCGCGAGGCCCTCGACCTCGAACTGGCCCGCGCCGCCGGCGTCCAGGACTACGGCGGCAACGCCTCCACCGCCACTCCCGGGAGCTGATGCGGTGAGACTCTCGGGGGGAGTTCTGACCGCCGTCCCCATCGGCTGGCGCTCGGCGGAGGAACCACCGGTCACCCTCCCGCGCGACCCCGCGCGGGAGGCGGCCCGGCGCGAGCTGTCCAAGGGCATGTACCACGAGAACGACCCCAGTTGGTACGAGCGCGCCATGGACGCCTTCTGGGACTGGATCGGCAAGCTGTTCGGCACGGCCTCCGCCGCCACCCCCGGCGGCGCGATCGGCCTCGTCGTCATCGCCCTGGCCGTCCTGGCCCTCGTCGGCGCCCTGTGGTGGCGCCTCGGGACCCCGCACCGCACCCCCGTCTCCTCCGCCCGACTCTTCGACGACCGCCCCCGCAGCGCCGCCGAACACCGCGCGGCAGCCGAGGCACACGCCGCCCAGGGCCACCACTGGAACCAGGCCGTCCAGGAACGCATGCGCGCGGTGGTCCGCTCCCTGGAGGAACGCGCGCTCCTCGATCTGCGCCCGGGCCGCACCGCCGACGAGGCCGCCTCCGAGGCGGGCCGGGTGCTTCCCGCCCACGCGGACCGACTCAGCACCGCCGCCCGGGATTTCGACGACGTCACGTACGGCGGCCGAGCCGCGGCCGAAGGAACGTACCGCCACCTCGCCGCCCTCGACGACGACCTGGAGCGCGCCAAGCCCGCCCTGACCGGCAGCAACGCCGACAGCACGACGAGCACGGCCCACCACAGCCACCAGGGGGCCGCCCAATGACCACCGAGGCCACGCTCCCGAACACCTCGGCCTCGCCCACCGCCCGTCAGCTGTGGGGTCACGCGCGGGGTGTCGTCATCGCCTTCGTGATCCTCCTGACCGCGGCGATCGTCATCGCGGTCGTCCGCTCCGGCGCCGAGCACGGCCGCCTCGACCCGCGCTCCGCCGACCCCGACGGCAGCCGCGCGATCGAGCAACTGCTCGACGACAACGGCGTGTCCACGCGTGTCGTCACCACTCTCGACGAGGCGACCGCCGCCGCGGCCCCCGACACGACTCTCCTGATCGCCGTCCCGGACCTGCTCACCGAGTCCCAGCAGCGCCGCCTGCGCACGGCGACCGCCACATCCGGCGGCCGTACGGTCCTCGTCGCCCCCGACACCCCGTCCGTGGGCACCCTCGCCCCCGGCGTCAGCGCCGACCCCGCCTCGAGCTTCGACTCCACACTCGCGCCCCGCTGCGACCTGCCCGCCGCCCGCCGTGCGGGCACCGCCGACCTCGGCGGCGTCCGCTACCAGGTCACCACCCGCGACGCCGACACCTGCTACCCCGAGAGCGGTCTGCCCAGCCTCGTACGCCTCCCGGCGGCCGAAGGGAGCGGCGACACCGTCGTCATCGGCGCCCCCGACATCCTCTACAACGACCGCCTCGACGAGCAGGGCAACGCCTCCCTCGCCCTTCAACTCCTCGGCTCGCGCCCCCATCTGGTCTGGTACCTCCCCTCTCTCTCCGACGACTCCGCCGGCGACACCGGCGACCGCAGCTTCTTCGACCTGCTCCCCTCGGGCTGGCTCTGGGGCACCCTGCAACTGTTCCTCGCGGGTCTGATCGCCGCCCTCTGGCGGGCACGCCGACTGGGCCCCCTGGTGCCCGAGAAACTCCCCGTCGCGATCCGCGCCTCCGAGACCGTCGAAGGCCGCGCCCGCCTCTACCGCAAGGCCGACGCCCGCGACCGCGCGGCCGCCGCTCTTCGCTCCACCACCCGCACGCGCCTCGCCCCTCTCGTGGGTGTCCCCGTCTCCCGGGCGCACGCGCCCGAGGCCCTGCTCCCCGCTCTGTCCGCCCACCTCCACGGCGACGGACAGACCCTGCACTCCCTCCTCTTCGGCCCGCCCCCCAGCGACGACACGGCCCTCATCGCCCTCACCGACCAACTCGACGCCCTCGAAAGAGAGGTACGCCGTTCATGATGGACCCGACCACTGACAACGCCGGGACCACCGGGGACCCGGGCTCCGCCCGCGCCTCCCTGGAGGCCCTGCGCGCCGAGATCGCCAAAGCCGTGGTCGGCCAGGACCCCGCCGTGACCGGCCTCGTCGTCGCCCTCCTCTGCCGCGGGCACGTCCTACTGGAAGGAGTCCCTGGAGTGGCCAAAACGTTGCTCGTCCGCGCCCTCGCGTCCGCACTGGAGTTGGACACCAAGCGCGTCCAGTTCACCCCGGACCTGATGCCGAGCGACGTCACCGGCTCCCTCGTCTACGACACCCGCACCGCCGAGTTCTCCTTCCAGCCCGGCCCGGTCTTCACCAACCTCCTCCTCGCGGACGAGATCAACCGCACCCCGCCCAAGACCCAGTCCTCCCTCCTGGAGGCCATGGAGGAACGCCAGGTCACGGTCGACGGCACTCCGCGCCCCCTCCCCGACCCGTTCCTGGTCGCCGCGACCCAGAACCCGGTCGAGTACGAGGGCACCTATCCCCTCCCCGAAGCGCAGCTGGACCGTTTCCTGCTCAAGCTGACGGTTCCGCTCCCGTCCCGCCAGGACGAGATCGACGTCCTCACCCGTCACGCCGCAGGCTTCAACCCTCGCGACCTGCGCGCCGCCGGCGTACGCCCCGTAGCGAACGCCGCCGACCTCGAAGCCGCTCGCGCCGCCGTGGCCAAGACGACCGTCTCCCCCGAGATCACCGCCTACGTCGTCGACATCTGCCGCGCCACGCGCGAGTCGCCGTCCCTCACCCTGGGTGTCTCTCCCCGAGGCGCCACGGCCCTCCTCGCGGCGTCCCGCGCCTGGGCCTGGCTGACGGGCCGCGACTACGTCATCCCGGACGACGTCAAGGCGCTCGCGCTCCCGACCCTCCGCCACCGCGTCCAGCTCCGCCCGGAGGCGGAGATGGAAGGCGTGACGGCCGACTCGGTCATCAACGCGATCCTCGCCCACGTCCCCGTTCCCCGCTGATGGCCCCGACCGGACGCGCCGCGCTCCTCGCGGCCCTCGGCACCCTCCCGGTGGGCATCTGGGAGCCCAGCTGGACGGGCATCCTCGCGGTGAACGCCCCGCTGGCCCTGGCGTGCGTCTGCGACTACGCCCTGGCCGCCCCCGTGCGCCGTCTGGGCCTCACGCGCTCCGGGGACACCTCAGCGCGCCTCGGCGAAACCGCAGAGGTCACACTGACGGTCACCAATCCCTCCAAGCGCCCCTTGCGCGCCCACCTCCGTGACGCCTGGCCGCCGAGCAGTTGGCTGCCCGGCAGCGAAGTGGCCGCCTCCCGCCACCGGCTCACCGTGCCCGCGGGCGAACGACGCCGTGTCACGACTCGGCTGCGCCCCACGCGCCGTGGCGACCGCCGGGCCGACAGGGTCACGATCCGCTCCTACGGTCCTCTGGGCCTGTTCACCCGCCAGGCCGGCCACGAGGTCCCCTGGACCGTGCGGGTCCTTCCTCCGTTCACGAGCCGCAAGCATCTGCCGTCCAAGCTGGCCCGTCTCCGCGAACTGGACGGTCGCACCAGCGTCCTGACGCGGGGCGAGGGCACCGAGTTCGACAGCCTCCGCGAGTACATCCCCGGCGACGACACCCGCTCGATCGACTGGCGCGCCACGGCCCGCCAGTCCGCGGTGGCGGTACGCACCTGGCGCCCCGAACGCGACCGTCACATCCTGCTCGTCCTGGACACGGGCCGGACTTCGGCGGGGCGTGTGGGCGACATCCCCCGCCTCGACGCCTCGATGGACGCCGCCCTCCTCCTGGCCGCCCTCGCTTCCCGCGCCGGCGACCGCGTGGACCTCATGGCCTACGACCGCCGCGTCCGAGCCCTCGTCCAGGGGCGCTCGGCGGGCGACGTCCTTCCCTCCTTGGTCAACGCGATGGCCCCGCTCGAACCGGAGCTCGTCGAGACGGACGCCCGAGGTCTCACCGCAACCGCGCTACGGACGGCGTCCCGCCGTGCCTTGATCGTCCTGCTGACGAGCCTGGACGCGGCCCCCATCGAGGAGGGCCTCCTCCCGGTCCTGTCCCGCCTCACCCAGCGCCACACGGTCCTGCTGGCTTCCGTCTCCGACCCGCATATCGCCCGCATGGCGAATTCACGAGGCACCACGAACGCCGTCTACGAGGCGGCAGCAGCGGCCCAGGCCCAATCGGACCGCCACCGCACAGCCGAACAACTCCGTCGGCACGGTGTCACGGTGGTGGACGCGACCCCGGAGAACCTGGCGCCGGCTTTGGCGGACGCCTACTTGGCCTTGAAGGCAGCGGGACGCCTGTAATTCGCTACGAGTAGTCGCCGAATCTGGGAACGGATGGCACTCCCGAAAGGGAGCCGGAAACGCAGAAAGGCCCACACCATAAGGTGTGGGCC
>NZ_OLMK01000138.1 GCF_900290235.1 Streptomyces sp. MA5143a
CCCGCGGAGCGGGTTACTCCGGGCTGCGCCCGGAGTAAGCGAACCACCGCGCTGCGCGCGGTGGTTGCGCTCCCGCTCCGCGGGAGCGCTGGCGGGTTGCTGCGCAACCCGCGCAATCTCGGTGCTGCGCACCGAGATTGACGGTCCGTTCGCTGCGCTCCCGGACCGGCGGGACTCTGTCCCGCTGCCAGGCCTTCGCTTCGCTCCGGCCTGGCCGGCGGGTCCGCTGCGCTCCCCCGCCTGGCGGTCCTTCCGGCTGCGCCTCCAGGACCGTGGGCCCGCTGGCGCGGGCCTGGCTGGCTACGGGGTTGGGGCTGGGCGAGGATGGTGACAGTTCGTCACCATCCTTTTCTCGTGGGGTCAGCCTCTGCGTGCCCAGCTGGCGCCGATGCCGGCCATGTGCAGGGCCAGGGCTGTCAGTCCGAGCAGCATCACGTTCACTGAAGAGAACACGTCGTTGGTGCCGAGTTCTGCCGCGTTGATCAGAAAGGACAAGAAGAACAGCACCGCCGCGACTATGCCGAGCATGAGACGAGCTCCTCTCGTAGGGGGTGAGGCCCGTATGCCCGGTCATCGTGTCGGTAGACCCCATGGCAGCGCGTCCGGGTCGCTGGGGGTCGGAGGCGCAGCGTGGGTCCGCGGTGCAGAGGGGGTCAGAGTCTGGGCCTCGTCGGCGGGACGGCGCGGGGGTGTATCCCTGGATGAACTTGGTGACGGTTGGTGCATCAAAATGAGCTGCTGCTAGGCTCTGGAATTACTGCACCCTATCGATAGGTAGTCTTCGGTCGTGGATGACACTGCGTATGTGCGTCAGTGGGGCGAAGAAATGGCTCGGCTGGCGGAGGCATTCTCGGCCGGATTCGAGGCCGTGCGGGGTTACCCGCCCGGCGGGCACGAGGTGCGTCTGGTCTCTGCCGAGGAGGGTGAGGCCGCGGTCGCGCTGCTCGGTCACGCCGGGGCGGCCGAGGCACTCCTGGAGTACTACGCCCAGCTCGGCCCTGTCGTTCTGCCTGATCTCGGCAACGGCGTCTGGATCAATGATGCATCTTCTGTCGTCTCTCAGAGGGAGGCGGGCAACTACCCCAACCGGCTCACTGGAGCGGTTGATGACGCGGTGACAGTCTTCGGTACGGACGGCGGCGGAGGCCTGTACGCAGTCAGTCACACCACCGGCGGCGTGTACCACCTCGCACTCGGCGTCCTCACCGGTGACAGCTATCACCTCGATCCTGGCGGCTACCGCCGCGTTGCCATGGCCCTCAGGGTCTTTCTCGAACAGTTGCGCACCGACCTGACCGAAGCCGTCTTGGCGCAGCGCGCTGCGCACTCGAGGTACGGGCAACAATAATCCGGGAGAAAGGGAGTCCGGTGGAAAGGAAAACCCTCCGTCCCCACCAAAGAGAAGCCGTTGACGCGATTATCCGGGCACTGGAACTTCCTGCAAGATCCATTGTGCCTGAGCGCGGGCTCCGGACTCAGGTGATCATGGCTACGGGATCGGGCAAGAGCCTCGTCGCTGTCCGCAGCGCGGAGGAGCTATGCGCGGGCCGTGTGCTCGTCCTCGTGCCCTCGCTGGATCTGCTCACCCAGACCGAGACCGGCTGGCGCGAAGGGGGCCGCACAGGCCCGATGATCGGGGTCTCGTCCCTGCGCGGGGACCAGGTGGCCTTCCCCAACACCACGGACACGGAGGAGCTCCTGGCGTGGGTCCGCCCGTTCGACACGGTGACCGTGTTCGCCACCTACGCCTCGCTGGGGCTGGGCACGCTGGAGCGCGCCCATACAGCCGGTCTGCCGGGCTGGGACCTGATCGTGGTCGACGAGGCGCACCGTACGTCCGGCCGGATCGGCAAGCCCTGGGCCGTCGTCCACGACAACACCCGCATCCCCTCCCTGCGCCGCCTGTACATGACGGCCACGCCCCGGCTGTGGCAGCTCGACGAGGACTCCGAACAGGGCGCGCCGGGCGAGCTGGTGGCCTCGATGGAGGACGATCCGGACGGCCCGTTCGGCGGCAGGTGTTTCACCCTGACGTTGTCGGAGGCGATCGACAGGGGAATCTGTGCGCCGTATCAGGTCGTGTGCGTGGACATCACCGACACGCAACTCCAGGCTGCCATGCTGCTCGGTGCCGAGGGCCGGTCGGACCAGGTGCGCGGGGCCCGGCTCGCCGCGCTGCAGACGGCGCTGGTGAAGGCGGCCGCGGAGGAGGGGTTTCGCCGCACGCTCTCCTTTCACCATGTGGTCAAGGAAGCCGAGGCGTTCGCTGCCGGCCTTCCCGACATCGCCAAGCGGCTGCACGACGCGGACCCGGAACTGTACCCGGCCACCATCTGGGCCAACTGGCTCTGCGGCGACCACAAACCCGACCACCGGCGGCGGGTCCTCGGGGAGTTCGCCGACGGGATCGCCACGGACGGCACGGTCGTGGAGAAGGGCTTTTTGAGCTCGGTGAGGGTGCTCGGGGAAGGGGTCGACACGCGGGAATGTGACTCCGTGTACTTCGCGGACGTGCGGGGCTCGATGCCGGACCTGGTCCAGGCAGTGGGCCGCGCGCTGCGGATGCAGCCCGGCGAGGGCAAGGTCGCCTCCCTCGTGGTGCCGGTGCTGCTGGGGCCCGGGGAGACGCCCGACAACATGCTCACCTCCCGGGCGTATAGCGGGCTCGCGAAGCTGCTGGAGGCCCTACGAGCGCACGACGCCAGGGTCGTCGAGCAACTCGCCGAACAGCAAGCTCGAAGCCGAGTCCGGGGCGTACAGACCCGCTCGGGCACCGAGGAAGGCGAGGGAGCCGAGAGCGACCGAAGCGACCGGCTGTCAGTACCGGCCAGGGAGCTGTTGAAGTTCTCCACACCGCGTGACCCCGCGCAGCTCGCCGCCTTCATCAACCTGCGGGTTCTCAACCCTGAGCATGCCCACTGGCGACGCGGCGTGGAGGCCGCCGTCATCTACGCCCGCGAGCACGGCGACCTGCGCGTGCCGTTCACGTACCGCGTCCCCGGCGGCGACGACCAGGAGGTCAAAGCCGCAGGGTGGCCAGCCTCGCTCGCCGCGTTCCCGCTGGGGCAGTGGATCGCCGACACCAGGCGCTTCTACGCCCGCGGGGACATGGACGAGAACCGCGTCGCGCAGTTGGAGAGGCTCGGCATGGTCTGGTCGCACTACGACGTCGCCTGGGAAGAAGGCCTCGCCGCTGCCCGTGGGTGGGCCGCCGAAAACGGGCACCTCCTGGCCCCACTGGACGCCACCTACCAGGGGTACCGGGTGGGCATCTGGCTCAAGAACGCCCGGGCCGCCGCCCGGAAGGCTGCCGAGATCGAGCAGCGGCGTGCCGAGGGCCTGAAAGTGCCGTCGTCGGCCGGCGCCATGTCGGAGGAGCGCCGCGAGCAGCTGGAGGACATCGACCCGTCCTGGTGCCCCACCTGGCCCGTGGAATGGCAGCGCGCCTTCCACCTCACCCGGCAGCACCTGAACGAAGGCGGCGCACTACCGACCGAGCCGGGCATCGTCGTACGCCAGGGCGAAGACCTCGGACGGTGGGTACGCGCCCAGCGCCTGGGCTGGGACAAACTCACCGGCGTCCAGCAATGGATGCTGCAGCACGTCCTCGGCGTCACCCTCGCCACCGAGGACGAAAAACCCAAGCCACGGACCAGCCGGGCCGACAAATGGGCTGCCAACCTCGCCGCCGCCGAGCAGTACTACCAACGCGAAGGGCACCTTCGAGTCCCGAGGCAGCATGTCGAGCGGATCGTGATCTGCGGAGACGGTGACAGCGGCGAGGACCGGGAGGAGCGGGAGCTCCGGCTTGGGGCATGGGTCGGGAACCAGCGGCGCAGGGCCGCGACGCTGTCACCGGAACGCATCGAACAGCTCACCGCCATCGGCATGCGCTGGACCTAGCGCCCGCCCACCAGAACGCCCCCGCCCGCGAACTCCGTCGGGAAAGCGCCCGCCCGGGGCGGCGGAGGCGAGGGCATCGGCAGATGGACCCGCACGAAGAAGACCACTGCACCGCACAGCGACGTGGCCATGGCGGCCGGGTGGCTGCCCGCCGCTTCCTGGCGCCCGCGCCGTCGCCGTCGCTGTGCCGAAGTGGCCCCGTCCGGTGGTCAGGCCCCGGAAACCGCCGTGGGTGTCACGGTCGCCGTGAACGCGCAGGCCTCGTTCTGCACCGCCATGACGCGCACAGGTGCCGCACCAGGACCGTCGCCATCGCGGCCGGATTCCTCGCCGGGTGGCCCGACGTGGATCCAGCAGGGCGCGTCGAGTTCCACGTACTGGGCGAATTCGGCCTCCATGGCCGTGGCGATCACCGGCTGCGGGTGGGTCTGGGCATGGGTGGCCTGTCGGGCCGCTTCGAGCAGGAGCATGCCCGGGACGTGGTCGACGGGGTGGTCGAAGAGCGCCGGGTGGGTGAGGTCGACGCGCAGTTGATGGAGGGTGGGAGAGTTGGTCGGGGACAGCACGACGTCGGTGAACCCGGTCCGGGTGACGGAGGCCGGCGCGGTCGGCGGGGCGAGGGGGATGGTGCGCCGGTAGGCCTCGTCGATGTCGGCGTAGGGGCCGCGCAGCCGTGGGTAGACGGCCGGAGACAGGTCGGCGAAGCGGGTGAACGCGGTGCCCAGCGGGCGGTTGTCGAGGGACAGGTCGACGTGCATGTCGACGGAGACCAGCCGGCCTGCGCGACGGGTCACCTTCGGGCAGGTGACCCGCATCTCCACCTCGGCCGGGGCGTCCGATGTTGCCAGCGCGGCCGGGTCGATCTCGTACCGGAAGCGGCTCCACACCTGCCGGTGGCCGAAGGGAACGTCGTAGGCGACGTGGCTCAGCAGCGGCACGCACTGGCGGACCGACTCCGCTACGAGCATCGGGTCGTGGAAGCCTCCCGCCGGCGCATAGAAGGGATGAGCGAGCGGCCACCGGGCGGTGATGCGGTGGCGGTCCGGTCCGGCGGGGCTCCAGCCGGTCAGCAGGACCTCGGACTGTGCCGATTTGTGGACGTACTCGCAAGGAACCGTGTGGGTGAGCGAGGTCTGTGTCGCCGGGTTCGAGGCGGTGATCGACATGCGGAAATCCCCCAAGGAAGTGTGTGCTGTGCACGGCTGTATGCACGTACAGGCGTTCGCTCCTGGAAAGAAAATAAAGAGTGCTCGTTTTGTTTTAGGTTTCCTTGCGGCAAAGAGACAGTCAGTGGTGAGTAAAATGCCGAGAGGAAAGTGTGAAGTGTCCGTTCATCGCGGGCAAGTGGGAGCTGGCGTTCCGCTGCGACTGGCCCGGTGGTGATCGGGCAGGTAACGTAGGGAACGTTCTGTTTCTTTGGGGGTTTCCGATGGCTCAGCAGCCGAAGCAAGAGCGTGCCGTCCAGACCCGTGAGTCGCTGCTCCGCGCGGCTGCGGACGTCTTCGACGAGGTGGGTTTCGCCGGCGCAAGCATCAGCCGCATTCTCAAGAGAGCCGGACTGACCGCCGGGGCCCTCTACTTCCACTTCGACTCCAAGGAGGACCTGGCGCGCGCGGTCATGAACGCGCAGCCCCGGTCGATCATCCCTTGGCTGGAGTCCGAGGGACTGCAACGGCTCGTCGACATCACCATGGTCTGGGCGTATCAGCTGCAGGTGGACCCGCTGCTGCGGGCGGGCGTGCGCCTCACCGGCGAGCAGGGCTCGTTCGGCTTGAAGGACACCACTCCTTATCGGGAGTGGAGCCAGATCATGACCGAGTGCCTCGAAGCGGCCCGTGAGAGGGGCGAGTTGCAGGCCGGCGTCGAACCGGCCGAGCTGGCGGAGTTCGTGGTCGAGGCGTGCACCGGCATGCAGACGTACTCGGCCGTCGCCAGCGAGGCGCGGGCGGACCTCTCCGACCGCGCGGTACGGATGTGGCGGTTGCTGCTGCCCGGGGTCGCCGTCCCGGCCGTCGTCGCCCGCACCGAGGTGAACCCGGACCGGATCCGGGACCTGCTCCGGGCCGCGAGCAGCGCGGCCGCCGCCGCGAACGGGCAGGTCCGGGAGCGCGTCGAGAAGTCCGTGGGCGCAGAGAGAACCGGCGCGGCCGGCTGAGGCCGCGCTTTCAGCACCGCGGCCGAGCCCGCGGTCTCACCGAGGGGGATCACATGAGTCAGGGTCTGGCGCATCTGCGCCTGGGCGCGGTGAACATCGACGGTGTCATGCTCAACGACACCTTCAGTCCGGTCATCCACCACTTCCTGGTGAGCCGCGGCTGCGTATACACCGCCGAGCTGGAGCGCACGATCTTCTCCCAGCCTCGCGCGGTCGCGGGGCGGCTGCTCGCCGAGGCGCAGGGCGGCTCGATGAGCGGCGAGGAAGCGCTGGAGGCGTACTTCGAGGAACGAGCCCGGTACCTGAAGACCCGTCCGGTTCGGGTGAACGAGGGCGCTGTCGCCCTCGTGGGGCTGCTGCGCGGCCTGGGTTTGCGCACCGTCTGCTACGGCGGTCTGGGCAGGGACCACTTCGACGCCTTCCTCGGGGAGCACGCGGCACTGTTCGACGGGCCCGGCTACATCTGCACCGACTCCTTCCGGCCGGGCCTGCACGAGATCGCCACCGAGTACTTCGGTGTCGAGCACGACGAGGTTCTGATCGTCGACGACGTTGCCCGGGTCGCCGAAGAGGCGCGGCTGCTCGGTATGGCGTTCATCGGCCACCCGAGCCGCTTCGAGCACAGCTTCCAGCGGCAGTTGATGCGCGAGGCAGGGGTGCGTCACCTGGTGGACTCGCTGCACGCGATCGACGAGGACCTGCTGCGGACGCTCGACAGCGAGGCGGCGGCCGGTACGGCCTGGGCCGCCTGACGGCAGTCCGGCGCGTTCCACGAGGCACACCGCGAGGTCTGCGCCCGCGCGCGGCGCGGACCTCGCGCGCACGCAACCGACTTCACGACGGCAAGGGGGCACAGTGGGCATGAGCGGTACAGGGCAGCTGCTGGACGGCAAGGTGGCCATGATCACCGGGGCGTCCAGCGGCATCGGGGCGGCGGCCGCCCGGCTGTTCGCCGAGGAGGGGGCCGCGGTGGTGGTCGTGGCCCGGCGCGAGGACAGGCTGGACGACCTCGTCGCGCAGATCCGCGCAGGCGGGGGGCGGGCCGTCGCGGCGGCCGGTGACGTGAGGGACCCAGCCGCCGCCGAACGGGCTGTGGCGGTCGCCGTCGACACCTTCGGCACCCTGAACGCGGCGTTCAACAACGCCGGTTACGCCACCGCGGGGACGCCGCTGCACGAGATCGACGACGCGACGTACGAGCGCACCGTCGACGTCAATCTGCGCGGCGTGTGGAACTGCCTGCGGCACCAGATACCGGCGATGCTGGCGGGTTCGGGGGGCTCGGTGGTGAACACCTCCAGCGTGGCCGGGATGAAGGCCACCGGCGCCTCGGCCGCCTACGTCGCCGCCAAGCACGCGGTGATCGGACTGACCAGGGCGGCCGCGCTGGACTACGGGCAGCGGGGCATCCGCTGCAACGCACTGGTCGTGGGCAGCACCCGCACCGAGATGATGGAGGGCGTGCTGCAGGCGGCCCCGGAGCTCGAGGAGGTCTTCATGGCCGACTCGGTGCAGCGGCGGATCTCCGCGCCGGCCGAGGTGGCGCAGGCCGCGGCCTGGCTGTGCAGCGACCTCTCCTCGTTCGTCACCGGCACGGCGATGGCCGTCGACGGCGGTTCGACCGCGGTGTAGCCGCGCCGGCGCCGTGCGCCTGCCGCCCGGGCTCGCGCCCAGCCGGGCGCAGGGCGGGCACCGGCGCCCTCGGATCCCGAAGAGCCCCTGCCGCGGGGGATGGCTGCCTCCCCTTTCCCATGAAAGAATAGCGAACGATCGCTTTTCTTTCGACGGAAGGCGGGGAGGCCTCCGGCAGGGCCACACGGTGCGGCCGGGGCTGGGCCCGAGGGAGGAACGAGGAGATGGTTGTTCAGGAGAGGGCGGTGCGCACACGCAGGGGGCTCGTCCGGGCCGCCGCCCTGGAGATCGACCGCGTCGGCTACGAAGGAGCCCGACTGTCCCGGATCTGCGCGTCCGCATCCGTCTCGATGGGGGCACTGACCTTTCACTTCCCCTCCAAGGCCGCCCTGGCCGACGCGATCGGGGAGGAGGGCCGGGCGATCGCCCGGGCGCTCGTGAGCCGGGTCATGGAGTCACGCGAGCCCACGCTGCGCACGGTGGCCGAACTCACCGTCGGGCTCACCGGGCTGCTGGAGGAGAGCGTCGTCGCGCGCTCGGCCGCCCGGCTCGCCAGGGAGCGGCCGGAGGAGCCGGACCGGTGGACGCAGGTCTGGCTGCCGGGCGTGCAGGACCTGCTGCAACGCGCGCGGGAGGACGGCCGGCCGCGGCTCACGGACCGCCCCGAGGCGGTGACCGCCCTCGTCAGGTACCTGCTGACGGGCGCCGAGGTGCAGATACGCGGCGCCGGGGCGCCGGCGGCCGGCGCGGGCGCAGGGAAGGTGGCCGACCAGGTGGAGGAGATCTGGCGGCTGGTCCTCGACGGCACGGAGGCCCGGGGCGGCTGACCCGGCCCTCGATCGTTCTGTTTTTGACAGGAAACGAACCGACCTAGAAAACATAGCGAGCGTTCTGTATGGTTTCCTGGTGGGGCGGGCAACCACCCGCCCCGCACCGCGTGTCGACAGATACGCGGCAATCAAGCCAGGGGGAGCGTGAGATGCCAGCAGTCGTGAGCGCCGTCGGCCGGCCCGCCGAGGCGGCGGTGGACGTCGCAGTCGTGGGAGCGGGACCCGCCGGGCTGTACGCCGCGTACTACGCCGGTTTCCGCGGCCTGTCGGCGATGGTCGTCGACGCGCTCGACGAGCCCGGCGGCCAGGTGTCCGCTCTCTACCCGGAGAAGCTGCTGTACGACGTGGCCGGCCACCCCGCCGTCAAGGGGCGCCAGTTGATCGACAACCTGCTGGAGCAGGCCGCCCCGTTCGATACCCGGTACCTGCTCGGCCGGACGGTGGTCGGCCTTACCCGCCGAGGCGGCGGCTGGATGCTGAGCACCGACGACGGCGGCGAAGTGGACGCCGGAGCCGTGGTGATCGCCGCCGGGCTCGGCAGGTTCGTGCCCCGCAAGCTGCCCTGCTCGGTACCGTACGAGGGCAGGGGCGTCGCCTACCACGTCCCGCGACCGGAGGCGCACGCAGGACGGGACGTGGTCGTGGTCGGCGGGGGCGACAGCGCCGTGGACTGGGCGCTGGCCCTGGCCCCGCTGGCCCGCAGCACGACCCTCGTCCACCGGCGGGGCACCTTCCGCGCCCACGAGTACAGCGTGCGGCAGCTGTACGCCTCCGCCGTCCGGGTCGTCACCGACGCCGAGGTGGTCGCCTGCCACGGTGCCCAGCGGCTTGAACAGGTCGGGATCCGGCGGGGCGACGAGGTGTTCACCCTGCCGGCGCAGGCGCTCGTCGCCGCCCTCGGCTTCACCTCCGGCCTCGGCCCCGTCGCCGAGTGGGGAATCGACCTGGAGCACCGCAGGATCCGGGTCGACCGGTCCATGAGCACCAACCTGCCCGGCGTCCACGCGGTCGGCGACGTGTGCGCCTACCCGGGCCGCGTCCCGCTGATCACCGTCGGCTTCGGCGAGGCCGGCACCGCCGTGAACCACGCGGCCGTGACCCTGCGCCCCGGCGAACGGCTCGCGCCCGAGCACTCCTCCGACGCGTTCCCCGGTGCACGCGACCGCGCGGCCGTCCCGTCCGTGTCGGCCGCGTAGCACCGGCGCCTCGGTCACCGCATCGCATCCCGCGCGCCGGGATGCCCGACCCGCCTCAAGGGGGCTGCACAGCAATGCCGCTCAACAAGCTCACCCTCATGCCCGACAGGGTGGAGATCCTGCTGCCCGACGGCTCCTGCCTCACGGACATCGAGTACGAGAGGCCGGAACAGCTGATCCCGTTCGGCTGCCGCTCAGGGGCGTGCGGCGCCTGCGTCATCGAAGTCCTCGACGGCTCCGCGTCGCTCGGGGAGGCCGATCCCGACGAGAGGGACTTCCTCGAGGACCTCGGCCGGGCCGACGGCAACCACCGGCTCGCCTGCCAGTGCCGCCTCCTGGGCGCCGCGACCGTCCGCGTCGCGCAGCAGTGAGCGCGGGCCGGCACGACACCGCCTCGCCCCACCACCTGTCGCGGAGGAACCCCATGCACCAGCACACCACGATCCCCGGCGTCGTGGACGGCACGGTCACGTCCTGCGTGGACGCCGACGGCAACGTCTCCTTCCGGATCGCGATCCGCGAGAGCGGCCTGCGGCACGAGGAGGCCGACCACATCGAAGTCGTCCTCACCCGGCAGGACGCCCGTGCCCTCATGTCGGCCCCCGAGCGGTCCGCGCCCGTCGCCTGCTCCGTCGGCGTCCGGCTGAACAGCGCGCCCCTACCCGCCCTCTCCTCCCTCTAGGAGCCCCGATGGCACTGCTCGACCAGCAAGGCATCCTTGCCCCGGCCACCTCCGCCCCACCCGCCGCGGCCCGTGGCCCGCGCGAGTCCATGACCGTGCTCCCGGGATTCCTCCAGTTCCCGCTGACGCTCCTCACCGGCAAGGCGCTGCCCGGCCAGCGGTCCCCGGGCTGGACGCCCACCTTCCACCTGGTGACGGCCACGACGTCGATGGCCGCAGGTGTCCTCCTCAGCACGCTGGCCTACGTCCTCGGGGGGCCGTTCCTGCTGCTGCTCGCGGCCGGCTGGGCGGTGACCCTGCACGGGATGCGCAACCTGCGGATGATGATCTACCACCAGTGCTCGCACCGGAACATGTACCGCCGCCGCGAGCCGGACCGGGCCATAGGCCACGCCGTGTCCAGCCTCCTGATCATCCAGAACTTCCAGCGCTACAGCCGCGAGCACGTCAGCGACCACCACGCGCTCGACCACATGACGCTGAAGGACCCCACGGTCCAGGCCTTCCTGGTCAGCCTGGGCCTGCACCCGGGCATGACCCGCCGCCGGATGTGGCGCCGGCTCCTCGGCAAGCTGCTCTCCCCGCGCTTCCACCTCGCCTTCGCCGTCTCCCGTGTGCGCTCCTTCTGGAGCCAGTCGGCGCCCACCGAGAAAGTGGCGGCCGCCACCCTCTACGGCACGCTCACCCTGGTCACGGCGGCGACCGGCACCTGGCCGGCCCTGCTCGTCGTGTGGTTCGTGCCGCTCGTCCTGCTGTTCCAGGTCAGCAACACCCTGCGGCTGTGCGTCAAGCACACCTTCCCCGAACCCGGCCTTCAGGACCGACGCAGCCGGGCGTACTTCGCCTCGCTGACCAACGCCATCTTCCTCGGCGACCCGGTCCCCGCCCCGCAGTTGCCCGTCTTGCGCCGCGCCCTGGCGTGGACGCGCTGGACCCTGCGGCTGCTGTTCGTGCACGCCCCGTCCCGCTACCTCGTGCTGACCGGCGACACCGTGGTCCACGACTTCCACCACCGCCACCCGCGCGCCGCCAACTGGTCGAACTACGTCTTCGCCCGCCAGGAGGACGCCGAACGCCTCGCGCCGGGGCAACCGCCCTACCACGAGGTCTGGGGCCTGGTGCCCGCGATCAGCCACGTCTTCGACTCACTGGCCGCCGCCGACCCGGGCGAGTTCGACGCCGGCCGGCTGAAGTCCGTGAGCAAGCGGGAGCTCTTCGCCGCCTTCGACGACTGACCGCACAACCGCCGGCTCCCCACCAACGACCCCGAACCAGGAAGCTCGATGCGAACTCTGCCGAACCAGCACTCCGCACCTCCCACGGTCGTCCTCGGCGTGGCGGCCAGCGACAGCCACGCGGTCGCCAACCACCTCATCGCCCACTCCCTGCGCGGCCTCGGCTACCACGTCATCAACCTCGGCACCTGCACGACCGTCGAGGAGTTCGCCGAGGCCTGCGAGCAGTACCCGCACGCCGAGGCCGTGGTCATCGGCAGTCTCAACGGCCATGTCCACGAGGACCTGCGCGGTCTCGACCAGGCCAAGCGGTCGGGCCGGATCACCTGCCCCGTCGTCGTCGGCGGCAACCTCTCCGTGGGCAGCCACAAGGACGCCTCGGCCCACGACCGCCTGTACGCCGCCGGAGTGGACCACATCCTGGCCGACGCCGCCGAACTGCCCCGGCTGCTCGACCGGTTGCGGCTCGAGGGCCGCGGTGCCAGGCTCACCGACCTGGCGGCGTCATGAGCGTCACGTCCGTCCCGTCCGCCGGCGCCCGCTCCGCCACCGTCCCACTGGCCTGCTCCACCTCACTGCCCACGCCGTCCCAGTCCGCCGCGTACATCGCCTCGCTCGGCAAGCCCACCGCCGCCGAGATCCTCCAGGACTGCAAGGACCGGGGCCGGGTGGCCCTGCAGCCGCGCTGCGGCGTAGGCGGCCACGAGGAGATGAAGCGGCTTCTGGCGACCTTGGAGGAGGAGGCCCGCCCCGACCTCCTGACCCTGACCATCGACTCCCACACCCGCCTCAAGCGGTTCGGCGAGGCCCGCCGCACCCTGCACCTGCGGCCGGCCGACCTCAACGGCTACCCGCTGGTCGCCCACGGCTGGCAGCGCGGCCGTGAACTGAACGAACTCATCGACGCGCCGCTGGAGATCCGGCACGGATCCCCCGACGCCCGCCTCCTCTTCGACGTCTCCGTCGCCTCCGGCATCACCTCCTTCGAGGGCGGCGGCATCTCGTACAACCTGCCCTACTCCAAGGCCGTACCGCTGGCCGAGTCCCTGACGGCATGGCAGGACGTGGACCGTGCCTGCGGCGAACTGGCCGAGCACGGGGTGATCGTCGACCGGGAGCTGTTCGGCACCCTGACCGCGGTGCTCGTGCCGCCGTCGATCAGCCTCGCCATCAGCGTGCTGGAGGCGGTGCTCGCCACCCGGGCCGGTGTCCGCTGCGTGTCCGTGGCCTATCCGCAGGGCGGGCACCTGGTCCAAGACGTCGCGGCCCTGCGCAGCATTCCGGTCCTCGCCGAGCGCTACCTCCCCGCCGGCGTCAAGGTCCACGCGGTGCTGCACGAGTTCATGGGCGTCTTCCCCCGCGAGCGCGGCAACGCCGAGGACCTCATCCTCTACGGGGCGCTGGCGGCCCGGCTCGGCGGGGCCTCCAAGCTGATCACCAAGACGTACCAGGAGGCGTACGGCATCCCCGACACTGCGGCCAACGTGGCCGGTCTGCGGCTGGCCGACCGGGCCAACTCGCCGCTGCTGGACTTCGTCACCGTCGACGACGGCCGGGTCACCGAGGAGCAGAGGTGGATCCTCGACGAGGTCGCCGATCTCGTCGAGCCGCTGCTGCAGCGCCCCGACCTGATCGAGGCGGTCGTGGAGGCGTTCGCCGAGGGGCGCCTGGACATACCGTTCAGCGCCAGCCGTTCGGCCCGCTCCGACATCATCCCGCGGCGCGACGCCACCGGCGCCATCCGCTACCGGACCGTCGGCGCCCTGCCGTTCGCCCCGGCCCGGCTACGCCGCAACGAGGAACTGCTGCACGCCGTGGACGGCCCCGGCGAACCGGGCATCGACACCCTGATGGCGGGCCTCACCGGCGACATCGACTACTTCCGCCGGCTCTTTCGCGAGTCCGAGCCGCACACCGGGGCCCACGCACCCGGGCGGTCCCGCACCGCGGCGGCCGCCACCCCCACCGCTCCCGGCGAATCGAGGAACTGATGCGTGCCCTGCAAGTGACCCGCCCTGGCCGACCCGACGTCCTCGCCGTCACCGACCTGCCCCGCCCCGAGGCCGCGCCCGGCCAGGCCGTCGTCCGCAACGAGGCCGTCGGCCTCAACTTCATCGACGTCTACTTCCGCGACGGCACCTATCCCACGGCCTACCCGTTCGTCCCCGGCCAGGAGGCCGCCGCAGTGGTCACCGCCGTGGGCGACGGCGTCACGGACTTCGCCCTGGGCGACCGGGTCGCGTACGCCACCCAGCTCGGCGCCTACGCCGAGTACACCGCCGTCCCCCAGGCCAAGCTGGTGCCCGTTCCCGACGGCGTCACGCTGCCCGACGCCGCAGCGGTCCTGCTCCAGGGGCTCGCCGCGCTGTACCTCAGCGGTACCACGCACCCCGTGGCGGCCGGCGAAACCGTGGTGGTACTGGCCGCCGCCGGTGGGCTGGGGCAGCTCCTGGTACGGCTGGCCGCACACCGCGGCGCGCAGGTCGTCGCCGTCGCTTCCACCAAGGAGAAGCGACAGGCCGCCCTGGCCGCGGGCGCCCACCACGCCCTGCCCTACGGCGACTTCGCGGCCGGGGTGCGCGAACTCACCGGCGGCCAGGGCGCGCACGCGGTCTACGACTCGGTGGGCGCGGCCACGTTCGAGGAGAGCGTCAGGGCACTGCGTCGCCGGGGCACCCTCGCCGTGTGCGGGCTGTCCAGCGGCCCGGTCCCGCCGGTCGACGTCGAACTGCTGCGCACGGCGGGCTCCCTGTACCTGACCCGGCCCACCCTCGCCGACCACGTCCCGGACGCGGCCTCGCTCAGGGCGGCGGCCGCCGAGCTCTTCACGCACGTCGCCGACGGCGTGATCCGTCCCGGTGTCGGCGAGCGGCTGCCGCTGGCCGAGGCGGCACGGGCCCACACCCTGCTGGAAAACCGGGCCACCACCGGCAAGGTCCTCCTCACGCCGTGAGGCACCGGCCGGCCCCCGCCACCAGCCGTACCCCGAGCCGTACCCGCAGCCGCTCCGCAAGCGGAGGAAGGACGACATCATGAGCGTCGACGTAGCCGCCGAGGTGACCGCGGCCCCGGCCGGCGGCACCGCACCCCGGGGCATCGGTGCCGTCCCGGCACCGGTGCTGATGCTGGTCGGGATGGTGAGCACCCAACTCGGGGCCGCCTTCGCCAAGCAGCTGTTCCACGCCGTGGGACCCTCCGCGATGACCGTGCTGCGGCTCGGCTTCGCCGCGGCGGTGCTGCTTGTGTTCTGGCGGCCGTCGCTGCGCCTGGACCGGCGCACAGCGGGTGCGGTCACCGTCCTCGGCGTCGCCATCGCCGGCATGAATCTGTGCTTCTACCTGGCCATGGCCCGGATGCCCGTCGGGGTCGCGCTGACCGTCGGGATGGCGGGGCCGCTCACCGTCGCGGCCCTGTCCTCACGTCGGGCCCGCGACCGGCTGTGGGCGGTGCTCGCCGGGTGCGGCATCGCCCTGCTCGGGTGGCAGGGCGGTGCCGCCGGGATCAGCGGGCTGCTGATTGCCCTGGCCTGCGCGGTGTTCTGGGGCGCGTATGTGCCGCTGTCGGCCAGGGTGGGCGCGCTGCTGCCCGGCGGGGGCGGACTGGCGCTCGCGATGGCCTTCGGCACGCTGTGCGCACTGCCGGCCGGGCTGTCCGAGGGCGGCTCCGCGCTGGCCGACCCAGCGGTGCTCGCCTTCGGCTTCGGCGTCGCGATGCTGTCGTCCCTGGTGCCGTACACCTGCGAGATGGAGACGCTGCGCCGGGTTTCCGCGCTCGTCTTCGGGGTGCTGCTCAGTCTGGAGCCGGCGATCGGCGCCCTGGTCGCGCTGCTCGTCCTGCACGAGACCATCTCGCCGCTGCAGACGCTGGGCCTCGCGGCCGTCGTCGTCGCGTCGATCGGCGTCATCCGCGGCACGCGCGGCGCCCCCGTCGAGCGGGACGCCACTTCACGAGACATACCGGACTCACGAGAGCAAGGACTCCGTCGATGATCGACACGGGCAGGAACGCGGCGCTGGCCGGCCGGCAGGAAGCCTTCGAGCAGCTGAGGACGCTGGTGGACTTTGCGCTCGGCGCGCTCCACGACGCCTCGCTGAAGCGGGGCGGGCCGGTCGCGGCCGGCGGCCCCGAGGCGGCGGCCGCCGCGATGGACCGGTTCCTCGAGAAGGGAGCGTTCCTCGCCGAGAGCCCGAGCCCCCGGCGGGTGACCGAGCTGTTCGAGGCGTACGCCGCCGGGGCGGCCGACCTCGCGCACCCGGCCGCCGTGTCCCGCATGCAATGCGCGCCCACGGCCGCCTCCGCTGCCGCCGAGCTGCTCGCCGCCGCCCTCAACCAGTCCCTGCACTCCTGGGAGAGCGGTCCCTTCGCCCTGCAGCTGGAGCGGCGGCTGATCGCGGAGATGGCGTCGTGGGCCGGCTTCGGCGCCGGGGCGTCGGGCACCCTCACCCCGGGCGGCAGCATCTCCAACCTGATGGGCCTGCTGGTCGCCAGGGAGCACGCCCTGCGCGAGAGCGGCGAGGTGTCCCGCTCGGGCCTGACCGGTCTGCGGGTCGGGCCGAGGATCCTGTGCTCGGCGGCCGCCCATTTCTCCGTGGCCCGCGCGGCCGGCTTCCTCGGGCTCGGCCAGGACGCCGTGGTCTGCGTGCCGGTGGACGACCTCGGCCGGATGCGGGTGGACGCAGCGCGCCGCATCCTCGACCGGTTCGGCCCCGGGGAGCTCCCACTGGCGCTGGTCGCGACGGCGGGCACCACGGACCGCGGTTCCTTCGACCCGCTGCCCGAGCTGGCCGACCTGGCCGCCGAGCGGGACGTGTGGCTGCACGTCGACGCGGCCTACGGCATCGGGGCACTGTTCTCCCCCACGCTCGCCCCGCTCCTGACCGGGCTGGACCGCGCCGACTCCGTCGCCTTCGACCTGCACAAGTTCGGCTGGACGCCGGCCTCGTCGAGCGTGCTCCTGGTCCGCGACGAGCAGCACCTGCGGTGCCTGGGCCAGCAGGCCGTGTACCTCAACCCGGCGGACGACGAGGCGGCGGGGTTCACCGCGCTGCTGGGCACCTCGATGCAGACCACGCGTCGCTCGGACGCCTTCAAGATGGCCGCGTCCCTGCTGACGCTGGGCCGCGATGGCATGGGCGCCTGGGTGGACCGGTGCCACGGCCTGGCCCGGTACGCTGCCGCCCGCATCACGGCCGGCACGGACCTGGACCTGCTGGCCGAGCCGCTGCTCAGCACGGTGATCTTCCGCTGCCGGCCGCCCGCGCGGGGCGTGGCCGACGAGAGCGCCTGGAACGCCGCGGTCCGGCGCACGCTCATGGCGCGGGGACGCGCGCTCGTGGCCCGCACCAAGGCGGCCGGCCCGGACGGTGAACCCCGGGTCCACCTCAAGCTCGTCTTCCTCAACCCGGCGACGACCGAGGCGGACATCGACGAACTGCTGGCGGACATCGCCGCGGTCGCCCGCGAACTGGCCGAGGCCGGCCCCGGCGAGGGCGGCGACGCAAGCAGTTACGGCCACTGACCGGCAAGCGGCGCGACAACCCCCGGAGGACCACGTGGACATCCGCCAGCTCACGACCTTTCAGAAGGCTGCCACCCTGCTCAGCTTCAGCCGGGCGGCAGCGGAGCTCAACTACGCACAGTCCAGCGTCACCGGCCAGATCAGGGGCCTGGAGAACGCACTGGGCACCGAGTTGTTCGAGCGGCTCTCGGGCCGCAGCGTCCGGCTCACCCAGGCCGGGCAACGGTTCCTGCCGTACGCCGAGCAGTTGCTCTCCCTGGCCGACGAGGCCCGCGGTGCGGCCCGGGGCGGCCATGAGCCGGCCGGCCGGGTCCTCGTGGGAACCATGGAGAGCATCGCGACCTACCACATGCCGCCGATGCTGGAGTTCTTCCATCACCGCCACCCGGGACTGCACGTGGTGCTGCGGCCGGGTTCCGGCGAGGACACCGTCCAGGCACTCGGGCGGGGCGCCCTCGACCTCGCTCTGGTGATGGACGTGGAGGCCCGCCACGCCGGCATGGAGGCCGTCGTGCTGCGCACCGAGCCCCTGGTCGCCGTGGTCTGCCCGGACCACCTGCTGGCCGCACGACGGCTGGTGACCGCGGACCAGCTGCGGGAAACGCCCCTCCTGGTGCCCGAGGCGGGGCCGCGCTGCCGCAGGCTGCTGGAACGGGAGCTGTGGGGCGGGCGGGAGCCCGTACCGCTGCTGGAATCGGGGACCGTGGAGTCCGCGAAGCGCTGGGCGGCAGCCGGGCTCGGGATCGCCCTGCTGCCCGCCGTGGCGGTGGCGGACGACATCGACACCGGTGTCCTCGTCCCGCTCGCCTGGCGGCCGTCCTTCGAGGTCAGCACCCAGCTCCTGTGGCGCCGCGGAGCACGACTGACCAGGGAAATGCGGGTCTTCACGGAAAAGGTCAGTGAATTCCTGACCCAAGAAACCGATCGAGCAGCCGCCTGAATTATCGGCCGGCCGCTCCCCGCCCGGAACCGCGACCCATCACAATGTCCGAACCCCCCGATTCCCGAAGCCGATGGAAAGTTCATTGACCGAACTCCTCGGGGTTGGTGAAATTGATACATCAGCACGGGGGGCCGGAAAGAAAAAGAAAACGGAACCCGTGGAATCGATCGCCGAAAAGAAGGAGCCCGCCATGAACGCCACCACCACCTCCGCCCAGCAGATGCTCGCCGCTCTCTACGCGAACGGCACCGAGTTCGACGCCGACTTCAGCAAGGTCGACGACGCGACGCTGGCGAAGCTCCGCGAGGCCTCCGCCTCCGGTGACGAGGCGCTGCAGAACCTGCTGACCACGCTGGCCTTCAACAAGTTCGAGGGCGCCGACCAGGCCTCCCGGCTCTCCGCCTCGCTGGCCGGCATCAAGCAGGCGGCCGTCGCGGAGATCTTCGAGGAGCTGCCGACCACGTCCATCGACGAGCTGCGCGCCGCCGCCGAGGCCGCTGGCTACGAGGTCGAGATCCTCGGCTGAGCGAAGGACCGGCAGGGGGCGGGCACACAGTCGCCCGCCCCCGCCCCCCAGGCCGCACATTCAGGAAAGGAAGGACTGTTGTGAACGAGTCGTTCGCCATCGAGGGACTGGGCTGGCGCGAGAACTGGCGGATCGAGAACGGGAACGATTCCTACGTCGTCCCCTTTCCCACCCTGCGGCCCGCAACCCTGGTTTTCCACGGCGAAAAAGAATTCAGCTACGGACATTACGGAATTCACCTCGGACAGGCCGACTGGCTGACCTTCATGGGCCCCAGCACCCGCACCATCACCGGCCATTTCATCGACTGCCGCGAGGGTTCCCCCACCGCGGGCGCCCGGGAGACGCACACCTGGTCCCCGACCTCGGCCCGGGCGCTGTACATCCCGCCCGGCGTGGCACACACCTTCGACGGCCTGGAGTTCGTGAACTCGATCAACTCCTACGAGCTGTTCCTGCCGGACCCGAAGGAGTGGGTGCACGGCTCCCTCGACTGGCAGCCCGACGCCGACATCATCAACCTGCCGCTCGACGTGAGCGACGAGGACCTCCCGCTGTACAAGCCCAACACCCACTCCGCCGACGAACTCTGGTACGACATGGTGGCGGCGCAGCAGCGGGCGATGATCCCGAAGGTCGCCTACGAGTACCCGGTCACCCGCGACGTCCGCCTCACCGACGGCACCGTCCGCCGGGTCGAGCTGCGCCGGCCCCTGCCGAAGGACGGCAGGAAGAACTGGGAGCCCTTCGACGGCGTGTTCGGTGTCGGCTGGGTGCGGCACCCGGTGATCCGCAGCGGCGCCGAGTCCGGCTTCTCCGCCCTCCTCGACCGCCACCCGCTGTACTTCATCGACCACGGCGAGGACCTCTACACGCACGACGCGTACGGCATCCACCTCGGCCAGGAGGACCGGCTGACCTTCGTCGGCCCTCGTGACCAGGAGGTCACCCTCCACCTGATCGACACCCGCGTCGACTCGCCCACCTACGGAGCCGACGTCTCGTTCACCTTCTTCCCCGACCCCGAGCGCTACCTGCTCCTCCCGCCCGGTGTGGGCCACGCCTTCGAGCACCTGGAGAACGTCTACACGATCAACCGGCCCCGCACCCTGCTCCCCGAGGACGGCGGCGAGTACCTGCCGGGCAACGACGTCCTCGACTGGCCCGTCGGCCGGCGCCCGATGCCCTCCCTGCGGGCCAACGCGGTGCCCGCCGGCCGGGAGTACTACGAGGAGCGGGTCGCCGACCAGAAGAAGCTCCGCGCGATGCCGCCCACCCACTCCACCCCCTCGGTGATGATGATCAACGGCGAGAACGGTCAGCAGATACGGATCGCGCTCAGGAAGAAGGTCCCGGCAGCCTTCTGACCGTCCGCAGGGCGGCAACACCCCCCGGCCCCCCGCCCCTTCCGCCTTCCCCGGCCGTGCGTGCGTGCGTGCGGCCACCGTGACCCGGTGGCCGCACGCACGCACGGCATCGCCCCCCCCGCAGAGTTGGGAATCCCCCGATGAAGTCCCTGACCAAGCCCTTGGTGCCACTGCGGCACCGTGACTACCGCCTGCTGTTCGTCTCCTACCTCATCAGCATGGTGGGCGACGGCGTCTGGCTGGTCGCCCTGCCGTGGGTGGCCATCGAACTGGGCGCCGACAACTCGGGGCTGGCCCTGGTCGTCGGCGCCGAGTCGGTGGGCCTGATCAGCTGCGTCCTGATCGGCGGAGCCCTCGCCGACCGCTACCCCCGCAAACAGGTCATCGGCTGGTCGTACACGGCGGGCTGCACGGTGCTGGCGGCGCTCGCCGTCATCCACCTGAGCGGGTATCTGGAAGTCTGGCACCTGGTCGGGGGCGCCTTCGTCCTGGGCGCCGCCGCCGCCGTCAGCGGGCCGGCGGCCGACGCCTTCACCCCGGACCTGGTTCCCGAGGACGACCTGCACGCCGCGAACGCGCTGGAATCCATCGTGCGGTCACTCGCCGTCCGGATGATCGGCCCCGGAGTCGGGGGCCTGCTCATCGCGCTGGTCGGCTCACTCGCCGTCATCACCCTCAACGCCCTCAGCTTCGCCGTCGCCGCCCTGTGCGTCGCCGCGATCTCCTTCCGCCCCGCCGGCCGGGCCGACGGCAACGGGCAGAGCACGGAAAACAGCGAGCAGGACAACACCGGGCAGCCGGTCCGCTACCGCGAAGCCCTGCGCTACCTCTTCGGAGAACGATGGCTGTGGGTGCTCATCGTATGGTCCGGCGTGGTCCTGCTGCTCCAGTCCGGCCCCCGGCAGGTCCTGCTGCCCTTCCTGATCCACAACGACCTCGGCGGCGACGCCCGCGACTACGGACTGCTCGTCGCCGTCACCGGCGTGGCCGCCGTGGTCAGTTCCTTCGTCCTGGCCGCCCGCAAACCGCCCGCCGACTACGCCCGCCGCATGCTCCTCGCCTGGACGATCGGCGCAGCCCCGCTCGCCCTGATGGTCTTCTCCCCCTCCCTGTGGCTCCTGCTCCCGCTGGGCGCGGTCTACGGCTTCTTCTCCACCGCCGGCAACGTCTACTGGTCGACACTGGTGCAGACCTCCGTCCCCAACGCGGTCCGCGGCCGCGTCATCAGCATCGACTGGCTCGGCTCACTGGCCCTGGTCCCCCTCTCCGCGGCTCTGGCAGGCATCGGCTCCAGCCAGCAATACACCCTCTGGGTCTTCGTCCTGGGCGGCACCCTGCCCGTCCTGCTCACCCTGATCACCCTGCGGTGGGTAGACCTGCGCGGACTCGGAACCAAACACACCCCCCACACCACCCCCCACACCCCGGCCGAACACACACAACCCGCGACACCAGACACCCCCCAACAGGCCCACGCCGCCCTCTCCACCGACCCGGCACCCGCCCACACAACCGGATAACAAACCACCACCACCACGAAAGGACAAACCCCCGCCAGCCGGCTTCCGGCCCCGGCGTGGGGCGGCCACCGGTGTCCGGGAGGGTGGCGGGTCGGTGGGTGCCCGGGCGGTGCAGAAGCCGCAGCCGGGTTCCTCGCCGCCTTCGGTGCGGGCCCCGGTGATGTCAGCGCAGTGCGCGCTGAGCACTTCGTTCACGATCGTCTCGTCCAAGCCCATCGCACGGCGGCGGCCGCGCTGGACGAGGCCGAGGTGTCGGCGGGTTTCGGCAAACAGGTCGCGGCGATGGAAACGGCCACTGCTGTTCATCACGAACACGGTGACGGCGACGGCGACGGCCGCCGACCGACATCGACCACGGCGGCGCCCCGGGCCCCGATCACGGCAACCGCGGCGCGGACGCGCTCGAGGAGATCGCCGACACCCGAAGGTTCCACGCCCGCGGGGACATGGAAGAAAACCGCGTCGCGCAGCTGGAGAAGCTCGGCATGGCGTGGTCGCACCTCGATGTCGCCTGGGAGAAAGAACTCGCCGCGCCGCGCGAATGGGCAGCCGAAGCAGGCCACCTCCTGGCCCCAGTGGACGCCACCTACCAGGGCTACCAGGCAGGGATCTCCTTGAAGAACGCGCGGGCCGCCACCCGCCGGGCCGCCACCCGCCGGGCCGCCACCCGCCGGGCCGCCGGGCCGCCGGGCCGCCGAGAACGAGCAGCGGCGTGCCAAGGGCCTGCCGGTTCAGCCGACGGCCGGGGCACTGCCGGACGAGCGGCACGAGCAGCTGGAGGACATCGACCCGTCCTGGTGCCCCGCCTGACCCGTCGGCTGCGGGGACCGGCGTGATCGAGTCGCGGATGTACTCGGGGTCCTCGTCCGCGTCGAAGATCATGATGCAAGCGGCGTGTGGTGCGAAGACGACGATCTCATCCGGATGTTCGGCCCGCGCCTCGGCGGTGGCTCGAACCCAGGTGAGGGCGTCGTGGTAGCTGAGGTGTGTGCCCTGCTCGCCTGCGGTGCGCTGGAGTTCACGGGCGCGCCGCTGCCCGGTGGTGCGTTTGGTCACGGACCGGTCCTCTCGGCACCGGGTCCTCTCCCCCACACCCCCACACGGCAACCCCGGCTCGATGGACCGTCAAGATGCTCGTCAAGCGGTCCGTTGACCCCGGAAGACCTTCCACCAGTGTTCCGGGCAGTGTGAGTGTCCGCGTGCGGTGCGGACATCGGCGAAGCCCAAGGCCTCAGCCCTGCGGGCAGGACACCGGCTCGGCCGTCGGCCCTACCCTTCGACGACGACAGCGAGGCGGTGGCATTGTCCGCATACGGGTCGTTCGGCTCATGCGCGTGCCGGAGAGCGTCGCGGACGAGGCGCAGTCAACGGATCACGCCGGTTCTCCATCCGACGCAGTTCCCCCCCAGCCCCTCTTGGGCTCGACACCAGAAGGACGACACCGGGATGCCGGCGGTCTCCGCCGTGACCCGCGCCACCGGCTTGTCGCCGGTGCCCGTCCAGGCACTCGTAGCTTGCGTCGGCCAGCGCTGCCCCGAGAAAGCCGAAACGACCAGGCATGGGCGGGCAACGTAGGAGAACCGACGCCGCGGACAGCAAGTGCCAGCCGTGTCAGCTGGCCGCTTCGAGAGGCGGACGTAAGACAAATCGAGCAGAGTTCGGAGCACGCGTTGCACACCCGACCCGTTCCCTCACACAC
>NZ_OLMK01000137.1 GCF_900290235.1 Streptomyces sp. MA5143a
TCCTGTTTCCGCCGGCAGGAAGAGCGGCCGGGGAAACCTGGGGTCCCCCCGGCGGGCTTCCGGCCGGACTCGAACCGGCGTATCGGCAGGAATCGGTCGGAGGCTGTCCACGCCAAGGGCGCCGAAAGCCTCCGGATTCCGGTGGCTTGGCCGGGCGTCCGCCGTCGGCTTCCGCGTGAAGCCGACGGCGTGCGGCACGCTGCCGAAGTCGCCTTCGCCTGTTGCGTGCGGAGCCGGTCAGGCCGGGTCGGCCACGAGGGCCTTCTGGCGGCCGTCGGTGGCGGCGCGGGTGGCCTTGCCCGGGGCGGTGCGTCGCAGGCTCTTGAGGCCGATGGTGAGGGCGGCGGTGGTGAGGGTTCCGGCAGCGACGGCGAGCGCGAACGCCAGCGGCTGGCCGAGTTTGTCTGCAGCGAAGAAACCACCGTGGGGAACGCCCATGGTGGCGCCATAGGTCATGGTCAACAGGCCGGTGACGGCACTGCCGACCAGAGTGGCCGGGATCACACGCAGCCCGTCGCGCAGTGCGAACGGGATCGCCGCCTGCGGCACGAGGGCAAGGCCGGGCAGCCATGCGATCTTGCCGTAGGCGCGCTCGGCGGGAGTGAACAGCTTGCCGCGCACGAGAGTGGCCAGGGACGGACCGAGCGGGGGGCCATGCCGGCGGCGGCCACCGCGGCCATGAAGGTCAGGTGCTCAGGAGTGGGAGACGCCGAGGAGATGCCGGCGACGGCGAAGCCCAGGGCGGCGGTGTGGAGAGGGCCGCCGAGGTCGGCGCTCGCGCTTGGTCGACTCGGCCGGACGGCGGCGTCACTTGTAGAACCATGGCCTTTGACACCCCCAGCGCCCGGCAGGCGATGCGATACGGAATGTTCTCCTCGGTCTTGCAGCCGCTGAGCGCCCCGACCACTGCGGCCGGGTCCGCCGCAGCTACTTCACCCACAAGAGTCTCGTGCCCGCCATGACTCCCAACTTCCCCTGCAGTCATGGTCTCTACGCTGCGAGGGGAAGGTCATCGACAGCTTCCTGGCCGACCGCGACGACGGCGTCCGGCCGGGTGTCACGACGCGGGACACGACCACCGCGACTGGGCAGCACTGGGTAGAACTACACATTGAGGGGGCAGAACCCCCGTGGCGATGCTCCTCGCATGAACCACACAGACGGGCCACGGCATGCGGCTCCGCTGCGAAGACCACCTCGGTCGAGCCTGGACCGCGTGCCGGCCGGCGCGACAGCCTCGCCTCCGTCGGTTGAGAGCTACGGTCACAGCCGAGGCGAAGCGCTGACCCCGCAGCCTGCGGGCGGCAGCACCCGCGCACCGTGCACCACGCTCGGGCCGGTCGCGATCACCGGGCCACTCGCCTTGCTCCGCACGGCCTTTCCGGTCTCACGCGTCCTGTAAATCCCTACGCAGTCGTAAAAGGCTCTGCCCTGAAATTCGGCACGCCTCAGGCGACCCACAAGGGAAAACAGTGCCGGTTTATTCGATCGGCCGATTTCATGAAGCGAACATACGTATTCATCACGGAATCAATGGGAGCGTTCCCATTGATGGCGGAGAAAGGAAGGTCATGTGTGGAGTTCACCCGCCGGCCCGGCCGCCTCCAGCGGAGAAGGGACCGGAAACCGAATGATCCAGAATCAGCCGAAAACACCTCCCTCCTCACGGAGAACCGTGGTGGATCCCATTCTCCGATCCGCCTGCACGGAAGGATGTACGTTGAGATCAACAATGAGATCGAAGCGCATCGCTGGAATAGTGGCCGGTGCCGTAGCCGTGATGGTGCCGCTGGCAGCACCCGCCTCCTCGGCGGTGGCCGCTTCCTCCTCCGCGGCGACACCCTCGAAGGGGCCGAGCCAAGAGCAGTTGAAGCAAATCGACAAGGTCGCCAAGGCGGAGCACGCCCTGGGCGTGTTCGCCGCCGAATCCGGCCCGGTGCTCGTGCTGCCCGCCGGAACACCCGCCGACCGGAAGGCGGAAGCTCTCGGCAAGGCGGCCAAGGTCTTGGACGCCACCACCGTCAAGGTCAGCAAGTTCACCCAGAAAGAGCTGGACGGGCTCGGGAAAGACATCCTCACCGGCCCGTGGAACAAGAACGACTCCCTGGTCACAATCGAGTACGACGGTGCGACGGACAAGATGATCGTCAACACCGACGCCCCGGAGTCAGACAGGACAGGGCTCGCCAAGGCCCACGGCGACAAGATCAAAGTGCGTCACGCGCGCATCCAGAGTCAGTGGAACCGCTTCGACGACTACGCGCCATTCTGGGGAGGTACCTCGCTCATGAACGATCTGAGCGTCTGTACGTCCGGCTGGGGCCTGCGCAACGTCGAAAACCAGGACAACGGCCAGCGCGTGGACATGATGACCACGGCGGGACACTGCTTCTCTCGGCACGATCTGATCGTCAACCGGCATGAGGACTGGTCGTCCGGCCAGTGGATGGGCTGGGTCAAGCACACTGACTGGAACCTGGACGTCGAAGCGTTCCTAGGCTATCGATACGAAGGCCAAATCTGGACTGGGTCTTACAGCTGGGCCAACGACAGCCGCCCGGTCAAGGGCCTGGGGGGCCTCTGGCAGGGCCTGACAGTCAGCGTGAGCGGCCAGACGACCTTCGCTCATGGCAACCATACGATCACCGCGGACAACTACGGGTTTACGTGGAGGTCTGAGGACGGAAACCAGCACTACACGTGGAACGGGGACGGTTTCGCGTACGCCCCGGGCAGCAACTGGCCTTCCTACGACCAGGGCATGCACACGGAGGTAGGTGACTCCGGCGCGCCGATCTACACCGTGGACTACAACGGAGGCGCGTACGCCGTCGGCTCCCACTCCGGAATGGTCCAGTGGTGGGAAGGCAACTGCGGCTGCCAGCAGTATCGGATGTACGGGGTCAAGATGGGCTCCGTCCTCGGCAGTTGGGGTGCCTCGCTGATGACGCGCTAAGGGCTTTGCCGCACGGGTGCCGACCGCGTCCCACACGGCGCGGTCGGCATCAGGCCCGACCTTCCCACGCGTCCTCGCGCACCCCACGACGCGCCTTGGGTCCCCCCGGGGGACAGCGCGCGACCGGCTGCCCGGACAGCCCCCATGACACCCCGCCACCCCCTGAAGCGGCGCCGCAACACCACACACCTCGGGAGCCTCAACGATGCCCTCCACCACCCGCGACAACATGCCCCTCAACCAGCACACCGCCCACGGCCAAGGCGCAGACCTCCGGCTCACCGGCTGGCTCTCTGCCGCAATGCCCCAGCTCACCGTACTCACCGCCGTCGGCGCCCTGCTGCTCACCTTGGCTTTCGCAATCGGCGGCTGGCAGCTGAACGAATCCACCGCCCCGCTACTCGACGCGGGCTTCTCCTGGACCAACCACTACAGCTGGGCCGCCGCCCTCGTCCGTATCGGCAGCGTCACCCTCGACCTGCTCGGCCTGGCCATCGCGCTCTACGCCGCCAACGGCATCGCCGGGCGCACAGCCCTCATCCCCGCCTTCGTCGGCGGACTGGCCTCGGTGGCCGCGCACACGGGCTATCTGGGCGGCCTCATCGCCGGCCTCATCGCCGGCCTCGTCACCCGAGCGCTGATGCGCATCCCCGCCTCGGCCGAACGCCGCGCCCTGCGGGACAACGCGCTCATCCCGCTGGCAGCCAGTCTGATCACCGCCGTCCTGTGCTTCTACGCGCTGCTCGGCCCCGCCCTCGCCCCCCTCAAGGGCTGGTTCTCCGACAAACTGGTCCAGTTCGAACTCACCGACCAGCACCTGTTGCTCGGACTGCTCCTCGGCCTGCTGGTCTGCGCCGACCTCGGCGGCCCCCTCAACACCGTAGTCATGGGCTACGCCATCGCAGGCATCAACGCATACTCCCCTACCCCGGACCATTTGACCTTCATGGCCGTCGTGGTCGCCGCCGGCATCGTCCCGCCGCTCGGCCTGTCCCTGGCCAGCCTCCTGCGCGGCAGGCTGTTCACTCCCGCCGAACGCGGCTACGGCAAGATCGCTTGGCTGCTCGGCCTGGTCTTCATCCCCCAGGCGGCGGTCCCTTTCGCACTGCGCGACCCGCTGCGGGTGATCCCGGCCACTCTGGCCGGCGGCGCTGTCACCGGTGTCCTGACCATGCACTTCGGCTCCACCATGGCTGTCCCCCGTGGTGGATTCTTCGCCGCCGACCAGCTCGGCAAGCCGCTGCTGTTCGCCACTGCGGTCGCAGCCGGAACCCTCGTGACCGCGGCCCTGGCCATCGGCCTCAAGAGCCTGCGGCGCACCGCCCCGGCCACCAGGACCGTCCCGACCGTCACCGGCAAGAAGGCCGTGGTCGCCGGCCGGGCCTGACCTCGGCAACCCCCTGCGGACACGCCCTCAGACAGCCTGAGCAGGAGAGACACCGGCCCTGGGAACACCCCCGGGGCCGGCTCGGGTGGTCTGGCACCTTCCTTGCAGCGTGCACGGTGCTCGGCGTGCGTGGAGGCGAGGCTACGGACGCCGTTGTCCCGGGACAGGGCACGCACGGAGCCGTCATCGCGGCCCTGGGCCCGGACGGGTACGACAAGGTCCTCACGGAAGGCGGTCGGCACGACAACCCCCTGACCCTCGCCCTCGCCCTGGACGCGGCAACCGCCACCGTCACTGGGCGGGATGCCCCTGCCACCACCGCGCCAGCCCGCTGAGCCGCCGGGGAAGTGGAGGTCGCCACGCTGGTGGCCGAGGGCATGACCAATCGCCGGCCGCTCCGCTCAACGTCTCGCCGCGAACCGCCGACTGCCACGTCGGGAACATCCTCGCCAAACTCGGCTTCACATGCCGCGCCCAGATCACCGCCCGGTGGGCCACGAGCCAGCCGCCCCCTGTCCGGCCATCCACTGTGCAGCACTGGGTAGAACCACCCATTGAGGCAGCGCAACCCCCACGGCGATGCTCCTCGCATGAACCACACAGGCGGGACCGCGGCAGCCGGCGCAGATCACGGAGAGACGAGCCAGGCGCAGTGGGAGATGCTCGACAAGATCGCCGAGAAGCACTCCGCTCTGGGCGTCTTTGGTGACTCCGTCGTGGTGATATCGCTGCCCGCCGGCACGCCCGCCATCGAGAAGACCAAGATCATGGCGGAGATCCCTGCGGGGATGAAGGTAGCCATCAGGATCAGCCGGTTCACCGAGAAAGAGCTGCATCAGATCGAAGAGCACATCTTCGCCAAGAAGTGGGGCCCAGACTTAAAAAAGTACAGCGTAGGCTTCTCATATGACGGCGTGAAGGACAAGGTGATCGTCCACACCGACGCCCCAGAGTCCGTCATAGAAGCACTGAGAAAGTCCTACCCCTCCGACAAGCTCGAAGTGCGCAAGACGTGTTTCCAGCAGCAGGTCGGCCGATTCCACGACACCGCGAGCTTCGACGCGGGAGACTCGGTCAACAACGATCCGGGGCGCGTCGGCTGACAGCGGGGCGAAGTTCTTGAGCGTCGGCCGAACGTCTTACGGTCCCTTACGCAGCCGGAACCTGGCTCCACCAGGCCGCGATCTGAGCGCGGCAGTTGAAGCCGAGCTTGGCCAGGATGTTCTCGACATGCCGGTCCACGGTTCGCGGTGACAGGCTGAGCACGGAGGCTGCCTGACGGTTCGTCATGCCCTTGGCCACCAGCGTGGCGACCTCCAGCTCCCGGCGGCTCAGCGGGCTTGGCGCGGTGGTGACCTGGGCGTCCTGCCCGGCGTCGGCGGTGGTGACCGGGGCGTCTTGCCCGGCGTCGGTGGTGTCGAGGGCGAGTGCGATGGCCTCGGCCGGGCTGTCGTGCCGGCCGCCGTCCGCGAGGGCCTTTGCGTATCCGTCCGGGCCCAGGGCCGCGATGATGGCTTCCTCGCAGCGCACACGCTGGGCGCCGAGCATGGAGTCGAGGCAGGTGCCGTTGTCCCGGGAGAGGGCATGCGCGGCGCCCAGCAGCTGGGCCGCCCGCCCGTGGTCGCCGCGGGACGCGGTTATCCAGGCGAACAGTTCCAGCACCCTTCCGGTTCCGGCGTGGTCGTTGAAGCCCCGCAGGATCTCCAGTGCGGCTCGGGCCAGCGCCATGCCCTCGTCGCCGTCGCCGCGTGCCCAGACCACATGGCCGAGCGCCCGCATCGCGTAGGACCGGTACAGACGTTCTTCCTGCCCTTCCGCGACCGCCACCGCGTGCCTGCTGTTCTCCTCCGCGCGCGGATCCCCCAGGTGGCCCTGAGTGATGGCCATCTGGAGCAGCCAGAACAGCCCCCCCGGTCCTTCGCCCGCCTCCTCATGGGCGGCCAGTGCTCTCTCGTACAGGGGCAAGGCCTCCGCCATCCGTCCCTGGAAGGCCGCCGACGCGCCGCGGAAGCCCAGAACGTACGGCCGGACCGAGGGGGCGTCGAGCCGTTCACCCAGCTCTTCGGCCTCATCCAGCCACCGGTCGGCCGTCGCCGCATCGCCTTGGTGCGTCGCCACCCAGGCGGCGGCCCACAGCGCCCTGGCCCGCACCGGGGTGGGCTCGGGCGCCGCCGCGAGCAGCCGGTCGAATTGACGGCGGCCCTCGCCGAGGAAACCGTTGGCGCACCAGTGGAAGCGCAGTGCCGTGGCCAGTCGAAGCGCGGCCTGTATGTCGGCGGGATCGGGCGCCCCGTTCTCCGGCTTGTCCTGCTCCGGGTTTGCGGAACCTGCCCGGACGGGCTCCGGCGCGGCAGGGCGTGCCGCGCACCCGTACTCCAACGCCAGCTGCAGATTGGCATGGTCCATGCGAAGCCGGATCAGAGCCTCTTCCTGGCCCGGGCCGAACCAGCGGGCGGCGGTGCACTCGGCGAGAGCGAGGAAGAAGTCACGGTGCCGCCGCAGCAGGTGTTGCTCCTCGCCCGACTCGGTAAGCCGGGCTCTCCCGTATTCGCGCATGGTCTGGAGCAGCCGATAGCGGGGCATACCCTCGCATTCACACGTCAGTACGACGGACTGAGCAACCAGCCGGTCGAGGAGGTCCAGGACCTCGTGCGCCGCCAGGCCGTCCCCCGCGCAGACCTGCTCGGCGGCCTCCAGGGCGAAGCCACCGGCGAAGACCGACAGCCGACGCCACAGCAGCCGCTCCACGGGTGTGCACAGCTCGTAGCTCCACTCGATCATGCCGCGCAACGTGCGCTGACGTGGAAGAGCGGTCCTACAGCCGCCGGTGAGCAGGGCGAAACGGTCCGCCAGCCGGTCCACCGTCTGCTCGACCGTGAGCGTCCGCAGCCGGGACGCGGCCAGTTCGATGGCCAGAGGCAGCCCGTCCAGGTCCGTGCAGAGCCGGATCGCCTGGGCCCGGTTCGCGCCGGTGATGCGGAAGTCCGGCCGGAGGGCGGTGGTGCGGTCCCGCAGCAGTTCGAGCGCATCATCAGGCACGGACAGCGGGGGGACGGTGAAGACGTGCTCGCCCGTGACCCTCAGCGTCTGGCGGCTAGTCGCCAGGATGCGGACCTCCGGGCAGGCCGACAGCAACGCCTTCGCCAGCTCGGCGCACGCATCGATCAGGTGCTCGCAATTGTCCAGCACGATCAGCGCCCGGCGTCGGGCCAGGTGGCCCGTGAGCTGGCCGAGGACAGGGCCGCTGCCACAATCCGGTACCCGGAGCGCGCCCGCGGCCGTGACCGTCACCGCCGACGGATCCTCCACCGCGCCCAGGTCGACCACCCACACCCCGTCCGGGAATGCCTTCCTGGACGCTTCGGCGGCTCCGAGCGCCAACCGCGTCTTGCCCACACCGCCGACTCCCGTGAGCGTCAGCAGCCGGCCTACGCCCAGCAGACGGCGGATCTCGGCAACCTCTCGGCGCCTGCCCACGAAGCTGGTGAGGGCCGCAGGGAGGTTACCCACGGTGGGGATCACAGTCGTCACGGCTCGACCTCACGTATTGCCGTACAAATACCCCATGAGGTTAGCAAGGATGGCAACCCGACCGGTGTGAAGTTTCTGTTACCGCAGTTACGGACAGTGCCGCAACGAGCACGGGGAGAAGACCTACGGCGCGTCGGTCCCCCGGGCGGTCGCCTCGTGAACCGCCCACCAGGCGCCGATCTGGGCGCGGGAGCCGAGGCCGAGCTTCGCCAGGATGTTCTCCACGTGCCCCCCGACCGTGCGAGGCGACCGTCCGAGCGCGGCGGCGATCTGCCGGTTGCTCATGCCCTCGGCCACCAGTGCGGCGACCTCTCGCTCCCGGTGGGTCAGAGCGCTGGGTGAGGTGCCCGCGCCAGACTGCTCCGACCCCTCGCCGCCCAGGGCCAGCGCGATCGCCCCGGGCAGGCTGTCACAGAAACTGCCCTCGGTGTGGAGTTCGTCGAACGCTGCCTGGCCGAGGGCCTCGACGATCGCTTCCTCGCACCGCGCGCGGGGTTCGGCGAACGCTCCGGCGGAGGTCGGGCTGAGCTCGCGGGAGAGGGGGCGCAGCGCACCCAGCAGACGTGCTGCCCGCTCGTGGTCCCCGAGCTCGGCGGTGCTCCAGGCCATCACCTCGAGCGCCATGGCCACCCCCGCATGGTCGCTGAAGCCCCGATGGATCTCCAGGACGGCACGCATCAGAGCACCGCTCTCCTCCGGACTGCCTCGAAGCCACGCGCCGTAGCCCAGTACCCACAACGCGTAGGCCCGGGTCAATCGCTCTCCGTAAGCCTCCGCCACCTTTACCGCGCGCCTGCCGGTCTCCGCCGCGCGCGGGTCCCCCAGGTAGAACTGGGCGAGAGTCAGCTGGAAGAGCCATCGCAGTGTCGGCGGCTCTTCCCCCAGCCCGGTCTGGGCGGCCACCGCACCCTCGAACAGCGGTACGGCCTCATGCGGTTGTCCCCGGTACAGCGCCACGGTACCGCGCAGACCCTGGACATCCGCTCGGAGCTGCGGGTCGTCGAGTCGCTCGCCCAGTTCGCCGGCCTCACCCAGCCACCGCTCGGCCGCATCGAGATCACCCTGCATCTGGGCCACCCAGGCGGCGGCCCACAGTGCTCTGGCCCGAGCAGGTGTCGCCGCGGGGGCGGCGGCCAGGACGCTGTCGAACTGACGGCGTCCCTCTCCGAGGAATCCGTTGCAGCACCAGTGGAAGCGCAGCGCCGCGGCCAGCGCGAGCCACGCCTGTGTGCCGTCGGACTCCAAAGCCCCGAGATCCCCGTCGCCTACATCCGCTCCGTCCGTCTCCGCTCTCCCGGACCCCGACGCGGCCGCCCGCGACCGCGTCCCATAGTCCAGGGCCGCCAGCAGGTTGCGGTGTTCTGCGCGCAGCCGCGCCAGCGCCTGCTCCTGGCCGGGTCCGAACCAGTCGGTGGCCGTGCGCTCGGCGAGAGACAGGAAAAAGTCGCGGTGCCGCCGAAGCAGCCGCTCCTCCTCACCGCTGCGGGCGAGCTGCTCGCGACCGTACGCACGGATGGTCTCCAGCAGCCGGTACCGGGGGGGCTCTCCACGCTCTGTGACCAACACGATGGACTGCGAGACCAATTGGCCGAGAAGATCCAGCACCTCGTGCCGGGGGAGCTCTTGGTCGGCGCAGGCATCCTCAGCCGCGTCCAGGGCGAAGCCACCGGCGAAGACCGACAGCCGACGCCACAGCAGCCGCTCCGCAGGCGTGCACAGCTCGTAGCTCCACTCGATCGCCGCGCGCAGTGTGCGTTGTCTGGGCTGCGCGGTTGGACTGTCGCCCGCAAGCAACGCGAAACGGTCCTCCAGCCGCTTCGCCACCTGTTCCACGCTGAGCAGTCGCAGCCGGGAAGCAGCCAGCTCGATCGCCAGCGGTAGTCCGTCGAGGTCGGTGCACAACCGCGTGACCTGGGCCTCGTCAGCCTCGGCGATCCGGAAGTCCGCGTCGACAGCGGCGGTACGGTCCCGCAAGAGCGCTGCCGCCTCCGCCAGTGGCAGCGGCGGAACGGTGAACACGCGCTCGCCGGTGAGGTCCAGTGTTCGGCGGCTCGTCGCCAGGATGCGCAACTCAGGGCAGGCCGACAGCAGCGCCCACGCCAGCTCCGCGCAGGCATCGGCCAGATGCTCGCAGTTGTCGAGGACGAGCAGTGCCCGCCGCCCGTTCAGGTACCCCGTGAGTTGCTCCAGGGCCGGCCGGGCGCCCAGGTCGGGCCGCCTGAGAGCGATCACGGTCGCGTCCGCCACCGCCGCGCTGTCCGGCAGCGGCGCCAGGTCCACCAGCCACATGCCCTCCGGGAAGTCCTCTCTGCAGGCGACGGCCGCCTCCATCGCCAGCCGAGTCTTGCCGATCCCGCCTGGTCCGGTGAGCGTCAGCAGCCGGGCGGCACTCAGGCTTCGGCGAACTTCGGCCACCTCCTGCCCTCTGCCCACGAAGCTGGTTGAGGATCTGGGCAAATTCCCCTCGTACGGCACCATGGTCATCTCCCTTGCCCTCCACAGCGCCCGGACCGGCGCGACGACGTCACACCAGCCGCGTGGCTCACGGCACCCCCTCATCGTTGCATCTTGCCTGCGGAAGGCAGAATGCGGGAATAACGAGTGATACGTGTGTCTCTTCCTGATCCCCGACCCACGGACACGACGGCTGGTCTGATGAAGATCAGTCCTTCCGCCTGGTCGGCACCTGACGCCGTCAGTTCTCATCAGGTCAGGCGGCGTGCTGGTCGGGGTTGTGCCGAGGGCCGATGACCTTGATAGAAGGGCGGCAATACGACAGCGCCGCACCGTCGCGAGTTGTGAACTCGCCTGTCTCTGCGACTAGTTCGCAGAGGGCGTCCCCGTCTGTCTCGGACAGTGCCGTCCTGAGCGTGGGGACGGACTCTGCCAGGTCCCAAGAGGGGGAACTGAGGCGGAAGCCGCCAAGGGCGTGTGCGTCGGCGAGGCGGAACGAGAGCCGAGTACTGGGCTGGGGTTCACAGCGGGGTGCGGCTGTCAGCAGGCCGGCCTTGATGGATTCGGGGCCGGAGATGACGACCCGCATGGAGGTCTATCGGGGCAGCACTTCGAAGTGGTCGGCTTCGTGGCTGTCGTGGGACGGCGATCGCCCGTCGTCTTGCGGTTGATCATGAGAAATCCCCCTCCTGCTTGAGGCGTTGCGTATGGGCTATGTCGTGGCGGACCTGGGCTGCGAGGAACTCCTCACCATGGCGGTAGCCGCTGCTGAGGTAGGCGGAGTGCGCCGAGGGCCCAGGCGGTGCGGATCATCTGCCGTACGTGCTGCTGTACGGGCAGGGCCTTGATGAGCTCGGCCTGTCCGGTGCCGTCGCAGTCAGTGCACACGTCGTGAAAGCGGTCAGGGCCGCGTACGTAGCCGCGTCCGGCGCAGGGGCGGCTTTTGCCCAGGGCGGTGATGGGGTCGACCTTGTACCGGCCGCCCCAGGCGATGACGCGTTCGCCGATGGAGTCCGACTCGATGGTGAGCCGTGCACGCTCGATCGCCAAGCCGACGGCGGCGCTGAGGGCGTCGAAGGTGGCCCAGGCCGGGGGGGTGATGTGACCGTCGGGGCCGTCGAAGCGGCTCACGGCGTGGAAGTGGACCAGGCCGCGCTTTTGGTACTCGGCGACTTTGGCGAAGGAGACGCGCAGGGCGGAGTGCAGGGCCTTCCGTGTCATGCCGAAATGCTTGGCCAGGGCCCGGCGCAGGTGAGTGGTGAAGCGCGCCCAGAGCTGTCCGGCGTGGGCGTTCCACAGAACGGCGCCGGTGTAGTCGTAGGTGGCCGGGTTCAGGGGGTACATCAGTCTTATTGGATGTCTTTTCATTCCGATGAGTGGAGGGAATTCAGATATGAGGCAAGGGCTCCCCAAGAATGTTGAACCGTGCAGCCATCTACCCCCGCCGGCCCGGTCACCCCGTCCGCCTCCCCGCAGGGCACCACGCTCGGCTATGCCCTGTTCGCCACTCGCTGGCTCCAGGCACCGCTGTACTTCGGTCTGGTCGCCGCACAGGGGGTGTACGTCTACAAGTTCTTCAACGAGCTGTGGACGTTAATCGTCAAGTGCGTCGGCGGCAGTGCCACCGAGAACTACGTCATGCTCGCGGTGCTCAAGCTGGTCGACGTCGTCATGATCGCCAACCTGCTGATCATGACCATCGTGGGCGGCTACGAGACCTTCGTCTCGCGCATCGGCCTCCAGGGCCACCGCGACCAGCCCGAATGGCTCTCCCACGTCAACTCCAACGTCCTGAAGGTCAAGCTCGCCACCGCCATCGTCGGCATCTCCTCCGTCCATCTGCTCCAGATGTTCGTGGACGTCCACCACACCTCCCGCCACGCGCTGCTGTGGGGCACGGTGATCCACATGGCGTTCATCGTCTCGGCGGTGCTCCTGGCGTACATGTCGGGGCCGATGCTCCGTGAGGAGAAGGGCCACGGCCCGCAAAACGGTCCCCACCTCGGTCCCCACCACAGCCTCCACCACGGCCTCCACCACGTCCCGCACGCCGATCCGCGGGGCCCGGCCGATCCGGTCCCGCCCGCTCCCTGGCCACCCGCCGACCCCGAGGGCGCCCATGGACCGGCCGGCCCGCCGCCGTGGGACCAGGAGAACGGCGTCGGTGGGCCGCCCCTCCCCTCCACCCCGGTCCTGCGTCCCGCCCCGCTGCCGCTCCCGGCGCAGGCCACCCCGGACGAGAAGCACGCGGCGCGTGAACGGGAGACCCGCCGGCACGGGACGGCGTTCGCACGGGGCCGGGCCCGCGCCGTGCCGCACGGGGCGGCGGGCGGAGCGGAGGGCGAGAGCCTGCTGAGGGACGCCGGGTTCCCCGCGCGCAAGCTGCTGGAGGACTTCGACCCGGACCACCCGCGCACCTTCGACCGGCAGTTGCTGGCCCGCCTCGGGACGCTGGACTTCCTGGCCGCCCGGCGCAACGTCGTCTTCGTCGGCGCCCCCGGCACCGGCAAGACGCACCTCGCGATCGGCCTCGGCGTACGGGCCTGCCAGGCGGGGAACCAGGTGCGGTTCGCCACCGCCGAGGAGTGGGCCGCACGGCTGGCCGGGGCACGGGCCGAGGGCTGGCTCGCCGGGGAACTGTCCGCGCTCGACGCCTGCCCCCTGCTGATCGTCGACGAGGTCGGCTACCTGCCCTTCGACCCCGACACCGCCCGGCTCCTCTTCCAACTCGTCGCCCACCGCTACGAGCGGGCCTCCCTGATCGTCACCAGCGACCGCCCCCTCGGCCGCTGGGACGAGATCTTCGGCGGGGCCGCCCCGGCCGTCGTGGACCGACTCGCGCACCACGCCGACATCGTCCGCCTCGAAGGGGACAGCTACCGGCTGCGCCGGGTCCCCTCGGCGGGCTGAGTCACTGCCGCGTCACTCCTGAGTCACTTCAGGAGGCTGACGTTCTGGACGAGCGGCCCCTCCACGGTGAGCCCCTCCCCGACCATGGTTCCCAGTTCGGGGAGGGGCAGGGGGCCGGGGTTGGCCGCGGCGGGCGAGGCGAGCACACCGACCAGGGCGGCTGCGGCGAGGGCGCGGAGCACTGCGGGAACGGGACGCATACGGCCTGTGAACCTTTCGAGCGGGGACGTCGATCTCGATCGGACCCAGGGTGGCTGCCCGGCGGCCCCCACCCCGATGCGCACGCCCCCGCACGACCCCTCGTCGGAGGGAAAACCGGGGATGGCCTGCATGAACGCCCTCGTACGCCCGAACGGGTGACAGTCGGGCGGCGATTTGATCATGGAACGGGGCGTGAGCAGGAGGACGCCTCACTCAGTCACCCGGGGTCAGATCGAGTCGTCCGCCAGTTCCGCGACGCCCGTGACGCGGTGCAGCGGGAACGTGCGGACCTCGTCCGCCGTGTGGTCGTACGCCGTCACGAAGCCGCCCTCGACGCGCACCGGGGCGATGACGCGCTGACTGGCGGAGCCCTCGGCGTTGACGTACCCGATCCACAGGGCCTCGCCGGTGAGGACGGCGGCCTGCATCGTGGCGAGGGTCTCGGCGGAGCTGGTGCGCGGCAGCGTCCCCGACGGGACCGGAGTGCCGCTCGTCCGCCGGGGCGCCGTCGACGCCAGGTCACCGGCACGGATGGCACGGATCGCGGCGGCCAGCAGGGTGTCGTCGGGGGCCGGCGGACCGTCAGGGACGGGCTCCGGTGCCGTACGGGCCGGAGTGCGGTGCGCGAGGGCGCGGGTGATCAGGACGTCGCCCTCCGCGGACTCGGCGGCCGGCGCGTACCCCATCGCGCGCAACCCCTCCAGCAGCGCCGCCGGGTCCGCCAGCGCGGCGAGCACCGTCGGCGCGAGGCGGCGCAGCCCGAGCCCCTGCGACCGCTTGTCGGCGAGGATCTCGCTGAGCATCGCGTCGTCGTCGCACCGCACATACGCCGACGCCGCGCCGATCCGCAGGTGCCCGTGGCGCCGGGCCACGTCGTCGATCAGATACGCGAGCGGCTGCGGCACCGGCGTACGGGAGTGAGCCGTCAGGAAGTCATGCAGGTCGGAGGCGGTCTGACCGGCGTCGAGCGCCCGGCGCACCGACCCCGGCGTGAACCTGTAGACCGTCGCGCCACCCTTCGACTCCACGTCCGCCACCACGCCCAGCATGTCGGCGAGCGGACGCCGCAACGGCCCCGGCGCGACCGCCGTCAGATCCGCCTGGAGCAGCACATGGTCGAGCGGTTCGGGCAGCAGCGGAGCGAGGAGCCGGGCGGCACGGGCCGCCGCCACGGTCTGCTCGACCACCGGCTCCGGGGAGGGGAAGGGCGCCGCCGGGGTGGGCACGTGAGGGGCGGGGAGCTTGTCGCCCGGGGTCTCCGGCAGGTCGGCGGTCGCGGCGGTCCCCGGGGGCAGGCCGAGGAGGGCCCGCCCGTGGGAGGAGAGCGCGCCCCGCCCCGTGATCCCGAGGGACTCGGCCTCGGCGAGCGTCCAGCGCGCCAGCCGGGCCCGCAGATCGTCGGGCTGCCCGCCCTGCGCCTGTGGCGCCCGGCCCTGCGCGGCCTGCGTGGGCTGCGAGGGCTGCGAGGGCTGCGAGGGCTGCGCGGCTCTGGTGGGGCGCTCCCAGCGGAGCCGCGCCAGAACGGAGTCGGGGGTGGCCGAGGTGCCCTCGGGCAGCCCGGCGAGCAGGGTGAGCACCCGGTGCCGGACCTCGGGTGCCGCCGAACGGTCCAGGCCGGGGCCCAGCGCCGACAGCGTGCGCTCCTTGGCGTCCCGCTCACCGACCACGCCCGGCGTACGGGTCGCCGTCAGCCAGGCCGACGCGAGCCCCGCCCAGCGCTCCGCCGGAGGCAGCTCCAGCCACGCGTCGTACGCGGGGGTCGCCGCGTAGCGTTCGTCGGCCTCGCCGTCCGAGGCCAGCAGGCCCGCGGCGTACGCCAGTTCCACCCAGAAGGCGGCGACCGGCTCGGGCACGTCGAGGGCGACGGCCGTCCGCTTCAGATCGCGGACGCTCAGGCCGCCGGCCCGCAGCACCGCCGGGCCGCCCTCGTCCCAGTCCTTCAGCAGCTCCTCCACGGTCGCGAGCGCCGTGTACGCCTGCCCGGCCGCCGTCGCGTCCACCACCTGGGGACGGTGCGCGCCCGCCGCCTCGACGGCCGGCGGCACCGGCTCGACCGTCCGGTGCGCCCGTCCCGCCCGCAGATGCAGGGCCACCTCGCGGGGGATGACGACCGTGCCGGGGGCGGTGGGCAGCAGCAGACCGCGATCGAGGAGCCAGCGCAGATGGGGCGCCGGGTTCGCGGTGACCTGGCCGTACGGCGGCCCCCACACCAGGCGCGTCAGCACGTCCAGGGCCTCGGCGGGCGCGGTGCCGAGGAGCGCGGCCATACGGGGCCCGTCGGTGAACAGGCCGGAGAGGGAGGCGACGGCGGACACCGAGTCGTGCGTGCGGGGCAGGCCCACCGCCGTGACGATCTCCTGCACCCGGCCCGGCGACATGCCCGCGGTCGCCTCGCCGACGGTCGGGCCCAGGCCGGTGGGGGACGGGTGCTGCGGCGACGGGGCGAGCAGCTCACGGGCCGTGCGGACGAGACGGAGCCGGCTGTCGGGACCCCACAGCAGGGCCCGGTCGCGCAGCGTGCGGACGGCGTGGGGGAGGGCGGCCGCGACGGCCGGGTCGGGCTCGTCGCCCGTGCTCCTGCCCGCCATGAGGCCGAGCAGTTCGTCGTACGGGGCCGGGTCGGAGGCCACGGCCAGGGCCTGGGCGGTCTGGAGGGCGAAACGGTCCAGGTGTTCCAGGGCGCGGACCACGGAGGCGCGGGTGCCGGCGCGGGTCGCCAGCTGTGTGAGGTCCGTCGGCACGGGGGTGATGAGGTCCGGGCGGGCCCGGAGCAGCGCGGCGAGCGAACGGTCGTCACGGCCGCGGAGCGCTTCCGCGAGAGAGCGGGGGGCTCCGCCGGGCTCGGGGGATTCCTGTGGGCCGGGGGCCGTGTCAGCTCCGCCGGGGGGTGCCGGCTGCGTGGGGCTGTGCTCCTCGGTGCTCATCCGGTCAACGGTAGCGGAGGGGGGTGGCGGAACGGGGGCCTGACGGCTTGCGGGGGTGGGTGGGTTGTTGGGGGTGAGGTGAGGGCGGGGGGCGGTTGTGGGGGTGCGGGTGGGTGGGTTTTTGGGTGCGGGTGGTGGGTGGTTTTTCGCGCCCGCGCGGCGGAGCCGCGTGTGTCACCGCCCCGCACCCCTGGGGGCCGGCGTGTGGGTTCCGGGGTTCTGAGAAACCGGGGGCGTGGCCCCGGCGTTCCCCTGGGGGCGGGAGGGCCGGGGTGGAGGCGTGGGCCCCGGCTCGTTCGGAAGCGATACCGTCTTCGGAGGCGTCAACCCCGGAGGGGCTTCGTGGGGATTGAGAGCGACAAGGTCGTCTACGAGTATCTGAGCCGGGTCGGTGACCTGGCCCAGCAGCGACAGTTGCCGTCCGCGACCCGTATGCGTCTGGTGTCGGAGCTGCGGGACGAGATCGACCGGCGCCGGGCCAAGGCGCCGGTGGACAGTCCGGCCGCCGTGCGCCGCATCATCGCCCGACTCGGCACCCCCGACGACATCGTCACCGCGGCAGGCGGCCCCGGTGACACGCCGGACGAGCGGGCCGCCGTGCCCGTGCAGCGGGGGACAGGCGGTGACGACACGGACGAGCGTGAGGAGCGGGGCAAAGGGTTCACCGGCGGCTTCCGCAAGGTCGTGCCCCGGCCGCGTACCGCCGAACCGGCACCCCGGACGTCCCTGGAGGGCGCCGCCCCGCCGCACCTCGCCCCGCTGCACGAGCTCGGCGACGGCGACGCCCAGCCCGACTGGTGGCGCGTCGGCGGCGCAAACCCCGGCGGTGGGGACATCGGGTTCGGGATCGGGGACGCGGTGCCGGGATTCGTCGGCGGCGTGGAGATCCCCGAGCTGCTGAAGCCGCCGCCCGCGAAGGACGAGGGCAGGACGGCGGGCGCCGCCGCGCCGCCCGCCGTGGAGAAAGCGGCAGCGGGCGGCGCGGGCGCGGAGACGGTGGCCGGGGACGTCCCGGCGGGCCGGCGGCGGCTCAGGCTGCCCCGGCTGCGGCCGACCGGTGGAGGGTGGAGCAATCCGCTGTTGCTGCTGGCCGCCGCGTTGCTGGTCGCGGGAGCGGTCATGGGGAGCCTCGTGCCGTTGGGGCTCGGCTGGCTGATCGCCTACCTGTCACGGCGGTTGACGCCCGCGGAGTCCAAGTGGGCGGTGCTGGGCGTGCCGGGAGTGGTGGCCGCCGGGGGCATCGTGTGGCTGTGGGGACGCAGCGACGGGAGGTGGGGGGAGCCCATCGTCCGCGGCGAGATGAACGTCGCGCTCGCGGAGACCTGGCCGTGGGTGCTGCGTATCGCGGCCGTCTCCTCCGCGCTGTATCTGCTCTGGCGCTCCCAACGGCCCCGCGGCGCCCAGTAGCTCGGGGCGCGCGGTTCGTTGGCGGGTGCGGGTGATTCGTGGTTTCTCGCGCAGGTTCTCGCGCCCCTGAAGGCTTGGGCCTGCGGCCCGGCCTTCGTGGGCGCGACAAGCCCCCACCCACCCGCACCCGCCAACGAACCCTCCCACCCCCCACAATGGGCGCCATGGCCTCCATAACCGTCGGATTCGACCTGGACATGACGCTGATCGACTCCCGCCCCGGCATCCACGCCTGCTACCAGGAACTCGCGGCGCGCACCGGGACGTACATCGACGCGGATCTGGCGATCACGCGGCTGGGCCCGCCGCTCGTGGAGGAACTGGCGTACTGGTTCCCCGCCGAGGACATCCCCGCGATGGCGACGCTCTACCGGGAGATCTACCTGGAGAAGGGGATCACCTCGGCGCCCGCGATGCCGGGCGCGCGGGAGGCGATCGCCGCGGTGCGGGCGGCCGGCGGGCGGTCCATCGTCGTCACCGCGAAGTACGAGCCGAACGCCAAGCTGCACATCGAGCACCTCGGCATGGAACCGGACGCCGTCATCGGTGACCTGTGGGCGGAGGCCAAGGCGGGGGCGCTGCGCGAGCACGGCGCGAGCGTGTACGTCGGCGACCACGTCGGGGACGTCCGCGGCGCGCGTACCGCTGACGCGTACTCCGTCGCCGTGGCCACCGGCCCGTGCGACGAGCGGGAACTGCGCGAGGCGGGCGCGGACGTCGTCCTCACGGACCTGACGGCCTTCCCCGAGTGGCTGGCGGCCCACACCCGCCGGGAAGCGTGAGCCTGCTCAGTCGGTCAGCCTGATCAGCCTGTCTGCGAGCGTGCCTTCCTGCGGCCCGCCGCCACCGACTGAAGGACACCCGCGCCCGCGATGAGAAAACCGACGCCCATCAGCATGCTCAAACCGAACATGTAGGTGGGAAATGGGGTCGTGTCGAGGAACAGCGGGGCGACGGTGACCAGTGTGGCCACGGCGCCGACGAAGAACACGATGACGCCGGCACGGATCAGCCGGTCACCGGGTTCGGCGGAATTCGGTTGGGTTTTGTCACGCACCGGACCAGGGTAGTTCCCAGCGCGAGAGAAGAGGCGGGGGACGTCTTGTCACCCGCCCCCATGGACGGTGTAGCTCTTGTGGAACCGGCGCCCGATGAGCGTCTTGATCCGTGACAGGGTCCAGGTCTGGTCCGGCCAGCCGTGCGCTACTGGTCCCTTGGCCGGCTCCTGCTCCAGCACGGCGAACAGCTCGTCACTGAGCAGCGGCAATGACGCAGGCCCCTTGGAAGCCAGGGCTCTCGGCCCGTCCTGGGACCAGGCTCTGCGCCAGTGCTGCACTGACCGGACGCTGACCCGCAGGTCGTGCGCGATCACAGCGCTCTCGTCGCCCAGGACGAACCGCGCAGCTGCCTCCATCCTCAACTTTGCATGGAAAGCCCGTCGCTCGTCGGTCGGCCCGCCCCCTTGCGCATGCCGCACGCAGTCGGCATACCGCGGGGATCAAGGGCCGTCAGCCCCTCCGACACCACGCTTTGAAGCTCAGTAACCTGGGTACCGGCGGGTCCCGGCGGCCCGCTGTAGTGCTATCCAGAGCGGTTTCCGCACGCCGAGAACACTTTTCAGACGCAGTTTCCGACGAATACGAGGAGGGCAGACGTGCCTACCAGCAAAACCAAGCCAGTTATCTAGGCACGCATACTCCGCTAGCCTCCCCTCATGACACCTGGTCTGCGCTACCTCGCCTGTCTTCGCCTGTCTGCTGACTCGGACGGCTCCACGTCCATCGAGTGGCAGCGTGGCGTGATCCGACACCACGTCAGCTCTCCCCACCTGTCCGGCGTCCTGGTGGGGGAGGCGGAGGACACGGACGTCTCAGGCTCGATGAGCCCCTTCAAGCGCCCCAAGCTAGGACGCTGGCTCACGTCCCGAGCCGATGAGTTTGACGTGATCATTGCAGCCAAGATGGACAGGCTTACCCGTCGCTCGATGCACTTCAACGAACTCTTGGAGTGGGCACAGGAAAACGGGAAGTTCATCGTCTGCGTTGAAGAGGGGTTCGACCTCTCGACTCCCCAAGGCAAGATGATGGCTCGCATGACGGCTGTCTTTGCTGAGGCTGAGTGGGACACAATCCAGGCACGCATCCTCAACGGCGTACAGAGCCGTCTGGAGAACCGTTCATGGCTTACGGGCGCTCCGCCTACCGGCTACCGCATCAAGGCCGTAGAGGGTGGCAGGAGGAAGGTTCTGGAGATTGACCAGGACTTCCACCGGTACGTAGAGGAGATCTTCACTCGTGTTCGTGAGGGACAGTCCACACACAGGATTGCACGAGACTTCAACGCCCGTGGCGTACTCACCTGGGGAGACCACCTCAGGAAGTTGAAGGGGGAGGAAGCCAAGGGCACGCAATGGCAGTCGACCATCATCAATAAGTTCATCCGCTCCTCTTGGGTTCCCGGTATCTACACGTACAAGGGGGAGGCCGTTCTAGACGACCAGGGAGAGCCGGTCATTCTCCCTGAGAAACCCCTAGCGTCCATGGATGAATGGGCAGACCTGGTCGACAGGATTAAACCGGCCCCCAAGCCTGTAGGGACGGAAAGCCGTACGGGTGCTAAGAGCCTGCTTGCCGGGATTGCTCGGTGTGGCAATTGTGGAGCGCCGGTTACTTCTCTTCTGAATTCCGGACACACCAGGAAAAGCGGAGAAAGGATTCCCGGACACAGGTATTACCGCTGCTCCAACAAGTTCAAGGGTGGTGGTTGCGCTGTCGGTCTTTACGTCCGTGCTGACTTGCTCGATACATGGGTTGACCAGGAGATTCGCGGTAGCGTAGGCACGTGGCAGATGTACGAGCGAGCCGGTAAGGGACCCTCTCAGGCTAGGGAACTTCAGTCAGCCAGGGCACGCTTGGAGAAGCTGGAATCTGACTTCCTGGTAGGTGAGTACGACGGGGAGGGGCAGGAAGAATCCTATCGGCGTATGCATAAGGGGCTGTCGGCAAAGGTCGCGCTACTCGCTAAGCAGGAAGAGGAAAGGGCTAACCCCGCACTGAAAGCCACGGGTAAGAAGTACGGGGAAGTCTGGGAGTCCAAAGACCAGGAAGACCGTAGGGAATTCCTCCGCACCTATGACGTAAAGGTCTGGGCGTGGGATAAGGGGCAGGATGAAAGCGAAAGGGGAATGGTCATGGATCTGGGGGATATTCAGACCATGGTGAATGAGCTTGCCCTTACTCGCCCTGGAAAGAAAGGAAAGATGACGAGAATGGTGATTAGCCATAACGTCACCCAGGAATGCCGATGGAAGGCGTTGGGGTTCGCTCGATAAGGAGAGGAACAAGGAAAGGCCCTGCCGGATGGCGGCCTTATTCTTTTATGGAATTGTTTATGAATTCGACCACTCCCACCGCTAACGGTTGAATAATAATTGGGGGTGGTTCGTGACCGTTCGCCCGCTCGCGGGGGTCCTTCCGGAGTCGAGGATACGCGCATACGCGTATACGCGGGACGAGATGCGCTGGCTTCCCTTCCGGCCCCTTCCAGGACGGCAGCCGCACACGGCTAGATGTTGTTCCGTAACCGGTATGGCGGTTGGTGCGTTGAGCGGGCATGGGTGGGGTGATTTCAGCGGGTGACCCGAAGTGGATCGAGCCGTTCTCTGGGCTGTCCGAGGTGCAATTCGCCAGGCTGGTGGCACTGGTGCGGCGCCGTGGCGGGGACGTCCAGCGCGGCCGTCCCTGGTGTCTGCTGCTGGCAGACCGGGTGCTCCTGGTGGCGACGTACTGGCGCACGAACCTGACATTGCGGCAGGTGGCGCCGCTGTTCGGAGTCTCGAAGTCCGCGGCCGACCGCATCGTCGATCACCTTGCACCCCTGCTGGCCATCGCGCCAGCCTGCCAGCCACGCAAGGACACCGTCTACATCGTCGACGGCACCCTGGTGCCCACCCGCGACCGCACCATCGCCGCCTCCAGCAAGAACTACCGCTACTCGACCAATATGCAGGTCGTCATCGACGCCAACAGCCGCATGGTCGTGGCGATTGGCCTCCCGCTGCCCGGCAGCCGCAACGACTGCCGGGCTTTCACCGAGTCCGGCGTCGACCGCGCCTGCCGCGGAGCACCCACCATCGCCGACGGCGGCTACCAAGGCACCGGCCTGCTCATCCCGCACCGCAAGCGGCGCGGTCAGACGCACCTCAGTCCGCAGCAGGAGGCGGAGAACGCTGTCCATCGACGGGCCCGTGCACGGGTGAAACATGCCCTGTCCCGGCTGAAGAACTGGAAGATCCTGCGGGACTGCCGACTCAAGGGCAGCGGCGTTCACCAGGCCATGCTTGGCATCGCCCGACTGCACAACATGGCCCTCACCCGATAGCTCACGCCCCACACGGGACAGCCTCTCGCACGCCGCAGCATCGGGACACCATGAGCGCTCCTCGCCTCGGCGTGGCGATACCCGGAGGCACCAGCTCCGGCTGCTTCGCTGGTCCATGTGATGTATCACGGCCACGATGAAGCACCGCGGCCCGGTAACGCAGGCCACCCCGGACGGGGGCTCCATATGAGTGCAGACAGCAAGAAGCTAGCCGCAGCCTCTCTCGGTGTTGTGGTCCTTGTCGCAGTTCTGCCCGCGGTGCTTTTGCTCAGCCCGGTCGCTTTCGGCGGGGGAAGTACCTCCCGGCTCACTGCCGTTCTCACCTTCGCCGGGGTACTGGTCACTGCATCTGTATCCCTGATCGGATTGATGCTGAACCGCCAGACCGAGCGTCGGCTGGCTCAGGAACAGGCTGACCAGCAGCGCCAGCTCAGGCTGGATGCAGCGATGCGGGCCGGACAGCTCATCTCTCCCGCCGACTCGGGAGCCGCGCACCCGGCAGCCATGGCCTCAGGACTGCTGGCGCTCACCAAACTCGACAATGCCGACCTCGCCGTGGCGCTCCTCGTCGACCTGTGGGCCGAGGAAGGTGAGGAGGAACAGAAGAGGATCTCGGACGAGACGGCCATCCTGGTGATCGATGCCGCGTTGCGCTCGGCATCCCCCAACGCGCAGCTCGTCGCGGCCGAAATGCTGTGCCGTCACGCTACCAAGCTCAATGTCGGCCAGTCCCTGCACTGGCCGAGCGCGGTGGACGGCTCCTGGAATCCCGCCTACCGGCCCAAGACGAAACTGCTCATCGTCGAGGCTCTCGTGAGGATGGCCACGGCCAGCGAACCCAACGAGGGCGCTCTGCGGTCAGTCGCGGTACGTCTTTACGGAATCTGGCGGGAGGAGCCCCGGGCGAGTGTCCGCGGCTGCATCGGCAAGCTCATCAAGGTGGTCTTCGACCGGCTGTGCCAGTTCCGCCACAAGGAGCTGGTCCACGGCATTCAAATGGTGGCGCTCAGCGACCTGGAACGCGCGGCGGCGAGCGCCGCAGAGAACCCCGACAGCTACCTCAACGACCTCTCGGACAACCTGGCCAACCGGCTCAAGGAGTGGGCCCCATCTTGCCAGGGACACCCCATCGGTCCAGGAGCTCTGGCCTCGGCAGCTGGGTAGCGTCCTCAGACAACTCCTGCGGACCACAGTCCTAGGCAGTTTTGAAGGTCCCGGCGTCGGCGTGGACGCTGGCAGGACACCGGGGCCTGCTCATCCCGCACCGCAAAACGACGAGCTCAGCCCAAGCAGAAGCAGAGAATCCCGTCCACTGAGCCGTTTTCAATTTTGGTTCGAGCAGGTCAGGTGGAGGGTGAGGACGGCCTGCACAAGGCTGGTGATGCGATTGGTGCTGCACCGTAGCTTGCGTAGAAGTCGCCACGTGCTTGAGCATGGCCATGGCCTGCTCGCCCAGTGCCCGGATTTTGGCATGGGCGCGGTTGACCGCCTGCTGGCCTGCGGAGAGCTTCTCCCAGCGACCGCGGTAGGGCACGCGGATGT
>NZ_OLMK01000136.1 GCF_900290235.1 Streptomyces sp. MA5143a
CCCGGTGATCCGGTCGACGTGGGACCTGGCGTCCGGGATCCGGCCCGGATCCGCGACGGCGGCGCTGACGGCCAGGACGATGCGCTCGCGCAGCGCCGCACGGTCCCACAGATCCCGGGCGACGTTCACCGAGCGGGCCCTGGCTTCGGTGTCGTCCGTGGATGCCGGCCAGGGCAGCACCGCGTAGGTGGCGCGGTCGTGCCGGATGACGAGGGAGCGGGGGTGCACGGTCGTCAGATACAGACGCAGCGTGTCCGACGGGGTCTCCCCGAAGGCCGCCCCTTGTGCGGGCCGGCCCTGCGCGGCGGCCAGGACGGTGGCTTTGGCGGTGGACAGCCCCAGTCGTGCGGCGGCCTGTTCGGCGTCCGCCGTTCCGAACAGGAGGGCCTCCAGGTCGTCCCGCTCGGTGGTGCCCTGTCCGTCACGGCTCATACGGACGGCGATCGTCTGTGCGGCGGCGCGGAAGTGCGCCGCCTGTTGTGGGTCGAACGGCGTCT
>NZ_OLMK01000135.1 GCF_900290235.1 Streptomyces sp. MA5143a
CCAGCCCCGGACCAGCGGGAGTTCCGGCTCGGTCACGGCGCCACAAGGCCATGTCCACGGCGTCGAGGACGAGCTTGGCCCGCTTGCTGGTGGAGGCGGACCAGCCGACGATCGCCCGGGAGAACACATCCACGACGAACGCGACGTAGACGACCCCGGACCAGGTGGCGACATACGTGAAGTCGGCGACCCACCGCTGATTCGGGCGAGACGCGGTGAAGTCGCGCCTGAGCAGGTCAGCGGCCCGCTCGTGGCCGTCGTCCCGGATGGTGGTGCGGATCTTCCTCCCTCGTCGGGCGCCCTGGAGACCGAGGCCTTGCATCAGCCGGGCGACCGTGCAGCGGGCCACCGGTATGCCTTCACGATGCAGCTGCCGCCAGACCTTCCGCGACCCCGTAGACGCCGAAGTTGTCCGTGTGGACACGGCTGATCTGCCTCCTCAGCTCCGCGTCGCGGACTGTCCGGGTCCTGGGAGCGCGGTTCTTCGCCGCGTAGTAGGTGCTCGTCGCGATCTTGAGTCCGTGGCTGGTCAGGACTCGACAGATCGGCTCGACTCCGAACACCTCGCGGTGAGCGTCGATGAACGCTACGAGCGCTTCGACGGCCGGTCGAGCTCGGCCGCGAAGAAAGCCGACGCCGCCTTCAAGATCTCGTTCGCCCGCCGCAGCTCGGCGTTCTCGGCCTTGAGCCGCTTGATCTCCGCGGCCTCGTCTGACGTGGTGCCGGGCCGCCGGCCGGCGTCGACCTCGGCCTTGCGGACCCACGTCCGCACCGTCTCTGCGGCACCGATGCCCAACTTCGCCGCAATTGCCTTCATCGCGGCCCACTCGGTCGGGTAGTTGGGACGGATCTCCGCGACCATGCGCACCGCACGCTCACGAAGCTCGGACGGATAGGGGGACGGACGCGCCATGACTCGATCCTCCCCAGGGAATCGAGCCTCCATCAGACCCGGAGCGCTTCACATCGAAACGGCTCCCGCAGTCACGTACATAACCAGATGGGAGGCCGTCGCGTGACGACTGCTGTGCCCCTGCCCCGCTCCCTGCTCACCCTGACCGCCGCCCTTCTCCTGTGAGGTCCGTCCGCAGGCCAGGTGCCCTGTGGGTGGTCTTGGAGCGTTTCGCCTGTGAGTGATGGTTGTCAGGAGTGGTCCTCGGTCGCCGGGGGTGCGTTGTTGAGATCGGCGAGGTCTTGGGGCGTCAGTTCTAGGTCCGCTGCGTGAATGTTGTCCCGTAGGTACGTCGGGCGGGTAGTACCGGGGATGGGGATGATGTGCTGGCCCTGGGCGAGAGTCCAGGCGAGAGCGATCTGGGCCGGGGTCACGGCGTGGCGCTCTGCCACCGTGCGCAGGACGGTGACGATCTGTAGGTTCGCTGCGCGGGCCGGAGGGGTGAAGCGGGGGTGGCGGGCGCGCAGGTCGCTGGGCGGGAAGGGGGTGTTGGGGGTGATGGTGCCGGTGAGGAATCCGCGTCCCAGGGGCGCGAAGGGGACGAACAAGGCACCGTTGCGGGCGCACCAGCCGACGGTGTCCTCCTCATGTGCCCGGGTGCCGAGCGATAGTCGAGACCAAAGGGAGAGCTCGGACTGGATGGCGGCGACGGGGTGGATGCGATGTGCCTGTTCGGCCTCCTGGGTGCGGACGTCCGAGAGGCCGAGGTGGCCTATCTTGCCCTCTGCCACCATTTCGGCGAGGGCGCCCCAGCTGTCCTCCAGAGGCACGGCCGGGTCGATACGGTGCAGGTAGCACAGGTCCACGGTGTCGGTACGCAGGCGGCGCAGGCTCGCCTCGACCGCGTTGCGCAGGTGTGTTGGTCTGCCGTCGCGATGCAGCGCCATGGCCGCGAGGTCGTCCACGACCAAGCCGACCTTGGTGGCGAGGAACGCCTCGCAGCGGCGGAGGCCCAAGGTCTGGCCGATCAGCGTCTCGTTGTGACCTTCACCGTATACGCCCGCGGTGTCCAGGAGTGTGACGCCAAGGTCCAAGGCTGTGTGCAGCAGCGCGGCTGAAGCCTGGTCGTCGGGTTGCGGGCGGGCGTACATCCAGGGGCTCATTCCGGCACAGCCCAGGCCGACGGCTCCGAGCGGCCGTCCGGAGGGCAGGAAGGGTCTGGTCTTCGTGTTCATCGGTCAGCCGCTGTTTCCTCGTCCGGTGTGTCATTCACGCGGTGGCCGGCACGAAAAACGGCGCGGATCCAATCACATGATCAGCAGCTCACGCTACCCTGCCCCGGAAGCCCAACCAGCAACCAGGGCGTCGGCGAGGGCTTGCCAAGTCATGTGGCCGTAGCGCCACCACACCGGCCCGTGCGGGCCGTGGGCCGCGAGCAGGCGCAGGGTGGTGGCCAGCATCGGCACCATGCCCGTGTAGTCGCGGTAACCGCCCGGCGTCGGATCGTCGGGGGTGTGGGCGTCGTTGTTCCACTGCCCGCGCCTGTGCTCGCGGGCGAGTTCGCCGACCTCGCGCATGCAGGTCTGCATGGCGAGCTGCCCGATGTAGCTGTAGTAGCCCCCCGTCGTGGATCACCCGCACGGCCCACGCCCGGACGAGGGCGAGGACCAGGTCGTCCGCGGTCTCGGCGGCCGCCGCCTCGCTCGCCAGGGCCAGCCACCGCTCCCGACCGCAGGCCAACCCCCTGGATTCGTTCTTCACCGCGGTGACCCCGTTGGCCAGCAGGGCTGCGGTCAGGGCCAGCGCCCGGCGGGACACGTCGAGACCGGTGGCCTGGGAGATCGCGGGACGTAGGCGACCGAGTCGTGTGCGTCCACCGCGGCCCAGTCGTCGATGATCCTGCGGGAGTGGAGCGCGGAGTCAAACGCCTCATGCATCCGGGGGTCCGGCTCTCGCTGGAACGCGTCGAGTTCGAAGTCCCCGCCGCCCGCCTCCTCGACCACCCGGCTGATGACATCGGGATCCAGTGCCCACGCCGACCGCGCACAGCACGTGCCTCGGCGTCACACCGGACGCCGGGACCACGAAGCGCGTGCCATCGATGACGTGTCCTTGCCACACCTTGCCCATCTGCCCAGCACCGCAGATGTGCGTACGACGTTGTGATCTCCATGGCACCAACAGACATGGTGGTCCAGCCCGTTCACGCGGTTCCCCCTCGTCACCGGGAAAGCAGGAGCGCGGGAAACGGTCAGCCACGACAGTTTGCCACGGCGAACTCTCGGGCTTCGTGGGGGTCGCCTCTCAGGTGTCGCCGTACGCCTTCGTCACGTCGCGTGCTTTCCGTTATGGGCGACGTGTCGGTGCGTCTCCTGTAGCACGACCCCGTCCAGAGGTCAGGGGACGGAGGGAACGGAGGAGCAACGCTGTTTCTGCGGTCTTCACCCATCTTGACACCCGCTTTAACCCCGCTCTAACTTTTGCCGAATCCACGAATGATGTCCGATATGTCGGACGAGATGTCATTCGTGAGTCACTGCCCAGTCGCCCTCGCTTCCGCTCCGCGACGTGAAACAAGGATGTCTCTGTCATGAGCGTTGCTCCCGCCACTGCCGGCATGGAACAGATCGCCCCCCGGCGTTTCTCCACGGCCACGGCGCTCGCTGTCCTCGCCCCAGCGAGACGGCCGGGACGGGTACGGCCACTCCCCTCGCGCGCGTCAGCGACGTCGGCGCCTCGGGCACTGACCTGGCCCTGATCGGACAACGCGCCATCGGCACAGCCACCGGCTTCCAGTGGTCACGCGCCCGGAATCACATTGCCGCCCCGTCCCGGCACCCGTAGAAAGAAAGGACAGGACACGCACATGGCAAGGCTGCTCACCCGGCTCGCGGCGATATTCCTCGCCGTCGGCCTCTTCTTCACCTCCCAATCCCTGGCCGCACCCGAGCGGGCGGCCGCCGCGGACCCGGGCTACCTGATGCTGCACTTCACCGGGGAGGGTTCTGCCGGTCAGCAGATGTACCTCGCGCACAGCGCGGACGGCCTGCACTGGAACGACCTCAACGGTGGAGCGCCGATCCTGCGCTCCACGGTCGGCACCAAGGGCGTGCGTGACCCCGCGCTGGTGAGGTCCCCTGACGGCAGCAAGTACTGGATCATCGCGACCGACCTGTGTTGGGGCTGCGGCTCGACGGTGGACGGCTCCATCAACAACGGCAGCCGCAGCATCGTGGTGTGGGAGTCGACGGATCTGGTCAGCTGGTCGGAGCCGTGGCTGCTCAACGTGGCCGGCGCGATCCCTGACGGGCGCAACGCCTGGGCGCCGGAGGCGATCTGGAACCCGGAGACCAACGACTACGTCCTGTACTGGGCGACGAACGTGCCCCTCGACGGCAAGACCAAGCACCGCATCTTCTACGCCCGCACCAGCGACTTCCGCTCCATCACCACCCCGCAGATCTACATCGACCGGCCCGGTGCCCAGGAACTCATCGACACCCAGATCGTCGAGGTCCCGGCCGGTGTCGGCAACTACCGTTACGTACGGGCCTCCGGTGACGGACAGATCACCCTCGAAGGCAGCAACTCGATCCTCGGGACGTGGACCAATCTCGGCAACCTCTCCGGCATCGGCCTGACCGGCGCCCAGGTCGAGGGCCCGATGTGGATGAAGTTCCGCGACCGCAACGAGTGGACCCTGTACCTCGACCAGTACGCCTCCCGCGGCGGGTACATGCCGGTCACGACGACCAATCCCTCCGCCGTCGGCACCTACCAGCTCCCGGCATCGGGCAGCTACAGCCTGGGCGTCAACAAGAAGCGCCACGGCTCGATCATGACGCTCACCGCCGCGGAGGAAACCCGGGTCCTCGCCCGGTACGTCAACACCCCCGCCAAGCGGCTCCAGTCGTTCAACTTCCAGGACCGGTACGTCCGGCACGCCAACTTCGACGTGCGCATCGACCAGAACATCACCAGCGACGACGCCAAGTTCCGGATCCGGCCCGGTCTGGCCGGCACCGGCACCGTCTCCTTCGAGTCGGTGAACAACCCCGGCTACTTCCTGCGCCACGCCAACTACGACTTCCAGCTGGTCCGCAACGACGGCACCGCCCAGTTCGCCGCGGACGCCACCTTCAAGCAGGTCGCTGGCCTCGCCGAGCCCACCTGGTCCTCCTTCCAGTCCTACAACCACCCCGACCGCTACATCCGCCACTACGCCTACCAACTGAAGCTCGACCCGATCACCACCGCGACAGGGCGCGGCGACGCCACCTTCCGCGTGACGGACTGATCCGACCCGACAAGGTGGGGGCGCCTGCACGGCGCCCCCACCCACCGATCGCTCCACCAGACCGAAAGGAGCTGTCCGGCATGCCGGATACTTTTCGAACGCGCGGCGTGACAGCACAGCGCCGCCCGAGTTTCCGGCAGGGCGCTCTGGCCGCCGTGGCGGCCGCCGTCTCGTTTCTGGCGGCGTCGTCGATCCGGCGGCCCCTGCCCGGGCGGCGGAGATCACCGACGGCCTGGCCCTCTGGTACAAGCTCGACGCCACCTCGGGCACGGTGGCGGCGGACGCCTCGGGCAATGGCCGGGACGGAACCGTGAATGGCACCGGCGGCTGGTCCGGTTCCGGTGAAGGGGGCCGCCGGCTGCGCCTGTCCGCCGAGCCCGTCACCGGACCGGCCGGCACGACGGACGCCGTGGTGGTCGCGGCCGTCGACATCTCCGGGCACCTGGACAGCCACGGGCGGCTGAGGCTGTTCCTCACCATCGCCTGTGCGGTCCTGGTAGCCCTTTCGGCCATGGCCGGCCGCTGGCTCGCCGGACGCGCCGTCCGGCCGGCGCTCACGGCACTCGACCAGCAAGAGGCCTTCTTCGCCGACGCCGCCCACGACCTGCGCACACCCGTCACCTCGATGCGGTTGCTCGCCGAGACCGGCCTGCGCGGGGAGGCGGACAGCCACGAAGTGCTGCGCCGCACACTGCGCCAGTCCACCCGGATGAGCGAGCTGGTCGACGACCTGCTCACCCGCGCCCGGCTGATGGCCGGCGCCGTCCCGCTGGAACGGGAGCCACTACGGCTCGACCAGCTCGTCGATGCCGTCGTCGCCGACACCCCGGCGCACGGGCACCAAGTGGCCGTCCGGGCCGAAGCCGTGGTCGTCCTCGCCGACGCGGGACTGCTGCGCCGCGCCGTCGCCAACCTGCTGGGCAACGCGCTCACCCACGGCCACACCCCGGGTGAGCTGGACGCCTCACCGAATCCTCCGGTTCCACCGAGCAGACTTCCCGCGGTCCCCCGAACAGCAGGCGACGAGCAAAGGGCGTGCACCACCGGTTCTACGGGACTGGGTCGCAGGCGCACGGAGCGAGGAATCGGTTTCATGGCCGGATGCGGGAACACATGGTGGCCGAGCGGTTCTACTGACCTTCGCGGCGTGATGTCGTTGGGGGCAGACGATGAATCGTCGCGGTATGCCTGAACGGCAGGCGTTTCGCGAGCGAATCCGGCTGGAGGCCGCGGAGCGATTCGCTGCGGGTGCCGCCGATGCCGAGGTCGCCAAGGACCTACGGGTAAGTGTGCGCTCGGTGCGGCGTCGGCGCCGGGCGTGGCACGACGCCGGCACCGAGGGGCTGCGGTCTGCCGGGCCCACGTCACGGCCCAAGCTGAGTGAGGCCCTGTTCACCGTGCTCGAGCAGGAGCTCGCCAAGGCGCCGGTTCCGCACGAGCATGACGCTGTCGGCGATCGCGCGGATGCCGCACGGGCACGGTTTCAATCACCAGGTCCCGGCCCGCCGGGCGATCGAGCGCGACGAGGAGGCCGTGGCGGGCTGGGTGACTGAGACCTGGCCACAGGTGGAAGGCCCCGGCCCGCCCGTACAGCCTCGGGATTGACGGTTGGTTCCGGGCGGGCCGCATCCGGCGGCTATGGAGTTCGGCCCTGCAGTGAAGCGCCCAGGAAAGGCGTGGCACCCATCCTGGCCGTTTGGCGGCAGTGCGATAGCGGCACGGCTGCACCGCTGAGTTGTCACACGCTTCTGAGACCCTCTCAAGCGGGACGGGCGCATGGGCAGAGAGGCGCTACGTCGGCTTCGAGGGAATGCGCGGATGCAGGGCACCCGGCAGCTCGCGTGCCTGGGTGGAGTGCGCAACGGCCGGGATTCAGTCGAACAGCCCCAGGTGCAGACCCGGTTGTTGGAGTGGCCCTGTCCGACGGCAGAACATCGCACGCGGTGGAGCGGGTCACTCCGCGGGAGTGGTGTATCGACGGCCACTCGGTGATCTCTTCTTTGAGGCTAGTCGGTCGGGAGGGCGGTCTCGTAAGTTTCTGACTCGATCGGGTGGAGGCGGGCCTTGGCCAGGAGGCCGAGGCCATGTATCGACGGGTTTCGGTCCAATCGTCGTTCTGCTCGGCCAGCACCGCTCCGAGCAGGCGGATCAGGGCGGGGTGGTCGGGGAAGATGCCGACCCCATCGGTGCGGCGGCGGACCTCCTTGTTCAGCCGTTCCTGGGATGGGATTCTCGCCGGCGTCGCAGCGGAACCGGAGGACCGGATCCGGAGCAACGCCGCTACCTGTCGTCGCCCTTCGCTGCGATGGCACGGTCCAGAACGTCGTGTTCGGCCCAGCTTCCGTGGAAGCCGAACGGCACCCGGCTGGGAAGCTTGACCCGGGCCAGCGGGGTGCGGCGCAGGTCGGCCGCGTCATGGACGAGAAGTTCGCTCAGGTCGGTGGAGCGATTCCACCACAGCGAGAGCAGGTAGCCGTCGTCCTCGCCGCGGGCGTTCTCACGGGCCACGAAGACCGGTTCGCTCGGGCTGGTCAGGCCGTCGGGTCCTTCAACGACGGTGGTGCTGTCGAGAAGGTAGTCGTGACGGGCGAGGCCGTCGGACATGGTGTCGTCGGCCAGGCTGCGCGTGGTGACGAAGTAGCCGTAGCGGTGGGGCCGACCCGTGTAGGCGTCGTTGATCTTCGGGAACTCGCCGAAGACGCCGCTGATCATCTCCTCCGTGGCCCGTCCGGTCGCCAGGTCGACGCGCCAGCGGTAGGGCAGCGCCGGCGGGAACCACTCGTGGGAGCCCACCGGCGTGGAGAGACGGTCGACCGGGCTGCCGAGGCGGCTGATCCGGTGCCCGTCGACGATCAGCTCACCGTCCTGCTCGTAGGCATTGTAGAAGTGGGTGTTGGCCCAGTGGCCGCCGAGCTCGTGCCAGGTGATCTCATGGGTGTGGCGGTTCATCAGGACGATCTGGACGCCGTGTTCAAGGGAGCTCTCGTCCCAGACGACGCCGGGCCTGCTCTGGGCCACCAGGTCGAGGCGGAACTGGGCGGGCGTGACAAAGAAGATCGCGTACGTGTCGCTCACCGCGAAGTCGTGCATGAGGACCGGCACGCCGATGTCGAAGGAATGCGAGTCCTTGATCTCGGCCGTCTTCACGTCGGCGCGGTACCAGGTGATGGTGGGTCCGACCGCGGCGAAGAACAGCATGTCGCCGGTGTCCGGGTCGGTCTTGTAGTGGCCGGTGCACAGGACGTCGACGCCGCCGTGGAAGTCGTACGTGCCGAGGGTGCGCAGCGTCTCGGGGTCCAGCGCGTGCGGCAGTCCGCCGTCGAAGTAGACAAGCAGGTGGTCGTCGAAGAGGCCGGCGTTGATGTTGGCGACGTTCTTGGCGCGCGGGGCGCCCTTGGGCAGTCGGCCCTGGGTGCCGCCGTTGACGAAGCCGCTGTAGATCGCCTCGCCGGCCTCCACCTCGACCTTCATCGAGTCGGTCTGGACCCAGCGGGTGCGGTAGGCGGCCTTGCCTTCGCGGAGATAGACACCGCATACCATGCCGTCGCCCTCCCACCAGTGGTAGCGGTCGGTGTTGCGGGGCTGGAAGCGGGGATTGGAGGAGACGCGGAACAGCGCGCCCGCGAGGTCGGACGGTATCTCGCCGTCCACCTCCAGGTCGTACGCCTCGTTCTCCTCCGTCCAGGGCGCGAAGGGGCCGTTGAGGAACCTGTTGCCGGTGTGCCAGTCGGCTCCGGCGCCGACGGGGCTCTCTCCGGTACCGCGGGGAACGACGGTCATGGGGTTCGCGGGCATGGGGCTCTCCGTGCGGGTTGGTGTGTCGGGGCGGTCAGAACGGGTAGCGCGGGAGTTCGCCGCGTACGGTGACCCACTGCTGTTCAGTGAAGGCCTCGAGGTTGGCGACGGCGCCGCCATGACGGGCGCCGGTGCCGGAGTCGCCGACGCCGCCGAAGGGGATGTTCGGTTCGTCGTTGACCGTCTGGTCGTTGATGTGGACCAGGCCGCTGGGCACGCGCTCCGCCAGGGCGAGGCCCTTCGCGACGTCCCGGGTGAGGATACCGAGGGACAGTCCGTACTCGGTGCCGGCGGCGAGCCCGGCCGCCTCGTCCAGGTCCCGGAAGGGGACGACGGGCGCGACGGGACCGAAGATCTCCTCGGCGTACGCGGGCGCGGTGAGCGGTACGCCGGTGAGCACGGTGGGCCGGTAGAACAGGCCCTCGTAGGTGCCACCCGCGGCAAGCCGGGCGCCGGCCTCGACCGTGTCCGTGACGATGCGGTGGACGTTGTCGCGCTGAGCGCTGTCGATGAGCGGTCCGACGGCGACGTCCTCGGTGGCCGGGTCGCCCACCCGGAGCGCGTCGGCGTGCTGGGCGAGCAGGGCGGTGTAGTCGTCGGCGACCGAGGCGTGGACGAGGTGACGGCTGCTGGCCATGCAGATCTGGCCGGCGTGGACGAAGGACCCCCAGGCGCCCACCGAGGCAGCCTGCTCCAGGTCGACGTCGTCCATCACGACGAGCGCGGAGTTCCCGCCCAGTTCCAGGTGGACCCGCTTGAGGTGCCGGGCCGCGGCGATACCGATGGCGCGCCCGGCCCGAGTGGAACCCGTGAACGCGATGACAGGAACCTGCGGATGTTCCACGACGGCTGCCCCGACGTCCGCCCCGCCGGGCAGGACATGCAGCAGACCGGCAGGCAGGCCCGCCTCTTCGAAGACACGGGCGAAGACGGCACCGCCGCTGATCGCGGTGCGGGGGTCCGGCTTGAGGACGACCGCGTTGCCGAGGGCGAGCGCCGGGGCCACGGCCCGCATGGCCAGGATGATCGGCACGTTGAACGGGGCGATGACGCCGACGACCCCGACGGGGGTGCGGCGGGAGAAGGACAGCCGCTGCTGCCCGGAACGCAGCAGCTCACCGTAGGGCGCCCCGGCCAGGGCGGCGGCCTCGAAGCACTCCTCCGCACCACCGCTGCTGACCTGCAGGGCGGCGAACGGCCGAATCGCACCGGACTCCCGTACCAGCCAGGTCTCGATCTCCTGCTGGTGCTCCTCGAAGAGACGCGCGGCGCGGCGCAGGACAGCGGCACGGTCGGAATACGGCCGCGCGGCCCACTCCCGCTGGGCCGGTACCGCCCGCTTCACCGCCCTGTCCACGTCGGCGGGCGTGGCGGTGCCGACGCGGCCCAGTGGCTTGCCGGTGGCGGGCTCGACGGCGTCGTACTCCTCGCCCGATCCGCTGATCCACTCACCGGAGAAGATCCGGCCTTCCCAGATGCTGCTGTCCAGAAGAGTCATGGTGTCCCGTTCCATGTCAGGGGCTGTTACGGCTGTGCCCTCGGGGCTGATGGTCAGGCGCTGGGGAGCGGCTTGACGGAGTTCGGGGCGCCGGCCGGTGCGGTGGCCGCCTCCTGGGCGGACGTGCCGACGGCCATGGCATCAGCGGCTCCGCTGTGCCGCAGGGCGAGAGCGGCGATCACCGCGCCTGCCAGGGCGGCGCCGGCGCAGACGTACATGCTGAGGTCGAGGCCCGATTCGAGGGCCTCGCGGGCGAGCGGGGCCACGGTGCCCGACAGGTTGCCGAGGTCGGCGTTGGCGACTGCGAGTGCGCCTCCTTCGGTGTTGACGGCCTCGGCTACGCCCAGAGCCTGTGGCGGAAGGCCGGAGGAAGCGAGCTTGTCGGCCAGGCCGCTGCTCGCCGTGCCGAGTGCGACGGCGCCGACGACCGCGGGGCCGAGGGCCTGCCCGGTCTCTCGGACGAGGCTGGTGACCGCGCTGGCCATGCCGGCGTACCGGATGTCGACCGTGCCGACCGCGACGGCCGTCAGCGACGAGAACATCGTGATGAAGCCGACTCCCATCAGCAGGATCGGTCCGGTCATGGACGCGAGGCCCGTCGCGTCGCCCGGCAGCAGTGCCATCCAGAACTCTCCGGCGGCGAGCGACAGCAGCCCGCCGACCAGCAGGGTGCGGGGGTGCACGTGCTGCAGCAGTTTCGGCAGGAACGGGGTGAGCAGCAGCGGGACCGCCTGAACGAGCGCGAAGGGCAGAGCGGCCTGGAACGGGGAGACGTGGTGGACTGCCTCCAACTTTATGCTGAGCGCATAGGCCGTGCCGATGAAGCCGAACAGGGCGAGCAGTCCGATGGCGGCGGCCGCGGCGAAGGCGGGGGTGCGGAACAGGTCCAGGCGCAGCATCGGCGCCCGTGATCTGCGCTCCACGGCGAGGAACGCCGTGAAGGAGGCGGCGGCGAGGACGAAGGCGAGCACGATGTGGGGCTCGGAGTAGCCGTCGCTCGCGCCCTCGATGACGGCGTAGAGCAGCGCCAGCAGGGACACGGCGATGGTGAGCTGGCCGGGCCGGTCGAGGCCGCGGTCGGCGGTGGCCTGGCGGGAGTCGACGACCCAGCGACCGCTGACGGCGGAGGTGACCAGGCCGAGCACCGCGAGCGGAACGAAAGCCCAGCCCCAGTGGGCGTGCTCGGCGATGAAGCCGCTGATCAGCGGGGCGATCATCGCGCCGAAGGCGAGGCTGAGTGCCCAGTACGACAGGGCCCTGGCGCGGGCGACGGGCTCCCAGGTGCCCGCGACGATCACCGCCAGCGAGGAGGGGAAGATCGCTGCGGCTCCCAGGCCGGCCATCGCCTGGCCGGCGATCAGCTGGGTCATCGAGCCCGCGGTGGCGACGACCAGGCAGCCGGCCGTGATCAGCAGCCCGCCGAGGACCAGCAGGCGCTTTCGTCCGAACAGGTCGCCGAGGACACCGAAGTTCAGCTCCAGGATGGCCGTCGGGAGGATGAACGCGGCCGGGATCCAGGCCAGGGCGGCGGCCGACGCCCCGAGGTCCTGCTGTATCTCACCGATGAGCGGCGAGGCCAGGGGAATGCCGATCTGAGCCACGCAGATGGCGAAGCAGGCCGCCACCAGCGTGGCGCGGCCCAGCGGAGCGGGCGTGTTCGGAGAGGGAGCGGGGCTCTCGGCAGCGGGATCGGTCATGAGGGATGCCTCCGGCGGTGCTCCGTGGACGCCGTTGACTGAGCGACGCACCGGACACCATGTCTCGGAAACCCGGACTTGGGTTTCATTTGGCAGGACCGTGCACTGTGGACTTGCCTCCAGTCAAGGGGCATGAAGGCGGAATTTTGCGATTGACGACCGGAGATCCGACCGCTAGCGTCCTATAAATCAGTTACTCAGTCCTGATATTGGAGACAGTATGAGCATCACTGGGCTCGGGCACACCGGCTTCTGGGTCGACGACCTCGAAAAGATGCGCGACTTCTACAGCCGGGTCCTGGGGCTGACGGTGACCGATGAGGACGAGGAGCGGCGCATCGTGTTCTTCTCGTCCCGCCCGGACGAGGAGCACCACGAGTTCGTGCTCCAGGAGGGCCGGACCGCCCCAGCCGGAAGCAAGCTCACGCACCAGGTGTCTTGGCGGGTGGACTCACTGGAGTCGATCATCGACTTCCACCACCGGTTCCGCGCCGAGGGCATCGAGGTCCAGCAGGAGGTCACCCACGGCAACGCGATCGGGATCTACTTCTTCGATCCCGAGGGCAACCGCAACGAGGTCTACCTCCGCCTGGAGCGTGACGTGCGCCAGCCGTTCCGCAAGAGCATCGATCTGGACCTGTCCCCCGAGGAGATCATGGCCGAGGTCGAGCGGCTGCTGACCGAGGGCGGACCGGCCTACCAGCCGGTCCAGTAGTCCCATGCCCACGACATCCGAGACGCCGCCTGTCCTGGTCGTCGGCGCCGGACCGACCGGGCTGACGGCCGCCCATCTGCTCGGCTCGCGAGGTGTACGGGTGCTGCTGGTGGAGCGCAACACCACCACAAGCAACGACGCCAAGGCGATCAGCCTCGACGACGAGTCCCTCCGTACCCTGCAGTCGGCCGGCGGCCTGGACGAGGCGGTCTACCCGATCCTTGTGCCGGGCACCGGCACGAGATACTTCGGCGTGGGCGGGCGGCCGCTCGTGCACGCCCGGGGCACTGGCGACCAGCGCCTGGGACATCCGTTCAAGAACCCCTTCGCCCAGCCCGACCTGGAGCGGGTGCTGTGTACGCAGCTGCGCCGCCTGCCCGGCGTCGACGTCCGTTTCGGCACCCGGCTGACCGCCCTCGCCCAGCACCCCGACCGGGTGCGCGTGTCCCTGCGAACAGGTGGGGAGGACGGGCCGGTCGAGGAGTTGGACGTCTCGTACGTCCTCGGCTGCGACGGCGGCCGCAGCACCGTGCGCGACCTGCTGTCCGTGCCCATGCGTGGACGCAGCTTCCCTGACGTGTGGCTGGTGGCCGACACCCTTGAGGACACGCACGACCAGCGTTACGGCATGCACCACGGCGACCCCGACCGACCCGTCGTCATCGTCCCGGGCCAGGACGGGCGTTGCCGCTACGAGTTCCGCCTCAAGCCGGGCGAGTGCGAGGCCGGTACCTCTCCCCCGTTCGCCCTCGTGCGCGAACTCCTGCGGCCCCACCGGGAGATCACGCCGGACCAGATCGAGCGCGCGGTCGCCTACACCTTCCACGCGTTGCTGGCCGACCGGCTGCGCGAGGGCCGCTGCTTCCTGCTCGGCGACGCCGCGCACATGATGCCGCCGTTCGCCGGCCAGGGCCTCAACTCAGGGGTGCGGGACGCGGCCAACCTGTGCTGGAAGATCTCCGAGGTGTTGGCGGGCCGGGCCGGTGACGCGATGCTCGACACCTACGACAGCGAGCGGCGTCCGCACGCCCGCGCCGTGATCGACCTCTCCGTGCGCCTCGGCCGGATCGTCATGACCACCAGCCGCCCGCGTGCCCTGCTGCGCGACGCGCTGGTGCGCACTGCCATGCACATCCCGCCGGCTCGCCGCTACCTCACCGAGATGCGCTACCGCCCCGACACCCGGCTACGGGCGGGGGCCGTCCTCCCGACGAACGGCGCGGGCAGTGGGCTGGTCGGCACGATGCTGCCGCAGCCACGGGTGCTGCACGGACCGCACCACCGCCCCGCACGGCTCGACGACATCCTCGGACAGGGCTGGAGCCTGCTGGGGATCGGCGTGAGCGACACCGACTGGGCAACCGTCGTCCGGGCCGGCCTCCCCGAGGCCACCGCCGTGGATGTCTTCCTGGACGACCGCACACCGCGTGACCGGGCCGGCCGAACGGGGATCGCCGACGCCGACGGCCGACTCGACGCCCTCCTCGCCGGGCTGACCGGATCCTTCGTCCTCGTACGTCCTGACCGGTTCGTGGCCGCCGTATTCGCCCCCGATCGGGCCCAGTACGTCGGCGTGACGCTGCGGCGCTTCGCACGCCCCCGCCCCACCACGGGCACCACCACCGCCACCTCCGATCTCGCCCCCGAGATCCCGTACGACTCCCCAGGAGTACCCCGATGAGACTGAGCACCGTCCGTATCGCCGACGACCGCGTGACCTCCGCCGCCCGGCAGGAAGGCGACGAACTCGTCCTGCTCCCCTACACCGACGTGGGCGCGCTGCTTGCAACCGGCGACGACTGGCACGAGCGTGCGGCCTCCGCCGACGGCGAGCGCCTGCCCCTGGCCGAGTCGTCACTCGCCCCACTGGTCCCCCACCCGAACAAGATCGTCTGCCTGGGTCTCAACTACGCCACGCACATCAAGGAGATGGGCCGCCCCACCCCCGCCCATCCCACCCTCTTCGCGAAATACGACGGCTCCCTGATCGGCGCCCACGACGACATCCACACGCCGCCGGTCAGCGACGATCTCGACTGGGAAGCCGAGTTGGCAGTCGTCGTCGGACGCCCCGGCCGCCACGTGCCGCGCGAGAGGGCCCTGGAGTATGTCGCCGGCTACACGGTCGCCAACGACATCACCGTGCGGGACTGGCAGCACCGTACCCGTGAGTTCCTCTCCGGCAAGACCTTCGAGGCCACCACCCCGGTCGGGCCCGCGCTCGTCACCCCCGACGAGCTCCCGCCCGGTGCCTCGGGGTTGGACATCTCCTGCAGCGTCGACGGGCACACCATGCAGAAGTCCAACACCGCGGACCTGCTCTTCGACGTGGCCGAGACCGTCGCGTACATCAGCACCATCATCACGCTGCTGCCCGGCGACCTGATCCTCACCGGCACCCCGGGCGGCGTGGGCGCCGGTCGCGATCCGAAGGTGTTCCTTCGCCCCGGACAGGAACTGATCACCACGGTGGAAGGCATCGGGGAACTCCGCAACACCGTCATCAAGGAACAGCTGTGAACCAGGACCACAGGACAACCGGCGGCCATGCGGCACCGCAGGGTCTCCACCGGCCCACGCCCACCCACTAGAGTTCTCGTATGTCAGGAAACATGTCTCCCAGCTACCGCGAGCGCAACTCCACGGCCGACCGGGCGCTGGACATCCTGACCATGTTCGACGACGTCCATCTCGTCGTCTCCGGAGCCGCCGTGGCCGAGCGGCTCGGCGTGGCGCGCTCCACCGCGTACCGCTACCTCCAGAGTCTGGTGGCCGGGCGTTTCCTCGAAGAAGCCCCGGGCGGCGGCTTCCGGCTCGGCCTACGAGTGTTGGAGATCGCCCGACTGGCCCGCCACAGCTACGGTCTCTCCGAGGTCGCGGTGCCGTCGATGGAATCGCTCGCCGAGGAGGTGCACGAAACCGTGCTGCTGACCCGGCGCACCGGCGACCTGGTGGTCTGCGTCGACCGCGCGGAAAGCACCCGCGCGGTGCGGATCTCGTACGAGCGCGGCAGCGCCCTGCCGATCAACGCCGGCGCCTCCGCCCTCGTCCTGCTGGCCTGGAGCCCGGACGACGAAGCCCGCGGGCTGCTGCAGAGCGCCGAACTGCGCCGCTTCACCTCGGCCACCCTCACCGACGTCGACGCCCTGATGGAACGACTCGGCCGGATCCGCCGCATCGGCTACTCCGTCACCCGGGGCGAACTGGATCCCGACGTGGTCGGCATCGCTGCCCCGATCCGGGACGAGAACAAGCGGGTGGTCGCGGCGGTCAGCGTGGCCGCCCTCGCCTCCCGGGTCTACCCGGAGGCGGAGACGGAGATCGCTCAGAAGGTCCTGGCCACCGCGCAGGAGATCAGCGAGCGGATGGCCGTCGTCGCGGGCTGAGCCTGGTCCTGCTCCGTCCGGGCGGGGTGGCGCGGCAAGCCGTGCCAGGGCTCGAGCGTGCGCCTGGCACACAGTTTTTCAGTATCACGGCACAGTCGACGGTCTGTCGGACCGTCGGGCCCCGTACCAGCGCGAGCACCGCGCATCATCTCTGGCTCCCGAAGACACCGACTCATCAACGGCCCTGCACGAAGTCGGCTGCGGGAAGGACCAGGCGGAAGGTGCAGCCCTCGCCCGGGACTGCGTCGAGTTCGAGGCGGCCGCCGTGGCTCTGGGCGATGGCCGCGGCGATGGCGAGGCCGAGGTACGTCCCGGCCGGTCGGTGCCGCCGGTTCTGGGTCCGGTCTCTGTCGTGCCCACCCGCGCGTGGACACGGGTGGGCGGCTGGGTGTGGATGCGGGCGTTGCGCAGCGGGTTCTCCAGGATCTGGCCCAGTCGGCGCGGGTCGCCGAATATCTCGGCCACGTCGATTTCCTCGGTGCCGCTCGGATCTGCCGATGGCGGCAAAGCCACCACCTTTCTTTCTGCGGAAACTCACCCGAGTCGGCCCCGTGCTGACCAAACTCGCCTGCCCCCAGCGAGTTCTGTCAGCGACTGACCACGACGCAAGGCAACGACTCCGAGCCATAGCGTCAACACGGAAACCACAGGGATAACAGCCCAGGTCAGCGAGCGTGCGCGGCGCCTGGTGCCTGCCCGGCCGTCACCGGAAGTGGGGTGCGGTGATTCCACCGTCTGGTTTGGGCAGCGACCGCGTCCTACTGTCAGAAAACCGCAGCTCGTGGCGAAATTCTGCGCGACGGCAGTCAAAGGAGACGGCTTCATGGCAAAGACTTTTCCACCCGAAATCACCATGGGAATGGACGAGCCGTGCCGGTTCGATATCGAGGTGTTCGATCTGGAGGTCGTCGAGGGCACAGTACCCGCGGACATCGATGGTCTGTTCGTCCAGGCGGTTCCCGACCAGGTGTATGTTCCCGAGGTCCCGGTGCTGTGGCCGATGACCACCGCTGCGGGCGGGGACGGTGCGGTACGCGCGTTCCGAATCAAGGACGGCTGCGTCGACTTCCGGACCCGCTATGTACGCACCGAGCGTTTTCTGCTCGAGCGCGAGGCCCGCCGATCCCTTTACGGGAATTACCGGGATCCGTACTCCGACGACCCGAGCGTCGCCGGCGCGAGCCGTACGACGGCGAACACCGCCATCTACTTCCACGCCGGCCGGATGCTGGCGTCGAAGGAAGACGGACTGCCGTACGAGATCGATCCCGTAACCCTCGAGACCCGGGGCGTGTGGGATGCGCACGGTGATATCACGAGTCTGACCTTCACGGCCCACCCGAAATTCGACTCGGACACCGGCGAGATGTTCGGTTTCGGTTACGCCGCGAAAGGCGAGACCACACGCGACATCGCCTACTACGTGATCGACGCCTCGGGCAAGGTGATCCACGAGACCTGGTTCGAGGCACCGTACTCGGCCATGATCCACGATTGCGCGCTGACCGAGAACTTCATGCTCTTCCCGGTCATGCCCATTACCAGCGACCTCGACCGTCTGAAGGCCGGCGGCCCGCACTTCGTGTACGACGGCGACCTTCCGCAGGTCTTCGGAGTCATTCCGCGCTTCGGCGATGCTTCCGAGGTGCGCTGGTTCCAGGCCCCGCCGGCCTTTCCCGGCCACACGATCAACGCCTACGAGGAGGACGGCGTCATCGTCTTCGACCTGTACGAGGCGGACGGCAACGGCTTCGCACCGGTCGTGCCCGACAAGAACGGCAGGCCGACGCCTCCTGGCAGCGTCACCACACGGCACGTGCGCTGGCACATCGACTACCACACCGGCGAGGAGCGGCTCACCGAGCGGGAGGTGCTGGCAGTCGTCAACGGCGAAGGGCCGCACATCGACCCGCATCGCGAGTCGAAGCCGTACCGCCACGTCTTCGTGCCGACGCTCGACCGCGACAAGCTCGAGACCGACGTCAACGGCCGCCCCTATCCGGTGATGTTCAACCAGCTCAGCCACTTCGATCTGGTGGCCGGGACCCGTGACGACTGGTATCCCGGGCCGGCCGCGACGTTCCAGGACCCTGTGTACTTCACCAAGTCCCCTGAGTCCGCGGAGGACGACGGCTATCTGATCGCCACGCTCAACTGGCCGACGGAAAAGCGCAGCGAACTCGTCATCCTCGACACGCTCGACCTTGCAAGCGGGCCGGTCGCCCGGCTGCGGCTTCCTGTACGCATGCGCCTCGGCATCCATTCGACGTGGATCGACGGCGCCCTCGTCCCCTCCTGGAGGTGACCCACCATGTCCGGCGACCAGCCCAAGGACATCGTGCTCAAGATGATGTCACTCCTCGTCGATCCCTCGACCTCGGAACAGGCGCGCGAATACCTCACCGAGTCCTATATCCAGCACAACCCCAACATCGACTCGGGAGCCGACGCGATCATCGAGTGGACGAAAACCGATCAGGCTCGCGCAGCACGGGAATCCATGCGCCCTGCGCCCGAGCCTCCGGTATTCGTCGCCGAAGGAGACAAGGTCGTGATGATGCTGGCCCGGGACCTGCCCGACCCGGACGCCCCGGGAAAGACCTACCGCTCCTACTGGTTCGACATGTGGCGGATCGAGGACGGCAAGCTCGCCGAGCACTGGGACGGCGCTCCCAAAGAAGCAGGATAGACGTCGAATTCGGGCAACGGAGCCCGGTCGCGAGAGGGTTTTCGAATGTCGTCATATGCTCGTATCTCCGCTACGATCGCCGCTTTCCTCTGCATGTCCTTCGGCATGTCGGCGATTTACGTCGGATCTCTGTCGGTCTTTCTCGGTCCGGTTTCGGCATCGATGGGCTGGGGCGTCTCCGTCTTCACCTTGGTGTTCACGGTGTCCGCCTACATCGGCGCTTTCAGTACTCCCTTCAGCGGGCGCCTGATCGACCGGGTCGGGGTGCGGATCCCGGTCACCATCGGTGTCGCGACCTTCGCCCTGGGGCTGTTCGGCCTGTCCCAGATACACTCAACCGGCTTCGTGTTCTGGGCATCCGCCGTCTGCATCGGCATCGGTGCCGCACTGGCCGGGCCGGTAGCCCACGTGCGCGTCGTCTCCTCGTGGTGGGACAGCAACCGGGCGCTCGCCCTCGGTCTGGTGGTCGCGGTGGCCCCCGCACTGTCGCAGTCCCTGGTCGCGCCGGTGGCGCGATGGCTGATCGACGCATTCGGCTGGCGCACCGCCTACGAGGTGCTGGCCGCCGCTGTCCTGGTCGTCGGATGCATATCGGCCCTGTTCTTCCTGAAGGTGCGGAGCGCGGATGCCGCCACGGATTCCCCGGCTGCTGTCACGCCGTCCCCAGCGGTCCTCGAAGGCGTGCCCGCGAAGCGGGCATACCGGTCCCGGACCTTCTGGACCTTGACGGCGGCGGAGTGCCTCGCGACGAGTTCGTTGATCGGCACGCAGGCGCACATGGTGCACTGGTTCACCGGCCGCGGCGTCACCGGCGGCACGGCGACCTTCCTGGTGTCCCTCATGGCGGTGTCCGGGATGGTCGGCGTGCTGTTCTCCGGCTCCCTCACCGACCGCATCAGGTCGCACCGCGTCGCCGCCGTGCTCTACACCCTGCCGGCGATCAGCCTGGTCCTGCTTCTCGCCGCCGGGGACACCTTGTGGATGCTGGGCGTCGGAGTCGTCCTGATGGGATGCGCGCTGACCGCCGTGACGCTCCTGTTGCCCTACCTGATCACCCGGTACTTCGGGCTTCGGGCGTCCGCCGAGATATTCGGCATCAGCCTCGCGTGCAGCATGATCAGCATCGGAACCGGGCCCACGCTGATCGGTATGGGCTTCGACACCTCCGGCAGCTACACGCTCCCGATCTCACTCGCTGTGGCCGCCACCACCGTTTCCGCGCTGCTCATGTTCACCCTGAAGCCGTACATCTACGCGGTGGTCAAGCCCGCTCCTCGCGATGGGCAGGACGCACACGGTCACGGGCGGGACGGACACACGCCTCTCCGGACAGGAGGCAACCCCCTAGCGTCGGCGAGCCGCCGGCAACCGAGTGCGATCACGCCCGTTGCTCCGCCACCCCCCGGATCTGAGGGACAGCGATGAACACAACCAGACGCTCTCGCGGGCCCTTCGATGGCCCCGGCGGAGTACAGCGCCCCCTTACGACCGGAGCGACCGGAGCGACCGGAGCGACGGGAAACATGCTGTCGGAGCTCTACTCCAGCGTGGTCGGCGACCAGGAGCGACTGACCAAGCTGCCTCTGGTTGTCGCCCGGGACATGGAGGAACGTTTCATCCGCGATGGCTGGCCGGTCGGCAAGGTTTACGGCAGCGAGGCCGACATGGCCGCGTACTACGGCGTCGGCCGGGACGTCATGCGGGAAGCCGTACGCGTGCTGGAGGCACGTGACGAGGTGCGGGTACGACGCGGTCCGCAGGGCGGCATCGCGGTCGCCAGGCCGGGCGGGACACATCTGCTGGTCATGATCGGAGGTTACGCCTACCTCACCGGCCTGGGGCTGCCGGACATCGTCGAGGCGTGGAGTGCCGTCCACATCAGCGCCGTACGTCTCATCGGTGACCGGTCACGGCAGGCCGGCGGCAGGCCGATATGGGAGAACCAGGCGGCGGATGACGGCGGGATACCGGACACCGCCGGGCTGCTCGGGCGGTTCGCCGCCGAGGTGATCGACGGAAGCGGCAGCGGTCCGCTGAAGTACTTCAACGACGTCCTGGCCCCGCTGTTGCCGCGGATGAGTACCGCCCTGGGGGCCGACGCGCTGGCCGACATACGGCAGCGGATCATCCATGACCTCGATCGCGGCCGTACGGAGGACGCCGTGCGTCTGGCACGTACGCTCTTCTGCGGCGCGGCGCGGGACACCCTCGCGCAGGTCGCACGGACAGGCGGCTGGAAGGGCACGCCGGTGCCGGAGCCGCTCGAGCAGATGCGCATACCCGCCTTCGCGGCCGTGCGGCGGATGATGTCGGAGATCACGCCAGAGGAATGGGTGCGAGGCCGGCCACTGGGCAACGAGTGCGAACTGGCTGAACGATTCGGCGTCGACCGCAGCGTTATCCGCCAGGCGATCCGCATGATGGAGGACGCGGAGACAGCGGTCACGTTGCCCGGACGCGGACACGGCCTGATGACCCGGTGCCCGAGCCCGGCCCCCCTGAGCCGTCAGGTCTGCGTCTACCTCGCATCGCACTCCGAACCGCCTGAGGGCGCCGCCCTGGCACTCGGCAGTCTCATGATCGAGATGGCCGAGATCGCCGCCCGGAAGACAGGTCCCCGCGATGCCGAGCTTTTCGACGCGCTCTTCGATGAACTGCGGCAACTGACGAGTGCCGCACCGATAGCCAGCGTCCAGTTGATCGAACGGCTGCAGAACCGTCTTGCGCGCAATGTGCTGCTGTCGCTCTTCGTGAATGGCATCAAGGCCTATGTGTCCTGGAGCATGAGCGAGGAGTTGCATGCGCCGTCCTGGGTCATCGAGTTCTTCGCCCAGTCCACACACGATGTCCTGCGGGCCATCGGCCGTCGTGACGCACCGGAAGCGGCCCGGCTTCAGGCCGTGAAACAGGAAATGCTCGCGCAGTACCGCCGAGCTGTGCTCGAAGGGCAGGAGCCGGAATTCCGGTGAATCCGGTGAATCGCACCCGGCCCCTTCGCAGTCGATAACCCCGACAGATCCGAATACGCCGTCTGGTTACCGAGAGGGACGAGACCTAGGGTCAATCTGCCGGGGCCGATAGAAGACATCCACTCGAAGAGCAGGAGCGGGCAGGAATGCGAACCCTGACTGGTGGTGCCGGAATGACGCACAGCTGGGAAACCGAGCGGGACCTTTTCAGGCACGGGGAGAGCTTCCTGCAGAGCTTGGTGGGGCACGATCCGGGCCTCGCGAGCCTCGCGCGTTCATTCCGGGCGACGGAGAACGCCGATGAGGTCGCACCAGGACAGGGGCTCTGGGCGACCGCCGAGGATTTCCTCGGCCTACAGACCTTCGCCGATCCGGTCCAGGGGCAGCTCATGACCATGGGGGTCGTCGTCACGGCGGGACAACGCCAGCCGTTCGGCCTGCGACTGAAGGTCGTCGGGGACGAGGTGACCGAGGCCGAGGCCGTCGTCAGCACGGATCCGAGCGGGCACTTCGCCGATGTGGACCAGTTGCTGGCACCCGACGTGCTCTACGGCGCACCGGTTCCGCCCGACCGAGCCTGCGACCGAGACGGGCTGGCCCTTGCGGCGGACAGCTACTGGACCGCACTGCAGGAAAGCGACGGCAGCCTGGCTCGCTTCGGATACCGCTGTGACCGTTATGACAACGGCAAGAAGGTGACGAACACCCTCACCACTCTGCTGTCTCCGGACGCCACCGTCCACACCGTCGCGAGTTGCCTGAACAACACCCGAGGCGCCAGGCCCAAGGCCCGTGGGCGTCGCTGTCCCGTTGTCGACGTGGCCCGCGGAATCGCGGCGAGTGTGGTCGTCGTCGACTTCCACCCCGTCCCCGGCAGCCCGCGACCCGACAACGGCTCTTTTTACATGATGGCCCTCTTCAAAGTGGTCGACAACGAAATACGCAGTATCGACGAAATACGAGAAATCCTGCCGCTCGGCACACCATCGGCTTGGTGAGCGAAAAGATATGTATATGAAAGAAGCGCCAGCTATGACTGATCCAGGGTCTATACACGAGTCACCGTTCACGACACCGATAGGGCGCCGCATCCGTGACGCCGTGCGGGCAGCGGTACCGCTGATCCGGGAGTACGCCCCGGAAGGTGAGAAAATCGGCTGTCTGCCGTCGCCCACGCTCGATGCGCTGCACGAGGCCGGAGCGTTCCGGGCCTCAGTGCCGCTGGAACTCGGAGGCTATGCCCTCGGGGCGCGCGATCTGGCCGAAATCGTCAGCGCGGCGGCGAGCGGCGACGGATCGGCGGGCTGGACCGCCATGATCGCGAGCGGGTTCACCCGGGTCATGCTCACCTTCCCGCAGGAGACGGTCACCGAGGTCTACGCACGCGCTCCGCAGTGGCCGGGGCCGGTCGTTGCGAGCGCCTCGCTGTTCTCGGAGAGGATTCAGAAGGCCCGCCCGGTTCCGGGCGGCTACGTGATCGAGGCCGGGAACAGGTGGGGCTTCGGCAGCGGCTCCAAGCACGCCGCCTATCTGGTCGTCGGCATCGAGGTGGAAACCGCCCCCGGCACCACGACGCGCGCGATGGCGTTGCTGGAGAAGGGCCAGTACGAGATCGTCGAGGACTGGCACGTCATGGGACTGTCCGGTTCCTCCAGCAACAGCGTCACGACACCTGCGGAAGTCTTCGTCCCCGAACGGCGCGTCGCAGATCTCGCCGGCCTGCCGGGGCGTCTGGACGGCCTGCACCAACGCTACGCGGGGCTGGGCTTCGCCCTCGACGCCCGAGGCCTGATGCTCATCGTGGCCATGGAGACCATGGCTGTGGTCCTGGGAATGGCCAAGGGCGCCTTCGACTGCTTCCTCGACCAGAGCCGGCGCAAGAAGCCTTTCAACCTCCCCTACGACACGCTGGCCGCCACTCCGTCGGTGCAGGTCGTCGCAGGCAAGACGCGCGCCATGATCAACGCGGCGGAAAGCCTGCTGTTCGGCCGCGCGGATCACATCGACCGCAAGGCGCGCGCCGGACAGCCGTTCACGGCGGCCGAGGAGTCCGAGATCACCATGGACTTCGTGCACGCCGGCAATGTCTGTGGTGCCGCCATCGACGCGATACAGATCGCGCTCGGCTCGTCCACGGTCGGTCTGCGCAACCCGATTCAGCGCTTCGCACGCGATGCGCGGGTGGCATTGACCCACGGCTCCACCCGGCTCGACCCGGCGGCGGAGATCAGCGGACGGCATCTCCTGGGGCAGACACCGTTCACCGACGGCATGGCGGCCGTGCCCGGAGTGGCCAAGGCCGCAGAGGCCCCGCGCATCGTCGAACCCGTCGCTTGAGCTGGACCAGGAGACATCATGAACCTCGAACTGAACGGCAAGCGGGTCCTCGTCACCGGCAGCAGCTCAGGCATCGGCACCAGTATCGCGCTGGCATTGGCCGACGAGGGCGCCCACGTCGTCGTGCACGGCCGGAACCGGGAGCGCACGTCCAAGATCGCGGCGATGATCCGGGAGAACGGTGGCCAGGCCGACGAGGTGCTCGGCGACCTCACGGACGCCGACCAGGTCGACGCCGTCTGCCGACGGCTGCTCGACTCCGGCGGCGTGGACATCCTGGTCAACAACGCGGGCGGACGCCATGGAGGCTGGGAGCGCGACGGCTGGTTCGGTACCTCGCCCGGCAACTGGCTCGAGACGTACAAGCTGAACGTGATCTCGACCGCATCCCTGGTCAACAGCCTGGTCCCCGCCATGAGGGAGCGCGGCTGGGGACGCGTCATCCAGATCGCCAGCGCCATCGCCCTGCACCAACCGCCCAATTTCCCCGACTACCAGGCGGCCAAGGCAGCGGAGATCAACATGACACGCAGCCTGTCCCGCGGCCTGGCCGGAACCGGCATCACGGCCAACTCCATCAGTGCCGGCATCATCCACACGCCCGGCTCCGCCGCGGAACTCGCCGCCATCGCTGCCGAGATGCGGCTGGAGGGCGGGTGGCAGGCGCACGAGCGCCACATCGCCGTCGAGGTGTTCCGCCAGACCGCCGGCCGCATCGGCAGGCCGGAGGACATCGCCGCCGCCGTCTGCTACCTGGCCAGCCCCCGCGCCGACTTCGTGACCGGCGTCAACTTGGTCATCGACGGCGGCATCAACTGAACCGCTCAGGCGGCGAGGAGAGAAGTGTCGATGCAAGCATCCCAGGAGACGCCCGAAGAGCTGCGCCGCGCGTTCGGTCATCTGCCCTCCGGAGTGGTCGCGGTCTGCGCCCTCGTGGGTGGCCGGCCCGTCGGGATGGCGGCGAGCTCGTTCGTTCCGGTCTCTTTGAAGCCGCCGTTGGTGTCGTTCTGTGCGGCACGCACTTCCCGCACGTGGGAGGCGCTGCGCCAGGTGCCGAGCCTCGGTGTCAGCGTGCTCGCCGAGGACCACGCGACTTTGTGCCGGGCGCTCGCCTCCTCGGCGGAAGATCGTTTCGCGGATGTCCGATGGCAGGCCGGGGAATCCGGCGCGGTCTTCCTGCCGGGCACGGTGCTGTGGCTGGAATGCGCGCTGGACTCCGAAGTCGAGGCGGGCGACCACGTGATCGCCGTGCTACGGCTACGCGGGACCGCATTGTTTCCGCAGGTGAGGCCGTTGGTGTTCCACCAAGGGCACTTCGAGCGACTCGGCTCGTCCCAGCCCCCCGCCCGGACGCATGCTTCGGCTTGACCGACGGGCGGCGATGTCAATCGCGGCAGCGGCTGACCCCCCATCACCTTATGAGGAGCAGAACATCATGACGTTTCTGGAAGCAGGCGACTGGTCGGAAAGGATCTTCTCCGGCGAGTGGATCAAGGGTTCGGGCGAATCGTACGACGCGCTCGAGCCGGCGACCGGCGAGACGCTGGGTCGTGTCGGTGCTGCCACGCCCGACGACCTGGGCCGGGCCGTGGGGCAGGCGGTGCGGGCGCAGCAGCAGTGGGCGGCGCTGCCGTACGTCGAACGGGCACAGGTCCTGCGGCGTGCTGCGCGCCTGTTCGAAGAGCATCACTCCGAGATCGCCGACTGGATCGTGCGGGAGTCGGGAGCGCTGAGGGCATTCGCAGACTTCCAGACCTCCAACGGCGCAGCGGAGGAGTGCCACGAAGCCGCGGCACTGTCCGCGGCGCCGTTCGGGGAGGTGCTCCGCTCCGTGGAGGACCGGCTGTCGTTCTCCCGTCGGCGCCCGGTCGGCGTTGTCGGTGTGATCTCCCCGTTCAACGCACCGATGGTGCTGGCGATGCGAGCGGTGGCTCCGGCGCTGGCTCTGGGAAACGCCGTCGTCCTCAAGCCCGACCCCCGGACCGCGATCTGCGGCGGTGTGGTGATCGCGAGGGTTTTCGAGGAGGCGGGGCTCCCCAGCGGCCTGCTGCACGTACTGCCGGGGGGCGCTGACGTCGGCGCGGCACTGGTGGATCACCCCCAGGTGCCCGTGATCGCCTTCACCGGATCCACGAGGGCCGGAAAAGCGATCGCGGCAGCGGCAACGCGGCATCTGAAGCGCGTCCACCTCGAACTGGGGGGCAACTCGGCGCTGATCGTCCTGGACGACGTGGATGTGGAGAAGGCGGCGTCCGCGGGGGCGTTCGGCTCCTTCCACCATGCGGGGCAGATCTGCATGGCCTCAAGCCGGCATCTGGTGCACGCGTCGATCGCCGAGGAGTACGTCGAGTCGCTGGTCCGGCGGGCGAATGCCGTGACAGTGGGAGACCCGGCGAGGAGCGAGGTGGCAGTTGGTCCCATGATCGACGAGCAGCAGCTGCAGGCCGCGCACGCAGTCGTCAACGACACCGTGGCGGCAGGCGCTCGGCTCGTGGCAGGTGGCACCTACGAGGGCCGGTCCAGGGGCGTAGGGGCACCGACGAAACGCGCTGGCCAGCGGCTACGAATGGCCCCTAGCCGTCGCCATCCCGCAAGGGGTCACGGCTGCGACAGGACCGTGACGCGCTCGGTGGGGCGGCTGCGGGCTCCTGACATCGCTGTGAGCGCAACCGCGGCAGCGAGCGCGATTGCTATGAGCACGGCGCTGGAGACCATGAAGGCGCGATCCACTCCGATGTGTCCGATGACGCTGGAGGCCAGGAACGGCGACACCGCCAGCGCGCCGGCGATACCGGCCTCCCACAGGCCCAGAGCCTTGGCGAGGTGGGCCTCGGGAATGCGCTGTTGGACGAAGGCGATCAACGGGATGTCGGTCAGGGCCGACGCGAGTCCGGTGACGGCGAGGAGCACGGCGATGGCCGCAGGCGCGTGGACCAGGCCCAGCGGAAGGCGGAAGGCTCCGAGCAGGGCCCAGGCCAGGACCGCGGTCACGGCGAGTCTGGGCAGAGGCAGGCGTACGAGCACCAGGGCGCCGGCGATCTCGGCGAGGCCGGCGATGCCCAGCATGAGCCCGTACTCACCGCCTTGGCCGACCAGAACCACCAGACCGACGGCCAGGAACCCACTGGCCACGGCGAGCGCGAGGACGAAGGTCGCGATGACGACCAGCACATCGGGCGCCGCCCGCAGGGCTGCGAGGCCGGCGGCGAGGTCCGCGCCCAGCCGGACGCGCGGCCCGGCCGGGGCGGGACGGCGGACGCGCAGTGCCGACAAGGCCGCCGCGGAGACCAGGAAGGTGAGCCCGTCCACCGCCATGACCAGCGGGAAGGAGCCGAAGGCGAGCAGCGGGGCGAGCAGCAGCGGTCCGACGAAGAAGGCGGCTCGGAAAGCGACCTGGAGCACGCCGTTGGCCTGCTGCAGGTTTTCGGCCGGCACGATCTGGGGCACGATCGCGTTCCGTGCCGGTGCGAAGGGCGCGCCGATGAGGGCCAGCAGGGCCGTTCCCAGAACCAGTACGGTCAGGTTCAGCGCACCTGCCATCACCATCCCCACCCCAGCGGCCACCACGGCCGCACGGGCGAGGTCGGTGCCGATCATCAGGCGTCTGCGGTCGTAGCGGTCGGCGTACGAGGCGGCCACGAAGGTGGCCAGGAACGCCGGGGCGTACGCGGCCACGGTGACCAGCGCGACCGCCGACGGGTTGTGGGTGAGGGCCCATGCCTGCCAGGCGACGGCGGCGGTGTACAGGCCGTCGCCGAGTCGGGAGACGCCCTGGCCGACGAAGAGCAGCAGGAGGTTGCGGTCGCTGAGCAGTGCCATGCCGAAAGGGTCCTCGGCGGCCCCCGCGCCGCTCAACTTATTCGTCGGAACACTAATCAGTCGGGGATCCCCAGATCGCGCATGCGCAGGTGCAGTTCC
>NZ_OLMK01000133.1 GCF_900290235.1 Streptomyces sp. MA5143a
CCGACATCCGAATGATGAACGAGCCCCGGCCCAGCGGGAGTTCCGGCGCGGTCACAGCGGCAGGGCGGCGGTCAAGTGCCGGACGCGGTCCTGGTCCGTCGACCCGATAGGGGCGGTGGAGCCGGTTCTGCTGGATGACCTCGAGTTCGTTCGTGTGGGGAGGCGGGTCCGCCTCAGCCGGTCCTACGTTGTTGGTGGGTCGGACGAAGTGTTCCCCCCCGGTCCCGGCTGTCGTCGCGCCAGCCAGGGGGCGCGGGGCGACGTTGGCAGTCACCGCCCCGGGGCGGAAGATGCGTACGTCTTCTTGTCGGCCTCGGTCGAGGCGGTGGGGCGCAGGCGGATGACCAGGGACAGCATGGCGGCGGCCGCGCACAGGGCCGCGAGTGCGAACCAGACGGGGTCGTAGCTGCCGAAGGCGTCGCGGGCCACGCCGCCGAGGAAGGAGGCCGAGGCCGCACCGATCTGGTGTGCCGCGTTGGTCCAGCCGAAGACGATGGCGCTGTCGTCGCCGTAGAAGGTGCGGCACAGGGCGATGACCGGCGGCACGGTCGCCAGGTCGAGGAGACCGAAGACGACCACGAAGGTGAGCATGGGCGCGTTGACGGTGGCGGTCATGATCAGGGGCAGGCCGATCATGAGCAGGCCGCGCAGGAGGAAGTAGGCGGCCAGGAGTCGGCGGGCGTCCATGCGGTCGGTGAACCATCCGGAGGCGATGGTGCCGGCCACGTTGAAGACGCCGATGAGTGCCAGCAGTGTCGAGGCGGTGGTGATGGGCATGCCGTGGTCGTGGGCCGCTGGGGCGAAGTGGGTCCACATGATGCCGTTGGTGGACGCGCCGCAGATGGCGAATGCGCCGGCGAGCAGCCAGAAGGGGACGGTCCGGGCGGCGTCGCGCAGGACGGTCACGGTGCGGCGGGCGGCTCCGGGAACGGGTGCGGGGCGCGGGATGAAGGTGTCGCTACCGTAGGGGCGTTGTCCGACGTCGGCGGGGTGGTCGCGCAGGACGAGGCAGATCAGGGGGGTGACCGCCAGGGCGGCGAGGGCGAGGCTGACGAGGGCGGGTCGCCAGTCGTGGTGGGCGATGGTCCAGGACAGGGCGGGCAGGAAAACCATCTGGCCCAGGACGCTGCCGGAGGAGAGGATGCCGGTCACCAGGCCGCGGCGGGTGGTGAACCAGCGGTTGGTGACGGTGGTGCCGAGGGTCATCGAGAGCGATCCGGTGCCCAGGCCGACGAGAAAGCCCCAGAAGAGCGTGAACTGCCAGGCGGAGCCCATCGTGGTGGTGAGCAGTGCTCCGGCGGCGACGGCTCCCAGCGCGGCGATGACGACCCGGCGGATGCCGAAACGGTCCATCAGGGCGGCGGCGTAGGGCGCGGTGAGCCCGTAGAGGATCATGTTGACCGAGGCCGCCAGGCCGATGGAGCCGCGGGACCAGTGGAACTCCTGGCGCAGGGGGTCCTGCAGGATGCCTGGCATGGTGGAGAAGGCGCCGGCGACGATGATCGCCACTGCGGTGACGGCGGCTACCCACCAGGCGCGGCGCCCGGCGGCGTTGGTGCGATGGCCGGTGGTGTTGTGCATGCCTTCATCCTTCGGTGGTGGAGCCGGGCAAGGTGGTGACCGACGCCGACTTCACGGTCAACGTGCCGTTGGGGCCGCTGGCCCTGCGCGACGCGGACACGGTGATCGTGCCGGCCGCGGTCGAGGACCACGGGCCTCAGCAGCAGGGCCGGCTGAGGCCGCTGGCCGAGGCGGCTCTCGCGGAAGAGCCGGCGACAGCGCGCCTGGCTTCCAGCTGCACCGGTTCGACGACAGAAGGGTGCTGACGTCCGCGGGTGCTGACGTCCGCGGGTGCTGCCGCGGGAATCGACCTGTGCCTGCACATGACCGCAGTGACCATGACGTCGGCGTCGACGTCACTGTCGCCCGCGGCACGGTGGTGCCGCTGCTGGCGCACCGCGGTTCCCGTCCCGAAACCGGCCGCGGCGGCGATGCGGTCCACGGGGTCGCCCGTGCGTTCCAGCAGCCGACGGGCGTACTGCGCACGCTGCCCGCCGAGCCACCGCATCGGCGTCATACCGGTCTCCCGACGTGCACTTCCGCGAGGCACCGGGAGTGTCACCGCGCGCTCACCGCAACACCTTGTGCGGAGCACGGTGAGGGCACGCGCGCGGTGACACCGCATCAGCCGGGCCATCAGGCGAGTGCAGAAGCCTGCTCGATGGGCCCGATCCGGTAGAGCACCTCGTCGTGGTGCTCCTCGGGGAAGAGCGAGGCCGGGAAGAGCACCTCGGTGTGAACGGGGGCCCGGTACCGCTTGGCGCACTTCTTCAGCACCATGATGATGGCCTTGTTGTCAGCCGACACACTCGCCTCGATATAGCGGGCGCCATTGCCGACCGCGCGCTCGGCGGCCCGTTCGAACAGCTGCACTCCGAGCATCGGAATGCCGTGGCGCGGCTTCACGGCCTCCTGCCACACCAGATAGGTGTCGGGCTGGCTGGGGCGGAAGTAGCCGGTCAGGAAGCCGACGACCTCGGCGCCGAGTGATGCCACGAGGGAGGTTTCGGCGAAGTCGCGGCACCACAGCGCGTAGTAGTAGGGACTGTTGTCATCGAGTTCGTCCGACTCGTGCACCATCTGCCACATGGCCTGCGCGTCCTCGACGCGCGGCGTCCGGTACTCGGGGCGGACCCGGCTGGAGGTGGAGAGGGAGGCCGGCGCGGTCATGCAATGGCCTCCTCGGTGAGCAGCGGGTAGACGCCGTTCTCGTCGTGGTCCTCGCGGCCGGTGACCGGGGGGTTGAACACGCAGATGAAACGGGAGTCCACGGTGGGGCGCAGCGTGTGCTTCTCGTGTCCGTTCAGCAGGTACATGGTGCCGGGGGTGATGAGATGCTTCTCGCCGGTTTCCTCGTTGGTGAGTTCGGTCTCGCCTTCGACGCAGAGGACGGCCTCGATGTGGTTGGCGTACCACATGGTCGTCTCCGTGCCGGCGTAGACGGTCGTCTCGTGCAGGGAGAAGCCGACTCCTTCCTTCGCGAGGATGATGCGCTTGCTCTCCCATGTTCCGGAGCGGGACTTGACATGCCTGTCGGTGCCTTCGATGTCCTTGAACGAGCGAACGATCACGGTTGCCTTCCCTTGGGCTCGTGTCGGATGCGTGCGTGGCGTCTCGGGCAGGCTCGGCGGCCTGGCTGCGGACCTGTGCTGGCCGGTGTGGTGGGTCGTTCAGGCCGCGTTGCGTGTCTCGAGGTGGGCGAGGGCGAAGTCGGTGAAGGTGTCGACGGTCTCGAAGTCGTCGGCTTCGAGCTCTTCGGGGTCCACCTCCAGACCCAGGGAGTCCTCGAGCTCCATGAGCATCTCGAGCATCGTGGTGGAGTCCAGGTGAAGGTCGTCGAAGAGCCTGGTCTGTCCGGAGAGTTCGGTCACCGGCCGGTCCAGCACGTTACTCAGGGCCGTCTCCATGGCGGTGGTCACGTCTGTGCGGTTGAGGCTCATCGAGCCTGCTCCTTTCATGCGTTTGCGGGGTCGTGGATGAGGCTGGTCAGGGCCTGTCGGTCGACTTTGCCGTTGTGGTTGGTGGGGAGGTGCGGGACCGGGACGCAGCGGCGTGGGATCTTGTAGTCCTCGATGAGGCCTTGCATGCGGGCCAGTACCTCGGGTCCGTCCAGTTCGGTCACTGCGGCCAGTACCGCGGTGCCTCCGGTCTTCGGGCCGGGCGGCAGCACGGCAGCCGAGTCCACGCCTTCGACACGGCGGGCTGCGGCCTCCACTTCGGTGGCGCTGACCCGGAATCCGCGTTCCTTGTAGAGGTCGTCACGGCGCCCTGAGAAGTAGAGGTAGCCTTCGTCGTCCATCCAGCCGTAGTCGCCGGTGCGCAGTTCCGGGAAGAGGCCGTCACGCCGGTGGAAGCGTTCGGCGGTCATCTCAGGGCGCCGCCAGTATCCGGCCATGACGTGGGGGCCGCGGACGACGAACTGGCCGACCTCTCCTGCCGGCAGTCGCTCGCCGTCGTCGTCAATGGTGAAGACCTCGGTGCCGGGGAGCGCCTTTCCGGAGGAGCCGGGCCGCTGAAGGTCTCCGTCCGGCGGCATGATGGTGGCCCGCTTGCATTCCGTGAGCCCGTACATCAGCTGTACGCGCACGGCGGGTATCGCCTCGCGCAGGTCGGCGATGGTCTTCTCGGACAGGGCGGCACCGGTGTTGGTCAGCAGGCGCAGGGCGGGCTTGTTCTTCGCCCTGCGTACCAGCCAGGCCAGGCGGTCGGAGACGGAGGGCACGGCGGCGAGCACGGTGGCCTTGCTGTCCTGCAGGGCGCGCAGGAGGGGCGGGCCGGCTTCTGCGACATGCCCTACTCGCAACTGCGCGCCGGCCAGGAACGTCAGGAACATCTGGTACAGGCCGTAGTCGAAGGACAGTGGCAGAGGGCTGTAGATGATGTCGTCGGCGCGGTAGGCGAGACAGTCCTGGATGGCCTGGGTGGCGAAGAGTATCTGCTGGTGGGTGCTGACCACCGCCTTGGGCAGTGACGTGGTGCCCGAGGTGTAGATCAGGCATGCCCCGTCGACTGCGAGCGGAGGGTCGGGCAGGTGTGGGTCTTCCCTCGGGGCTGGGGCGTGGCGCAGTTCCTGAGAGGTGAGGACATGTACGTCGTGTGCCTGCGCGACGGCGGAGACACCGGGGTCGTCGGTCACGATCACGGCGGGTTCGCAGTCCTGCAGCACGTGCTGGAGCGGGTCGTCCCGGACGTCCTCGTGCAGCACGCTGAACATCGCGCCTGCTCGGGAGGCGGCGTGGACTGTGACGGCGACGGTGATCGCGTCGGGTGAGGAGATGACGACCCGGTCGCCGCGCCGGACACCGTGCGCGCGCAGCAGGTGCGCGGCACGGCGAGAGGCCTGTGCCAGGTTCTCGTAGGTGATCGAGTCCGAGGCGGTGCTGATGGCACACCGGTCCTGGTGGACCGCGGCTGCCTCGTCGAGTAGGGAGTGAAGGGTCAGATGCTGGGGCACTACCGTCCTCCTGTCAGCACAGTGTCCTTGTCGCTTCGGTGCCGGCTGCTGTCAGGTGGGCTGGACCGTTTCGGCTTGGGGACGACGGTCACCGCGTTCGCCGTGCACACCGTGATGGGTTCGGCCAGGGGCTGGGCCGCGCTGGGACTCGTGTCGCAGGAGGCGATGACCTTGCGGGCTTCCAGGGCTACGAAGCGGCGCAGCTTGGTGCTCCGCACGAGCTGGGCGGTGGCCTCGATGAAGTCTCCGGGGCGGACGGGGGCTGTGAAGCGGACCTCGGAGTACTCGGCGAGCAGCCCTTCGTCACCGTCGGTACGGATGGTGATTTCGGTGACGAGGTCGCCGAACAGACGCAGAAGGCGTGCGCCGTCGACGAGTTCCCCGCCGTAGTGGGCTTCTTCCTGGCCGATCCTGATGCGCAGCTGCGCTGTGACAGCGTTCATGTCACCCTCAGGAGAAGTCATGGATGCGTCATTCCTTCTTCCGTCACTGATGGTGGCGTGCTGGTTCGGATTAGGAAACGAGAGCCACGGCGGCCACCACGTTGCTCTTGTGCGTGATCGAGATACGCACCGTCTGGTCGGACGCCGCCTCTGCGGCTTCGCCGCGCAGCTCGACACGTGGTGATCCGTCGTCAGCACGCTTGATGTGGATGTTGCGTGGCGCGATGCCTTGGAACAGACCCCTGCCCAGCGCTTTGAGGATGGCCTCTTTGGCGGCGAAGCGTCCGGCGAGGTACTCCAGGCGCCTTTCGGGTCCGAGGTTCTGCGCCTGCTGGATCTCCTCCGGGGCGTAGCAGTACCGCAGGAACCAGTGGCGCTTCACCAGGCAAGCCAGTTCGTCGCGCTCGAGAACGTCCAGACCTACGCCCATGGGTGCACCGGGCGTCACGAGGCGTCCTTGAAGACCGCCAGATGCTGGCGGGAGAGCATCTCTTCGGGTGTGTCCCGCTCTCGCACCAGGGTGGCGTGTCCGTCGTGCACGAGAACCTCGGCGGGATAGCCGTGGCTGAGGAACAGTCCTGGCGAGGCGGTGGGACCGTAGGCGCCGGAGCGTTCGATCCCGAGCAGGTCACCGGGGCGGACTTCGGGGAGCCTGGCCTTCTTCACGATGGTGTCGTTCGGCGTGCACAGCGGCCCGGTGACCGTGTAGGTGTGAGTGGGGCGGGCGGCAGGGCGTCCCAGGTGGACGATGGGGAAGTTCCGTTTCACGAAGCTTCCGATCCCTACTGCTGCCATGTGGTGATTGGTGCCGCCGTCTGCTACGACGAACAATTCACCCATCGATTCCTTCACGTAGACGGCCCGTGTCACATAGGTGCCGGCATCGGCTGTGAGGAATCGCCCGAGCTCCATGATGAGCCTGCAGCCCGGGTGGCGCGCACGGAAATCACCCACCGGGCCTTCCAAGCTCTTTCCGAGTTCCGTCGTGTCGAGCTCCGACTCGTTCTCGAAGTAGGCCACCCCGAGGCCTCCCCCGAAGTCCACGACGGAGAGATCTATGTCCAGTCGCGTGGCGAGGTCTTCTGCCATCGCCAAGATGTTGAGTGTGTTCGCCACGACATCTTGGTGGTCAAGGAATCGGGTTCCCATGTATGCGTGGAATCCCTTGACCTCGACGTGTTCCAGGGAGCGGAGCAGGGCCCCTGCTCCACGGACCTCCTGCTCGTCGATGCCGAACTGGCGCGGCTTGCCTCCCATCGACAGCCCGGACCCCTTGCTGAGGAAGCTCGGGTTGACCCGCAGCACAGCAGGGAACCGGCCCGCTCCCCGGGCAGCTGCCACGTCGTCCAGGAGTTGGAGTTCAGTGAGCGATTCACAGACCACGGCATGAATACCGGCCGAGACACAGGCCTCGAGGTCGACCCTGCTCTTGCCCGGCCCGAGGAAGATGATGTCGTCCGGGTCCACTCCCGCCCTGAGGGCGGTGAGGAGTTCCGTGTGCGACGAGACCTCCGCCCCCGCGCCCCGGCTGCCGAGAAAACCACACACGCTGATATTCGGATTCGCTTTCAGCGAGTAGAAGACGTCCACGCCGACGGGTAAGGCTTCGGAGATTTTCTGTAACTGTCCCGCGAGGACCTGAGCGTCATATACGAACAGAGGGGTTCCGAATTCGTTCGCAAGTTCCTCCATGGCGAGCCCTTGTATGCGTTTCACCGGATTTTCTGGCAACTGATCCTCCCCGCGCCTCGATTGCCGTCCCAAAACCGTAGGGGACGGAGCGACAAGGCGTCACACGGCCAATCAAGGAATCGGCCATCTCGCGCCGACGGTGGAATGAGAAAGCGCCCCCGTATCCCCAGGACTCCCTGCGGTATGCACCTTCGCCCTCCATGTGCGACTCACACCACAAGTGAATGCGCACCCTCCCGGCAAATTGATCGATTGGGACAAGAGAGGCATGTGCGGCAAACTCCGCCGCAGAGTGAAGCCGAAGTGTGGCCAGAAGTGATCGGAACTGGTTCAGGACGCGACATCACCCAGGCGTACACACCTCTTGCATGGGCATCGCATGTCAACGGAGCAGGGGCGCAGCAAGGGGCGCTCCGCTCCAAGACAAGGCGCCTACCCGGGCCCGGGCCGCCCTTCCGCGACCCCACCGAATGCCCGCAGCCCTCCGCAGCCGCAGCCATCCACCAGCGATGCCCACGACCGGCCAAGCAGTGGGCGCGGAGTGCTGTCTCCTCGGCCCGCCGACAGAGCACGGCGGCCAACATCGTCCCGCCATCAGAGAAAGGACCATCCCCGCGGAAAGCACGGTCGTAGGCCTTGTCGGCGTGTAGGCGCTGGGACTTGAAGTGCCGGCCGCGACCGGGGTCGTGTCTCGTCTGGTGATCCTCCACCATCGTCCTTTCTAGCCCTCACGTGGGCGGTGTCGAGGACGACGCGGGTGACATCAATGAGGCTGGCGTCGTCGAGCCGGTGCAGCACTGCCTCATGGAGGCGGCTCCAGACACCGGCCCGCGCGACCAGATCAGGAAGCGGCGGTGAGCCGTCGATTTCGATGTGCCGAGACAGAGTGGCAGTCGGCGCCAGGCGCAGTCTCTGACCAGGACGTAGATGATGGCCGCGAACAGCGTCTCATCAGATGTGTCCTGCGTGCCGCCGCCCTGCGGCCGCACTCTCGACGGCGGGATCAGCGGCTTCGCGATCTCCTAGAGCCCCTCCGGAACAATCCAACTCCACGTGCCCCGCCCCAAGCCCCACGCCCCACGCCCCACGCCCCACGCCCGGAACAATGACGCCTCACCACGCAGGACACCGGTCTAGATACCCACGGAGACGCGCAGCTGGTGCATCCGGAGCGCGAGTTGGGTGTCGAGCGCCTCCGGCCCTCGCCAGCCGTCGCCGAGGACGAGGTCGATGCGGTCCAGCCGCTTGAGCAGCGTGTTGAGATGGACTTGGAGGGCCCGTGCGGTCTGAGCCAGGCTTCCACGGTTCGCGAAGTAGGTCACAGCAGTGGTGACGAGGTCGGTTGAGCGCTGGGCGTCGTAGGCGAGGAGGGGGCCTATGGTGGCGGAGATGAAGCGGTCCAGTTCGTTGATGCGCTCCGGCGCGAAGAGGAGCGAGTAGAGCGCATAGTCACTTGTTGTGGCGCCGTGGTCCGTCCTGCCCAGAGCGAGTGCGAGGTCGAGGCACCGGCTCGCCGTCGCGAATGCGCGGGCCCAGTCGCGGCCCTGAACGTGTTCGCCCATGAGGTTGACGTCGCGGTCGAGCTGTCGGCGTATGGCACGGTGCCCGTCGGAGACAGCCTCATCGGCGTTCTCGGCATGGAGGAGCATCGTGGCCCGGCCGAGGTATTCACCTGCCAGGCCCGCGTGGTTCTGTGCGTATGCATGGAGCTGGCGTGACAGCTCAACGGTGGCAGCCGTCGTGGAGTCGGCGACCACGAGGAGGTTGAGCGCGTCGACATCGATGCCGCGCGCGCGAGTACGTGCCCGCTGCGCCGCGCTGACATGAGGGCTGTTGACCAGCAGCTCTGTCATCAGCTCACCGCTGAGCCGCTCGGCCGCGTCGGCGACCGCGTTCTCCTTGAGGATCATCAGAGCGACGATGTGTGTGGCTCTCTCGAGCATGCGCAGGTCAGCCGGGCTCGGGCTGGAAGGTTGACTCCACACGAGGGCCCCGAGGTAGCTGTCTCCGGCCTGGACGACTGCGACACTGTGCGTCGTGGCGGATGCGTCCTGCTGAGTCACGCAGCGTCCCGTGCGACGCGCGCCCTCGAGGGCTTGCCTGATCCCGGGCCACGCCGGACTGTCGCTGTCGTGGAGCGTCTGGTCGACGCCCGCGCTCGCCAACAGCGTGTTGTCGCGACCCAGAAAGATCACCGCTCCGCCCATCTGATCGGCCAGGTGGCGGGCGACGTCCTTCGGTCCACCGCCGGTGAGGACGACCTCGGTGAGCGCCTCGTGAACGGCTTGCGAGCGTTCGATTGTGGCAACGTGCTCTTCGATGACGCTGTAGGCCGCCTGAAGTTTCTCGAGGGCGGTGCGGCTTTGGTCGTACAGACGGGCATTGTCGAGTGCGATCGCGGCGTGATCTGCGAATGCGCTGAAGAGCGCAATCTCCTCCGAGCTGAACAACCTCTCCGAGCGGTCGGCGGCGAACAGGGCACCGACCGCCCGGCCGCGGACGAGCAAGGGCACCCCGAGCAGCGCGACCATGCCTTCTCGTGCGACGAGCCCGTCGAAGTCGTGGTCGTGGTTGAGCTCGCCGGCTATGAGGTAGTTGCTGACCCAGATCGGCTTGCACCGCTCGATCACCTGCCCTCCGAGTCCAGTGCCCGGAGGAATGCCGGCGGCAAGGAAGTCAGCGGAGATGGTGCCTTCCGAGGCGCGGACTGACAGCGCATTGTCAGGGCCGAGCAGGGACAGGTACGTGAAGTCGGTGCCGATGAGTCCGTGAGCGTGGCGCACGATCGACCGCAGCACGTCATCGAGCTCCCCCAGCGCAGTCAGCGACCTGGCGGTCGCATAGAGCGACGAGAGCTCACGCTTGCGCCGGAGGTGATAGGCCTGCGAGTTCTCGTCAGCGGGAAAGGGCGACGCCGTCGACGTCATCTCCCTCACATCCTCCCGTCACACCACCGTCACTAGTGGTGTGGGAAACATGCACCACGTGGCGCACAGGAGTGGATCTTTCATACCTCTTCTACTGAAAGAACTGTACCTAACGTGACGCATGGCGAAAGACACACCGAGGTGCCCATGAGGAGACATGACACATGAAGCCTGAAACGCGCCTGGCCACAGACGGGACCACCCTCACAACGACCGGCCGCCAGCGGATCAACAAGATCGCTCTGGCGGGATCCCTGGTCGCCATGGCGGCACTGGCCGCCGGTTGCGCCAGCTCGTCGCCCACAGCCACCGGACCGTCGGGCAGCACCACGAAGAACGGCGGCAGCGCCGCGGGGAAGACCGTCCACTTCATCGGCTACGGCAACACCAACCAGTGGGCTGCGTACTTCAACAGCGTCTTTGAGAAGAGACTCAAGGCCGCTGACGTCAAGCTCAAGGACCTGACCACCATGGACGCGGGTACAGCGGTCCAAAACTTCAACCAGGCCATCGCGGACAAGCCCGACCTCATCGTGACCGCACTGCTCGACACGAAGTCGATGGCAGTTCCGATCGCCAAGGCGAAGCAGGCCGGTGTGCCGGTGCTGGTCTTCGACGGCCGCCCCGATCCGAAGGTCGACGGTGACGTGCTTCAGGTCGTGAGCGACAACGTCGCACTCGGCAAGGCCGCTGCCGAGAACATAATCGAAGGCCTGAAGGCACAAGGGCGCAAGTCCGGCAACGTGGTCGTCATCACCGGCACCGCTTCCTCGCTGGTGACCCAGGATCGTATGAAGGGCTTCAACGCCGAGATGGCGACCGCTCCCGGCTACAAGGTGATCGAGACCCAGGACGGCAACTGGGACCCCAAGCTCTCGGGCCAGATCGCGACCCAGCTGCTGGCGAAGCACAGCTGCGGCGGGATCCAGGCTGCCTACGGTATGGCGGACTACATGGCACTCCCGATCATCGCCTCGGCCCAGCAGGCGGGCTGCGAGGTCGGTGGGAAGAACGGCCTGGTCGTCACCAGCAGCAACTGCTTCAAGGCCGGCATCGAGGCGATCAAGCAGGGCACCCTCTACGGCACGGCGACCGAGGATCCCGGCACGATCGCGAACCAGACGGCGGCCTACGTCCTGGACTACCTCAGCGGCCAGAACCCTCCGCGGAAGCGCACCGTCAAGGAGGAGCGGATCACCGCCGCCAACGTCGACCAGTACGCCACGCAGTGCAGCCACGCATGAGCGCCCGGCCTTACCACTCCCCGGCCGGCCCTCCGCTGGTGAGCCTCACCGGCCTGCGCAAGACCTACGGCGACACGGTGGCCGTGCACGGCGCCGACCTCGTGCTTCGGGCAGGTGAGGTCCACGCCCTGTGCGGGCACAACGGCGCAGGCAAGAGCACGGTCGTCAAGATGCTCTCGGGACAGGAGGGCCCTGACGCCGGCACCATCAGCATCGCAGGCGAGGTCGTCGAGCTGCGCAACAGGGGCAGCGCTCAGCTGGCGGGCATCGCGCTGGTCGACCAGGAGCTCAGCGTCGTTCCGGCCCTGACGGTGGCCGAGAACCTCTTTCTCGGCGACCGCAGCGCCGGGTGGGTTCACCGGCCTCGGCAGGAACGAGCTCGCGCTCGCGACATGCTCGACGAGATGGGGCTCGCGCACGTGCACCCCGACCAGCCTCTCGGTTCGCTGGGGCTCGGCGAGCGACAACTGGTGGAGATCGCCAGGGCCGTGGGCCAGCGTGCCCGCGTGGTCATCCTCGACGAACCGACCGCGACGCTGAGCGATGTCGAGAGTGAGCGGGTCTATGCCGCCGTACGCCGCGTGGCCGCCACCGGCAGCTCCGTGCTCTTCGTCTCCCACAGGCTCGGCGAGGTGCTCCAGCTGTGCGACCGGGTGACTGTCATGCGCGACGGCCGCGTCGTGACCGTGGCCGACACAGCGAAGCTCACCGTCCAGAGCCTGATCAGGCACATCCTCGGCGAGACGTCGGAGAGCAGTCTCAAGCGGCCGGCGAACGTCGGCGAGGTGGCTCTGCAGCTCCACGCGATTGCAGTGCCCGGACGGTTCGAGAGTCTGTCCCTCGACGCTCATGCCGGGACTGTCTACGCCCTGGCAGGCCAAGTGGGCTCAGGGGCTTCTGAGGTGTTGCGCGGCATAGCGGGTCTCGAGCCGGCGATGCGCGGGCGCGTCAGCGTGACAGGACGGTATATGACCGTCGGCGATCCCGTTGCCGCATCGAGTGGCGGCATCGCGTTCGCCTCCAACGACCGCAAGTCCGAAGGCCTGTTCCTGCGACGCCCGGTCGGCACGAACCTCATGGCCACGAGGATCCCGGCCTTCACCCGAGCCGGCCTGGTCCGTAGTCGTGCGTGGCGGACCTGTGAGCGTCGCCTTGCAGCGTCCTGCGGACTGCAGGAGCGCCTGGGGGTCGCGGTCGGTGACCTCAGCGGTGGCAACCAGCAGAAGGTCTTCGTCGCACGGGCGCTGGGACGCCCGGACGTGAAGGTGCTGCTCCTGGACGAACCCACCCGCGGCGTGGACGTGGGCGGGCGGGCGGCCATCCACCGGCTCGTCCGCCAAGCCGCGGCCGATGGGATGACGGTTCTGTTCGCGTCTACCGAGCTCGACGAGCTCGTCGAGCTCGCCGACGTCGTCGTCACGTTCCACAAGGGCGAGGTCGTCGCCCGGCACGACAGCGTGGCCTCCGGGGACGCGCTGCTCTTCGAGATGACCCACGGCACCGCCGTGCACGAGGTGGGAGGCGCCCGGTGAACACTGTGCAGACACCCCTGGACACCGCGGCCACAGCCAGCGGTGGGACCCGGCGCGCGGTCGCCTGGAGCGATGCTGTCGCCGCCCTCGCTCTCGTCGCCCTGCTGGCACTTGGCGCGGCGACCAACCGCTTCTACACCTTCGACAACCTACGCGCGGTCTTCACCTCAGCCAGCCTGGTCGGCATCGCCGCTCTTGGGCTGACCCTCATCGTGATCGCCGGGACGTCGGTCTCCCTCGCGATCTCCGAGACCGCCTCGGTGTGCGCCATGGTGTTCCTGGCCACCCAGTCGTGGGGGCTGGTTCCCTCACTGCTGGCCACGCTCGCCGTCGGCGCGGCCGTCACTGCGCTGCAAGGCCTGGCAGTCGGGTACGGCGAGGCCAACTCTGTCGTGCTGAGCATCGCCGCCGGCTTCGCTTTGGTCGGCGTGGCGACCTGGGTCACCGGAGGAACCTCGGTTGCTCCTCAGGGCGCGGGTTACATCCACCTCAATGCGACGCCGGGCGGCGTTGCGCTGAGTGTCTACGTACTCGTGGCCTTCACCGTCCTGCTCGAGCTCCTGCTCCGCCGATCAGGCTTCGGCAGGATCCTCTATCTCACCGGTGAGAACCGGCGCGCGGCCACTGCGGCCGGCCTCGCAGTCGGACGCACCATCACCATCGCCTGGCTTTTGGCCGGCGCCCTGTTCGCGGTAGCGGCCTCCTTCAGCGGCGCTTTCAACACCACCGCAAACGTCAACCTCGGAGGCACCCTGACGTTCGACGCGATCGCCGCCGTCCTCGTCGGCGGCACCCCCATCGCCGGAGGAAGCGGCTCAGCAGTTCGCACACTGTGCGGAGCCGTGCTGATCGCCGCCGTCTCCGACGTCCTGCTGCTGCGCGGCTACAGCACCGGGGCACAGGTCCTGGTCAAGGGACTGATCGTGCTCGCCATCGTGGTCGTGGTCCACCTCCGGTCCCGCAAAGGAACCCGATGATGTCCCAAACCCGTTTCGTCAGGGCTTTCCTGAGCAGACCTCAGCGCCTGCTGCCGACCAGTGCACTGGGCATCGCCTTGCTGGCCTACCTGGCACTGCCCCTCTACTCGGGCGAGCCGCTACAGGCCTTCGACACCTTCAACGCACTGCAGTTCTTCGCCCGCCTCGCCCCCCTGGTGCTAGGCCTGGGGCTCACGATGTTCGCCGGAGAGTTCGACCTCTCGCTCGTCGGTACCTACGCCCTGGGGGGCATGCTCGCGGTGCAGTACGGTGGCGCTCACTGGGTCATCGGCATAGCTGTCGCCCTCGCGGCCGGCACAGTGATCGGCGCTGTCCAAGGCACCATCGTCGCCCGCTTCAACATCCCCTCGATGCCGGTCACCCTGGGGACCTACATCGCACTCCTGGGCCTGACCAAGGCGATCTCCGGCGGGCTGAGCAAGACCTACGACAACATCTCGGTGACACTGTGGGTCGACAGGCAGATCGCCGTGGTCCTTTCGCCCCGAAGCCTGCTCGTGCTCGCTGCCTTCGCGGTCGTCGGCTTGTTTCTCGGCTGCTCACGCTGGGGACGAGAAATCCGCGCCATCGGATCGGACCGCCGCGCCAGCCGGGCCTCCGGGGTACGCACCGACCGCCTGCTCATCGGCCTGTTCGCCACCTCGGGCGTGCTTGCCGCGGCCTCCGGCGCCCTGCTCGACTTCAGCCTGGGCGCGGCCAACCCCGATCCTGGAACCCAGCCGCTGATCCTTGCCGCCGTCGGCGCGCTGCTCGGCGGTGTCTCACTAGCCGGCGGACGCGGCAGCGTCGCCGGCCTCCTGGCCGGGGCATTGACGGTGTCCCTGCTCGCCCAGATCGTCACCGCCGCCGGCCTGCCGAGCTACCTGGCCCAGCTCTTCTACGCCACATTGCTGCTCCTCATCGTCGCTGTCGAAGCGCCGGGTCTACGCAGGGTCTGGACCCGATCCTCCGTCAGGCTGCACTCACGCCGCTCAGCGGCCCTCGCCAGGGCGATCGACTCGAGAAAGGCCGCATCGTGACCACACCCACCCGGCTCTATACGGGCTTCCGCTTCCCCGAAGGAGGCCGCTGGCATGACGGCCGACTCTGGTTCTCCGACATGCACACCGGAGAGATCTTCCGTGTCGATCCAGACGGCGACCAGCTGCCGGAAGTCGTCACCCGCGTCGACGACCAGCCCTCCGGCCTCGGCTGGCTGGCTGACGGATCACTGCTGATCAGCTCGATGCTGCGCCGCGTCGTACTCAAGGACGACATGAACGGCAGTCAGCGTGTCTACGCCGATCTGTCCGCTATGACGGACGCACCCATCAACGACATGGTCGTCGACGAGTCCGGCACCGCATACGTCGGAGGTTTCGGCTACGACCTGTACGCAGGCGCGCCGCAGGAGAACGGCCCTCTCTTCGCGATCTCACCAGCGGGGGAGGCGTACCTGGCGGACTCCGACATGGTTTTCCCCAACGGGTCGGTGATCCTTCCCGGCACCAGGACCCTCGTAGTGGCCGAGACCTGGGCTGCGCGTCTGACTGCCTTCGACATCGGCGAGGGCGGCGCGTTGAGCGGGAAGCGTTTGTGGGCCCCGCTGCCTGCGGGCTCCACACCCGACGGCCTGTGCGTCGATGTCGAGGGTGGTGTATGGGTCTCGTGCGTCGCGAACGGTCGCTTCATCCGTGTCCTGGCCGGCGGCGAGGTCACCGACATCGTCGACGTGCCAGGCCGTTGCGCGGCTGACTGCGTACTCGGCGGCCCCGATGGGCGCGGCCTCTATCTGCTCACCTCCAACAGCTGGCAGCCCGGGGACACCGAGGAGCGGCAGGGCTGGATCGAGACCGTCCGCGTCGACGTTCCCGGCCGACAGTAGCCCTCGTATCTCTGATCACCGTCCAGGTGCCCATCCATCCGTGCCGTGTTTCGGGAGTATCCGTTGACCGAAAGAGATTCCCATGCCTGACCAGTCCCGTGTCGCGATCGTGACCGGAGCCGCCCGCGGCATCGGTGCAGCCGTTGCCCGACGGCTCGCCGGAGACGGCCACCGCGTAGCTGTGGTCGACCTCGATGCCGCCTCCTGCGCACCGGTTGTCGACGCCATCATCGCTGCCGGCGGCTCCGCCGTCGGGCTGGGAGCCGACGTCAGCGAGGAGGCGGCTGCCAACTCGGCGGTCGAGGAGTGTGCAGAGCGGCTCGGCGCACCCACGATCCTGATCAACAACGCCGGCATCACTCGCGACAACCTCTTGTTCAAGATGACCACCGCGGACTGGGACGGCGTGATGAGTGTCCACCTCCGTGGAAGCTTCCTGATGAGCCGGGCGGTACAGCGCTGGATGGTCCAGGAGCGGTGGGGACGGATCGTCTCCCTGTCGAGCACCTCGGCCCTCGGCAATCGCGGTCAGGCCAACTACGCGGCGGCGAAGGCCGGTCTGCAGGGCTTCACCAAGACCCTCGCCATCGAGCTCGGGCCTTTCGGGATCACCGTCAACGCGGTTGCCCCCGGATTCATCGCCACCGACATGCTCGAGGCCACCGCAGCGCGCATGGGCAAGTCGTACGATGAACTGCTCGCCGAGTTCGCCGCCGACATCCCGGTCGGTCGCACGGGCACGGTCGAGGACATCGCCGCAGCAGTGTCCTTCTTCGTGGGGGACGAGGCATCCTTCACCACCGGTCAGACCCTCTATGTCGCGGGTGGTCCCCGATGCTGAGCCCAGACGACAACATCGGCCTCGGCGACGTGATGACGGGACTCATGCAGCCGCGCCCACTGACCATCGCACACATCCTGGAGCGCGCCGAGCTCCTCTACTCCCACAAGCTCGTCACCAGTGCCGGCACCGAGCAGCTGACCTACGCCGATGTCACCGGCCATGCTCGGCGCCTCGCCACGGTGCTGGAACAGCTTGAAGTGCCCCGCGGCGCCCGGGTCGGGACCTTCGCAAGCAACAACCGGCGCCATCTCGAGCTCTATCTCGCGGTGCCGGCCACCAAGCGGGTCCTGCACACCATCAACATCCGGCTCAGTCCCGAGCACGTCGAGTTCATCGTCAACCATGCCGAGGACGACGTGATCTTCGTCGACCGGGCGCTCCTGCCACGGATTTGGCCCAGCGTCGAACGGATGCCCAGGGTGCGCCACTGGGTCGTGCTCCCGGACGGCAGCGACGTCGCGATCCCCTCAGATCCGCGCGTCCGTGACTATGACGAGCTGATCTCCAGTGCTGCTGTCTTCCTGGGCTCGTTCGAGCAGGCCTTCACGCTCGCTGACGAGCACCTTGCCTCAGGTCTGTGCTACACCTCCGGTACCACCGGACCGCCCAAAGGAGTTCTCTACAGCCACCGTTCGACGGTCCTGCACTGCCTGGGCACCCTCGCGGCCGGATTCATCGGCCTCAGTGAGAACGATGTCGTCATGCCGATCGTGCCGATGTTCCACGCCAACGCCTGGGGTCTGCCCTACGGCGCGATGATGGCCGGAGCCTCGCTCGTGCTGCCGGGGCTGTCAGCGGAACCCGGGCATCTGCTCCAGCTCATGGAGACCGAACGGGTGAGCGTCGCCGCGGCGGTGCCCACTGTGTGGACCAGCCTGACCCCTGGGCTCTCGGCTCACGACCTGCGCGCGGTGCGGTTCCTTCTGGGTGGCGGCTCCGCGGTCCCGGACTCGTTGTCGGAGGCGTATCGCACCGCCGTCGGCGTGCCCATCACACACTCCTGGGGGATGACCGAGGTCAGCCCCGTCGGCGCCGTCGGCGGCACTCGCAGCCAGCACCGACAGCTCGGCCCCGAGGAACAGACCGCTGTGCGTGCCGCCCAGGGCCAGCCGCTCCCGCTGGTGAGCATGCGGCTCCTGGACATCGAGACGGGCAGGAAGCTGCCCCATGATGGCCACGCCGTCGGTGAACTGCAGGTCGCCGGACCCTGGGTGGCAGGTGGCTACTTCGGTATCGAGGCAGACGACAGCTTCACCGAAGACGGGTGGTTGCGCACAGGCGATCTGGCCACCATCGATTCCGACGGCTACCTCCGGCTCGTGGACCGGATGAAGGATCTGATCAAGTCCGGAGGCGAATGGATCTCCTCGGTCGAACTCGAGACTGCCATCGCCTCCCACCCGGACGTCGTCGAAGTCGCTGTGATCGCCCGACCGGACCCGCGCTGGACCGAGAGACCTGTCGCCTACGTCTCCCTGTGCGAGGGCAGCGCCACCAGCGCTGAGGACCTGCTGCAGCACATCTCTCCCTTGGTGGCGAAGTGGTGGCTGCCCGACGAGTTCGTCTTCATGACCACCCTGCCAAAGACCGGCACAGGCAAGCTGTCGAAGACGGCTCTTCGAGCCTCGACCCGCTTCGCATGAGCCGGATCCGTCCCCGGAAAGGAGGTGCCATGCAGGACGAGAGGATCGTCATCCTCAACGGCGCACGCACGCCCATCGGAAGTTTCGGCGGCGCCCTGAGTTCGGTTGCCGCCCACGACCTCGGAGCAACGGCCGCTCGCGAGGCGCTGCGTCGCAGCGGCGTCGATCCCGCCGAGGTCGACGAGGTCGTCATGGGCTGCGTCGGCCAGGTCGGCGCCGACACCTTCAACGCCCGCCGCGTCGCCATGGCCGCCGGCCTGCCCACCCACGTGCCGGGGTACACGGTCAATCGACTGTGCGGTTCGGGCTTGCAGGCAGTGTGGTCGGCCGCGATGCAGTTGCGCTGCGGCGACGCCGAGATCGCGCTCGCGGGTGGGGACGAGTCGATGTCGCGTATGCCGTTCTATGACTTCGGCGCCCGCAGCGGCTACCGGCTGAGCCACCGCGAACTGGCCGACGGCACGCTCATGATGCTGACTGACCCCTTTCACCACATCCCCATGGGAATGACCGCAGAGAACGTCGCCGAGAAGTACAACGTGTCCCGGCAGGAGCAGGACGAGTTCGCCGTCGAGTCGCAGCGTCGATGCGCCGCCGCCTCGGCGAGTGGCATCTTCGCGGACGAGATCGTTCCGGTCGAGATCGCGGGCCGGATGACACAGATCGTCAACCGGGACGAGCACCCCAGGCCCGGAACGTCTCTCGAGACCCTGCGAACGCTCCGGCCTGCCTTCCTCGCCGGCGGCACGGTCACCGCGGGTAATTCTTCAGGGATCAACGACGGTGCCGCCGCGCTGGTCGTCGCCCGCGAAACCGCGGCGATCACCCGCGGCCTGCGTCCCCTGGTCGCACTGGAAGCCGTCGCGGCTGCGGCACTGGAACCCGAGCTGATGGGCTACGCGCCCGTACTGGCGCTGCGCAAGCTGTTCGAGAAAACCGGCACAGCACCCTCGGACATCGACGTGTTCGAGGTCAACGAAGCCTTCGCAGCGCAAGCTGTCGCCTGCATCCGCGACGCGAAGCTCGATCCGGGACGAGTCAATCCCCACGGCGGTGCGATCGCGCTCGGCCATCCGGTCGGCGCCACCGGTGCGATCTTGACCTTGCGGATTGCACTGGATCTGGTTCGCCGCGACCTCGAGCTCGGCGTCGTGACCTTGTGCATCGGTGGGGGGCAAGCCCTTGCCGCCATGTTCCGCCGGTTGTAGCAGACATCAGCAGCGGCCGTCCTGCCGTTCCCGTCGCAGCGGCCCAAGATCAGTGACTGCTCCAGGGCTGCGCTTACCGCCGCGCCACGTCGGCCACCGGTTTCCCATCGAAGCGGAGGACCGGCCCGGGGACACCGTCCACGACACGCTCCTGGTGATGTGCGATCTCGCGACGAACGCCCTCCGCGTTGGACTTCATGGTCTGCCGAGCCGCATCCCCCAGCGAGGGACTGCTGCAACCGACAGCCGGCCTGCCGGGCCGAAGAGAGCCATCCCCTTTCATTTCATTGCGCATCGAATCGAGCCCGTTTGCCGCTCCTCCCCCGGTAGGGGCAAAACCAACCACCAGATGACCGGGATGAGTGGAGTATTCATACCTCTTCTCTGGCTTGGACCATGGCTATTGTCAACCGCATACGTGGTGGACACCGCATCGAATTGACACTACGAGTTCACTTCCCGGACCACTCGGCCCATGGCCAGCTCGGCAAGCCGTCCACGAGCGCAGTGCGGGCATCGACACTCAATCGGAAATTCTGGTGGACGTGGACGCCCGGCTCACCCCACAGCCCCGCGAAGAGGATGCCGATAGGTAGCACGGCGGGGACAGGTACAGGCGCCGCTCCGCATCGACCCATGGGAGAACCGGATGACTGCCCTCACCGCCGCAACGGAAGCGCCCGTTCAGTCACTGGCCGAGAGTCAGCTTGTCTTTGAGGCCGCTCACGCACCGGAGACAGCCTGTGCTCAGAGAACCCGTGAAGACGTCGCCGCTGTCATGAGGCAGTGGGACGTCCCCGGTGTTCTGGTTGATGACGTCGTGCTCGTCGTCTCTGAACTTGTCACCAACGCCGTCCAGCATGGAACAGGTGATGTTCGAGTCCGGCTGCTCAACGCGAGGACGCGACTGCGCATCGAGGTTACCGATGACAACCGCGCTCCAGCGACACTGCGGGTGACCGGTGGCGACGACACTTCGGGCCGTGGTCTGCTCATCGTCTCTGTCCTCGCGCGCGACTGGGGCGTCACCGATGACGGCAGGACGACGTGGTGCGCCTTTGGCATCCCCACAAGCAGGTCATGAGGGGCTCGACTCCTCGGGCGCGGGCAGCGGTCGCCGCGAGTGGCAATGCCGACTTCGGGTCAGTCGATTCCCTGATCACGATCGAGGACAGACACAAGATCCCCGGTGACTGGGGCGAGATCATCGTCCAGTCGCGCACGCCTTTCCCTGTCCATCGATCCGGCACCCACTACTTGATCCAAACGAAACTGACCCTTCCCCCCTACTGCACCCCACCGCGAGCCGTTTCCGCCCTCGCGGCGGAAGTGGATGGGCAGCGGTTCACCGAGGTGACCTGGAGGCAGGGCAGCAAGGGCGCGATGACCTCACGGTTCGCGGTGCTGTCCGTGCGGCCCTCGGGCAAGCAGTCCCTGGCCACGGCTCAGGAGGCGGACGGCGGCCGCAGCCGTTGGACGGCGTCCTGCCCGTCCGGACGCTCCTCATCCAATGGCCGGACGGCCAGGACACTCCGACCAACTACTGGATATCGAACCTGCCCGCCACCACACCGGCCGCTGACCTGGTGCGGTGGGCGAAGAGGCGCTGGCGCATCGAACACGACTACCGCGAGCTCAAACAAGGTTTCCCTCACGCTGAGCGCCCGCCTCATACGGGCAGCGATGTCCGCCTTCGCCGTCGCGCTCAGCAGGGAGCCGCTGGCTGAAGCCCAAGCGTGCCGCTTCCCGCTGCAGCAGGAGGAGGTGATCGGTGTCCACTACCCGGATCGTCCGCGGCAGCACTGCAGTCATGCCGTGATCATGTCACCAGACGACACCGGTGGGGCAAGCTTCCACTGACAGCCGGGGCCGTGTTTGGTCCCAGCTATGTGCTTGGGCGGTGCGCCGTCCTGCTTGGCATGACGGTGTTTATCAGGTCGCCGCCGGCCGGGGCCCGCTGATAGACAGACCCGATGGCGGATGACGACGTGCGGGAATTCCAGGCAGGGCAGTCGGGGCTGATCGTGAGGATTCCGGAGGCGGAGCCTCTGGTTCGAGCGTGGCGTGACCGGCTTGATCCCTCGGCCGAAGCCGGTGTTCCGGCGCATGTCACCGTGCTCTTCCCGTTTCTTGACGCGAGCCGTGTTGACGAGGGTGTCTGCGCCGTGATCAGTGAGGCAGTGGGTCGGCACCAGTCCTTCGAGGCCCGGTTCGACCACTGCGGTCGGTTCCCTGGAGTGCTCTATCTCGCCCCCGAACCGGACGCCGGCTTCAGGAGTCTCACCGAGGCGATCGTGGAGCGGTGGCCGGAATACCCGCCGTTCGGCGGGCAGTTCGACGATGTTGTCCCGCATCTGACCGTCGCCCAGGGGCAGGACGAGGTTGTCCTGGCGAAGGCCGAGGCCGACCTGCTCACAGGTCTCCCCGTCATCGCGCAGGTCTCGACGGTCGACTTGCTCATCCACGACGGGACACAGTGGCGCCATCGGGCCTCCTTCTCACTGGCATCGGCGCCGTTGCGCTGACCGGTCAGCCGTTGCCCTGTTGGTGAGGGAGGCCGCGATGGCAGAGACCGAGCGGAAAAACATCCGCGAATCCAGCTGGAGGGGCTCGACACCGCGCCCCGCAAGGGCAAGCACGGCGGCAGGCCCCAAGCCATCACCGAGGACATGCTCCACACCGTGATCCGCCGCCGCCCGGGCGGCGAGCCCGGGAGACGAGACCCAGACTGGCCAGCTGATCCGCCGGCCCTCGTGGTACGCCTGCCCGATCTGGCCCCGGCCGCCGTAGCAGACCGCGCGGGCCAGGCGGTGGCGGGACTTCTGCACGGTCAGCGGCTCCTTGCCGAGTCAGTGGCTCCAGTAGTCGCGGTGGGGCAGTTCGGCCCACACATCCGGCGGCCCGGTCACCGCGCGCCGGTCGGCAAGGCGCAGGCCTGCGAAGGCGCAGGCGTAGGCGACGGCGTTGTGCTGGTAGAGGTAGGCGGCCAGCACCTGTGCGGAGGTGTCGTCCTCGTCCGGGTCTCCGCCGGGATGCAGGTCCGAGCCCTCGATGATTCCGTCGCGGGCGATGCTGCCCTGATTGCCGCTCTTGGGATTGGCGTAGAGGCCGTAGCAGAGGGTGCCGGCGGACAACCGGATCAGCACGCCCGGCATCTGCGGCGCGTATCCCCAGGGCTGGGTGACCACGCAGCCGCCCGGCACGGACGTCACGCCCACGATGTGCAGGCTCTCGTCCATGTCGTGCGCATAGGGGTCCTCCACCAGCTCGTTGAGTACGTCGAGGAGGCCGTCGTCCACCACCGGCGGGGCCTGAAGACGGCGTACTGCTTCGGCCGCGTCGATGGCTGCCACGCAGGCCAGGCCCGTGCCGTCGTAGTCGAACTCACCCAGCGCCACGGTGAGGCGGTGGGCCTCCTGTGCTGCCGCACGCTCGGTGTCAGTCAGAGCTATTCCTTCCGGCGCCGGGAACAGCTCGGGCGTCGGTCCGGCCAGGCTCAGCCGCCCCGGTGACCAGCCGCCGAGCGATGGCCGCCAGGGGTCCGCCCCGGCAGCGGCGAGCGCCCGCGCGTTGGCCGGCTTCCGGGACACGACGGCTTCCCACAGGGCCGTCACCCCGTCCTGAAGCGCATTCACATCCGCAACCCGGCGGGCCAGCTCCGCAACAGCCTCCGGGGAGCCGGACACCGCTGCCCGGTGCAAAGGCCGGCTCCCGTTACAGCTGTCCGGATCGGCCCCGTCGTCGAGGCGCCGGCGGATGTCGTCGGCGTCCGTCCAGTCCCAGCCCATGCCGGCCCAGCCGTCACTCTGTGCTGTCACCGCTCCCCCTCGAACCACGCCCCATGCTTTCGCGCTGCTTCGTCACGCTGTCACCCATCCAGGTTCGGCGACCGGACTTTATCACCGCGAACACCGTCTGTACGCTATAGGTACGCTATCGGTACGTGATCTGTACGCTATAGGTACGCGGTAGTGGCGTTTCGGGATAAGGTGGGGACGGAGGTGTCTCGATGTCCGAGTTGTTCGACGCGGTCGACGCGCTGGTCGCATCCCGGTCCCCGCTGCCGCTGCCGGCCGAGCGCAGGCGGCTGCGCCAAGCGCACGCGCTCACCCTGGACGAGGTGGCCGCTGCGCTGGGCGTGCGGCGGGCGACCGTGGGGGGCTGGGAGTCGGGCAGGTCCGAGCCACGGCCCCCGGAGCGGGAGGCGTACGCGCGGCTGCTGAAGCAGCTCGCCACCCTCTACCCCGCCGCCGAGAGCTCCGGCGCTCCGCAGGAGGACACGGATACCCCGGCGACGCGGACCGTCACTCCCGTGGCGCCCACGACGCGGCCCCAGCCCGCAAGCGGGGCTCCGGAAGCTGCTGTCCCGCCTGGCGCCGAGGAGCCCACCGCCGCACCTTCGGCCACTGCCCCGGCGACGGGCGGCCCGGCCGCCGGGCCGCCGCCGCGTGCGCCGCGTGCCGAACGGGCCGCCTCGGGTCCGCGCCGCCCTGCTGCGAAGAAGCTCGCCCCGGCGAACACTCCCGCGCCCGGCGGGCCGTACGCGCACGGCCCGCTGCTCGTCCTCGACGCCGACTCCGAGCGGAATGTGACCGGCTACGGCGTCGGCGGTCTGATCCTGGACGTGCCCGCCAAGTCGCTGCCCGCGCTGGTGGAGTGGACACTCACCGAGGCGCAGCTGGGGTCGGAGAAGCTGCATGGCTCGGGCAAGGACGCCGACCCGTTGCTGGTGCTCACCGAGGCAGCGTGCGAACGCTATGGCCTGCCCGCCGCCCTGTCGGAGTCCGAGCGGCTCGCCGGACGGCTGGCGGAGGGGCACAAGGTCATCAGGCAGCTCGAGCGCGCCGACTGGCGGCTGACCAAGCGGGGGCTGGGGCCGTGGGCGCGGATCTACCGCCCCGCCCAGGGCAGCCGCCGTCAGTGCGTGCAGCTGTGCATCCCCTCCTGGCGGGCCCTGGACGGCCGCGCCTGGGGCCATGCCGCGCAGCTTTCGCCGCCGGAGCTCGCCCGGGTGCTGGGGGTGTACGCGGCCCGGGTGATGACGCCGGTCGGCTCCACCGCTGTGACAGGGCTGCAGCTGATGACCGCGCTCAGCCCGCCGACCCGCGCGAGCGAGCCCGACGCCGACGGCAGGCGGCACCGTGAGCACCGGCCCGGGTCACTGGGTACGGAGCCGATGGACCCCGCGCCGTGCGAGGCGACCGACGGACACCCGGTGCTGGCCCATCTGCCCCGTTTCCACGTGCGCGGCCCCGGCGAGAGGCTGTTCGAGGAGGCCTACGACTGGGCGCGGGATCTGACCGATGCCGAGTGCATGCAGCGGCACCTGGTCGGCCTGGATGTGAACCTTGCCTTCGGTGCGGCCGCCAACGGCGCCGTCGTCGGCCTGGCCTCGCCGCCCGTGCACGTCACCCGCCCGGGCTTCGACGCGGCGGTGCCCGGTTCCTGGCTGGTCGACCTCTCCCATGTCGACCTGTCCCGGGTGAAGGTCGCCAAGCAGTGGCGCGACCTCGACGGCGCGCTGTTGCCCAGCCCGTTCACGCCGACCGGCAAGCGCCCCGAGGGCCCGGCCTGGTACGCCACGCCGACGGTCGCCTACGCCGTCGAACTCGGCTACGACGTCGTGCCTGTGGAGGCGTGGGTGCGCCGGGAGAGCGGCCGGTTCCTGGACGGCTGGTACAAGCGGCTGCGCGATGCCTACGTCGCCACCATGGCGGACCTCGGCGTCGCGGAGAAGCTGTCCCCGGCCGAGTTCCTGAAGGCGATGGACGGCTACAAGAGCCGTGATCCGGAGCTGGGGATCGTGGTGGACGCGGTCAAGATGACCGTCAAGGGCGGGATCGGCAAGCTGCAGGAGAAGGCGCGCGGCGGCGGCTGGAAGCCGGGGCAGGCCTGGCCCGCCCTCGCCCGGCCGACGTGGCGCCCGGACATCCGCGCCACCGTCATCTCCCGGGCCCGGATCAACATGCACCGCAAGATGCTCAACCTCGCGGCGGCCACGGGCCGTTACCCGGTCGCGGTCCTGTCCGACTGTGCGGTGTACGCGGCCGACGGCCCCAGCCCGCTGGACGTCCTGCCCTACGGCGCCGACGGCAAGACCGTGCCGGGCAGCTTCCGGCTGGGGGTCTCGCCCGGCATGGTCAAGCACGAGGGCACCCAGAGCGTGCTGTGGGGTGCGGACGTCCTCGAACAGCTCGCCGGCGACGGCCATGTCGCCAACCTCGCCCGCTACATCAAGACCGGCGAGGTCACCGCCATGGACACCGGAGAATAGGGAGCGTTACGGCGATGGTCACGGTCGGGGAGGAACTCGACAAGGCGGTGCAGGGCGCGTTCACGCGTCCCGTTCCCAAGTCGGCCGGGGCGCAGATGCGGTACCTGGTCAGGCAGCACCAGCGCAGCACCCGGCGCGTGGCCGAGCTGCTCGGCATCAGCCAGCGCACCGTCGAACGCTATGTGAACAACCAGATCAAAAAGCCCCGGCCGGAACTCGCCGACCGGCTGGAGCGTGAGGTCCGCGTGCGCTGGCAGCCGCAGATCAGAGCCAGGGCGAAGAAGGCCGCGGCCACCACGAGCGGCATCATGATCGATGTACAGGCGAGGTTCGGCTACACCGCCGCCGTCGGCAGCACAGACCAGGCCCGCGTGCGTCACCTCACGCTCGCCCTGCCGCCCCGTCACGCCGCCCGCCTCCTCGAAGCCCAGGAGGCCGGAGTCGACGAGGACGAGCTACGTCAGGTCGCGGCCGAGGCCCTGGGCGAGGTGTACTTCCGCGACAACGGTCGCCGCGCCTACGGCCTCGAAGTGGAACTCAACGACCTCGTCGACCTCCAGTTCGAGCTGTAACCGGAAAGTGCCGGGGGCCGGGCAGGAGGCGGGAAAGGCCACTGAGAGGGGGACCAGTGGCAACAGAGACATGACGGAACGTGCCGCTGTCCGGGAAGCCGACCTCGTCACTGATCAACCGGGCCGCAGACCGCTACGGTCTGCCTGCCGCCGGCGTGCTGCGGCAGTGGACGTGCGCAACTCCCCCACCCGGCGCCACGGCGGCGGCCTGCGGGCCGATACGGAGGTCGTCCGGTGGTGGGATGAGGCCCTGCACTGGGAGCGGGAGGAGGTCTGGCGCAGCGCTTGCACCAGATGGCGGGCGGCAACGCGGGATTGATCCGCGCGTCCTCGGCGAACGCGGCACCGAGCGGGGTCGGGTGGCCCTCACGGCCGAACATCCGCAGCAGGTCGTAGGCACGGACCTGGTTCGTGATGAGCGACCCGGCGATGCCGGGCGTGTCCGTTCCGTGTGTGGCGATCCGCGGAGCATCGCCTCCATCGCGCCTTGAGCCAGGTCAGCGACTCCAGCTGGCCCGTCGCGCCGAGCTCGTCCACCGACAGCCAGGTGTGCCCGCCGCCCTTGGGGACGACGATCCCCGCCTTCGTATCGGTGCCGACCTCGTGAAGGCGGCGCACCTGGGGCGGTCGTCGGGCGCGAGTTGGGCGGGTGTGCTACCCGTTCCTCACATGCGGGCGTTTGGCCTTGTATCCGGAGTTCTGGGGGGTTTGGCCGGGCAGGGTGGTGGTTGCGATGAGGGCCCGGTTGTCGGGTCCTTGCCGGACGTGAAGGAGCAGGATGCGAGGCTTGAAGGCTCTCGGGGCGGGCGCGTTGGCGGTGGCCCTGGTGTCGGGCGTCGGGTGGGCGGCGCAGGCGGCGGACAGTCAGGCGCCGGCCAAGCCGAAGGCGGCGGCCGCGGCGGTCGACGGGTACCAAGTGGTGAAGCTGCCGAACGCGAATGTGCCGAACTTCCAGCGGCGGACGGTGTACTGCCCGGCTGGGAAGGTCGCTGTGGGGGGCGGTGCGGAGGCGCAGGGTTCTGACGCGATCCTGGTCGGTTCCTTCCCGACCGATGACGGGCGCGGCTGGGTCGGTCTGGGCCGTCAGAACCGGTACGGCGACGTCGGGATCTCGCTGTACGCGATCTGCGCGAACATCTGATCTTCTGTGGCGCCTCGCCCCGTCCTCCCCAGCCCAGGGGCGGGGCGCTGTCGTGTGGGGTCCGCCTCTTCCAGCTCATGGGCCGGCCGAGCAATAGACCGGGACGCTTGCGGACTTCCGGCGGGCGTTTGGGCTGCGGGCGCGGGACGTTGTGGACCGCCTCAAGGTCTCCCCGAGGAACTACCGCCGATTCGGGGACGAGGGCATAGTTCCCAAATCGCGGCCCCCTGTTCGTGGACCAAGTCGCCGACGCCCTGGGCCTGCCCCGCCAGACGGCGCAGCCCCTGACGGATGTCAGACCGGCTGTGCAAGCGGCCGCCGGGGGATCTGGTGGGGTCCCGGGGGCGGGGCGCTGAGCGGGTCCAGGCCGAGCCGATCGGCCAGTCGCGGATCTCGGCGCGGCGGTCGGCGCCGGTCATGCCGCCGGGGCCGGGGTGTGGCCGGTCTACCGGTCTCCTGCTCGTGCTGGTGGCGGTCACGCATGTCCTCGTCCCACAGCGACAGCGCGCGACGCCGTTGTTCGGCCCGGCCCGCGCTGTCCCGCAGCCACAAGCCGGTGGCGAAGTTTTTCAGTGCCTGTTCCTGAACTACCCCTCGCTGTAAGGGAACGGTCGGGACCGGTTCCGGCAAGGACGGGTGGCGGGCTGGGACGGGGAAGGGCTGAGTGCCGCCCTCGCCGGCGGGGGCGGACGTGTGAGAGGCCTGCGCGGTGTCCCCCCAATGCGGGCCTTCTGAGGAGTGCCTGGTGAGTAATGGCGGAGAGCCCCATCTGTGATCCAGGATGATCGGATGGTCAGGCTTGAGACTCCCCGTTTGATCCTGCGCCGCTGGCACGAGGATGACGTTGCGCCCATGGCTGCCGTCAATGCCGACCCCGAGGTCATGCGGTGGATCCGTGACGGCAGCGTCCGTGACGAACGGCAGACTCGCGGCGGGATCCAGGCATGGGAGAGCGAGTGGGAATCAGAGGGCTTCGGTCTGTTCGCCGTGGAGATCCGGTCCACTGGCGAGCTGGCCGGGTTCACCGGCCTTTCGGTGCCCAACTTCTTGCCGGAGGTACTGCCGGCGGTTGAGGTCGGCTGGCGGCTGGGACGTTCCCACTGGGGGCAGGGCTTGGCCACCGAGGCAGCTGCGGCCGCTGTAAGGTTCGCGTTCGAAGAGCGAGGGCTGGAGCGGATCGTCAGCATCGCTCAAGTGGGCAACGACGCCTCCGAACGGATCATGGGCAAACTGGGGATGCATCTGATCCGTGAGACCGTCAATCCCACCTGCGGCCGACGAGTACGAGTGTTCGAGTTGTCGTCGGACCAGTACGCCACGACCACTCGCTGAAGGCGGCCTCCGGCCGGCGTTCCCCGGTGCCGTCCTGGCCCGTCGGCGTGGGCGGTTGTCAGTCGACGGAGGCCATGAAGTTCAGCACTCTGCCGTTGACTTCCTCGGCGTGGTCGATCTACGGTCCGTGGCCGGTGCTGGAGATGATCTCGGCTCGGGCACCGGGGATTAGGCGCGGCACACGCTCGGCCTGCCGCTGCGGGTGTACGAGGAGGCTTCGCTGGCCGAGCACCAGGTAGAGCGGAGTCCTGATGGTGGACAGTTCCTCCTCGGACAGGGGAAGCGGCGCGGGGCGGCGTATGCGGTAGGCGCGACCCGCCGTTCCGACCATCGCGCGCAGTTCCGGCACGACGAGGACCGGCTGGTCGAGCCAGGCCGCCAGTCGCGGGCGGAACACCTTGGGCGCGAAGGTCGCGAAGAGGCTGGCCAAAATCCAGACGACGAAGCGCAGACCCGCCGAAGCGCAGACCCGCCTTCTCCAGGCCGCCGGGGTCGAGCACCGTGACCGAGGCGAGGCGCTCGGGCCTGAGGTGCCTGGTTCAGGGCGAGCCGGCCGCCGTAGGAGCCAGCCGACGAGGTGGGCGCGGTCGAGTCCGAGCCCGGCGAGCGTCTCGTCCAGCCACTGCGCCGCGTGTTCGGGCCGGTGGATGGGTTCGCGCTGCACGCTGCGGCCGGGCTCGCCCGGGGTGTCGATCGCGCAGACCGGGCGCTGAGGGCGGGGGGGTGTTCGAGTACCACATGGCGGAGCAGGAGCCCGCCCTGTGCACCAGGACCACGGGAGTGCGGGATGGGGCAGCCTGGTTCGCGGGGCCGTAGCGGTAGACGTGCGTAGTGCCGAAGGACGTCTCCACGTCCCCTTCGGCGAGCGCGGGCGCCCCGTGCGCAGACTCCCACCGTTTCGCCACCTCGGCCTGGGGCCAGGGCTTCGCCTGTGAGGCCGCGGCTGCTGTCGTCACCTGGGCATCCCGTCACCTGCCCGACCTACCGCTGATCGCACGCGTTCGACCGGCCAACCTCGCTTCCCAGCGCGTGGCGATACGCGCCGGGCTCAGCCGAGCACAACATCTCGACACCGAGGGATACGACGGCTTCGACTGGATCTGCCTGGCCACCACGCGAACAGGCCCGCAACTCGGCGCGATCACACACCAGGACTCCGAGAGCCAAACGAAGCCCTCTCATCGATGGCCGCCTGGAACACCTTCGTGCAGCCTTCCCGCTCCAGCGCGACCAGTTGGCTGGCGATCGAAGACCGTCGAGCGGATCGGAGAGGGTCGCCCGCTCGCCTCGGCGGCGGACGACAAGCTCGGCGAGGAGCAGGAGCAGGAGCTGGAGCTGGAGCTGGAGCTGCTGTGGGGCGGCTCGGCGGTGAGGTGCTGGTGGACAGGTCCACGGAAGGCTCCTGGTGCCGGTCGTGGTGGCGGGGCATGGGAGTGTCGGTCAGGCGGGCAACTGGTTCAGCTTGCGGATCTGCCGGTCGAAGGCCCGGGAGGGGACGAGGCGGCGCAGGGCGCTGACGCGTCCGGCGGTCGGTCCGGCGGGGTAGCGCAGCCTCGGCTTCGGGTCGGTCGCCGCGGCGACGATCGCCTTGGCGACGGTGGCGGGATCGTCGCCGTCCTTCATCGCCGCGCCCATCAGGCGCTCGAAGACCTGCCGCTGCTGCTCGTAGACCGGCAGAGGCGTGGCGGGTTTCGGGGAGTTGGCCTCGAACGCGGTCCTGGTCACGGCGGGCTCGACGAGCAGTACGCGGACGCCGTGCTGGCGGACCTCGTGGTCCAGGGACTCGGAGTAGCCCTCGACGGCGTGCTTGGACGCCGCGTAGGCGGCCATGTAGGGAGCGGGGACGAATCCTAGGACGGACGAGAGGTTGATGATCCGGCCGCCGCCCTGGGCGCGCATGTGCGGCAGGACGGCCTTGGTCATGCGGATCAGACCGAACACATTGATGTCGAACAGCTGCTGGTCCTGGGCAAGGGAGCGTTCCTCCCCGGCGCCGGCGGAACCGATGCCGGCGTTGTTGACCAGGACGTCGATCCGCCCGAACTTCTCGATCACGCGGTCGACCGCGCGGGCGACCGAGGTGTCGCTGGCCACGTCGAGGTCGAGGAACGTCACGCCCTCGCGGCGGTCGCCGTTCGAGGCTCGGCGGCTCGTGCCGACGACCTCGAATCCCGCATCGACGAGCGCGGAGGCAGCCGCCTTGCCGATACCTGACGATGCTCCGGTCACGAGTGCTACCTGCCGGTTCGTGGTCATGATGGGTCTCCTGGTTGATTGGATTACGATCGTAATGCAATTACTCTAGGGCGGGAGACGGAGAGCGGCAAGCGGCCTCTCCGCCGGAGCTACGAGGAGGAGCGCGTGGCGCGCTACGCGAAAGAGCACAAGCAGGCGACGCGGCAGCGGATCATCGAGGCCGCCGGCCGCCGGTTCAAGAAGGACGGCATCGACGGCTCCGGAGTCTCCACACTGATGTCGGACGCGGGGCTGACCAACGGTGCCTTCTACGCCCACTTCGCCTCCAAGGAGGACCTCGTCGCGAACGCCGTCGCCGACCAGCTGGGCGCGCAGAACGCGAGCCTCGAAGCACTCGCGCCCGGCCGCGCCGGGCTCGAACAGTTCATCCGCGCCTACCTGTCCGCCGAGCACCGTGACAACCCCGAGAACGGCTGCCCCACGGCCGCTCTCCTCGACGAGATCGGGCGATGCGCGGAGGCGACCAAGCAGGCGTTCACCGACGGCCTGCTGACCGTCATCGACGACATCGCCGCCCGCCTGGCACCCGACAGCCCGCCCTCGGCACGCGCACAGGCGCTCGGCGTCTTCGCCATGATGGTCGGGACGCTCCAGCTCGCCCGCGCCCTGGCCGATCCCAAGCTCGCCGACGACGTCCTCGACCAGGGTGTCCGCGACGCCCTCGCGCTGCTGGACGCCAGACCTGCCCGGCAGCGCCGCGTCCGACGGCCTTCGTGAGGGCGCTGGGCGCGCCGTTCGGCGCGCCGATCAGGTGCAGGTGACCCTGGTGTACGGCGAGGAGGGGGCGGCGGCCGTCGAGGTGCGCGATGACGGGACCGGCTTCGACCCGGGCGCCGTGCGGTGACTCGCGTGCTCGCACGCGTTGGCGAGCAACCCCTGGGTGACCCGCAGCAGGGTGACTGCGTGGTGGACCTTGGAGAACCCGGCCGGCTTGTAGCGCAGCAGCTTGCCCTCACGCCCCCAGCGGGTGAAGTCCAGACGCTCCAGGGCCCACACGGCACGCACCCCGGCCGCCTGGCTGTCCACGGTCCCGCCCTGGTACGGGACGAGCCTGCCGCGCTCGGCGATCGCCGCCTCGTACAACTCGTCGAGAGAGCGGGTCTTCTCGCGGACGCCGGTGAGCGACGAGCCGACGGCCGGGGCGGCGCTCGCAGTGCTCTGCGCGGCGACGGCGGCGGCACCGCCGAGCGCGACACCGGCACCGGTCGTGAGCAACCGGCGCCTGCTGAAGTTGCTGGGCATGGTGGGGCCTCCGGGGTCCCCCAGAAGCACGGCCGAACTGCGTGAGGCAGGCGAGCCGGTCAACCACGGTGGCAACGCCCGCCTGGCGCAGCCGCTGACCAGAACGTAGATGATCGGGGCAAACACCGCCTCATTATCGAGGTTCGCGGCCCCGCCACCCTGCGGACGAATCCGCGCCGCCGGCAGCAACGGCCTTGCCAACTCCCACAAGGCGTCCGGAACGATCAACCCCACCGTCCACTCCCCATGCCCAGCATGACCGTTAACTGGCCATCAGGGCACGGTCTTGGAGCCTCTCTCGTTCGCGATCCGAGCCGCGTCCGTGTCAGCGACCGGGGTGGAGGCCGAGCCACTGCGGGGAGGGTTCGCCGGTCACCTCACCTACGTACAGGGTGAGTTGCTGCTTGAAGCGCTCGACGAGGGCGCGATCGGCCATGAAGTGTTCGAAGCCGTCGAGGTGGGCGTTGGGGTAGTCCCAGATGGGCCGGTAGCCGGTGTGCGGGGCCACGTCCGTGCGTACGGACCACATGTAGAAGTCGGACTGGGTCTGCTTCGACAGCCACCAGTTCAGGTACAGCTTCGCGGTGGCGGGATGCTTCGCGTCCTTGAAGATGGCGGCTCGCTGGGCCCAGGCCATGAACGGGTCGTGCCGGGGCAAGACGAATCGGGTCTTCATGCCGTCGGCCGGGGTGAGCATGCCGTCCGTACCGAGGGCCACGGCGGCGGTGCCGGCCTCGACCCGGTCGGCGGGTTCCTGCGTACCGCGTACCCAGGCCACGTCCTGGGCGGCGAACCGGCGCAGCCAGTCCCAGCCGTACTTGTCGACGATGAGCTTGTACAAATAGAGCACCGCGTCGTCGTCGTTCGGGAAGGTGGAGACGATCTTCCCCTTGAGGCGCGGGTCGAGGAGGTCGCGAGCGGTGGCCGGGGCTTTCCCGTGGCGCACTTCGTCGATGTTGTAGATGGTGGAGAAGGCGTCGACGAAGATGCCGGTCCACGCCCCGTCGGGGTCCTTGAAGGCTGGGTGGACGCGGGAGAAGCCGGCTGGCTTGTAGGGACGGAGGACTCCCTCCTTCTTCCAGCGGGGGAAGTCCTGCAGGGTCTGCAGCTGGACGACGTCGGGGACGAGGGTGCCGGTGGCGAGCTGGTTGTCGATGCGGGCGTCGTGGAACTTGCTGTAGTCCACGACAATGTTCACCGTGATGCCCGGGAACGCCTTCTCGAAGGCGGCCTTGTTGCCGTCCTGCTGGGTGGCGGTGTCTCCGCCGGCGTACACGACGAGCGTGCCGCCCTCCGCCCTCGCCTCGCGGTACAGCTGATCCAGGCTCTTGGTCTCCTCACGGGTGTCGGCGCGGCGGCTTGAAGCCGGCGGGGTCGTCGCGAACCCGCTCGCTCCTGCGACCGCGAGAGCGGCGGAGGCGATCGAGCCGCCCACCAGTACCTGACGTCGCGCCATCGGCATGGCCGTGTTCCTTCCAGGGAGGGTGATGAAACGGGCAGCAACCTTGTTGCTCCGGCGGGGACGGGACGAGCGGGCGGCCGGGCAGGCCTCCGGGGCCGCCCTGTGGTGCGCGCGTCCCCCGCCGGTCAGTACGCGAGGGTGATGCGGCGGCGGATGGCAGCGCTCTTCTCGGCCTCGTCGACGAGGGCCACGGCGTAGTCCTCGGCGCTGATGAAGCTGGTGCCGTCCTCGGCGGTCAGCAGGTCGTCGCCGCCGAGGCGGAAGGTGCCGGTGCGCTCTCCGGGGGCGATCTCGTCGGCCGGGGAGACGTAGGTCCAGTCGAGATCGGTCGCCTCGGCGCGCAGCAGGCGCAGCACCTCGCGCTGGGCGAGCGACTCGGCCTTGTACATCGCGGGGAAGTCCGGGGTGTCGACCCGGTCCCGGCCCGAGGCCGTCCTCAGGCTGCCTGCGCCGCCGACGACCACCAGGCGGTGTACGGCGGCGGTGCGCAGCCCGTCGGTCAGGGACCGGTAGGTCGCCAGCAGCGGAGCGGCCGGGTCGGAGCCGTCGCGGGGCGGGGAGACGGCGGATATGACGACGTCGTGTCCGGCGGCGGCCCGGGCCACTTGGTCCGCTGCGGAGGCGTCGAGGGTGCGGACGGTCAGCTCCGGGTGCTCCGGCAGGGCGTCCACGCCGCCCGAGCGGGTGGCGGCGGTGACCGCGTGGCCGCGGCTGAGCGCCTCCGCGGCGATGCGGGAGCCGATCATGCCGGTGGCGCCGATCAGAAGGATCTTCACAGGTGACTCCGTGTGTGCTCGTGCGTGTCGTACTCGTCGAGTGGTCAGCGCTGGATGGTGAAAGTGACCTTCGCCCGCTCGACTGTCTCCTGCACCACGCGCACCTGGCCGGTGGCGTTCCGGTATGCGCCGGTGCCTCCCGTGATGGCGAACCGCTCGTCGAAGACGGGGCCGGTGGCGGAGAGCGTGGCCGTGCCGGACGTGGTGATCTTTCCGTCGGGCAGCTCGTAGACGAAGGTCAGCAGTTCGGCGGTGCGCGGCTTGGCGTCAGTGGAGACGCCGACGAAGCTGCTGGTGCCGAGTTCGCGGCCTGCGGGGGTGGTGAGGTCGCCAGTGCCGATGAGCTGGTCGCCGAGGGCGGGGGCGACATTGACCATGTTGATCGCGGTGCCGGTCTCGATGGCCTTGATGGTGAGCGTGCGGTGCCGGTCCGGGTGCGAGGCGTCGGATGCGGCGTCGGCGGTGGCCGGATCCAGAGCCAGGCCGAGGGTGAGGGCTCCGGCCGTGGCGGCGGCCAGGACGGAGAGGAGGGGCTTGCGCATGATCGGCTCCACATCGGTGGGGGCACGCAGAAATTATCTGCCGATGCAGACAATATATCTGCCGAGCAAGATATTGCAACGGCAGCTTCTTCTCTGCGTGGCTTATGCCACTCTGGGGTCGTGAACGAGGAAGTACTCAACGATGACGACGTGACGCTCTACGGGCTGTTCGTAGAGGCCTTCACCCGCCTCAAGCCCCTGGTGCACAGCGATCTGGGCATCCCGGAGACCTGGTTCGAGGTACTGCTGCGCCTGGGACGAACGCCCGAACACCGGCTGCGTATGACGGACTTGGCGGAGGCGGTGTCCTTCAGCTCGGGCGGCTTCACCCGGCTCGCCGACCGCATGGCGAAGGAAGGGTTGATCCGCCGCGACCCCGATCCGCACGACCGGCGGGCCGCACTCGCCGTCCTGACCGACAAGGGTGCCGCGGCACTCGACCGCGCCATGGCAACGCACGTCTCCCACCTGCGCACGCATGTCTCCGGGCTGCTCTCGGCGGAGGATCGCCGTCACCTGGAACGCACACTGCGCACCCTCCGCGACGCACACGGGTGAGAACCGGGCGCACCGCTCCGGCCGTCGTCGCGAGAGTCATGTGTTGGGGACGCACACTGCGCAGATCCTCGCCGTCGAGAAGGCACTGTTCCTCGACGTCGAGCACTGGCTCAACCACACGGTCGCGGAATCGGCTGACTGCGGAGTTTCTTCGACTTCACTACAAGTCGTTCCACTTCGTGGTCCGCTGACGGTCCACGGCGTTCTGTACTGGCGCCGTCCCGCCGACTGCCGCTGGGCCCGCACGGCCTCCCCGAAGCTCGTGCTCCTCTCGGCGGCCGGCGTCCGACGCCGCCCGGGGAAACGATGCGGATACTGGCCGGGCTCGAGACCGCGCTCGCCGAGTGCATCGGTGTGGATGGCGTCAGCGCGCTCCGGGTCGCGCTGGAGGACCGTAGGGATCTCCGCAGTCTGCGGCGGAGGTCCCTGACCTATCCACCCGGTAGCTCCCAAGGATTTCCCTCCTCGGCGGAATCCCTGCCTGGCCGCCTCTGCCGCGGTCCGCGCAAACGTGGGCCGACCGGCTCCACGCAGACTCGCCGCTGGACGAAGCCGCGCCGGGGGTGGTGCACTCAGCCGCCCGCGTCGGCAGCCGCTCGCAAGTCCTCGGATTCGACACTGTCCGCTCCGCTGACCACGAGTGGGGGCCCCGCCTCCAGCCGCCCGCAGCCCGTCTGCCGTCTGCCGTCTGCCGTCTGCCGTCTGCCGTCTGCCGTGGCGATGGCCTCCCGGACGCAGAGCCGGGTGGACCGCGATAGAGATCGCCTTATAGGGCCGCCCTATAAGCCACATCGGGATTGAGTCTTGGACGCGCCGCCCGACCCGCTGCTGCAATCGGCCTATGACGAACCAGAACCACCGCCTCGCCCTCGCCCCCTGTGACGGCCTCCGGGCCGAGGTCCTGCCGCCCGCCCGGCGATGGCCGAAGGCACCCGTCCCCTTCTACGGCGGCACCGTCTGGTTCCTGCCGTTCGGCGGCGCCCGCGACAAGGCGAAAGACGAGTCGTTCTGAGCCGATACCGACGGCGGTGAGAGTGCCCAGACCTTCCGCAGCGTGGTCGTGGCAAGTCGCACCGCCCTGGTGGGTCGTGCTCGCTCGCCCCCTTGCCGTACCCCGCACACCCCGCACGCCTGAACACGCTCCGAGAGAAGGCCCGGCCTGCCATGACCGCCGTAGCGCACCGCAGCGAGCACGACCTGCCCGGTCATCGCGGCGTTCCCGCCGAGGCGTACTGGGGCATCCACACGCTGCGCGCCCGGGAGAACTTCGCCATCACAGGCGCGCCGATTGCCGCCTGCCCGCATCTGATCGACGCTCTGGCCGCCGTCGTCCAGGCGTGCCGTGAGATCCGTAAGGGCAAGCTGCACGACCAGTTCGTCGTCGACGTCATCCAGGGCGGCGCCGGCACCTCCACCAACATGAACGCCGACGAGGTCGTGGCGAACCGGGCGCTGGAGCTGCTGGGGCACGCCAGGGGCCGGTACGAGCACCTGCACCCCCACGAGGACGTCAACCTCGGCCAGTCGACGAACGACGTCTGTCCGACCGCGCGTGCCTGGCGCTGGCCGAGCGGTGCGTCGCGGGGATCACGGCCAACACCCAGGCGCTGCGGGCGGCGGTGGAGAACTCGATCGGCCTGTTCAGCCCTCAACCCGTACATCGGCTACGAGGCGGCGAACGGCATCTTCAGGAGGCCCCCGCCACCGGACGCGGGGTCGCGGAACTCGTCCTGGACAAAGGCCTGCTGCCCGTCGGCGCCCTCGCCGAGCTGCTGTGTCCCGAGGCCGTCGCGGGACCCGGTCAGGCCTCGGTGTGACGTGATCAAGCGCGACCCCGACTGACGTTCACCCCCAACCACCCGTGATGGAGCAGGAATTCGCCATGTCCCTACCCCTCCATGCCCAGACGCGGCCCGTCCCCGAGGCAGCCGTGCTTCAAGGGCTGCCCCCAGTCCGTGAGGTGAGCGCCGCGGAAGTGGCCGCCCGGATATCCGGCGGTCCCCGTCTCGTCGTCCTCGACGACGATCCGACCGGCACCCAGACGGTCGCCGACGTGCCCGTCCTGACGTCCTGGGCGGTGGACGACCTGCGCTGGGCGCTGCGCCAGGACAGCGCCGTCTTCTTCGTCCTCACCAACACCCGCAGCCTGCCTGCTGAGGACGCCGCCGCCCGCAACCGCGAGGTGGTCCGCGCCCTGCACGCGGCCGCCGCGGCCGAGGGCACCGGCTACGTCCTGGCCAGCCGCGGCGACTCCACCCTGCGCGGCCACTTCCCGCTGGAGACCGACGTCCTCGCCGAAGAACTGACCGGGCTGGACGGCAGAGCTCCGGACGGCGTGGTGCTGGTCCCCGCCTACATCGAGGCAGGCCGGCTGACCGTCGGCTCGAAGCACTGGATGCGGACCGCCGACGGGCTGCTCCCGGTCGGGATGAGCGAGTTCGCCCGCGACGCCACCTTCGGCTACCGCAGCTCCTCGCTGCCCGAGTGGGTCCAGGAGAAGACGGGCGGACGCGTGCCCGCGGACGAGGTCCTGCCCGTCACCCTCGACGACCTGCGCGGCGGCGGCCCGGAGCACACGGCGCGGCTGCTGTCCTCGCTGCGCGGCGGACGAGTGGCCGTGGTCGACGCGGTGTGCGACGACGACCTGCGGGTGCTCGCCCTGGCCCTCGCGCAGGCGGAGCAGAACGGCACGCGGCTGCTGTACCGGGTCGGGCCGTCCTTCGTCAGAGCCCGTGCCGGACAAGCCGGGCGGGCACCGCTCACCCCGGCCGAACTGCGCCCGCTGCGCGGCAACACACCGCACGGTCTCATTGTCGTGGGGTCCCATGTGGCGCTGACGACACGGCAGTTGGACCGGCTGCGGGAGCGAGGCGGGATCGCCGAGTACGAGCTGGACGTGGCCCTGCTGCTCGACGAGGAGCGGCGAGACGCCCACATCGCCGAGGTCGCGGCCGCGGCCGCCGACGCGCTGGACTCGGCCGACGCCGTCATCCGCACCTCTCGCGTGCTGGTGACGGGTGCCGACGCGGACGACAGTCTGGCGATCTCCCGCCGGGTCTCCGCCGCGCTCGTTCAGGCCGTGCGCCAGGTCAACGCCACCCGGCGGCCCGCTTTCGTCGTCGCCAAGGGCGGTATCACCTCCAGCGACACCGCCACCCACGGCCTTGAGATCCGCCGTGCCTGGGCCCGGGGCACGCTGCTGCCGGGCATCGTCTCGCTCTGGGAGCCCGTGGACGGCCCCGCCGCCGGCATCCCTTACATCGTCTTCGCCGGGAACGTCGGGGGCGCCGACGCCCTCGCCGACGCCCTCGACCTGCTCAGGAGTGCCTGATGCTGCTGCACGGAACCGATTCCCTGAAGGAGGCCGCGGCCGCCGGTCACGCCCTGCCCGGGTTCGTCGCCTACAACCTGGAGACGGTGCAGGGCATCACGGCCGCCGCCGAGGCCGCCGGACGGCCGGTCGTCATCCAGGCAGGCTCCAGTCCCTTCAAGCACGCCGGCCGCGAGGCCCTGATGCGGCTGGCGCTGGACGCCGCCGCACGCTCCACGGCCCCTCTCGGAGTACACCTCGACCACAGCCGGGACCTGCACGAGATCACCGCCTGCCTCGAGGCGGGCTACACCTCCGTCATGGTCGACGGCTCCCACCTGCCGTTCGCCGAGAACATCGCGTTGACGAAGCAGGCGGTCCGCCGGGCCCGCGACCACGGCGCCTGGGTGGAGGCCGAACTCGGTGCCCTCCCCGGCGACGAGGACGTCTCCACCGACGCCGTCGCACACACCGCGGCGATGACCGACCCGCAGCAAGCGGCCGCATTCGTGGCCGCGACGGGCGTGGACGCGCTCGCCGTCGCCGTCGGCAACGTCCACGGCTTCACCCAGCACCCGGTCCGCCTGGACCTGGAGCGACTGGCCGCGATCCACGAGGCCGTAACCGTCCCACTCGTCCTGCACGGCGCCAGCGGTCTGCCCGTCGAGGAGCTGCACGGCGCCCTCGCCCGAGGCGTCGCCAAGGTCAACGTCAACGCCGAACTGCGCCGCGCCTATCTGGAGGCCACCCGCGTGACCCTCCCGTCCGCGTTGCCCGGCTCCGACCTCGTCTGCCTGTGGGCGGCGGGCCGCGACGCGGTCCGGGACGCCGCCCTGGAGGTCATCGGCCGCCTGAGCCCCCGCACCGAGGGGACAAACGCATGACCTGAACGGGGCCCCGCCGCCTGGAGCCGCACCGCACCGCACCGCACCGCACCGGCGGACTCAAGACCGTCGTCCCCTTCCGGCCGTGCGCGCCGCGCGCGGTTCGCACCCACACTGTCCCGCGCTCTCGTGCCCTCCCGGGCACGCGGCCGCATACCCGCACCCTGTTGGAGCCACCATGTCCACCACTGCCACCATGTCCCCCACGGCCTCGATCGCCGTACTGCACACCAGCTTGCTGTTCGTCAGCCCTGATTCAGTCATCAACGAGTACCTCTCGGAACTCGCGCCGGACGCCAAGGTCCTGCACTTCGTCGACAGCGACGTGCTCGCCGCCGTGGTGCGCGACGGCGAGGTCTCACCTGCCAGCACGCAGCGCATGGTGCATCTGGCCCAAGCCGCGCAGGCCGCGGGCGCCGACGTCATCTTCTCCGCCTGCTCCTCGGTCGGTCCGGCCATCGACGTGGCCCGACGCCTGGTCTCCGTCCCGATCGTCAAGATCGACGACGCGATGGCCGCGTCAGCGGTCGAGACCGCGGACGCCATCGGCGTCCTGGCGACGGTCCCCACGACGCTGCCGCCGACCCGTGCCCTCGTCGAGGAGAAGGCCCGGGCGGTCGGTCGCGACATCACCGTCCAGGAGCTGCTCTGCGAGGGGGCCTTCTCGGTGCTGATGTCCGGTGACCGCGACGGCCATGACGCGATAGTGCTGGGCGGGGCACGGGCGCTGGCCAAGGAAGTCGACGTGATCGTGCTGGCCCAGGCGTCCATGGCACCGCTGGCTCCCGCGATCACCGAAGCCGTCGGCAAGCCCGTGCTCTCCAGCCCGCGCAGCGGAACGGAGAACGCGGTGCGTGTGCTGCACGAGCAGACGGCTGAACCTGCCCATGCCGCAGCGAGCGCCTGGGAGACCACGCAAACGCAATGGCAGGGAGGCTGCGGAGCGAGGTGATTGAACCACTGACCGAGGCCGTCCCCTGCCGCAACACAGGAGCCAGCATGCCGAAGTTCGCAGCGAACCTGTCCATGATGTACACCGAGCACGATTTCCTCGACCGCTTCGCCGCGGCCTCATCTGATGGCTTCCAGGGGGTCGAGTACCTCTTCCCCTATGCGTACGACGCCGCCGAGCTGCGCCGTCGGCTCGACGAACACGCCCTGGTGCAGGTGCTCTTCAACGCACCCGCAGGAGCGTGGGAATCCGGAGAGCGCGGGATGGCGGCACTGCCCGGACGTGAGGCGGAGACGCGTTCCGTCGTGGACCGGGCGCTGGAGTACGCGGGGGTGCTGGGCTGCCCTCGGGTGCACCTGATGGCCGGGCTGGTCCGACCGGACGCGACACCGACCGAGCGGGCCAAGCACCGCGACACCTACCTGACCAACCTGGCCTGGGCCGCGGAACGGGCCGATGCGGCGGGCGTCGACATCCTGATCGAGCCGATCAACGGCCGAGACATGCCGGGGTATTTCCTGAGCACCCAGGCCGAGGCCCACGCCGTGGTGCGGGAGGTGGGAGCCTCCCATCTCAAGGTGCAGCTCGACCTCTACCACTGCCAGATCGTCGAGGGCGACCTCACCACGACACTGCGCCGCGACCTGCCGACCGGCCGGGTCGGTCATCTGCAGATCGCGGGTGTGCCCGACCGGGGTGAGCCCGACCAGGGTGAGTTCAACGTCCTCCATCTGCTCGACGTGGTCGACGAGCTGGGCTTCGACGGGTGGATCGGCTGTGAGTACCGCCCCCGCGCCGGCACGAGCGAAGGTCTTGGCTGGCTCGACGACTACCGCAGCCACCGAGCAGAAAGCCCACGAGGATGAGCGGTACCGCCTCGACCCCGACCTGGTCACCTTGACACAACCTCCACCGCACAACTCCTCACCGCCGACCCGGCCGCCCGCGACATCACCGCCATCCACCAGCGTCACGTCGACGACGACTCCGCCCCCACGCGCCCCGTCCTGAAGGAGACCCACCGTGTCTGACACCGCCGTGCCCCCCGGCATCACACTCGGCACCGACACCACGCTCGTGCACAACCCCTACACCGGCGAGGTCATCGCCGCCGTGCCCACCATCGACATCACCACCCTCAACAG
>NZ_OLMK01000132.1 GCF_900290235.1 Streptomyces sp. MA5143a
AACGGCCCAGGACGCCGTTCGTCGCGGACTTCCTCGGCGCGGCCAACTTCCTGCCCGGCCGGGTGGAGAAGCAGGACGGCGAGCACACCCTGGTCCGTCTCACCCAATCCGGTGGGCTGGTCAAGGCGCGCCGTCACCAGCTGGCTGCCGGCACGCAGGTGAAGGTCGCCGTACAGCCCGGACGGCTGCGGGCCTCGGCCACCGGCGAGGGGTTCTGTACCGGCACGGTGGAGATGGCCACCTACGTGGGCACGCTGGTTCGCGCTGATGTGCGCGTCGACGGCGGTCAGGGACCGCTGCTGCGCCTGGAAGTACCGGCCGGACGCGGCCCGGTGGCGGGCGAGCGGGTCGGCATCACCGCCGATGCCGAGGACGTCAACCTCTTCGCCGACGAACAGGGCGGGTGAGTCATGGCCGCCACCCTCACCGCGGGGGCACCCGCCCGCCCGCGCAAACTCCTCGCCTCACGCAAGACCCGCGTCGGGATCCTCTACGCGCTCCCGGTCGTCGTGTATCTGCTGGTGCTGTTCGTCTACCCGATCTTCTCCACGCTGCTGCTCAGCCTGAAGGACGCGGACGGATCGTTCACGCTGCACTGGTACGCCGACGCCCTCACCGGCGTGAACCTCTCCGTCCTGTTCACCACGCTGCGGATCTCCGCCGAAACGGCCGTGCTGAGCCTGGTGTTCGGGTTCGTCCTCGCTCAGGCGATCTCCCGGCTCAAGCCGGTGTGGGCGGGCCTGGCGATGCTGGTCGTGGTCGTCCCGCACTTCGTCTCCGCGCTGGTGCGCACCTACGGCTGGATCATCATGCTCGGCGACAAGGGGCTCGTGAACGAGTGGCTCCCAGGCGGGCCATACCAACTGCTTTACAACGAGGTCGGTGTGGTCATCGGCACCACGTCGATGATGCTCCCCTACACCGTGCTGCTGCTGTACGGGGTGATGCGCGGCGTGGACCGCCGCCTGCTCGCGGCAGCGGCCAGCATGGGCGCGGGCCGGGTGACCATCTTCCGCCGCGTCTACCTGCCCCTGGTCGCCCCCGGCTTGGCCAGTGCCGGGCTGCTCAGCTTCATCCTCTCGCTGGGCTACTACATCACCCCGGCGCTGATGGGCGGCCCGAACCAGACGATGATCGCCACCCTCATCAACCAGCAGGTCACCAAGGAGAACCAGTGGAACGGCGCCGCGGCACAGGGCGTCATCCTGCTGGTCCTCACCCTGGCCGGACTGCTCCTGGTGAAGGTCGTCAGCTCCCTGGGCGCCAGCCGTAGGAGGAGGAACGGATCATGATGGAGCTGCGCAAGACCCTCACCGGCCGCATCGCCCTCACGGCGGTCGCCACCGTGATCCTGCTGTTCCTGGCCCTGCCGATCCTCGTCATCCTCGTCACCTCCTTCAGCAACAACGCCTTCGCCTCCTTCCCACCCGAAGCCTGGACACTGAACTGGTACAAGGCCCTGTTCGCTGACGGCAGCAAATGGCCCGCCGCCCTCTCCCTGTCCGCGCTGGTCGCCGCCCTGAGCACCGTCTTCTCCCTCATCATCGGCGTCACGGCGGCGACGGCTCTGGTCCGCAGCGAACTCCCCCTGCGCTCGGCGGTCTTCGCCCTGGTCCTCGGACCCCTGCTCATCCCGCAGATCGTCACCGCACTGGGGTTGTTCCTCCTCTTCGAACCGGCCGCGATGCTCGGCAGCCCGATCGCCATCGCCCTCGGCCACACCGTGCTCGCCTCACCCATCGCGGTGCTGATCCTGATCGCGACCCTGCGCGGCATCGACGAACGGCTGGAGGACGCGGCGGCCAGCATGGGTGCCGGGCGCCTGACGATCGCCCGGAAGATCACCTTCCCGCTGGCAGCGCCGGGGATGATCGCGGCGG
>NZ_OLMK01000131.1 GCF_900290235.1 Streptomyces sp. MA5143a
AAGCTCTCGCCGACGCGATGGGAGACGAACCGGACCGGCTTGAGGTCGTGATCGAGGTCGACTGCGGTGCCCGTCGTTCCGGGGCGCCGCCCGAGGCCGCGGGCGATCTCGCGCTCGCCGCCCGCAAGCGCGGTCTGGTGCCGGTGGGAGTCTTCACCTACCCCGGTCACGGTGGCGCCGACCAGGACGCTCGCCGACGCGCCGCGCAGGACCAGGAAGCCACGCTCACCGCCGCGGTACGCGGCCTCGAAGCCGTCGGGGTCACCGCGGAGGTGGTCAGCGCGGGCTCCACTCCCACCCTCGAGTTCTCCACCAGCGGCGTGATCACCGAGATCCGTCCCGGCGAGTACGTCTTCGGAGATCTGAACAACGCCCGGCTCGGCTCCTGCACGGAGGACCAGATCGCGCTGTTCGTCGCCGGCACCGTGGTCAGCGACTGGGTCCCCGGCCAGGTCATCCTCGATGTGGGCAACAAGGCCCTCAGCAAGGAAGGCAGCCCCGAGATCGGCTACGGCGGCATCGCCGGCACGACAGCGGTCCTGTCCAAGGTCAACGAGTACCACGGGTTCCTCCCGCTGCCGGACGGTGAGTTCCGCCCCGGCGTCGGCAGCGTCGTACCGGTCGTGCCGAACCACGTGTGCCCGGTCGTCCTCGGCTTCGAGGAACTCATCGTCACCGACAGCACGGGCACATCGCTGGAGCGCTGGCCCGTCGACGCCCGCGGATTCCTCAACTGACCGGCATGCGACGAGACTCCCGTCCTCCCCGAGCCCCCACCCCCGACCGACCTCCCCCGTAAGAGGAGTGCCTGACATGCGTATGAGGAGTGCCTGACATGAGACTCAAGAACGTCACGGCCCTGGTGACAGGCGCCAGCAGTGGCATAGGGCAGGCGGTGAGTTCCCACTTCCGCCGGGAGGGCGGACGGCTGCTGCTCACCGGCCGCAGGGAGCGGCTCGACAGCGCTCAGCCCGACGACCTGTACATTCCCGGAGACCTCAACGACGAGACGTTCGTCGAGCACCTGGCCAAGCAGGCCGCGGAATCCTTCGGCACCGTCGACGTCGTCGTCCTCAACCACGGTCTCCAGGCCGACGGTCCACTCACCGAGATGGCCTGCGACGACGCGAGGAACGTCCTGGAGAGCAACCTGCTCAGCGCGTTCCTGGTGATGAAGCACTTCGCGCCGCTGATGCCCGAGACCGGCGGCTCGTTCGTCTGCGTCAGCTCACGGCTGGGCATGGTCGGCATGGCCGGGCAGGTCCTGTACTCCGCCGCCAAGGGGGGCCTCATCATGCTCGCCAAGGGCGCGGCGATCGAGTGGGCCCCGCGCAACATCCGCGTCAACGTCGTCGCCCCGGGCCTGACCGCCACCCCGATCATCGAAGCGGCGTTCCAGCGCAGGCCCGACCCCGAGGCCTACCGCCGCCAGCGCGAGAGCACGATCCCGCTCCAGCGCCTCGCCACCCCCGAAGAGGTCGCCGACGCGGTGCTCTTCTTCGCGTCGTCGGAGTCGTCGTACGTGACCGGATCGGTCCTGACCGTCGACGGTGGGTACACCGCCGGCTGAACACCCTGCTGGGCATCACCACCAGCAAGGGACTGAACAACCTGCACTGTCTCGCCTTCTGTCTCGGACATCCGCCGATCGCGGCATGAACTGTCGAACCGCGCCGAGCACGTGCCTCATGCCACCGCGCTCGAACAAGGCCACCCACGGTGCGCCCATGCCGACAACCGCATCCGAGCCACCCGGCCAACCCCGGCACCAGCCACGACGCCTCGCCGGCCTCCACACATCTGGAACGGGCCCCACCCACGAGCGTGTGCCAGACGCCGCTCGACAGCAGCTCATCGACAGTGGCCGCCAATCCCTCAAGCTCCCAAAGGAAAGACATGTCGCTCCTGAAGGCCATCGACACCAATCCCTCTTTCGCGCCGCGAGAGTCCGGCCCGCTCCCGGAACGCTTGATCTCCGGCGAACCCGCCTTCAAGACCTGGGCTCAGGACGTCGCCCGTGGGGAGTCCATCCATACGGGCGTCTGGGAAGCGACGCCCGGCGAGATGCGCTCGATCAAGGGCGAGACCTTCGAGTTCTGCCACATCCTCTCCGGCGTCGTCGAACTCACACCCGAAGGCGGCGAGCCGGTGATCTACAAGGCCGGCGACAGTTTCGTCATGAAGCCGGGCTACGTCGGTGTCTGGAAGACCATCGAAACCGTGCGCAAGATCTACGTGACCGTAATGTGATCCCGATGCCGCGCACCCCGATCGTCTTCGGGATCTTTCGCCAAGCTACCCGCTGAGTTGTCGCCGGCGCAGACAAACCGATCGGCCCGTCCTTCAGCCGCAAACCCGGCTCTGCTTCATCCCTCACCACGCCCTCATACCGCGGCTCTGGTGAAGACCCCCCACTCCGCTGATCACCGCCTGCCAGGGCTCCAGCTTCCCCACCGCCATCAATCGGCGTCGCTCTGACGACAAGGTCGTCGACGCCCCCAAAGCGGCGATCGGCAACGCAGGCGGGCGATGCTCTGCCCGCCTTAGTCACACTGCACCACCCCCCCCGCACCTGCGAGGTAAAGCCCCCGCACAGCTGGTCCCACGCGTCCCCAGATGAGGAGTATTGCCATGAGTGATGCCCAGATCGGTCGTAGAGCGCTCCTGCGCGGAGCAGGCGGTCTGACCGCCCTCGCCGCTCTTCCTTCCCTCTCCGCCTGCGGTACCGGCTCCAGCCGGACGGCCGGTGGGAGTGGTGGCAAGGGCGGCAGTAAGACGGTGGTCGTCCGTGACAGCGGCGGTTCCTGGGGCGCGGCTCTCCAGAAGGCGATCTACACGCCGTTCACGCAGGAGACCGGCATCCAGGTGAAGGTGCTGAACCTGGACGACGCTCCGCTGCTGGCGCAGATCAAGCAGGGCCGGCCGCAGTGCGACCTCATCAACAACTCGATGATGTCCCACTTCAAGTACGTCAAGCAGGACGCGCTGGAGGCGCTGGATCTCGACCGGGTCAAGAGTGTGAAGAGCGCGAAGATCCCCGAGGCCCAGATCACCGACCATGCCGTCGGCTACGGCTTCTACGGCCAGTGCATCGCCTACCGCACGGACGCCTTCGGCGGCAGGAAGCCGGAGTCGTGGGCGGACTTCTGGGACACCAAGGCGTTCAAGGGTTCCCGCGCGATGGTTCACCCGGACGGTGACCTGCCGGAGTTGGAGTTCGCGCTGCTGGCCGACGGTGTCCCGATGGACAAGCTGTACCCGCTCGATGTGGACCGCGCCTTCAAGGTGATGACCGAGCTGCGGTCCAACATCAAGAAGTTCTGGGACAGTGGCCCGCTCCCGGGTGTGCTGCTGAGCCGCGAGGAGGTGACGATGTCCACCGTGTGGGACGGTCGTCTCGCCGATCTGCAGAAGCAGGGTGTGCCGGTGGAGCGGCAGCTCAACGGTACGCGCCGTCAGTTCTCGGGTTATGCCATCGCCAAGGGCGCGGCGAACCTGGACGCCGCCTACCAGCTGATGGACTTCTCGCTGCGTGCGGAGAGTCAGGCCAATATCGTCAAGTTCTTCCCGTCGAACCCGTCCTCTCCGGTGGCCTACAGCAAGTTGACCGAGGAGCAGCGCAACGCGTCCGCGGGTGCGCCGAAGTACTACGACAAGGGCTTCGACGCGGATGTCGAGTGGTGGCTGAAGAACGAGTCGGCCGTCACCAAGCGCTGGCTGGAGTGGGCTCGTGGCTGAATTCGGTGTCGCCACACCGTCCGTCAACGTGGCCGGCGGCAAGCCGGCCACCGCGACCGGCAAAGCGCTGTCGGTGGTGGCTCTGCGCAAGACCTACGGCGACGTCGTCGCCGTCGACGAGGCGTCCATGGAGATCGCGGCGGGTGAGTTCGTCACCTTCCTCGGCTCCTCCGGATCGGGCAAGACCACGACGCTGATGATGATCGCCGGGTTCTGCGAACCCGACTCCGGCACCATCACCGTCGGCCGCCGGGACGTCACCCGTCTCGCGCCGCAGAAGCGGGGCCTGGGCTTCGTCTTCCAGCAGTACCTGCTCTTCCCCCACATGACCGTCAGCGAGAACGTCGCCTTCCCCCTCACCCTGCGCGGAGTGCCGAAGGACGAGATCCGCCGACGGGTGGGGGAGACGCTGGAGATCGCCGGTCTGTCCGGGTTCGGTGGCCGCAAGCCGCGTGAACTGTCCGGCGGCCAGCAGCAGCGTGTGGCGTTGTGCCGGGCGCTGGTCTACCGCCCGCCGGTCATCCTCATGGACGAACCCCTCGGCGCCCTGGACAAGAAGCTCCGCGACCAGTTGCAGATCGAGATCAAGTCCATCCAGCAGGAACTCGGCCTGACCGTCATCTACGTGACGCACGATCAGGAAGAAGCGCTGGTGATGTCCGATCGCATCGCGGTGATGCGCAACGGTCTGATCGAGCAGTTCGACACCCCGAGGGAGCTGTTCG
>NZ_OLMK01000152.1 GCF_900290235.1 Streptomyces sp. MA5143a
CAGGAGACCGTGCCCGATCTGCTCGCCCTCCCCACGCTGCGCAAGGGCCGGGACGAGACGCGCTCGCTCGCCACCGCGCTGGGACGGCTGCACGTGCGGTCGGCGGGCGTGGACTGGGCCGCCTTCCTGGCCGGCAGCGGCGCGCGCCGGGTGGAACTGCCGACGTACGCCTTCCAGCGGGACGCCTACTGGCTGGAGACGGTCCGGGACTCCGCCGAGGAGCCCCGCACCGGAAACGGGGACCTCTACACGACGGCCTGGCAGCCCGTGGAGGGCGTCGCCCCGGCCGGGGCCCGGTGGGCGGTGCTGGGACAGCCGGACGGGCGGGCCGGTCTTCTGGCCAAGGCCCTCGCCCTGCACGCCGGGAACACGGCGTTCGTCCGGCCCGACGCGTCGACCGTGGACGAGGCCGCTGATTGCCTGGTCCTGCCCCTGGAGCCGGCCCCGCGGGCGGAGTCGGGTGCCGATGGGCACGGGGGTCGGGGGCGTGGCGGCCCGGAGGCCGTACGCCGCCTCACGCACGACACGCTCGCCCGGGTGCAGTCCGTCCTCGCGGAGGAGCGGTCGGCGGACTTCCGGGTGGTCGTCGTGAGCGGGGGCGCGACCACCGGCGACCCGGCCGGTGCGGCGGCGTGGGGGCTGCTGCTGTCGTTGCAGGCCGAACACCCCGACCGGTTCCTGCTGGTCGACCTGGAGGACGACGGCGCCGACGCGGTCGCCCTGGCGTCCGCCGTCGCCACCGCGCTGGCCCGGTCCGAGACCCAGGTCGCCGTACGCGGAGGGGAGTTGTGTGTGCCGCGGCTCGTTCCCGCCGACGATCCGCCCGCCGACGCCCCGCCCGCCGACACCCTGCCCGTCGACACTCCCACCCCGGCGCACGGCACGGTCCTGGTCACCGGCGGCACCGGGGAACTGGGCGGGCTCGTCGCGCGGCGGCTCGCAGCCGGCCACGGTGTGCGCGACCTGCTGCTCGTGAGCCGACGGGGCGCGCACGCGCCCGGGGCGGAGGCGCTCGCGGCCGACCTCGAACGGGACGGTGCCCGGGTCACGTTCGCGGCCTGCGACGTGTCCGACCGTGCGGCGCTCGCCGCCGTCCTGGCCGCCGTGCCGGCCGACCGGCCGCTGACCGGGGTCGTCCACACGGCGGGCGTCGTCGACGACGGCGTGGTCACCGCGCTCACCCCCGAGCGCGTGGACACCGTCCTCGGCCCCAAGTCCGACGCCGCCCACCATCTGCACGAGCTGACCCGTGACGCGGACCTGTCGCACTTCGTGCTGTTCTCCTCCGCCGTCGGCACCCTCGGCGGCGCCGGCCAGGCCAACTACGCCGCCGCCAACGCCTGTCTGGACGCCCTCGCCCGCGACCGCCGGGCACAGGGGCTGCCCGCGACCTCGCTCGCCTGGGGGCTGTGGGGGACCGGCGGCGGCATGGGCGGACGGCTCGCCGAGGTCGACCTGCGGCGGCTCGCCCGGGCCGGTGTGCTGCCGCTGGACGCCGAACGGGGCCTCGCCCTGTTCGACCGGGCCTGGGCGGCCGACGAAGCCGTCCTGGTGCCGCTGCGCACCGACCCCGCCGTCCTGCGGGAGCGCGCCACCGCCGGCACGCTGCCCGCCGCCCTGCGCACCCTGGTGACGAACACCGGGCGGGAGACACCCGGGCGGGCACGGCCGCAGGAACCCGGCGGCGCGTACGCCAACGGCACCTCCGCGAACGGTGCGCCCTCCGGCGCCGTCCAGGCGGAACGGCTGGCGGCGCTGCCCCCCGCCGAACGCGCCCGGACCCTGCTGGACCTGGTCAGGGCGCGGGCCGCCGCCGTCCTCGACTATCCGTCGCCCGACAGCCTCGACCCGCGCCGGTCGTTCCGTGAGGCCGGGTTCGACTCGCTCACCGCGGTCGAGCTGCGCAACAGCCTCGCCGCCGCCACGGGGCTGCCGCTGCCCGCCGCCCTCGTCTTCGACCACCCCAGCCCCGCCGCGCTGGCCGAGCAGTTGGAACGGCGCCTCCTCGACCAGGCCGGCCCCGCGCACACCCGGCAGCGGCCGGAACTGCCCGCCCTGCTCGACCAACTGGAGGCGGCCCTCGCGGAACTGCCCGCCGACGACCCCGAACGGCCCCGGGCCGCGGCCCGGTTGCGGGCGCTCGCGGGCGTGGGCACGGCCCCCCAGACGGGCGGCACCGACGTCGAGGAGCGGCTCGCCGTCGCCTCGGACGACGAGTTGCTGGACTTCATCCGCTCGGAACTCGGCAAGGAGTGAACGGTTCACATGGCTGATGGCAAGGAACTCCGCGACTACCTCAAGCAGGTCGCCGCGGAACTGCACCGGACGCGGGGGCGCCTCGGCGAACTGGAGTCGGCGGCCCGGGAACCGATCGCCGTGGTCGGCATGGCCTGCCGCTACCCGGGTGGCGTGCGGTCACCGGAGGACCTGTGGCGGCTCGTCGCCGAGGGCCGCGACGCCATCGGGCCCTTCCCCACGGACCGCGGCTGGGACCTGGCCTCCCTCTACGACCCCGACCCGTCGAAGGAGGGCACCTGCTACGTCCGTGAGGGCGGCTTCCTCGACGACGTCGCCTCCTTCGACGCCGCGTTCTTCGGGATCTCCCCACGGGAGGCGCACTCCATGGACCCGCAGCAGCGGCTCCTCCTGGAGAGCAGTTGGGAGGCCCTCGAACGCGCCGGGATCGACACCCTCACCCTGAAGGGCAGCCGCACGGGCGTCTTCGCCGGCGTCTCCCAGCAGGACTACGCGGCCCTGCTGACCGCCACCGAGGGCCGCATCGACGGCCACGGCTCCACCGGCGTCTCCAACAGCGTGCTCTCCGGGCGGATCTCCTACGTCCTCGGCCTGGAGGGCCCCGCCCTCACCGTCGACACCGCCTGCTCCTCCTCCCTGGTCGCCCTGCACCTGGCGGTACGGTCCCTGCGGGCCGGCGAGTGCGACCTGGCGCTGGCCGGCGGGGTCACCGTGATCTCCACGCCCGACGTGCACGTCATGCTGTCCCGTCAGGGCTCCCTCGCCCCCGACGGGCGCTGCAAGGCGTTCGGAGCCGTCGCCGACGGTGCCGGGTGGAGCGAGGGCGCCGGAGTCCTCGTCGTGGAGCGGCTCTCCGACGCGCTGCGCCACGGGCACCCCGTGCTGGCGGTCGTCCGTGGCACTGCCGTCAACCAGGACGGCGCCTCCAACGGGCTCAGCGCCCCCAACGGCCCCTCGCAGCAACGTGTCATCCGCGACGCCCTCGCCGACGCGGGGCTCACCTCCGCCGACATCGACGCCGTCGAGGCGCACGGCACCGGCACCCGGCTCGGCGACCCCATCGAGGCCGACGCGCTGCTCGCCACGTACGGCGCCGCCCGCCCCGACGGGCGCCCGCTGTGGCTGGGCTCCCTGAAGTCCAACATCGGGCACACCCAGGCCGCCGCCGGTGTCGGTGGCGTCATCAAGATGGTGCAGGCGCTGCGGGAACGCGTCCTGCCGAAGACCCTGCACGCCGACGAGCCCACCCCGTTCGTCGACTGGTCCGCCGGCACCGTACGCCTGCTGGACGAGGCCCGCCCCTGGCCGGACGGCGACGGCCCCGGCCGCGCCGCCGTCTCCTCGTTCGGGGTGAGCGGCACCAACGCCCACATCGTCCTCGAACAGGCACCCCCGGCCACCACGGCCTCCACGACAGGGGCCCCCACCCCCGACACCACGCCGACGGACACCACCCCGGGACCGCGGTCCTCCGACACCGCCGCCCCGTTCCCCGCCGTCCTCTCCGCCCGGGGCACCGCCGCCCTGCGCGCACAGGCGCGGCGGCTGGCCGACCACCTCACCGGCCGCTCCGGGCCCGGTGTCACGGACGTCGCCTTCTCCCTCGCCACCACCCGCACGCCGCTCGACCAGCGGGCGGCCGTGCTCGCCGCCGACCGGGACACCCTCCTCGCGGGACTCGACGCGCTCGCCGGGGGCCGCCCGCACGACGCCCTCGCCGAGGGCGCCGCCGTCACCGGCAGGACCGCGTTCGTGCTGCCCGGCCAGGGCTCCCAGTGGCTCGGCATGGGACGCGAACTCCTCGACACCGAGCCGGTGTTCGCCGAGCACGCCCGGCGGTGCGCCGCCGCCGTGCGGGAACTCGTCGACTGGGACGTCCTCGCCGTCCTGCGCGGCGAACCCGGCGACATCGACCCCGACCGCATCGACGTCATCCAGCCCGTCCTGTTCACCGTGATGGTGTCGCTGGCCCGGACCTGGCAGGCGTACGGCGTCACCCCGGACGCGGTGGTCGGCCACTCACAGGGCGAGATCGCCGCCGCCCACCTCGCCGGCGGCCTCGGCCTCCAGGACGCGGTCCGGGTCGTCGTCCTGCGCAGCCGCGCCCTGCGCACCCTCACCGTGCGCGGCGGCATGGCCTCCGTCCTGCTGCCGGAGGAGCAGGTCCGCGCCCGGCTCACGCCCTTCGCCGACCGGCTGTGGATCGCCGCCGTCAACGGCCCCGCCTCCGTCGCGCTCACCGGCGACCCCGACGCCTGCGACGCGTTCGTGGCCGCCTGCCAGGCCGACGGCGTCCAGGCCCGCCGTATCCCCGGCGCCGGCAGCCCGGGTCACTCCCCGCACGTCGAGGCGCTGCGGGAACAGCTGATGGCCGAACTCGCCGGGCTCGCACCGCGCAGCGGCGACGTGCCGTTCTACTCCACCGTCACCGGCGGCCCCTTCGACACCGCCGGTCTGGACGCCGCCTACTGGTGCCGCAACATGCGCGAACCCGTCCGCTTCGAACCCGCCGTACGGGCACTGCTCGCCGACGGACACCGTCTGTTCGTCGAACCCAGCCCGCACCCCGTCCTCGTCACCTCCCTCCAGCAGTGCGCCGAGGCCGACGACCACGAGGTCACCGTCACCGGCACCCTGCGGCGCGGCGAGGGCGGCGCCGGCCGGCTGCGCACCGCCCTGGCCCACGCCTGGACCGGCGGGGCGCCCGTCGCCTGGCCCCGCGTCTTCGCGGCCACCGGCGCCCGCCGCGTCGACCTGCCCACCTACGCCTTCCAGCGCACCCGGCACTGGCCCGACGGGCCCCGCCGCCGCGCCGACGTCACCGCGGCCGGTCTCGGCCCGCTCGAGCACCCGCTGCTGGGCGCGGCCGTGCGGCTCGCCGACGACGACGGGGTCGTCCTCACCGGGCGCGTCGCCCCGCACGACCACCCCTGGCTCGCCGGCTACCGCATCGGCGACCGGGCGGTCCTGCCCGGCACCGCGTTCGTCGAACTCGCCGTTATCGCCGGCGACCAGGTCGGCTGCGGCAGGATCGAGGAACTCACCCTCCACACCCCGCTGCCCCTGCCCACCGACGGGGCGGTCGCCCTCCAGGTCCGGATCGGCGCCGAGCGGGGCGGTCGCCGCACCCTCGCCGTGCACGCCTCCACCACCGCGTCCGGCACGGACGGACCATGGACCGTGCACGCCACCGGCGCCCTCGTCCCCGAGACCGGGGCCCCCGCCGAGGACCTGACGGCCTGGCCCCCGCCCGGCGCCACCCCCGTACCGGTCGACACCCTCTACGAGGGGCTCGCCGCCGCTGGCTTCGCCTACGGGCCCGAACGCCGACTGCTGGGCGCCCTGTGGCGCACCGACGACACGGTGTACGGCGAGGTCGCCCTGCCCGCCGCCCAGCACCCCGAAGCCGCCCGCTTCGGCCTGCACCCCGCCCTGTCCGAGGCCGCGCTGCACGCCCTGTACGCGCTCGGCGACAGCCAGGACATGGCCGTGCCGTTCTCCTGGGGCGGCGTCGAACTCCACGCCACCGGCGCGGCCCGGCTGCGGATCCGTGTGACCCGCACCGGCGAACGCACCGTCGCCCTGCTCCTCACCGACACCACCGGCGCGCCCGTGGCCGCCGCCGACGCCCTGCTGCTGCGCCCCGCCGACCCGGCGGGCCTCCTCACCGCGCCCCCCGCCGAACGCCTCGACCGCGTGGACCCCGTCCCCGCGCCCCGGCCCGCCCGCGCCCGCCGCACGGCCGCCACCGGCCCCGAGGGCGACGGCGACCCCGGCTCGCTGCGCGGCCGCCTCGCCCCGCTCACCGAGACCGAACGCACCCGGCTGCTGCTGCGGCTGGTCCGGGACACCGCCGCCGCGGCCCTCGGGCACACGGACGCCGACAGCGTCGAGGCCACCCGCCCCTTCAAGGAACTCGGCTTCGACTCCCTGACCGCCGTCGACTTCCGCAACCGGCTCGCCACCGCCACCGGACTGCGCCTGCCCGTCTCCGTCGTCTTCGACCACCCCTCACCCCGGCGCATGGTGCGCGCCCTGTACACGGAGCTGTTCGACGACGCGCCGGCCACCCCCGAGGCGGCGCGGGCCGTCCCCGCCCGGCGGTCCGCCGCCGACGGCGAACCCCTCGCCATCGTCGGCATGGCCTGCCGTTTCCCCGGCGGCGTCACCACCCCCGACGAGCTGTGGCAGCTGCTCGCGGAAGGCCGCGACGGCATCACCGGCTTCCCCCGCGACCGCGGCTGGCGCGCCCAGGACGCCGCCCGCGGCGGCTTCCTCGACGACGTCGCCGGCTTCGACCCCGGCTTCTTCGGCATCACCCCCCGCGAAGCACTCACCATGGACCCGCAGCAGCGCCTGCTCCTGGAGACCTCCTGGGAGGCGATCGAACACGCGGGCATCGACCCCACGACCCTGCGCTCCACCCGCACCGGCGTGTACGTCGGCGCCGCCGGGCTCGGCTACTCGCTGCTGTTCCCGCCCGGCTCCGAGCAACTCGCCGGATACACCGTCACCGGCACCGCCACCAGCGTCATCTCCGGCCGCGTCGCCTACGTCCTCGGCCTGGAGGGCCCGGCCGTCACCGTCGACACCGCCTGCTCCTCCTCCCTCGTCGCCCTGCACAACGCGATCCAGGCGCTGCGCTCCGGGCAGTGCGACCTGGCGCTCGCCGGCGGTGTCTGCGTCATGCCCAACGAGTCCCTCTTCGCCGACTTCGAGCGGCAGGGCGGCCTCGCCCCGGACGGCCGGTGCAAGGCCTTCGCCGACGCGGCCGACGGCACCGGCTGGTCGGAGGGCGTGGGCCTGCTGCTCGTGGAACGGCTGTCCGACGCGCTCCACCACGGCCACCCGGTGCTGGCGGTCGTCCGCGGCTCGGCGGTCAACCAGGACGGCGCGTCCAACGGGCTCACCGCGCCCAACGGCCAGGCCCAGCAGCGGGTCATCCGCGACGCCCTCGCCGACGCCGGGCTCACCGCCGGCGAGATCGACGCCGTCGAGGCACACGGCACCGGGACCCGGCTCGGCGACCCCATCGAGGCGCACGCCCTCCTCACCACCTACGGCCAGGACCGCGAACATCCCCTCTACCTCGGCTCGTTGAAGTCCAACATCGGGCACACCATGTCCGCGGCCGGTGTCGGCGGCGTCATCAAGACCGTCCTGGCCATGCGGCACGGACAACTGCCCCGCACCCTGCACGTGGACGCGCCCTCGCAGCAGATCGACTGGTCCGCCGGATCGGTCGAACTGCTGACGGAGTCCCGGCCGTGGCCGGAGACCGGCCGCCCCCGGCGCGCCGGCGTGTCCTCGTTCGGGATCAGCGGCACCAACGCCCACGTCGTCCTGGAACAGGCCCCCGCCGACAAGACCCCGGAAGCCGCACCCGGCGGCACCGCCGACGGCACCACCTCGGACCCCGCGCGGGACGCCCCCGGGGCACCCGCCGACACCCCCCGTGCCTGGCCGCTGCTGCTGTCCGCGCACGACGACGACGCCCTGCGCGACCAGGCGTCCCGGCTGCTCGACACGCTGGCGTCGGACCCCGGCCTGACCGCCCTGGACCTCGCCCACTCCCTGGCCACCACCCGCGCCGCCCTCGACCACCGGGCCGCCGCCACGGTGCGCAACCGCGCCGACGCGAGCGCCGCCCTCACGGCCCTCGCGGCGGGCGAACAGCCGGCCGGGCTGCTGCGGGACACCGCCCGCGAGGGCGCCCTCGCCGTGCTGTTCACCGGACAGGGAGCCCAACGGTTCGGCATGGGCAGGGAACTGTACGCGGCGCACCCGGTGTTCGCCGAGACCTTCGACGCCGTATGCGTCCACCTCGACCCGCACCTGTCGCGGCCCCTCGCCGAGATCGTGTTCGGCACCGGCGCCCAGGACCCCGATCCGGAGGCCGTGCACCGCACCGAGTACACCCAGCCCGCGCTGTTCGCCTTCGAGACCGCCCTGTACCGGCTGCTGGAGAGCTGGGGGGTGCGCGCCGACTACCTGTTCGGCCACTCCGTCGGGGAGATCACCGCCGCGCACCTCGCCGACGTGATGACCCTGCCCGACGCGTGCCGGCTGATCGCCGCCCGCGGCCGGCTGATGCAGGCCCTCCCGGCGGGCGGGGGCATGCTCGCCGTCGCAGTCGACGAGAAACGGGCCGCCGAGGCCCTCGCGGACCACCCGGACGTCACCGTCGCCGCCGTCAACGCGCCCGGCTCCGTCGTCCTGTCCGGCCCCACGGAGGCCCTCACCACCCTCCGCGACGGCTTCCGGGAACAGAGCGTACGCGCACGGTTCCTGACGGTCAGTCACGCCTTCCACTCGCCGCTGATGGAGCCCATGCTCGACGACTTCGCCCGTGTCGTCGCCGACCTCGACCTGCGCCCGCCGCGTATCCCCGTCGTCTCCGACCTCACCGGAGAACTCCTCACCCCCGAACAGGCATGCTCGCCCGACTACTGGGTGCGTCACGTCCGGGAGACGGTCCGCTTCGCCGACGGGGTGCGCACCCTGGCCGCCGAGGGCGTCACCGTCCTGCTGGAGGCCGGACCCGACGGCGTCCTCACCGGATCGGCGCACACCTGCCTCGACGCCGACGACGAACCCCCGGTCTGCGTCGCCGCGCAGCGCCGGAACGCACCCGAGGACGAGACCCTCGTCGCCGCCGTCGCCCGCGCCCACCTCGCGGGCACCCCCCTCGACCGGTCCGCCGTGTTCGCCGGCACCGGAGCCCGCCGCGTCGACCTGCCGACCTACCCCTTCCAGCGGACCCCCTACTGGCCCGAGCCGAGGCCCGCGGCGGCGAGCGGCGACCTCACCGCGCTCGGCCTGCGCCCCGCCGGGCACCCGCTGCTCGGCGCCCGCGTCACCGCGGCCGCCGACGGCACCACCCTGTTCACCGGTGAACTCTCCACGGCGACCCAGCCGTGGCTCACCGACCACGCCGTCCTCGACACAGCCCTGTTCCCCGGTACCGGCTTCGTCGAGCTCGCCCTGTGGGCGGGAGGCCGCCTCGACTGCCCCGACCTCGACGAACTCACCCAGGCCGCGCCCCTGCTGATCCCCGCCGACGCACCCGTCCAGCTCCAGGTCGCCGTCGGCCCGCCCGACGACACCGGCCACCGTGCCCTCTGCGTCCACTCCCGCACCGACGAGGACGGCCCCTGGACCACGCACGCTGAGGGCACCCTCGCCCCCCGGACTGCCACGACGCCCGCCCCGCCGCTCACGGCCTGGCCCCCGCAGGACGCCGAACCCGTCGACCTGACCACGTTCTACGAGGACCTCGTCGACCACGGCTTCAGCTACGGCCCCGCCTTCCGCGGCCTGACCGCGGCCTGGCGGCGCGGCGACGAGGTCTTCGCCGAGGTACGGCTGCCCGACCCCGCCCGCGGCGGCTTCACCCTCCACCCCGCCCTCCTGGACGCCGCCATGCACTCCCTGGCCTTCCGTCCCTCGGCGCCCGCGACCGGCGGACCCCTGCTGCCGTTCGCCTGGCGGGGCGTCACCGGCCACGCCCAGGCGGCGACCTCCCTGCGCGTGCACGTCCGCGACGAGGCCGAGGACCGGGTGGCGGTGGACCTCACCGACCCGTCGGGGCGCCCCGTCGCCTCCGTCGCCGCCCTGCACATGCGAGCCGCGTCCACCGCGGGGTTCGAGACCACGCGCATCCGCCCCGAATGGCTGCTCCACACGGAGTGGACCCCCCTCGACCCGCCCCCCGGAGGCCCCGGTCAGACACTCCCGGGCCGGATCGCCGTTGTCGGCGACGCCGCCGCGTACGCCCTCGCCGCGCCCTGGGCGGCGACCACCGAGGGCGTCGGACACCACGCGGACCTGGACGCCCTGAACGGGGCGGACCCACAGCCCGCCGTGGTGGTCGTGCCACTGCCGCCCGCCGAGCCGACGGCCGCCGCCGCCCGCGACGCCGTCCACCGGGTCCTCGCCCTGCTCCAGCGGTGGACCACCGACAGCGCCCTCGCCGCGACCCGGCTGGTGCTGTGCACCACCGGCGCCGTCCGCGCCACGGACACCGAGACCGTCACCGACCCGGCGGCCGCCGCCGTGTGGGCACTCGCCCGATCCGCCCAACTGGAGAACCCCGGCAGCGTCGTCCTCGTCGACGACCACCCCGACAGCACCACACCCCTGCCCCGCGCCGTCGCCCTCGCCCTGGCCCTCGACGAACCCCAACTCGCCCTCCGCGCAGACCGACTGCTGGCCCCACGGCTCGCCCGGCTCCCCCCCCACTCCCACCCCCGCCCCCACCGACGCTCCCACCCCCGCCTCCCCGCCCGCCGACCCTTCGGCTGCCGCCCCCGCCGACGCGTCCCCCGGCGTCTGGCCCGCCACCGGCACGACCCTCGTCACCGGCGCCACCGGCACGCTCGGCCGTCTCGTCGCCCGCCACCTGGTCACCCGGCACGGCGTACGCGACCTGCTGCTGGCCGCCCGGCGCGGCGGGGACGCCCCCGGCATGGAGGACCTGCTCACCGAACTCACCGCACTCGGCGCCACGGCACGTGTCGCGACCTGCGACGTCACCGACCGCGACGCACTGGCCGCCCTCCTCGACTCGGTCCCCGGGCTGAGGGCCGTGGTGCACACCGCGGGCACCGTCGACGACGCCACCCTCACCGCTCTCACCCCCGCCCAGGTCGACGCGGTCCTGCCCGTCAAGACGGAGGCCGTGGAGCACCTGCACGAGCTGACCGCCGACCGCGACCTGGACGCGTTCGTCGTCTTCTCCTCGCTCGCCGGCACCATGGGCGGCGCCGGCCAGGCCAACTACGCCGCCGCCAACGCCTTCGCCGACGCCGTCTGCGTCCGCCGGGCCGCCTCAGGGCTGCCCGCACTCTCCCTCGCCTGGGGCCCCTGGCAGCGCGGCGAGGGCATGACCTCGGGCGTCGCCGACAGCGACCTCAAGCGCATCGCCCGCGCGGGCCTGCGCCAGCTCGACCCCCGCGAGGGCATGGCCCTGTTCGACGCGGCCCTCACGACCGGCGCGAGCGTCGCCGTCCCCGTACGGCTGGACACCTCCGCCCTGGAACCCGGCTCACCCACCACTCCCGTACTGCTGCGGGCACTCGCCGCCGGAACCCGCAGGGACGGCACCGCGCAGGCCGCCCCGGCGGCCGGGCTGCGCGACCGGCTGCTGCCCCTGTCCGAGGCGGACCGCACCGCGGCCCTCGTCGACCTCGTCCGCGCGGAGGCGGCGACCGCCGCCGGACTGCCCTCGGCGGACGCCGTGCCCCCGGGCAGGCCGTTCCAGAACCTCGGCTTCGACTCCCTCATGGCCGTGGACCTGCGCAACCGGCTCTCCGCCCTCACCGGGCTGCGCCTGCCCGCCACCCTCGTCTTCGACCACCCCACCCCGAAGGACCTCGCCGAACTCCTCCACCAAGGGCTCGACCTGGCGTCCGCACAGGCACCCGACCCCGCCATGCTCGCCCTGGAATCCCTCGAAGAGACCCTGCGGACACCCGCCGACGACCCCGCCCGCAGGTCCTCCCTGGCCCTGCGCCTGCGCGTCCTCCTCACCAAGCTGGAGGAGACACCGGCCACCGGAGGCCCGGCCACGGCCGCCTCGCCAGTCGAGGACGACACCGACGCCGACCTCAACACCGCCAGCACCGAGGAACTCCTCAGCCTGATCGGGGACGAGTTCGGCATCCGCTGACCGGGACGACGGCCGGGGCGTGAGCGGCCGCCACCCCTGGCCCGCGCACCACGCGGGTTAGGGGGCGGCCACCCGGATTCTGGGGCTCCCACGCCCGGCGGGGCGCCGTAGCGTCACCACCGCGCCCACCAGGGCGACTTCCGTCCGCCGGGCCGTCGCCGCCCCCTGACCCGCCCCCCACG
>NZ_OLMK01000130.1 GCF_900290235.1 Streptomyces sp. MA5143a
CCGATCTCGGCCCGCTGGCCGATCACCGGGCGGTGGACAAGGTCCGCCATCTCGTCGAGGACGCCGTCGCCCGTGGTGCCGTCGTCGTCGCGGAGGCGGACATCCCTGCCGGGCCTGGCCATTACGCGGCCCCGACCGTGCTGGACCACGTCCCCGCCGACGCCGCGATCATGAGGGAGGAGGTCTTCGGTCCCGTCGCCGCCATCCACCGCTTCTCCACCGAGGCCGAGGCCATAGCGGTGGCCAACGACACCGAGCACGGCCTCGCGTCGTATGTGATGACGTCCCACATCGACCGCGCCCGGCGGGTCGCCGCCCGGCTCCAGGCCGGAATGGTCGGCATCAACCGCGGCCTGGTCTCCGAGGTCGCGGCACCCTTCGGCGGGATCAAGCAGTCCGGATTGGGCCGCGAGGGCGGGCCCGAGGGCCTCCACGAGTACCAGCAGCTCAAGTACCTGTCCATGCCGGGATTCCACACCTGAGCAAGACCCGGGTAGGCAGAGTTCGGGGCGCGAGCAGTCACAGGCCCCCGGCGGGGAACCTCGTTCCTTCCCCGCCGGGCCGACCCCTAGCTAGGTCTCCGTCGTCTCCGGCCGGCCCGAGGTCTGGCTCTCGCCGTCGCCGGGTCGGGGCGCGGGATCGGGGCGCCAGGTTCTGGGGCCGCCCTTCAGGCGTTCCAGTGTGCGCGTCAACTGCTGGAAGGGGGACGTCGACTGCGTCGCGGAGGGCTGCTGCTCGGCGGGGGCGACCGCGGCCGACTCGCGGTACACGGCGAGCGCCTCGTGCGCACGTTCGGCCGCTTCCCGGTACAGGTCCCGGGACTGTGTCATGGCCTCCAGCGCCTCGGCGTACATCGCCACCAGCTTCCGCTCGCGGACGAGTTCCTCCTCCAGCGTGAGCAGATGCCACTCCTCCCGCAGCGCGGTGAGGGCGGCGTCCGCACCGTCCGGCAGGGGCCGCGGCAGGGCGGCGAACCGTGTCACCGCCGCGATGAGGTCGGTCGGCTCCGAACCGTCCAGGAACACCGCGCGTACGGAGAACTCCCCGGCGTCGAGGTCGGCGGGCGCGGGCCTGCCGGGCAGTACGACGGCGCCGCCGCGCGGGACCTCCAGGTCGAACTCCCGCAGCGCCCAGTTCACCACCCGCAGCTGGTGCGGGGCGGCACGGTGCTCCACCACACGGTGCCGCAGGCTCGGCGCCAGCCACCGGGCCAGCGGCAGCCGACCGCGCTCGTCGGTACTCATGGCCTCGTGGACGACGACGTGGACGCACCATCCGGCGTGCCCCGCGTCCCTGAGGAGACGGCGGGCGTCCTTGTCGTCCTCGGGAAGGGCGTTGATCCTGCTCAGCGACAGGCCCGTGGCCGCGTCGTGGTCCCAGTCGCCGTACTCCGGCCAGAACCGGGTGACCGGGGAGGGCCACGCCGGGTCCCACGGTTCCTCCGCCTCCGCGACGATCGTCCACTCCCGCCCGGCGCCGATGTCAGGCGCGAGGCTCAGCCGGGCGCGCACCGTCACCTCCCCGGCGACTCGCCAGCGGGCCTGGAAGACCCGCTCGGGGGAGTCGCCCCCGGGGTCGGGCAGTTCCAGGAAGTCGTCGATGGTCCGGTTGTCCTTGAGCCGGCGCAGGGTGTGGCGGAGGACGTCCTCCGCGTCGGGTCCGACATGGCGGCCGCGCGCCGGCCACACCGTGGGAGGCGTCGTGGGACGGGCTGAGGGGGAGGCAGGCATGAGTCCATCGGGCAGCAGGGGCACGTGCGCCTGCCAGTATCGTCGTCGCGGCCCGGCGGAGATCACCGGGGGTCCCGCCCGGCCCCGCGTCCGCCCCGCGACCGTCTTCGAGGTACCTACCGCTCCTCACCTCCCCGATCGGCCTGCGGCTCACGTCCCGAGACGACATCGGTCACGCCGGACTCGTCCGCCGTGTCGTCACCCGGACGAGGTGTGCCGCGACCGCCCGCCTGGCCGCCGCCGGTGCTGCCGTAGCCGCCCGGCACGCCGGGGACGCTGTCCGCGTCGGCCTGTTCCCGGCTGATGTGCCGGGTGGCGCGCACCCCGGCGCGCCGCTCGGGATGCGGATAACTGAAGGGACGAGCGGCGGCGCGGGCCTCCTCGGCCGCCTCCGCCTGCTCGGCCCTCTCCTTGGGGTCCGGTGCCTTGCCGTCATGTTCCTTGCCGTGATGTGTCCTGCCGTGATTCATGCGGTCCGCGTACCCCTGCGCGGGCGGGCCATGTGACGCGGAGGGGTGCGCGTGCGGAGGGCATGCGTCAGGACGCCTTTCCCCCGGTGAGGGCACGCCGCACGTGTTCGGCGATCAGCGGGTACACCTCGCGGGCCTTGTCCTCGTCGTTGGCGTCGTAGCCGTGATCGGCGCCGGCGACGTCATGGTGGCCGACCAGCGCCCCGGCCGTACGGAGCCGGTCGGCGTAGGCGACGCCCTCCGCCTTGAGGAGGTCGTACTCGGCGGTGACCACGAGGGCCGGGGCGATCCCCGTCAGGTCGGCGGTGTCCGCCGGGTTGGCCGGTGAGGCGAGGCGGTCGGCGCGCTGCTTCGGGTCGGGGATGTAGGAGGTGTCGAAGACGTCCGCCATCCAGGGGCGCAGCAGCGGCTTGGCGATCGCGGCGCGCTTGTCCCGGCCGGGGGTGGCCAGGTCCAGCGGGGGATAGTGCAGGACCTGGAGGGCGAGGGAGGGGCCACCCTCCTCCAGGGCCTGGCGGGCCACCGCCGCCGCGAGCCCGCCGCCCGCGCTCTGTCCGCCGACGCCGAGCCGGGCGCCGTCCCAGCCCTGCTCACCGCCGTGCTCGGCAACCCACCGGACGACCTCGAACGCCTGCCGGGGCGCGGCCGGGAAGGGATGCTGCGGGGCGACGACATAGTCCACGTTGAGGACGGCGACACCCGCCTCGACAGCGAGGCACCGGCACAACGCGTCGTCGAGCTCCACCTGCGGCATGACATAGCCGCCGCCGTGGAAGTTCACGTGGACCGGCGGGGGAGCGCCCTCGTCGTCCGACGGCAGGTAGAGCACCGCGCGGGCCGGGCCGAACGAGGTCGGGATCGTCAACTCCCGCGTGGCACAGGTGTATTCGGGAAGCCGGGCGAGCCAGGACGCCGTGGACCCCGTTCCGGAGGACCGCCTGCTCAGGACCACCGACAGGCGTTGCATCGTCCTGGCCGCCAGGGCGGCCACCGCCGGGCGGGCGAGGAGGGACATGGGTGGCTCCGTTCGGTCCGCGGGCGCTCGACACCACCGCGGAGCGCGCCGTCGTGTGAGCAAACCAATCATCAGGAAACCTGTTAATTGAGACCGCATCGTACGGGGTATGCATCCGGTTGGCCAGGGATGCCCGCCATGAACTTACTTGAGTCAGGCAACTATCTGGTACGGTGGACCCATGCCCCCCTCACCGCTGCCCCTCGACCCGGCCTCCCCGGAGGTGGTCGAGATCGAGCGGGCCCTCACCCGCATCACCTACCTCAGCACCCGGGCCCGGGCGCACGAGCGTCTGATGAGCCTCGCCGGGGTCCCGCTGGACCGCGCCGCCGTGGCCCTCCTGCGGCAGATCGCCGACTCCGAGCCCATGCGCCCCGGGGAGCTGGCCAACCGCCTCGGCGTCGAGGCCTCGCACGTCACCCGCCAGGTGCAGCAACTGCAGAAGTCCGGCTACGTCAGCCGCGTCCCCGACCCGGACGACCGCCGCGCGCAGCGCATCGAACTCACCCCGGCCGGGCAGCAGGCCATCGACCGTGTGCGCGAGGCCGGCGTCCGCGGCATGCAGATGGCCCTGGCGGAGTGGTCACCCGAGGAACTCCGGCAGCTCGCCGGCCTCTTCCACCGGATGGTCGACGACTTCCTCACCCACGCCAACGACATGGCGGAGCAGGAGCCCGCCGAGCCGGCGCACACCGGCTGAGGCGCGCGGAATCCCGGCCGAGGCCGGCGCCCGCGACAGGGGTACGCCATCCCCGGCAGGCATGGACGGACGGCGGGCAGGGCATCCCCGGCAGGCGCGGCATCATGGTCCGATGGATCATCACTTCGTGGGAATCCCGCAGTTGACCGGCGTCCCCCGCGTCGCGGTCGTCATCGACGTCATACGCGCCTTCACCGTGGCCGCCTGGGCCTTCTCGCTCGGCGTCGAGAAGACAGTCCTGGCCTCGACGGAGAGCGAGGCGCTCGCCCTGAAGGGGAGCCGCCCGGGGTGGCTCGCCCTCAAGGACGGTCCCCCGGCGGAGGGCTTCGACGCGGTGAACTCGCCCGCCCTGCTCAAAGGGCACGACCTCGCCGGTCGCACGCTGGTGCAGAAGACGACCGCCGGAACCGTGGGCGCGCTCGCCGTCGCGGACTCCCCACTGGTCCTCTGCGCGAGCTTCGTCGTGGCCGGCCCCACCGCGCGCTACCTGCGGACACGGGCCTCCGGCCCGGTGACCTTCGTCGTCACCGGCGAGGAGGGCCGCGCCGACGAGGACCTGGCCTGCGCCGAGTACATCGGCGGACGCATGGCCCGTGACGACGTCGAGGCGGCCCCCTACGTCCACCGCGCGAGGACGTCCCGCGCCGCGGCGGACCTCGCCGCCGGGCTGCGCGGCGGATACCACCCCGACGACATCGACCTCTGCCTGGAGGTCGACAGGTTCCCCTTCGTGATGACGGCACGCCGGGAGGACTCCCTGACGGTCCTCCGCCCTGTCCCGGTGCCCGACACCCCGCCCGGCACGGACTGACCGGAGCCCGCGCCGGGACCTCAGGCGGAGTACCCGAGTTGCTTGCGCACGTACGGCGTCATCAGGGTCCTCGCCTTCGCGAGGGTGCTGGTGCGGCCGCCGAGCACGGCGGTCTCGCCGCCCGGCACGGGGATCAGGGTGAGCCCGTCGGCCGGTCCGAACGGCACGATCAGCGGGGTCCGCTGGACCGGCCGGTAGAAACGCGGCTCCTTGCGGTGCTTCCCCGAACTCCCCAGGTAGGCACGGATGTTGTGCGCGGCGATGTCCGCCTGGGCGATCGCGGCCGGGGAGATCTTCAGCTCGGTGACATCGTTCACGTCACCCACCGCGAACACGTCCAGCCGCCCGTCCACCCGCAGCATCCGGTCGACCTTCACATGGCCGGCCGCGTTCAGCCAGTCGCCGTGCCCGGCCAGCCGCAGCCACAGCGTGTTCGGGGTGGTGCCGGTCGCCCAGAACGACAGATCCGCCTCGATGAGACGGCCTCGGCCGTCCCGGTACGTGCCGAAGTCGGCGCCGGGGGAGATGAACGAGTCGAGGCGCACCTCCACGTCATGAGACTCCAGCCAGGCACGGGCCCGCCGTCCGGCCCACTTGCTGCCGGTGGAACCGAGCAGCGCCGATCCCGCGTGCGCGAGCGTCACCCGGGTGGCGGGCCGGGCCAGCCGGATCTCCGCCGCGAGCTCCACACCGCCGGGCCCGCCGCCCACGACGAGCACATGCTCGGCCGCGGCGATGCTCTCCTGGTGCGCCGTGAACGTCTTGGCCGCCTCCTCCGTGGTCGTCCCGAGGAAGCGGGCGGGCTCCGGATAGTCGGCGCCGGTGGCGATGACCACCACGTCGTACGGCAGCCGCTCACCGGTGGCCAGCTTCACATACCGTTCGCCGGTGTCGATGGCGACCGCCTTGCCCACCACCACCCGGCCGTTGCCCAGCAGCCGGTCGTAGGGGATGAAGGGCGTCGTCGTCCATTCCTCCTGCACACCGGCGCGCAGAGCGGCGATGCGATGGAAGAAGACCTCCTTGCGGTCCACCAGGGTGACCCGCGCGTACTCGTCCAGTTGCCTGGCGAGGCGGATGCCCCCGTATCCGCCGCCGATCACGATCACTTCGCCGTCAGGCACGCCGATTCTCCTGTGCTGTTGTGGGGGGAGAGAGGACGAGCCTAACGTTTGAAACTTAAAGCTATGGGAGGGGTTTGTGTGCCTTGTGTGAAGCGGCGGCGGACGACACGTGTAACGCTCTGCCTAGGCTGGACCCGTGACCGACGACAGCAGGCCCCTCGCCGTATTCGATCTCGACAACACGCTCGCCGACACCGCGCACCGGCAGCGGTACCTGGAGCGCAAGCCGCGCGACTGGGACGCGTTCTTCGCCGCCGCCCCGCAGGATCCGCCGCTGGCGGAGGGCATCGAGCTGGCGCTGCGGTACGCCGAGGAGTGCGAGGTCGTGTATCTCACCGGGCGCCCCGAGCGCTGCCGGCGCGACACCGTCGACTGGCTCGCCGCGCAGGGGCTTCCCCGGGGGCGGATCTGGATGCGGCGGAACCACGACCGCAGGCCGGCCCGCCGCACGAAGCTGGAGATCCTGCGGCAGCTGGCCGGGACCCGCGAGATCCGCGTCCTCGTGGACGACGACGAACTGGTCTGCGAGGACGCGGAGCGGGCGGGCTTTCCCGTCGTGCGGGCGCGCTGGGCCGCCGCCTCCGCCGAACTGAAGGTGGCGCAGGAACGGGAGGGCCGCACCTGACGCCGTGCGGGGACGAGGGGGTCAGTCCGTGCCCTCGAGCCGGAAACCGACCTTCAGGCCGACCTGGTAGTGCGCGATCTCGCCGTTCTCGATGTGCCCCCTGACCTGCGTCACCTCGAACCAGTCCAGGTTGCGCAGGGTCTGGGCGGCGCGGGCGATGCCGTTGCGGATGGCGTGGTCGACGCTCTCGCCCGAACTGCCGACGATCTCGGTGACCCGGTACACGTGGTCGGACATACGGCTACTCCAATCGGGACCTCTCGCCGTGGCCGGCACGGCCACACGTCCCTCCACGGTGCCCCACGTCGCGCTCCCGCGCGAGACGGTTGTCGCCGGGTGCGGAAGAGCTCGGGGGCGCGGGTGGGCCGTGGTTTCTCGCGCGGCCGAACCCCGCCCGATCACCCCGCCACGCTCAAGGACAGTGCGAAGCGGCCCTCCCCGTCCGTCCACCAATGCGTCAGGTCCAGCCCCGCCGCGGCCAGTTCGGCCGTCACCCCCTCTCTGCGGAACTTCGCCGACACCTCGGTCCGCAGTTCCTCGTCGGCCGCGAAGTCGACCGCGAGATCGAGCGCGGGGACCTTCACGGTCTGCGCGGTCCGCGACCGCAACCGCATCTCGATCCACTCCCGTTCGGCGTCCCACAGGGCGACGTGCTCGAACGCGCCGGGATCGAAGTCCGCCCCCAGCTCACGGTTCATGACGGACAGGACGTTCTTGTTGAACGCGGCCGTCACCCCGGCCGCGTCGTCGTACGCGGCCACCAGCACCGCCTCGTCCTTGACCAGGTCCGTGCCCAGCAGCAGCGCGTCGCCGGGCGCCAGCAGGGCCCGCACGGAGGCGAGGAACACGGCCCGTTCCTCGGGGACGAGATTGCCGATCGTGCCGCCGAGGAACGCCACCAGCCGCGGCCCCGGGGTCTCGGGCAGCCGGATCCCGGCGGTGAAGTCCGCGATCAGGGCGTGCACCTCCAGCCCCGGCCGCTCGGCGACCAGCGCCTCGCCGGCCTGCCGCAACGCGCTCTCGCTCACATCGACCGGCACGTACGCGTGCAGCTCGGGCATCGCGTCCAGCAGATGCCGCGTCTTGTCGGACGAGCCGGAACCCAGCTCGACGAGCGTGCGCGCACCGCTCGCCGCGGCGATCTCCGCCGCCCGGCCGAGCAGGATCTCCCGCTCGGCACGGGTCGGGTAGTACTCCGGCAACTCGGTGATCCGGTCGAACAGTTCACTGCCGTGCGCGTCGTAGAACCACTTGGGCGGCAGCGTCTTCGGGGTGCGGGTGAGGCCGTTCAGGACGTCGGCGCGCAGGGCCGCGCCCGTGGCGTCCTCGGGCAGGGTGCGGGTGAGGTGGAACGGGCTCACGCAGGGGACTCCTTCGGTCGTACGGGGACTGGACCGGCGCCCGGGCGCCCGGTTTCCTCCGGTTCCTTCAGCGGGGTGAGCAGGACGTCCGTGCGGTCGGCCACGAGCAGCGTGCGGTCCGGCACCTCGACCCAGTGCGGGTCGTCGTCGTACGGCTCGGACGCCACGACGGTGCCGCGACCGGGCAGGGCGAGGTACCACAGGGTGTCGCCCCACGCCGTCGCGGTGATGCTGTCGCCGCTGGTGAGCAGCAGGTTGAGCCGCGACCCGGGGGCCGCCCGCGCGACCTCAAGGACCGTGTCGGCCAGCGCCTGCCCCTCCTCGTCACCGGCCCGCAGCCGGTTCAGCACCAGGGCCCACACGAACGCGGAGTCGTTGCGGGCCTCCATCGACAGGAGCTCCACGGCGGGCAGCCCGCCGGCCAGCGGCGCCAGGGACCCGGGCCACCCGGAGACCGCCCCGTTGTGGCTGAACAGCCAGGGCCCGCCGGCGTACGGCGCCGCCGCGGCCTCCTGGTCCGCGCCCGGCACCGTGGCGTCCCGTACGGCGGCGAGCAGCGCCCCCGTGCGGACCACCCGGGCGAGATCCGTGAAGGACAGGTCGCCCCAGATGGGCCCGGCCCGCCGGTAGCGGCCCGGCACCGGGTCGCCGTCCGCGTACCAACCGACGCCGAAACCATCGGCGTTGACGGTTCCGTACCGCTGCCTACGCGGCGCCCACGACTGCCGGAACAGACCGTGCGGCGGTTCCACCAACACCGCGCCGAGCGGCACCTTGGGCCCAAGATAGGCCACGTGACGGCACATCAGACGGCCTCCGGCGATGCGTCACGGGCCGTGCGGAAACCGCTGAAGATCTGCCGCCGGATCGGATAGTCCCAGTTGCGGAACGTCCCCCGGCACGCCACCTGGTCCACCGCGAACGAACCACCCCGCAGCACCTTGTACTCGGGGCCGAAGAACACCTCCGAGTACTCCTTGTACGGGAACGCCGTGAAACCCGGGTACGGCAGGAAGTCGCTCGACGTCCACTCCCACACGTCACCGATCAACTGCCGCACGCCCAACGGGGACGCGCCCTCCGGGTAGCTGCCGGCCGGGGCCGGACGGAGATGGCGCTGGCCCAGGTTGGCGTGGGCGGGCGTCGGATCGGCGTCGCCCCACGGGTAGCGCGTGGAGCGCCCGGTGACCGGGTCGTGGCGGGCGGCCTTCTCCCACTCGGCCTCCGTGGGCAGCCGCCGCCCCGCCCAGCGGGCGTACGCGTCGGCCTCGTACCAGCACACGTGCAGCACCGGCTCGTCGGCCGGCACGACCTCGGTGACGCCGAAGCGCCGCCGCAGCCACTGCCGGCCGTCACGCCGCCAGAACAGCGGCGCGGTGATGCCGTGCGCGCGGATGTGGTCCCAGCCGGGGGCCGTCCACCAGCGTTCGTCCTCGTAGCCGCCGTCGTCGATGAATGCCTGGTAGGCGCCGTTCGTCACCGGGGTGGTGTCGATGTGGAACGGCGGGACGACGCGCCGGTGCGCGGGCCGCTCGTTGTCCAGCGCCCACGGCTCGGTCGAGGTGCCCATCATGAACTCCCCGCCCGGCACGAGGACTTCGTCCGGCCCCGTGAACAGCGGTGCCGGACCGGGGTCGGGCGCCGACAGCACGGCCGGACCCCGGCGGAGCTGATGGGTGATCAGCATCGTCTCGTCGTGCTGCTGTTCGTGCTGGGCGATCATGCCGAAGGCGAAGCCCGCCTCGGTGAGCCGGGTGCCGTGGAAGTCGCTGCCCTCCAGCACGTCGAGGGCCCGGCCGCGTACCTCGGCGAGGTAGCGCCGGGCCTCCTCCGGCGGCAGCAGCGGCAGCGAGGGCCGCTCGGAACGCGGATGCTCGAAGGCGTCGTACAGCCCGTCGATCTCGGGCCGTATCGCCTCCCGCCCCGCGACATTGCGCAGCAGCCACAGCTCCTCCTGGTTGCCGATGTGGGCGAGATCCCACACCAGCGGGGACATCAGCGGCGAGTGCTGCGCGGTGAGGTCGGGCTCGTCGACGGCGGACGTGAGGAGCGCGGTACGGGCGCGGGCCGTGGTCAACGCCGCCAGCGCGCGCTCCCGCAGTGTCTCGGGGTCGGCGTCGTGCGTCGGGGCCGGCGTCTCGGGCGCGGTCATGCGGGGAGGTCCTTCCCGTGCAACTGGTCGAGCAGATCGTCGGCGGGACAGCGTCCCCGGGCCACCTGGCGGTCGATGAACTCCGCCACGGCGTCCAGCACCCGGGTACTCGCGCCGAGCCGTGGCAGCGCCTCGGCAGCCGCGGCGAAGCAGACGGCCGCCGCCTCCCGCAGCTCGGGGTCGGCCAGGCCCGAACGGGCCGCCGCGTCCCACAGCGGATTGCGCGGCGCCCGCAGGGAACCGGCCCGCTCGGCCAGGGGCTTGACCGCCCGGTAGGCGACCTCGGTGGCCTCCGGGTCCTCGAACAGCGCCGTCGTCACGGCGAGCGGCACGAGCCAGCCGTCCTCACCCGGCTGCGCGTCGATCATGCGGAGCTCCAGATGGCCGCGCGGCCGGACCGGCGGGAACAGCGTCGTCATGTGGTACTCGAGATCGGCGTGGCTCGGCGGGGTGTCGGACCGGATCCACTCCCGGAACGACATGGCGCCCGGGACACCCCAGGGCCCCTCGTCGGCCCGGACGCACATCACCGGCGCGTCCAGCACCAGTCGAGCCCAGGCGCCCCGGGGGTCGCCGTCCAGCTCCGGGGCCGTCGTCCGGCCCGGGTCCATCGCCGCCCACAGCGACTGCCGCGTCGAACGCCAGCCGGTGACCCGGCCACCCGCCAGCGGGGAGTGCGCGAACGCGGCCAGCAGCACCGCGCCGAGCTGGTGCGTCAGCCACCAGCGCCGCTGGTAGCCGAGGGGGCCCGGTTCCTCGTACCCGGCGTCGATACAGACCTGCACGGACGCCGACGAGCACATCATGGACCGGCCCTCGGGCCCGAAGCGGTCGAGGTACACCTCCATCGCGTCGTACCGGGGCTCGCGCAGGAACCGGGTCGGGGGGTTCCAGGGATCATGGCCGAAGCCACTGATGCCGAGGTCCGCCTCGCGCAGCGTCGCGCGTACGGCGTCCAGGTCGGCGCAGACGGATCCGACGCACTCCATCAGGGAGGCGGCGGGAGCGGAGCTGAGCTCCAGCTGGCCACCCGGCTCGATCGTCAGCGACGACGCCAGGGGCAGGGTCCGCAGTGCGGCGTAGGCCGCTTCGAGTCGTGCGGGTGTCGCGGGGAGCCGCGGATCGCGCAGCTCATGGACGTGCCATTCGAGTTCGACACCGAGGGTGCGGGGTGGTCCGGTCTTGAAGCAGATGCCCCGGACGAGGGCCTCCACCTCCGCCTCGGTGACCAGGGAGCGCTGCTCCGTACAGCCACTAGCCGAATCTGACATGTCGGGATCCTCCTGAGATTCCACCATGTCGCCGATCCACTGCCGCGAGGGCCGGACCGGCGGTGCTCGTCCCACCCAAACCGCTGGGTGACGTTCGCACAAGGGTGCACATCGTGGCAATGCGGATCGTCGATCTCTGTTTCCGGGAACTTCAGGCACCTCTTCCCGGACCCGTCGAGGGTCATTCACGCCAGGAAAACTCCGTTGCGGTCATCCACCAGCATCGCCCACGATGCGTCCATGAGCACGACGGGGGAGCGCGCACGGGGGGCGTTCATGGCGCGCACGGGGGTGGCGCCATGAGCGCCCGCCTGCGGGGGATCGCACGGGAGACCGAGGACATCGTCGCGGCGGGGCGCTACCGCGCACCGGACGGCCGTGAGGTGTCGCTCGCGGAGTGGATCGACGCGGCCCGCTCGGGTACGCGCCTGTACGGCCCGGAGCCGGTGCGGGTCCCACTGTTCGCCCCCGGATCCGTGCCGACCCGGATCGAGGTCACCGGCGAGAGCAGCCTGGAGGCCGCCCGCCGCCTCACCGGCACGCCCAACGACACGGCTCCCGTCGCCGTCCTCAACTTCGCCTCGGCCCGCAACCCGGGCGGCGGCTACCTGAACGGCGCCCAGGCCCAGGAGGAGGCCCTCTGCCGGGCCTCCGCCCTGTACGTGTGCGTACGCGAGGCCCGCGGTTTCTACGACCACCACCGCGCCCACCGCGACCCGTTCTACACGGACCGTGTCATCCACTCACCCGCCGTGCCCGTCTTCCGCGACGACCGCGGTGACCTGCTGCCCGCCCCGTACACGGCCGGTTTCCTGACCTCCGCCGCCCCGAACGCGTCGGTCGTCCGCCGTACGGCGCCGGAGCGCGCCGGCGACCTGCCGCGCGCCCTGGCCGTGCGCGCGGAACGGGTCCTGGAGACGGCCGTGGCGCACGGCTACCGCAGGCTGGTCCTGGGCGCCTGGGGCTGCGGTGTCTTCGGCAACGACCCGGCGCACGTGGCGAGTGCGTTCCGTGCGCTCCTCATGGACGGCGGCCGGTTCGAGGGCCACTTCGAGTACGTGGTGTTCGGCGTACTGGACCGCACGAGGGGCGCGACGGTCCGGGCGGCATTCGAACGGCAGTTCCGCGCCGTCCCCTCGGAAGTACCGACCGGGTCCTCTAACGCCAGCCGTACCGCTCCCGCAGCCGGTGCACGACGGAGTTGAACCGCATCCGGTCCAGGGCGCACGCCTCCCGCCGCATCCCGGCCTCGTGCAGCCGGAGCACCCGGTCCACGTCCACCCAGGACGGCCGCCCCGAACGGTCCCACGGCCCGCTGCCGATCGGCACCCACTCCCGGTCCCCGTCATGCCGCTTGCTCGACAACTGCACGGCGAGGAACGTCCCGCCCGGCTCCCGTGCCACCACCAGCACGGGCCGGTCCTTGCCCCGCCCGTCGTTCTCCTCGAACGGCACCCAGGTCCACACGATCTCCCCGGGGTCGGGGTCCCCGTCGTGCGCGGGCGAGTACTCGGTACGCACACGCCCCACCGCGCGCGGATCGGCCTCGGTGGTGGCGGAGGGGCCGTAACGGCCGGGAACGTCTTGATCGGCGAACGCAGTCACGGGGCAACGCTAACCCGCGCCCCCCGGCGAGGGAGCGCGGGCCCCACTGCGATGCGCGGCTCGGCCGCACGGGCACGAGCCGCACCCACAGGCAGGGGGAGGCTACGACTCCCGGTCCACCGGTACCTTCTCCACGGGCAGCCCGTTGACCGCCGCCGGGCCCTTGTCGGGCGTCCCGTTCTGGTTCATGGACGCCAGCAACTGCCGGGCCAGCCCCAGCCCCGTGCCGCCCATCGTCAGCGCCTTGGCGAACATGTCGGCCATGCCGTCGGCGCCGTTCAGCAGCACCATGTTGTCGACGTTGCCGAACGCGGACGCCCCCGCCTGCACGATCTCCGGCCACTGCTCGGCCAGTTGCTGCGCGATCACCGCTTCCTGGTTCTCGGCCAGCGCCGCGGCCCGCGCCTTGATGCCCTCGGCCTCGGCGAGCCCCTTCGCGCGGGCGGCCTCGGCGGTGGCGAGCCCCTTGGCCTGCCGGGCGGCGGCCTCCGCCTCACCGGTGGCGCGGGTCGCGTTCGCCTCGGCGGCGGCCGCGAGTTCGGTCTCCTTGGCCTTGGCCTGCGCGGCGGAGATACGGGCGTCGCGCTCGGCCTCGGCGAGGGTCCGCTTCTCGTACGCCTTGGCGTCGGCGGGCTTGCGCACGTCGGCCTGGAGCTGCTGCTCACGCCGTGACGCCTCCAGCTCGGCGACCCGGGTCTCCTGCACGACGACCTCCTGCCGGGCGCCCGCTTCGGCGAGAGGCCCGGCCTGCTTGGCCTTGGCGGAGGCCTTGTCCCGCTCCGCCTGGTAGCCGGCCTGGAGGATCTCGCTGTCCCGGGTGGCCTCCGCCATCCGCGCCGCCGCCTGCTGCTCGGCCTCGGTGGCGAGCCGGTTCGCCTCGGCCTGCGCGATCCGCGCGTCCCGCTGGACGGCCGCCGCGTGCGGCATGGCGAGGTTCTTGATGTAGCCGGTCGGGTCCTCGATCTCGTGGATCTGCAACGAGTCGACGATCAGCCCCAGCTTCTCCATCTCCGTCCCGCACGCGGCCCGTGTCTGCCCGGTCAGCTTCTCGCGGTCGCGGATCATGTCCTCGACCGTCAAGCCGCCCACGATGGACCGGAGATGACCGGCGAACACGTTGTGCACCCGTTCCGAGACCCGTTTCTGCTGGCCCAGGAAGCGGCGGGCGGCGTTGGCGATGGACACGAAGTCGTCACCCACCTTGAAGATGACCACGCCCCGGATCTTCAGCGGAATGCCCTGGAAGGTCACGCACTCCACGGCGAGTTCGGTCTGGTTCAGGTCGAGCGACAGCTTGCGCACCGCCTGCATGCCCGGCAGCACGAGCGTGCCGCGCCCGGTGACGATACGGAAGTTCATGCCTTCCGTCAGGCCCTCCATCTTGTGCTTGGAGCCGGAGATGATCAGGGCCTCGTTCGGTTCTGCAACACGCCACATGAGCTTGAACAGAGCGATCAGTACCAGAGCCACCGCTACGGTCGCCCCCGCGATGATGCCGATGAACATCGGCACACCCCCCTCGGCCAGGTGCCCTTTCGGCACCGAACGTCGGGAGTGTCCCAAGGGGCCGGGCCGGGGTACAGGGTCGTACGGACCGTTGTTGCAGTCTTGATGCGAACCGTCACCGCGGGAGGGGCCGACGCCCCCGACGGATCGTCAACTGTCGTACGCCGCCGAGACGTAGACCGTGCGCGGCGGCAGGTACTCGATCACCATCACCAGGGTCCCGGGTTCGATCCGGTCCTTCGCGGAGGCGGGGTACGCCAGGAAGTGCTCGGCCCCGCCGCGCACCCGGACGATCACCTCGCCGACGAGCCCGGGACCGACCGCACCGGTCACCCGTCCCATCAGCCCGACCATCGACGCTTCGTCCATGGTCACAGCGTACGGGTCGCACCCCGCCCCCCGGACCCACGCGGGGGACGGCGGTGCCGCTCACACCGCGGGGGACTCGGCGGGTGTCGTCGCCTCCGGCGGCCACAGCTCGTGCCAGCGCTGGTCCGCCTCCAACTGCGCGGCCAGCGACAGCAGCAGCGGCTCGCTGTTCGCGGGACCGAGCAGCTGCGCGCCCACCGGCAGCCCGCTCACGAACCCCGCCGGTACGTTCACACCGGGCCAGCCGAGCACGTTCCACGGCCAGGCGTACGGGCAGGCGGCGATCATCGCCCGGTCCGTGCCCAGGCCACCGAGGCCGATCATGGAGCCGATCCGCGGCGGGGGAGCGGCGGTGGTCGGCGCGAGCAGCACGTCGTACGTGGTGAACAGCGCGCCGATCCGCTGGTGGAGCGTGGCCTCCGCGCGGCGGGCGAGCCGCAGCGGTGCCCCGGCGAGCAGTCGGCCGAGGCGGGCGGCGTCGCGGGTGCGCCGGTCGAGGAGGTCCTGGCGGGCGATCCCGCCGACGTGTTCGGCGATGCCCGCCGTGGCGCGCGGGATGAAGGTGAGTCCGATCTGCCCGTAGCGGGGCTCGGCCTCCTCCACCTCGTGCCCGAGCGCGGCGAGCCGTTCGGCGACCGCGCGGACCTGCTCCCGCACCCGGGGGTCCAGCCGGGCGGGCAGCGCGGTGAACGGCGGCTTCAGGGACAGCGCGATCCGCAGCCGGCCCGGATCGCGCCCCACGGCCCCGGAGGCGTCGACGGCGTCCGGCCGGTGCAGGTCGCCCTCGTGGTTGCCGGCGGCCGCGTCGAGCAGCAGGGCGGCGTCGGCGACCGTGCGGGCGAGGGTGCCGTTGACGGTGATGCCCTGGAAGGACTCCGGGAGCGGCCAGGTCGAGATACGGCCGCGCTGCGGCTTGATGCCGACGAGATGCGTCCAGGACGCGGGGATGCGGATCGAGCCGGCCCCGTCCGAGCCCAGCGCGCCCGGCACGAGTCCCGCGGCGACGGCGGCCGCGGAGCCGCCCGAGGAGCCGCCGGGGGTGTGGTCGGCGTGCCAGGGGTTGCGGGTGGCGCCGAAGGCCGGTCCCTCCGTGAAGGGCCACTGTCCGAGTTCGCAGGTGTTGGTCTTGCCGACCACGATCGCCCCGGCCGCCCGCAGCCGCCGTACCGCCTCGCCGTCCTCCGGCAGCGACGGGAACTCGCCCCGGCAGCCGAACGCGGTCGGCTCGCCCGCCACGTCCATGTCGTCCTTCACGGCCACCGGCACCCCGAGCAGCGGCCGCCGTCCGCCCGCCGCCAGCTCCCGGTCCGCCGCCTCGGCCTCCACCAGCGCCGCCTCGGCGCGTACCCGCCGGAAGGCGTTGACCGTCGACTGGCTGGCCTCGATCCGGGCGAGGGTCCGCTCGACCAGCTCACGCGACGTCACCTCCCCGGCGGCCAGCGCACGGGCACACTCCGCCAGACCCGGGGCACGGTCGGCAGCCATACGGAACACCTCCGGAAGCAGGTTGTCTACCGAACGGTAACGTCCGGGTGTCGGCTGCGGTACGGGAAGGACGACTTCCCTGGTGACCACGGCGGTTCGCGGTGGACACGAGCGGCCCACGACGCGTGCGGTCCCGCCCGGCCGCCCCGGTCCGCGGCTGCGCGTGACGCCTGCCCGACGCCCCGCCCGCCGGCTACCCGCGTGCCAAGCGCCGCATCGTGAGGGCCAGTTGCAGCCGCAGCCGACCGTGCGGGTCGCGGACCGGCCAGCCGAGGAGGGACTCCGCGTGGGTCAGACGGTCCTGGAGCGTGGAGTGGTGGACGTTGACCTCCGTGGCCGCCGCCCGCAGGCTCGCCGTGGACGCGACCGCGTGCAGCGTGGCCAGCATCCAGGGGGCGTCCGCCGCGGCCTTCTCCAGTTCTCTCACGTCCGGCGGCGGGTCACCTCCCGCAACGACCGACCCGGCGAGCAGCGCCAGCCCGCCCAGGTCCTCCGCGCGCACCACCCGCTCCCCGGGGTCCCGCGCAGTGCCCTCCGCAGTGAACCGCAGGGCCACCCGGGCGGCGGCCCACGACCGGGGCAGGTCGGACACGGACACCACCGGCCCGACCCCGACACGCCCCTCGACCCCCTCGATCCTGTCCACCGCCGCCACCGGAACGCCACGGTGCGGCCCGGCGTCGGGTGTGCCCGCGTCGCCGACGACCACGACGCGGGGCCGTCCGCCGAGGGGAGCCAGGGCACGGGCGCGGGCGTCGACGGCGAGGCCGAGACGGCGTGCGGCGTGGAGCCTGGCCTGTTCGGCGGCGGTGGCGTCGAGCAGGGTCTCCACGAGGGCAGGGTCGTCGGCGGGGGAGAGGGGCGCACGCCCGCGCGTACGGTCCAGCACCAGCCGGAGGGCGCCCGCGGCCCGCTCCAGGATCACCGCGTCCACGACGCTCGGCTCACCGTCCCCGGGCCGCTCCAGCCACAGCGCCGGGACACCGCCGGGCACCAGCGCGGCGGAGGGCCAGCCGGGTTCCGGGGGCAGGGGGCTGTCCAGCCGCCGCCCGTCCGGCTCCACCCGGACCCGCACCCGCCGCTCGTCGTCCACGAGCCGCGCGGGGCACCCGGCCAGCACGGCCGCGGCCCGCACGAGTGCCTCCAGGCCGGCCCGGGACTCGGCGAGCGCGTCGAAGTAGGCGATGACCCGGACAGCGGCCCCGGCGTCCGGATCCACGGCGGTGAGCCGCCCCGCCAGCTCTTTCATGGCCCCATGGTGCGGCATGAGGTGGGATGAGGGGGAGGCCGTCGTTCGGCTGCGGGTGGGTGGGGGCTGGTCGCGCAGTTCCCCGCGCCCCTGAAAAGCGGCCGGGGCTGCGCCCCGTGCTTTTCAGGATGAAGGGCGGGCCGCAGGCCCGGACCCTTCAGGGGCGCGGGGAACTGCGCGACCAGCCACATCGCACCCGCACCCGCCGACGAACCCGCGCCGGCCCGAGCCACGCGCCCCCTACTCCCCGAGCAACCGCCGCAGCCACCTCACATGCGCCGCGCGGCAGTCCTGCGACAGCGCCGCCTGCGGGGCGAACCCGTCGAACCCGTGGAACCCCCCGGGCCACACGTGCAGCTCCGCCTCCCCGCCCGCCTGCCACAACCGCGACGCGTACGCGACGACCTCGTCCCGGAACGTCTCCGCGGAGCCCACGTCCAGGAACGCCGGCGGCAACCCCGACAGGTCCTCCGCCCGCGCGGGCGCCGCGTACGGGGACACGTCCGCCCCACCCCGCCGCTCACCCAGCAACGCCGTCCAGCCGGTCTCGTTGGCGGTGCGGTCCCACACCCCGAGCCCCGCCATCTGGTGGGCCGACGGTGTGTCGTTGCGGTCGTCGAGCATCGGGCACAGCAGCATCTGCCCGATCGGCCGCGGCCCGCCGCGGTCCCGCGCGAGCAGTGCCAGCGCGGCGGCCAGGCCCCCGCCCGCGCTGGAGCCGGTGAGGACGATCCGGTCGGGGTCCCCGCCGATCTCCTTCGCGTTCTCGGCGGTCCACAGCAGCCCCGCCCAGGCGTCGTCGACGGGCGCCGGGTGCGGATGCTCGGGGGCCAGCCGGTACTCCACGGACACCACGATCGCGCCCAGCTCCCGCGCCCACGCGAGCGGAGCGTCCACCCCGACCCGGTTGTTGCCGACGACCATGCCGCCGCCGTGCACGTGGTAGAGCACCGGCAGCGGGCCCGGCCGCACCGGCTCCTGGGGGCGGCAGATCAGCAAGGAGACCTCGGGTGCACCCTCCGGGCCCGGCACCGGTCGGTCCTCGACCTCGAAGGCACCGTCCATCGTCAGGTCCAGCTGGGCCAGCAGTTCGATGCCCGGTCCCCGACGCAGGGCCGCTATGTCGTCCATCGTGAACTCGCGGGGCAGTACGTCCTTGATGACCTCGAGTACTGCCGCGAGTTCCGGGTCGAACGGGGGCGGGACCATGGTGCTCATGGCTTCTCCTCTGCGGTGCCGTGCCAGTGGTTCGTACCGCGATGATGAGCGCGCCCGCAAGCCCTGCGGAGGCCGTCGTACGGCGGCCGATCCCCGCCAAGTGGCGGGTGCCGTCGCGCGCCCCGGCGCATCCCCGTCGAAGCGCCGCCGCACCGAGGCGCCGACCGTGCGGGTCGAGGGCGCGCCCGACCGCGTTCCGCCATGAGAACCGGCCGCGCCGACGCACATTCAACACACAGTTCACGCCATAGCTTTGGCGTGTTAGGCGGACGTAGAGGCCGCACCGCCCCCCGGCACCCGCCGACCGCGCGGCCTCCGCACACCTCGCGCGGAGATCTCGTGGGGAATCCGTGGCCGGCCCTTCTCCCACGCGCACCAGGGCCCGCTCTCGGGGCCTCGCGGCCAGCCGACCGGCCCCGTTGCCGACGCGACCGCGTCCCACGGTCCACCGGGAACGCGCCGCGCGCCCCGGGGCGAGGACGGGCGCGTACGGGCGCGGCCGGGGGAGGGGCCGAGCGGTGGTAGACCAAACGCCGCCATCACCCCACCTTCACGGAGATGGCGCGAAATGGTTGCAGGACCGAACAGGTTTCGAACATATTCGCCAAACTGCCCAGCCACAAAGATCGGTCGCCCGAACCGGAGTCCTCGCACGGCCCCGGACCCGAGCTCCCGTGTGGCCGGAAGTCCCCCGGCCGGAAAGCCCTTCACAGCTTCTGCAAGGATGCCGTCGTCATGGTGCAGATACCGAAAGAGCCCGCCCCGCCCGCGCCGCTGCAACGGTCCGTGCCCACGAGCGCCGATGTGGCCCGCCTGGCGGGTGTCTCACGAGCGACCGTCAGTTACGTCCTCAACAACACCAGTGCCGTCCGCATCAGCGAGCCCACCCGCCGCCGTGTCCACGAGGCGGCGAAGGAGCTGGGGTACGTCCCGCACGCCGCCGCCCGCAGCCTGCGCGCCGGTCACAGCCGCATGGTCCTCATGCCGACCCCCAACGTGCCCATAGGACCGCTCTACAGCCAGTTCATCAACGATCTCCAGTGGGCCCTCAGCCGCCTCGACTACACCGTCGTGCAGTACGGCGGCGTCGGCCTGCGCGGCGACGAGGCGGCCCGTGCCTGGGCCGAGCTGCGCCCGGTCGCGGTGATCGTCCCCGGCGAGGGGCTCGGCCCGCAGGGCGTGGCCATCCTGAAACGCTCCGGCGCACGCGCCGTCGTCACCCTCAGCCCCGAACCCGTCGAGGGCGCCCATGTGCTGCTCCTGGACCACGGTGTCGTCGGCGAGAGCGCCGGCCGGCACCTGGTCCAGCGCGGGCACCGCCGGATCGGCGTCGTCGTGCCCGAGGAGCCCGGCCTCGGTGTCTTCTCCCGGCCCCGGCTGGAAGGCGTACGGCGTGCGGTGCGGGGCACGGAGGCGACGATCACCGAACTGCCCCTGGCCTACGACGAGGAGGCCGCGGGACGGCTCGCCGCCCGGTGGCGCTCCCTCGGCCTCGACGCGGTGTTCGCGTACAACGACGAGTACGCGATGCTCGTGATGCGGGCGCTGCGGGACGTGGGCGTCGGCGTCCCCGACGACACGGCCGTCGTCGGCGCCGACGACCTCATGCTGGGCCGTCTGCTGCGGCCACGCCTCAGCACCGTCCACATCGAACTGCCGTCCGGCCGCGACCTCGCGGAACTGGTCGACCGCGCGGTCCGCGACCCCGCCATGGTGCCCACGACCCACGATGTGCTCGGCGCCCGGATCGTCCACCGCGAATCGAGCTGACCCACCTGGGGGCCGCCGTCGGTGTCGTGGGCCCGCCGACTACTGACCGTTCTGCTCGACCTGCGCCTGCTGGGCGGCGACGGCCTTGCGGACCTCGTCCATGTCCAGCTTGCGGGCCTGCCCGATCACATCGGTCAGCGCGGCCTCGGGCAGCGCGCCCGGCTGCGCGAACACGGCGACCTGGTCACGGACGATCATCAACGTCGGGATGGACTGGATACCGAAGGCCTGGGCCAGCTCCGGCTGCGCCTCGGTGTCCACCTTGCCGAACACCAGGTCCGGGTTGTCCTCGGCGGCCTTCTCGTAGACCGGCGCGAACTGACGGCACGGCCCGCACCAGGACGCCCAGAAGTCGATCAGGACGAACTCGTTGTCCGTGACCGTCTGGTCGAAGTTCTCCTTGGTGAGCTCCACGGTGCTGCTCATGGCGTGCATCCCTCTTCCTGGGTGTCGGTGCTCGGGGTGAGCCGCTGTCGACAACGCCACCCGCCGGTGGCGTATTCCGCGCGCGTACCCATGTGGCCACGCCGCACACCACCAACCAGACTGACCCCATGACGGATACGGAACACACCGAAAACGACCTGGACACCACGGGGACCATGTACGACGTGGTGGTGCTCGGTGCCGGACCCGTGGGGGAGAACGTCGCCGACCGCACCCGCGCGGCCGGCCTGTCCACCGCGGTCGTGGAGAGCGAACTCGTCGGCGGCGAGTGCTCGTACTGGGCGTGCATGCCCAGCAAGGCCCTGCTGCGCCCCGCGATCGCCCGGGCCGACGCCCGCCGCGTCCCCGGCCTGCGCCACCTCGTCGAGGGCCCGCTGGACGCCGCCGAAGTGCTCGCCCACCGCGACTACGAGGCCGCCGACTGGAAGGACGACGGCCAGGTCGCGTGGCTGGAGAGCGTCGGGGCGGTCCTCCACCGCGGCCACGGGAGGCTGGACGGGCCCCGCCGGGTCGTCGTCGACACCCCCGACGGCGGCCGGCACGTCCTCACCGCACGGCACGCGGTGGTGGTCTCCACCGGCAGCCGCGCCGTCCTGCCCGATCTTCCCGGACTGGACGAGGTACGGCCCTGGACGAGCCGCGAGGCCACCAGCGCGCGGCAGGTGCCCGGCCGGCTGATCGTCGTCGGCGGTGGTGTCGTCGCCGTCGAGATGGCCACCGCCTGGCGCGCCCTCGGCTCCGAGGTCACCGTCCTCGTCCGCGGCAAGGGCCTGCTGCCCCGCATGGAACCCTTCGCCGGTGAACTGGTCGCCGAGGCGCTCACCGAGGCGGGCGCGGACGTCCGCACCGGTACGTCCGTGACGTCGGTGACCCGCGAGAACGGCACCGTGGTGGCGCTCACCGACACCGGGGACCGCCTGGAGGCCGACGAGATCCTCTTCGCCACCGGCCGCGCACCGCGCACCGACGACATAGGCCTCGACACCGTCGGTCTGGAACCCGGCGGCTGGCTGCCCGTCGACGACAGCCTCCGGGTGACCGGCAGCGACTGGCTCTACGCGGTCGGCGACGCCAACCACCGCGCGCTCCTCACCCACCAGGGCAAGTACCAGGCGCGCGTCGCGGGGGCCGCCATCGCCGCCCGCGCGGCCGGTGTCCCGATCCTGGAGAGCGACCCCTGGGGCGCCCACGCCGCCACCGCCGACCACCGTGCCGTCCCGCAGGTCGTCTTCACCGACCCGGAGGCCGCCTCCGTCGGCCTCTCCCTCGCCGAGGCGGAACAGGCGGGCCATCGCGTCCGCGCCGTCGACGTCGAGTTCTCCTCCGTGGCCGGGGCCGGGCTGTACGCCGACGGCTACCGGGGCCGCGCCCGGATGGTCGTCGACCTGGACCGCGAGATCCTCCGCGGGGTCACCTTCGTCGGGCCCGCCGTCGGCGAACTCATCCACTCGGCCACGATCGCCGTCGCCGGGGAGGTCCCCGTCGACCGTCTGTGGCACGCGGTCCCCTCGTACCCGACGATCAGCGAGATCTGGCTGCGCCTGCTGGAGGCGTACCGCGGCTGAACCGCCCCCGCGGGGCGCCCCGCCGGGAAGCGGGGGGAGGAAGCCGCCTCGCGGGGACCGGGATCGGAGGGAAGCCGCTCCGCCCGGCGGCCGAGCAGGCGGCTCGGTCCGGCGCCGGATCAGGCCGCTCGGCCCGGTCCGGCAGTGTGGACGGCCGCGCCGCGGGGCTGAGCGGCCGGCCGCTCAGTCGGGCAGCAGGAAACCGAGGGCGCGGGCGGCGCGGGCCGGCGTGGGATCGTTCCACCGCTCGGCCATCGCCTGGTTCGAGGAGAGGGAACGCAGCTCGGCGTGGTCGAGGTAGAGCGTGCCGTTCAGGTGGTCCGTCTCGTGCTGGACGATTCGGGCGGGCCACCCGGTGAACTCCTCGTCCACCGCCCGCCCCCGCTCGTCGAACGCCCGCAGCCGCACCTTGGCGTGCCGGGCCACCACGGCCTGCCACCCCGGCACGCTCAGGCAGCCCTCGAAGAACGCGTCGCGGTACGGTCCGACCGCCTCGTACGCCGGGTTGACCAGGACCCGGAACGGCTGCGGGACCCGCCCCCGGGCCAGCCGCACCTCCTCCGGCACCGGCGCCGGATCCTCGACCACCGCGATCCGCAGGGACACCCCGACCTGGGGTGCGGCGAGGCCGACGCCCGGCGCCGCGTGCATGGTGGCCCGCAGCGCGGCGACGAAACGGGCCAGCAGACCGGCGTCGAGCTGGCCGTCGAAGGGCTCGGCCGTGCGGCGCAGCACCGGATCGCCCGCGGCCACGATCGGCAGTGGGCCCTCGTGGGCGAGGAGTTCCTCGACCCGGTCGCGCAGCGGGCGGGACTCGAAGCGCTCTCGTTCGGAAGCCATCGCGCCAGCATGCCAAGCGGGATGTCCCGATGCGAGGCGGCTCTCCCGGCCCCGCGGGGCCGTCCGGCCCCGACGGTCATGTGGTCCACGTCACACGAATCGCCGGGAACTCGGCGCCTTCACGCTCCGACTACTGAACCGCCACGACGTCCCCGTCCCCCGTACCCCGGAGCAGCCGCCGATGACCATCGCCCCCTCGACCGAGACGGACGAGACCCGGAAACCCGTCACGCCCGACGGCGCGACGAAGAGCGCCTGGGCCTCCCTCAGGCCGCTCGTCCTGCGGCTGCACTTCTACGCGGGAGTCCTGGTCGCCCCGTTCCTGCTCGTCGCCGCCCTGACAGGTGGGCTGTACGCCGCCTCCTTCCAGATCGAGAAGATCGTCTACGCCGACGAGATGACCGTCGCGAAGGTGGGCGACGAGAAGCTGCCCATCTCCGAGCAGGTGGCCGCCGCCCGCAAGGCGCACCCCGAGGGCACCATCGCCGCCGTACGCCCCTCGCCCGCGGACGACGCGACGACCAGGGTCATGCTGTCCGGGGTCGAGGGCGTCGACGAGACCGACACGCTCGCGGTCTTCGTCGACCCGTACACGGCGGAGGTCCGCGGGGCGCTGGAGCAGTACGGCGCGACCGGCGCGCTGCCGCTGCGCACCTGGATCGACAAGCTCCACGCCAATCTGCACCTCGGTGAGACCGGCCGCCTCTACAGCGAACTCGCCGCCAGCTGGCTGTGGGTCATCTCGGCCGGTGGTCTCGTCCTCTGGTTCGGCCGCCGTCGCGCGCAGCGCAAGGTGCGCGGCACCACTGGCCGGCGCCGCACCCTGGGCCTGCACGGCACGGTCGGCGTATGGGCCGCGGCCGGGTTCTTCTTCCTCTCGGCGACGGGCCTGACCTGGTCGGCGTACGCCGGCGCCAACATCGACGTCCTGCGCACCGAACTGCGTCAGGCCACGCCGGCGATCTCGGCCGCGGCGGGCGACCACGGCGGCCATGACACCGGCGCGGCGAAGGGAGGGGCCGCCGCGGAGGGCGACCTCGACAAGATCCTCGCCGCCGCCCGCGCGCAGGGCCTGGGCGACCCGGTCGAGATCGTGCCGCCCGCCGACGCGTCCTCCGCGTACGTGGTGAAGCAGGTCCAGCGCAGCTGGCCCACCAAGCAGGACGCGGTCGCCGTGGACCCGTCCACCGCCGAGGTCACGGACACCCTCCGGTTCGCCGACTTCCCGGTGCTGGCCAAGCTGACCCGCTGGGGCATCGACGCCCACACCGGCGTCCTGTTCGGCCTGGTCAACCAGCTCCTGCTGATCGCGCTGGCGGCCTCTCTCGTCCTGCTGATCCTCTGGGGCTACCGCATGTGGTGGCAGCGGGGCCGGGCCTCCGCCTTCGGCCGCCCGATCCCGCGCGGCGCCTGGCAGCAGGTGCCCCCGCAGATCCTCGTCCCGGCGCTGGCGGTCGTCGCCGTCCTCGGCTACTTCGTCCCGCTCCTCGGCATCCCGCTCGCCGCGTTCATCGCCGTGGACGTCGTCCTGGGCGAGATCGCCCACCGCAAGGGCGAGCGGTCGTACGGGGGCCGGACCGAGGCGAAGCAGAGCGTGGAGCAGGGCGCGGAGTAGGGCGCGGAATAGGGCGCGCGGCGGTGCGCACTCACAGCCGCTCGAAGTCGCCCGCCAAGGCCGAGGCGATGCGCAGGTGGGACTCCGCCTCGTCGTGCCGCGCCTGCCGTTGCAGGGTGCGCCCCAGCAGCAGCCGTGCGTAGTGCTCCACCGGGTCACGCTCGACGAGGACGCGCAACTCGTCCTCGGCGCGGCGCAGTTGGGCGGAGTGGTAGTAGGCGCGGGCCAGCAGCAGCCGGGGGCCGGTCTGCTCCGGCACCTCCTCGACCAGCGCGTCGAGGACGCGCGCGGCGGCCGCGTACTCCTCGGCGTCGAAGAACATCCGTGCGCGCTCCCAGCGCTCGGCCGGTGTCCCGTGGTCGTAGTACGTCGTGTCCACTGTGACCTCCCTCGCCGCCGACAACCTGCCGAGTCAGTTGAATATTCCACTGACTCGGCGGGTGTGTTCGGGGGTGCGGGGGGAGTGGAGATGTGGGGGCGGCTGGAGCACGGCGGAGCGTGGGACGGGTGGGACGAGTGGTGGGCCGGCCGAGGTCAGCGCCCGGCCGTGAGTTCCGCGTTGGCGCGCTCGGTGACGAGGCCCAGCACCCGGCCGGCGACCGCGAGATCCTCCGCAGGGATGCCGGCGTAGATCCTCGCGGAGACCACCCCGGTCTCGGCGGTGGTCCTCGCGTGGATCTCCCGCCCGGCGTCCGTGATCGCGACGAGGCCCGGCTCCACGGGGCGGTCGACGGCCGCCACCAGCTCCGCCGCGGCCAACTCGTCCAGGACGCCGCGTACTTCCGCGGCGCCGATCTTGAGGGAGTCGACGACCTGGTCCACGACCTCCTCGCGGCCGACGGGCCCGTCGGCGACCGCGACGACGCGGAGGGTCACCGACTGCTGGAACGTCAGGCCGTACCGGGTGAGCACGGTCTCCAGGACGGCGCGGGCGGCGTAGTGGGCGAGGGCGATGACGCGGCCGTTGACGGAGGGTGCGGTGGGTGTGGCGGACGTGGAGGGGGTGGAGAGTGTGGTCGTAGCAGGGGTGGTCATGACTGCTCCTCGGTGCGCTCGGAGGGAACGGACGGCTCGGTGAAGGGCGGGTCGGGAAGGGCCGGGTCGGGAAGGGCCGGGTCGAGGGGGACGTCGAGCAGGGTGGTCAGTTCACGGGTGAACTCCCGTGCGCGGGCGCTGTCGAGGCCGCCGAGCGGCTCCATCAGCTGGTGCAGCAGGCCCTGGACGACATCGATCGCGCGCCGGGTGACCTCGCGTCCCTCCTCGGCGAGCGCCAATCGCACGGCGCGCGGGTCGCGGGGGTCCCGCGCCCGTTCGAGCAGCCCGGCGGTCTCCAGGGCGCGGGCCAGCTTCGACACGTACAGCGCCTCCAGCCCCGTGTGGTCGGCGAGCTCCCGCTGACTGGGCCGCAGCCCGGCCCGGTGCATGCCGTGCAGCGAGGCCACCAGCGCGTACTGGGCGTGCGTCAGCCCCAGCGGGGCCACCGCGCGGTCGACGGCGACGCGCCACTTCATGGACAAGCGCCACACGAGGAATCCGGGCGTCGCGCCCTCGAAAGCCGAACTCATGACCGATACAGTACATGGCTACTATTTAGGTGGCGGCGTTCGGTCTGACGGAGGGGCCGGGCGGGGGCTAGGTTGAGCGGCATGAGCAATCTTGACCGTCAGGCGGTGCCGAGCGTGTGCGGCGGCCGGGGATTCGTCGTCGCCGAACCCGTGCGGGAGCTGCTGAGCCCCCGCCGAGTACCACTCGGCGAGTCCACGGAAGTACGGCGCCTGCTGCCGAACCTGGGGCGCCGCATGGTGGGCGCGTGGGCGTTCGTCGACCACTACGGGCCGGACGACATCGCGGACGAGCCCGGCATGCAGGTGCCGCCGCACCCGCACATGGGCCTCCAGACCGTCAGCTGGCTGCACGAGGGCGAAGTGCTGCACCGCGACTCCACGGGCAGCCTGGAGACGATCCGCCCGCGCGAGCTGGGTCTGATGACCTCGGGACGGGCCATCAGCCACTCCGAGGAGAGCCCCAGGTCGCACGCCCGTTTCCTGCACGGCGCCCAGCTGTGGGTCGCCCTGCCGGACGAGCACCGGCACACCGACCCGCGCTTCGAACACCACGCCGAGCTGCCGGTCGTCACCGCACCCGGCCTGGAGGCCACGCTCATCCTGGGCTCCCTCGACGGTGCGACGTCCCCCGGCACGACGTTCACGCCGATCGTCGGCGCCGACCTCACGCTCACCCGGGGCGCCGACCTCCGTCTCCCCCTCGAACCCGACTTCGAGTACGCGGTCCTCTCCATGTCCGGCGAGGCCCACGTCGACGGGGTGCCGGTCCTCCCCGGCTCCATGCTCTACCTCGGCTGCGGCCGCACCGAACTCCCCCTGCGCGCCGACTCCGGCGCGTCCGTCATGCTCCTCGGCGGCGAGCCCTTCGAGGAGGAACTCATCATGTTCTGGAACTGGATCGGACGGTCGCAGGATGAGATCGTACAGGCGCGCCGGGACTGGATGGAAGGGACGCGGTTCGGGGAGGTGAAGGGTTATGACGGGGATCCCCTGCCAGCCCCCGAGCTGCCGCCGACGCCTCTGAAGCCGCGAGGGAGAGCCCGTTGACCTGCGGAAACGATTGATCATTCGGTGCCGGCGGGTGACGCGCTGTCGGGTTCTGGATCCCGCTCGGCGGCCGCTCGCGGGGGAGTGGATGGGTGTGCCGCAGCTACGGTTTCGGGCACTGGGCGGTTCCAGGGTCTGGCTGTCCGTTGGCAGCTGTGGCAGGACTCTTGCCAACCCTTTGCTAACTCTACTGATGCGTCATCAGGTTTTGTCGGCGGCTCGTGCTCCCCCTTTGGGGGTGTGGAGGGGGCATTGCCGACTGAGTGGTCAACGGAGGATTCCGGCTTGGCGGGCGACCGAGTCGCACCCTGGTATCAGGACCTGGCGCTCGGCCTGTCGTCATGTAGCAATTCCACAAGGCGTGAGTGTCCGTAGTAGTGAGCGCTCTCGGTACTGCTTCCCGGAGGGGGACGCCTATCGGATTGCTCCTGGCAGCTTCTTCGTCTGCTGGTGGTACACCGTGGGTGCGGCTCTGACCAGCTCGAATAGCGGACCCGAGGCGCAGTTGGCGGAATCTGGCCCGCATATGGTCCGGATCTTGGACGTTAGCTGGGTCGGGATCGGTCGGACGGAGGGGCATGGCAGGCGGGCCGCGATTTCGCGAGGCGAGAGACGAAGAGATCTTCTTCCTGGCGCAGGGCGAGCAGGATCCGGCAGCGGGTTGGGTCGGCGAGTGCGCGGCCGAAGCGGGCCAGCGCGTCGACGTCGGAGGCAACGATCAGCACACCCAAGACAGTTCACAGATCCCTGAATTCAGGCACCCGTGAACTACAAGGCGTCGTGGCGATCTCGTTACTTGAGGGTTCACCTACCGGGGTAGATCCAGTTAGGGTGCCCTAAGTGTAGTGATCGAGTCCCAAGGCTACTTATGGCGCGCAGGGGCTCAAACCACCCTCTCTTGCATGAGCAGGACCTTCCATGCGTACGCCCCCCGTGGTGTCTTCGTGGCTCTCGTTCTCACTCCGCTGCTCGCAGGCTGTTTCGTGTCCGGCGGGCAATGCACGGGCACGGGCGCTGAAGGAGGATCGGAAGGGCGACTGAGGGTCGCGCTCGCCCGGCCGCCGGTGATGGCGCTGTCCCCGTACAGCGACGACGCCACCTTGCTGGGCAAGCTCTCCGTGGTCGAAGGACTGACCGCCCTGGACAAGAACGGCGCTGCGGCCCCCGCTCTGGCGAAGTCCTGGAACAGGAGGTGCCCGCGTCGCCTTGGGCCAGCCCGCCCTGCCAGTGCGCGAGATGCGTGAGCGGCCCCTCGTCCAGGCCCAGTTGCTCCCGAACAGCGGCCAGTGTGTCGGGCGAGTGGCCTCCTCATCCGCTCCCGCCCTCAGTCGCACACCCGTTCGGCACGGACGCCCTCGGCCGCGACCTGCTGGCCCGCCTCGGCCACGGAGCGCTGCGCACGGTGGGCGTGGCCCTCGCGGTGACCGCGGTGTGCACGCTCACCGGGCTGTTGCTCGGCATGGCCGCACAGGTCGGAGCGGGGCTCGGGGAAGTGGTGTCGACGATGACGGCGGTCCTCGCCGGAATGCTGACCACTGCGGTGACCGGCTCCTCGGCCTCGGGTGCGGCCCTCGCGGTCTCCCTGGTCGGCTGGATCCCCTACGCAGCCCAGGCCGCGGCCCCGCTGGAACAGGAGCGGGCCGGCGGCCACTTGCTCGCCTCCCTCTCCTTCGGCGCCGGACCGGACTACCTTCTGCGCCACCACCTGCTGCCCGCCGTACTGCCCCCGGCCTGCGCAACGCCCTCCTGCGCCTGCCCACCACCGTCCTCGTCCTGGCCTCCCTGGGCTTCCTCGGCCTTGGCGAACGGCCGCCCACCGCAGAGTGGGGCCGCCTGCTGTCGGAGAACCAGCCGTACGCCGAACTGGCGCCCTGGACCGTACTCGGCCCGGCAGGCGCATTCGCCCTGCTCTCCGTCCTCGCCCTGTCCGACACGGACACCACTGCTGCGCGCAGCCGGAAATACATCCCGCCCCAGTCCAGCTGACGTTGAGGCCTGGCGGGGTGGTGCGGCTGAGAAGGCGACGGGTCAGGCCGTCTGTGTGCGGGCAGGAACGGATGACGTCAGTGAGCCCCTCCCATATCCGTCTACCGTTCAGAGCAGCTCGGCAGGATTGCCACCGCTAGGGCTGGCACTGCGGCGAGGATCAGCCAGGGGACGGCAGGTGGCAGGTCGAGGTCGAGCAGGGAGCCGGTGACTGAGCTGCCGATGAGGACGATCAGGCCGGAGACGGAGGACAGCGCGCCGGTGTAGAGGCCGATGCGGCCGTTCTCGGCGAGGTCGGGCACCCAGGCGCGGGCGGCGGGGACGACCAGCATCTGGCCGAGGGTGAGCAGGACGACGTACCCGGCGGCGGGCAGCAGCCCCGCCGCCCCCGTCCAGCCGGCAGGCAGGGCGGCGGCCACGACCCCGAGACCGGCCGCGATGAGCAGCAGCCCGGCGATCATGGAGCGGCGCAGGCCGAGCCGGTCGCCTGCCCAGCGGGTGAGGGGCAGTTGGGCGCAGACGACCAGCAGGGAGGACAGGGCGAACAGCCAGGACAGGGCCGCTTGGGAGCCGGTCGCGCGCCGCACCTCGTCGGGCAGGGCGAGGTAGAGCTGGTTGTAGGCGAGCAGGTAGGTGCCGTAGGCGCAGCACAGGGCGAGGAAGCTGCGGTTGCGCAGCAGGACGCGCGTGCCGCCCCGCTGTCGGGTGCGCACTCGGCCGGGGATGTGCTGCGGCATCAGCCATATGTGACCGGCCAGAACGAGGACGAAAACGGCGGCTCCGGCGAGGCAGACGGTGCGGAAGTCCACGGCGAGCAACAGGGCGCCGAGCAGCGGGCCGATGAAGGCACCAGCCTGTCCGGCCGCGCTCAGCAGAGCCAACACACCAGTGCGGAAACCGTGGCCCTCCTCCTCCCTGATCACCGCCTGCCGGGCCACTTCGGACTCCACCGCCGGGGAGAACAGCGCGGCGGCGAAGCCGATGAGAAGCACCGCGCCGATCACCGTCCAGGTCTGCTCCGCGTACCCCAGCCAGGCGAAGCCGGCAACCCGCAGCACGCAGCCGGCCAGCACGATCGGGCGTACGCCGATGGGGGTCCCTCCCGCTCGAGCGAAGCCGAGAGTGGGGGAGGTCGACGAGTGCGCCGCCGACCACGAAGAGGCCCTGCTGGCTGAAGGTGCGCAGACCCAGGACGAAGCCGACCATCCACCCCGCCATGCCAAGCGCGGTGCCGAGGTGCTCGGCGAGGAACGGCAGAACGGCGTAGAAGCCGATTCCGGAGGTGAGCTGGGTAAGGATCAGCAGCCGCAGCAGCGGTGACAGATGCTTCCAGGTCCGCTCGCGTGAAGGCTTGGTCGTCTGGACGGTTCGGCGGGTCAGGGCGCGGGAGATGAGATCGGGCATGGTGGCGTCCGTCGGTTCCTGGGTGTGTGAGTACGGGCGTACGCGGTTGTTCCGACACCGTCTGCGCCGTCCCGCTGGGATGGTCCGTGTGCGCTCCGGGGTGGGCTGACGCCCGCCGCGTCAGCCTGGGGATTCGACCTCGCCGGCCGCCATGACCGCGAGCGCCCCGAGCAGGGCCCAGGACGGCGGCCGGGGCGAGGACGGCCCAGGGGACGCGTTCGGCACATCAATAGATGAGTCGCACAACGACCGTCAGTCGGATGGCGATACCGAGACCACTTCGCCGAGGCGGCAGGAGTGGGCGGTTACCTGGTCTTGAACCGGTCCGGACGCACGAAGTCCAGCCCGTCGAACGTCTGCTTGCCGAGCGCCTCGTGTGCGGCGATGTGGCCGTAGCCGGTGGCCATCTTGAAGCCCTTGCCGGAGAATCCGGTGGCGCAGTAGATGCTGCTGTTCTGATCCAGCCAGCCGATGAGGGGATGCCTGTCCTGGGTGAAGAGGTCGGGGAAGGCGTCGGCGCGCGCGATGGTGGGGATCAGGCCGGGGAGGAACTCGGTGACGATCTCGGTGGCCTTGTCGATTTCTTCCCGGGTGAGTTCCCTAGGCACGGAGTCCGGGTCGGGGGTTGCCCGTGCGCGTCCGGCCAGCGGTCCGTCGATTGATGCCTTGACCGTCACGCCGTCGACTGCGGGTGCGCCGTACAGGGAGCGGTCCTCGTACTGCCGGCTGAAGGCGGGGAAGTTCTCCGGTGAGAACTGTGTGCCGTCCTGGGCGATGAACCAGGTCAGGACGATCCGATGGGTTTCGGTGACGGCCTTGAGGTGGTCGGGCATGAGTCTGCGGGACCAGCCGCCCGAGGCGACGATGACCTTCTCGAACGTCCAGGTTCTGTCGCCCGACGTGACGACCACGCCGTGGTCGGTTTCGGTGATGCTGTCCACGGGAGTGTTCTGCAGGACGGTGGCACCGTTCGCCCGGGCCGCCGCGACGGCGGCGCTGACGGCGCGGTCGGTGCGCAGAACGCCGCCGCGGGTGTCGTGGACTGCGCAGTCGTCGGGGCGGAGGTTGTGCTGGGGATAGCGCTCCGCTATCTCCTCCCGGCTGAGGACGCTGTGCTCGGCTCCGTTGATACGCGCTGTCTCGAGGAGGCTGTTGATGAAGTTACTGTTTGCCGTCCCGATGGTGAGGCCGCCGGTGGTGGTGAGGATGTCCTGCCCGGTTTCCGCTTCGAGTTCGGCCCACAGGCCGCGGGAGCGTTCGATGATGGGGTAGTAGTCGGGCCTGCCGAGGTAGATCATGCGGAACAGGCGGGTGTCTCCGCCGACGGCGCTGCGGCCGTGGGCGGGGGTGGCTGCCTCGAAACCGACTACCGAGTCGGACAGTCGGGAGGCCTGCCACAGGGCCATGCTTCCGATGCTGCCCAAGCCGATGACGGCGAGTCGTGCGTCCATGAGAGCGTTCCTTTTCGTTTACTCGTGGAGTCCGGCGAGGCGGCTGCCGAATCGGGCCAGGACTGAGGTCTGGCTGGAGTTCCTGCGTTCTTCCCAGCTGTCGGCTATGCCGAAGAGCTGGTACATGGCGTGAACACCCAGCCAGCGAACGGGTTCCGGTTCCCACTTCCGTGCCCGGTAGCCGACCCAGGGGAGGGTGCCGACTCGTCACCAGGCGTGATGCCGACCTTCTCTGGGAACCGCGTGGGCCGCTGCTGGAAGACGGTGTAGCCGGTGTCGACGGGGTTCGTTGCCCCGGGGATGCGCGAGGATTCCGGCGACGTGAGGAACAGGACGGCGTCAGTGATCTCGTCGGGAGGGCGAGGCGCCGGAGCGGGATCTGCCCCTCGCGTCGGCCAGCAGGATCTCCACTGGGGTGTCGATCGTGCTGGCAGAGGGCGTCGAGTGCCCGTCGAAGCCGGGCCACCGCCGCACTGCTCGCCGCTACACAGCGGTGCAGACGACCTGGATCTCGACGGGGGTGTTGAGCGGCAGCCCGGCGACACCGATCGCAGTGCGGGCGTGCCGCCCGTTCTCACCCAGTACCTCGATGAGCAGTTCACTGGCTGCGTTGGCGACGTTCGACTGCTGAGCGAAGTCCGGCGTGCTGGCCACGAAGACCAGCATCTGCACGATCCGGACCCGGTCCAGGTCGCCCACCGCCTGCGCAGCGGCAGCGAGACAGTTGAGCGCGGCATGGCGTGCGAGCTCCTGCGCGGTCTCCAGCTCCACGTCCCGGCCGACCACGCCCTGACCCAGCAGCTCGCCGTCCTTGAAGGGTAGTTGGCCGGAGAGGTGGATGATGGAGCCCACCGTCCGGTGGGGCACGAGGTACGTGGTGCCGGCGAGGGCGGGCAGCTTCAGCCCCAGGGCCTGGAGCCTTTCTGAAGCCGAGTCTCCCTTGACGGTTTGATACAGCGGCTGAGTCATGCCGCCACCCTCCTTCTGTGAATCATTTCCTCGATTCTCCGATCGGGCTCAGGCGTCAGGGGCGCGGGAGGCCGAAGAGGACGGGGAGGTCGGCGATGTCGGTGATCCGCTCGTAGCCGAGCCAGTGCTCGTCGTGCTCCCAGCCGCGGTCCATGTACACCTTGTTCTCGATGCCCACGATCGCCGCGGGGCGGTGGTCGTACATCGGGCTCGCGGACACGTGCACGAGTTCGTCGGGTGTCACGCCGAGCTTGTCGAGCATGTAGTCGAACGCACCGAGTCGCGGCTTGTAGATGCCCATCTCCTCGGCGCTGATGACGACCTCGAACGGGGCCTTCAGGTTCTCCGAGAGGCGCTTGGCGTGCGCGGTGTCGCTGTTCGTGATGATGACCAGCGGGACCTCTTCGGCCAGGCGGTTCAGTGCCTCGGTGACACCGGGGTACGGGCCCCAGGTGGGGATGGTCTCGTACACCGCCCGCGCGTCCTCCTCGCGGAACTCGAGACCGAGCTTGCGCGAGGTGCGTTCCATGGAGCGGGCGACGACCCGGTGGAACGGCTGGTACGCGCCCGTGCACTCGTCGATCCGGTACGCCTTGCAGATCCGCAGGTAGTCGTCGGCGATCTCGGCCGGCAGCCGGTCGCCCAGCACCTCACGCATCGCGTCGTTGATGCTGAACTTGATCAGCGTTCCGTTCATGTCGAACGTCACGAACTTGGGCTTGGCATCGAATCCCACTGATCCTCCTCGTTCGTTAGTGGTCAGCGCTAGTCGATTGTCGACCATATTGTTGGTCGATTGTCGACCGAATCCCCTCGACTGTCAACCTCGCGGAGGAGTGGCTCAGGCAGACAGACCCGGCGATGATCCGCTTCCAGAATGGATGAGGTGATCGGGGCGCAATCGCCTCTCGGCCGAGGTCGCCTCCGAGTTCGTGCAGGCCGGCTGAGCGCCAGGCTCATCGAGCAGGCCGCGAACAACGGCAATGTCACCGGTCAGCCAGGCGCTCAGCTACTGACGTGAAACCTGGTACCGACGCGATGAATGAGAAGCGTTGGCGTCCGGAAAGATGGAGATGGGCCCACAGCGCTTCCCCTCGTCGGCTGCGTCCGCTGCAGGTCTGCGAGCGTCGGTGCCGCCGGTCCAGCATCGGTCTGAGAACCAAACGGCCCCGAGGCGCCGCCTGTCACCGTGACCCGCGAACCGGATGGGGCGCCGCTGTGAATATCAGTGAGCTCCGTGCCTGGCAGACAACTTGAGGTGTTGACGCCAGATCGGCGGGGGTATAGTCGACAAACGACCAGGTGGTCGGGTGTGAGCAGGGGAGGGTGACGGGGTGGACCACAAGTTCGAGTGGCAGGAGCAGCGGACGACGACGCCGGACGGTGTCTACCGCACGTTGCGTGCCGCCATCCTCGATGGAAGCGTCCCTCCTGGTGGCCAGCTGCGCGAGGCGCACATCGCCACGGATCTGGGGATCAGCCGGTCCCCGCTGCGCGAGGCGCTGACCAAGCTGGAGGAAGAAGGGCTCGTCGTAAAGATCCCTTACCGTGGCGCGTTCGTCGTGGAGGTGAGCGCTCGCGAGGTCGCCGAGATCGACTCGGTCCGGCTGCACGTCGAACCGTACGCCGCCGAGCTCTCGGCCGAAGCGCTGCGCGGCGCCGAGCGGCCTCAGTTGCTGGGGACCGTTGAGGATCTGCGCCGGGCCATGGAGAAGGACGACATCCCGGCCAGCATCGACGCGCACCTCCGCTTCCACCGGCTGTTCTACGACCTCTCGGGCCATGGCGTCCTGCAGGGGATGTGGGACGGCTGGGAGACCAAGCTGCGCCTCTATCTCAGTGTCGATCACCGCACGTACAGCGACAACCCGCAGCAACTGGTCGTCGAGCACGAGAGGTTGGCCACGGTCGCCCTGGAGGGCGACACCGACGCGTTCCGCCAGGAACTGGCCGCCCACTTCCCCATGGGGCTGGGAGCCCGGACGGCAGTGCCAGGAGAACACGCGCCCCGGCACGCTTGAGGCCACGCCGACGTGCGTGAAGCGCGTCAAAGCCCGCTCGCCACCGTGACGTCGCACGCCCATGCCGAAACGGTGAGGATCAAGCTCGCACTCTCCACACGATCTGTAGTGGATCTTGAGTGAATCAGCTCCGCAGTGGGCGAGCCCACCACGCGTCGCGAGAACGTGTCCAGGACGACCGCGCAGTACACCTTGCTTTCGACTCGTGGAACAGGTCCGACGCAAACGATGGGACTCGCCGTGACGTCTGCATGCAGACCGTTCGTGGAGCCGACGCCCGATGACCTCGACAACCGATCGGTGCTAGGTCACGCCCGTCGGCGAGGGTCCCGGAGCTGGCGGGCATAACCCAGACGCCGATCAGTGCCCTATCACCGTCTTCACGGTGACGGGCATCACGGCTGAGAGCAGACCAGGCACATGGCGTCGGCGGTGTTGATAGTCGCCCATGCCCTCAGCAGACGTTCGGGCCGACCTGGCCTCCTTCGCGGATCAGGTTCGGTGGGGCAAGGCTCGGCGTGATGCGCAGGAGTTTTGTCTACGGGCAAGCGCCGGCAGGCGTGTTCCGCGGTACCTTCTCAGCATCTGCGACCAGGCCGCTCAGGAATGCGGGATCAATGTTGCCTCCGGACACCACCGCCACCGCACGTCCTGCCGGCAGTTCGCGACGCCGGTGGAGGTACGCCGCTGTGGTGACCGCGCCGCTAGGCTCCGCTAGAAGCCGGGCCTCGACCGCGAGTCGTCTGGTGGCGTCTTCGATCTCGTCCTCGGTAACGGTCAAGATGTCGTGCACGTAGGCCTTCACATGTGGCCAGGCCATTTCGCCGAGGCTGGCAGTGCGCAACCCGTCGGCGATTGTTCGTGCCGTCTCCTCAGCAGCCCACGCCCGGAGTGCGCCGGTGTGAAGAGACTCCGCGGCGTCCGCGGCTAGCTCCGGCTCGACGCCGATCACTCGCGCGTTCGGCAGCAACGCCGCCGCGGCGGCCGCGATCCCCGCGATCAGTCCGCCGCCGGCCACTGGCACCAGGATTGTCGAGATGCCCGGGTCATCCGCGGCGATCTCCACGCCGATGGTGCCCTGCCCGGAAATAACGTCAAGGTTCTCGAACGGAGGAATGAGAGTCTTGCCCGTCTCTCGTGCGAACTCCTCCGGTCGGCTGTACTGCTCTTCGGGTGGCACCACCTCAACGACAGCGCCCAAGGCTCTGGTTGCTTCGATCTTTCGTGCCGGAGCGTTGTCCGGAATGAAGATGTGCGCCGCGATTCCAAGACTGCGGGCCACGTAGGCCACGGCCTGTGCGTGGTTGCCCGATGACATCGCGACGATACCTCGTTGGCGAGCCTCCGGCGCAAGGCGGGTGATTGCCGTTGTGGCACCACGAATCTTGAAGCTGCCCACCGGTTGCAGGCTCTCCGGCTTCAGTGAAAGTCCCTCCCACGGCGACACCATCAGAGGTGTCCGGAGGGCGTACCCGCGGATCCGCTCCGCCGCGTCCTGGATGGATTCAAGACTGACCAGCGCACTCATGGAACTCCTCATGTCTCACTTCTCGAAGGAACACAGGCCAGCCGAGACGGGCACGTCGGTGGTGGCCATCTCGATCCCCGCGGCCCCGCACGACCGCTAGGGCACTCTCGGTCACCTTGGGGCCGATCCCGTCGCCGGCATTGACGGCGATGTGCGGGACGTGCCCAGAGTCTTGAACGGTCGAAATGGACACGCCTCATGTGGGCAGGGCGTAGTGACATGGCACCGGTACAGATGGACAGCAGTGCCGGCAGCTACTCGAATGCCGAGCGGAGGCGCTTTTGCGAGCGACGGAGATGAGCGCGCATCGCGGCCGCCGCCCGCCGTGGGTCGCGGTGCTCGATAGCCGAAACGATCTCCTCGTGCTCGTCGAGTGCGTCGTGGGTGACAGCACGGTCGACGTACAGGCGAAACAGGTGGACGTGGGCATTGAGCCGGGAGACCGCGTCGCGCAGCGCTTCGTTGCGAGAGGCCTCGGCAATGGCTGAGTGCAGCTCGGCGTCGTGCCGCGCAAACGTGCCGTAGGGCACCACACCGTTGCGAGAAGCCTCGTAGGTCATCTCACTCTGGGTGCTGCGCATCTCCGCGAGCCTCTCCGGCGCGGGCTTCTCGGCTGCTAGCCGGGCCGCTTGCGGCTCGAGAAACGCACGAACTGCGAAGAGGTCATCGAACTGCCTGCGTGTCATCAACTCGCCGGCTCGGTAGCCGACAAGGTGGGTACGCGTGACCAGGCCCTCGGCCTCCAGAGTGGCCAGCGCTTGGCGTACCGGCGTCTGCGACACCCCCAGTTTGCGGGCGATTTCGTCGACCGCCATCCGGGCACCGGGCGGGATCTCCTGGGAGATCAACATGCCGAAGATCAGGTGGTACACCTCGGTGACCACCGGTCCCTTCCTGGGGACGTTCGCCGGTTGACTCGTCAACGCGGAACACTCCTGTCATCGGTTGATGCACTGGGAATCACTATGACATCCGATCGGATCTGACTCAAGATCCGATCGGATCCTTGCAGGATCCGATCGGATCGCTTCTTGAATCCGATCGGATCTACTGTCAGTCTCTGTGCAGTCATCGCAGGCCGACGCATGGAGGACCGCCCCGTGAGCACCCCGAACCCGCTTGGACAGCCGTTGGAGAAGCCGGTTCGCCTGCCCGTGGCCGAGCTTCGTGATTTGGCCGAGCGCGCGCTTCGATCCGCCGGCGTACCCGTGAAGGGGGCGCGGTGGCAGGCAGACCTACTGATCGACGCCGAGCTCAAAGGCCAGCCGTCGCACGGACTGCTCCGGCTTCCCCGGCTCGTGCGCCGAATCCGGGCCGGCGTCGCCGACCCGGAGACCACCGGGACCCACACGTGGATCGGACAGGCCCTCCTACAGGCCGAGGGCGGACAGGGGCTCGGACCCGTCGTGGCCCGGACCGCCCTGGACGTCGTGCAGGAGCGTGTCCACGAGACCGGGATCGCCGCCGCGTCGATCGCCTCCGCCAACCATCTCGGCATGTTGGCCTGGTACGCAGAGCATGTCGCGAAGCGCGGCCTCGTGTGCCTGGCCATGACCACCAGCGAAGCCCTGGTCCACCCTTACGGCGGGCGGCGGGCGCTGATCGGGACCAACCCGATCGCGGTCGGCGTCCCCGCCGAGCCCGAGCCGTTCGTGCTCGACATGGCCACCAGCCAGATCTCCATGGGAAAAGTCCACGCCCATGCTCTACGCGAGGAGCCCCTGGAGCCAGGGTGGGCGCTGGATGCCGACGGGGAGCCGACCGTCGATCCGCTGCGCGCGAAGGAGGGGGCGCTCGCCCCGTTCGGCGGGGCAAAGGGATACGGGCTGGGCCTCGCGATCGAGCTCATGGTGGCCTCGCTGACCGGCACCGCACTCGGGACGGGAATCACCGGCACGCTCGACTCGGTGCACCCCGCGACCAAGGGTGACCTCTTCGTACTGCTGCGACCGGCGGTAGTTCCCGGCCACCTCACTGACTACCTCACCGAGATCCGCGACAGCGGACCCGACCGCGCCGTCCTCGTCCCGGGCGACCGGGCCCGCGAGTGCCGTTCGCGCGCACTCGCAAACGGCGTCGAACTGCCGGCTGCACTCGTGGCCGAGCTGCGCGCGCTCGACCATGCATGACGGACACGATCCCCAACGGAAGGAAACCGATGTCCCCAAGTAGCTCGGCCGGCATTGCTCCCACGTCCTCCTTCGGGCTGCTCCGCCAACCCCGCGAGGTGCTCTATGGAGCCGGCCAGCGGGCCGCCCTGGCTCCCATGGTCCTCGCTTTGGGCAACCAGGTGGTGCTCGTGACCGATGAGCGCATGGCCGGCGACCCGTTCTTCAACGACGTCGTCGTCGCCTTGCGGCGCAGAGGTGCCAGGGTCACCGTGTTCGACCAGGTCACGCCGGATCTGCCGGTCGGTGACGTCGACGCCGCAGTGGCCCACGTCCGTAGCTCGGAAGCCTCCGACCCCGAGGTCGTGGTGGGGATCGGCGGTGGGAGCTGCATCGACCTCGCCAAGGTGCTGGCTCTGGTGCTTCGGCACGGTGGCTCTCCGCGGGACTACTACGGCGAGTTCGCCGTACCGGGTCCCACGATCCCCGTCGTCGCGGTCCCGACCACCGCCGGCACCGGGTCCGAGGTCACTCCCGTCGCGGTGCTGAGCGACCCGGAAGCGGTGATGAAGGTCGGCATCTCATCGCCACACCTGATTCCGCACACCGCCGTCATCGACCCGGTGCTGACAGGCAGTTGCCCCAGCGGCCTCTCTGCGGCCTCGGGCGCCGACGCCCTCAGCCACCTCGTGGAATCGTTCACCGCGATCCGGCACGAGCCCACCTCCGAGCTGTACCAGGAGCGTGTTTTCGTCGGCAAGGGCGCCCTGACCGATGCCTACGCCCGTTACGGACTCGAGCTCGTCGGCCGCAGTCTGCGGACCTGCGTGCACACCGGCGGCGAGGGCCCGCACCGCGACGACATGGCCATGGCGGCGCTGTGTGGCGGATTCGCGCTCGGCACAGCCGGCACTGCCGTCGCGCACGCCTTCCAGTACCCCATCGGCGCCCTCACCCACACCGCGCACGGAGTCGGGGTCGGCTGTCTGTTGCCGTACGCCATGGCTTTCAACGCCGAGGCGCGCCCGGAGGAGACCTCCGAAATCGGCCGCTTGCTCGGTGCCGGGGAGAACGTGACCCCTCAGGGCGCCGTACGGGCCGTCGCCGACCTGCTCTCCGACATCGGGATCCCTGCCACCCTCGCCGACCTCGGTGTCACCTACGACCAGCTCGACGAGATCGCTGAGAACGGTCTGAGAGCTCGTCGGCTGGTGCAGAACAACCCGGTGCCCCTCGGCGCCGTGGAGGCGCGCGAACTGGTCGAACTCGCCTTCACCGGAAAGCTTCCCTGACCCTGTGCTGTCGTAGCCGCTACCACCCACCCGAAACGGAGAAGCCCATGACCGAAGTTCTAGTACTCCAGCAGCACTTTCACGTTTTCCCTGGTCAGGGGCGGTTTGGGTCACTGTAGTGGGCTGATTGCCGACCCGTGTTCTCTTTCCCGGGCCGCCCCTCGATCGTGTGCAGCCGCCGCTGATAGTGACATCGGCGAGCGACGGCTTGGCGCCGTCGGCGCCAGTGAGACCATCTCAGCGCGCGCGTGCTCATCAGGGACGGGCCAACGGCAGCGGGTGAGGTGACAGTTGCCAGGAGCCGCCGAACTTCTGCCACGGTGAGGGGCGCGAGGCAGGAACCATTTCTGCTGCCCTTTTTGCCGCGGGTCGGCAGCTATGAACCCGGTCCACCAGGGCGCGTCCGCGTGTGGTGGCGTAGGCGGCGTACTCACCGATCTTGCAGTTCTCGGTGCGGCCGGCGGTCCCGGAGTACTGGTGCTGCACGCCGGAGGAGGTGGTGCCCTTCTTGAGGAAGCGGTGTCGTCGAGGATGAGGATCCCGCCGGGTTCGCTGAGCCGTTCGGCTACGTAGTGCTGGAGGCCGTCGCGGAGCTCGTCGGCCTTCCAGCGGACGCGGTTGAGGAGCCTTTGGAGGTGGTCGGGTGTGCGGTGTCCGGCGTGGTCGGCCAGCTGCCAGCCGTTTGTGCGTCCGCCCGGGCCCAGCAGTCCACGGATGTAGTCGCGCATCCTGCGACGCGGTTGCACGCGCCTGAAGCGGTGGCCGGTACGCAGGAACCGTTCCTTGAGTTCGTTGTTCCAGATCTCAACTCCGGCTCGTCGATCACGCCGGGAGGCTGCCCAGTGCGTTCAAAGACGCAAAATCTGGCTGAAGTCGTACCTGAGGATCTTGAGCAGGCCGAACGCCATGTCGGAGTACTCGTGGTACTCGTAGCTGTCCCAGCGCTACCGCGCGTGCTCATACGCCGTCTTCGGCTGCTTGGTGAGGCCGGCCACGCACATGGACCGTCCATGCCGAAGCGGATAAAACCGGTGAGCCAGGTCCCGGCGTCGACCGTCGCCTCCAGCAGCGGTAGTGCAGCCGCATGCGGTGTTCCGAGGTTGTATTCGAGACTGAACTTGGTATTGACAGCGCTCAACAGGCGCCCATATGGTCGACAAACGACAAAAGGTGGCTAGTTTAAGCCACGATACGGCGTTTTATCGCCACTGTTACTCGAGGAGAGAGCCGAGTGCAGATGATCAAGATTCGTACGAAACAGCCACTTATCGACAACCGCACGGGTCTGTTCCTCGTGCCGTCCGCAGAGGTGACGCGATGAGCCAGTCCGTGGCGTCAGCAGTGAGCACTGGTTCGGCTTCCGATCGGCTCAAGGCTTTGGGTCTCGCCCTTCCCGAACTCGCCGACAACCCGTACTACGTGCACCACCGGTCGGTGGGCTCCAGCATCTACATCTCGGGCCAGCTGCCTTACAAGGACGGCTGGTTGCTGGGGCAGGGCACGGTCGGCGGGGACGTGGAGCTGGAGACGGCGCGGTCACTGGCCCGCCATGCCGTGCTCAACTGCCTCGCCGCGGCCGTGCGGGCGGTGGGTGATCTGGACCGGGTCCGGATCGTGCAGATGCTGGTCTTCGTCGCCAGTACGCCGGACTTCGGTCAGCAGTCGCAGGTCGCCAACGCGGCCAGTGAGCTGCTGATCGAGGTGCTGGGTGAGAACGGGCGGCACGCCCGCACTGCGATCGGTGTCGCCGGTCTGCCGCTCAACAGTCCGGTGGAGATCCAGATGGTCTGCACCGCTGCGTAGGCAGACCCGAAGGCGGTGTACGCCATTGCGCGCGCTATCGCGGACCGCGCGCTCAGCATTTAGGGGAGTCAGCACCCGCGCCCCTCGGTCATTCCAGGCAGAACCACAAGGAGGGCAGCGTGAACCGGCTGCAACGAGTCCTCGACGCTCTGGTCGAGCGGATCGACACCCCCGCGCCGATCGTGCTGGTCGACGTCATGCAGGGCAACATCGACCGCGTCCAGGGCTTCGCCGACCAGCACAACCTCATGGTCAGACCGCACGTCAAGACGCACAAGTGC
>NZ_OLMK01000127.1 GCF_900290235.1 Streptomyces sp. MA5143a
ACCGTGGAGAACTCCATCGGCCTGGTCACCGCCCTCAACCCGCACATCGGGTACACGGCGGCCACCGACATCGCCAAGGAGGCCCTCGCCACCGGCCGCGGCGTCGCCGAACTCGTTTTGGAGAAGGGCCTGTTGCCCGCCGAGACCCTCACCGACCTGCTGCGCCCGGAGATCGTCGCCGGCCGGGGGCAGGTACGGGCCTGACGACGGCCGACTCCGGCCACCGACCGACTGGGAACGCGTATGAGACTCCAGGGCGTCAACGCCGTGATCACCGGAGCGTCGAGCGGCATCGGGCAGGCGATCGCCTCCCACTTCCGCCGCGAGGGCGCCCGCCTCCTGCTCACGGGACGGCGACCCGAGCCGCCGGAGAGCCACCCGGACGACCTCTACGTCGCGGGGGACCTCGACGACGAGGGGTTCGTCGCCGATCTCGCCGCACGCGCGCGGGGGCACCTGGGCGACGTGGGAGTGGTCGTCCTCTGCCACGGCCTCCAGCGGTCCGGCCCGCTCGCCGAGACGTCCTACGAGGCCGCCCGCGACGTGCTCCACGCCAACCTCCTCAGCGCGTTCCTCGTCATGAAGCACCTGATGCCACTGGCACCCGAGCGGGGCGCGTCGATGGTGTGTGTCAGCTCCCGCCTCGGGATGGTCGGCATGCCGAACCAGACCCTGTACTCCGCCGCCAAGGGCGGCCTCATCGCGCTGGCCCGGGGCGCCGCCGTCGAATGGGCGGACCGCGGCATCCGCGTCAACGTCGTCGCCCCCGGTCTGACCATGACGCCGGTCATCGAGGAGGCGTTCCAGCGGCGCCCCGACCCCGCCGCCTACCGGCGCACCCGAGAGGACTCCATACCGATGCGCCGGCTCGCCACGCCCGAGGAGGTCGCCGACGCCGTCCTCTTCCTCGCCTCCCCGGAGTCGTCCTACATCACCGGAGCCGTGCTGCCTGTGGACGGGGGCTACACCGCGTTCTGAGCGGCGTCACCAGCCCGTGTCGTCCCACTGGTCCAGCAGGGTCTCGGCCAGGTCGTCGTCGGGTTCGGGCAGGCCGCCGTGGAGCGACTGCTCCGTCCAGATCACCTTGCCCCGGGACAGGTAACGGGTGCCCCAGCCCTGCGTGAACTGGGCCACGAGGAACAGTCCCCGGCCGCCCTCGTCGGTGTCGGCGGCCCGGCGCAGATGCGGAGAGGTGCTGCTGCCGTCGGTGACCTCGCAGATGAGGCTGTCGCCGTCGCGCAGGACCCGCAGCCGCCTCGGGTCACTGCCGTAGCGGATGGCGTTGGTGACCAGCTCGCTGATCACCAGCTCGGTGGAGAACGCGAACTCCCCCAGCCCCCACTCCTCCAGCCGACGGGCGACCTGGGCCCGGATCCCGGCGACGGCGGCGGGGTCCGCGGGGATGTCCCAGTCGGCGACCTGCGAGGGGTCGAGCAGCCGGGACCGGGCGACGAGCAGAGCGATGTCGTCGCTGGGGCGCACCGGCAGCAGGGCGTCGAACACGGCCCGGCAGGTCTCCTCCGGTGTCCGGCCCGGCCCCGCCAGCGCGTCGTGCAGCAGCGCGAGACCGGTGTCGATGTCCCGGTCGCGGTCCTCGATCAGCCCGTCCGTGTACAGGACCAGCCGCGAGCCCTCGGGCAGGGTGTACTCGGCCTTCTCGAAGGGGTGGCCGCCTCCGAGGCCCAGCGGCGGGGAGACCGGCACCGACATCCGCTCGACCGTGCCGTCGGGGTGCACCAGGGCCGGTTCCGGATGCCCGGACCGGGCCAGGGAGCACCGCCCGGCAACCGGGTCGTAGATGGCGTACAGGCAGGTCGCTCCCGTGATTCCCTCGCCGTCGCCGCTCTCCTCGCCGTCGACCCGGGTGACCAGCTCGTCGAGCCGTCTGATCAGTTCGTCGGCGGCCAGGTCGAGGGACGAGAACGTGCGCACCGCGGTGCGCAGCCGGCCCATGGTGGCCGCGGCGTGCAGCCCGTGGCCGACCACGTCGCCCACCACCAGCGCCACCCGCGCCCCGGGCAGGGGGATGACGTCGAACCAGTCGCCGCCGACACCGGCCCGGGCGGGCAGATAGCGGTGGGCGACCTCGACGGCGGACCGCTCGGGCAGGGAACGCGGCAGGAGGCTGCGCTGGAGGGCCACGGCCAGGGCGTGCTCGCGCGTGTAGCGGCGCGCGTTGTCGATGGCGACCGCGGCCCGGGCGGCCAGCTCCTCGGCGAAGGCCAGGTCCTCCTCCTCGAAGGCGTCCTGCTCGGCGCGCCAGAAGTTGACCATGCCCAGCACGACACCGCGGGCCTGGAGCGGCACGGTGATCAAGGAGTGGAGTCCCGAGTCCAGGATGCGCCCGGCCCGCTCGGGATCCTGGACGCGCCAGTCGAAGGAGGCGGTCAGGTCGGCGTCGAGGACGGGCCGGCCCTGCTGGGCGCTGACGGCCACCGGGTTCTCGGGGGCGAAGCGGACGAGGTCCCCCACGGGGAAGAGCGGCCAGGAGGACCCCTTGGCGCTGTGCAGTGCCGTGCGGCGCAGCTCGGGACTCGGTCCGACCGGCTCCTCGCCCTCCAGCACCGGATCCTGGAGGTCGACCGTGGCCACGTCGGCGAAGCCGGGGACCGCCACCTCGGCCAGCTCCTCGGTGGTGCGCACCACGTTCAGTGTGGTGCCGATCCGCACGCCCGCCTCGTACAGCATCCGCAGCCGCTCCCCGGCCACGGCCGCCCGACCCGCCAGGTCCTGGAGTTCGGTGGTGTCCCGCAAGGTGGCCACATGCCCCCGTACGCCGCCTTCCGGGTCGACGGGCCGGATGTTGACCGCCAGCAGATGGTCGCCGGCCAGGTGGACCTCGTCGGTGACCGCCCGGCCGGAGGCAAGCAGAGAGGCGGTCCCCGCTTCCAGGCCCAGAGCGGTGATCCGGCGCTGCTCCGCGTCCGCCGGCAGGTCCAGCAGGCGCCGTGCCTCGTCGTTGGCGAGGAGCAGCCGCCCGTCACCGTCGATGATCAGCACTCCCTCCCGCACCGCGTGCAGCACCGCGTCGTGGTGCTCGTACATCCTGGTCATCTCGGCCGGTCCCAGTCCGCGGGTCTGCCGGCGCAGCCGCCGCGACACCAGGGCGCTGCCGCCGGTGACGAGAGCGAGCCCACCTGCGACGGACCCGAGCAGGATCGGCATCTGGCGTCGGACCACGGAGTCGACGTTCTTGACCGTGACCCCGACCGACACCAGGCCGACGATCTTCCGTCCTCCCGTGTCGAAGACGGGAACCGTGGACTCCACGGCGAGCCCGAGGCTGCCCTCGATGTCCTGGGTGAAGGGCCGGCCGGCCGCCGCCTCCTTGCGCAGGGCGAAGACGTGCTCCCCGATCAGACTCGGGTCGGGGTGTGTCCAGCGGTAGCCGCGCGGATCGATCGCGACGACGAAGTCCACACCGGTCAGCTCACGGGTGTCCTCCGCCCTCGGCTGGAGTACGGCGGTGGGGTCGGCGGACTTCATGGCCTCGACCGTGCCCGGCGCACGCGCGAAGGCCTGGGCGACGCCGAGCGAGACCCGGCGGGCCTCCTCCGTGCTCGACGTACGGGCCTGGAGGACGAGCGCCACGCCCGCCGCGGCCGCGAACAGGATCACCAGCACCAGCTGCCACAGGAACACCTGACCCGCGAGGCTGCGCGCGCTCAGCACGGAACGCGCACGCGTTCCGGGCGGCCGGGCGGGCGACCTGTGTGACCGGTCCGGGGCCTCGGGCGGGGGCGCGGCAGCCGCCGCACGGGAACGACGACCGCCGGGCCGGTCGGTCGACCGCTCGAAGATGCTGGTCATGTCCACGGGATGTCCTTCCCGGTGCCCGGCGGGAGCCGGCGGTGCCGAGTGACGGTGCCGATCCGTCCCCGTGCCGTGTCCTCAGGACCGCACCCACTCCTGCCAGCGCTTGATCACGGCTTCCTTGTTCTCGACCCACCAGCCGATGTCCAGGTCGAAACCGGTGTAGAGGTGCTCCGGGGAGCTGGCGAGATCCGCGGCGGCCCTGGGCAGGTACTTGTACGCGGTCGGCGCCACCGGGCCCATGGGGTAGAGCTCGGCGACGGCGGCCTGCACCTCGGGGCGCAGGGCGAAGTCGATGAGCCGGTAGGCGGCGTCCGGGTGCCGGGCGCCGTGGGGGATGCCGAAGCCGTTGCTCTGCCGACGGGCGCCGTCCCACTGGTAGGCGAGCGGGGCGCCCCGCTGGATGAGGTGGTTCGGGCGGCCGTGCCAGACCGTGGTGGCGGCGACCCGTCGGCGTTCCAGGAGCAGTCCCGGTGTGGCGCCGTCGTCCCAGAACCGGTGGACGGCGCCCTTGATCGCGTCCAGGGCGGCGAAGGCGCGGTCGACGTCGAGGGGATAGAGCCTGTCGGCGGACACACCGTCGGCGAGGAGGGCGAACTCCAACTCGGGCGGGCCCCCGTCCGGGCTCTGCAGGGCCCGGCCGCCGGGGAACACCCTGGTGTCCCAGAAGTCGGCCCAGGTCTCCGGCGCCCTCCCGCCGAAGGCGTCGGTGCGGTACGCCATGACGCTGGCCCAGTAGTTCTTGCCGACGCCGTGGGAGGTGAGCAGGGACTGGGCGATGCCGGCGTTCCGGGTGTGTTCCAGCCGGTCGTAGTCGAGTTCCTGGGTGGCGTCGTCCTTGGCGAAGAGGGCCAGCGCGCTCATGTCGATGTCGATGAGGTCGAACCGGGGGCCCTCCCGGATCTGGGAGAGGAGCTCCGCGTACGTCGGGATGTGGACCACGTCGACGCGGATGCCGGTCTCCTTGCCGAACGGCTCGTACACCGCCTTGCGGTGCGCCTCGCCGTAGGCGCCGCCGATGTCGCGGACGACGACGGTCCTGCTGTTCCCGGCCCCGCCGGAGTTCCGGGCGGTGGGGGGCCCGCACGCGGTGGACGTCACGGCGGCGGTGCCCGCCGTGACGGCGCCGACGCCCCGGAGGAACGTTCTTCGGTCTATTCCGACATCCTTCACCGTGTGCCTCCTGCGAAGCCGGGTGCGGTGCCCGCGGGACGGGACTGATGGCGGGACGCCGCCGACGTTCGCGGCTGGGAACGCGAGCCGGATCATGAGTCGGCCGGGGCGACGTGAGCCCGGTCACGTCATGGTACGGCCATCGACCTCACACCCCTACGGCCGGGGCATCGCCCGCACAACGCCGCGGCGGCCCCGGCCCCTGCTCATGACCGGGGCCGCCGCCCCCTCGACGACGGCCCCGCGTCGGGTCACACCGCCACGAGCCGCCACTCCTGGCCGGCGCCGGTGCCGACGGGCTGCTGGACGACGTGGGCGCCCGCCTGCGCCGAGTCGCCGTCGACGCTCACGCACCAGCCATTGCGGACGTTGACCAGCCGATGGTGGCCGTCGCCCGCGGCGACCAGCTTCCAGCGCTGGTTGTCGCTGCCGGCGTCGTGGTACTGGATCAGCTGGGCGCCGGCTCCCGAGCCGCCGGGGCTGTCCAGCAGCCGGCCGCTGTGGCGGGCGGCCAGACGGAAGGAGCCGTCGGCCTCGGGCAGCAGTCGCCACTGCTGGTTGACGGCACCGGACCAGCCCCACTGGATGATCCCGGCGCCGTCGGCGGTGCTCGCGCCGGGCACGTCGAGGACATGGCCGCTGTGCCGGTTGACCAGCCGGAAGAAACCGCTGAGCAGGGAGACGGAGATCTCCGTGCGCTGACCGGCGGCCAGAGACACCTTCCTGGCGTGGGTGCCGAGGGCGGACGGTGCGACGGTCGCCGTGGTCGACACGGAGGTCATGCCGCGCCGGCTGATCAGGGTCACCTCCTGGTCGACGGCGGAGGTCACGGACAGCGTGGCGGTGCGAGCGTCCAGGTCCCACGCGAAGCTGTGGACGCGGATGCGGCCCCGGGCCCTGACCCCGGTGATCGTGCCCTTCGGCAGCTGGTCGGGAAGGGCGGGCAGGATCTCCAGCACTCCGGGGCGGTGGTACAGCAGGGCCTCGGCCAGCACACCGGGGATGGCGTTGGCCGCGTCCGCGTTGTAGATGTCCAGGTTCGGGTTGTGGGACGTCATCAGCGACTTGAAGACCATGTTGTTGCCGAGGATCTTCCGCAGGTTGCCGTAGACCTGTCCGCCGTCCTTCAGACGGGCCCCCGCGAGGGCCCGGTGGAGGCTGCCGTGGGCGGAGATGTTCTGGTCGCCGCGCAGTTCGAGGGCCCGCTTCGCCGTGCGGACGAGGGCGGGCTCCTCCTCGGGGTTGATCTCGTGCAGGGGCCAGGCGCCGTACAGGTGCTGGACGTGCCGGTGGTTGTAGCGGTCGGTGTGGCTCGGCCAGGACCATTCGGCCAGCGCCCCGTCGCCGTTGACGCGGTAGGCGGGGAGCTTCTTCAGCAGAGCCTTCCAGCGGGCGACGCCCTGGCCGCTGCCCTGTTCGACGCCGAGGGCGTCGGCGGCGTCGATCGCGGCCAGCAGCGCGTGCCTGCCCGCCATGATGTCGCCGGTGGCGTTCACCGAGAAGCAGACACCGGTGTTGCCGGGGGAGTTCTCCATGGAGAACGACGGCACGAAGACCGCCTTGCCGTTCGCGTCGGTACGGGTGAGGAAGTCCTCGTAGAAGAGGGCCAGCTCCATCAGGGCGGGCCCGAGCCGGTCCCGCAGGAACGCCTCGTCGCCGGTGACCTCGTAGTACTCGAGCAGCGGGTACAGCAGCCAGTCGGCACCGCCCGTCCAGGTGTGGCCGGGGAAGCTGCCGCCGTTGAAGTGGAGCATGTGGCCGTACTCGCCGTCCGTGCGGGAGGGGGCGAGGAAGCCGCGGGCTCCGTACAGGTTCTTGGCGTTGGTCCGCCAGTCGTCGAGCTGCCCGAGGATCAGGTCGAAGTAGCCCTGCATGGGCTCGGTGAGGTCGAGGATGTTGCTGCCCGCGACCTGGAGGTTGACATTGGCGTCGGTGGTGAAGTCGTCCGCCCAGGCCGCGCCCCAGGCCCCCGTCCAGATCCCCGTGAGACGGGGCGGAAGGATGCCGCTGGAGCTGAGGAAGAAGTAGCGGCCCGAGTCGTACATCCGCTCCAGCAGGGCCGTGTCGATGACGTTGCGGTCGGCGTTCTGGCGGGCGAGGAGTTCGGTGACGGAGAGCCGGCGGTCGGCGTCCGGGACGTTCAGGTCGAGGCGGGAGCGGTCGTAGAGAGCGGTGTGCAGGGCCGTGTGCCGTGCGCGCAGCGCCGCGTAGTCCGTGCCGAGTGCGGCCAGCCGGGTGTGCAGCGGCTCGGAGTCCCAGCCGGTGGACGACTCGTAGCGGCCCAGCTTCGTCAGGAGCAGCACCCTGGTCGCCTTGGTCACCACGATCGTGGCACCGGAGGCGGTGACCGTGGCGCCGGCGCCCGAGGCGACGACACGGGTGACGCCCTCGTAGCCGAAGGCGCCCTGGCCCGCGGGGTAGGTGCCGCGCAGATTCAGATAGCCGGAGCCCTCGGCGACGGTCGCGCGCGTGGTGAAGCCCAGGCCGGTGGGGAGCCCGTCGAGCGCGGTGTGCACGCTCAGGGTCGTGTCGACGGTACGGCCGGAGGCGGGGAGCAGCTCATGGACGATCACGTTGTCGGCGCGGGAGACGAACGCCCGTCGCGTCCAGGTGCCGTACTGGTCGGTCCAGCTCGAACTCACCTCGCCGGTACGGAAGTCGGTGACCCGCCCGTAGCCGCGGACCGTCGTCATGCCCGGCGTGGCGATGCGCAGCTCGTACGCCGGGTGGTACGACTGCGTCCAGCGCAGGGACCAGCCCGCGGCGAAGTCCCGGTTGGCGCCCGTGTAGTCACCCGCGAGTGCCTTGTCGCGTGCGCCTTCCAGACGGCCGGCCAGCACCGGCGGCTTCACGTCGCGGGTGCCGTTCGGCAGCACCAGCCGGTGATGGTTGAGGACCACCTTCTCCAGGGTGGGCGCGCCGTACAGCACGGCCCCGTGCTCACCGTTGCCGGTGAGGAAGCCATCGGTCCAGGCGGAGGCGGGAGAGGTGTCGTGGATGCCCCGCTCGGGGAGCGTGATCTGCGGGGGGACGGCCGCCGCCGCCCGGCCGGAGAGCACACCGCCGGGCAGGGCGGTGGCCCCCGCCGTCAGGGCGGTGGTGGCGAGGAACGATCTGCGGTCGAGGGGGCGGCCCGACCCGGACAAGCCATGACGATCTCTGGACATGGGATGGATTTATAGGGCCGTCCGCGGGAAGTGTCCATACCTTACATGAAAGCCGGGGTCCGCCCTGCGGTTCATGGGATGAATTGGCGACCTTTGACGACCTTCGTGGTGCTAGAAGGACGCCAGCAGGCCGTCGAGGGCGGCCCGTTGGTGGTCCGGCGTCGCGGTGTGCGGTACGAGCAGCGCGTTGACCTGGAAACCCGCCAGCGCCGCGAGCAGCGCGTCGGCGCCCCGCTCGTCCGGCGCCGCGGCCCGGATCTCGCCGGCCGCCCTGGCTTCGGCCAGGCAGTCGGTCATCCGCTGCCGCCACCGGTCCAGGGCGGTGACGTGGACGGCCGCCATCCGCGGGTCGTGCAGGGCCCGGCCCCAGAACGCGACGACGACCCGGGCCTCCAGCAGCCGCGTCTCGTCCAGCGGCATGATCTCGTGGCACAGCCGGCGCAGCGCCACGAGCCCGGTGGCGTCACCGATGGCCCGCTCGGCCCGCGCGTCGGTGCTCTCGACGGCGTACTGGAAGGCAGCCAGCAGGATGTCGTCCTTGCCGCGGAAGTACGGGGCGAGGGCCCCGTTGGCGTACCCCGCCTCGGCGGCGAGATCGCGCATCGTGACCGCGTCGAGCCCGTTGCGGGCGATCAGCGCCCACACCGCCGCGACGATCTCACGACGGCGCGCGTCATGGTCGACGATCTTCGGCATGAGCCCGCCGACTCCCTTCCTCCGACGGGACGGGCGCCCGCCTGTGCCGCTTCACCATGCCATGGCGGTCATCGCCGCCACCATGAGGGCCGCCGCCGCGTCCTGCCGCCCCGCCAACGGGCCGTGACCACCGCCCAGTCGAGAGAACATCACGGTCCCCGCGCGCGCCGCCGCCCAGCAACCGGCCACGAGCAGCGCGAGCCCGCCGCCTCCGGTACCGGCACCGGCTCCGTGGTGCGGCACGGTCGTCCCCCAGGGCAGGGCGGCCGCCGTCAGCAGTGCCATCGCCGCGAGGTCGGCCGTCTCGGCGGCTCTGCCGCGCCCCGGGCAGCCCGCGCACAGCCGCCACACGGCGGCCGCCGCGACGACGGCCGTACCGGCGAGCACCGCCCCTACCGACCGTCCGCCCGGCAGGACCATCACCGCCATCACCGCCGTGACGACGGCGTGCGGACCCCAGCCGCGCACCGGCCCCGGCAGATGACCGGCCAGGCAGACCACCGCTGCCGCCAGGCCCGCCACCGCCGGCAGGGCATGCGTCGCCAGCAGGTCATGCATCGCAGCAGCCGTGGGAGACGGCCGCGGCCGGCGGGACGTCCAGCGTCGGGTTGCGGTCGAAGAAGCCGGTCGGGGTGAGCTTGAAGCCCGTGTGGTCGACGGGCATGACCGGCCAGTCCTCCGGCCGGGGTGCGTGCGTGAGGCCGAAGGTGTGCCACACGACGAGCGACCGGCCGTCGAGGCAGCGGTCCGCGGCCGTGTAGGCGGGCAGGCCCGCGCCGCCGGGATGCTGGTTGACGAAGTCGCCCGCGGGGTAGCGCTCGGCGGGATCGTAGGCGGTGACCCACAGATGCCGGGTGGCGAAGGCGGCGCGGGCGGCGATGGACGAGCCCGGGTCGGCGAGCAGGGTCGGCCTCCCCTGCGGGTGGAGGGTGTACCCGACGGGCGCGCCGAGCGAGTTGAGCGACTCGGGGTTGGAGATGTGCCACACCCGGCCGACGGCGAGGTCGGCGTCCCGCTGGGCCTCCGACTCGGTGCGCAGCGGGGTGCGCCGGAGGGTGAACGCGTTGCCGCGGGGGTTGTCCGGTCCCATCGGCACCCGTACGGCGTCGACCTCCTCCACCCGGTTCCGGGGGCCGTCCACGGCCATGTCCAGGCGGGTACAGAACAAGTGCTGGTGGTACGGGGCGCCGAGCCCCGGGGCGACCTCGGAGGCGTACGGGTAGCCGGGGCCCGGGTAGGCGGAGGGGAAGACGATGCCGGTGGCCTTCGCCTCGAACTCGATGACGCCGTCGAGGTAGAGGTACCAGTAGAAGCCGTAGTCGTAGTTGCCGATGGTGGTGAAGAAGGAGAGCACCATCCGGCGCTGGCGGCGGGTCTCGGCCCGGCCGGTCCACAGGTCGGTGTGCTTCCAGAGGATGCCGTGGTCCTCCTCGTGCAGACAGATCGCGTTGCGCAGGGTGCGCGGGGCGCCCGTGTCGTCGGCGATGACGGCGTCCAGGTAGGTGATGTCGCCCAGGCAGTCACAGCCCAGTTCGAGGGCGTTCGCCATACGGCCGATCAGGAACTCGCCGGTGTCGAAGTAGTTCTGCCAGGAGCGCACCGGCGACGGGTCGGCGTAGGGGACGACCATCTCGGCGATCGACGCGCGGTGGATGACGGGACGGTCGCGCCCCTGGTCGCGGTCGTGGAACGCGATCTGGTGGAGGATCAGGCCCTCACGGGCGTCGAAGCCGATGCGCAGGGACCAGTTCTCCCACTCCAGGAGATTGCCGTCGAGGGTGAAGCTCGGCCCCTCGGGCTGGGTGATCTCAATGGGCTTCTGGCTGGTGCGGCGGCCGGTGACCGCCGGGTCGCCGAAGTCGACGGACACATCGGGCAGCGGCACCGGGTCGAGGTCGATGATCCGGTCGACGGTCCTGTTCAGCACGTCGACGTAGACGACGAGACCGTCGATGGGACATCCCCAGGCGTAGTACTCCGGCTGCTTCTGGACGAAGGCGAGGCCGCGCAGGACACGGCGTCCGGCCTCGTCGGGGTAGTCGTCCGCGTACACCCCCGCGGAGAGCGGGGCGACCCGCACCAGCGCCCCGTCGAGGCCGCGCCGGGCGAGCGCCGCCCGCCAGCCCTCGTCGGCGGCCACGATCTCCTCGATCAGCTCGAACTCCTCCTCCAGGATGGGGAGTTGCCCGTCCTTGACGGCGTCGAGCGTGCGATCGGAGTCGATCGTGCGGCGGGTCAGCGAGAGGACGACGTCATGCGCGGGCGCCCCCGCCGTGTCGTGCAGCATGACCCGCACCCGACGGTCGACGGGGTCGTCGGCGGCACGCGCCATCAGAAGGTCCTTCTCCGGCTCCTCCAGGCCGAGGTACGCGAAGCGGCTGGTGCCGGCCAGCAGTCCGGCCTCGGCGAGGATCGCGCGGGCCGCGGTGATCTCACTCGGGGTGAGCGGTGCGAGGGGGTGCGGGGCAGGGGAGGTCATCGCGTTCCTTCCGGGGGAGGCCGCCGTTTTTCAACGTGCGTAGATGAAAACGCGAGGCCCCTGTCCCGTCCAGAGCCCGGCAGGGGCTTTCCCGCCCGGAGCGCCGGCCTCGGTCGAGCCCGTGCACGGAAACGTCACCTCGCCGTGCACGCATCGGCGGAACCGGGGCGACGCGGCTGGGGTCTGTCGTTTGGATCATGCGGACTTCGGGCTACGGGCACCAATGGCTGCCGGTGAGCCCCGCGGCCCAGGCGTGATCCAAACGACAGGCCCTACGTCAACCGTCCAGGGGCACGGGCGGCACCGGCGCCGGACCCGGCCCAGGCGGCAGCGGCGTCTGACCCCGTCCGGCCCGCCGCCGGTAGTCCCGGGGGGTCTCGCCGTAGACCGCCTTGAAGACGCGGGCGAAGTGACGGCCGTCGAGGAGCCCCCAGCGGGCGGCGATCGCGGCCACCGGCTGGTCCCGGGTCGCCGGGTCGGCGAGGTCCCGGGCGCACCGCTCCACCCGCCGGGTGCGGATCCAGCCGGCGACCGTCGTCTCCTCCTCCGCGAACAGCTTGAAGAGATAGCGCCGCGAGATGCCGTGCGCCCCGGCGATCACATCCGGTGTGAGGTCCGGGTCGGCGAGATGGCGTTCGATGTAGTCGCGGATGCGCAGCATGGTCGCCAGATGGGGCGCCACCGGCGCCGCACGGTGGAGCCGCTCGCACAGCAGCGCCGTGACCAGGGACACCGCTCCGTCCGCCAGTCGCGACACCTCGGGCCCGGCACAGTGCGCGCTCTGCTCGGTCAGCGACCGCAGGAACGGCGCCACGACCGCGCCCACCCCCTGGTCCGGAGCCATCCGCCGGCCCGTCACCGCGCGCAGGGTCTCCGGCCGCAGCGGGATCAGCGGGCGCGGCACCAGCACCAGCACCGTGCTGAACGGGCTCTCGTACGTGAAGCCGTACGCGCGCGAGGTGTCGCACAGCGCCAGGTCACCCGGGGTGAGCCGGCTCCGCACGCCGTCCTGCTCGATCACCACGGAGCCCGAGACCTGGAGGGCCAGCTTGTAGAAGTCCTCCTCGTGCCGCGCGGCCGGCGACTCCGTACGCCGCACCCGCAGCGGTCCCGCGCTCAGCGCACTCAGCCGCAGCGCGCCGACCCGGCCGGTGGCGGCCGTGCCGTGGAAGACATCGCCGGCCGTCCGTGTGGTGTCCAGCGGCGCGACCATCAGACGGGCCATCTCCTCGACCCAGAAGTCGAACCGCTCGTCCGGGGAGACCTGCTCGGTCGTCACGACGGTTCGCATGGACGCGCTCCATCCGGTCGTTGCTGCTCCGCCACCGTATCCTCAACTCCCTTCGACCGGATGATCGTTCCCGTCCGCCGGGACGGGTCGGCGGAGCGCTGTCCGTACCCCTCGGTTCCGCTCCCGGCATCCTCTTCTTCGTCCTGTCCGCGCAAGCCCCTCTCGGCAACGGCGGCGGGCGTCGGACGGACGGCCGGGAGACGGAGCCGGCGCTGCCCGAGGTGCCCTCCTCCCTCTGACACTCCCTCCCTCTGGCGCTCCCGCACACGTAAGGGGTGGTCTCCGGGAGACCGCCCCTTCTCGCCGTGCCTCGCCGCTCACTCCAGTGCGCCCGAACCGCCCTCCCCGTCAACGGAGTTCGGTTCGACGCCGACGGCGCCGACGGTCTCCCGCCAGGCCTCCAGCCCGGCCTGGAACGCGACGATGCCGGCCTCCGGCAGGGCGATCTCGATCGCCTCCAGGATCTCCCGCGGGGTGACCCCGAGGTCGAGGGCCACCCGGATGTGGCTCTGGATGTGATGCCGGTCCGCGCGCATCACGGTCAGACTGAGGATGAACAGCAGTTCCTTGGTGCGGCGGTCCAGGCTGCGGGGCGCCAGATAGGCCGCCCGGACCAGCTCGTTGGTCGCCCGCAGGACATCGAGGTCGTACCGCGCCATGACCTTGTGGTAGTCGAGGACGTACCCCCGGTCGCGGGCCATGGCGTCGACGTACTCCTGAGCGGCCGCGGACGGGGCCGGATCGGCGGTCATTGCCGGCCTCCCTCGGACGGGCACACAGGGACGTGCTCGGTGGCGGGGACGAGAAGCCGGTTGGTCTGCCGGACGAGCAGCTCCCGCACCCGGCCGCGGAACGACGCGAAATCGTCGTCCTCCGCCAGCGCGGCGCGTCTCTTGACGCGGTCCTCCAGGCTCTCGAAGCCCCACAGGTAGACCAGCGTGTTGAGGTCGCCGACCTCGGTGGTCCAGCAGCCGAGGAGGTTGCCGAGGATCCGCACCTGGGGCCCTCGGCCGTACTCCTCCCACAGCCGCACGTAGTGCGCGGCGGTGCCCGGCTTGAGCAGGTAGTCGCGCTGTTCGACGATCACGAGGCCTCTCCCTCCGGGACGGGCACCGAGCGCCAGGCGTCCTTGGACTCCACGGCGCGCGACGGCGCGATCAGCCGCTCGAACGCGCCGGTCACCGCCCCGAGGTCGCGGGACGCGGCCAGGGCCGCGAGATACCGGTCCGGCCTGACCACGGCGACACCGCCCTCGTGCGCGGCGAACCAGTCCCGCAGGGTGCCGTCGACGTCCTCCACCGTCACCGAGCCCGTCGCCGACGTGCGCCGCTCGGTACGGGACCGGCCCGAGCGGGACTCGACGACCGTGAGGTACCGCGTCCCGATCCGGTCCCAGAAGGCCCGGCTGTCGGGATCCAGATGGACGAGCGGATCGGTGCCGTAGCCGATGAGGGCGAACCACTCCCCGAGGGTCTCGTCCAGCGGTACGACCCGCCCGTCGGCGGTCTCCACCCTCGGCTGGACGAACATCCGGCCCACCGGGGAGTTCCGCCGCCCCGGCCGCCGGCCGTGCAGCATGACGCCCTCGGTGTACCGGGGGACGGGCTTGAACCTCATGTGCACCAGCCAGCTGCGCACCGGAGGCGCCACGGTGAGGCCCCGCACCAGCGTGTCGCGGGCCCGGGCCACCGTGGTGTTCGTCGGGGCGAGGAACCGGCCGATGGCGTCGGACAGCTTCACCATCGCGCGGGCGTGTTCGCGCCGCTCGGTGTCGTAGGTGGCGAGGATCCGCGGATGGGCCCGACCGCTGACGACGGCGGCCAGCTTCCACGCGACGTTGGTCGCGTCCCGGATGCCGGTGTTCATGCCCTGGCCCGCCCACGGCGGCATGAGGTGGGCGGCGTCGCCCACCAGGCAGACCCGGCCGTCCACGAACCGGTCGGCCACCCGCGAGTGATGCGTGTACACGCGGGCCCGGATGATGTGGAGCGCCGTGGGATCGGGCACGTGCCCGGACAGCAGCTCGTGCACCTTCTCCGGCCGCAGCATGGCCTCGGCGTCCTCGCCGGGGAACAGCATGAACTCCCAGCGGCGGTAGTTGTAGGGCAGGTCCAGACAGACGTACGGGCGCTTCGGGTCGCCGTGCAGCCCCGTGTACGGGGCGTCGAGCGGATCGTTGTCGCACTCGATGACCACCCACTTGCGCGGGTGGGTGTCCCCGCTCAACGGGATGCCCAACTGCTCGCGCACGGTGCTGCGGCCGCCGTCGGCGGCGACCACGTAGTCGGCGTGCACCAGCACGCGCTGCCCGTCGGGTCCGACGCCGTGCAGCCGGGCCTCCGTGCCGTCCTGCTCCAGACGCACCAGCTCATGACCCAGCAGGGACCGCACCTGCGGATAGCGGGTGAGGCCCTCGCGCAGGGCGCGTTCGGCGAGCTGCTGCATGAAGATGTTCCGCCGGGGCCAGCCGAACTCCTTGGTGTCCGGCCGGATGTCGGCCAGACAGTGGCCGTTCGCGGCGAACATCTTCAGCGGCACGTTCTGGATCATGTCGGCGAGCATCTCGTCGGCGAGCCCGACGCCCTGGAAGCTGCGCAGGCACTCGTCGTCCATGCCGACGGCGCGCGGATAGTCGACGATCTCCTCGCTGCGGTCGATCAGCAGGGTGCGCACCCCGTAGAGGCCCAGGTAGTTGGCGACCGTCACACCGACGGGTCCGGCGCCGACCACGGCCACCTGGGCGCGGTGCACGACGGGTTGGGTCATCGCACGGCCTCCGCGCTCCTGAGGAATCGGGTGAAGTGGTGGTGGAAGGGCTCCGGGGCGTCGTCGTGCACGTAGTGACCAGCGCCGGGGACGTCCACCAGCCGGATCCGCGGGTTGCGCCGCGTCATCGCCTCCGCCGTGTCGGCGGGCAGGAAGTCGGACTCCCCGCCGCGGACGACCAGGGTCGGGCAGCGCAGTGCCTCGACATACGGCCACAGGTCGACCTGGCGGGCCGGATCCGGGTCGAGGCGGGCCGCCGCGATGCCCGCCAGGTCGAACTTCCAGCGCCAGCGCCCCTGTGCGTCCGGTGCGAGGGTGTGCCGCAGCCTGGAGTCGAGGGCCTCCTCGGAGATGTGCGGCCGGATGCTCCGCCAGTACCGGCGGGCCGCCTCCCGGTCGGGGAAGTCGCGCGGGGTCTCGGCCACTTCCCTTCTGATGCGCTCGGCGCCCGCGCCGGACTGCGAGGAGCCGGGCCCGATGTCCTCGACGACCGCCGCGCGCACCCGCTCGGGGTGGCGCGCCGCGTAGACGTACGTGGTGGCGCCGCCCATGGAGTGGCCGAGGAGGACGAACCCGTCCAGGCCGAGACGGTCGGTGAACTGCTCCAGATCACAGACGTAGGACTCCGTGTGGTACGCGCCGTTCGGGTCCCAGTCGCTGTCACCCCGCCCGCGCGCGTCGAGGGCCAGGACGCGGTACCGGTCCCGGAGCCGCCCGGCCAGCGGCTCGAACGTCCGGGCGTAGCTGCGCAGTCCGTGCAGCATGACGATCGCCGGCCGGTCCTCGTCGCCCCACTCCACGTAGTGGGCGCGCAGCCCGTTGAGGGTGAGGAACCGGTCCCGCCCGCCGGAGGTGGCGTCGGCGGCCATCTCAGCGCAGCCCGTCCTGGCCCTGGACCTCGTCGGCGCCGATACCGCCCAGCCGGGCGTGCAGCCGGCCGCGGGTGGCGAACGCGAACACGACGACGACCTCGTCCGGGTTCGGGGTGTCGGAGAAACTCACCGTGACCGTGTCGTAGTGCGAGCGGACGTACAGCGCGTCCTTGTGGGCCAGCGGTACGTCGAGGACCGTGCCGGGACCGCCCCGCTTGCCCGTCGACGGCACCCACGCCTTCCCGCCGCCGACCGCCTCGCGCACCGGGTCCGCGAAGACCGCGGTGAGGAAGGCGTTGCCGTGCTCGTACTCGCCGGCCGTGCCCACCAGGCACGCCTTCCCGTAGCTCTGGATGGCGAGGCCGCCGGCCGCCTCCAGGGCGCGCCTGCCGAACTCCTCACCCAGCTTCGGTGAATCGGCCACGATGTCGTCGAGGTCCTGGCTGAACCGCCCGGCGTAGGGGTTGTGGATCGCCGCCGCGATCACGATCTTGCGGACGGGGTCGCCGTCCGCGAGGACACCGGTCTCGTTGGCGAGGGTGTCCTCGGTCTGGGTGAACCACTTGCGGATGTGGTACCCGGCGAAGTTGGGCTGGGGCATGGGTCTTTCCTCCGGGTCGGTCAGGGGTGAGGGGCGAGTGCGGGGCGGGGCGAGTGAGGCACGGCGGGGTCAGCCGCGGAGCGGTTCGATCTCCACCGGTTCGCTGGGGGCGCCGTACAGGCCGAGGACGCGCTTGCCCTCCTCGTCGTCGGTGACCGTCTCGTGGAAGAACTCGAAGCGGTTGCCGTCCGGGTCGGTGAAGTACAGACCGAAGCCGATCTTGTGATCGGTGGTCTTCACCACGGGCACGTCCTTGGCCAGGAGCATCCCGTACAGCCGCCGCCACTCGTCGAGGTCGCCCTCCACCTCCAGCCCGTAGTGCTGGAGACCGACGCCTCCGGCGACCGCTCCCTCCTCGGCGCGGATCAGGGCGATGTCGTGGTGCTTGCGACCGAAGGACAGGAACACCCACTGCGGGCCGCGCGCGGTGACCTCCATGCCGAGGACGTCCTCGTACCACGCGGCCGAGGCCTCCGGGTCGCGGACGAACAGCGACAGATGGGTCCGCCGCACCCGCGGCCGTACGACGTCCCGCGGGTCGGCGGGGATCGGCGTGGGCTCCTCGTGCGGGGCGAGTACACGCTCGTCGGGCTCCATGCTCAGTGTCCTTCCGTGGTGGGCGCTACGGCGGGGGTCCAGGTCACATCGGTGATCTCGCTGAACTCGCGCCACTCCTTGCGCCAGCTGCGCCCGGCGTCCGTCGAGCGCAGGAGATGGCCGTACTTCGTGCCCGCGAAGACCAGCTCCGGGTCGGCGGGGTGGGTGCCGAAGGCCCAGACGGTCGAGTTGGCGGGCGTGTCGAGGACGGTGTCCCGCCAGCTGCGCCCCAGATCCTCGGAGCGCAGGATCCGGGTGGTGGTGCCGGGGGTGCCGTCACCGATGCCGAGCAGCAGGTCGTCGGTGCCGGGGAGCTGCTTGACCAGCCGGGTGTAGTAGATGCCGAACGTCTCGCGGGAGTCGGTGCGGGTCCAGGTGGCCCCGTCGTCGTGGCTCACGAACAGCGCGTTGACGACCGCGACGACGATCGTCTTCGGCGGGCCTTCGAGGACGACGACACAGTGCACGTCCGAGTTGGTCACCCCCTGGGGCAGGGAGGCCGGGGTGCCGTCGATCCGTTCCCAGGTGTCGCCCCGGTCGCTGCTGCGCCACAGGCCGCCCTCCTCGACGCCGAACCACATGTTCTTCGGCTCATGGCGGTCGACGACGCAGGTCAGGATGCGGGGGCGGTTGACGCCCGCGCAGAACTCCGGGATCTCGGGCGGCAGTTGCTCCCAGCTGACGCCGCCGTCCGTGGTGCGGAACATGGCGGCCCGCGAGGGGGCGCCGGTCCCGACGAGCATCGTGTCCGGGTGGGTGGGGTCGATCGCCAGCGACCAGATGGTCCGGTCGTTCATCGGCGAGTCGACCCGGTGCCAGGTGACCCCGGCGTCACCGCTGCGCACGAGTCCCGCGTCGGCGCCGGCGAGGACGACCTCGGGCCGTTCGGGGTGGACGGCCAGGCAGCGGACGACGGCGTCGAACTCCAGGGCCTGCCCGAGGCCCAGACGGGACCAGGTGGCGCCGTCGTCGGAGGAGCGCAGGACGCCCTGGCCCGCGGTGGCGACCAGGATGGTGCCTTCCATGTGGGGTTTCCTTTCGGAGCTGCGGAACGAAGGGGAGGGAGGACAGTGGGAGGGGAGGCCGGGAGTCAGAGGAAGATGCCGCGGGTGAGGCCGCCGTCCATGCCGAGCGACTCCCCGGTGATCGCGGCGGCCCTCGGGGAGGCGAGGAAGCAGACGGCCTGGGCGATCTCGTCCGCCTCCAGGACCCGGCGGATCGGTGTACGGGCGACGAAGTCCGCCTCGACCTCGGCCGCGGTGATGCCGCGCTTGGCGGCCTCCTTCTCGTACAGCTCATGGATGTGTTCGGTCTCCACCACGCCGGGGTGCAGTGTGTTGACGGTGACGCCGGACGGGCCGAGCTGGTCGGAGAGCACCTTCGTGAGGTGGACGACGGCGAGGTTGCGCATTCCGGAGAGCGCGTGGCTGGAACGGCCGGTCAGCCCGCCGATGTTGATGATCCGGCCGTAGCCGCCCGCCTTCATGTGCGGGGTCACGGCCTGCGCGCAGCGGAAGTAGCCGACGACCTTGGTGTCGAGGTCGGCCAGCAGCAGCTCGGGGTCGGCCTCCTCGACCGCGTTGCGCACCAGCCCGGACGGGGCCGCCGCGCCGTTGACGAGGATGTCGACACGTCCGAGCTCGTCGGCCACGCGCCGCACCATGGCGCGTACGGACGCGGTGTCGTCGGTGTCCGACACGAGCGGGACGACCCGGCTGCCGGTCTCCGCCTCCAGTTCCTTCGCGGTGCGCTCCAGCAGCGGCAGCCGGCGGGCGGTGACGACGACGGTCGCGCCCTCCGCGGCGAGCGCGCGGGCGGTGGCCCGGCCGATACCGAGGCTGCCTCCGGTGACGATGGCGGTCCTGCCATCCAGTTCGAGGTCCATGCAGGGCTCCACAGAGGTGATCGGGACGAGGGGGTACGACGACAAGCGGGGAAGGCGGGAGTGCGAGCGGATTGACGTGGGCGTCAGCCGAGGTTGACCCAGACGCTCTTGATCTCGGTGTAGTGGTCGAGCACGGTCCGGCCCATCTCGCGGCCCCAGCCGGACTGCTTGAAGCCACCGAAGGGCGACGCGGGATCCGTGAGGTTGTAGCAGTTGATCCACACGGTCCCCGCCTGAAGTTCGTCGGCGATGCGGTGCGCGTGGCCCAGGTCGGACGTCCAGATGCCGGCCGACAGCCCGAAGGGCGAGTCGTTGGCCCGCTCGACCAGATCGTCCACGTCGTCCCAGCTCATCGCCGCGAGCACGGGGCCGAAGATTTCCTCCCGGACGATCCGCAGACCGTCCTCGGGCGCCACGAACACCGTCGGCTCGACGAAGTAGCCCGCGTCGTACGGCGCGTCCAGTCCGGGCCGCCCGCCGCCCGCGGCGAGTTTGGCCCCCTGTTCCCGGCCGGCGGCGATGAACCCGGTGACCCTCTCGTGGTGCCGCGCGGAGATCAGTGGACCCATCTCGGTGGCCGGGTCGCTGCCGGGACCGACGACGATGCCGCGGGCGCGTTCCGCCACCGCGTCCAGCACGTCGTCGAAGATCTTGCGGTGCACGTACAGCCGGGAGCCGGCCGTGCAGACCTGGCCCTGGTTGAAGAAGACGGCTTGCGCGGCGGCCTCGGCGACGGCCTCGGGATCGGCGTCGGGCAGCACGATGTTGGGGGACTTCCCGCCGAGTTCGAGGGAGACCTTCTTCAGGTTCCCCGCGGCGGCGCGGACGACGGCGCGGCCCGTCTCCGTGGACCCGGTGAAAGCGATCTTGTCGACCCCGTCGTGCGCGGCGAGGGCGGCACCCGCCGTGGCGCCGCGCCCGGTGACGACGTTGACGACCCCGCCCGGCACCCCCGCCTCCTGGAGCAGCTCGGCGAGCCGCAGCGTGGACAGCGGGGTCTCCTCGGCGGGCTTCAGGACGACCGTGCAGCCGGTGGCCAGCGCGGGAGCCAGCTTCCAGCACGCCATCGACACGGGGAAGTTCCAGGGCACGATCAGTCCGGCCACGCCCACCGGTTGCCGCGTGGTGTAGTTCAGCACGCGCAGTCCACCGCGCGGCGACACGGGGATGGTGCTGCCCTCCAGCTTGCTCGGCCAGCCGGCGAAGTAGCGGAACAGCTTCACGCTGGTGCCCACGTCCACCGCGCGGGCCACGGACACCGGCTTGCCGTTGTCGCGCGACTCCAGCAGGGCGAGTTCGTCCGCGTGCGCCTCGATGACGTCGGCGACCCGGTTCAGCAGCGCGCCCCGCTCCAGGGGGCTCGTCCGCCGCCAGCCGGGGTCGTCGAAGGCGCGGCGGGCCGCGGTGACGGCCCGGTCGACGTCGGTGGCGTCGCCGTCGGGAACGGTCGTGAGCACGGTGCCGGTGGCGGGGTCGACACTGGCGAACGAGCGGCCGGAGAGTGCGCCGACCCAGTGGCCGCCGATGAGCATGGTCCGCGGCTCGGCGAGGAAGCGGTCGACCGCCCCCGCCGCGTCCGCGACCGGGTCTGCTGTGCTGTGCATGGCGGCTCCTCTCACAGGGCCATCTCGATGAGCTGGGGACCGTCGGCGGCGAGCGCCCGGCCGAGTGCGCGCCGCAGCGCCTCGCCCGTCTCGACCCGGGTGCCGGGGACGCCGTAGGCGCGGGCCAGCGAGGGCCAGTCGAAGGCCGGTGCGTCCAGGCTGGTGAGCGCCATCGCGTTGGGGCCGGGACTGCGCTGCCCGTGCCGGTCGAGCTCGGTGCGCAGCACGTTGTAGACGCGGTTGGACGCGATGAGGGTGATCACGGGCAGCTGCTCCCGGGCCATCGTCCACAGCGACTGGATCGTGTACTGCGCGCTCCCGTCGGACTGGAGGGCGACGACCCTGCGGCCGGGTGCGGCGATCGCGGCGCCGACGGCGGCGGGCAGGCCCTGCCCGATGGCTCCGCCGGTGTTGGTCAGGGTGGTGTGCCGGGCGGCGTGTGACGAGGCGGTGAAGAAGGGGTAGCCGCAGGTGCCGCCCTCGACGGAGACGACGGCGTGTTCGGGGAGGAGCGCCGAGACGATGCGGCCGACCGAACGCGGCGTCAGCGCTCCGTCCGGGAGCCCCGCGTGGTCCGGCCGGGTGGGTGACGGCGGTTCGGGTGCCCCCAGGGTGTCCGCGAGGACCTCCAGCGCGTGCGCGCCGTCCTCCTCCGGTGTGCTCAGCACCTCCACGGTGCCCGGGGGAGCGAGCAGGCTCGGGATCCCCTCGTAGCCGAAGTACGACACGGGTTCCAGGGCCCCCGCCAGCACGACGAGTCGGGCCCCGGAGAGAGCCTCGACCGCCTTCTCCGGGAAGTAGGGCAGGCGGTCGAGGTCCGGAAGACCGCCGCCGCGCTCGGCGGCGGCCGGGAAGGTCTCGCTGTACAGCACCGCCCCGGTGGCGGCGGCGATCCGGGCGGCCGCCCGCTGCCCGCGCTCGTCGAGCGCAGCCCCGCCCAGGAGCAGGACGGCGCGCTCCCCGGCCCGCAGCCGCTTGGCGAGGGCGTCGACGACCTCGGGCGACACCTCCCGTCGGCGCCGCGGGCCCGGCAGCTCGACGTCCACCGGGCCCTTCAGCACCTCCTGCTGGAGGTCGGCGGGGGCGATGAGGGTGGCCCCGCGGCCGGGCGCGGCGCCGGCGGCCCCGATGGCGCGGGCGGTGAGCCGGGCCAGATCCGCACCGGAGGCGGCGGTGTCGACCCAGCCGGAGACGGGGCGCGCGAGCGAGACGATGTCCGAGGTCAGGGGCGCGTCGTGGGCGAGATGCCAACTGGCGTGATCGCCGACGACGTTGAAGACGGGGGAGTGGGCCCGCCGCGCGTTGTGCAGGTTGGCGATGCCGTTGGCGAATCCGGGGCCCAGATGGAGCAGTGTCATCGCCGGCCGGCCGGCGATCCGGGCGTAGCCGTCGGCCGCTCCGGTGCAGACGCCCTCGAAGAGCCCGAGCACCGCGCGGGTGCCGGGGACCGAGTCCAACGCGGCGACCAGCGGCATCTCGGTGGTTCCCGGATTGGCGAAACAGATGTCCACTCCGGCGGCGAGCGAGGTCTCGACCAGGGCCTCCGCCCCGGTCATGGCGCCGAACCGGTTCGCCTGCCAGACGGTCGTGGCGTGGTTCATGGACTTTCCTCCGTGCACTATGCGCACCATCCGTGCGTATAGTGCACAGCATTGGCAGGGGAGGACCCCGGCGTCAAGCCCCGGGTGCGGCGGACCCGTGGCCTACGCTGAACGCGTGAGCGGAACCGGGAAGGTGGTACGCGGGGTGCGGGCAGAGGCCGCGAACGGCACGGGAAGCAGTGCGCACGGCGGGAACGGGGGAGGCGGGGAGGCGGTCAAGCGGCCCAGTCAGCCGCCGTCGCAGACGCTCGTCCGGGGTCTCGCCGTCCTGCGGGCCGTCGCCCACCAGCCCCGCGGACTGACGGTCGCCGAGATCGCCGCCCGGACCGGGCTGCACCGGACCGTCGTCCACCGCCTCGCGGGCACGCTGGCCGCCGAGGGGTTCCTGGCGAGGTCCGCGGACGGCGCGTACGTACCCGGCGGGGAACTCCACACGCTCGCGGGCACCACCCGGCCCACCCTCGCGGAGTTCGTCCAGCCGCTGCTCCAGCAACTCGCGGACCGGTACGGCGGCACGGCGATCCTGTTCTTCCCGGAACCGGACTGCGTCGTCGCCGTCGCCACGGCCGTCCCCCGGAACGCCGACTACCACCTCGCCTACCGCAAGGGCTCCCGCCAGCCGCTGGACCGCGGGGCCGCGCCGTGCGCGATCCGCGCCGGACGGGCCGCCGCCGACGACGACCCGGAGGCGGTACGGGAGGCGCGCCGGCGGGGCTGGGTCACCAGCCATGGCGCGGTGGAGCCGGGCGCCCACGCGGTCGCGGCACCGCTGGCCCGGGGCGGGGACGTGCAGGACGCCTGCGTCATGTTCGTCTCGCACCGCCAGGACCGTGTCGACGAGGCCACCCCGGACGTGGTCTCCGCCGCGGGGGCCGCCCGGGCGTTCCTGCTCGGGCCGCGGTAGGCCGCCGCCCGTCTTCTTCTTACCGGTCAACGGCCGCCCCCGTCGGAACACTTCGGCGGGGGCGGCCTCCTTTGTGCCCGGCGGGCCTTGACACCCACCATCGGCCACCACGCCATGTGCTACCAACAAACGTACACCATGTACGAATATCGCACAGAGGTGCAACTGGAGGCTGATCGGGATGACAAGCCCTGATCGCATCACCCTGGCCCACGGCCGCCTGTCCCTGGTCGGCGTCCTCACTCAATCCATCGGCTTCATGGGGCCGGTGTTCTCGGTCGCGGCCCTTCTCCCCCTGGTCGTGGGCCTGTCGGCCACGGGGCGGGGCGCCGGGGTCGCCACTCCCGTCGCGATCGCCGTCGCCGGTGTCGGCATGTGCGGTGTGGGATGGGTCATCGCCCAGTACGCGAAACGGATCCATCTGTGCGGATCGCTCTACGAGTACGTGAGCGACAGCGCCGGACCCCGGGTCGGTGTGGCCGCCGGGTGGCTCTACTACGGGGCCATGATGGTGCTGGGGGCGTCGACGTTCCTCGTCCTCGGCGGCCTGACCCGGACCTGGCTCCTCAACGCCCTGTCCGTGGACGTGCCGTGGTGGCCCCTCTCCCTGGCCTACGCCGCCCTCGTCGTCGGTGTTCTCGTGATCGGCGTCCAGGTGTCCATCCGGGCCCAGCTCGTCCTCGCCCTCGCCACCGTCCTCGTCGTCCTCGTCTTCTCCCTCGTCATCCTCTTCCGGGCGGGCCGGAGCGGCGGGGGACTGCCCGCCGAGCCCTTCGACCCGTTCTCCGTGGGGCGCCTGGACCTCCTGTACGGCGTCCTCTACGGCATCAACATGTTCATCGGCTTCGAGTCGGCGGCCAACCTCGCCGAGGAGACCGCGAACCCCAAGCGTCATGTGCCCCGCGCGGTCCTGTGGTCGCTCACCCTCGTCGGCGTCTACTACCTGGTCGTCGCGTACGCCCAGGCCGTGGGTTTCGGCCTCGACGCGCAGGCGTGGAAGGACAGCGTCTTCCCACTTGAAGCCCTCGCCTCCGGCAAGGAGTACGGATCGTCAGGCTTCGGCACCTTCATGGGCGTCCTGATCATCCTCGACGTCCTCGCGGTGGCGATCGGTGTCGGCGTCGCGTCGAGCCGGGGCATGCTCTCCATGGCCCGCGGCGGCCGACTGCCCGCGAGACTGGCCCACTTGCACCCGCGGTTCCTCACCCCGGTATGGGGCGCCGCCCTGTGGGGCACCCTCTCCTGCCTGGTCATCGTGGCCGTACGGGTGGGCGACGGCATCTTCTCGCGTGAGACCGCCCAGCCCGGCGTGCTGCAACCCCAGTGGTCACCGGCGTTCAGCTGGATGGCCGGCTTCGGCGGCACGGGCCTGGCGCTGATGTACCTCATCGTCGCCGCCCTCGGCGTCAAGGGCCTGTGGCCGCACGTCGGCCACGCCAAGCTCCTCGTCGCCGGCAGCGTCGGCGTCCTCGTCTCGGCCGGCGCCGTCTTCGGAGCCGTCTACCAGGCCCAGAGCCCCCTCGACACCGTGCCCTGGGCCCTGCTCGCCTGGGTGGTCCTCGGCGTCGCGTGGTCCTTCCTCGTCCACCGTCGGGCGCCCCGCCCGGAGGCGACCGTCGACGAACCGGCGCGCAGCCCGGGCGAGGTGACCATTCCGTGACGGCACCGGAACCACTCACCACCGCCCATGCCCACCCCATGCCCGGCTCCCCGCAGCCGGCCCCTCGACCCGGAGGAGGAAGGGCAGTGACCGCTGCCACGCCACACCCGTACGATCCGCTCACCGCCAAGGAGACGGAGCAGGCCGTCGCCGTGGTACGGGCCGCCCGGCCCGAGCGCACGGCGATCAGATTCCCGCTGATCCGGCTGGACCTCCCGGACAAGGGGCGGGTCCGCGCGTACGACCCCGGCCGCCCGATCCCCCGTGTGGCCTTCCTCGTCGTCTACGACCCCGAGGCGGGCGCCATGTTCGAGGCCCGCGTCGATCTCACCGACGACCGCCTCGTCTCCTGGGACCATCTCCCGGGCAGGCAACCGCCCATCATGATCGAGGAGTTGATGGCCCTCGACGAGATCGTGAAGGGGGACCCGGCCGCGGTGGAGGCCCTCGTACGGCACGGCGTCGACGATCTGTCGCAGGTCCAGTTCGACCCCTGGTCCACGGGCACCCTGCCGGTCGAGGGCGTGGACGCCCGGCGCCGCGTGATCCGTGCGACCGCCTACGTCCGCCGCTTCCCCGAGGACAACGGATACGCCCGGCCCGTCGGCAACCTCGTCTTCGTCATCGACTGCGACACCCGCACCGTGGCGGCCGTCCTGGAGGGGGAGCCGCTGCCGCTCCCGCCGGAGAGCGGGAACTACGACCCGGCAAGCGTCGGACCGCTGCGCGACGACCTCCGCCCGATCGAGATCACCCAGCCCGACGGTCCCTCCTTCACGGTCACCGGCAACGTCATCGCATGGCAGCGCTGGCGGCTGCACGCCCATATCGACGTGGTGGAGGGCCTCGTCATCAGCGACGTCTCCTACGAGGACGGTGGGCGTCGGCGCCCGATCCTGCACCGGGCCGGCATCAGCGAGATGGTGGTGCCCTACGGCGACACCAGCGACGACTTCTACTTCCGCAACGTCTTCGACGCCGGCGAGTACAGCCTCGGCAAGACGGTGGGTTCGCTGAGCCTCGGCTGCGACTGCCTCGGCGACATCCGGTACCTCGACGCGGTCCTCGCCGACGAGTCCGGCACCCCGCACACCGTCACCAACGCCATCTGCCTGCACGAGGAGGACCACGGGATCCTCTGGAAGCACTGGGACTTCCGCTACGTCGAACAGGCCGAGGTCAGACGCTCGCGGCGGCTCGTCGTGTCGTCGATCCACACGATCGGCAACTACGAGTACGGCTTCTTCTGGTACTTCTACCTCGACGGGACGATCCAGTTCGAGGCCAAACTCACCGGCATCGTCCAGACCCGGACCGTGGCCCCCGGCGTGAAGCCCGCACACGGGACGCTGGTGGCGCCGCAGTTGGACGCCCCGAACCACCAGCACCTGTTCAACATGCGCCTGGACATGGAGGTCGACGGGCCGCGCAACACGGTCGTGGAGGTCGACGCCGTGGGCCTGCCGATGGGACCGGACAACCCGTACGGCAACGCGATCGTCGCCCGCGGCACGGAGATCACCAACGAACGCGACGGCCGCCGGATGTGCGATCCGCTCACCGCGCGCACCTGGAAGATCACCAACCCCGGAGTGCGCAACCGCTTCGGCGAGCCCGTCGCCTACAAGCTGGTCCCGTTCGTCGGCCCCACCCTGCTCGCCGCTCCCGAGAGCGATCTGGCGCGGCGCGCCGAGTTCGCGCGGGCGCATCTGTGGGTGACCCGGTACAGCCCGGACGAACTGCACGCGGCCGGCGACTACCCGAACCAGCACTCCGGTGACGGCATCGGCAGGTGGATCGAGCAGGAGCGTGATCTCGTCGACACGGACGTGGTGCTGTGGCACACCTTCGGCACCTCGCACCTGCCACGCCCGGAGGACTGGCCCATCATGCCGTGCGACTACGTGGGGTTCGCGCTGAAGCCGGTCGGGTTCTTCGACCGCAACCCGTCGTTGGACGTGCCGCCCCCGCCGGGGCACGGGGCGACGCACTGCCACTGACCGGGGGCGGCCGCGGGGCCGGCGGGTGTCAGTGCCCCACGGCCTCGGGGCCGGCCGTGCCGACCAGTCGCGTCGCGGCCGTCCTGGCCGCCTCCGTCACCAGACGCGGGACCTGGTCGTCGACGAGCTTGAGGCCGAGCTGCACCACGCCGAGGCTCGCCGTCGACCAGTCCGAGACCCGGATGGGGGCGGCGACGCCGATCGCGCCCTCCTGGATCGAGCCCACGCTGACCGCGTAACCCCGGCGGCGCGCCTCGCGGACGTGCTCGGTGTCCTCGTCGGAGTCCGGCCGGCCGGCGAGGATGGCGATGCCGTCGGCGCCGACGGTCAGGGCGTGCCGGGCACCTTCCCGCATGGCGAGGTGCATGGTCGAGTTCGGCGGCTCCGCCGTCAGCAGGATCAGGGCCTGGTCGCCGTCGGCGACGCTCAGCAGCGCCGTGCTGTTGGTCTGCTCGCTGAGGCGTCGCAGGATCGGCAGGACGGTGGCCTGAAGCCGCGGTTTGAGCTGCCCGGCCAGTTCGGCCACACCGAATCCGAGGATGTACCGCGTGCCGAGGCGGGCGACGAGGTTGTGCGCCTCCAGCGTGCGCAGAAGACGGTAGACGGCCGCCCGGGCGATCGTCAGCTGCTCGGCGAGCTCCGCGGCCGTGAGACCGTCGGCGTTGCGTGCGAGCAGCGACAGCACCGTCAGCCCGCGGTCAAGAGTCAGGGACGTTTCCCCGCCGGTCGCCGCCACGATCTTCTCTCTCCTCCTGCTTCCGAGTGCCGCACATCATGTCACGGCGCCGGGAACGGCCCGGTGACGCCGACCCCTTGACCCGGCGTCACCCTCTCCCTATGGTTTCGAATATCGTCCTCATAGAACGGTAATCGTACATGCTCACACGCGCAGAGGCCGAACGGCTCGTCAGCACGGTTCCCACGGAGCCCTACCTCGCCGGGCGATGGGACAGCAGTCGGAGCACCGACACCTTCGACGTGATCGACCCGGTCACCGAACAACGGCTCACGACCGTGGCCGCGGCCGGGGCCGGTGAAGTGGAACGGGCCGTGTCGCACGCCCGGACCGCTATGGACGAGGGCGAGTGGGGGAGGACCGACGGAAGTGTCAGGACCGTCCTGCTGCACCGCCTGGCGGATCTCATCGAGGCACGGAGCGAGGAGTTCGCGACCTTGGAGTCGCTGGACATCGGCAAGCCCGGGTTCGAACCGCGGGCGATCGACCTGCCGCAGACGATCCAGACGTTCCGTTACTTCGCCGGCTGGGCCGACAAGGTGGAGGGCCGCTCCGTCCCCACCTCCTCCTACATGGGACGGCCCACGCACAGCTACACCGTCCGCGAGCCGGTCGGGGTCGTCGCGGCCATCACGCCCTGGAACTCACCGACGATGATCGGGGCGTGGAAGATCGCGCCCGCGCTGGCCGCGGGCTGCGCCGTCGTCCTCAAGCCCCCGGAGGACGCGCCCCTCACCTCCCTCCTCCTCGCGTCGCTGATCGAGGAGGCCGGCTTCCCCGCGGGGGCGTTCAGCATCCTTCCCGGACTCGGCGCCGTGACGGGCCAGGCGCTCATCGACCACCCCGGCGTGGACAAGATCTCCTTCACCGGCAGCCCCGAGACCGGACACAAGGTGGCGTTGGCCGCTGCCAAGGGGTTTCGGCGCACGACCCTGGAGCTCGGCGGAAAGAGCCCCCAGATCGTCTTCGCCGACGCGGACCTCGACGAGGCCGCGCGAGGAGTGGCGGTCGGCATCTTCGCCAACCAGGGCGAGGTGTGCGCCGCGGGCAGCCGCATCCTGGTCGCTCGTTCCGTGTACGCCGAGTTCCTGGAGCGCCTGGTGGAGCGGGCCCTCTCCATCAAGGTCGGCGACCCGTTCGACGAGGGCACCACGATGGGTGCGCTGATCAACGCCCGGCAGCTGGGCAGGGTCTGCGAGTACATCGCGGCCGGGGTCGACGAGGGCGCCCGACTGATCACCGGGGGCGGACGGCCGCACGCGAGGGGCTTCTTCGTCGAGCCGACCCTGTTCGCCGACGTGGACAACGCCATGACGATCGCCCGGCGGGAGATCTTCGGGCCCGTGGGCGCCGTGATCCCGTTCGACACGGAGTCCGACGCGATCACGATGGCCAACGACAGCGACTACGCGCTGGCCGCCACCCTGTGGACCGCCGATGTCAGCCGGGCCCATGTGGTCGCCCGGCAGGTGAAGGCGGGCGCCGTCGCGATCAACGGCTGGGCGCCGCTCGACCCCCGCGTGCCCTGGGGCGGCTCCCGGCTCAGCGGCCAGGGGCGGGAGCTGGGCTGGGCCGGCATCGAGGCCAACACCGAGGAGAAGACGGTCACGGCCGTCCTCTCGTACACCGTTTCTGCGGACTGAGTGTTGGAGAAGCCGGTGACGGCGTTCGTCTCCTCGGGAACGTCTTCTACCACTGAGGCGCGGTCATCGTGCCGCTCGGCTACACGGACGACGCCGTCTACGCGTCGGGCGGCAACCCGTACGGAACGTCATGGCCCGCAGGTTCCCCCTCGACACCGCCGGACGAGACGGCACTGGCCTGCGCCCGCTTCCAGGGCGCCCGGCTGGCCCGGTTCGCGACCCTCCTCGCGGCCTGACCCCCGCCCATGCCCTGGAGGGCGGGGGTCACACGGATTCGACGTCGGTGGTGGCGAGTCTCGCGTAGACCTCCGGCCGCCTGCGGCGGATCCGTGTCGCGAGGACCACCCCGGTCGCGAACACGGCCGGGGTCAGCGCCACGAGCGTCCAGTTCACGGTCGGCGACGCCCCGGTGAAGAGGTTGAGGCGGGTGCAGACCAGTCCCGTGATGACGGCCAGCAGCAGCGCGGCGGTCGCCGGCGCGGCGGCCGTCCGCAGCCGTCCCGCCCCGGCGGCGCCCGGGTTGCGGCGGAAGAAGACGACCACCGAGCAGGCCGCCAGGGTCTGAAGCGCGAGGATGCCGACCACTCCGGGGGTGTTCACCCACAGCAGGAACTCGTTGTACGGGTGCACGCCGATCGCCGCGAACACGGCGGTGACCAGGGCCGCCAGCGCCGTCTGCGCGACACCGGAGACCCAGGGCGACCCGTGCCGGGGGTGGATGCTGCCCAGCCGGGCGGGGGCGGCGCCCTCCACGGACAGGGCGTAGCCGTAGCGGGTGATGGCGTTGTGGAAGGCGAGCAGGGAGGCCAGGAGGCTGCTGACGATCAGGACGCGCTGGAGGTCGGTGGCCCAGCCGCCGACGTAGTGGGTCATCGCGGTGAAGAACATCTCCGCCGGGTTCCGCGCCGCCGTCGCCACGGCCTTGTCGTCGCCGAAGGCCTGGACGATGACCCAGACGACGAAGGTGTAGAAGAGGCCGAGGAAGCCGACGGCGAGGTAGGTGGCGCGGGGCACGGTGCGGTCGGCGTCGCGGGCCTCCTCACGGTAGAGGGCGGTGGCCTCGAACCCGATGAAGGCGGCGACGGCGAGGCCGAGCGGTGCGCTCATCTTCGACGTGAAGACGTTGGAGGGGGCGAACGACGCGAGGCTCAGCCCGTCCGCGCCGCCCTGGAACAGGATCGCGCCGGCCAGCAGGACCAGGATGGCGGTCTCCGCGATCAGCAGCGCGGCGAGGACCTTGGCGCCGACGTGGATGGACCGGAAGCCGAGGAACCACACCACCGCGATCGCCGCGAAGGCGTAGACGGGCCAGGGAAGGTCGACGCCCAGGAGGTCGTTCGCGGTGCCGGCGGCGAAGAAGCCGAACGCCCCGTACGTGCCGATCTGCAGCGCGTTGTACGAGAACACCGCGAGGAGCGCCGCTCCCAGCCCGGCGGGACGACCGAGGCCCCGGGCGACGTACGAGTAGAAGGCGCCCGCGTTGCGGATGTGGGGCGTCATCGCGGTGAAGCCGACCGCGAACAGGCACAGCACGACACCGACCGTCAGATAGGCGACCGGGGCGCCGATGCCGCCGAACATGATGGCGAGCGGGGCGATGCCCGCCATCACGGTGAGCGGGGCGGCGGCCGCCACGACGAAGAAGACGATGTCGCTGACGCCGAGCGTGGCCCGCTGGAGGTGCCCGGTCGGATCCGCCCCGGAGCCCGCCGGGGGCGGTGGGGGAGCGGTGGAGGTGTGGGGCTCGGTCATGGGGGTCTCCGCGTGCTGCGTGAGGTCGACGGACGTCGGTCGCTGTTCTGCCCGCGAGAGCGGAGCGACCCAACAGAACTGAAACCGATTCGGTTTCGGTAATGTAGGGGTCACCCGGAGGCTCGGGAAGGGTTTTACTGAAAGTCATTCGGTAAAGTCCGGATGACCCCGGGTGTGCGGCGGCCGTTCCGACCGCACCGGCGGGGAGACGCACGAAGAGGAGCCCATGTGCCCAGGCCGCGCACGCCTCTGCTGGACCGCCGACGCATCGGCGGCGCGGCGCTGAGACTCGCCGACGACCAGGGGACCCTCACCATCCCCGCCCTGGCCAGGGAGCTCGGCGTGGCACCCTCGGCGCTCTACCACCATGTGTCCGGCCGGGACGAGATCATCTCGCTCATGCGGGAGGAACTGGCCCTGGAGACCAGCCCCGACGCCTGGGACCCGGCCCAGCCCTGGGAGCAGGCGCTGGAGGACTGGGCCCGCTCCTACCGCGCGGCCTTCGCCGGACACGCCGGGGCGGTGCCGTTGCTCGCCACCGCCCCGCTGGGCGAGCCCTTCCTGTACGCGATGTACGAGAAGGTCGCGGAACTCCTGCTGACCGCCGGCTTCGCCGCGCACCAGGTCATGCCCCTGATCAACGCGATGGAGAACTTCATCCTCGGCTCGGCCCTCGACCTCGTGGCCCCGCCGGTGCTGGTCGCCGACGTGCCGCGCGAGACCACCCCGCACCTCGCCGTCGCACTCGACGACGTCCCGCACGACCACCGCCGCGCCGAGCTCGCCTTCGACATCGGGCTGTGCGCCCTCATCACCGGTTTCCGGGCGCTCCTGCCCACGTGACCGGGAGGCACGTCCCCGCACAGCACGACCCGCTCAGCCCCCTTGCTCACCTTCCACTCCTTCCTCTTCCGCACCCAGGAGCCCGTCATGACCGCCTCGTTCCACGTCCTGACCACCGGTTACGCGGACGACCGCGTCGCGGGGACCGTCACCCTCCTCGTCGACGGCTCGACCGTCGCGATCGTCGACCCCGGCATGGTCGCCGACCGCCGGCTCATCCTCGACCCGCTCACGGAGCACGGACTCGCCCCCGAGGACGTCACCGACGTGGTCTTCAGCCACCACCACCCGGACCACACGCTGAACGCCGCCCTGTTCCCCGCGGCCCGCTTCCACGACCACATGGCCATCTACCAGGACGACATCTGGGAGGACCGGGACGCCGACGGATACCGGCTCTCCCCGTCGATCACCCTGATGACCACGCCCGGCCACACCGCCGAGGACGTCAGCACCCTGGTGACAGCGCAGGAGGGCCTGGTGGTCCTCACCCACCTGTGGTGGACCGCCGAGGGACCGGCCGACGACCCCTTCGCCCCCGACCGGGACCAGCTGCGGGCAGCCAGGGAGAAGGTCCTCGCCCTCGGCCCGGCCCTCATAGTCCCCGGCCACGGCGCGCCCTTCGTGCCGTCGGCGTCGACACCCGTCTGACATGAGCCCGAGCGGATGGCGACCGCGTCGGGCGTGCCGGAGATGTCACACCCGGGTTTTCCCGGCCCTTGCCCGTCCTCATGGGGCACCTGATCGTGCTGGACCGCCGCGGGCATCGGTTGAGCGGGATGCCCCGCGGCGGGATGCTGGAGGGAGCGCCCGTGCCGGGCGCACAGCGCCGTGCTGGAAAACGGCAGAACGACGTCGGGGTACGCCCATGGACAACGAGCCCGACACGACCAGGGAAGCGGAGGGACCGGCCGTACCGGACGACTTCGCGGTCGTCGTCGACGCCCGCGGAGTCGTCCTGGTGTGGAGCGCCGGCGCCCAGCGGCTCCTCGGGTACACGCCGGAGGAGGTGGTGGGCCGCCCGGCCGCGCATCTGCGGACCACGAGGCTGCCCTCGGCGGCCCGGCGTCACCTGGCCGCCGGCGAACCCTGGACGAGCGACGTGGGGCTGCGGAAACGGGACGGCGACCGGGTCATCGCGCGGCTGCGGGGGACACCCCTGCTCGACGGGCGGGGCGGGACCCACTGGGTCCTCGCACCGGCGGCGGTGACCTACTCCGCCGGGCCGACGGACACGGGGGCCGCCGAACTGTGGGACATCACGCTCGCACAACTCCCCCTGCCCGTCGCCATCTACGACAGCGAGGCCCGGTTCGTCACCTGCAACCAGGTGATGAGCCAGGCCATGGGGCTGAACCCGGACGAGATGAGAGGGCAGACGCTGTGGGAGATCTACCCCACCCCGCCCCTGGACGAGATCGACCGCCTCCAGCACGAGGTCGCGCGCACCGGAGAGATGATCTACCGCGAGGAGCAGCCCTTCCGGGCCTCCGGTGAGGTCCGCGACCACGCGTGGTCACTGTTCCTGTCCCCGCTGAAGGACAGGGCGGGCGCCGTGCTCGGACTGTCGGCCCTGGTCATCGACATCACCGAGCAGTACTGGGCCCGTCGGCGCCTGGCCGTGCTGAACGACGCCAGCGTGCGCATCGGCAGCACCCTCGACGTGACCCGGACCGCCGAGGAACTCGCCGAGGTCGCGGTGACCGGGTTCGCCGACTTCGCCACCGTCGACCTGCTGGAGTCGGTCGTCCAGGGCCACGAGCCGCAGCCCGTGCCCCCGGACGCGCCGGTCGTCTGCCGCCGCACCGCACAGCGGTCGGTGCTCAAGGGAGTCCCGGAATCCGTGGTCGCCACGGGCGACATCGACATCCATCCGCCCGGATCCCCGGCGGCCGAGGCACTGATCACCGGCCGCGGCAGCTACCACAGCGCGGGCGACCCCGTGCTGCGGGAGTGGCTGGCCGCCTCGCCGGGCCGCATCGACAACATGCGGCGCTTCAAGATCCATTCGGTGCTGATGGTGCCGCTCCGCGCCCGGGGCATCACCCTCGGCGTGATGCTCCTGCTGCGCCACCGCACCGAGGACGCCTTCCACGAGGACGACCTGGTGCTCGCCGAGGAGATCGCCGCCAGGGCGGCGGTGAGCATCGACAACGCCCGCCGCTACACCCGTGAGCGGCACACCGCGATCACCCTCCAGCGCAGCCTCCTGCCCGAGCGGCTCCCCGAGGTGGAGTCCGCGGACCTCGCCTACCGGTACCTGCCCGCGGGCCCCGGGGACGAGATCGGCGGGGACTGGTTCGACGTCATCTCCCTGTCCGGGGGACGCGTGGCCCTGGTGGTGGGCGACGTGGTCGGCCACGGCGTGCACGCCTCCGCCACGATGGGCCGGCTCCGTTCCGCCGTACGGACCCTCGCCGACGCCGACTTCACGCCCGACGAACTGCTCACCCGGCTGGACGACCTGGTCCTCCGCCTCGACCGGGAGGAGGGCCCGGACGCCCGGAGCGTGGCGGAGGGCGCCTCGGGCGAGGTCGGGGCCACCTGCCTCTACGCCGTCTACGACCCCGTGGCCGGTTGCTGCGACCTGGCCCGGGCCGGGCACCCGCCGCCCGTCCTGATGCGGCCCGACGGCACCGTGGAAGTGCTGGACCTGCCCCCCGGGCCACCGCTCGGCCTGGGGGGACTGCCCTTCGAGGCCGTCCGGATCGACATGGCCGAGGGCAGCACGCTCGCCCTCTACACCGACGGTCTGATCGAGGCCCCCGGCCGTGACGTCGACGTCGGACTCGACCTGCTGACCGAGGCGCTGCGCCATCCCGCAGCCGATCTGGAGGAGATCTGCGACGAGGTGCTGCGCAAGGTGCGGCCCGATCCCCCTGCCGACGACATCGTCCTGCTCCTGGCCAGGACCGCCACGCTCGGCGCCGACCGGGTCAGCACCTGGGAGCTGCCCCTGGATCCCGCGGCCGTCGGCGGGGCCCGCCGGATGGCGGCCGAGCAACTCGGCGCGTGGGGACTGGCCGACCTCGACTTCGCCACCGAGCTGATCGTCAGCGAGCTGGTCACCAACGCGATGCGCTACGGCAACGCCCCCATCCATCTGCGGCTGATCCGCGCCGACGCCCTCATTTGCGAGGTCTCCGACTCCAGCAGCGCCGCTCCCCATCTGCGGCGGGCCCGGGTCTTCGACGAGGGCGGACGCGGACTGCTGCTCGTCGCGCAGGTCGCCGAGCGCTGGGGCAGCCGCCAGACGTCCGCCGGCAAGACGATCTGGGCCGAGCAGCCCCTCCCGGACGGGAGCCCCGACAGCCCTCACGCCGTGGGAGCCCGGGACACCCGATGAGACGGCGGCCGCCGCCCGGCGGCTCACAGCGGCGGCGAGCCCCATGGCCGGTTCACGCCGGTCACTGTTTGAATCTTGCAGTAGGTTTCCCGGATGCTCGATACTTCGACCGCATCGGGGAGGGCCCAGAAGGTGGCTACCAGGCAGCCGGCCCCGCATCATCGGCTGACCGGCCGTTCATCGGAAATCGCCCAGCTGATGAGGGAGTTCGCCGCCGCTCGGTCCGGGCGACCTCGAGCGGTCCTGGTACGAGGCCCGGCCGGGGTGGGCAAGACCGCGCTCCTGGAGGCCTTGATCGACACGGTGTCCGGACAGGATGTCACGGTCCTGCACGCCGTCTGCGACGCCGAAGGGCCTCATGGAGTTCTGCGGCAGCTCTTCCGTATCCGGCCACACGGACACACCCGGGCATCCGAGGGGTCGCCCCCGAGCAGGAACGAGTTACGGGCCCTCCTGGAGGCCGGGGCGGACGAGGGGGGCGACGAGAGGGCGGACGTCGTCGGGTCCGCCCATACGCCGACCGCGGGACACATGGCCGTTGCTCTCGCCGTGCACCGGCTCTGCCTGAGGATGATGACCCGTCGTCCCTTGATCCTCGTGGTCGACGACGCGCATCACTGTGACGGCGAGTCCTGGCGCGCCCTGAACTTCCTGCTGCACCGCGTTCGGCGCGGCAGCCTGATGGTGCTGTTCGCGGCGCGCGACCGGCCCGGCGGCGAGACCGTGCTGGACTACAGGTTCCAGACGACTGTTCGACCCGGCCCTCTCGGCGAGACCCACATCGCCCAGCTCGTCGAGGACACGCTCGACGGTGCGCCGGACGGCGATTTCGTGCGGACCTGCGCCCAGGTGTCCGGCGGCAACCCCTGGCTGCTGCTGCGCCTGTTGGAGGAGCTGTGCCGTGCCGAGGTCCGGCCGACGGCGGCTGACGTCGGGCGGATCGCCGACATCGCCTCCCACATCCTCGGGGAGTCGGTCGCCGCCCGGATGGCGGACCTGTCGACCGAGGCCCGCGACGTGGCCGCAGCCCTGGCCGTGGTGGGCCTCGAACACCCGGAGATCATCGGCCCACTCATCCGGGTGCCTCCGCCCCGGACCCGGTCGGCCCTCGACGCGCTGCGGGAACGAGCCCTACTCGCCCCGGACCGCCCGGGCTTCGCTCACGCGGCGGTACGCCGAGCGGTCGCCTCCGAGGTTCCGGTGTCCGACCCCGAGCGCTTGCTGGCCCGAGCCGCCCTCCTGATGAGTGACGCCCGCATGCCGGTGCGCACGGTGGCCGATCAGCTGGTCCTCCTCTCCCGTCCCGACCGGGCATGGATGGCGGACACCCTGCGCGAGGCCGGCGCCGAGGCCCTGCGCCAGGGTGAACCCCAGGCCGCCGCCCGCTACTTGCGCCATCTCCTCGACCACGCGGCCACCGTGATGCCCGAGGCCGACCCCACGTCCGTCCGAGGTGAACTGGTCGCCGCCCTGGCCCGGTTCGACCCGGCCGGCGCGCTGGCCGAGTTGCGATCCGCCCTGGACAGCCGCCCCTCCCCGGGCGACCATGCCCTCGTCCTCCAGTACGGCGAGATCGCGCTGGCCGTCGGCGGCACGCCTGACGCCGCGGACGTGCTGGTCACCGCGCTCGATGCCCTACGGACCGCCCGTCCCGGGACTGCCGGGGCGACGGAGCAGACCGCGCTGCTCGAATCCACCCTGCTGCTCGTCGGCCTCGGTGCCCGAACCGCCTCGTCCGCCGCCCGCGCAACGATCGCGGACATCGCCGATCGACTGCCCGCCGTCGGTGAACCCGGCGGAGTTCATGGGGGCACACACCGCGAACTGGCCGCCCGGACATGGCTCGCCGCGCTCGAACCCCACGCGGCGACGTCCGCGACGGAGCCGGTCAAGCGTGTGCTGGCCGACCCCGAATGGACGGACGCGGAATCGTGCACCGTGGGCCTCGCACTCGTACTGGCCGACGAAACGGATGCGGCGCACGCGGTGTGGGACCGGACGCTCGCACGTTCGCTGGAGCGCGGCGACGACTGGACCCACCACCAGGCCCTCTCCTGCAAGGCGCTCACGTTCCTGTGCACCGGGGCCCCGGACGAGGCCGTCGCCACCGCCCAGCATGCGGTGCACATCGCTGAACAGGCACCCTGGCGCCGCACGACCGTGCTGCCGTTCGGGGTCCTGGCCTTGGCGCTGTCCGTCCGTGGCCGTCACGAACGGGCGGACGCGTTGCTGCGACGGGAGGGACTGCTGGAAGGCAGGCCCACGGACATGGCCGAGACCGGCCGCGGTTGGTCCCTGCTGGCCCTCCACCGGGCTCAGTCGGCATGGCGGCACGGAGCGCCCGCCCAGTCACTCGAACTCCTGCTGGCCCTCGGCCGCGAACTGCGTGCCGGGGGAGTCGGCAACCCGCTGTACTCACCGTGGTGGGAGTACGCCCTCCCCCTGCTCGCCGCGCGGGGCCGTGACGCGGAGGCGGAGGAACTCCTCGACGAGTACACCGAGTCGTCGGTCCGCTGGGGTACCCCGCGTGCCCTCGGCCACAGCCTGATCGCCCGCGCCTGCGCCTCGCCGCCGGAGAAGGCCGTCGGGCTGCTCACAGAAGCGGTCCAGGTGCTGCGGGCCGCGCCCGACCCGATCCATCGGTCACGAGGCGCGTACCTGCTGGGGAAGTCATTGCTGCGCACCGGGGACGTCCGGGCCGCCCGGGAACAACTCGAGTGGGCCGCCGCGACCGCTGAACGCTGCGGCGCCCGGGACGCCGCCGCGGCGGCCGACCGGCTGCTGGCGGTGGCGGGTGGCCGGGGTCGCCGCCTGGCCACCGCCACCTCGGACGGGCTGTTGACCCGCGCGGAGCAGCGTACCGTCGAACTGGCCGTGAACGGCCTGACCAACCGGCAGATCGCTGAAACCCTGTTCGTCGCCGTGCGGACGGTGGAGACCCATCTCACACACGCCTATCGCAAGCTCGGCGTCGGGAACCGCAAGGAGTTGCTCCGGCAATACGCCTGGCGAGGCGAGAAGAACCATGACGTGCCGGCGGCAGGCGGTCCCACGCACGGACTCCCCGGTACGCCGATCTGAGAACGCCGGGCGAGGGCGGGCCGTTCCCGGGGGCCGCCCTCAAGCAGAGGGCCGTACGAACGTGGTGGCGACGCGCGGGGGCCACCATCCGGGGGAGAGTATGCCGAGCGAGTGCGCCCAGGAGACGAGCGCGGTGCGGTTGGGGACCCCCACCTTTCGCAGCAGCGCGGAGATGTGGTACTCGACACCCTTGCTGCTCAGATGCATGCGGCGCGCGAGCTGCTGTGTGGAGAAGCCCGTCGCCAACTGCTCCAGGATGCGCGCCTCCGTCTCCGTCAGCATGATCGGTGCGGCCGGCTGCTCCGCCGGGTCACCGTGCTCCGCCGCGACACCCCCTACGGGCACCTGCTCCGGGGAGACGAGGACGATCGTCTCGACCCCGAAGGTATGCGGATCACGTACACCGATCATGGTCAGCTCGACCGACAGGGGGGAGCCGTCGGACCGCAGCGCGACACCCTGCGCGCTGGTCCTGACCCGGCAGCCGGTCGTGACCCGGGCCAGCTCTCCCTGGACGCCGGTTCGGCTGGCGGGGTGCAGAAGATCGAGGAACGGGCGTCCCCGTAAGGCGGAGGGCGGTCCCCCGAACCAGCGCGAGAAGTCGCTGTTCATCTCCAGCAGGCGCGCATCGGAATCCAGGCTCGCCATACACAGACCCGCCTGGTGGAATATGCTGAGGAAATACTCGGCGTGCCGATGAGATGATTCCTCATCCTGATTCGCATCTGCCTCGAATGCCGTCATCGACATGGCGCCTCCACCCATCAACTCTCCGAACGCCGACCCGGTGTCAGGTCGTCCGTCCCGTTCGTCGAGGCTAGGCAGGCGCGTTCGCCTCGGGCCACAGGACCAGTGGATTCGAGGGAAAAACCGTGGTGGCGATCGACCGAGGGGGTTCGGTCCCGTACAGCGAGAACGCTCTGCCCGTAAGGGCAGGGGTACGGGGATCTTTTCCTCTGGTGGCGCCCCGGAGTTCGTGATAGAGCAACTTGCCGGTCATCTCCGGGGCGACCGCACCGGTCATGTCTCCTGTGACAGGTCCGGACCCAGGGCGGCGGGAAGATCCGCCCGCTTCCGCACGCCGAGTTTGCGGTAGGCCGCCGTCAGATGCTTCTCGACCGCCCGCGAGGTGATGCCCAGTTCCCGGGCGATCTCACGGTTCGTCAGGCCGAGGGCCGCTTGGGTCGCCACCGTCCTCTGGGCGTCCGTGAGTGACGCCCGGCCGGCTCTCCGCGAGCCGGTCGGCACCAAGGTGTTCAGCACGGCTGCCGCCGGTTCCGCGACCCACGGGGCCCCGCACTTTACGGCGAGGTCGTGCCCCCGCCGCAACCGCAGGACTGCCTGAGTGTGGTCCCCGGCCTCCCACAGCAACCGCCCGAGCGTGACGAGCGACCGGGCCGACTCGAGCCGGCTGCCGGAACCGTCCAGGATCACCACCGATCGCTGAGCCAACCGCATCGCCTCACGGCCACCGACCCATGTCGCCCGAACGCGCAGCACCCGGCCGAGGAACCGCCTCGCGCCCCAGGTCTCGGCGATGCCGGTCTCCTCCCTGAGCAACTCCTCCGCCGCGGCCGTCTCGTTCAGCCGCAGATACTGGCGCGCCGCTCGCAGCCGCCAGCCGATCTGGAGTCCCGCCACCTCGCCGTCCGTGTCCTGTATCCGTCTGCCGCACCGCAGGAAGATCGCGAGTGCCGTCGAGGGCTCACCGGCCAGCTCGGCGGAGACACCCCTCAACAGGTCGGCCAGTACAGGGAATCCACCTGGAGAGAGCCGGCCCCCGTACGGCCGGGCCGGATGCCTCCGCACCTCTTCACGCAAGCGCTGCACCAGCGCCGGATCCCGGCTCTCCAACGCGACCATCATCAGCGCGGCGAGGGCGGGTTCGGCTGTCGGATGCTGCGGGTCCGCCAGGGCGAGGGACGCCTCGGCCTCGGCCCGCGCCTTCGCGACATCCCCGTGGGCGAGCACCGTCCACGCGTGCACACCGAGCGCCGCGGCCCGCAGGACAAGGTCGTTCCTCGGGGCCGTCCACTCCAGAATGTGGTGCAGGGCCACCCGTACGGTACCCACCTCGTCCGCCATGACCAACGTGCTCGCCACCAGCGGCAATGACGTGTGCAGAGCGGAGACGGCCTCCTCGCTCGCCAGGATCCGGTGCGCCAGCGCCACGACCTCCGCACGAGGCATCAGACCCGCTGCCGCCGCCGAGCGCAGCAGCACGGCCGCCAACTGCCGGTCGGCCCAACTGTCCACCGGAACATCCGGCCCCAACTCGGTCAGCCGGGCCAAGTTGTCCATCGTGTGCTTGCCACCGACGCCCAGACTCCGCTGACGGGCCTCCAGCCACACCGGCAGCGACCGCTGCGGCAGGCCCGGCGTGTGTCCGGAGTCTTCGGCGATCTGTTGCAGGATCTCGGCCAAGGCGGGTTCCTCGGTGTACCAGTGGGCCGGCGCGAAGCGGGCGAGGGCGGTGGCACGCTCCCCCGGGGTTTCCAGCAGCACCAGCGCCTGACGCAGATGACGGTCCGCCGCATGCGGCGCGAAACGGCTTTCCGCGGCGGCCAGTTCACTCAGCAGGGCGGACCGCTCGACCGCCGTGTCCGGGCGCTCCTCGGTGTCCGCCAGGGCCCGTTGGAGGTACCGTGCGGCGGTCCGATGCGAGCCCCGGCCCAGTGCGGTCCCGGCTGCCGCCCGCAGGGTCGCCTTGAGGGCGCCCCGCACCGGAGCGGCGGTGAGGAGCAGATGCTCCGCAGCCGCCTCCGAGCCGTGACCGTGCGCCAGCAACAGCCGTGCCGCCAGGACGTGCAGTTCGTCGTACCGCTCGTCGGGCACCATCTCCAGGAAGGCGTCCCGGAGCATCGGGTGCACGAAACGGGCGCACCCTGGAGGGCTCTTTGCGGCTCCGTCGACCGTGGAAACCGTCGTGGACCGCGCACGCAGCAGGCCGAGGTGTTCCAGGGCCGTCAGAGCGGTCGCGGAGTCACCTTCGTCCAACCCGGCGAGTGCGGCCACCACCAAGGGCGCTGCCCGGTCACCGAGCAGCGCCAGGGACGTGCCGCAGTGGCGCAGGGTCTCGGGCAGCCACAGCACGGTCTGCCGCAGCCGGTCCTGCAACAGTTCGGGTCGCAGACCGAGGAGCCCGGTCGCCTCCTCGGCCACAGGGCCACGCCGCGTCGCCGCCAACTCCGTGAGCAGCGGCATGAGCAGCATCGGCAGGCCGCTGGTGACCGTGTGCCCCGCTTCGACGAACCGGGGATCGCCGTCCGTGCCGAAGACGTGCCGCACGGCAGCAGCCGTGCCGGCCGGGGTCAGGGGGCGCAAGGCCACCAGGTGGGTCGCGGCATCGGAGATCTCCCGGAGCAGGCCGCGCCCGTTCGTCGGGAGCCCCGCCGGCAGACTGACCACCATGGTGACGGCCAGTCCGTCCAGGCGCCTGGCCAGGTAGCCGAGAAAGGTCAAAGACGCGTCGTCGGCGTGGTGGAGATCATCGATGAGCAGCACCAGCGGCCGTTGTCGGCAGACGGCCGCGACCAGCGAGCGCAGCCCGTCCAGGAAGGCCGGACTCACGACGGCCGAATCGTCCGGCGGGCTGCCGAAGAACAGCCGCTCCGTGGCGCCGGCGGCTCCCTCGAACCAGCCGTCGCGTATCTCGGCAGGCACCTGGCGCATCAGAGGGTCGAAGAGCTGAGTGACGATTCCGTGCGTGAAGTCCCGCTCCGCGGGGGTGCCGCTCGCCCGAAGCGTCCAGGCAGCCTTCCGCGCCAGGGACCGCTGGGCCAGTTCGTCCAGAAACGCGGTCCGCCCCACCCCGACGGGCCCGGTCACGACCACGAGAGATCCCGCACCGGCGGCGGCGGCCAACTGTGCCTCGTCCGCCACACGCAGTGCCGGGGCCCGTTCAAGCAACACGGTCGTCCCCCTCGTTCTCGCGCCGCGGAAGTGCCAGGGCGACCGGCAGTTCGGCCCTCCCCGATATGCCGAGCTTCCGGTAGGCGCGCGTCAGGTGTAGTTCGACGGTTCGGGGGCTGATCGACAGCCGCTCCGCGACGAGCCGGTTCGACAGCCCCTCACCGGCGAGGGTGGCCACCCGGGTCTCGGCCGGGGTGAGCGGCACCGTGCCGGAGGAGCGGTCCCCGTAGGGAGCCGACGCCGTCGATGGTGCCCAGAGCAGTTCCAGCCGGTGCGTCTCCGAGGACAATGCGACCGCGAACGCGTGGTCGTTCAGGGTTCCCGCCAGCGCGGCCGCACGGGCGCGCCACGGCAGCAGCACGGGGTTGTTCCAACCGTGGCCGGTCAGGCCCTGACCGCAGCGGACGAAGTCCGCCAGCGCCTCCCGGGGCCGACCGTCGGCCGCCCGCACCTCCGCGCGGGCGTACAGGAAGAAGGAGGTGGACAGGCCACCCTCCCCGGCACCGACGGGATCCACGGACAGGGCCTGCTCAGCCGCCGGGAGAAGGCCGTCGAGCCGCAGCACCGTGGAACGCACCGCGACGACGAGGGGCATCAGACGTGGATGGCACGCCATCGTGGAACCCAGCTCGGCGGCGGCCCTCAGGTCCGTCACCGTCTGCTCCGGAAGACCGAGGAGGTGGTACCCCCAGGCACGCAGCAGCAAGCCGTGCAGGGCGGCGGCCGACTCGCCGACGTACAGCGACTCGTCGATGAGGGCGCCCACACCGAGCACGACGTCGCGGGCACCGTGCTCGTCCCCTGTCAGCAGCAGCGCCGACGCGGCGGCCAGCGTCGGCGTGTACAGCGTGACCCCGGCAGGTGAGGTCGTGTCACGCAGCCCGTGTCGGGCCAGCTCGACGACCCGATCCCGCTCCGCACCCGACACCGCGAGCCGCCAGGCGCGCAGTCCGGCCCTCGCCGCATCCGGCAGCGCGTCGACGGCTGCCCCCGGTGGGAGGCCGTCCGTGCCCGGGTCCGACGGACCGCACCAGGGGTGCCCGTGCCTCGGCGGGACGCCTCGTGAGGGGTGTCCGACCACGGCATCGGAGAGGGCGTCCGGCCCTTGGAGCAGGGTCAGCTGATCGGCGGCGCGCAGACGGCAGAGGGCGAGAGCGGGGTCTGTGCCACACAGCTCGTACGCCATGTCGAAATGCCGCTGACAGACCACGGGGTCCGTGGACCTGGCGGCCAGCCCCAGCTCGATGTGCAGGCCGATCCGCTCCTCCAGATCCGCCGTCCTGGCCAGGGCGTTCTCCATGCTGCGCATCAGGGATCGGGTCGGGCCGGTGAGCCTCCGTTCGGTGGCTCCCGTGCGCAGCACCTCCACGGCCCAGGGCGGACGGAACGACGGGGCGGCGAGCAGCATCTCGGCGACAAGGGAGTCCCGGACGCCGCCTTGGTAGCAGATGTCGGCCGCCCGGGCGTGCAGTTCCTCCCGCTCGGTGGCGGTCAGTTCGCCGAGGGCCTGCCCGGCGACCTCGGGGCAGACGGGTGACGGACGGTCCCCCGTGCCCACCAGGCCCATCCCGGTCAGCAGGGCCAGCGCGCGGGTGCCGACCGGGACGCCCAGGCCGGCCAGGCGAATGAGTTGCCGGGTGTCCAGCTCCCCTGCTGCCAGGGCACAGGACCGCAGCAGCGCCCGCGCCTCGTCGGGCAGTCCCTCCACCATCCGCGCGGCCCATCGGGTCAGCGCCGCGGCAAGGTGTGGCCCCAGTGCCGTGGCTGCCCCGACTCCCTCCGATGCCTCCTCTCCCCAGGAGGCGAGAGCGGCGACGAGAACCGCGGGATTGCCGCGGCACCGCCTTGTCACCTCGGCGGCCGGTGCCGGATCCACGGGTGCGGGCCAGCCGTGCGCGACGAGCACCTCGGCCACCGCCTCCGAGGAGAGGGGACCGAGTCTGAGCAGATGGTCCGTGCGGGAGGGGTGATCCGCGCTGTCCCGTCCCCGGTGGACCACGTCCAGGCCCAGGCGCTGGGAGAGGGAGCGGGGGCCGACGGACGGGGTGGCGGAGACGAGCACCGTCACCGGGACGTCACGCAGTTGCCTGAAGAGTCGCGCGAGCAGGGTGAGAGAGGGATCGTCCGCCCACTGGGCGTCGTCGACGACCAGCAGCAGCGGGTGCCGCGCGGCCTCCACGAGCAGTTCCCGGCACGGCCAGTTCATCGGCCGGGGCGCGTCGGCGGGGGACCGCAGCAGCGTGGTCACCTCGGGCGCGAGCCTGGTCAGAGGCGCCAGCAGTTGTGCCACCACGCCGTACGGGAAGCCGGACTCCGTGGTGGAGCACCGCGCGGTGAGCACCCGCGCCCCACGCTCCTCGGCGGCGGCGGCGGCCCACCGCAGCAGCGTGGTGCGGCCGAACCCCGCGAAGCCCTCGACGAGCACCACCGCGGGCGACGGGACACCGGGATGCCGGGTCGGCAGCACGTCCTCCAGCAACTGTTTCTCCCTGCCGCGCCCGGCGACGAGAGAGAGGGGCCCGGCCTTTCCACGCCATCGGGGAAGGACCGGTACAGGGGGTTCCGTCATAGTGCTCTTTCTCCGGCGGACAGACGTGTTGACCAAGTCGCGTGGGTCCCCACGGTCAGGACGGCGTCGGGCGGCGGATCGTCGCCGTGCCGGTCGGCCGCGCCCGGGAGGTCGGGGTCGCGGCCCCGCGTTCGTCTCGTGACGCTGCACGGGTACGGGAGCGACCCGGTCCCTCGACGGCGGCCAGTTCCGTACGGGCCATGACACCGAGCACATGAGCGTCGCAGCCGTCCGCCAGGGCGCCGGCCCGAACCAGTTGTTCGCCTGCGGCCGCGGTGTGTCCGTGGCGCAACAGAGCCGAGCCCAGGCGGTACGCGGCCCAGGCTTCTTCCAGACGCCGGCCCGTCGTGTTCCCCTGGGACTGCGAGGCCGCCTTCAGTTCCGCCAGAGGCCTCCGGTCATCCATGGTGACCAGGAAACTTCCGGCCAGCAGGCCGAAGCCGATGGCGCGGGCCGCCGACCACTGGCCGTGCGCGGGGGAGACGCCCGTGGGACCGGCCACACCCAGCGGGACCAGGGCCTGGTCCACGGAGAGGCGCCAACGGGTGAAGATCGGGTTGCCGAGGTCGGTGAGGGGATCGGCCCCGGAGTCCTCGGGCAGCCGCCCCGTGCCGGTCCGGAAGTGGACCGGACTGTCCGGGAAACGGCTCACGGCCCCGGCGAAGTACTGGTCGTACAGCGACTTTCTCGCCTGCCGGATGTCGTGCGGGCTGGGAGCGGGCCCTGCGTCCTCGACGGCGTCGGAGGCGTGGCGCACCCGGCTCAGCGCGGAGAGTGCCTGCACGTACGCGATGTACGGGAGCAGGAGGCCCGCCGCCTGTGGGGTACGGGCCATGACGGCCAGGGCCGAGTGGGCCGCCCATGACGCCGCGGCGACATCGCCGACGACGTGCGAGATGAGTGACTGCACGGACAGAGCGAGGATCTCGGCGGACGGATTGCCGCACGAGGCCGCTCGGCGTCCGGCGTCCCAGAGCAGCGAGCGCGCTTCCTCCGGCCGGTCGGCCAGGTGGAACGCCACCGCGGCGGGCAGTTCGGGCGGCACGGTGCGCCACGGCTCGGCCTGGTCCCCCGCTTCGAGGAAGGCCGCCGCGAGTCGGGCGCACAGCACCTGTGTGTGCACCGTCCGGCGGGGAGAGCCGTAGGGTTGCCCGGGCATGGACGTGAGCGTGCGGAGCACCTCGTCCAGGTGGGCGGCGGCCTCCCCGAGATGGGGGGTGCCTGCCGCGAGCGCGCAGAACCGTACGGCGGTGAGAGCACGCAGCTGGAGGTCGGTGGTGTGTCGCAGGGGCCAGCGCAGCTGCCCCAGCGCGGCCGCCGGATCCGCGCGCTCCAGCAGACCCGCCAGTTCCATGCGGTCCCGGAGCACGGCGTCGCTGCCGGGCGACGGGGCGCCGGACCTGATCAACTGGTCGAGGAATCGCGTCGCGGCCGGGGCGTTTCGTCGCGCCGCGGCGGTCGCGGCCTCACGCAGGATGTCGCACATCCAGGTCATGTGGGCGCCCCCGGGCAGCAACTGCGCTATGCCCTCGGCTCGGTAGCCCGCGTCGTTGAGCAGCCGGGCGGCGCGATCACGCAACTCCCGCAGTTCGACGGGGGACAGTCCGTCGAGCAGGCGGGAGCGCAGCCCGGGAGAAATCAGATCGCCGCCCTCCTCCGACCCCACCTCGCGTTTCAGTGTGCGCAGGGCGTCCTCCGTCGCCGTACGAGGTATCCGGGCCAGGACACTGACGAGTTCGCAGGCCGTGGCGTGGCCGCGGGCCCCGGCGTCGACACTCTCGAGCACGGCCACGGCCCGGGCGGTCCGGAAGACTGTGACACCGTGCCGAGCCAGCCGCTCCACGTCGAGCGCGGAGCGCACGTCGCACGTGACGGCGCCGAGGCGGCGCACCTCCTCGGCCAGCGGCCGGATGCCTCGTTCCCGGGCGACGCGCAACACGTCACGCAGCAGGCGCGGGTTGCCCTCGGTCAGTTCCGCACACCTGACGACGAAGCCGGAGTCGGGTGCTTCGCCCAGGACGTGGCCGACGCACTCCGCGATCTCCCCGGTGCTGAGCGGCGGCAGCACGATGACGTTCTGCGGGCGGCGGACGACGAGGTCGCGCAGCACCCGCCGGCCGGGGCCGGGCTCGGAGTGGTGATACGTGAGGATGACCAGCAACCGCAGCCCGGACCCGCGCCGCAGCACGTACTCGAGGGAGCGCAGGGACTCCTCGTCGCACAGGTGGGCATCGTCGACGAGCACCGCCACCGAGCCGGTTCCGGCCAGTTCGGCGAGGGACTGGTAGGCGAGGTCACTCATGTGGTGCCGCGAGTGCCCGGCGTGGTCGGGCAACGACACACCGACGGGGGTCAGCAGCCCACGGAGCGCGGTGTAGGCCGGAGGCGGAGGGGTCGAGCGTCCGGCTGCCTCGAGAACGGTGGACCCGACCGCCAGGGCACTCTCGTGGACGGCGCGCAGGACGGTGCTCCGACCGCTTCCCGCCCCTCCACGTACGAGAGCGTATTCGGCCTGCCCGGACCGTGCGGTGGCGGCGACCGCGCCGAGCGCGGTGGCGAGGTACGCCGCTCGCTGCGACTCCGCGGTTAAGTGCCAGTCGTCTCTCGTCATGTGCGACCTGTCTTGTGGTGAGGGCAGGATCGGGGCAAGTCGCCCGGAAGTAGAACCGGTTGCCACTGAATCGGCGTCATCGTGGCACGGGGTCACGTTCAGATACTAGGGAGTTCCCCAGGGTGATCCCGCAGGGGCTCTGTGCGGGGCGACTAATGTGGGTTGTGCAAAGGAGAACCGCGCGTGCACAGCCCGTGATGGATTCCGGGCCGGTCATGCCGCGTGGATCCGTGTGCGTCGGCACGAAATGCCGTGCGTCGTGATGGCGGGGGAGATCGATGGGCTCAGTGGTACCACTGCCAGAAATGAGGCACATCCATGATTTCCTCGAGCGGTCCGTCAGCTGTGCGTTCCCGGGAGCGCGTCACGAGCGTCATGATCATAGACGACGAGGATCTGCTGCGTAGTGGCCTGAAACAGGCGCTGGAGCGAGTCACCACCTTAGATGTCGTCGCGGAGGCCGCAGTCGGCCGGGACGCGATCGCCGTGATGGCGAGGACGACCCCTGACGTGGTCGTGCTGGGCGTCGGACGCCACCAGGAGGCGGTCGCCCTCGATCTGATCGCGCGCCTGTCGGCCGCACCGCTGCCCGTCCGGCCGAAGGTGCTCCTGCTCGCCGACCAGCAGGTCCTCGACCGCAGCCTGACCCGGGCCATCCACCTGGGCGTCCGTGGCATCCTGCTGCGCAGCGTCTCCGGTGACGAACTGCTCTATGCGGTGCGGCAGGTGGCGTGCGGCCACAGCGTCCTCCAGCCCCTGCTGACGAGCAGGCTCTTCGCCGGGCTGCGGAACTTCGCTCCTGTGGGATCGCAGGCGTGGCGAGGCGGTTTGCCGGACGTCCTGGCACAACTCAGCCCTCGTGAGCGTGACGTGTTGACGGGGATCGCCCGAGGCATGTCGAACCAGGAGATAGCCGAGGACTTCCACCTGACGGTCGCCACGGTCAAGTCTCATGTTTCCAGCATCCTCACCAAGCTGGGGGCACGTGACCGGCTCCAAGTGGCCCTCATGTGCATCCAGTACGGCCTGTTCAGCGAAGACGAGTGAACGTCCCGGCCCGGTGGCCGGCCGCGGTCGACCGGGGCGTCTCGTCCGCCCCGGCAGGCGGGACCCCGCCGGGGCGGACAGCGGCACCGGGGAGTTGTGCCGTTGACAGGTCAGACGCTATCCGGACGGCCTCGGCCGCCGTAACGTTCCGAGGACTGAAGCCGAAGGTCGAGGAGACCGGGGAACACTCGTCTGAGAGGTGGGTGCCCTCTCATCCTGCGGAATGAGCCGACACCCACGGTGCTCAGTGCCTTGTGGCCCCTGCGGGGGCGACGTCGTCGTCGGCCGTGTCCGCGGCCTCCGGCACCTCGAGGACTCCGCCGAGCCGTTCGCCCGAGCCGTCGACCCGGGAGAGGCGGCTGAAGGGCTCCGGCTCGACGGAGGTGAAGGTGTGGGTCTCCCCGCACGGCATGGCATGACGACGCAGCTCGTTGCGGAGATCCTCCGAGAGCCTGGTCCGCGGACCGCCCATGGCGCCGTTGCGTACGTCGAAGTAGGTGATGTCCGTGTGGTCCCGCGCGAAGCCGTCCGGCAGTCCGTCCACGAAGACCACGGCGCGGTGCGCCGCGCCGTCAGTGGGGGGCACGGGCTGACACCCGCTCTGCACGGTCACGGTCATGCCCTCCGACACGGTGCCGTCCGGCGCGTTCAGCACGGAGGTCCACGCTCCGCCATCCGGCACCCGCGAGGCCTGGTGCCCCTTCCACCGCAACTCCTCCGTCCAGCGGTCCACCACCGCGGTCACGGCGTCCACGGCCGCGTCCGACGAGAGCCGCCGCGCGGGAATGGCCTTCTTCACCTTGGCCGGAACACCGGCGGCCAGGACGTTCTCCGGCAGCGACCGCGCGACGACCGCGCCGGCGGCGACGATGCTGTTCCGGCCCACCGAGACCCCGGGGAGGATCGTGATGTGAAAGCCGAGCCAGACGTTGTCCTCGATGGTCACCGGCGCGTAGGCGGTTTCGAAGCCGTCGAGGGGCCCGTGCCCGAAGTGGTATCCGTGCGTCCAGATGGAGAGATACGAACCGGTCCCGACGTTGTTCCCGATGGTGATCGGAAGATTGGCGTTCAGGATCGAGTGCTGTCCGATGGTGACGCGTGAACCGATGGACACATGTGCGCTGGACGCCGTCGTACCGCCGTAGCCGACCGAGGCCTCGTCACCGAAGTACAGGAGATTGCCCGCACTGAACGACCGGCACGTCAGGGAGGCGCCCCGGGCCACCCTGGCCGCGGCGCCGACGGAGAACCGCTCGGCGACGAGAACACGCACGTCGCTCCCGAACTCGCTCCGCGGCCCGATGCGGACCTCCGACGCCCGCAGATCACAGCCCGGACCGATCACCGTGCCCTCCGCGATCTCGATCCGGTCACCGACAAGCACGGTTCCCGGCCCGATGACCACATCCGACGCCAGGCTCAACTCCTCACAGATGATGCGGGCGCCGGGGTCGATCCCCGGACGGTTCGGTCGCCAATGCCTCACGAGGTCCTCCCGATTCGGTCTGATGGGGCGGTGGTGGTGCGCGAACAGCTCGATCCGTGTGCTCAGTACCAGGCCCCCGGGGAGCGGACGAGGACGCCCATGGCCAGCCACCGCCGCAGATCGTCATCCGGTGCCGTGCCCTGCCGGACCGCGGAGAGCTCGGCGTCGCTCGGGCGACGGAGGCTGTCCAGATACGCGAAGGGGCGGACGTACTCGGCCACGAACTTCTCCGACGGCCACGCCGGGGAGGCACCACTGAGCAACGGATTCACCGTGATGCCGCCGCGTCGGGACGGAGCCGGGACGGGGAGGATTCCCACGGGGTCCGTGGGAGGTTCACCGGCCACGAAGGCGAACGCCTGGGCGGCGCTCCCGGAGGTGGCGGCGAGCGGCCGTGGCGGCCGCTGCTCCAGCCACGCGCTGGTCATCTCGGCGTCGTCGTAGACGGAACTCGGGGCGAGCAGACGTGTGTACTCACCGAGCGTGAGTGGGTGCCCCGGGGAGAAGTTCTCGGCTTCCCCGTTGTGTGCGTGGCCGATGAGCAGCCTCCCGGACGACGCGACACGTCGCATCTCCGAGAGGGCGCCCGGGATGTCGGACAGGTAGTGCAGGCAGTCGTGCCCGAGGACGGTGTCGACCGAGCCGGAGGACAGCGGGAACGGCCCGTTCGCGTCGAAACACACCGAGACGCGCCCGGTACGCAGGTAACGCCGGGACAGCCAGAGATGTGAGAAGACCACGTCGGAGCAGAGGGAGTCGCCCCCGCCCATCCGTTCCCAGTGGGCGGTCAGATGGCCGAGTCCGGCGCCGATCTCCAGGATGCTCCGGTGGCGCGGGGCCCGCCAATGAAGGAGGGAGAGCCCGCTGAGATACGTGGGAATGATCCACCGGTGCTCGAAGTACCATCCCAGCCCTCCGTACCCGAGCAACTCGATGCTCTCGTGGAAGGACAGCCCCGTGCGCAACGCCTCACGCACGTCGCGGGGGTCGGGCGCGGGGATGTCCGCGCTGCGACGGTCGCCCAGCAACAGGGCGAGTGCCTGCTCGCGCCGGTCTCGTCGGATGAGCGACACGACCTCGTCGACCAGGGCCTCCCGGCCCACCCGCAGGTAGTAGCAGTCGTCGAAATGGGGCCACAGGCGTTCGCCGTCGCTCAGCAGGTTCGCCGCCACGGGGCGCAGGGCTTCGCCGTTGGTCGGGCTGATCAGCTTCAGCGGTGCCCCCGCCGACGTCGTGACCGTACTCATCGATGAATCTCCACGCAGGCCATGTGGTAGGTCAGTCCGGAGGAGTTGCCCAATCGCTGTCCGTCGGGCGCCGGCACGATCCTGCTGGACAGGCCGTCGGCCGGAGCGGTGGCCGGGTAGCCCAGGGTCGCCACCTTCGGATAGTGGTAGGCCCAGGACCGGACGCGCCCCCCAAGGAACGCGTCATAGGTCTGCTGGGAGAGCACGTTCCAGCCGGGCAGCCACTCCTCGCTCCCGCCGGCGTAGCGCAGACGGCAGATCAGATCCACCGGCGACGGGTTCAACGGGCCGTAGAGGACCGCGACACCCCCGGGAGCGACCAGCCGCAGCACCTGGGGAAGCCACTGGTCCAGGGAGTCGAAGTGACTGGGGATCGTCAGAGCGGTCACGACGTCGAACTCTTCGGACGGGAGGGACCGCGGTGTGCAGATGTCGGCGACGGAGAACCTCCCCTCCGGGACAGCCGCCGTAGCCGCGTCGACGAGCTCGGGAAGGACGTCGATCCCGCTGACGTCCCATCCTGGACACCGCTCGATGACGTACCGGGCGAAGGCGCCGTTGGCGCAGCCCACGTCCAGCAGACGGAGGCTCTCGTCGCGACGCCGGTTCCCCGCCGCGAGTTCGAGAACGGGGCCGAAGTACGGCCGGTCGGTGGTGCGCGGGTCGCGATCGAGATAGCGGAGGTCGATCGAACGGGTTCCCTCGGGGTGACGCCATCCGGGCTCCCAGGCCCCGCGGCCGGTGGACGCCGGGCTCGGTTCGGCGGTGGTGCGGTCCGGTGTCGCCATCAGTGGCCACCCTCCCCTGTCAGCAGCTCACCCAGGGCCGAGGAGCGCTGTACACCGACGTTGGCGTGCGAGCTCGCCGCGAGAACGTCACGGAGGTGGCGCTGCACGGGGAGAGTGGTGAAGTTGGCGCGGGAACCGGCCAGGACGAACACCGCCTGGGTCACCGATGCGGCCGTGCGGCAGACGGCCCGGGCCAGTGCCGAGATCTCGGTTTCCGTCCAGCCGTCCACCGCCGCGCCGTCCCACACCTGGGCGGTCGCGCGATCGAGAGCGGCCTCGGCCATCACCAGCCGGCCGGCCTGTTCGCCGAGCTCCACCGTGCGGTGGTCGCGGGCACCCCGCAGGAGCTCACCCACCTCACGCAGGCCGCCACGGGCCAGCCCGACACACACCGCCGCCATGTGGAGCGCGAAGCTCATACGGTGGGGGAGCAGATCGTGCCGCGTGAGCACCGCGCTCTCGTCGAACCTGTCGAGGGGATACAACTGCTCCGGCCCCACCGCCACGTCGTCCACGGCAGCGGAGTGACTCCCGGTGGCGGACAGGCCCATGACCTGCCAGGTGCGGTCGACCTTGAGATCGTCGGCAGGCAGGACCACACCGACGGTCTCCCGTGTCCTCTCGTCCGTGCAGTGGACCAGAACCCATTGGGCGTGGCACACGCCACTGAGATAGTTCCAACGACCGCTCACCCTGAGCACGCCCGCGTCGTCGCGCACGCTGCCGCTGCCCGCCGATGTGGCGGAGACGAGGGAACCGGGGTCGTCGAGGATTCGGTCGCGCGCCCCCGGGGTCAGCCGGGGCAGGATGAGGTTGCCCTGGGACCACACCATGATCAGCCAGGCCGTGGAGCCGTCGAGCTCGGCGACCGCTCTCAGCGTGCGGGTGAAGTCCGGCAGGGACTCCTCGGATCCGCCGTACGCCGTACTCATGACGCGGCGTGTGAGGCCGCTGCGGCGCAGTTCGGTGACGACGCCGGCGGGCAGCCGGTCGCCGTCGTGCTCCCGGAGTGCGCGGATCTCGGCGCCGAGTGAGGCCGAAAGCCCCACGAACTCGAGGTCGTTGCTCGTTGTGGTCGACACGGTTTCTCCTCTGTCGGCTTCCTCAGGGATCTGTGGGGCGCAGGGCCGCGTGAGCGATCGCGTCGATGTGCGCCACGGTGGTGTCGAGCCACGGCACCCGGGCGGGCTCGCTGTCGTCGAGGAGGAGGTTCAGTTCGGTGCACGCGAGGATCACTGCCTCGGCACCACGAGCCGTCGCGTCCTCTCCGAGCCTTCGCAGCCACTGGCCGGATTCCGGCACGACATGCCCGAGGCACAGTTCCGAGTAGATGATCCTGTCCAGCTCCCGCTGTGCCTCCGCTCCGAGATCGACGACCTCTATGCCACCGGTGGCGAACGCGTCGGCGAAGGCGGGCATCGACGTGGTGGTGCTCGTGCCCAGGAGGGCGACCCGGGAGCGTCCGTCGAGGGCGTCGACGGTGGCGTCGACGAGGCTGACGAACGGCAGGGACGAGTACCGGGGTATCGCGTCGGAGACCGCGTGCATCGTGTTGCAGGCCATGGCCAGGAACTCCGCGCCGGCCGCCTCCAGGGCGGCGGCGGCTTCCCCCACCAGGCGACCTGCTTCCTGCCAGTCACCCTGGAGCTGGGCCTGCTCGACGAAGTGGTAGTCGGCGGACCACACGATGAGGTGCGCGGAGTGAGATCCGCCGAGAACCGCGGCCGTGCGGCGGTTCAGCTCGCGGTAGTAGGTGATGGTGGAGGGCCAGCTCATTCCGCCGAGGAGGCCGATCTTTCGCGTCGGGAGGTCGCTCCCGGTCATGCGGTCACCTTCCGTCGCCTTCCGTCGCCTTCGTGGAACCGGCCCGATCACCCCTGAGCCGGACCGCTCATCTCCTGACGGCAGCGGGCGACGAGTGACGGCAGATGGTCCTGGTTGTCGAGGATCTGCCGGAGGTGACGCATACGTTCGGGGCCCGCGGTGGCGAGCATGGCCTCGCCGTAGTAGTTGTCGTTCCAGAAGCGGGCCATCGAGCCGATGTGGTCCCTCAGCGCCGGCAGCAGTTCTTCGGGACAGTGCTCGGTGAAGTTCATGACGAACAGCCGGCGGCCCTGCGCACCTCCGAACGAACCGTGCTTGATGCCGTGCATGAAGACGACCACGTCCCCGGGTTCGCTGGGAATCGGTATGGCGGGCAGTTCGGACTGCTCGTGTCCCCATACCTCGGTGGCGGAATCGATGTTGCTGCTGAGTGACTTGGCGTAACTGTCGTCGAACTTGTGGCTGCCGGGGAACACCCGAAGACACCCGGAGTCGGCGCCGACCGGGTCGAGGTAGAACGCGACCTTCAGCGCCGCGAGACCTCCGGAGAACGGGTTCGAGTGATAGGTCGTGTCCCCCGCGTAGAGGTTCCCGTCCGACGAGCAGTAGTTGAAGTCGGGGCCCAGGAGCTGACTCGGAATGGTCTTGATGCGTGGGTCGTCGAGGAGGCCGCTGAGGTAGGCGTCGCGATCGATGAAGGGAACCAGGCACGCCCGCTTCCCCGGCGTCCGCTCGCGGCCCGACCTTTCCCACACGGATTCGAACGCCGCGGTGATCCGCCCGATCTCCTTCTTCATCAGACCGGGAAGATGAAGAAACCCGAACGTCTCGAAAAACCGTACCTGGGTGGCGTCAAGAGTCATGGGTGCACCTTCGTCTTTCGGGGGGGGGGGGAAGAGAAATGGAGGGTTCGCTGGAGAAATGGGGGAGTGTTCGGCACCGGCCCGGCGCGGCCCGTGTGCCGGGATTCATGTCGGCATTCATGCCGGGATTCATGTCGGCATTCATGCCGGTATGCGCCGGACCCGCGCCGCAGCCGCCCGGCGGTCGACCTTGCCCGTCTCGCCCAGGGGCAGGCGGTTCACGATGTGGAACGTGTCGGGAATCTTTCCTGGCTCCAAGTGAGCCTTGCCCCACTGTCGCAGTTCTTCGGGAGCAGGCGAGTCGCCTTCCAGAGCGATGAGGAGATGAATCCGCTCGCCGAGGACGTCGTCGGGGACGCCGACCGCTATGCAGTCGGTCCAGGAAGGATTTTCGGCGTAGGCGGACTCGATCTCGAGGGGCGATACCTTGACCGCACCACGGGAGATCATGGTCTTCTCCCGCCCGACGATTTCCACACGGCCGTCCGGTCGTAGCCTGCCGACATCCCCGGTACGGAACCAGCCGTCCGGTTCGGATGGGTGCGTGGCCTCGTCGGAGGAGAGATAGCCGGACATCAGGAAGGGGGTTTTGATGCAGATCTCCCCGGCTTCGCCCGGAGCCGCGTCGATCCGGCAGGACACACCGGGACTTGGCGTGCCGATCGTGCCGGCGCCCTCCGCGTAGTGCTCCGCCCGCAGTATGAGATCGGAGGTCGAGGTCTCACTGAGGCCGTAGACGTCGGTGATCGACGAACCGGGATAGCGTTGCTGCACCTTCCGGCCCAGTCCCGCCGAGAGCGGCTCGCCCCCCGTGATCCACAGGCCCGGCCCGACGTCGCCGCGGGCCGCCGCGTCGATGGCGGGACCGGAACCGGCCACCCGCAGCAGCATGCGGAGCATGGTGGGGACCACGGCCACACGGTCGATGTCCCCCTCGGACAGCCGTGCGCTCACCTTCCTGGCGCTGAAGGCCGGGAGCACTTCGAGCACCCCGCCTGTCAGGAGCGTCAACAGCGATGTCCACTGTCCGAAGGTGAAGTTCAACTGCAGTACATGCAGTGCGCGTTGCCCCGGGCGGAAGCCGAGGACCGACTGGATGGCCATGAGTTTGTTCGCGAAGGCGGCATGGGCCAGCTCGATTGCCTTGGGCTCACTGGTCGACCCGGACGAGAACGCCACCAGCGCCGTGTCCTGCTTCACCTCGACCGGCGCGCGAGGAGCGTCGAGCTCGACGACCTGGAGCCCCTCGCGCGGGTGCGTCACGCGCGACGGGTAGTGGCCCGCCCAGCTCGACGGCAAAGCGCCTTCGGCCGACACGATCCGCCGTGCTCCCGAACGACGCAGCACACGCTCGACCGCCTTCGGGGGGAGCGCCACATTGAGCGGAACGACCGAGCAGCCGGCGAGCCAGACACCCAACTGCGCGGCGATGTCTCCAGGGCGGTTTCCCACGGCCAGCGCGACAGTTGTACCGGGCACTGTCCCTGTCGCCGCCAGCGTCGTAGCGATTTCATCCGCCCTGGAAAGAAGCTGCTCGAAGGACATCGTGATGTCGCCGCATACGATTGCGGGTGAGGTACCGAATCGTCGGCATGCGTCGAGCACCAGGGAATCCACACGAGCCTTCTCGTTGAATTCCCACTTCTCGCCCGAGATGAAGCTGTACGAGGTCACGATGGCATGCCTCCTTCGATCCGGGTCGCGCCGTCATACGCGCGACTGAGTCCACTGGATGCCGCGATCACTCCGCCTAGCTGTTTCTTGAGGTTCTCGTAGAAGATGCTGAGTGGAAACTCATCAGGCATCGTCGCGTCGACCATTTCCCGCCTGGGGCGACTGAAATCTAGTGCATCGGGCCCCTTCGCCCAGATCGAGCCGGGATGCGGTGGAATCGATTCAGCGATGAACTGGAAAGCAGCCCACCACTGGATGGGGCGTGGGCGGTCGACGCCATCGTGGTAGAGCACTTCGATGTCATCGCGCAGGAGCGCCACGGCCTCGGGGACGCGATCCCAGTCGAACGAGATGGCGTTGTCCATCCACCGCATGGCACCGTGCCGGCGCAGACGGGCAAAGAGCAACTGTCCGGCGAGGCTGTCATAGTTGCGGACTCTGTCACCGGTGAGTGGGAAGCGGAAAAGGCGCTCGAACAGAACCGCGTACTGGATACGCGGGCCGAACGCGCGCGTCCCGACGTCCGCCTCGGTGGCCAGGTCCACCGCCGCGCTGAACGCGGTGAGGTCGCATCGCAGTTCCTCCAGGCCGTACATCCAGTACGGCGCGCGCTGTTTGATCATGAACGGATCGAACGGCAGCGAGCCACGACTGTGTGCCCGGTCATGGACCAGGTCCCAGGCGGCGAACGTCTGCTCTGCCAGCCTCTGGTCAGCCAGCAGCCCGGCGGCCTCGGCGGGTACGTCGAAGCGAAGGACCCGTGCGGCCTCTGCCGCGACCAGGCGGAAACGGGCCGCCTCCCGATCGCAGAAGAGGCCACCCCATGTGAAGTGCCCCGGAGTGGCTCGCACCGCGACCGTCTCAGGGAAGAGGGTGGCGTTGTTGCCCGCGTATCCCGGGGTGTAGTCCTCCAGGGCGACCGACACGAACACCGGGTTGTCGAACCGGGTACGCTCCAGTTCGGCCAGCCATGGCGGCCACACCAGGCTCACTATCACGGCCTCGAACCGGATCTCAGCCGCCGCGTTCTGGCTGCGCATGGGGAAGAGAACCAGATGCTCGCGCCCGTCTCGGCGCTCGTCGGCGGGTGTGAAGGCAAGCAACGAGTCGAGGAAGTCGGGCCTGCTGAAGCCGCCATCGGCCCAGTGACGCAGATCGGCCGCCAGCGCGCGGTGGTAGTCGGCGTCATGGGGAAGCCGCGGGGTGAGTTCCCCGAGTGCGCCGATGACAGTGACGACAGCGCTGCGGACCTCGTCGCGGGACGGGGCCCCCTCCGCGTGGAAGGCGATCGAACCGTCCTTCGCCTGCCAGGATCTGAGGGCCTCCACCGCACCCTTGAGCACGGCCCACGCCGGATCCTTGACGACGCTCTCTTCGACGGCCGGCCATGAGCTGTCCGGTCCGGTCACCTTGGCTCCTCCTCTGGTACGTTCCAGCAACGGCGCATCATGTGCGGGAAGGAACCTCCCCTCAGGCCGCCGGGTGGCGCGGGGCGCGGGTGCCGAGGATGGCCGACCCCACGCGGACATGCGTGGCGCCCGAAGCGATCGCCGCCTCCAGGTCCCCGCTCATGCCCGCGGAACGGATCACCGCGCCCGGATGGGTGTCCCGCAGACGCTCGTGCAGAACCGCGAGCGACTCGAACGCCAACGCGGGCGAGCGATCGAGCGGCGCCACCGTCATGACGCCGGCCAGTTCCAGATGAGGGGCTCGGGCGGCGACGGCGTCGGCCAGACGGGGCAGCTCGGAAGGCGCTGCGCCACCTCGGCCGGGGGCGCTGTCCAGGTTGACCTGCACCAGACAACGCAACCGCCGTTCGGCCCGCTCCGCTCCGCGGGCCAGGGCGTCGACGAGGGACAGCCGGTCGACGGAGTGGACCAGGTCCGCGTAACGGGCCACCGAGGCGGCCTTGTTGCGCTGCAACTGACCGAGGAAGTGCCAACGCAGCGGCAGGTCCGCGGTCTCGGCGGCCTTTGCCGAGGCCTGCTGGTCCTGGTTCTCGCCGACGTCCGTGACACCGAGGGCGGCCAGGGTCCGTACGTCGGCGGCCGGCCAGGTCTTCGTCACGACCACGAGGGTGACGTCCGAGGGATCCCGCCCCACCGCACGGCACGCGGTGTGGATGCGGGACCGCACGATGCCGACGTTGCGTTCCAGTTCGACGGCCCGTGATCGCGCGGGTGTGAAGGCCTCGGGGGGAAGGGTGGTCGAATCGCTCACAGAAAGGCACTCCATGGTCATCGATGGCGGTCGATCGCCAACGGGGCGAGTCGGCGCAGCGCCTCGCGCAGTACGTCCTCCCTCTTGCAGAAGACGAAGCGCACGAGGTGACGGCCGGCCTCCGGGTCCGTGTAGAAGACCTGACCGGGTACGGCGGCGACCCCGTACCGGCGTGGCAGGTCCCGGCAGAACTCCAGGCCGTCCACTGCCCCGAGGGGGCGTACATCGGCCAGGACGAAGTACGTCCCCTCCGGTGCCCGTGGCCGAAGGCCGAGCGAGCGCAGCCCGTCGACCAGCAGGTCTCGCCGGACCTTGAGGGAGTCGCGGAGATCGGTGTAGTGGCTGTCGGGCAGCCGCAACGCCTCGGCCACAGCATGCTGGAAGGAGGTACCGGAGGCGAACGACAGGTACTGCTTGACCGCGAGGACACCTGCCACCAGGTCGGCGGGGCCGGTCGCCCAGCCGACCTTCCACCCGGTGAACGAGAACGACTTGCCGGCCGAGCCCACGGTGACGGTGCGCTCGAACATCCCTGGCAGGGCGGCGATCGGCCGGTGAGTGCCCTCGTACACGAGATGCTCGTAGACCTCGTCGGAGATCACCACCAGATCGTGCTCCACGGCGACACGGGCCAGTTCGGCGAGTTCCCGCTCGTTCATCACCGTGCCGGTGGGGTTGTGGGGGTTGTTGAGGAGCAGGACCCGGGTGCGGGCGGTGACGGCGGCGCGCAGCGCGTCGGCGTCCAACCGGAACTCCGGGCCGGTCAGGCGGACCGGGACCAGTCGGGCACCGGCCAGTTCCGCACCCGCCGCGTAGGAGTCGTAGTACGGCTCCAGCACCAGGATCTCGTCGTCCGGCCCGGCGAAGGCGAGCAGCGCCGCCGCGAGTGCCTCCGAGGCACCCGTGGTGATGACGACCTCGGAATCCGGGTCGAGCGCGATGCCGTACCGGTCCCGCTGGTGATCGGCTACGGCCGCGCGTAGCGCGGGCAGTCCCGGGACCGGTGGATACTGGTGGTGCCCGGCGTACAACGCCTTGACGGCGGCCTCGGTGACGGAGTCCGGCCCGGGGGTGTCGGGGAACCCCTGAGCAAGGTTGACGGCGTGGTGCCGGACGGCGAGCGCGGACATCTCGGTGAAGATGTTGCTCCCCACGCCGGCGAGCCGCACGCGACGGCCTGGCCGGTCGGGCGTCACACCAGGTCCTTCTCGGCCGGTGCGCTCACCGTCGCGGAGTCGAGCCACAGGGGGTTGCCCGCTCGCCGGTACGTCACCCGTTCCGGCCACGACGGGTGGTCGGCGAGCACCCCGTGGTTGTCCAGGATCAGCAGCGGCGACTTGCGCTCCTCCGTGAGCAGGCCGAGGAACGGCTCGCCCCGGAACTCGGGGTGGTCGGGGACGATCAGTACGGTGGCCGCCTCGCGGATGGCGTCGGCGAGGTCCCGCACGGCGGTGCCGACCCCCAGCAGCGCCTCGATCTCCTCGTCCGCGTACATCGGGTCGTGCACGGAGAACGGCACACCGAGCCGGGTGAGCTCCTCGGCTATGCGGATCGTGGGGCTGAGGGTCGCGACCTTGATGCCTCCCTTGTAGGCGAGGCCGAGGATCACCACCGGGCCGTCGGCCACCGACTCGGCGACCAGCGAGCGCATCCGGGTGTCGGTCTCGACAGCCTGGGAGAGCAACGACAGTTCCTCGGGGTGTGCCGCGCCCCGCAGCAGATAGCGACTGGACAGCGGGATGCAGTACCCGCCGGTGCCGAAACTGGGGTGGTACGTGCCGATGTTCCACTTGGTTCCCGCGAGCCGCAGCACCTCGACCATGTCGACGTGCGGGTAGCCCAGGGTGAGTTGGTTGGCGAGAGTGATCTCCAGATGGCGGTAGGAGTTCTCCACGCACTTGACGAGTTCCGCCTCCAGATGGCCCTGGGCCCGGTGCAGGGTGTCGCACATCAGCGACAGCACCTCGTACGCCGCGGTGGCCGAGGCGTCGTTGACCCCGCCGTACACCCGGTCCAGGTCGCGCAGCCCGTACCCCTCCGCGAGGAACCAGTCCCGGCGCGGTGCGAGCGCCAGGAACAGATCCCGGCCGAGAACGAGCCCGGCCTCGACGGCCACCGGGAGCAGCAGCTGTTCCACGGTGCCGGGGGTGAGGGTCGACTCGATGATCACCAGCGGGGGAGTGCCGGGCCGGGCGCGGGCTCCGGTGGCACGGCAGATCGAGGTGAAGACGTCCAGCAGGGCGTCGGAGTACGGCTCGGCCTGACGTTCGGTGGGGACACAGACGAAGTGGACGGCGATGTCTTCGGTGAGCGCCCGGTCCCGGCCGTCCGTCACTTCGAGTCCGGGGCCCTCGTTGTCCCGCAGCGCGGCCACCCGGCCGGCGCTGACGTCGTATCCGAGGACTCTGATGTTCTCGGCCCGCAGTGCTTCCACCGTGGACCAGCCGATGTATCCGAGCCCCCAGACACAGGACGCCTTGCGTCCGGTCACCAGCTCGGAACAGGGAGTGGAGAGGCCGTCGGACCGGGTGTCGGACGGCTGTTCCCTCCCGGCTGTCAGTCGGTTTCCCTGTTCGTCTCGGGGTTCTTGCTCGATCGCAACGCTCAAGGCAGGTGCTCGCTCTCGTGTGCAGGCAGGCTGAGGGCCTGCTCCGCAGCAAGGTGCTGCGGCGGAGGTCAGCGGTTCGTGTGCTGAGGCGGTTGATGCGGGGTCGGGCCGGGGTCGGGGCGGTGGCGTACGACGACCAGCCCCTCGGCGGCCAGGGTGCCGACGGCGGCTCCGCGCGCCCGGTCGAAGGCCTCGACGGTCTCCAGGTCGAGGGCGCGGAACCCCTGGCCGGGGTAGCTGTAGCAGGACAGAGCCCGCGCCTTCGTGGCGCTGTGGTCACCCATCGGCACGTACACGGTCGGAACGAACTGCGCGTGCCGGATGGTCCGGTGCTCGTTCGGGCCGAACTGCAGGAAGGTGACCTGCGGGCAGCGTCGGGAGGCGGAGATCACGGCCTGGGCGAGCCGCACGTGGTCGGTGTGCGAGTCGCCGTCCCAGTGACTGATCACGGTGTCCGGGCGGACCCGGTCGAGCAGGTCGTCCAGGAGGGTCACGACGCGGTACACGGGCAGGTCCTCGACCTGGTCGTGCCGTCCGTCGGCGATCCAGACGAGCTCGTGGCCGAGGACGGCCGCGGCGGATTCGGCCGCCGCGACCCGGCGGGTGCGCCGGTCCGGCTCGCTGTCGGAGATCGTCTCCGACACCGTCAGCACGGCGACGGTGACTTTCGCACCCCTGCCGGTGAGGGCGGCGATCGTGCCGCCCACGGCGAGTTCCGCGTCGTCCGGGTGGGCGGCGATCACCAGCACCCGGTCGCCCAGCAGGGTCACGTCGAGCCCTTGCGGCCGGCTGCGAGGGCGGCGTCGAAGGAGTCGAGGAAGGTGCGGAACTCTGCGGCGTCCGGTCCCTCGGCCTGGCTCAGCGCGCTCCGCAACCCGGGGCAGCGGTCGGCGAAGACCGGAGCGCGGACCCCCTTCACCCGGGCGCCGTGCAGGGTGACCTTCACCCAGGTCGACTGGTACATGTTGGTTCCGTCCAGCCGGGCGCCCGACAGGTCGGACTGGCTGAAGCGGCTGTAGGCGCAGTTGGCGCCGCTGAGGTCCGCGTCCCGGAGGTCCGCGGCGAGGTAGGCCTGTACGAGGGTCGCGCCCTCCAGAACGGCGCCGCGCAGGCTCATGCCACGCGGTGGGTCACCGGTGATCATCGCCCGGTAGAGATTGGCGAACCGGAGCACGACCCGGGCGAGGTTGCCGTCCCGGACCGTCAGACAGCGGCCGGTGAAGGAGGTGAGGTTGGCCTCGGTGAGGTCGGCCTCCACGATGCTCAGGTTCTCGCCGTGGGCGCCCCGCAGGTCCGCGCGGCGCAGGTCACCGCCGACGATCTTGCCGTTGTTGAGCAGCGCGCCGGTCAACGCCGCGTCCGGCAGGGAGCAGCGCAGCAGCCGGGCGCCGCTCAGTTCGGCACCGGTGAGATCGGCGCCCGGGGCGGTCACGTCGGTGAGGTCCGCGTGGGGAGCCTTGAGCCCGGCCGCTCTCCAGTCCCGCCCGCTGATGTCGGACAGCCGCAGCTCGGGCAGGCCGGCGTCGGTGAGGTTCAGAGCGTCGGACGCGGTCAACCTCTGCAGGACCAGACCTCGTCCGGAGGCGCGCTGGAAGGAGGTGCCCCGCAGACTGGTCTTGGTGACGGTGAGCTGGTCGCAGCAGCAGCCCAAGAGTTCCGCGTCGTCCAGGAGACACTCGTTGATGAGTGAGCCCTGGAGGTTGGCTTGGCTGAGCGAGGCGTCGGAAAGGTCGCACTGGTAGAACGAGCTGCCCGCCAGGTGACTGCCGTCCAGGTGGACGCCGCGCATGCTGCATCCGTGGAAGAGGGTTCCGGTCGCGTCGCGCAGCTCGCTCAGGTCGGCGCCGTCGAAGTTGCAGGTCTGGGCGGCCAGCGCGTGGACGTAGGCGGAGCGCAGGCTCGCTCCGGAGAGGTTGGTGCGTTCCATGCCCGGACAGACCATGGTGATCTCGTCGAGGGTGGCTCGCTGGAGCTGAGTGCCGTGCAGCACGGCTCGGTTCAGGGTGGCCCGGCGCAGATCGACCTCGTCGAGGCGGAGGTTGGACAGGTCCGCCTCGGAGAGGGACAGACCGCGGCCTGTCGAGTCGATCAGCCGCTGGGTCAGTTCGGAGAGTTCCTTGAGTCGTTCCGCGCGTTCCTTGCCGGTCGCCTCGGAAATGGACCGCAGGAGCTCGATGTGGGAGAGCTGGGTCATCGCATCTCTTTCGACACAGGGGAAAGGGGGTGTGTTGCCGGCGCCTGGGGCGGGGCCGCCATGCGGGAGATGAGCTGACGGAGCCAGTCCGCCGTGCGCCGTGGTCCGTTCGGGCCATGTGAACCGGCGGGCAGGGGGTTGTGCTCCATGATCACGACCGGCGGGCGGGTGAGCGCCAGCAGTCGGGGCAGCAGGGTGCCGAGGTCCATATAGCCGTCCCGGCTCGTCTGGCCGGGCGCGGCGGCCTCGTGTCCGTGCTCTCCGCAGCGGTCGGCAGTGGTGTTGTAGACATGCATACTGCGCACGGTGGGACCGAGGACCTGTCCGAAGGCCAGCGGACCGCCACCGTCGTCGAGGAGGTGCGCGTGCCCCAGGTCCAGGCAGAGGCCCAGACCTGTGTCCTCCAGAACACGGGCGTACTGCTCGGGCGAGTGCAGCAGGGGGTGCCCGGTCATGTTCTCCACCAGAACGGACACATGGTGCGAGCGCGCGGCCTCCGAGAGTTCCGACAGGAACTCGGCGCAGCGCTCCGCGAATCCCTCGGTGGGGTACGGGGGATAGGGGCTGGGGAAGTGGACGACGACATGGATCGCGTTCAGGTCCGCCGCGAGCCGAATGGTCCGCAGGGCAAGGCGTAGGGCGCGTGCGGCCTCCTCGGGATCCGGCCCCGTGGGGGCGAACCGTCGCAAGGGCTCCGCCAGGTCGTAGGGAACCGGCGTGTGGAGTGCCGGCCGTATCGAGTGGCGGGCGCAGAACCTGGTCAGCTCGGGCACCATCGTGCTCGGGTAGTTGTAGAACTCGACGACCTCGGGGTCGTAGGGCAGGAGCGCGTCCAGCTGCCCGCGGTCGGCGAGCACGCTGGTGGACACCCCGAGAGCGGGCGGTGGGACAGGTCTCGGTACCCCGGGTGCCGAGGGCCCCGGGGGTTTTCGGCCGGGTCTCACCAGGCTGTCCTCCGCCGGGAGCTCGGCGGGTCTGCCTCGGCCGGTGGGACGAGGACGCGGGTGTCGCCCGGGAGCACGCCAGGCGCGAGACGGACGGACGGGAGGGGGATCCGTCGTGGTGCCGACCGGATGTCGCCGGCCGGCACGGGCACCGCACGGACCGCCACGCGGGGTGACAGGCAGCCTCGGGCCGGGTGGACACCGCGGCGGACATGCTTCAGGAACGCGTCGAGGTGATCGGGGAAGCCCATGGTCAGCTCGCTTCTGAACGGTCGGTCTCCTGCTCCGCCCCGTGCCCGGGCGCCTCACCGTCCGTCCTGCCGAGGGCGCCGACGCGTTCGAGCGCGAGGCACTGTTGGTCGCTGAGCCGGCGGCCGTCGTCGCGCAGAGCGCCGACCAGCCGGTCGACGCCCAACGAGAAGCCGCCGAGTGGGGGCAGACCGTGTTCGAGAGCGGCCAGGAAGTCCTCGTCCAGCATGAGGTGTTCCAGACCCGGCTCACGCTGCTGCTCGGTCAGCCGACGGCGCTGTTCGACCGGGTCGGTGAGTTCCGTGCAGCCCTGCCCGATGTCGGTGCCCGCCAGGATCAGGCTCCAGGCCTCCACTAGGTGGGGATCACCGGAACAGGGGCGGGCGAACCGTGCGGCACGCGAGGGGAGGTCGACGACGAAGGTGGGCTCGGTCAGTGTCGGCCGTACGGCCTTGCGGAAGAGGAGCAGGGCCAGGGCCGAGGCGGGCGTGCCGGCCGGCACAGGGAGGCCAAGGCGGTCAGCATGGCGAGTAAACGTTTCGGCAGAGGTGGCGGAGGTGACCTGCTCCCCGAGGTGCTCCGAGAGGAGTTGATGGAGGGAGCGCCGGGTGAACGGCCTGTACGGGTGGTCTGGCCGGTCGTCGGAACCGCCCAGCACCGCTCTGGTGATCGGGGTCGGCCCTTCTGCCTCCCTGATCGCCACCGCCGCGGCACGAACCAGTCGCTCCACCGTCTCGGCGCCGACGGTGTAGTCGGTGTGGGCGGCGTACGCCTCACATACGGTGAACTCGGGATGGTTGGCGACCCCCGTGCCCTCGTTGCGGAAGACATGACCGAGTTCGAAGACCCGCTCGGCACCGCCGACCACCAGCCGCTTCAGGTACAGCTCGGTGCTTCCGCGCAGATAGAGCGGTACCCGCCAGGCGTTCATCCTGGTCTGGAAGGGGAGCGCGGTGCCACCGGGGACGGGGTGCAGCAACGGGGTGTCCGCCTCCAGGTAGCCGGCGGAGTGCAGTTCGTCCCGCACCGCGCGCAGCACCGCCGACCGGCCCTTGAAACGTGCCGCCTCCCGGCGGTCGAGCATCATCCGCTGGTAGGTGGCGAGTCGCTCGCCGCCCCGGCCCCGGCCCCGGGACCGCGGGGAGCGGAGCCCGACCCGGGCAGGGCCGGGCGGCGGGCGCAAGGCCTTGGTGGCGAGTTCCCAGCGGGTGACCCGGAGCGAGAGGGCACCTGTGCGGCTGGTGACGATCTCACCGGTGACGCCGACATGGTCCCCCAGATCGACGTCGGCCTGCCAACTCGCGTACAGATGAGGGGCTTCCGCGGCGTCGTCGCTGAGGATGAGCTGGATGTCGCCGTCGCCGTCGGCCAGGTCGACGAAGCCCATGCCTCCGTGGGCTCGGTGGGCCACGACCCGGCCGACGAGGACGACGGTGTCGCCGGTCGCGGTGTCAGGGGGGAGCTCGTCGTACAGGCGGTGCACTTGTCCGAGGGAGTGGGTCGGCCGAAGGGCCCGGGAATAAGGGCTTCTGCCTTCGGTGATCAACCTCCGACGGGTGGTGATGCGGTCGGTCGGCAAGACCGTATGTTCGAGGTATTTCTTGCGCATCGCTTTGCCTTTGCTCCCAGAGGCTCGCGGTGTATCCAAAACTTCCATCCCATAGAGGGGACAAGGGATACCCAGAGTGGCTGAGCGGAAAGTGCATTGAACGAGTGAAGTACGGACTTCACACCGCTATCGGGCGGATTCCTGAACTTTAAAGTACGGTCGGTCGATGCGCCAGAAGAATCAATCTCGGGGATGAGTGGACGTCCGTCCGAGGGCTGTCCGAGGGGTGAACTGTCCGAATTGGGTGGGGAAATCGCCGGGTGAAGGGCCGCAGATCGGTCGTCCGGCCGTCTTCTGCAGCGGCGAGAGGAATTTAGGCAACCGGAGGTTTAGATCGGAATCCTGTGGCATGCTGCGATGCATGGCCGCCGACATTCTGGTGCTGAAAGCGGATCCATCCGCGGGGATTGACCTCCGGCAAGGTCTGGAGGCTGCGGATTACTCGGTGGATCTGGTGGTGGACAAGGGCGTTGCTGCTCAGTTGGTGGGGCGGCACTCCTATATGGCTGTCCTCATGGACATCCCGGAGTCCGGTTCGACCCAACGTCGGACGTGCGCCGAGCTGAGAAAAAGAAGAAGGGACGTGCCGATTCTCGTACTGACACAGAAAGGTGATGAACGTGACGAAGTGGAAGCCCTCGACGCGGGGGCCGACGACTACCTCCGCACACCGTGCTCGCGCGAGGTACTGCTCGCACGGTTGCGCGCCCTGACGCGACGCGGCACGCGCTCGGTCGACCGGCTGCTGCGCATAGGCGACCTGTGGCTCGACCCGGTGCACCGACGCTGCGGCCGCGGCCGGCGCGACATCACCCTGACCGCACGTGAGTTCGCGGTCCTTGTCCAACTCGCCCGGCACCCCGGGAAAGCCGTGTCGAAGAAGGTGATCCTCGACGAGGTGTGGGACATGACCTACCGGAGCAACCCGGCCGTCGTCGAGTGGCACATCTGCATGTTGCGTCGAAAGATCGACGCTCCCTTCGGCGTCAGATCCATCGAAACGGTTCGCGGCTTCGGCTACCGGCTGACGACCGTCGACGGCTGAGAAGAACGCACCTCACCGGCACCACGCGGGCACCCCACCCCTACCCTGCCGCGTCCCGGCCCCGCCGTGCGCATCCGACCGATGCGGAAGCGGCCCCGATGGCCGATGGCGACTCCGCCGGAACAGTGACCTGATGTCGGCCCCACCGGCCGCCTCGCAGGTGCAACTCCCCTCGCAGGTCCAACTCCCCTCGTACCGCACGCCTGTGGCCCCGTGCCGACCAGGCGACCCCCTGGCGAGCAGGCGCGGCACACCTCTCGTGTGCCCGGCTGCTGCGCCGTCTTCGCAAGAATCCGGAAGGAACGGACATGACCAAGTCCCAGTTCGGCGTCCACCTGATGGCCGCGGACGTCCCCGCACCGCAGCCGGACGCTCCCCAGGAGATCATCGCCAAGGCCGACACGGTGCTCGGTCTGCTGGCCTGGCTGGGTACCGCCGCAGCAGTCCTGGGCATCGTGGTGGTCGCCGCCAAGATGGCCGGCTCACTACAGAGGGGCGACGCGGAGGACCACATCGGTCACATGCTCACGGTGCTCATCGGATGCGTCCTGCTGAGCACCGCCGGACCCATCGTCAGCTTCGTCCTCTGACGGGCGGCCGGAGTCCGAGATGAAGAAAGCTGGACACCAGTCGCAGAGCGGTGAGCACTGGCGGCAGCCGTTCTGGCGGCAGAAGGGCTGGATCGGCGCCGCCGTGTTCCTGCTGCTGGTCTGCGTCACCGCGCTCATGAACATGATCAGCGAAACCGGCGGCGACCCGGGTGGCGGATCCGCTGCCGACACCGCCCCTGACCGCAGAGCCTCAACCGCGGAGGACGGCGACACCGAGGACGACGCGACGGGTACGACCCGTTCGTGCCCCGCACGGCGCGGGGACGGCCCGGCCGCCGTACCGGCCGACGTCGCATGGAGACAACTGGGCGGTGCCTTCCTGCCGACCTCGCGGACGAGCGGCCCCCTGCGACGCACCTCCACCGCCTGGACCTGCTTCGAGCGCAGCGCCACCGGGGCCGTGCTCGCAGCCCACGTCATCCCGAGCCAGATGGGCGGCCCGCACTGGCGCGACATCGCCCGCACACAGCTCGTCCCCGGATCGGGACGGCGTCAGTTCATCGCCGCCCGCGCGGCCGTGACGGACGCTGACGCCGGAGGTGCCCCCGGCGAGCTGGGAACGTACGACGGCTTCAACGTCCTCGACTACGCCCCCGGTCGCGCCACCGTGCAACTGCTCGTGCGCCGGCCCGACGGGGCCTATGTCGCCACCTCCGTCGCGATGTCCTGGAACGACGGCGACTGGAAGCTCGTCCCGCAGTCGGACGGATCTCTCACCTCCACCTTCGTCGCCGTGAGCGGCACCACGGGCTTCGTCCTCTGGGAGGACCGATGAGCTTCCTGAAATGCATCACCAACCCGCTCAAGTGCGCCGTCGAGGTTCCGGCCAAGGCCGTGGTGTCCACCGCGGTCCAGCTCTTCGCCGAGGCCATCGGCAACGCCACCGCCGAGGTTCTCAAGTCCCTCAACGGCGTCTGGCTGCGGGTCGGGTCGGCCGCCGGCAGCAGCAGCGCGATCGAGGACATCAACGCGGAAACGGAGTGGCTGGTCGCCTACATCGCCGTGGCCTCGCTGCTCGTCGCCGCCTTCAAGATGGCCATGGACCGCAGAGGCGAACCGCTGCGCCCGGTGATCCGCGGCATGCTGCGGGTACTGCTCGTCGCCACGGCCGGCACATGGATCTTCCAGCGACTGGCCACCGCCTCCGACAACTTCGCCTCCTACGTGTACGAGAGATCGGAACTCGGCGACAGAGCCTCCACGATCCTGGGCGTCGTCACCCTGCGCGTCCCGGGTCTGATCCTGGTGCTCGGAATCGTCGTCATGCTCGCGGCCATCGTGCAGATCGTCCTGATGTACGTGCGCGTCGGCGTACTGATCCTCCTGCTCGGCACCCTGCCACTGGCGGCGAGCGCGTCGATGACGGGCTGGGGCGAGAACTGGTGGCGCAAACACCTCGGCTGGCTGATCGCCTGGCTGCTCTACAAGCCCGCAGCGGCCCTGGTGATCTACTCCGCCACCGCCATGACCCAGGACAGTGCCGGGCTCGACGCCAATATCGCCGGCCTCGGCATGCTCGTCCTCGCCGTGTTCGCGCTGCCGGCGCTCCTCAAACTCGTCGTCCCGGCGACCGCCGCGCTCGGCAGCGCCTCCGGCGGCGGCATGGTCCTCGACGCCGCCTCGGACCTGGCCGACCTCGGGAAACAGGGGTACAAGGCCCTGGCGGCAACCGGCGCCGCGCCCCCGGTTCCCATGCCCTCCTCCCCGGGCGGCGGCGCGAAGTCCGCCCTGGGGCCGACCGGCAGCGGCGCCCCGCCCGAGGGCCCGGCATCCCCAGCCCCGGCCGCCAAGCCTCCGGCGGGCAACCCGGCCGCGGCCAAGGCCATGGGCACCGCCGGACACATCGCGGGCAACTTCGCCACCAAGGTGATCCGCTCGACCAACGACCAGGGCGGGGGCTGATCCATGCCCACGGACACACCGCGCACCTACGGAAACTGGCGGCGCCCCAGCCCGCCCGGTCTCGGTTCGCTGGGGCTGATCGGAACCGGCGTGATGCTGGGCGGGATCGTCCTGTCCCTGCTCGTCTCGCTGATCTCGGTCCGGGCCGCCGCCGTCACGTTCGTCCTCGTCGCCCTGCTGACGGGGGCCTTCGCGCTACGCACACCCGACGGTCGCACCGTCTTCAACACGCTGGGAGTACGCATGGGATGGTCGCTCCGCCGCTCCAGGGGTTCCACCGTCTATGTCTCCGGCCCGCTCTCCCGGCGTCCGGGCGGCCGCTTCGCCCCGCCCGGACTGCTCGCCAAGGTCGCCATGCTGGAGACCCGGGACCCGTCCGGCCGCCCCGCCGGCGTACTCCATCACCAGGGCCGCAATCTGTACACCCTGGTCCTGGGGTGCGAAGCCGAGGGCATCTCGCTGGTCGACACCGACCAGGTCGACCGCTGGGTCGGTGGCTGGGGCGGCTGGCTGGCCAGGCTCGCCCAGGAGCCGGGGCTGCGGGGTGCGGCCGTCGTCGTGGAGACCGCTCCCGAAAGCGGTGTCCGGCTCGCCGCGGAGGTACTGCCGCGGATCCTCGACGAGGCACCACCGTTGTCCCGCTCCGTGCTGGAGGAAGTGGTCAACGCCAACCCGGTGACCGCGTCGGAGACCAAGGTCTACATCACCCTCACCTATCAGCCGCCCCGGGCCAGACAACGTCCCGCCGCCGTCGCCGAGCAACTGGCCGACCGTATCCCCGCGCTGGCGGCCGGGCTGGTCGGAGCCGGCACCACCGCGGTGCGGCCGCTCACCGCCGTGGACATCGCGGAGAGCGTCCGCGCGGCGTTCGAGCCGGCCGTGGCCCCCCGGATCGCGGCCGCTCGCGAGGACGGCGGCGACACCGGTCTCGCATGGGCGGACGCGGGCCCCGCGGTCGCCCTGGAGACCCCGGACCACTATGAGCACGACGCTTCCTACTCGCGCAGTTGGCTGCTCTCACTCGCGCCGCGGGGAGCGGTCTACTCGTCCGTCCTCCGGGAACTGCTGATGCCCACGCAGGACATCCGCCGCAAGCGGATCGCCCTGTTCTACCGCCCGCTGCCCCAGGCCACCGCCGCCCGGCTTGTCGAGGCCGACCGGCGGGCGGCACTGTTCAAGGCCTCCACGAACGGCAAGAAGCAGATGAATGCCCGGGCGCAGGCCGAGTTGACGGCCGTCGAGCAGACCGCGCAGGAGGAGGCCTCTGGGGCCGGACTCGTCGAGTTCTCGATCATGGCCACCGTCACGGTGGACACCGAGTTGCAGCTGAACCGAGCCGAGTCGCTCATCGAGGAACAGCAGGCATCCGCCCGGATCCAGCTGCGCCCGGCCCGCCGCACCCAGGCGTCGGCCTTCACCTGCACGCTTCCCGTCGGCCTGCTGCCCTGGGAACTCACCCTCATACCGCAGCAGATCAGGGACGCGATGTGAGCAGCCACACAGACAGGGCCTCGGCTGAGACTCCCGTCGCATCCGCACGTATCAGTACGTGGCGTGCCCCTCTCCTCCCGGGACTCGCGCAACCGCCGGAGTCGTCGCGGGGGCGTCCTCAGGAGGGGCGTCCTCAGGAGGGGCGTCCTCAGGAGGGACGCCCGGCCGCTTCCGCGTCAGGGACGGACTGAGCGCCCCCTTCGTGGGAGCGCCGGCAGAACCCGTGGTGCGTCGGTTCCTCGCCGGGGTGGGGAGAACACCACGGCATCGCACCCGCCGCCCGACCGACGGCCCTTTCCTCCGCCTACGCCCCGGCCCCGCGCACCTCCTCCGTTCCGCTGCCCGGCACCCGCTTCCACGACCGGCGGACGGGACGCCCGGGGGTGGGAGCGGTGAGGTTCCCGGGCCTTGGCAGAGGCGATCCACCAGCTCGCGTCCAGTCCTCCCGGACCGGCCGACAACGTAGGGAGCACCCATGAGCAAACATCGGCGGAAGCAGCCCCGGCAGGAGCCCGTGCCGCAGCAGGACGAGCAGCCCTTACGGGAGCCGAGAGGGCGGCGGCGCAAGGGAGATCCCACGGCCGACGGGGCCGCGGCGGCACCCGGACGGCGAGACAGGGAAGAGCTGGGCACCGTGGGGCGGCGGCGCGGCCAGGAGGAGCCCGGGACCGGGGGCCGGCGGCCGGACAAGGAAGCACCCGGCACGAGCACCGCCCCGCCGGCCAAGCCCGACCGACGCCGCAAGAGGGTGCCGTACAGCGTCGACGGCCCCGTCGTGCAGCCCACCGCCGACAAGCTCACCACCCGGGGGTGGACAGGCCCGGGCGGTGGCCAGGTCGGCCATGCCGACCCCCCGTCACTCTGGCGGGCCACCACCGTGCAGGCGTGCGGTCTGTGGCCCTTCGCGGCTTCGGCCACGGCTCCCACCACCGGCGTACCGCTCGGGCCCCATCTGCGGACCGGGACCACGGTGTGCGGCGACCCCATCTCCTGGTTCGCCCGGGCCAACTATCTGTCCAACCCGTCCATGTTCATGCTCGGAATGCCCGGGCTGGGCAAGTCCACGCTGGTCAACCGCATGCTGATCGGTCTCGCCGCGACCGGCGTGGTCCCCATGGTCCTGGGCGACCTCAAGCCGGATTACGCGGAAACCGTACGTGCCCTGGGCGGACAGGTCGTCAAGATCGGTCGCGGAGTGGGCGGCATCAACGTTCTCGATCCCGGCGCCATGGGCCGTACCGCACACCGGATCGGCGGCCGCGCCGGGGAGGCGCTCGCCGCCGAGGCACATGGACGGGTGCTGAACACCCTGACCGCCCTGATCTCGGTGGTCCGCTCCGGACAGGTCGACGATCACGAGCAGGCCATCCTCTCCGTGTGCCTGAACCTGTTGATGGAACGTCACGCTCCCGGACGACCGCCGACGTTGCCCGACCTGATCAGGATCCTGGACGAGGGCCCGCCGCGGCTCAGGTCGGTCGCCCTGGACCGGGGCCAGGCGAACCGATACCAGGAGGCGGTGGATCCGCTGCTCCGCTCGCTCATCGGCATTCTGAGCGGCGCGTTGGGCAGTTGCTTCGCCGGTGAGAGCACGACACGGATGGACCTCGACGCTCCCGCCGTGTGCATGGACATCTCCCGGATCGGCGAGGCCGACACCCAGCTGACGGCGGCGGCCATGCTCGCCTCCTGGTCCGACGGTCTCGGCGCGGTGGCGGCGGCGTCCGCGCTCGCCGACGCCGGGCTCGCACCCCAACGGTGGTACCTCACCGTGCTCGACGAACTCTGGCGCCCGCTGCGCGCCGCCTCGGGCATCGTCAACAGGATCGACGCGCTGACCCGGCTCAACCGGACCATGGGCGTCGGAAGCGTGATGATCACGCACACCCTGAAGGACGCGGCGGCTCTGGATTCGAGTGCGGACCGGGCCAAGGCGGACGGGCTGGCGGAGCGCGCCGGCATGGTGGTGTGCGCGGGGCTGCCGGAGCGGGAGCTGGAGGATCTGAGCAGGATCGTGCATCTCTCGCGGGCCGAGATCGACCTCGTTTCGTCCTGGTCCTCACCGGAGGGCTGGAACACGGTCGACAGTCCGGACGGAGCACCCGGCCGTGGCAAGTTCCTGATCAAGGTCGGTGGCCGCCCCGGAGTTCCTTTCCGGCTCGCGGTGACCCAGCAGGAACTCGCGCTGCACGACACCAGCTCCCGTTGGTCGGAGGAGGCACGTGCCTTCACCGCTCCCGCGCCGACGGCTCCTGAACTGACCATGAAGCTGTACCTGCCGGAGGTCCGGTCGGCCCGGCACCGTCAACACGCCGCGCAGGTCCGGCACGGCCGGCCGGGCCCGTCGGTACTGCCGGTGGACGAGACGGCGTGGGCCCCGCAGGCTGGTTGGTCCCCGCAACCGGCGACCCGGTCGACATGGGCGCCGGAGGCCGCCCGACCGCGTCCGCCGGCCGCGGAGCCGTACCCGGTTCCGTCGGTCGAATCCACCGCCGTGCTGAGGCGTGTCGGGCCGCAGCGCCAGAGCCAGGGCAGGTCGTAGCCGATGCCGGCCGGGCGTCCGACGTCGGCCCACTGATCGTCACCGCTCGACGCGGCAAGAACGCCCCTCGGCCGGCGCCCTGTCCAGTGGGGCGCCGGCCGAGCCGGGGTGCGGGGCTGGGTGACGGCCCCGCACCGAATCCGACACCACCCATGAGAGGACCCGCCCTGATGAACCCTCTGGCCATCGATCCCTCCGTGACCGCCCCGCTCGACGACGTCCTGAGTCTGCTCGCCTGGCTGGTGACGGTGGCGGGGGTCGGGGGCCTGCTCTGGCTGGGCGCCTCGATGGCCGTCTCCGTCAAGTCCGGTCGGCAGCGCGTCGGGGACTTCATGGAGAGGTTCGTACTGGTCCTGACCGCCTGCGTGCTCGCGGTGACAGCCGGACCACTTGTGGCGTTTCTTCTGTGACGGCGTCGAACACGGCCGTCGGCCGGGCCGTTGCGGGGAGGCGATCACAGCCCGCCCCTACGGGCGACCTGTCGAGGGCCGCCCGCTTCGGTGTCGCGCCGCCAGGCCGGGCGATGCCGACGGCGCGGACGGCCCTCGGGAGTGCTCAGCGGCCGGAGCCGGTCTCGTAGCGTGGGATCAGCTTCTGGACCCGGCGGACGTAGTCTCGTGCCTCGCCCTCCGGGACCCCTCGGCTCCGCTCCACGGTGTCGAGTCCGGAATGGTAGGCGGCCAGGGTCAGTTCGAGCGTGTCACCGGAGACTGCTCGGCTCTCCTTGAGCCGCTGGACTCCTTCGGCGAGGGCGCAGTCGAAGCGGCCCAGCGCCATGATGGCGTCCCCCGGATCGAGCGGTGTGGCGGTGCCGTTGCCGTCGTCGTCCGAGCCCCACTCCTTGAACGCCGAGGTGCTCAACCCCACGAGCGCCCGGGGCTCGGACGGGGTGGGTGCCGTGGGGGAGGGAGTCGGGGAGGTGTCCGGGAGGCCTTCCGCCGTACCCGCCAGCCATCCGGTCTCGGCGTCGATCTGCGCGGCCACGACCGACGGCGTCACGATGTCGCAGACGGAGCCGGCGCGGATCACCCATTTCACATGGGCGGGAGGCACTCTCGACGAATCGAATGCCTGCTGCCGCTGACCGTCCCCGTCCGTCAGTCTGGAGCCGGACAGGCCCACCATCATCACGAGGGGCAACAAGCACACGGCCAGCGCCCCTCCAGCGGACCACACGGCGATTTTCTGGAGGCCACCGGCCACAGTCGTCCTCTCCTCTGCTCTTCCCCAGCAATTACATCGCACTTCAGGAATATCGTCCGCCCATCATCTCCTGGCATTCTTTGATCGCGGCAAAGAAAGCGGAAGTCGAACCGTTCTGCCGCAACGCAGAGTCCCCGTCAGCGAACTGACGGGGACTGATGGTCGCCCGGGTCGACGGGTCTTCGACGCGCAGGATTCACGCAGCAGACTTATCGCCGCGTCACGGTTCCCTCACGGCTCAGGTCCACCACGACCCCGTCCGGGCCCGGAAGCTTCTCCGCCAACCGGTCAATGGTCACCTTGCCGTTGTCAGCGGCATTGCAGTCGGCCTGGGGGACCGCGAAGAACATCAGTTCATCACCGGTGGACGCGCTGATCTGGGTGTCGATCAGGTCCTTGGTGCCCGGTGCCTGTGCGCCACCGATCTCCCTGACGTTCGCGAACTCCCGAGTGGTCTGGTTGAGGGCCACCAGGCACTGAGCGTCGGGGAAGAGCTGCGCGAAGCTGCTCTTCAGGACTTTCAGAGGCTGTGCCGTGTCGCCTTCGTCGGCATTGGCGCTGGGTAAGAGCGCCACCACCACAGCGATCAGGGATGCGGATGCCGCGGCGGTCAGTGCCGCCCGGCGGCCTTTGGAGGGAGCGTGCTTGGACAAGGTTTCACCTCTCGGGGGGCCGGCGACGTGTCGGAGGAAGAATCCGCTGCTCCCTGTCCGAAACGCCCTTTCCTACGACTGGCAACTCTCGGTGCCTGGTGCTCAGCATTCCCGAGGAGCCGTTCTTCCCGCCAGAGGCAAATGTCCCGGCCCGCGGCTTGCTTTCGTGGGAAAGCCGGAAGGGCAAGGGAAATGTTCTCCCTGCTGCTTACTACCTCGGTGAAAGTCGGT
>NZ_OLMK01000126.1 GCF_900290235.1 Streptomyces sp. MA5143a
TTCACCATGGCGCCAAGATTACTGCAAAGTTACAGCCCATCGCAATTTTGCAGTCTGATGCAAGTTTAGCTTAGGCTGCAAACGTCTCGACGGATCGGCGACAGGGAACAGTCATGGCTGGAAAGTTGTACGCACTTGGCCGGTGGGCGGCGCGCCGCCGGCACGTGGGGCCTGGCCTGGGCACGCATGATCACCCGCCGGCCCGTCGCCGCGCTGCTCGTCTGCCTGGCGGCTCTCGGAACCATCGCCCTGCCGGTCGGCCACCTGCGTCTCGGCCTGCCCGGCAGCGAGACCCAACCGGTCACCAGCACCCAGCACCGCGGCTACGACCTGCTCGGCCAGGGACTCGGGCCGGGCTACAACGCCACCGTCACCGTCGCCGCCGACACCGCCCGCGTCCCGGACGCCCAGCGCACCGCCCTCCTCGACAACCTGGCCGACACGCTGCGGGGCGACACCGGCGTCGCCGCCGTCGCCCCGCCGGTGACCAACCAGGCCGCCACGGTCTCCCTCCTCAGCGTCGTCCCCACAACCGGACCGGACGACCAGGCCACCACCGACCTGGTGCACCGGATGCGCGAGAACGCCAAGCAGGCCGTCGCCCAGGCCGGCGGCGTCATGTACGTCACCGGCACCACCGCCACCGCCATCGACGTCTCCGCCAAACTGGCCGACGCGCTGCCGCTGTTCATCGCCATCATCACCATCCTGGCCGTCGTCCTGCTGACCATCTCGTTCCGGTCACTGCTGGTCCCGCTCAAGGCCGTACTCGGCTTCCTGCTGTCCACCGCGGCCAGCCTCGGCTTCGCCGTCTGGGTCTTCCAGGACGGCAACCTCACCGACGCCTTCGGGGTCGCCGCCGCGGCACCGGTGGTGGCCTTCCTCCCCGTCCTGCTCGTCGGAGTGCTCTTCGGCCTCGCCATGGACTACGAGGTCTTCCTGGTCAGCCGCATGCGCGAACACTTCGAGCACACCGGCGACGCACGCGAAGCCGTCGCCCACGGCGTGGCCAGGAGCGGACGCGTGGTCGTCGCCGCCGCACTGATCATGATGGTTGTCTTCGGCGGCTTCATCTTCACCGACGACCCCGTCATCAAGTCGATCGCCTTCTCCCTCGCCTTCGGCGTGCTCTTCGACGCCTTCGTCGTCCGCCTGACCATCGTCCCCGCCGTCATGGCCCTGCTCGGACACCGCGCCTGGTGGCTCCCCCGCTGGCTCGACCGCGTACTGCCCGACGTCGACATCGAAGGCACCAGCCTGCCCGCTCCCACACCGACCGCCAACACCCCGGCGACCACCCCGGTCCGGCAGTACGACCACGTCTGACCCGAGCACCCGCTGACTCTCAGCATGACGGCGCGTCAGCGGGTGCTCGCGGCTGGCGCCTTGCGCGGTCAGCCGCCGCGGGCCTCGAATCCCCTCTTCCTCATCGAGCTGTCCTGAATCAGAAGATCAGGACGTCGCCGTCCGGATTCCCGACGTTGATCTACAGCGAGGCCGGATCACGCTGCCCCTCGCCGAGACCTCCGAATAGCTCGAACTACGCGTGCCGTTCGCTCTCCGGCTGTCCAACTACCGTGCATACCAGCACCGTTGTTGCTTGAGCGTCGAGAAAGCGCATGAACGTCCACGCCTCGTCCGCCGAGTCGATGCGACCGCTGCGCAAGCGTGCCTCTCCTGCCTGTTCGAGGACACCGATCGTTTCGGCGAGGGCCAACGTCGGTTGCCCGCGCCTCCGAGTGAGCCGGAGACGGGTCGCCGGAGATGGTGCGTTGCCGCTCGCGGAGGGCTCCGACGGCGAGGAGAGCGTAGGCGATCACCGACATCAGGCGCCAACGGTGCCAGGAGGTCCAGCAGGCGACCTGGGCCCTGGTCGAGGCCGGTGAGGCCCTTGGCTCCTTGAAAGTCCTCTTCGACCCGCCAGCGGCGACAAACCGCGCTGAGCAGCACCGATACCGGCTGTGGGTCGGGGTGCCAGGTGCGATAGAAGGACAGGGTGCCGGTACGGCGGTGACGACGGATCAGAACCTGACTGTGCCCGGTGTCCTGTCCCGGCGGGGTGTCGTCGGCCTTCATGTCGATCACCGCCCAGTCGTAGAGCCGCGCCCTTGGTCCCGTTCCTGGTCCTCATCCACATCCAGACCCGCTTCGGCACCCCGCTGGAGGAGCGTGAACTTCTCCTTTCCGCCGCCTGGCGTGGTGACACGGTGGCTGGTGGACACGGCGATCGCGTAGCCGTAGCCCAGCGTGCGAATCCGGCGGCGCAGGGCACTGCCGCCGTAGACCTGGTCCGCCGCGACCCAGGCGGTGCGGATGCCCGCGGCGTGCGCGGCGGTGAGCATGTCGCCGGCCAGTTGCGGCTTGGTGGCGAGCACCGTCTCGTCGAGCACTCCAATCCCCTCGCGGCGCTCGTCGTCACCGGCCCAGTCCTCGATTTCAATTAGTGCCCGGTGGCGGTGACCGTGCGGTGCCGGGCCACGCAGCGGCATCCCCCGTACCGGATCATTCCGCAGGTTCTGATACTGAACTTGATTGGGTGATGTCGGTGCCGTTCGCCTGACAGCTGGCCGTCGGCACCGATAGCCGTTGAGTGTGAGGTATGCGCAGGGCGGCGGGCTGACCGACGCCGAGAGGACCACGCGGGAACGGTTACGGCTCCAGGCCGTGGAGCGTTTTGAGAGCGGGCAGAAGAACGCACAGATTGCCGCTGCCCTGTGGATCAGCTTGCGGTCGGTCGAGCGGTGGCGCCGGGCCTGGCGCGAGGGTGGCGAGACGGGAGTCCTGTCGAAGGGGGCGCCGGGAAGACCTCGACTCAGTGAAGCCCAGATCGCCAGGCCGGAGCAGGAGTTGGTGCGTGGTCCACTGGCTCACGGCTGGGCGGACCAACGGTGGACCCTGGCACGGATCAAGACGCTGATCGGCCGGATCTTCCACGTCTCCTACACGGTCGAGGGCACCTGGCGGCTGCTGAAGCGCCACGGCTGGAGCTGGCAGCAGCCCACCAGGCGCGCGATCGAGCGCGATGACGACGCGGTCGAGGTGTGGAAGAAGGAGACCTGGCCGCGGGTAAGACCACCGCGGCGGAGTGCAACGCCTGGATCGTCTTCGAGGACGAGGCCGGGCAGTCGATGACTCCGCCGCGCGCCAGGACCTGGGGCCGGATCGGCCAGACCCCGGTCGTGAGGGTGAGGGGCCGGGGCTCGGGGCGTGTGTCGATGGCGGCGATGGCCTGCTACAAGCCGGGCCGGCGGTCCCGGCTGATCTACGCGATCCGCGAGTACCGGGGCCGCAAGGACGAGCCGAAGGGCTTTGGCTGGCGCGACTTCCGCGACCTGATCGTCCGCGCTCGCATCCAGCTCGGCGGACCGATCGTGCTGGTCTGGGACAACGTCCGCCTGCACCTGACGGTCGGCATGCGCGAGTTCATCGACGCGAACGCCGAGTGGCTCACCGTGTTCCAGCTGCCCACCTATGCCCCGGACCTGAACCCGACCGAGGGTGTCTGGTCGCTGGTCAAGCGTGACATCGGCAACCTTGCTGCGGCCGACCTCGGCCAGATCACCCGCGCCGTGAAGCGCAAACTGAAGATGCTGCAGTACCGGCCGGAGGTCATCGACGGCTGTCTCGCCGGCACCGACCTGGCCCTGGACCTGTGAGCGTGGGGTCGACGGACCCGAAATTGTTCGAAGTCCAAAGCTGCTGGTCAGCTACGGTGGCGGCATGACTGACAGCCTGCCCGAGGACGTAGCCGATGTGCTTGACCTCGTCCTGAATCCGGACGAGCCCGTTCACGTCGCCCTCCGACGGCAGGTGCCTCAACTCAGGGCGCAACCCCGCTGTGAGTGCGGTTGCGGCACTGCCTACTTCGGCCTTGACGCCGACGCGGTGGAGCCCGCGCCAACGGGCCCCGGCACCGTCGTGGCTGCCGACGTGCAGCTGTTCACCGAAACCGGCGAGTGCCCTGGCGAGGTCCTGGTCTTCGCGCAAGGCGGCTACCTCTCATGGCTGGAGGTCTGCTCTTGGAGCGATGACGTCGAGGTGAATCTCGCCGCGGCGCGGCGCTGGCTACAGCCACCGTCCTGAGCCCGGCCGGTAACAGCAGGCGGTCTCGGACCTGACGCCGTCACCACGAGTCGACCGACATCACGAGTTCAAGTTCAGTAGCAGTGGTGAGCGAGTAGGCCACAACGACTGACTCACTGCCCCACGTCGTCATGTAGCCCTCGCCAAGGGCCAGACCCGCTCCGTCACACTCAAGCGACTCCCCTCGCCAGGGCTGAGGCTCAACACCGGCACCGTCAGCTCAAACGCAGGCTCCCCGAAAAGCGCTTCAACGTAGGCCGACCGCACGCCCGGGACGAGCTGCTTGAAGTTCTTGGTCCAGGTCCGCCGCCTGCCCGGACCCTTTTCCACCGCTCGGTCACCGTTCCGATGAGGGTCAGTGCCGCCACCACCCCACCCATGATCTTGCCGACGTCGGCAAGAGTGCTTAGCACGTTCACGGGAGGCATCCTGCACCTCAATGACGTGGCGCATACCCAGATCCCACTAGATCCGTGCAGTCCTCTGCGTGACCACCTGCACGTGTTCTAGGTCGTGCAGGGCGCCCGCGGCCGATCGATGACGACCGGTGGTGACAGATGAGCTGGACAACCTCGGGGTGAAAGTCGCAGGTCAGGGACTGTCGATCACCCCCCAGGCACTACCTCTCGCCGTTCACCCGAGCGGCCCGAGTTCGTCGTGAAGCCGCAGGAAGCCAGGCGTATCGTCAGAAGGGAATCGTCCACTTCCTCAGGGGAGTGAGGTACATGCCACGGCCCAGGTACCCCGGGGCTTCCATCGACATGAAGGCCTACGCGGCCACGGGACTCTGCCCCCATTGCGGCCGAAAGGTTCTGGACTCGCCCCTACCCGGCACGGTGATCGACGCCCTCCGCTACGACCAATTCCTCCCCGATTCACTGGCACCGTTCGGGGCACCGGTCTCGTTGAGCCGGTGGCGGGCTCGAATGACCTGCGAGATCTGTGGAGAACACTGGCCTGTCCGCCAGCCCTTCCTCGGCGATGGGATGGCCCGCCGAAGGCGCGAGAGGCGTACCGGGAGCACCGACGTGTCCGGTTCCAGGATTCTCGGCATCGAGGAGAGTGGGGAACTGGAAGAGCAGGTCATCGAGATCGAGCGACACCCGTTCACCAACAGCAGCCGCACATCACCCGCGACGAGGCAACTTGAGATCTCGAACTCCATCGAGCGGACGGCGCAGATCGAATCGAGCAGCGTCAGCCGACACGGCGGCGGTGCCACTGTCTCGGTGCTGGGTCTCGGTTCTGTCATGGCGCAGCTACAGCAGGAGATCAGTCAGCGGTACGCGCTCACCTCTCGTAGCAGCCTCACCGTCCGCGAATCTGTCAGCGTGGAAGTGGCCCCCCGGACGGCCGTCGAACTCGTCGTCGAGTGGAAGACGGTCTGCGCGCGGGGAGATATCCGTTTGAGCACCGGCCGACGCGGCCAGGACGCCCTGGTCCCCTATCGAGTGCCTGTCAGACTGACCTTCGTCGCCGAGGTCAAAGACCTGCCGTACCGTGAAACCTGATTCCCGTCGGTCTCAGTGGCAGCTATCCAGTTGCAGCGACCTCTGTAGCGATACCAAGCTTTGTTGGTCATCGGGACAAGGACCTGGCGCGTGGACTATGTGTGGACGGGCTCAGTCGGCTGGCATACCAGTGAGTCCTGGCCTGTGACGTTGCCTGAGACTCAAGGGGCCTCCGGAGCCGCCGCCGGTGGCTCCGACAAGCGATCTGATCAGTGCGTCAGACCCTAGCGACCTTGCTGCTAGTGGTTCGCATCGAGGCGCACGCACGGCCACTTAGCTCAGGCCAGGCTCTAGATGTATTGATCACGAGCGTTGTTAACGCTGGCCGAACGTGTCCGTTCCGGCCGTCCTGTCGCGCACGTCGCCGCCGAGATGGGCATTTCCCGCCCCACAGCCCACAAATGGATCCGACGCTGGCGGTCCGAGGGCGAGGCCGGACTCGCCGACCGCTCCAGCAGGCCAGGAACGACCCCGCACCGCACCCCGGCCACTGTCGAGGCGCGGGTGTGTCACCTGCGGCAGACCCGCAAACTCGGTCCCGCACGGCTCGGACCGGTCCTGGGCCTGCCCGCCTCGACCGTGCACCGGATCCTGGTCCGCCACGGCCTGAACCGCCTGGCCCACCTGGACCGGCCCACCGGCCAGGTCATCCGCCGCTACGAACGCGACCGGCCCGGCGAACTCATCCACGTCGACGTCAAGAAACTCGGCCGCATCCCCGACGGCGGCGGCCACAAAGTCCTGGGCCGCCAGGCCGGCCGCGCCCGCCGCAGCAGCATGGGCTTCGACTACATCCACTCCGCCGTCGACGACCACTCCCGCCTGGCCTACAGCGAAGTCCACGCGGACGAGAAGGCCGCCACCTGCGCAGACTTCCTCCGCCGGGCCGCAGCCTTCTTCCAGACCACCGGTATCGACCGCATCGAGCGGGTCCTGACCGACAACGCCTGGCCCTACCGCAAGAGCTTCGCCTGGCAGCAGGCACTCGCCGACCTCGGCGCGACCGGCCAACTCACCCGCCCCTACCGGCCACAGACCAACGGCAAAGTCGAACGCTTCAACCGCACCCTGCTCGACGCATGGGCCTACCAACGGCCCTACACCAGCAACACCGAACGCACCGCAGCCCTGGCAGACTTCCTGCACACCTACAACCACCACCGCTGCCACACCGCACTCGGCGGCCAGCCACCCATCAGCCGCGCCAACAACGCTGCGGGTCAATACATCTAGAGCCGCCCCGTCTGCCAGATCGGGTCGTCCGGTGCGGGGCGTCCGTCGAGGCGCTGGAGAGGTTCTCCCGTGAGCGAGAGATGCCGACGAGCGACGGCTATGAAGTGCCCCTGTGCGGCAACGACTCTCCCTCTGAGCTCCATCCAGTTCTCCTCGGGAGTCAGGCCCCGCCGAATAGCAATGTGAAACCGCCAGATCTGCTCGTCAATGGCGTGCGCGGCTGCTGCAATGTCCCTGCTGGCAACGAGATTGACGCTGCCGAGGGCCTCGCCCCAGGGGCGCCAGTCGACTGTCGTCGGGGCCAGCACGCCTTGAGGGATGTCGTCAGGCCGGTTGCGGTCCATGTCGCTGAGGTCTACCAGCACTGAGGATGATTCCCGCAGTACGCGGACGCACGCTGCCGCCTGCTGTTCCCTGATCCAGTGGCGATCTTGAGCTCTTCTACTGACGATGCTCCCAACGAAAACGCCAATCAGTGTGGTCAGCACGGCCCCGACCGGAGCCGCCAGTAAGGCCAGCAATGACGTCATATCAGTCATTCTGGCGACGATGCGGTGGCTTGAGTAGCGGCTCATCTCAGCTCGCTGCCGTCGGCCAGTGGGCACTGCCGGGCCAGGTCCGCTCCACAGCAAGTCAGCAAGCCCATCGGCCCCTTGGAGAACCCATGCTTCCCAAGTTCAGGGCGCAGTGCCGTCTTCACTGACATCCAAGTCCTCTCGCATGCGTGCCCGAAGCGCAGCAAGGGCATCGTCGTAAGTTCGGCGCCCCTCCCGGTAGACGGGATCGGTGACCAGGACTCCCTCCATCACCCGATCCCGGAGGTCGCGCAGACGGCGGAAAGCATCCTCCGAAGCCTCTAAGACGCGACTGGGCGCACTGATGGTCATCTGGTACCTCAAGCCGATGCATGGCCCGAACGCTTCGCGGGCGATGGTGCGGCGCGTAGAGGGTTCCATGTCCGGGTCCCGAGCCACGTTGCCGCAGGCGTGACGGGCTTCAGACAAGCCGGCCAGATGTTCGCGGAAGCGGCGTCGGCCTGGGCCACCCTGCCTCGCCGGTACGACGAGATGCTCGTGCTCGAGAGGCAGGGCCGATGCCGGTTGTCAGGGGACGCGGCGTTCAGACCTTCTCGGCCTGAACGCCGGGGTGACCGACGGTGAGCAGTCCTACGTCCTCGACGTCGAAGGTCAGATCGTCACCCGGCCGGGATGCTGTAGCGCGGTCGCGCACAGCATGGCGTCGATGGCGTACTTGTGCCCGTGGAGCCCGGCGCTCCGCAGGAGGGCGGCAGCAGAGTGCGCGACTTCCCACACGGTGTGCCCCTGGACGAGGGTGGATCACCCTCGTCCAGGGGCACGGTCCGGCAACGGAGGCTCAGTGCGCGGCGCGGCGGGCCAGCGCCCCGCGCGAGCGGGTCACCAGCGCGGCCAGCAGGGCGGCGCCGAGGGGCACGGCCACCAGGAGGGCGGCGAGTGTCTCCCAGGGGACGACGATCGGCACGTACGGCGGGGCGTCACCGGCGCCGCCCCAGCCGTTGTCGAGAGCCTTTTGGTAGAAGCGCATCTGCTCGCGCTCCTCGGTGAGCCGCAGCCCGACCGCGGGCAGGACACCGGCAGCCGAGCCGAGGACCACACCCATCGCGGCGACCACACCGCACTGGAAGCCGCTGAGCGTGCGGCGCACCCGGGGCGGGGCGCCGACCGCTGCGAGCGTCTTGAGATCGGCCTCCGCGTCGGCCTGGGCGAGACCGGTGGCGATGCCGGCCGCACCGATGGTGACCAGGCCGGCGAAGACGGTCAGCGCGAGCAGGACGAGCCCGTTCTCGTCGACCCAGCCCTGCTCCACGGTCAGCTCGACGTTGCTGCCGAGCTTGGCGATCTCGGCGTCGAGCTTCTGCCGCTCCTCGGTGCTGGGCATCCGGTCGGTGCTGAAGTAGGCGCCGAGGGGGACGGTGATCAGTCCGGCGGCCTTGGCGGCGGCGGGGCTGAGCACGCTCTGCACTCCGTAGGAGTCGGGCGAGCCTGGCACCTGGTAGGCGGGGAAGGACTTCAGCTCGCCCGGGATCGGCTTGTTCTGCTCGCGGGCGCGGTCGGCGGCCTCCGGGTCGGTGATCAGCTTGATGCCGACGGTGCCGTTCCTGTCGACCTGGGGCCTGTGGAAGCTGAGGAGCTTTCCGTCGGCGAGGGCCTTGGCCGCGCCCGGGTCGTCGATGCCGAGGACCTTCAGGAGCGGGGCGTCGGCGACGAGGAGACCGTTGTCGACGTGGATGCCGTGTCCGTCGCGCGATTGGCAGCGCCAGTCCTTGGAGAGCGCGCGCCGCTGCTCGTCGGTGTACTTCTCCGCCGGGTCGGAGCCGTCGGGGGTGCTGACCCACAGCGGGCACTCGTTGGCCGGCGGGGTGACGACCTCGTAGTAGCCACAGCCCTCGCCCTCGCCGTACGGGTCGCAGCCGGGCTTGCCGACGGCGATCCGGGACACGTCGGCGCGGACGTCGACGGGCAGCGTCCGCTGCACGGCGTCGCGGACCGCGGGGACGTCCCGGCCTCCCTCCTCGGTGACGAGCGCGGCGCCGGCCCCGTACGGCAGGTTGGCCCGGTACTCGGCCAGACTCTGGGCGTCGCGGCTCGCGGCGTACGTCGAGACGGCGACGGTGCCCGCGACGGCGGCCAGGACGGCGGCGACAGCGGGTGCCGTGCGGCCCCGGTTGCGGACGGCGTCCCGCAGGGCGAGGCGCGGCGAGAGCGGCAGCCAGCGGCCGGCCCGACCGAACAGGCCGACCAGGGCGGGTGTCATGGCGACCACACCCAGCTCGGCGACGGCCGAGCCGCCCGCGACCAGGGCGGACTGGTCGGAGACGACCGAGCCGTACAGGGCGATGGCCGCGCCGAGCAGGACAGCGCCGAAGCCGATCAGCGGCAGCACCCGGTTGCTGCGGCGCACGCCGCGACGGCCGGTGAGGGAGGCCAGGACGGTCTGCCGGGAGGCGGTGACGGCCGGGATGATCGCGGAGAGCAGGCCGGTGAGGACGGCGAGCGCGGCGATGGCGAGCAGTTCCAGCGGCCTGACGGTGAAGCCGCCGAACCGCTGCCCCATGTAGTCCTCGAGGAACGGCCGGAGGGCGAAGGTCAGGATCAGGGCGAGGACGATGCCGACCAGGGCCGCCGCGACGCCGATGACCAGACCGCCGCTCAGCACGATGGCCCGGATGTGGCTGCGGGCACCGCCGTTGGCGCCGACCAGGCCGAGCTGGCGGCGGGAACGACGGGCACCGACGGCGAAGGCGGGACCGGCGAGCAGGCAGATCTCCAGCATCGCCAGGCCGACGACCGTGCCCACGGCGGCGAGCGCGGCGGCGTCGGCGCCCCCGCTGTTCTCGTAGTTGGCCCAGTCTTCCTTCTGGTAGAGCGGCACGTTGGAGTCGGCGGGCGGGTCGAGGACCACGACGCGCGAGGTGACCAGGACACCCTTGGCGTTGATCGCCTGGACCGTGTTCCACGTGAAACCACCGGCCTTCTTCACCAGGTAGCTGGTGGAGATGTTGGGCTTCGGCAGCCCGGCCTTCTCGACCGCCTTGGCGTACGGCGCGAGGAAGGCCCCCGGCAGGGCGTTGACCTGCTGGGCCGTGAGGTCGCTGGGCAACTCGTACGAGCCGCTGATCACATAAGTGCGGTCGTAGCCGCGGGCGGTGAGGGTGGAGCCGACGGACAGCCCGCTGCTCTCCAGGAACCGGGTGGTCGCGGCGATCTCGTCGTTCTTCTCGGGGAAGCGGCCCTCCCGCAGCCGCATGATGCCCCGGGCGACGGGATCGGCGGCGGCCAGCTCGCGGACCTCGGTCTGGAGCAGACCGTGAGTGGTGGTCAGCTTGGCGGTGCCGCTGCTGTCGGTCAGCACCGTCGAACCGGCCGGGATGGTCTTGGTGACATCTGTCGGGCCGTCGGGCCAGGACTTGCCCGGCGAGTCGTAGTCCCCGGCCGGGGTGTTCCTCTCGCCCTTGGGGTCCTGCAGGATGGCCGCGCCGCCCGTCTGGGCGTCGGAGAAGCGAGCGTCGGCGGCGCCCAGGGTGCGCTCCATCCGCTGCGCGGGGGTGAGTTCGGCGCTGCGCACGGTCAGGTCCAGGGCGCTCACGCCCAGGATCGGCAGCGCGATCATGGCGAGGACGAGGAAGCTGCGGCCCTTGGAGCGCCAGGCGTCACGGCGTGCGATGCGGACCGCGGCCCGCCAGGAGTGGAACCAGGTCGTCACCGCTGGGCCGCCCGGCCGGTCAGGAGCGACTCGGCGTCGCTGCGTACGGTCTGGTCGACGACGGCACCGTCCCGCAGGAAGACGACCCGGTCGGCCCAGGCGGCGAACCGCGGCTCGTGGGTGACCATGACACCGGCGGCTCCGGCGTCGCAGCGGGAGCGCAGCAGGGCCAGCACGGACTCGCCGGTCTCGGAGTCGAGGGCGCCGGTGGGCTCGTCGGCGAGGACGAGCCGGCGGTCGCCGACGAGGGCGCGGGCGATGGCCACGCGCTGCTGCTGGCCGCCGGACATCTCGTCGGGGAACCGGTCGGCGAGATGGCCGAGGTCCATCTCGGCGAGGGCGGCGAGGGCCTCGGTGCGGGCCTTGCGGGCCGATATGCCGTCAAGTTCGCGGGGAAGGGCCACGTTCTCGGCGGCGGTGAGGGCCGGGATGAGGTTGTAGTCCTGGAAGACGTAGCCGATGCTGCGGCGACGCAGGGCGGCGAGCCCCTTGATGCCGAGGGCGGTGACGTCGGTGCCCTCGACGAAGACCTGCCCGGAGGTGGGGGTGTCGAGGCCGCCGGCAATGGTGAGCAGGGTGGACTTGCCGGAGCCCGACGGGCCCATGACGGCGACGAGTTCACCGGGGTGGACATCGAGGTCGATGCCGCGCAGGGCGTGCACCTCGGTGGCGCCGGAGCCGTGGACGCGGGTCAGGTTCTGCAGACGCAGCACGGGCTGCTGATGTGTGGACATGGTTCCCCCTCGGGCGTACGCCGGCGAACGGCCGGACGTCGGTGCGACGGACGGTCGTGGGCGGCGCCGTGCGTACGGTATGGGTCTGGTCGGGTGGTTCGGAGTCTTCAGGTGCTACGGGTGGGTCGGGTGGAGCCGGTGGACTCGGTCGGCCCCGTGGATCCGGTCGTTCGGGTGCTCAGGGCCGGTCGTGAAGGGCGGACATCACGGGCGGTGGCGTGCGGCCCCCTCTGCCCCGGCTCCCGCCCGCGCCCCCATCCCCGCCGCTCCCGCTGCCGACCCCGGCGAGGCCGGCTCCGGCCCCGCCGCCGGGGCGGTCGACGAGAGACGGATCAGCCGGGACTCGCAGTGGTCGAGCCAGCGCGCCTCGGCCTCGGTCTGGAAGATCAGCTGCTCCAGGACGAGGAGCCAGGCGAGGTCGTCCCGCTCCTGGGCCCCGTTCTCCTCCACGGCAGTGAGGGCCTGCGCCTTCAGCCGGGTGTAGTCCTGCATGGCCTTCACGGTGTGCCGGCGCTGGGACTGGATGACGTCACGGATGTCGACCCCGGGCGTCCCGACGGCCATGGCCAGCTTGATGGCCAGCTCGTCGCGGGCCGGGCTGGTGCGGTCGACGGGGTGCTCGAACCAGCTGCGAAGTTCGACGCGACCGGTGTCGGTGATCGCGTAGAGCGGGTGGCCGGCCTCGTCCTCGCCGTCCTGCACGACCATGCCGTCGCGTTCAAGCCGGCTGAGCGTCGTGTAGACCTGACCCACGTTGAGCGGCCAGGTGGAGCCGGTGCGGGACTCGAACTCCGTACGGAGCTGTGAGCCGTAGCGCGGGCCGCGTTCGAGGAGGGCGAGAAGCCCGTGGCGGATGGACATACCGAGTATGTATACCGAGTAAGTCCACGTGGACAAGCGTCCTGAGGCGGACGCCGGAGGTCCGACTCAAGGGGGACCCGGGCCGTCGCGGGCCGCTCAGCGGCGGCGCGTCCGCACCCCGAGGAAGCCGATGCCGAGGCCCACCAGCGACGGCCCCACGCCCAGTGTGGACACGGGAATCCGCCGGTCGGAGAGGTCGAGGGGGGCCTCGGTGCCGGTCCGGTGAGCCGCCGCCGACAGCTCCGCGGGCGTGCTCTCGGCGGCCGGGGCGTCCGTCTTGGGTACCGCCTCGACCCCCTCGTCCGACTCCTCGGCGGGCTCATCCTCTGTTGCCGTTTTAGTACGAGCGGGCTTCACCGGGCTCGTGGAGGACGGCGAGCCGGAGGGGTCGGCCGGTCGGCGGGCCGCTCCCGGCCCTCCCCCGCCGGCGCCCCCGAGGGAGGCGGAGTCGCTGGGCGCGGGCGCGTCGAGCGGCCCCGACGGCTCGGGGCCGCCGGACGGGCGGGTCCGGGGGGTCCGGCGGGTCCAGCAGGTCCGGCAGGCCGGGGGATCCCGGGGGGGCCCGGGGTTCCCGGGGGGGCCCGGGGTTCCCGGGGGGGCCCGGGGTTCCCGGGAGGTCCGAGGGGTCCGGCGGGTCCGGGGGGCCCGACGGGTCCGAGGGGTCCGGGGGCCCGAGGGGTCCGAGGGGTCCGGCGGGTCCGAGGGGTCCGAGGGGTCCGGGGGAAGGCGACGCCGACGGGGCGGACGGGCGATCAGGCGGGGTGGGCGCGGCGTTCGTGGCCGCGGAACCGTTCGGAGCGGGGGTGTGAGCGGGCGGTGTGGGGGAGACCGTCGCCGTGGCGGGGCGCGAGGGGGCTGGCGGGCGCGGGACGGACGGGAGGGCCTGCGCAATCGCATGGTGACCCCGGACAGTCGGCCCTGCTTTGCGGCTGGTGACGGCCTCGGCATCCAGCCCCGGGCCGACTCGTCATTCCGCGTCGGGCTGGGTGCGGCGGGCGTAAGCGCGGGCCGCACGGGCCCGGTCGCCGCAGCGGGTGGAGCACCAGTGGCGGCGGCCGTGGCGCATCAGGTAGCGGGTGCAGGGCGGGGAGCCGCAGGCGGTGAGGCGCTCCGCGTCAGGGGAAGTGAGGAGGTCGGCGGCGTCGGCCGCGAGGGTTGCCAGAGAGTGGTCGACGATCGCGGTGGTGGGGTGGGGGCTGGCGCGGTAGGGGCCGGTCTTCTCGTCCCACAGCAGCAGCGGGGCTGTGGGGACGCGGGTCATCGCGTCGTTGATGGCGGCGAGTGCGGCTGGGAGGGCGGGGTGCCCCTCGGTGCGAGAGGCGAACAGCGATCTGATCTGTTCGCGCAGTGAGCGCAGCTGCGTCGCGCACATCTCCCGCATGCCGGCGTCTGCCGGGGCGAGGCCACGTTCGGCCAGCCAGTGGTTCGCCTGCGCCGGAGTGCCCAGGAAATCAACCCCGTGTCCGCCGGGCAGCGCGATGGAGCTGTTGGCGAGGGCGAGGGACAGGTGCTTTTCCTCGCCCGGTGCGGGCGGCGGAGCGGGGACTTCCATGGCGGCCTCCTTCACTCTCCTCATGGTACGGCTTGCATCTATCCGTGAATAACAGCTACCTTCACCTCACGGTTCATACGCATCTATCCGTGAGGAGCTGCCTCGCCGTGCCTTCCCTCCCCCTGACGACCGACATGTTCCCGGTCCGTGTATTCGGCGGCCCGACCGCCCTCTTCGAGTACGGCGGCCTGCGCTTCCTGACCGACCCGACCTTCGACGGCCCCGGCGACTACCCCGCACCCGGCGGCCCGACCTTGACCAAGACCGCCCCCGCCACCGCGGCCCCCGCCGATCTCGGCCCCATCGACGTGGTCCTCCTCTCGCACGACGAGCACGCCGACAACCTCGACCACTCCGGGCGTGCCCTGCTCGCCGACGTCCCCCTCACTCTCACCACTCCCGGCGGCGGACACCGTCTCGGAGAGAAGGCCAAGGGCCTGGCCGACTGGGAATCCATCGAGCTGAAGCGCCCCGACGGCGGCGCGATCACCGTGACGGGCGTCCCCGCCATCCACGGCCCCGGCACTCGCGAGGAGACCGAGCCGATCTCCGGCCAGGTCGTCGGCTTCGTCCTCACCGGTGAGGACCTGCCCACCGTCTACGTCAGCGGCGACAACGCCCATCTCACCCTCGTCAAAGAGATCGCCGAGAGGTTCGCCCCGGTGGACGTCGCCGTCCTCTTCGCCGGCGCCCCGCGCTTCCCCGGCCTCTACGACGGCCAGCCGGTCGTCCTGGACAGCGCCCAGACCGCCGAGGCCGCCCACCTACTCGGCGCTCGCCGCGTGGTTCCCGTCCACTACGACAGCTGGACCCACTTCACCGAGGGCCACGACGACCTGGAAGCCGCCTTCACCTCCGCCGGCCTGGCCGACCGACTGGACTGGGGCCGCCGCGACTGAGCCGACCGCCCAAGGCCACCACGAACGCCCCACCGGCGGCCCGGCGCCCCGCAAGCGGAACCTCCGGGCCCATGCCGGTCGGGGCCCGGCATGAGATCGAGCTCCGACCGGCATGGGATGTGGCCTGCGGTTCTTCGCCCACGCACCGGGTCACACTGCCGGCAAGTCCGGGTTCAGAGAACAGGCAGTCAGGGGGAACGCACCTCAGGCGACGTCGTGCACGTTGTGTTGGAGCAAGTCGGATGCATGCCGGGCAATGGCCCGATAGTCGGCATCGTCCGGGAACCAACGAGGCTCCTGTGCGGACGGGTTGGGCTTCGAACACCTCCCCCAACGGCACGGGAGCTTCGTGCGTCGCGGAGCCTGCCGTCGTGGGGCGAACGGCTTGTCACACACCCTGGCGCGGCGGCACTTCTGTCTCCGGCTGCGGAGGGTGTGTGACAGGCCCGGTAGCTCATTGGATCAGGTCGGTGTGCGGATGCTCGGAGGAGGCCGGGCAGAGGTAGATCTGCATGTTGTCGGTGCTGCCGACTTCGACCTTGGTCGGCTGCGAGGGGTCCTGGCCACAGCAATGACCGGTGGCGTTTGCGGCGGCCTGGTCCTCGTAGGGCGTCCAGCTGCGCCCCTCGCCGCCGTCCCATTCGTAGGAGGCGATGGTCAGCAGCGGGACCATCCGCACCTCACAGACGGTGCAGAATCGGGGGTTGGGGTCGGTGCGGCCCCACGGAGGCCAGCCGCCGACCTTCCAGCCGGGCGCGTCTGCCAGATGCACGTCATAGAAGTCCCGCGGACAGTCCGCGTGCTCGGAGCTGTCCACGTCGACGCCAGCTGCCTGCCATCTGCTCCAGTCCTCCACCATCAGCCGCATCTGCGGGCTCAGGTCGAGGCTGTTGGGGTACTCGGTGATCGCTTCCGGTGCGAGCACGCACGGCTCCGGCAGATATCCGTCATCGTTCACCTCGTACGGTTCGGGCGGTGTGGCGAGGATGTCGCCCACCTCGGCGGCGGACCGCCAGAACAGTGCGATCAACGGTTTGTGATCCGGATCATGGTCGTAGGGGCACCAGAGGACCTGGAGCAGATCGGCCTGTCCGGGCGGCCGCAGCAGGGGTATGTCGCGCAGATACAGCTGGGCCACGGGCAGCATGGGGACCGGGCAGTCCGCGGGCGGAGGGCCGACGGCGAATCGCTCCGCGAGCATCGCGGCGTTCCGCTCCTTGACCGCCGCCTCCTCGGGCGTTGTCCCACGGACGTTGTGATCACGGTGCCGCCGGGCCCGTATGCGTCTCTTGAGCCGCACGTCGGCCGGCGACCGGCGGAACCCGCTGTCCACGTGCAGGTGCGAGGCTTCACAGTGCGGCCACGGCTCCTCAGCCGGCCACAGCAACGGCCCCCCGACCGAGCTCTCCCCGACCGAAGGCGAACCGGGACGCGGGTGCAGCCGAATCGCAGGACGCGCCAACGGTGCCAGTTCGGGAAAGACCGCGGCCACGTCCACGGGCCGCGGCGGAGTAGTACGTACGAAAACCATGCCGGTGATCCTGTCACCAACCACCGACAACCTGGCCGCCTCAACCAGCTTCGGTGACAACGGTGTTCAGCTGGTCAAGTCCAACGCATGCAGCCCCGGCCACAGCGACAGCAAGCCCGCCTATGTGACAACCAACGTACTTCGGCCCAGCCATCACTTGATCAAGGGCAGCAAGGCTGAGGCCGGTGGGGGGGTACTGCGAGGCACACGCGTGGGTGCTCGGCAGCTGTTACCCAGACAAAGCGCTATGCGCCAAGATTTTCGAATGGCTGACCTTATTCAAGGCTGACGCATTCCCGTCATTCTCTTTCATCACCCACTGCAAAATCTCGTTCACACTACGAGAATCCACCAAGCGCACTTGCAATTCAGAACCTCCAGGCAGTGGGGTTACTTTGCAGGTCCATTTCTTTTCAGCAATTGAGCAAGGTTCATAAGACGGCCACAGTGTTCCATTGTCGAGGTTCTTCACGAAAGCCCATAGAGATCGCCCTTGAAGCTCGCCGCCAAAGCTGCCCGAAATCTCCAAAATCCCACTGCGGGAGGTGTCACGCCCGGAAGGCTCTGCGATTTCTGCCGTCACTTTGTCCAGAGAATGACCCCCTTCGGGATCCGCCACTCCAAATTGGGACAATATCACCGGATTCGCAGCGAGCAATGTCAGGGCGGACGAAAAAAGGCCGACAATGGAAATAGCTAGCGGAGTATGCCCCTGCACCCATGCCGAGACTCGACCGCCGTTCCGCTGCTGCCGACCCGAAGGTTCGCCCTCGACCTCCGGGAGCGTGGTCACTTCATTCTCACTCATTCCGCCCCCCTCTGCCGGAGTAGTACCGGCAGAGGGAAACTCATAAACATTCGACCCGCAAATCACCCTCCCATGCCCGCATTTGTCGCCAGCTGGAAAGAATGGATCATGTTTGGCGATTTCCGATCGCGTGCCAGTGGGCGAGCGTAGAGCCAGCAGACCGTCAGCGCAGGTGAGATCCACGCCGGCCCAAGACTGTGCATCCGAGCGCTATCTCCGCCCGGCGGATCTCTGAGGAGCCGGAACAACTCCCGTTCTGACATCCACACCTGACATCAACGACGGTGGACAACAGCAGCCGTGAGCGGCTGCCGAGGGCACCAGTACAGAAGGGGGCCGCCTGGCGAAATTTCGGAGGCGGCCCCCTTCTGGCATCCAGATCTTGTCCCTCATACTCCAGCCGTAGATCGTGATCATGTTGGCCCGCCGCCTGTTCGGTTGTAGTGGTTTGCTTGGGAGCGGTCTTGGTGGGAGTGGCTGTGCCGGTGCTTGTCGGGGCAGCGGAGTCTGCTCGGAGGGGTGCGGGGTGACGGGGTCGGTTTCGAGGCCGTCGGCGGCAACGTCGGCCGATGTGATGCGGGCGCGGGCCGAGACGGAGGTGAACCTTCCGGCTCCGCTGGTGGCACTGTGGAGCGTGAGGGACGGCCTTCTCACCGAGTCCGGTGTCGCGGTGTACGCGGCGGGGGACATCGGTGAACGCAACGCCACGTACGAAGTCGCGCAGTATGCACCGGGTTTCCTTCTCGTCGGCGATGACAGTGGTGGCCGCGGATTCCTCCTGCGTGCCGATGACTCGGACTCCGCCGTGTTCTCCTCCGGGCTGGGTGATCTGGACCCTGCGGACTTCGACGTCGTGTCCCCAGACTTCGCGTCCTGGATCGAATCGCTTGGTCCTGCCCGTTCCTGTTGACAAGGGGCACCCTCGGGTTCGCTTGCCGGCGTGGGCTGGACGAGTCGATCGCGCTGGTAGATCTTGTGCGGACATGGGTACGGCCACCGCTGATCATCGGTGTGTGAAGACTGAAGATCATGCGGTGGCCGTGGGCCACAGCGTTGACCCTGCCTGTTGGCAGGAGGCGTTCGAGGTCCTGATGGGCCGGATAGCGGGCCGGTTCGCGCGGGTTGAGCCCCGGCGCCGGGTGAGGGACTTGGTGTGGGGGCTGCTGTCGGACCTGCCACGCAAGAACTGCTGGTCGATCCCTCGTCCGGCTTTCCGTCCCCTCGGAAAGTCAGAGTGGTCGTCCCTGCCCGGGGCCGCGTACTCCCACTCCGCCTCGCTGGGCAGCCGGAAGGGCAACGCCCCGAGCAGGTCGTCCAAGTCGTCCTCGAAGCGGGCCGTGCGTGCATCCGAGTCGGCGAAGCTGTCCTGTACTCCGGCAGCCAGTGCCGTGCTTGCGCCACCGTGAGCGGATGGCGGACGATCAAGACTCCGGAACGCGGTTGCCGCCCCCGTCAGCGGCGCCGGCTTCCCTAAGCGCCGTCGCTTCCCACGCTGACGGGAAGAATCACAGTCCGAGTGCCCGCCTCCGACGTGGTGTCGCCTTGGACGCGCCGCCCGTTCATCCGCTCGGGCTCGGCGAGACGGACGCGGACGCGGACGTGGACGCGAAGATTGTCGAGGTGGACGTCTCGGTGAATGGTGGGAATCTTCAGCTTGGCAGGCGCCCGCTATCAACCGGCAGCCAGTGAAGAGACCAGCACCGCCCCGAATCCGAGGACGACCAACTGCACGATGCCAGGAATGCGCCATCCAAGGGCGAGGAGGCCACCGCCTGTCACTACCGCGCCGCCTCCCAGAAGCCACAATGCCTGCGACGCCGCCCGCGACGCACTCGACGGAACGACGCCATCGCTTTCGTAGCTGTCGGCCCAGCCCGCCATCCCAACGCTGTACACCGACCAAGCGATGAGCATGAAGTCGATGACGAGTAGCGCCACGCTGACCCCGATCTGCTGACCGGTTGACGGCTCGTTCGCGCGTCTCATACCCACTGCCATCCTGTCTGCCGGCCACTATCCAGTACATGCATGCGGTCAGCATGGTGGTCGCAGCGCGCCTGCACATGAGCACAGGTACTCAGACGCACCGTTCTCGTCGAGCACCGAACCGGATCTGTCGCCCGTGCCCCAGTCGTGCCCGATCGAGCGGGAAACCAGGGGGAACACCGGGCCTTCACGGTAGCCGGACATGTGAACGGCCCGACCAAACACCCAGCTCAGGGACCGTTCTGCCGTTCTCACTGCTCATCGTCAAGATCGGCGGCGGCTTGACTCTGCCCTTGCCACTCCACCGACCTCGGCGTGTGACGTGTCAGAGCGCCGGGCTCCGGCGCTCGATCAGTACGACGTCGCGCCATACGCCCTGATGTCGACCGAGGCGCTCGCGCGTACCGACGACGCGGAAGCCCACCTTGTGATGGACGGCGAGGCTGGCGGCGTTCTCGGGGAAGATGCCGGATTGGATCGTCCAGATCCCGGCGGCCTCGGTGGACCTGATCAATTCGCGGAGCAGTGCGGCTCCGACGCCGTGGCCGCGTGCGTCGGGGTGGACGTACACCGAGTGCTCGACGACGCCGGCGTACGCGCACCGGTCGGAGACCGGCACGGCCGCGACCCAGCCCAGGACCAAGCCCGCGTCGTCGAGGGCGACGTATCGGTGTCGCGGAAGCTTTGTCTCGTCGAACTCTTCCCAGGTGGGGGCGGTGGTCTCGAAGGTGGCTCCGCCTTCGTCGATGCCCAGTTGGTAGATCGTCAGGACCTGGTGGGCGTGCTCGGCGCACATCGAGGTGATGCGGTACTGGTCAGCCGCGCCCATGGTCAGCTCGCCGGGGCGATTTCGTCGACCAGGCCGCGGATGCGCTTTTCGATTTCGTCGCGGATCGGGCGGACCTCTTCGACTCCCTGTCCGGCCGGGTCGGGGAGCTCCCAGTCCACGTAGCGCTTGCCGGGGAAGACCGGGCAGGTGTCGCCGCAGCCCATGGTGATGACGACGTCGGACGCCTGGACGGCCTCCACGGTGAGCACCTTGGGGACCTCGGCCGAGATGTCGATGCCCACCTCCGCCAACGCCTCCACCACGGCGGTGTTCACGGTGCCGGCGGGGGCGGAACCGGCGGAGCGCACCTGGACGCGGTCGCCCGCGAGGTGGGTGAGGAAGGCGGCGGCCATCTGGGAGCGGCCGGCGTTGTGGACGCAGACGAACAGCACGGAGGGGCGCGTGTCGGGAGTGGTCATCACGGTGGTCTTTCTGAGCAGGGCGGGTCAGGGGGTGGCGAGTTCGGGTTCGCCGTCGGTGACGACGGCGCCGGTCTGTGCCGGTGCGGGGTGGGTGAAGACCGCGGCGACCAGGGCGAGGCCGATGACGGCGCCGGCGAGCTGGGCCACGATGAACGGGATGACCGAGGCGGGTGCGATGCCCGCGAACGTGTCCGTGAAGGCGCGCCCGATGGTGACGGCCGGATTGGCGAACGACGTGGAGGACGTGAACCAGTACGCCGCGCCGATGTAGGAGGCCACGGCGACGGGGGCGAGCTGGGCGCGGCCGGTGCGGGTGAGGCCGAAGACGAGCAGGACGAGCCCGGCGGTCGCGACCAGTTCACCGAGCCACAGGTGACCGGCGGAGCGGTCATGGGTGGACCACTGGATCAGCGGCTCGGCGAACATGGCATCGGCCAGGACGGCGCCACCGATCGCCCCGGCCGTCTGGGCCGGGAGGTACGCGGCCAGGTCCCGGAGGGTCAGCCCGTCGGGGGTGCGGCGGCCGGTGAACCAGGCCGCGAGGGTCACCACGGGATTGAAGTGCGCGCCGGAGACCGGCCCGAACAGCGCGATGAGCACGCCCAGGCCGAACACGGTGGCCAGGGAGTTGGCGAGCAACTGGACGCCGACGTCATCGGTCAGTTCGGTGGCCTGGATGCCGGAGCCGACCACCACCGCGACCAGGGCGGCCGACCCCACCGCCTCAGCGAGGGCCCGGCGGCCGAGCGATGCGCTCACGCGGTCGCCTCGGCCGTCTGCGTGGTCGCCAGGAACGCGGACAGCCGGTCCAGGGTGGTGGGCAGCACCCAGTAGTACACCCATGTCCCGCGACGCTCGCAGTCGATCAGTCCCGCCTGCCGGAGCAGCTTCAGGTGATGCGAGATCGTCGGCTGGGAGAGGTCGAAGGCCGGGGTCAGGTCACACACGCAGACCTCGCCGCCCGACCGCGAAGCGATCATCGACAGCAGTCGCAGCCGGACCGGGTCGCCCAGCGCCTTGAAGACCTTCGCCAGGTCGGCCGCCTGGACGTCATCCAGAGGGGCGGTCACCAGCCCCGGGCAGCAACCGGCGGGCCCGTCGTCCTGCCCGATCACCACAAGCTCTTGCTTCGACATTCTTCTATGTTGACGTTTCTCGATCCAAGGCGCAAGCTTTGTATCGACAGACATCAATGCAAGCAGATCGGAGTCACGTCATGTCCCGTGCCCAGCTCGCCCTGCGCGTCAGCGACCTCGAAGCCTCGATCACCTTCTACTCGAAGCTCTTCGGCACCGAACCGGCCAAGCGCCGCGAGGGCTACGCCAACTTCGCCATCGCCGAACCCCCGCTCAAGCTCGTACTCATCGAGGGCGAGCCCGGCGAGGAGACCCGCCTGGACCATCTCGGCGTCGAGGTCGAGTCCAGTGACCAGGTCAACGCCGCCACCACCCGCCTGAAGGACGCCGGCCTGGCCACCTTCGAGGAGAACGACACCTCCTGCTGCTACGCCCTCCAGGACAAGGTGTGGGTCCACGGCCCCGGCAAGGAGCCGTGGGAGGTCTACGTCGTCAAGGCCGACGCCGACACCCTCGGCAAGAGCGCCGACCCCAACGCCACCGGCGACACCTGCTGCGCCGGCCAGGCCACCGAGGAGGCCCCGGCGGCTGTCGGGTGTTCCTGCGGCTGACCAGCCCCACTACCGGCGCGAGCGGGCGGTTGCAACGGCACTGCGGTTGCGGCGGGCAGCGTGCCGGACGTCTGTCCACGTGCTCGGCGGGGCACCGCCCGCACCGGCGGTGCGCCCTCCCAGGTCCGAACAGCGGACCAGCGGCGATCTACGGATCCGTCGACAAGGCCCGCTACAGCATCGCGGACTCCAAGGGCGTCCGGAGGAATCGCGTGGCCAGTACGCCGAGGTGGACCGCGCCCCACGCGGCCTCGGCGTGATCGCGCGGCGTCCGGACGAACCCGAGCACGATCCCCACCCCGCGTTACCCGGCTCCTGGCCACCCGGCCCCGTCACCGTCGACGACGCTTCTCGGCTCCCACGCAAACGCGCCACATTCGCGCGCACGCCCACGTCAGTCATGTCCATGCCTTCCGCGTCGAGGGATTGCTCCCTTAGGCTCCTCCGCCGGACCGCAGGTGTTACCGACGGTAGGGGAGATCGGTCATGGGGCGAACGGGCAGCACTCGACGCACCTTTGTGGTGGGGGCCGCGGCCGCAGGCGGGGCGGTGGCGCTGGGCACCGGCACGGCGGCTTCAGCGGCACCGGCGCAGGGACGGCAGCAGGCCGTCGCCGTGCTCGGCGGTGGCGTCGCCGGGCTGACCGCCGCGCATGAACTCGCCGAGCGGGGCTTCGCGGTGACCGTCTACGAGCGTCGGGCACTCGGCGGCAAGGCCCGCTCCATGGGCGTACCGGACAGCGCGAAGGGAAACCGCAAGCCACTGCCCGCGGAGCACGGGTTCCGCTTCATCCCGGGGATCTACCACAACCTCCCCGACACGATGCGGCGCATCCCCTTTCCCGGGAACGCGGGCGGTGTCCGGGACAACCTGATCGCACCGAAGGAGATGATGTTCGCGCGGAACAACGGCCGCGAGGATCTGCGGATACCCATCCCCGGGGAGAAGGAGCCCGCCGAGCTCACCCTCGACGACATCAGACGCGCCCTCACCGGCCTCATGGAGACGGGGTTCAATCTTCCCCTGCATGAGATCGCGTACTTCGTGAACCGCGCCGTCGTCTTCCTGACCAGTTGCGACGCGCGCCGCAACTCCACCTGGGAAGCCACCCCTTGGTGGACTTTCGTACGCGCCGGGCAGATGTCGAAGGAGTACCAGCGCATCCTCGCGGTCGGCATCACCCGCAACATCGTCGCCACCAAGGCTGAGGTGGCCAGCACCCGTACGGTCGGCACCCTCGGCGAGGCCTTCGTGTTCAACGCGCTCGGCCGGGGTGCGGACGGCCCGCCCGACCGGATCCTCAACGCACCCACCAATGAGGCCTGGATCGACCCCTGGGTGGCTCATCTCACCTCCCTGGGCGTGCAGTTCCGTGTCGGCTGGACCGTGCACGAGGTGAGGCTGGGCGGAGACGGACTGGTCTCCGAGGCCGTCATCGAGGACAGGGACGGCGTCCTTCGCTCCATCACCGCCGATCACTATGTCTCCGCCATGCCGGTGGAGCACGCGCGGCGCACCTGGAGTGCCGGATTACGGGCTGCCGACCCGCAGTTGGCGCGCTGCGACAAGCTGCGGACGGACTGGATGACGGGCATTCAGTTCTATCTGACCGAGACGCCGCCCGTGGTACAGGGCCACTTCAACTGCATCGACTCGCCGTGGTCGCTGACCGCGATCGCCCAGGCCCGGCACTGGCCAGGGCGGGACTTCGCCGCCGACTACGGCGACGGCGTGGCCAAGGAGTGTCTGTCGGTGGATATCTCCGAGTGGGACAAGCCCGGCGTCCTGTACGGCAAAACGGCCAAACAGTGCACCCGCGAGGAGGTCGCAGGCGAGGTGTGGGCGCAGCTCAAGGACGCACTCAACGACACCGGCAGGACGGTGCTGCGCGACGGCACACTGCACTCGTGGTTCCTGGACCCCGGAGTGGACGGGATCGGCACCCCGCACCCGACCAACCAGGACGAGCTGCTGATCCACCCCGTGGGCACGCTGCACAACCGCCCTTCGGCCAGGACCACGGTCCCGAACTTCTTCCTGTCCGGGGACTACGTCGCCGTGGACATCGACCTCGCCACCATGGAGGGCGCGAACGCCTCGGCCCGTCAGGCGGTCAATGCCCTTTTGGACCAAGCAGGGTCGAGTGCGCCGCGCTGCACGGTCACCCCGCTGTTCCGGCCGCCGGAGCTCGAGAGCCTCAAGCGCCACGACCACTTCCGCTTCAAGGCCGGCCTGCCGAACGCGTTCGATCTGGGGTGATCCCGTCGGGAGCGGTCGCTCGACTGATCAGCCATGCCACCGGCGAGGCACCCTGCTCGTCGCCCTCCCAGCCACCGACCCGGGGAAGGTGGCGAACGGGATGCGGGCAGGGGCGAAAAAATCTGTGGATCTTCACGGCAACCTTTTTCGGCCTCTCGGACCACTAGGCGTTGTCCGGCCAAGTGGTCCGGTCAGATGCAACGGCTGAAAGCGAGAGCACAGACATGTCCCTGGAACGAGAGCACAGACATGTCCCAGGCGCACCCACGCCAGCGGTGGCGTCCCGCGTCGGCGGCCACCGTGCCGACGGCGCGCGCGCTGGCCGCCCGAAGCATCGTGGCCGTCGGTTGCTCGCGCGGCGGGGTCTCTGGGCGGGTCTCACCATGGTGGTCGTGGCCGGCTCGGCCGTTGTGGTCAACCAGGCTTCGGCGGGGCAGAAAACCCTGAATCCGAAGAAGTGGTACGTGCTGGTCAACCGCAACAGCGGCAAGGTGCTGGACAACCGCGCCTCCGCCACGAAGGACGGCGCGAAGGTGGTGCAGTCGAGCCGTCACGGCGGGGCCAACCAGCAGTGGCGGTTCATCGAATCGGGTGACGGGTACTACCGGCTGCAGAACCGGAACTCCGGCAAGGTGCTGGACGACCTCGGCTGGTCGAAGGCCGCCGGCTCCGCCATCGTGCAGTGGAAGGACCTGAACGGCACCAACCAGCAGTTCAAACTGGCCAAGTCGCCGGACGGCTACGTGCGTTTGGTCAATCGCTTCAGTGGCATGGCTGTGGGTGTCGAGAACGCCACCAAGGCCAACGGGGGCGACATCGTCCAGAACCGCGACCGGGGCCGCGCCAACCAGCAGTGGAAGCTCGTCGCGGCCGGTAGCACCGGGGACGCGGGGAACTCCGGCAGCACGCCCACGCCGTCTCCGCCCCCCGCCAAGGGCAGCTCGACGACCCGTTTCATGGGCAGCGACAAGGTGTTCATCGGCGGTTCGATGACGGACGCCTCGGCGAACGCCGCGCCGTTCGACGTGCGCTACGCCTATATACACAGCCAGCCCGCGCCTTCGTCGGCCGCCTATACGGCATCGCGTTGCAAGGATGAGTGGTCGGGCTGGTGGGGCTGCTGGGGCGGCAACACCACCGCGCCCGGCAGCCAGGTGACCTGGTCGCACGCCCAGGCGGCCAAGGCGACCTACCGGGGCAAGTCGCGACCGCAGAAGTACCTGTGGACCTGGTACTCGTTGCGCGACCTCGGGGACGCGGCAGGCGAGGGCGACGGCCCGGGCGAGGTCAAGGCCATCAACCGGCGTGACCTGCTCACCCGGTACCTGAACGACTACCGGTTCTTCCTCCAGAAGATCGGCAAGTCCCACGACATGATCGACCTGGAGCCGGACTTCTGGGGCTTCGCCCGGTCGCTCGGCAATCTGCACCAGGTCCCCGCGCAGGTCTCGGGCGCCAACCCGACGGACTGCGGAAAGCAGGAGAACAGCGCCGCCGGACTCGCCCAGTGCCTGATTCACATGGCGCACAAGTACGCGCCGAACGCCGCCGTGGGGCTGCACCTCTCCTGCTTCGACTGGGAGAGCAACCTCCACAAGTGCGTCAAGGACTACGCCGATCTCGGGGCACGGAAGGCCGACTTCCTGGTCACCGATGTGTCGGACCGCGACGCGGGCTGGTACGCACAGCCGGCCCACGGCGGCCGTGACACCTTCTGGACCGACAAGAAGGCCGCCGCCTCGCTGAAGTTCTGGAAGACGATGGCCGAGTCCGTGGGCAAGCCGGTGGTCCTGTGGCAGATCCCCGTGGGCAACATGGCGCAGAACAACACCCCCGGCCACTTCAAGGACGACAAGGTGGACTGGTTCTTCGCCCACATGGACAAGGTGGCGAACGCCCACATCGCCGGCCTGCTGTTCGGTGCGGGGTGGACGGAACAGACGACGCCCGAGACCGACGGCGGAAACCTGATCCGCAAGACGATCGCGTATCGCGCATCGGGTGGTACAGCACTGAAGTAGGCGAAGTTGATGAAATGCACCTCCGTCTCTTCGATGGAGGTGCATTTCGTCGTCTTCGTCGGGCTGCGGACCTCTCCCAGCCGGACTCATCAAGCGGGCACTGGCCCAAAGCCCGGGTCGGCACGAGTCGCTGGCTTCGCGCTTCGAGAGCGGCGCCCGACGCTCACCCATGGGGAAGCGATCCGTCGGTCGTTACGCCGGGTCGATGCGGGAGACGCTGCCACGCAGGTCGAGTACGTACAGCTCGCCGTTGCCTCCCTGCACGAACGAGACGACCCGGCCGCCGTCGGCTCCGAGGTTGCTCACGCCGGTCACCTCGCCGTTCTCCATCCGCAGAGCACGGACGGTGCCGTCGCAGTAGTCGCTGAACACGTACTGACCCTTGAGGTCCGGGATCGCCTCGCCCCGGTAGACGTATCCGCCGGTCACCGAGCAGCCAGGCCCGCTGCGGTCGTACTCGTAGATCGGCGGTACGTGGTTCGCGGGCTCCGCGCCGCCCCGGAAGGGATGGTTGCCCTCCATCTGTGACCAGCCGTAGTTCTCGCCACCCTTGCTGCTCGCCGGGGCCCAGTCGATCTCCTCCCAGGCGCTCTGGCCGACGTCCCCGATCAGCAGATCGCCCGTGCCCGCGTCGAAGGAGAACCGCCGCGGATTGCGCAACCCGTACGCCCAGATCTCGTCCTTCGCGTTCGGGTCGTCCACGAACGGGTTGCCCGGCGGGATCGCGTAGGGCTTGCCGCCGCTCGGGTCGATCCGCAGCAGCTTGCCCAGTAGCGTGCCTAGGTTCTGCCCGTTGCCGTGCGGGTCGCCGGCCGAGCCGCCGTCGCCGAGCGCGATGTAGAGGTAGCCGTCGGGGCCGAACGCGATGTCGCCGCCGTTGTGGTTCGCGTAGGGCTGCGTCTGGGTGAGGACGGTGCGCCGGCTGCCCGGCTGGATCTTGCCGTCCCGCACCGCGAACTCGTCCACGGTGCTGGTCCCCTGGAGGTTCGTGAACGAGATGTAGAAGTGCGCGAACTCCTTGTCGAACGTGATGCCCAGCAGGCCGCGTTCGCCGTTGGTGGTGGTCTCGCTGGATATGTCGAGGACGGGCGCGCCGAGCCCTTCAGCACCCAAAACCCTTACCCTGCCCGCGCGTTCGGCTATCCAGACCGTGCCACCGGGGCCTGCGGCGCCGGCGGACGGATTCTGGGCCGTGGCCACTTTCTTGAGCACGACCTTCGTTGCCTGACGTGGGGCGCTGAGCTCGTCGGCGGACGCCGTGGTCAGAGCGAGAGAAGCGACGAGGCAGAGCGTGCCGATGACCGCCGAGCTTCTGGTGCGAACTTTCACCGTGATCCTCCTAGAGGCGGCGAACGAGCGAGAGCACCCGGCTGTCATGGGCAGAGACAGGCGGGTGTCGTCCACGCCGGCACGCATACCTGGGGGGTGGGGGGATGGTGCGCTACTGGCCACAGCTGAGGCTACCGGGGCAGGGGTTGTTGAAATAGACCACACTCCGCCACCCAGGTGTCTCAGCCCGGCGCGACGATCCGCGTTGGGCGGGTTGGGCTCAGGCCGGCCGGGTGGAGGCCCGTAGTTCGATCGCGTATCCGCCCTGCGGGGTGGGTCCGGCGGTGAGGGTGCCGTCGAGCAGTTCCGCGCGTTCTCTCAGGCCGATCAGGCCGTGCCGGGCGCTGGGCAGGGTGACGGACGGGCGGGTGGGGGCGGTGTTGGTGACGGTGACGCCGAAGTGCTGCGCGTCGTGCCACAGGCGCACCTCCGCGCGGGCGCCCGGGGCGTGCTTGCGGACGTTCGTGAGGGCTTCCTGGACCGTGCGGTAGACGGTGCGTTGGGCGGTTGTGCTGATGCCGGGCGGGAGCTCCCCGGTCAGCGTGGTCTCGATGCCGCTGTTGGTGACCAGCTGCCGGAGGTCGGCGAGGGTGGGCTGGGGGGTGAGTGCGGTGTCCTTGCCGCCGGAGGCGCGCAACAGGGTGACCATGTGGCGGAGTTCGTCGAGGGTGTTCACACTCAGGGTGCGGATGGTGCGGGCGGCGTCGCGGGCGTCCGGGTCCCTGGCGGCGATCTGCAGGGCTCCGGCCTGCACAGCGATGAGGCTGACCTGGTGGGAGACGACGTCGTGCATCTCGCGGGCCAGTTGGGCGCGTTCACGGGCGAGGACGCTCTGGGCGTACAGGGCGCGCTCGTGTTCGCGGGCCACTTCGACCTCGACGAGTTGGCGGGCCACGTCGTGTCCGGCCTGCACGAGCTGACCGAACAGGATCGGGGCGAAGGCCGTGGCCAGCGTGTAGACGAAGTCGATGAGCGTCCAGGTCCGGTCGCCGGAGAACGCGTCGGACAGGGGCCAGGCGAGGGTGCCCGCCGCCGCGTTCAGCAGGGCGCATCCGGCGGGCAGCGAGCGGTTCCGGGTGCGCGTGGCCAGTGTGTACAGGGCGACGATCGGGGCGACTGCCACGTCCATGAGCAGAGTCATGGGCAGGGTCAGCAGGAAGACGGTCATCGGAAAGCGCCTGCGCAGGATCAGTCCGGCGCAGCCGAGGGCGACGACGGCCCACATGAGGGGTGTCGCCTCGTCGTGGAGGTTGGTCCAGGCGTCGAGCGCGGCGAGCAGGACGAGGCCCGTGTCGACGGCCTGGGACGGCACCCGCCGCCACAGTGCCTCACCCGCGCTCATCACCGGTTGTCCCGTGCCGTGCCGGTAACGACGTCGCCGTTGTCGCCGTTGTCGCCGTTGTCGCCGAGCAGTCCGGCGCGCTCGACGAGCAGTCCGGCGCGCTCGACGAGCAGTGCCCGCTGGACGCGGCCGGCGACCCGGAGCCTGGTCAGGATCGAGCCGACGTGGTCCTCGACGGCGCCCGCGCTCAGATGGATGCGGGTGCCGGTGTCGGTGTCGGCGTCGGCGTCGGCGTCGGGCAGTCCTTCCGCGATCAGGACGAGGACGTCAGGTTCGCGGTCGGTGAGCAGGTTCACGCGCGCCACGTCCGCTTTCGGGGACATCAGCTCGAACCCGGACCGCACCAGCGCCTCGTCGTCCACCACCGCTACCCGGATCACCGGCGTTCCGCCCCACACTCGTCTGCTCTGTCCGGCTTCTCGACGTCCTGTACGCCCCGACGCCCCGCGTCGGGGCACTCACGTTCCCGTACGGTGACCGCTCGCCGTCGACAGTACGTCCGGCCAGGTGAGCGACGGTGCGGCGGCTGGAGACTCCCGCCACCCGGCAGGCTGGTTCCAGCCGTTCGGGGGGAGCGTTCCGGCCCGTCGGCGGGCGGGTGGGCGAGGTCCGGCGGATGGTGTCGGCGGTTCTCGTCCGGTGGGATCGGTCCGTGGGCCCGACCGGGTCCTCCGGCCGCAGTCGATTTCCGAACCGTTCGAGGATCACCCAGCCATGCCCGAGTTGTCCCTTCGTCAGCCCGTCCGTGCTCTGCGTCGCTGTGCGGCGCGGCCCCATGTGCTGTTCGGGGGCGTGTACGGGGCGGTTCTGGCCAGCTCCATGGTGGCCGCCCTGACGGAGCAGGGTGAGACGGCGCCCGCCGACCGGTTCAGCAGCGCGCAGTGGCTCCTGATCACGGCCGCCGCATCGGCCTTGGCGCACGGTTACGCACATCTGATCGCCCTGCGCGGCGACCGGACCCATCACGGTGTGCGCGCCGCGATGCGGCTGTTGCTGTCCGAGTGGCCGTTGGTGGTGGCGACGGTGCCGACGGTGGTCCTGCTGCTCGGCGCGGGCTGGGGGTGGTGGCCCTCGGCGGGCATCGAGTACGTGGCCTTCGCCGTGAACGTGGTGCTGCTGTTCGCCTGGGGCCTGCTCGCGGCCCGCGCCGCCGGTCGCACGTGGAGTTCCGCCTTGATGATCGGCACCGCCGACTCGTTGCTCGGGCTGACGGTCGTGGTGGCCAACGCCGTCATCAAGTAGGCGGTTGGCCGTCCGGGACCGCCGACCGGCCGCCGCGGCGCTGTTCCGCCGGTCGGCGGGGCGGTACCGGCCGGTCGGCGGGGGAGTTGCCGAAGCCTGCCGGATGGTCCGACTCCTGACGGCCACACGAGATTTGCCGTATGACACAGACACAGCCGCCACAGGAGACGACGGCTCCGCGGGAGACGACGGCTCCGCGGGAGAACGCCGCCCGCCCCCGCCGAGTGGCTGGAGCTGACCGGCCCGGGGTGGTGAACCGCTGAGGGCGTCGGGCCACGCGACCAGCCGCCGGTCGGCCTCCCCGGGCTGCGGGGTGACGCGGCGCGTGTGAACCTGCCTGTGTGGATGTCCGGGCACATGAGGCGGGACCTGGAGGCGCCGCCCGGTCGGCGCCGACGGCGGTGCTGATCGCGACGTGCCTCTCGACTCTGGTCGTCAACGCGAACACCTCGGCCGTGAGCATCCTGCTTCCGGCGATCAGTGCGGACACCGGTACGTCGCTCGAAGTCCTGCAATGGGCCGTCACCGGGTATTCGCTGGTGGGAGCGGCGGTGATCGTCACGTCGGGGGCGCTCGGCGACGTGTTCGGACGGCGGCTGGTCTTCCTGGGCGGCCTGGCACTGTTCATCGCCTCGTGCGTGCTCATCGCGCTTTCCGACAGCGGAGGCGGGGTCATCGCGGGCCGGGCGATCCAGGGGGCGGCGGGGGCGACGATCCTGGCCTGCGGGATGAGCCTGTTGTCCGTGTCCACGTCGGGAGAGGGGCAGGTACGGGCGGTGACGCTGTGGGGTGGCGCGTCGGCGGTGGGTGCCGCTGCCGGGCCGCTGCTCGGCGGTGTCCTGGTGGACGGCACAGGATGGCAGGGCCTGTTCTGGATCGATGCGGCGATCGCGCTCGCCTGCGTACCGCTCACGCTGAAAGGCGTCGCCGAATCCCGCGATCCGGATCGCAGCCGCTCGATCGACTTCGCGGGGACCGTGCTGATCGCCGCCGTGCTCGCCCCGGCGCTGCTCGCACTCAGCGAGGGGGCCACATGGGGGTGGACCTCGGGCGCGGTGCTGGGGTGCTTCGCGCTGGCGTTGGTGTCGGGCGTGGCGTTCGTCGCGGTGGAGCGGCGGGTCGAAGCACCTCTGGTCGAGCTGCGCCTGCTGAAGAATCGCGTACTGATCGGGGCGACGGTCGGAATCCTGCTGAGCGCGGGTGTGATCAACGCGCTGATGTATCTGGTCAGCCTCTACTTCCAGGACCCCGCCACGCTGGCGTTGAGCCCGTTCCAGGCGGGCCTGGCCACGCTGCCCGCGACGGTGGGGCTGATCGCGGTCACGCCCCTTGTGCCCCGGATGGTTCAGCGGCTGGGCATCGGGCCTGTGATCGCCGCCGGTTTCGCGGCGGCGACGGCCAGTTGCGTACTGCTGTCGTTCGTCCAGGGCGACTGGCGGTACGTGGCGTTCGTCCTGCCGCTCGTGCTCCTGGCCGCAGGTCTGGGGCTCGTCAACGGTCCGGCGAGTTCGGCATCCACGTCGTCGGTGTCCGCCGACGAGGTCGGAGCGGCGTCAGGTATCTCGAACATGGCCCGGTACATCGGCGCGGCAGCGTTCACGGCCGCTGTGGCAACGGTCAACGCGACGGTGGGGGAGTCACGGCGCTCGGAAGGGGACGGGGCGGCAGACGCTCTGGCCGCGGGCCTGTCCGGCGCGTGTCTGCTGCTCGCGATCGCGGCCGGGGTGGGCATGCTCCTGTCGATCCTGGCGGTTCGCGCCCGCCGACGCCGGGTCGGGCCGGGTGCCTACGGAGCAGCTGCGGCGTCGCACGCACACACCGTCCTCGTAGAAGGCCGATGACCGGGTGCCTCGGCTCCCCGGACCTCGACGGCAGCCCACGAGCACGCGGTGCGGGGCTCGGGCGTCGTGGACGGCGGCGCCGTCGGCAACGCCGTCCACGAGGACGCCCGGAGCGGTGAGTTCGCCGTGGCGGAGCGGGCCGCCGGGGCGGCCCGCCGAACGGCTCGCGAGCACCGGGCCCCTTCCGCCCGGACGGTTCAGGGCTTCTCGCCGTCCCGGTCGACGAGGGACTGGGTCGTCTTCATCTCGCAGAACGTGACGTCGCCCTTCTTGTGCGAGCGCCCGGCCGACGAGCCGTCCTCGTACTTCTCCTCGTAGTCGCGCACCGCTACCGACTGGGTCCCCCGGTACTGGAAGGTGTCGGGGTCGAGGAGGTACTCCCTGCGCTGGACGGCCTCGCTGCCCAGGTCCGGGTAGATGGCGATGGCGTCGTGCCCCGTGGGGTCCTTCACCAGGTGCGGGACCACCTCGATCCCGGGGTCCGCGGCCAGGGCCCGGTACAGCCTGGCCATCCCCTGCGGATGCACGGGATAGGCCTCGTTGAGGGTGGTCAGGAGCGCGAAGGTCTCGGCCTGCTCACGCGTCAAGCCGGTGTCCTTGCCCATGGGGAACAGGTCCGCCGCCTGCTTCCGGATCTCGGCGGGGTCGTCCGGCAGCGAGGCGAGCAGGCGATACAGCCGCCGCTGCGAGGGCTCGGTGTCGCCGTCCTCGTCGTCCTCCCTCACGGGGCTGTCGTACTGGACCCACTCCTCGCTCACCTCGGGCTTGGCGTCGGGCGCCGCGTCCGACGCTCCGTATCGGCACTGCGCGGTCTTCAGGTAGACCCACTGGCCGTCGCGCGGATGCGGATCCGGCTGCCGCGACACCACTTCCGCCGCCTGCTCCAGCAGTGCCGTCGCGGACGCCAGGTTGGGGCTTGCCGGCTGCACGCTTCGCTCGGGGCCATCGCCACCGACGAGCAGGGCCGCCAGCACCGCGATGGTGACCACCGTCGCGGCGACCCCCGCGGTCGTCACGCGCCAGTCCAGCCGCATCCTGCGGGCAGAGCCCTGTTGCGCTGCTCCCAGCAGCCTCTGGCGGCCGGGTACCAGCCGCGCCCGGTCCGGGGTCGGCGCATCGGCGCGGAACTCGTGCATCTTGGTCATGTCATCCATGGGTTACCGCCCCGTGGTGGTCGCTGACGAGGGTGGGATCGGCGCCGAGCGCCTTACGCATCTTGCGCCGCGCCCGGTTCAGCCGGGAGCGGACCGTGCCGACCGGCACCCCGAGGGCGTCGGCACACTCCTGGTAGGTGAAATCCGCCCAGGCGACCAGCAGCAGCACATGCCGGTCCTTCCCGGGCAGGGCCGCGATCGCCCCGGCCAGCGCCTGCTGCGAGGCCTCGGCCGTCACCCGCTCATCGGCCCGTTCCGACCAGGACTCGGCCACCGGGTCGACGCCGGTACGGGCCAGCGCCCGCAACGCCCGTACTTCGGAGCGGCGGTGACTGCCGATGAGGTTGCCGGCGATGCCGTAGAGCCACGGCCGGGCACTGGCGCGCGCGACGTCGTAGCGGGCGCGCGTGCGGAAGGCGATGAGGAAGGTCTGCGCCGTGATGTCGTCGGCGTGACTGTCGCCGAGACGGCGCATCACATACCGGTGGATCTCGGCGGCGTGTCTGTCGTAGAGCCTGGCGAATATCTCCGGCCGCTCCAGGGATTCCTGGATGACCAGCGCGTCGTCGGTGGGTGGCTCCCCCACGAGGCCTCGCTTCTTCTTGCAGTAGGAGTGAGTGCATTCCACCCCCTGTTGTCCGAAGCGGCCAGGAGGGTTCACGGTGAACAGTCGGCGACGCCCTCGGGAATCCGGGTCGAGTGGCGTGCGTGAACCTGTGATCTCTGTCTCTTACTTGTGAGTCGTCTTCCGTGAACCGTGGGGTTCATGTGACCACTTGTGCGACCCTGATCGTTTTCGTGCCTCAGGGCCAAACCCCTCCCCACCACGTCGACTTGTCCTTCCGTCGGCGTACATCACGGAAAGTCCCCCCATGACTGACAGAACCGAGGCCGTGCCCCCGCCCGCCTTCACCCCGGGTGGTCACCACCGGCACCGCAAGCCGAAGCAGCTCGGCGCGGGTGCCCGCCGAGCCCTGGTCCTCGCCATGGCCGTGCCCGTCGCGTCGGCGGCGCTCGCCGGGCCCTCGGCCTTCGCCGCCAACGGGAACACCACCGCGACGGCTCCCGACAGGGCCCCGGACGGTAAGGACGACCTGAGCCCCGCCGACCAGGCGATCGCCGCCAACCTCGAGACCCGCGTCAACGACCCGCGCCTGGGCAGCAACGTCAGCGGCGTGGTGCTGGACGCCGAGTCGAACGACGTCATCTGGGGCCACAACGCCGCGACCGCGCTGATGCCGGCGTCCAACACCAAGCTCGCCACCGCGACCGCCGCCCTGACCGTCCTCGGCCCGAACCACCAGTTCAAGACGAAGGTCGTCTACGGCGACGGCACCCTCACCCTCGTCGGTGGCGGTGACCGCACCCTGACCAGCGCGGACCTCGGCGACATGGCCAAGGACGCGGTGGCCGGGCTGAAGGCGGCGGGCCTGACCACCGTGAAGGTCGCGGTGGACGACAGCCTCTTCCCCGAACCGACCCTGGCCAACGGCTGGAAGGCCGACTACTTCCCCGGGGACGTCGCCCCGGTCCGCGCCCTCGTCGTGGACGGACACGCCGTCGACGACACCTCGATCGACGCCGGACAGGTCTTCGCCAGGCAACTCGCCGCCGACGGCATCACCGTGGACGGCGACGTCACCCGCCGGACGGCGGACATCACCGACGTTCCCGTGTCGCGGCACAGGTCCGCCAAGCTGTCGGACATCGTCCACCGCATGATCAAGGTCAGCGACAACAACATCGCCGAGACCCTGCTGCGGATGACCGCGCTGGGCGCCGGGCAGCCCGCCACGTTCGAGGGCGGCACGACGGTCGTGCGCGACGTGCTGAGCCGGCGGTACGGAGTGTCGCTGGAGAACTTCCAGATGTACGACGGGAGCGGCCTCTCCCGTGCCAACCGCATCCCGGCCCGGACCCTGGCGGAGATCCTCGACCTGCTGACGGAGAAGCGCTACGAGCACCGCCTGAGCTCGATCCGCGACGGCCTCCCCGTCGCGGGCGAGGCCGGCAGCACGCTCGGCCCGGAGTGGGGCCGCTTCGACGACGCGAACTCCAAGTGCGCCGTCGGCAAGGTGTACGCGAAGACCGGCACCCTCACCGGCGCCATCGCCCTGAGCGGCCTGACGCAGGGCAAGGACGGCCGGTGGAAGGTGTTCTCCTTCGTGGAGAACGACTCCACGGCCAGTGGCAGCGCCATCAAGGACGCGATGGACGGCCTCGCCGCGACCGTGAACGGCTGCTGGGCATAACAGCTGCTGGACCTGACGCGAACGTGTGCCCCGGGTGCGGATGCCCCGGGGCACACGATCAGACGGCGCTGACGCGGCCGGGCCCGCGGACCGACACGCATGATCACCGAGCGCTGCCGCGCCGGGAGCGGACCGGCGGACCGGCGGACCGGCGGACCGGCGGACCGGCGGACCGGCGGACCGGCCTGAAACGGTGTACATCAGCGTTCGGTGTGTGCCTGTGCGGCGGCTGTCGATAATGGGGGTGCCCATGCCTGCGGCGCTCGCCGTGTCCTGGCCGGGGTCGGCTCGTGTGTCGGTCGTCGAGGGCTTCGCGGCCGACTGAGGGGGGTGGCAGGGTGATTCGAGTGCTCTTGGCCGATGACGAGGCGTTGATCCGCGCCGGGATCCGGTTCGTGCTCGAAGCCGCCGGGGACATCGAGATCGTGGCCGAGGCGGACAACGGTGCCGGCGCCGTCGAGCTCGCTCGCACCCACCTCGTCGACGTCGCCCTGCTGGACATTCGTATGCCCGGCGTCGACGGGCTGGCCGCGGCCGCCGAGATGAGACGGGTGGCACCGCGGACGCACGTGGTCATGTTGACCACCTTCGGCGAGGAGGACTACGTCACCCGGGCGCTGCGCTGCGGCGCCGCGGGGTTCCTGCTGAAGGACACCCCGCCCGACGACCTGATCCGGGCCGTCCGGGTGGCGGCCGCCGGCGAGCCCATCCTCTCCCCCCGGGTCACCAGGCAGCTGATCGAACGTCACGTCAACCGTGACCTGAGCCAGGTCGACGAGGCGCGGCGCCGTGTCTCGGCCCTCACCGACCGCGAGCGCGACGTGCTGTCCCTGCTCCATGAGGGCTCGTCCAACGCCGAGATCGCCAAGGAACTGCTGATCAGCGAGGGCACCGCCAAGGCTCACGTCAGCCGCATCCTCTCCGCCCTCGGCTGCACCAACCGGGTCCAGGCGGCGATCCTGGCGCACGACGCCGGGGTCCTTCCGCCGGGCAGCCGTCCCTGATCCGAGCTGCCCGAGCCGATCCTCTCGCGCGCCCTGCCCCTGTGTCACCGGTCTTCGGAGCCGGTCCGGGAGGCGGGCGTCTGCCGGTCGGGGCGGGTGGATGGATCCGTGGTCGGGCTCGTCGGGCCCGGGCTTCCCCGGCGCAGGGGCAGCTCGGCGGTGACGACGTGGTCGCCGGTCCGCGGGTCCGTGCCGGCGGTGAAGTCGCCGCCCGCCAGGTGGGCTCGCTCGCGCAGGCCGGCCAGTCCCAGGCCGCTGCTGGGCGGCGGGACGGTGGGCGGGCGTGCGGCGTTGCGTACGTGGATGGTGAGTTTGTCGGCGTCGACGGTGACGGTCAGCCGCGTGGGCGCGCCGGGGGCGTGCTTGTGGACGTTGGTGAGGGATTCGCGCACGATGCGGTTCACCGCTCGGCGGACGCCGGCGTCGGCGTCGGTGAGGTCGTCGCCGCTCCAGGACAGGGTGAGGGGCAGGCCCGCGTGCCGGGCCTCGGTGACCAGGTCGCCGACATCCTCGCGCGTGCCGACCACCCGTTCGGTGCCGTCGAGGCGTTCGGCTCCGTCGAGGCGCAGGATGCCCAGCACGGTGCGGAGTTCGTCGAGTGCGGTCCGGGAGGTGGTGCGCAGCAGGTCGGCCTGCTCGTTGATCTCCGGGGCCGTGGTGCGGGTGCGCAGCTCCAGGGCCCCGGCGTACAGGACGATCAGGCTGAGCCGGTGCCCGAGCAGATCGTGCATCTCGCCGGCGATGCGCGCCCTCTCCTGCATGCGTGCCTGCGACTCGCCGAGCAGGTTGGCGCGTTCCAGCAGGGCGTTGCGTTCCCGAAGGGCGTCCATGGCCCGGATCCGCTCACCCTGGAGCATGCCGATGGCGCCCGGCAGCACCACCACCAGCACGGCGGGGGCCAGGGTGAGGGCGACATCCGCCGGGGCGGCCTTCCACCCGACGCCCCGCTCGACGAAGTCGGCCGCGGACTGCACGGCGGCGCAGAGCGTCAGGGCGGCCACGGCGCGGCGGGTTTCCGGCACCTGGCGGCCCACCGCGTAGGCGAGCATCACGGTCACCGGCCAGAGGAAGGCCGCCAGGGACGTGCTCGGCCAGATCAACGGCGCTGTCGCGATGCCGGTCCCCACCAGCAGCGAGGCGATCGGCCGGGTGAACCGGCAGAGCAGGGCGACCGCGGCGGCCAGCAGACAGATCGCCATGGCGGGCTGCCCGGCCACATTGATGACGCCGGTGACGATCGCCGTGACGGGCGCGCACAACCACCACGCCAGCAGCAACCTGCCCTGTCGTGCCTGGTACCGCCAGGCCGTCGTCGCCTCGGCGGTGACGACCTCGGCGAGTCTCGCCCAACGGGCCACGGCGCCTCCACGACGACGGTGGTGGTGGCCGGCGGGCCGGGCTGCCGCCCGCCCCGTGAGCGCGGCCGTACCCGGGCCACCCGGACCGGGGTACCGGCCACAGCGGTGCGGCGGTGACGACCGGTCGCCCGTGGCCGGCGCCGAGCGTACCCGAGCACAGGATCCGTGGTCACCGTGTCCGGTCCCGGCCGGGAGCCGGCCTCGTTCGGGCGAAGGGTGGGCCTGCCCTGGCACGCCGGGTCTCACCGGACGAACTTCGCCAGTCTGGTGGTGCTGTTGAGCAGGTACTCCAGCGGTCCGCGGCGGAAGAAGCGCGACCAGACGGTGGCGAACAGGATGGACCCGGCGATGAACCCGAGCAGCGGCACAAAGGTGGTGCCGGCGGTTCCGTCGGGCAGCATGGCGTAGGCGGCGACGTGGGCGACGTAGAGCGTCAGGGACATGGTGCCCACGGCGATGAGCGGGCTCGCCAGCCGGCGCAGCCAGGTCAGCCGGGCCATGGCCACGGTCGCGCAGACGAGCACGGTGATCGCCACGCCGAGGCCGCCGATGATCTCGAAGGTCGTACCGCTGTGCGGCTCGGCTCCCAGCAGCGACACGACCATGTTCGCGCTGTCCGTCACCTTGCTGTTGATGTAGTCGAAGGCCGGCGATCCCGGTCGCAGGGACTCGATGGAGTTCGGATCCAGGTTCGCGAAGGCTTCCTTCAGAGCGGCCCTGTCCGCCTGAATGGGCGGGTACAGCCTTGCCGTCAGCCAGGCGGTGCCGTATCCGAGCGCCATCAGCGCGGGGCCGAGCGCGGCCAGCCGCCGTTGCACCACGCCGGCGGCCAGGTCGAGCCGGGCCAGAGCCATGCCGGCGATCACGAACGGCATCCAGGTGATCGCGGGGTAGTAACCGTCGAGCAGCAGGCCCAGCAGTCCGTCGCCGCCGAGCCGGGCGATCGGGTCGTACGCGTCGATGCTCTTCGCCGTCGACTCCCCCAGCAGCCACTTCAGGCCGAACGCCGCCTGCGGCCCGACGACCGCGAGCACGGCCGCGATGATCGCGAGGGTCCTGGCCCGCAGTCGTATCAGGGGCAGTGCCAGCAGGAAGTACACCCCGTAGAAGGCGAGAATCACCAGGATGCCGGTCTTGAGCATCGTCAGCACGGTGCCCAGTACCAGCAGGACCAGGGCACGGATCACGATCCGGGCCCTCGCCCGCCGGCCGGCCAGGCCGGTCTTCGGCTCCCGACGGCCGGCGATCAGCATCAGCGAGAACCCGGCGAGGGTGGCGAACAGGATCGACGACCGGCCCTCGGTCAGTTCCAGCAGCCGGCCGGCGAAGCCACCCACGTCCTCGGCAGGTGGGGCGACGTGTACGGCGAACATGCCGAACACCGCCAGCGCGCGGGCCAGGTCCACCCCGACCAACCGCCCCACCGACGACGGCTGCTCGCCCCCGTCCACGGGCCCAACCGGTGCCGTCCGCGGCGGAGGTGACGCTTCGTGTGAGATCTCTGTCCGGGTCATGCTCCCAACGTCGCCGCGCCGGGCACCCGGACGCCTCTGCCGAGCTTCCGGACCGCCCTGGCCGAATGGCGGAGGACGCCGAGCCGATCGGCCATCGGCGAGAACGACTCCGGTGCCCGGCGGGCACCGGGAAACGCCTGTGCCGTGTCGTCGACGTGGGTCCGGGTCCGGTCGGTCCGTCTCAGGTCACGCCGAGGAAGCGGAGGACGGCCAGTACCCGGCGGTGGTCCGCGGCGGCCTTCGGCAGGTCGAGCTTGGCCAGGATGCTGTTGATGTGCTTGGCCACCGCGCTCTCACTGACCACGAGCCGCGCGGCGATTCCGGCGTTGGACCGTCCGCCCGCCATCAGCTCCAGGACCTCGCGTTCCCGTGGGGTGAGCCGGTCCAGCGGGTCGCTGTGGCGGCGTACCAGCAGCTGGGAGACGACCTGCGGGTCCAGTACGGTGCCGCCCTCGGCCACCTGCCGCAGTGTGTCGGCGAACTCCTCGACGTCCGCGACGCGTTGCTTGAGCAGGTAGCCGATCCCCGCCGTGTGGGCGGACAGCAGATCGGCCGCGTACCGCTCCTCCACGTACTGCGAGAGCAGCAGGACCGCCGTGCCGGGCCACTGCTGCCTGATGACCAGCGCGGCGCGCACCCCCTCGTCCAGCGCGGCGTCCTGGCTGCCCACAGCGACCCTCGCCTCGAACTGGCGTACGGTGTGGATCGGTCTGGACGCCGCGGAGGCCGTGGCTCTGATCACCACGGGGCTGCTGTCCGTACGAGGCCACCGCCTGCACACGCTCACGGCCACGGTCGCCGCCACGCTGCTGGTGGTCGACGCCTGGTTCGACACGATGACGGCGGCACCGGGCGCGGATCAGGTCTCGGCGGCGGCGATGGCGCTCGGCGCGGAGCTGCCGCTGGCGGCGGTGTGCGCCGTACTGGCGGCAAGGGGGCACGGCCGCCCCGCGGACTGACCGCTTCCCTGGCCGCTTCCCTGGCCGCCTCCGCGTGGCACAGCTCCGGCCGGCCCCGGTGGTTCACGCAGGGAGCGGCGGCGGCGCACTCCTCGTACGGACAGACGGACCAGCCACCAGGCGGCGAGCAGCCCTCCGGCCGGGGCGGTCACGCGCAGCAGCCACGCAGCGGGCCCCGCGGGCAGGGAGGCGGCGAGTGCGCTCGTCGCTCCCACGGCGAGGGCCCAGGAGGTCGCCGTCAGCAGTGAGAGGGCCACGGCCACGGGGACTCCGCCCAGCCCCCAGGGGCTGAGATCCACGTCGTCGTCGAAGCTGTCGGCCGTGGTGACACCCACGGCGACCAGCAGCCAGAATCCGACGGTCACGACGAGGGCCGTGGTGAGGAGGATCGTGGGCGGGGCCACCGCGGCCACGAGCAGGGTCTTCATGTCCCCGTCCCCCTGCCTCGTCGGCCCTGCCCCCGAACCCTCCGTCGTGCTCCCCACGACCGATGATGCGGGGTCGGAGGCGATTCGCGCATTGCCGGTTTCCGGCAGAGTTCATTAGGGTCTGGATGCCGGTGTACGTACGTCAAGAGGTCGTCGGAGTCGTCGAGGTCATAGAAGTCGTCGAAGTTGTCGAAGTCGTCAAGGGCTCAAGGGGCTACGGGGGGCGGGGCACAGTGACAGGGACCTATCTCGACGGGTACGCGCAGGTCCTCGCCGAGGTCGCCGCCACGGGGCGTCGGCTGACCCGGGACGAGCTCGACAGACGCCGTGCCCTGGGTGAGCGGGCCGCGGAGGAGGGGCACAGCCTTCGCAGCCTCGTACGCGAACACCTCGCCGCCACCCGTGACTCCTGGCCACGCACGCCGGACGGGGCGGACTGCGTGCTGGCCGCCGTGGAGCAGGCCGTCGACGCCTTCGCCGAAGGGTACGAGCGGGCCCAACGGCTGGCCGTTCGCGAGGAGGAGGCCGCGCGGCGGGAGTTCATCGACGACCTGCTCTACGGCCGCAGCGACCTGGGGCGCCTCGCCGAACGCGCCGAACGGTTCGGCCTCGTCCTCTCCCGTGCGCACGCCGTCGCCGTGGCCGAGGGCCCTGAGGCGTACGACGACACCGCGCCGGTCACCCGCCATGTGGAGGCCGCGCTGATAGCGAGGTTCGGCGACCGGCGCATCCTGCTCGCCACCAAGAACGGGCAGTTGGTCTGCATCGCACCCGGCGACGAGGACGACGTCCTCACCTCTTTCGCCAAGCAGGCGCACGCCGCCACGGACGGCGGCCGCGTGGCCGTCGGCCGGCCCCGGCCCGGCGCCGGCGGAGTGGTGCACTCCTACGAGGAAGCACTCAGCACGCTCGAACTCGCCGCCCGGCTGGGCCTCGACGAGCCCATGGTGCGCGCCGCCGACCTGCTCGTCTACCCCGTGCTCGCCCGCGACCGGCAGGCCATGGTCGACCTCGTGCTCAGCGTGCTCGGGCCGCTGCGGAGCGCCCGCGGCGGTGCCGAGCCGCTGTTGCGCACGCTCCAGGTGTACTTCGAGGCCGGCTGCACCGCGGCCGAGGCGGCCCGACGGCTCGCGCTCAGTGTGCGGGCCCTGACCTACCGGCTGGAGCGCATCCACCAGCTGACCGGCGCGAACCCGGCCGACCCGACGCACCGGTACACGCTCCAGACCGCGGTCATCGGGGCGCAACTGCTGGACTGGCCCGCCCAGGAGATCTGAGCGGGCCTTCCCGATACGGCGTCACCTCAGCCGGTGATCTCGACCTTCCCATTCGACCGCGCCGGCTCGTCCGCGTTCGCCGGGGTCCGCTGCGTGACGTCCTTCAGCAGCCCGGCGAGATCCACGCCCGTGGTGGCGCCGAGGAGTTCCATGCCCTGGGCGACGTTGTCGGCGACCACGCGCGGGATGCGGCCGGCGCCGTCGGTGGAGATGACGGTCATCTTCTCGATGGCCCCGATCGGCTCGGACGCCTTGGCCACGACCTGCGGCAGCACCTCGACGAGCATCTGGAGGATGGCCGCGTCGCCGTACTGCCCGAACGCGTCCGCCTTCTTCCGCATCGCCTCGGCCTCGGCGGCGCCCTTCGCGCCGATCGCCGCCGCGTCGGCCTCGCCCTCCAGCCGTACCGCCTCCGCGATCGCCCCACGCCGGGACCGCTCGGCCTCACCCTGCTTCAGACCCTCGATCGCCTCCGCCTCGGCCAGCGCGCCACGGCGCTGCTTCTCGCCCTCACCGGTCAGCCGGGCCCGCTCGGCCTCCGCCTGAGCGGCCGCGATGCCCGCCGACTTCTCCGCCTCGGCCTGCTTGACCCGAGCCACCCGCCTGGCCTCCGCCTCCTGCTCCGCCGCGTAGCGCTGGGCGTCGGCGGGCTTGCGGACCTGGGTGTCGAGCTGCCGGTCGGTCAGCGCGGCCTGCCGTTCGGCGACCTTCTCCTGCTCGGTGAGGATCTCCTGCTGCCGGGCCGCCTCGGCCAGCGGGCCGGCCGCCGCCGCTCGGGCCGCGGCCTCGTCGGTCTCGGCCTTGATCTCGGCCTGCTTCAGCGCGAACGTCCGCTGCGCGACCGCGATCTCCTCCTCGGCCTTCAGCCGGGCCTGCTCGGCGGCCCGCCGGGCGACGGCCTCCGCGATGTCGGCCTCCTGCCTCGCCCGCGCCGCCTCCGGCCGGCCGAGGTCCTCCAGATAGGACCCCTCGGTGGTGATGTCCTGGATCTGGAAGGCGTCCAGCACCAGACCCTGCCCGGACAGGCTGGCCTCCGCCTCCTCCGCCACCTGGCCCGCGAAGGCGGCCCGGTCACGGATGACGTCCTCCACGGACATCCGGCCGACGATCGCCCGCAGCGCACCCGACAGCACTTCCTGGGTGAAGCCGACGATGCCGTCCTGCTGCATCAGGAACCGCTGGGCCGCGGCCCGGATGGAGTCCTCGGTGCCGCCGACCTTGACGATGGCGACGCCGTCGAGGTTCGCCTTCACGCCGCGCAGGGTGACCGCGCCGCGCACCGCCACCGGGATGTGCCGGGAGGACAGGTCGAGCGTGAACTTCTGCTGCACGAACGGCACGACGAACACACCGCCGCCGACCACGACCTTCTGCCCGCTGTTGTCGGTGAACACCCGCCCGGTCTCCGGATCGGTGGCCTTCTTCCCCCGCCGCCCGGTGACGATGAACGCCTCGCTCGGCCCGGCCACCTTGTAGCGGGTGATCACCACGAGTGCCAGGAGGACGAGGAGGACCACGACCCCCACCACGGCTACGACGACAGGACTCATCACAGTGCCCCCGAATCACTTGGGAGAAGGAGAAAGAAAGGGAAGAGGAGAAAGAGGGAGGAGAGGAGAGGAGAGGTGAGGAAAGGTGAGGTGAGGTGAGTTCAGTGGTCGATCTGGCGGACCACTACCGACGTGGCGGACGGCGCCGCCTCCACCCAGACCTCGGCGCCCAGAGCCACGGGTACCGCGCTGCGCGCGGCGAACTTCACCGGCTGTCCGGCGAGCCGTACCAGTACCTCGCCGTAGCCGTCCGCCGGGATGCCCGTGACCACGTGGCCCGAGGTTCCCACCAGGTCGTCCCCGGTCGGGGCAAGGGCCGTCCGGTCGTCCATCAGGACACGGCTGAAGCGATACGTCAGCCAGCCCGTGCCCGCCCCCGACACGGCACCCGCGGCCGTGGCGGCCACGGGGCCGGCGCCCGCCGCACCCATCGCGATGGCCCCCGCGAAGCCGGTCATCGCCAGGAAACCGGCGACGGTCGGCAACGACAGCCCGTTGAGAACGCCGTCCAACGCACCGTCCAGCGCGCCGTCAAGAACACCCTCGAGAACGCCGTCGAAGACCAGCGACAGGGCGAGCAGCACAACCCCCGTGATGCCGAGTCCGAGAAACCAGGCCATGCGTGCCGTCCCCCTCTCACCCGCCGCTGATCTCCGGCTGACCGGATCCTCACATGCGGGGGCACGCGGTTTCATTGCCGTGTTCCGGCAATCTTTACGCGTCTTTGATGCCGAGTCGCAGCGCCTGAAGTCGAGCCGAGCCGACCCGGTGGGCGCGGCGCCACCGCGTGGCGTGCCGGAGCGTCCTACGGTGAGCCGGTGCGACTTGTGCCCAGGTGGGCCCTGCTCCCGTCGGTGAGCGCACCCGTCCTGCTGATCGGCGGCTGGACGATCGCGGCATTCCTGGAGGGGCCCGCATACGACCCTGTCAAGCAGACGATCAGTGTCCTGGCCGCCTACGGGGCGCCGGGATTCTGGGTGATGACCGGGGCGCTGCTCGCTCTGGGGCTGTGCCATCTGCTGACCGCCTGGGGGCTGCGTCCGGCCGCGCTCGCCGGACGGGTGGCGCTGGGCGGCGGCGGGGTGGCGGCGTTCGTGGTGGCTCTGCTCCCGGCGCCGAGCAGTGGGGGCTCCCTGCGCCACGGTTCGGCCGCCGTGGTCGGCTTCGCGCTCCTGGCGGTCTGGCCCGTCCTGGCCGCCGATCGCAGCGGGGCGGCACCGTGGGGACTGCGTCCGCTGCCCTCGCTCGCGGCGACCGCCGTGATGGGCGCCGGAGCGGTCTGGTTCGTGATCGAGACGAACGGTCACGGGGCCGCCGGTGTCGCCGAACGTTTCGTGACGTCCTTCCAGTCGCTGTGGCCTTTCATGGTCGTGGTCTCCTGCCTCTGCCATCCCGGCTCGCGGCCGGGCCGGGGCGACCCCGAGGCGACCGGGTCCCACCGGTGACGGCCGCCGGGCCGGGTGAGGGCGGTCAGCGGCCCGGACAGCCCCGTCGTCCGTGCGGCGGACGACCGGGACGCCGTGGCGACATGCGCCATGGCGACATGCGACGTGGCGACATGCGACGTGGCGACATGCGACGTGGCGACGTCGACGTGCGACGTGGGGACGTGTCGGTGTCGCGGCGGTCGCCGTCCTGCGGGACTGCGGGAGCGGGCGCCGGGGCTCCCGGGGCGCCGAGGAGTACGTCGTGCAGGGCGTGCGGGCGGAGACGCGCGGCGGCCGAGGGCGGCGCATGGTGTCTCAGCGGCCAGGCAGGTTCTGTTCCGCCCAGATCACCTTGCCCTGCGGGGTGTATCTCGTTCCCCAGCGTTCCGTCAGCTGCGACACCAGGAACAGGCCCCGGCCGCCCTCGTCGGTCGTCGCCGCGTACCGCAGGTGGGGCGAGGTGCTGCTGCCGTCGGCGACCTCGCAGATCAGGGTGCGGTCGTGGATCAGTCTCAGATGGATCGGCTCGGAGCCGTAGCGGACCGCGTTGGTGACGAGTTCGCTCAGCACCAGTTCCATGCTGAAGCCGAGTTCCTCCAGCCCCCACGCGTCGAGCTGGGCGGTCACCGCGGCGCGCACCCCGGCGACGGCGGCCGGGTCCGGTGGTACGTCCCACTCGGCGATCCGGTCCGGCGGCAGCGCGTGCGTGCGGGCGATGAGCAGGGCCACGTCGTCGGCGGGGCGCTCGGGCAGCAGGGACTCCAGGACCGCCCGGCAGCTGTCCTCCGGCTCGCGGTCGGGGTGGCCCGTCAGGGCCTTGCGCAGCAGCTCCATCCCTTCGTCGAGGTCGCGGCTGCGGTCCTCGACGAGGCCGTCGGTGTAGAGGACGAGCTGGGAGCCCTCGGCGATCTCCAGCTCCGCGGTCTGGAAGGGCATGCCGCCCAGGCCCAGCGGCGGACCCGCCGGCAGGTCGGGGAAGGTGACGTCGCCGTCGGGGTGCACCAGCGCGGGGGCCAGGTGCCCGGCGCGGGCCAGGGTGCAGCGGCGCGTCGTCGGGTCGTAGATGGCGTAGAGGCAGGTGGCGCCCACGACGGCGGCGGGGCTCTCCGTGCACGCCTCGTCCTGGTCGATGCGCCCGACCAGGTCGTCGAGGTGGCTCAGCAGTTCGTCGGGCGGCAGGTCGAGCGTGGAGAAGTTGTGCACCGCGGTCCGCAGCCGTCCCATGGTCGCGGCGGCGTGCAGACCGTGGCCGACGACGTCGCCGACGACCATCGCCACCCGGCTGCCCGGCAGCGGGATCACGTCGAACCAGTCGCCGCTCACACCCGACTGGGCCGGCAGGTACCGGTAGCCGACGTCGACGGCGCTCTGCTCGGGCAGGCCCCGCGGCAGCAGGCTGCGCTGGAGGGTGACCGCCAGGGCGTGCTCGCGCGTGTACCGGCGGGCGTTGTCGATGCTGACGGCGGCGCGGGCCACCAGCTCCTCCGCCAGCGACAGCTCCTCCTGGTCGAAGGGCTCGTGCTCCGTGGAACGCCAGAAGTTGACCATGCCGAGGACGACACCGCGGGCCTGGATGGGGGCCGCGATGAGCGAGTGGATGCCGTAGTCCACGATCTGCTCGGTGCGCTCGGGGTCCTGCAGATGCCAGCCCGTCGCGGTCGACAGGTCGGCGACGAGTTCGGAGCGGCCGGAGCCGTAGCCGCGTGCCTGCGGTGTGGAGGGCAGGAAGTCGATCAGCCGGCCCTTCTCGTAGAGGGGCTGGTCGTCGCGGATGCCGCACACGGCGACGCGGCGCATGCCCTTCGCGGTGGCCGCCGGTTCCTCGCCGTGCAGGACGGCGTCGGCCAGGTCCACGGTGACGAAGTCGGCGAAGCGGGGCACGGCGATCCGGGCGAGTTCGTCGGCGGTCTGGATCACGTCCAGGGAGGTGCCGATGCCCAGCCCGGCGTCGTAGAGCAGCTTCAGCCGCTCGCCGGTGATCTCGGCCCGGCCGGAGACGGCGCGCAGTTCGGTGGAGTCGCGCAGCGTCACCACAGTGCCGCGGGGGCCTCCGCCGCGGTCGGTGGGCCGCTGGTTGACCACCAGCAGCCGTGGCCCGGCGAGGTGCACCTCGTCGGTGGCCTCGCGGCCGGAGCCGAGCAGCGACGCCATCTCGGGTTCGAGGGACGGCAGGTCGGCGACCTGCCTGCCCTCCGCGTCCGGGGGCAGTTCCAGCAGCCGCCTGGCCTCGTCGTTGACGAGCAGCAGCCGGCCCTCCTCGCTGACGATGAGCACCCCTTCGCGCACGGAGTGCAGCACCGTGTCGTGGTGCTCGTACATCCGGGACATCTCGTTGGGGGCCAGGCTGTGGGTCTGCCGGCGCAGCCGCCTGCCGACGAGCGCGGTGGCGGCCGTGGCGACTCCGAGGGCACCGGCCCCGGCGGTCAGGATGACCGGTACCTGCTGGTCAACCAGGCTGGTCACGTTCTTCACCTTCAGCCCGGCGGAGGCGAGGGCCACCACCTTGCCGCCGCCGTCCTTGATGGGCACGGTCGCCTGGACCTCGTGGCCGAGGGGGCCGTGCACGCTCTCGGTGTAGACCTTGCCCGCCAGTGACGGTGCGATCTCTCCCACGAACCGTTTCCCGATGCGGTCCGGCATGGGGTGGGTGTACCGGATGCCCTCGGTGTCCATCACGACGACGAAGTCGACGCCCGCCGACTTGCGGCCCTCCTCGGTCAGCGGCTGGAGGATCTTCGAGGGGTCGGGGGACCGGAGCGCGGACAGCACGCCCGGGGAGTGCGCGAACGTCTGCGCCACGGCTATGGATCTCCGTTTGGCCTCGGCACTGGTGTGCCGCTGTGACTGCATGACGAGCGCGAAGACGGCGAATGCCACGAGCAGCACCACCAACGCCACCTGGAGGAGGAAGATCTGCCCCGCGACACTCCGCGTGTTTCTGCGCGCCAGAGACCACAGTGGCGATATGCGGCCGACTCGGACAAAACGGTCCTTCATCCGGCCTTTGTAACATCCCTCACCCCTATAGTCACGGGCCCGCCCACGGAGCGGACCGTGCCGAGCGGTGATCGATCACTTCTCACGCCACTTCACAAGCCACTTCGATCACTTCAGCCACTTCAGCCACTTCAGCCACTTCCGGCACGGATCAGCGGTCCTCCCTCATACGTCACTGCCGGAGCCCTCCTCATTCAGGTGATTTTCGTTCAGTAGGGCACTTCACGGCATCTACTATCCCGTCTCGTGACAGACAGGAAGATCCGGAAAGCGACCGATGTGCTCATCCTCGGTGCCGGTCCGGCCGGGCTCGTGCTCGGCAATCTCCTCCAGGACAGCGGCATCGACTGCGTCGTCCTGGAACGTGCCGAGCCCGCGCACCTGCGGACACGGGCACGCGCCGGGTTCCTGGCCGCCGGCACCGTGGGGATCCTGGAGCGGCACGGACTGGCCGAGGGGCTGCACCGGCACGGACAGGCCCACAGCACCTGCGAGTTCCGCACCATGGACGGCCGGTTCCGGCTGGACTACGGCCGGCTCGGGCGGGGCGAGCGGCACACCGTCTACCCCCAACAGCTGCTGGTCACCGATCTGTTGGAGCGGTTCACGGCCTCCGGCGGGCGCGTCGAGTTCGCCACCGAGGCCATGGCCGTGCGCGACGCCGACACCGGCCGCCCCTCGGTGACCGTACGCGAGGCGGACGGGCGGCCCGCCACCTGGCGAGCACGGTACGTGGCCGGGTGCGACGGACGGCACGGCGCCGCACGGCGGTCGCTGCCGGCGGGTTCGGTACGCCGCCACCACCACGACCACGGCGTGACCTGGCTCGGTCTGCTCGCCGAGGCGCCGCCCAGCCTGGACGCCGTCGGGTACGCGGTGCACGAGCGGGGCTTCGCCGGGCACATGGCCCGCACGAGCGGGATCACCCGCTACTACCTCCAGTGCGAGCGCGGCACCCCGGCCGACGCCTGGTCCGAGGACCGGATCTGGGAGGAGCTGGAACTGCGGATGCGGGCGGCGGAGTACGGGCCGCTGCACCGGGGCCGTGTCACACGGCGGGCCGTCGTCGACCTGGAGTCCGACGTGCTCGAACCGCTGCGTCACGGGGCGCTGTTCCTGGTGGGCGACGCCGCCGGCCTCATCAGCCCGTCCGCGGCGAAGGGCGCCAACCTCGCCGTCCTGGAGGCCTCGCTCCTCGCCCGCGCCCTCGCCGACGACCTCCTCCACGGCGATACCGAGGGGCTCGACGCGTACTCCGCGCGGTGCCTGACGTACATCTGGCGGGCGCAGGAGTTCTCCCACTGGATGATCGGCCTGTTGCACGGCCCGTCCGGCTCGGACGGCGCCGCCCTGTTCCACAACTCCCTGCGGCGCTCCCGCCTCGCCTCGCTGCGCACCTCACGCAGTCACCAGGACTGGTTCGCCGAGCACTACGTCGGCGTGTGAGGACGAGGTCGTTGCGCCGTCTCCCACCGCTTTCGCCTCCCCTTCCGCGTATCTGAATGAGGAACTCCGCACATGATCACGACGTTGTCGGGCGACACGTCCCGCCTGCTCGCGACGGTCGACTTCGTCAAGGAGCAGGACACCGCCACCCTGCTGCCGCTCCTGCTGCCCGGGCTCGACGGCCCTGAGCTGCGGGCTCTCGTGGAGCACTGCCGCTTCTCCCATGCCGCGCTGCTCGTCTTCCCGTCGGACGAGGCGGAGTTGGGGGCCATGCTGACCGACTGCGGGCTCGTCGGGGTCGCGCCGCGGCAGCCGAGTGTGGTCGTCCGCGAGCGGCTGGCCACGCGGCACCGGCGGCGGGCGGCCGAGCTGGACGTCGGCATCGTGCGCCGGGCCGTGGTCGGCGCGGACGGGGCGCACCGCATGGTCGAGGTGTTCGCGCTGACGGTGCCGCCCGGCTCGGACCTGGGCACCGTCGCCGCGCACGAGCGGGAGCGGCAGCACGAGACCCACGTCGGCTTCGACGTCGTGGCCCCCGACCCGCTGGTGCTGCGCGGCCTGTGCGCGACCTTCGCGCGCTACGGGGCCACCCCGGACGGCGGCGGCTACAACCCGCACGAGGACGGCACCGTCTTCTACTTCGGCGCGCCCGCCGAGGCGAAGGCCGACCACCGGCGCGTGGAGCTGTATGTGCCCGGCGACCACCGCGACCTGCTCGCCGCGCACCTCGACGAGCATCGCGCCCGGCAGCCCGCTGAAACGCTCCTGCGCCTGCTGACCGGGGCCTGGACGACCCAGGCTCTGAGCACGTTCGCCCAGCTCAGGGTGGCCGACGCCATGGACGGCGACCGCGCGGTCGGGGTGGAGGAACTGGCGCGGGAGATCGGCGCCCGGCCGAGGAACCTGACCACACTGCTGCGCTATCTGGCGATGCTGGGCGCGGTGACGGAGGTGCGGGACGGCTTCCGGCTCACCGGGACGGGCGCGCTGCTGCGCGACGGCGCCCCGGGATCGATGCGGGCGCTGGCGCTGATGTACGGCGGCCCGTTCTACGACTCCTTCGCCGGGCTCGGGCACACCGTGCGCACGGGGCAGGTCGCCTTCGAGCACCTCTTCGGCGAGAACCACTTCGACCATTTCGCCCGCGACCCCCGCCTCGCGGAACTCTTCGACCGGTCGATGGCCGCCGGGGCCGCGATGTTCGACCCGGTCCCCGCGCATCCGGTGCTCACCGCCGCCGCCGAGGCGCCCGCCGGGGCCACGGTGGTCGATGTCGCGGGCGGCAACGGGGAGTTGCTCGGCCGGATCCTCACCGCGCACCCCCGGCTCCAAGGAGTCCTGCTGGAGCGTCCGCACGCCGTCGAGGCCGCCCGCGCCCGGCTCGACGGGGCGGGCCTCGGCGCGCGGTGCGCCTTCCTGGCCGGCGACTTCGCGGACCTTCCCGCGGGCGGTGACGTGTATGTGCTGTCCCGCGTCCTGCACGACTGGGACGACGAGCGCTGCCGCGAGATCCTGCGCCACTGCGCCCGTGCGATGCCCGACCACGCCGATCTGCTCGTCGTCGAACGGGTCCTGCCCTCCGACGGCTCGGTGTCGCTGGCCACCGCCTGGGACCTCCACATGATGTGCAACGTCGGTGGCCGCGAACGGCACGCCGAGCACTACGCCAGGCTGTTCGCCGACGCGGGCCTGACGCTGGTCGACCGCTCCCCGCTGCCCCTGGACGGGCATGTGCTGCACGTCCGGAAGGCCGACCCGACCACGGCGTGACGACCCGCCCTCACCCGATGAAGTCGTTCCGGTGGCGCATGCGGTGCTCGGCGGCCCTGCTCGCCAGGCGCCGCTCGACGCCCGCGGTGAACGCGTCGGCGAAGCCGGGGGTGTGCGCGGCGAAACGGCTGTACGCCGCCCTTCCGAAGACGGCGCAGGCGGCCGCGGCCTCGTCGGGGGCGTACGCCTGCGACGCGGGCCGCTTCGCCGGGTCCAGGTGCGCGTGGCGGGCCCGCGCCTGACGGACCACTTGTTCACCGCGTTCCGTGAGGACCGGCAGCCGGAGTGCCTGGGGCCTCTCGCGTCCCGGCAGGGCGAGCCCCCAGGCCACCACGATCATCGCCATCGACGTCCACCCCGCCACCAGCGCGTACCGCCAGTCCAGGAACGCGTACGTCTCCAGCGCGGCGAGCGGCAGAGTGAGCGCGGCGACCGTCCGGGACCAGAAGAGGCAGGGCCGTTCGAAGTCGATGTACACCCCTCGGCCCCGTAGGTACCCCTCGTTCATGAGGTGGTCGGCGGTGGGATGCATGAGGCTGTGCGGGTCCTCGGAGGCGGGGTTCTGGTGGAACGCGCTGCTCCAGAGCCTCGCCTCCGCCTCGGACGCGCCGGGCCGGCACGGGTCGCTGTTCGCGAGCGCCAGGGTCGGGGTGCCGTCGTACTCCGTGTCCGGCTTCAGGACCCCGCGCGCCACCATGTCGGTGATCACCGTGAAGAACGCGCGATGGATGCTGCCGTCCCCCTGGGCGAGGACGGCGACGGCGGCGACCCCGAGCCGGAGGTCCTCGTCCGGTACGGCGTCGGCGGGCTCCGGCCGCCCTACCCGGTGCCGGGCCAGGGCCTCCGCGACCGCCCGGGTGTGGATGCGCTGGTCGAGCGAGAGGGCCCCCAGCACGAGGAGCGCGTACCCCGCGGCGGAACCGGCCCATGCCACCCAGACGATCATCACGACAGTGTCGAGGACACGGACAGGCAGCGACAAGACATCTGCGGGGTCTCGTCGCAGTCGCGAGAGGCGTCAACACCATTGCCACGCCGCCGGGTTGAGGCACGCGGGCCCCACGGCGACGCGGGCGCCGCCGCAGTCGTCCGCGTCCTCCGCCTCGCGCGGCCGGACGGCGACGGCGACCGGGACGGCCGCCCACACCCCGAGCGGCGCGACCGGCCGGTAGACGTCAGCTCCCCCGGGAGCGGGGACCCCACCAGCCATGGGATGAATTCGAAAAAAGTTTGTGGATCATGGCAACCCTTCGCGAGGCCGGTGACCACAAGGGAGCGGATCCGGTCGGTTCCGGTGCCCGGATCCGCCTTCTTACGTGAACGGCTCGCAAGGAGAACGCCTCCCCATGAAGAACCCCACGCACGGCGGGCGCCGCGGGCGCCACCGCCGTCGCTGGACCGCCACCGCCGTACTGCTCGGCGCGCCCCTCGCCGTCGTGCCGTACCTCCTGTTCACCCAGGAGGACTCGCAGGCCGCGACGATCGACGGCGACGCCTTCTACAAGCTCGTGTCCGTGCGCAGTGGCAAGGTGCTCGACGTCAACGGCTTCTCCACCGCCGCCGGCACCCGCGTCCAGCAGTGGACCGACCAGAACACCGCCAACCAGCAGTGGCGGCTGAAGCCCGCCGGGGGCGGCTACTACGAGCTGGTGAACCGCAACAGCGGCAAGGTCCTGGGGGTCGCCGGCAACTCGACCGCGAAGTCCGCCGCCACCGAGCAGCAGACCGACAGCTCCGCGACGTCCCAGGAGTGGCGGATCGACGACGTGAGCGGGTCGTCCGGCGCCGTCACCCTCACCTCCCGCAGGAGCGGCCACGTCCTCGACGTCTCCGGGGGCTCCACGGCGCAGGGCGCGGCGGTCATCCAGTATCCCGGCAAGGGCGGCACCAACCAGCAGTGGAAGCTGGTGAAGGTCGGCGGGACCGGGACGTCCGGGACCGGTGACACACAGGTCACGGCCAAGACCGGACCGTATGTGTGGAAGAACGCCCAGGTGGTGGGCGGCGGTTACGTCACCGGTCTGGTGTTCAACCAGAAGGAGAAGGGCCTGCTGTACGCTCGCACCGACATGGGGGGCGCCTACCGCTGGGACACCGGGGCCGAGCAGTGGATCCCGCTGACCGACTGGATCGGCGAGAAGGACTGGAACCTGCTGGGCATCGACTCGCTGGCCACCGACCCCGTCGACCCCGACCGCCTCTACCTCGGGGCGGGCACCTACACCAACGACTGGGCGGGCAACGGCGCGATCCTGCGCTCCACCGACCGGGGCCGCACCTTCAAGCGCACCGAGCTGCTCTTCAAGCTGGGCGGCAACGAGGACGGCCGCGGCGCGGGCGAACGGCTGGTGGTCGACCCCGCGGACAACGGCACCCTGCTGCTGGGCACCAGGAAGAACGGCCTGTGGCGCAGCACCGACCACGGCGCGACCTGGAAGCAGATCTCCTCGTTCCCGGTCAAGGACGGGGCGGGCAGCGGCGCCGGCATCTCCTTCGTGACGTACGGCAAGGCCGGCAGCAGGACGATCTACGTCGGCGTCAACGACAAGTCCACCTCCCTCTACCGCTCCACCGACGGCGGCGCCACCTGGCAGGCCGTGTCCGGGCAGCCCACGGGCCAGCTGCCGCAGCACGGCGTGCTCTCCGGTGACGGCTCGCTGTACCTGACCTACACCAACGCCCTCGGTCCCAACGGCGTGACCGGCGGCTCGGTGTGGAAGTACACGCCCGCCACCGGGGCGTGGAAGAACGTCTCCCCCTCCCAGGGCAGCTACGGGTTCTCCGGTCTGGCCGTCGACCCGCGCAAGCCGTCCACGGTGATGGTCACCACCCTCGGCCGCTGGTGGCCCGAGGACGAGATCTACCGGAGCACCGACGGCGGCGCGAACTGGAAGGCCCTGGCCGACAAGTCGAAGCGCAGCGCCTCCGCCGCCCCTTACGTCGGCACCCACACCGGGCACTGGATGACCGCCCTGGCCATCGACCCCTTCGACTCCGGGCACGTGCTGTACGGCACCGGCAACGGCATCCTGCGCAGCAAGGACGCCGACGCCTCCGACAGCGGCGGCACCAGCCACTGGGCCATGGGTGCCCGAGGGCTGGAGGAGACCGCGCTGATGGACGCGATCGCCCCTCCGGGCGGCGCCGCCGTCATCACCGCCATGGGCGACCAGGGCGGCTTCCGGCACGACTCCCTGACCAAGGTGCCCTCCGGGCGGCTGAACAACCCGATGATGACCAACAGCACCGACATCGACTTCGCCCAGTCGAAGCCCTCGATGATGGTCCGCGTCGGCCGTGGCGGCGCGCAGGACGGCGCGTACTCCACCGACGGCGGCGTCAGCTGGAACGGCTTCAAGGCGGAGCCGGTGCCCTCCGCCCAGGACGGTCACATCGCGCTCTCGGCGGACGGCTCCACCATCGTCTGGACCGAGGCCGGTGAGGCCCCGTACCGCTCGACCGACAACGGGGCGAGCTGGTCGCGGGTCGGCGGCCTGGGCAGCGGCGCCGTGGTCGTCGCCGACCGCTCCTCGGCCAGGACGTTCTACTCGCTGTCCGGCGGCACCCTCCACGCCAGCACCGACGGCGGCGCCACCTTCACCGCCCGCGCGGGCGGCCTGCCCTCGGGCCGGCTCATGGCCGTGCCCGGCCTCGCGGGGGACCTCTGGATCGCCGGCGGCGGCAAGGGGCTGCTGCACTCCACCGACGGCGGCCGCACCTTCACCACGCTCAAGTCGGTGCAGTCCGCGTCCGCCCTCGGCTTCGGCAAGGCCAAGTCGGGCACCGGCTACCAGGCGCTGTACCTGATCGGCACGGTCAAGGACGTCAGCGGGGTCTTCCGCTCCACCGACAAGGGCGCCACGTGGCTGCGCGTCAACGACGACGCCCACCAGTGGGGCGCGATCGGCGGCGTCGGTGTCGTCACCGGTGACCCCGACACCTTCGGCCGGGTCTACGTCGGCACCAACGGACGCGGTCTGCAGTACGGCGACCCGTCCTGATTCCACCCCGTTCCCGACGCCCGAGCGGGGCCGCGGCCACCACGGTCCGCGGCCCCGCCCCGGGCCCGCCGGGACGCGCCCGTGGGTCAACGGACCCGGTTCGCCAGTCGGGTGGCGTTGTTGAGCAGGTGCTCCAGCGGGCCGCGGCGGAAGAAGCGTGACCAGGCCGCCGCGAACAGGGTGGCGCCGAGGACGAACGCGAGCAGCAGTCCGGCCGAGGCGGACTGCGGCGGGGTGGCCGACTCTCCGGGCAGGGCGAGGATCACCAGGATGTGGCCCACGTAGAGGGTCAGGGACATGGTCCCGACGGCGATGACCGGCGCCGCCAGCCGGCGCAGCACCGGCAGCCGGTCCAGCGCCACCGTCAGGCACAGCAGCACCGTGATCGCGATGCCCAGGCTGCCGATGAGGTCGAACGTGGACCCGGTGTGCGGCTCGGCCGCCAGCAGCCCCCAGGCGTCGGGGCCCCACAGCCCGCTGCCGACCGGCATGTCGAAGGCGCTCGCCGAGGCGCCGGCGTCCTTCAGGGCCTCGAAGTCCTTCATGTCGGGCATCGTGGCCGCGATCTCCTTGTCGCCGCCGGTCAGCCGGAGCACCAGCCAGGAGACGCCGTAGCCGAACGCGATCAGGGCGGGACCGACCACGGCCAGCCGCCGCCGCACCGTGCCGGAGGACAGGTCCAGCCGGCCCAGCGCCATACCGGTGACGACGAACGTCATCCAGGTGATCGCCGGGTAGAGGCCGGTGAGGAAGAAGTCGAGCACACCCACCCCGGAGAGCCGGGCGATCGGGTCGTACGCGTCGATGGTGGTCACCATCGACTCGGTGAGCAGCGCGCGGAGGGCGTACGCGAGCTGCGGTGTGACGAACGCGAGGGTGACCGCGGTGATCGCGAGGGTCCTGGCCCGCAGCCGCAGCAGCGGCAGGGCCAGCAGGAAGTACACGGCGTAGAAGTTGAGGATGCCGGCGCCGCCGAAGTTGGTCATCGCCAGCGCGGTGCCCACCACCAGCAGGATCACCGCCCGGATGACGATGCGGGCCCTCGCCTGGCGGCCCGCCAGGCCGGTCTTGGGCTCCAGGCGGCCGGCGATCAGCATCAGTGAGAACCCGGCGAGGGTGGCGAACAGGGCCGACGCCCGGCCGCTCGCCAGCCCCAGGAACCAGTCCCCGATGCCGCCGTCGGGGTCGGGGAAGGGGCCGACGTGCACGGCGAACATGCCGAACACGGCGAGGGCGCGGGCGAGGTCCACCCCGACCAGTCGCGCCAGCGGCGCGGCACCCGCCGGGGCCGCGGTGGGCTCCGTCGCGGTGGCGCCGCCCTTCGACGCGCCGTCCGCCGGGGGAGGGGCGGCGTCGTCCGGCGCGGCGGCCCCGGCCCTCCCGGCGGTCTCCCCCGCCGCGTCTGGCTCGGACAAGTCTCGTAGGGGCGCCTTCGCGGCGCTGTCGGTCTCGGTCACCGGGACAACGTTGCCGAGGCGCGGGAGCGGCCAACCATCCGATGCCTCACGGGAGTTGCCCCGCCGACCGGCCCCGGCCACCCCGCCGGTCGGCGGGGTCCGGACCCGCCGAACCCGGCGAGGGGACACGGCCTCGGACCGTCGGCGCGACCCCGGTCGGCGGGCGACCCGTGGCGGCGAGCGCCGACGGCTCGACCCGGTCCGGGCTTCGGATCGGCGCAGCCCCGAGCACCGTCTCCGGCGGCTGCCGAGCATGCCGCCGTCCGCCGGAACCCGTCGGGAGGCGAGGCTCCTCCCGGGCGTCCCGACGGGCCGGACGCCTCCTCCCCCTCACCCGTCTGAGCTTGCCTTTTCCACTCCAGGACCCCGGCCTCGGGGCCGCCGCCCCCTGATAGGATCCGGCCATTTGTGCGAGGGCATGGGCCCTCGCGGGGGAGGGAACCTACGTGGGCAGACACGCCCCGGGACGGGGCGGACCGGCCGCCGCCGTCACCTCGTTGGCGGTCCTCGTGGCCGCGTCCGCCGTCGCCCTGACGACGGGCGGCGGCTCCGCGCAAGCGACCGACGGCGACACCACCGCGATCACACTGGTCGACCCGAGCACCACCACACCGCGCACCGACCGCCCGTACGTGGCCGGGGACAGCGGCTTCCTGCACCGGCAGACCGGCAGGGCGGGGATGCTGTGGACGGACTACGCGACGGGCCGGACCGTCACGGTCGAGAGGGCCGACGGCAGCGTCTACGTGCCCGTCTCCACCTGCTCCCTCACCGCCGCGTGCCGACCCGCGTGGTTCGGTTCGGACAGCGACGTGGTCGCGCTCGGGCCGGCCTCGCTGACGTCCGCGTCGACCGTCACCCTCTGGGACCCGGCCACCCGCACCACCCGGAGCCTGAGCTGGAACGGCTCCACCACCGACGGCTACTACCGGGGCATGGCCGGGGACACGGTCGTCACCGGCCGCGCCCTGATCGACGTCGTCGACGGCACCAAGCGGGTCCGCAAGGTGACCGGCGAGCCCACGAACCTCCAGGACAAGGAGGTCGTCGCCGCCGACGCCGAGGGCGTGCTGTGGACGCGCGGCGGCACCGTCGACTACATCGACGTCGAGTCGGCCGTGAACGCCCACGCGTTCACCGACACGAGCGCCGCCGATCACCACGTCATGAGCGAGGACCACGTCGGCTGGTACGACGAGGACACCGCCGTACTGCACCTGAAGTCCCGCGCCGACCTCTCCGCCGCCGAGCGGGTCGTCACGCTGCCCTCCCACCCGGGCGTGCTCGACGGCGACCCGGTCCTGGTCGGCCACTGGCTGCTGCTGCCGCTGGCCTCCGACGCGCTCGGCTCGCGGCTGGTCGCCGTCGACGTGGACGACCCCTCCGAGCAGCGGACGCTGCTGGCGAGCGCCGGCGCGTACACCCTCGCGGCCCGCGACCGGAGCGCGCTGGTCTCCGGCGGCACCGACGCCAACGACTGGTGGGTGCGGCGGGTGAGCCAGACCGACGACGGCTCGCTGGAGGTGACGAAGGTCCGGCAGGCCCCGGCGCTGGAGAACACCAAGACGGGCATCGCGCTCAGCCGCGGCAGCCTGCGCGTCGCCGAGGACGACCCGGCGGCCGTCGCGGACACCACCTCCGTCCGCACCCTCACCACCGACAACTCGGCCACGCTGACGGCGTCCGAGGCCACGGCGAGCGGTTCCGTCCGCTCCGCCCTCTGCCCCTACGAGGGCGTCACCTGCTCGGCGCTGTGGGGCAACCTCGACGCCCACGACGTGTACCTCGACGCGAACGGCGGCACCGACGAGGGCGAGTCCCTCGGTGACGACCGGCTGGTGGAGATCGGCGGCCACTACCTGGACTTCGGCGGGCGGGGCGGCCGCATCGTCGACGTCTCCGACGACTACGCCGTGTTCGACTCCGGCGGCGCCACCCCGCAGCAGTACGTCGGCGAGTTCGGCCAGGGCCAGAAGCTGAAGCGGTCGGTGCGCGCCGCGGCCCTGAACGGCTCCACCCTCTGGAGCGCCACCACCACCGCGGGCAGGCTCACCTCGTACAGCATCCCGCTGGAGAAGACGCTCGGCACGGTGAGCGTGCCGGGCCTGGCCTGCGTGCCGAGCGAACTCCAGGCGGCGGGCCGCTGGGTGTACTGGGCCTGCGGGACGGAATCGGCGGGCGTGTACGACACCGCGGCCGGTACGTCGAAGGCGGTCACCCCCGGTGACGTGCTCCTCGGCGACGGCTTCACCGTCCGCCACGACCACGGCGCCGGGACGCTGCTCCTCACCGAGGCGGCCACCGGCACCACCCGCACCCTCGCCTCGGACCTGGCCGACCAGGGCCTGAGCGCGGACCGCCGCTACCGGTGGACGGTCGACGAGTACACCGGCCTGGTCGCCTGGTTCGACGACTACGAGCGCACCCACGTCACCACCACGGGCATCGCCCCGTCCCCGGTGACGGCCTTCGAGTCGTCGGCCGGCAGCTATGTCGGCCCCGGTATGCCCTTCGAGGGCCAGTGGGTGCTGTCCCGTCCGGTCACCTCCTGGTCGCTCACCTTCACCTCGGTGCAGAGCGGCGCGAACGGCAGGGCCACCCGCACCCTCACCGGCGGCGCGACCCCGGGCCGGGTGACGGCCACCTGGGACGGCCGCACCGCGAGCGGGGCCCACTTCCCCAACGGCCACTTCACCTGGACCCTGCGGGCGACCGGCGTCGGCACGGCCTCGGCGGTCACCGTGAACGCCGGCGAGGGCTTCCTCCAGCGCGGGGCCGCCGTGCGCCGCGACTTCGTCAGCCCCGAGGGCCCCGACGGGCGCGGCGACCTGCTCACCCTCAACTCCTCGGGCGGGCTGACCTTCCACAGCGGCACCGGCACGGGCGGACTCGGCGACAAGTACACGGGCACCGGCTGGCCGACGACCGTCAAGGCCGTCCCCTTCGGCGACCTGAGCGGCGACCGCTGCAACGACGTCCTCGTCCGCTACAGCAGCGGCGCGCTGCGGCTGTACAAGCCGGGCTGCGGGGCGGCCGTCAAGCCGTCGACGTCGTACACGACGCTCGCGACCAGCGGCTGGACGCAGTACGACGTCCTGACGTCACCCGGCGACACGAACGGCGACGGCCGCCCGGACCTGATCGCGAGGAACTCCTCCACCGGAGCGGTCTACCTCATGAAGGGCACCGGTGACGGCAAGCTCGCCGCCCGCGTGAAGCTCTACGACAACTGGAAGGGCTACAAGAAGATCGTCGGCGCCGGCGACCTCACCGGCGACGGCAGGGCGGACCTCCTGGCCCAGGACGCGTCGAACAATTTGTACCGCTACGACGGCAAGGGCGACGGCACGTTCGCTGCCCGCGTCAAGCTGCTGTCGAACTGGGGCGGCTCGTACAACGCGATCGTCGGTGTCGGCGACCTCACGGACGACGGCCGCCCGGACCTGGTCGCCCGCGACACCAGCGGCAACCTGTGGCGCAACAGCGGCGACGGCAAGGGCTCGTTCGGGTCCCGGACCCGGATCGCGACCGGCTGGAGCGGCTACAAGTCCCTCTCCTAGGCGGAGCGGGCGGACGACGGCCGGGGCCGGCGGTGGACGGAGAACACTCCGTCACCGCCGGCCCCGGCCGTTCGTCCCCCTTTCGGGAGACATGGCCCACAGGCACTGAAGAACACGTCACTCACGGGGTATCCGTACGCGTGCAGACGATGACGGGGAACCAACTGTTGTCGTTTGACAATAATAGCCGTCAGACAACAAAGTAACCGTGTCGGATGGGCACGGGGAAGGACATGGGATGCTCCGGTGGACGGAGACCGCTCCGTGCGCGGGTCGCCGTCGCGGTCGGGCGACGGCGCCGCCGACGCCGCTCGGGACCCCTCAGGCGGTCCGGCTGCTGGAGTCCGGGGCCTCGTCGTGGATCTGCGTGGCGGCGGTGGCGCAGAAGGACTCCAGCCCCTCCAGCAGGGCGGTCCGCTTGGCCGCGGGCATGTCCGCCAGCACCTTCCGCAGCTCCAGCTCCCTGCGGGTGCGCAGGTCGGCGAGGAAGGCGCGGCCCCGGCCGCTGAGGTGCAGCCGCACCTCGCGCCTGTCCTCCGCGCTCACCTCCCGCTCGATGAACCCCGCCGCGTGCAGCCGGTCGCACAGCCGGCTCGTGGACGGCGGCGTCGAGGCCAGCGTCTCCGCCAGGGTGCGCAGGTTGATGCCGTCCTGGTGCTCGAGTATGTGCAGGACACGCAGCTGGGACGCTGAGGTGGGCGCGGTGGAGGCACGGCCCCACACGACTTCCAGCAGCTCGACGGCCGTCGTGGTCACACGTGCGACCTCGTCAGGCTCTGGGCGGCGGCGGAAGGCAGTCACGGTCACACTCTCGCAGGCGCTGGGCTGACTGTCAGCGTACTAGGGACCTCGGCGCGCACACGGCGTGGATGCCCCGAGCGCCCGGTACGACCCGTCCGGACCCGGCCTCAGAGCGCAGGCACGCATCCCGCGGAGAAAGATTGGTGTATCGCCCGTCATGAAGAGATTCCTGGCCGCCGAGCGCGCGCTGCGCACCGCGGCTCCCCATGCGTTGCTCGACGCCGCGCGTTCCGTACTGGCCGAGCAGTACGGGGCGGAGGAGACCGAGCTGTTCATGGCCGACTACAGCCTGACCGTGCTCCAGCCGGTGTCGGTCCTGCCGCACACCCTGGAGCCGGTGTCGGTGCACAACACCACGGTCGGCCGGGCCTTCGGTTCGCAGAAGCCGCACCACGAGGAGCGGCCCGGCGGGCGCACACGCCTCCACCTGCCGGTCAGCGTCCGCGGCGACCGGCTCGGCGTCCTGTCCGTCACCCTGCCGGGCGCCGCCGCGCGCGAATGGGAGTCCGAACTCGCCGAGATCGCCGACGTCCTCGGACACGAGGTGCTCGTCGCCGAACGGGACACCGACCTCTATCTCCAGACGCGCCGCAAGGACCGGCTCACCCTGGCCGCCGAGATGCAGTGGCAGCTGCTGCCCGGCCGCTCCTGCTCCCGCCCCGAGTACGACCTGGGTGCCCAGCTGGAGCCCGCCTACGCCATCTTCGGCGACAACTTCGACTGGTCCGCCACCGCCGACCGGCTGACGCTGTACGTCACCAACGGCATGGGCGAGGGCATAGAGGCGTCGCTGCTGACGAATCTGGCCATCAACGCCCTGCGCAACGCCCGCCGGGCCGGCATCTCCATCGCCGACCAGGCCGCCCTGGCCGACCAGGCCGTCTACGCGCACTACCGGGGCCGCTGCTATCTGTCCGTCCTGATGTTCGACTTCGACCTGGTCACGGGCCACGCGAGCGTCGTGGACGCGGGTTCGCCCCAGTTGCTGCGGCTGCGCTCCGGCACGGTGGAGCGCGTCACGTTCGACGCCCAGCTGCCCCTCGGCATGTTCGAGGAGACCGACTACGTGGCCCAGGACTTCCACGTCGAGCCCGGCGACCGGCTCGTCTTCGTCAGCGACGGCGTCCACGGGGTGGCCTCGCCGAAGGGGGAGGCGTACGGGGACACGGCCCTCGCGCGGGCCATCCACTCCACGCGGCTGCTGCCCGCGGCCGAGGTGCCGCGCGCCATCCTGCGGGAGCTGACCGGCCACCGCGGCGAGGCCCTGGCCGACGACGACGCGCTCGTCGTCTGCCTGGACTGGCGCGGGAGGCCTCCGGCCGAATGACCGCCGGGGCGGGGGCATGGAGGTATGGGGGCATGGAGGTACGGGGGTATGGGGGTATAGGGGTAGCGGCTACAACCTCCCTGTGTCCCGCGTGCGTTGTCCGGCCCTCGGGCCCGCGCTACTGTTGCTATGCGGCAATAGTTGCCTGATGGCTTGCCTTCCGGTCGGCCGCGGGGCTCGCGGCAGGGAGAAACGCACGTGACGGAGAGCGAGACGGCCGCCGCGGTGACGCGGGAGCCGAGCCGGTTCCCGGCGGCGAACGCGACGGCCGACGTGCGGACGCTCGCACCGGGGGCGAGTGCGGGGACGCCCGCGGCGGAGGCCGGCGTCACTGCCGGGTGCGGCAGCCGCTGCGGCTGTGACGGGCGCTGCTCCTACGGCTACGGCTTGAGCTGGGGTCGCGGCGGGGAAACGGTCGCGCTGCCATGGCGGCGGCTGCCGGAGGCCGCGCACACCCTCGCCTCCTCTCGCGCCGTCGTCGGAGCGAGCTCGCGGTGACCGGCTCGCCCGTCGGATCCACCGCCGTCCCGTCGGCGGTCCCGCCCGTCCGCCGGGAAGGGGGTGCGTGATGCAAGCCGCGAACGACTCGACCACGCGTCTGCCCATCGCCTCGGACGCCGATCTGGCCTGGGTGCGCCAGCAGGTGCGCCACTCCGCCGCCGACGTCGGGTTCGGGCTGGTCCAGCAGACGAAGCTGGTGACGGCGGCCAGCGAACTCGCCCGGAACACGCTCGTCCACGGGGGCGGAGGGCACGCCGAGATCACCACGCTGGACGACCGCGGCCGACGCGGGCTGCGGCTCTCCTTCGTCGACACCGGTCAGGGCATCCGCGACATCGACCTGGCCATGAGCGACGGGTACACCACCGGCGGTGGACTGGGCATGGGCCTCGGCGGCGCCAGACGCCTCGTCGAGGACTTCACGGTGGACAGCCACCCCGACACCGGCACGACGGTCACGGTCACCGAGTGGCTCCCGGAGGTACCCGCGCCGCGGTCGGGGTCGGCGTAGCGGAGGGGCCCGAAGGCCAGAGCGGTCGGCCCGCCGGACGCGACGCGGTCAGGTCCAGGGGCCATCGGTGTCCGGGCCGACCCCGCCCGGCCCGACGCCGTCCGGGCCGCCTCCCTTCCGACCTGCGCCGTGCGAGTCGGCCCCGCCCGGACCCTCGTTGCCCGCGGTGTCCTCCCGGGCCGTGAGGAACGCTCGCATTCCTCGGCCCAGGGCCTCCCGTTCCGTGGGGGGCATGGCCGCCAGGACCGTGGCGAGGGCTCGGGAGCGGTTCGACGCCACCTCTTCCAGGACCTGACGGCCGTGTCCCGTGAGATTCAGCTGGACCTCGCGCCGCCGGTGCGGATGCAGCCCGCGTTCCACGAGGCCCGCCGCCTCCAGTCGGTCGCAGAGACGGCTGGCGGTCGGCAGTCCTATCTCCATCCCCTCGGCGAGAGCGGTGAGGTTGAGCCCCGGCCCTGACTCCAGGATGCGCAGCGCCCGCAACTGATGGGGCGACAGACGCAGACCCGCCCCCTGACCTGCGGTGGCCCACAGATGCGCCAGGCTGTCCACGGCATCGGCGATCCGCAGCGCGAGGGGCAGCGCATCGCCCGCTCCCCTCGCCCCGTCGTCCCCGAAGCCGCTGAGACGAGTCACGAACCCATCGCTTTCAGCAATCGCCTGACCATACGGATACCACCCTCATGAGAAGGCGGTACCCGAACAGCCGCCGGGCAAGCCAGCGGATCCGCGGCGGAGCGCAAGCCGTACGGGGGCGAGGGGGCGGCGCCGCACCGGCGTTGCGGCCGGCCGGCGCGAGGGCGGGTGACCCGGCGTGCCGCGGGGCGCGTCCGGCAGCCCGGCCCAAGTCGCCTCAGTCGTCCCGGGGCACCGTCCCCTCAGTCGCCGCCCCCACCACCGCCGTCGCCTCCGCCGGGCGCCGGGTGGCAGCGCCCCGTGTCTCCGGTCGATCCGCCGGAGGCACGGGTACCGCCCGTCGTCGTGTCAGCCGGACTGGGACGGGGTCTGCTTGATGCCGTCCACGACGGCGCGCTTCATGATGGCGCTGGTGAAGACGATGGTGCCGGGCTTGATCAGGTCGTCGCCGTCGACCCGGTTCACCTGGACGATCCGCTCGCCGAGGTAGACGTGCGTCTTCTTGTCGAAGATCCATTCCTCCCGCTGACCGCTGGTCTCGTCGAGGCGTGCCACCGCTACACCGTGCCGCCCCGCCGCGTCCACCGCGTCGTCGACCACGACGACCCCGGGGATCTTCGCAGCCGTCTTGAACAGGGCCGAGTACAACTCCTGCGGCGGGTAGCTCTCGCCGAGCAGTTCGCCGATGGTGGTGAACGCCTGCTGGTCGGGGGTGTTCCCCTGCCCCTTGGTCTCCTTGTAGATCTTGGCCAGAAGGGCGTCGGGGTCGGTGGTCAGCTTGGCCAGATAGTCGTACGAGGGACCGTTCAGGTCGGCCCGGGGGGTGTTGCCCTGCTCGTCGGGGAGGCTCAGGGTCTCACCCTCGGGGCTCTCGTTGACGGCCGGGTCGATCAGCCAGCCCTTGGTGCCGTCCGGGGACTTCCACACCTGGCGGGTGTGCAGCGCGTAGCTGGCCAGGCTGCTCTTGTCGTTGACGGTCCGCACGAAGGTGTTGGCCGTCTTGGACTCGATGTAGATGTACTGGCCGGGCTTGGCCACCGGGTGCTTGCCGTCCGCCGCCGCCAGCGCGATCTCGTCGAGCAGCCGGGGCGCGCCCTCGGCGCTCGCCACGCCGATCGTCGTGGTCAGGGCCGGGCCGGTGGCGAGGCCGGGCCCGCTCTCCCCGCCGGACGTCACCACGACGGCGACGACGGCGGCGGCCACGGTGGCGGCCAGCGCGGGCAGGGCGAACGCAGGACGAGACAGCCGGAACCGCCGTGCCTTCGCCGGGGTCGCCCCGTTGGCTCCCTGCCCTCCGTTCGCTCCGTTCGCTCCGGTGGCGGTGTGCTCGGCCTGCCGGGTCTCGTGGATCTGGGCCATCATGCGCTCCTTGTGGAACCGGTGACGGCCCGGCGGCAGGTCGCGCGTCGTCCGGTCGAAGAGCTGGGCGCCCTCTTCCCGCGCGGCAGCGTTCTGCCGGGACGTGTTCGCGTTCATCGGTTTCCTTCCTGTGCGGGCCGGATCGCGGGTGCGCGATCACCCCTTGTCTGTCGGCCCGGCCGGCCGCCTTCCCGTTTCACGAGACTTTCCCGAAGATTCCCCGCGAGCGCCGCCGGTGCGCGAGCACCGCCCAACCGGCCTGGCCCGCTTGCCTGTTGCTGCCCCTGCTCGCTCGCTTCGGCGAGCTTGCGCAGCTTTCTGCGGGCTCTGGAGAGGCGGGAGGCGACCGTGCCGACGGGGATGCCGAGCGCCTCCGCCGCGGCCTCGTAGTCCAGGCCCTCCCCCAGGCAGAGCGCGATGACCTCTCGCTCGGGGCGGCGCAGCTTCGCGAGGGCGGTCAGCGCCGTCGCCAGGCGCTGCCGCCCGTCGAGCCGGTCGGCCACCTCCTCGGCGTGGTCGGGGACGGAGCGTTCGGCCGCCGCCGCGGCCTGGGCCGCCGCCCGGTAACGCCGGTTGCTCCGGTACTGGTTGCGCGCGGTGTTGGTGGCGATGCCGAGCAGCCAGGGCCGCAGGGAGCCGCCCTCCTGGTCCACCTTGTCGTGCAGCCGCCACGCCTCCATGAACGTCGCGGCCATCACGTCCTCGGCCGTGGACCAGTCGGCGGTCAGCCGGAAGGCATGGTTGTAGACCGCGCGGGCGTAGGCGTCGAAGAGCTCGGCGAACGCGCTCGGATCCCCGGCCCGTACCCGGGTACGCATATGAGTGCTCACCTCAAGGAGCTGTCCGGCACCCCACACCGACTTCCCGTGACCCGCGTCACACTCGATCGCCTGCTCCGACGCCGCGCGCAGCATCGCACAGGGGTGGAACGCCGGGTAACGCCCGCTGCCGGGGCAGGCACACCGTCGGTACTTTCGGGCCGCGTCACCCGGCAACGCGGCCCGAAGAAAGAGGACTTCGGGTCAGGGGCGGTAGGCGGCGCGGTTGTGGTAAGCGACCTTGCCGACGGCCAGCTTGGTCGGGGCGAACAGCTGGTCGACGGTGACGAAGTGGAAGCCGCGCGCCTTGAGCGCCCTGATGATGCCGGGGACGGCGTCGACCGTCGTCCGGTGGATGTCGTGCATGAGGACGATGTCGCCGGGCCGGGTCTCCGCGTTGACGGTCTTGATCAGCCGGGCGGTGTCGCGGTACTTCCAGTCGAGGGTGTCGACGCTCCAGTGCACCAGCGGCCGGCCGGCGGCGCTGCGGACGGTCGCGTTGTGCGCGCCGTAGGGCGCGCGGACGGTGGTGGGCTTCTTGCCGGTGGCCTGCTTGATCGCCGTGTCGGCGCGGGAGAACTGTGACTTGACCTTCGCGGCGCTGAGCTTCGTCAGATCGGCGTGGTCCCAGCTGTGGTTGCCTATCTGGTGGCCCGCGAGCGAGGCGTTGCGCACCGTCGCCGGGTACTTCTGGGCGTTCTTGCCGACGACGTAGAAGGTGGCTCTGACGTCCCGCTCCTTCAGTATGTTCAGCAGGCGCTGGGTGTCGGTGACGGGGCCGTCGTCGAAGGTGAGCGCGACGCACTTCACCTTGCGGCAGTCGACGTCCTGGGGGGCGGCGGAGGCGGTCGTGGCGGTGCCGGCCAGCGTGGTGCCGCACACGGCGGCGGTGACGGCCGAGGTGACGAGGCGTCGGTGCATCAGGTCCTCCAAGGGCAGTGAGTTGCCCTTTAGGACCAGCCCGACGGAGGCCTGGATGTACGGGTGTGCGAATACGGCTGAATGTGGTGTGTGCCGGGCCAAAGAGGGCACCAATTCCGGCCATCGGCGCCGTCACACTGTCACAAACCTGTTCGAGGACGGCCCTCGCTCGGTACGCGGGGGCGGAAACATGTCCGCCATGGGGCACCATCGCCGGAACGTTCCGACTCTTGGGGGGCTTCCGATGGTTCACGCAGTTCGCGCACGCCGCACCACCGCCGTACTCGCCGCGCTCTCGCTGGGGGTCCTGGCCCTGACGGCGTGCAAGGGGGACGCCGAGCAGGACGCGGCCGCCCCGAGCGCGACGGCGAGCCCGTCCGCGCCGGGCAAGGACAAGGACAAGGGCACGGGCGGGGAGACGGGCAAGGACACCGGCGGGGGCAAGGACACCGACAAGCCCGCCACGGACGCCCCCGGCGGCAGCGGTGGCAGTGGGGGCAGCGGGGGCTCCTCCGGGAGCGGCGGCACCTCCGAGGCGTCGGAGCCCGCCACGGACGACCAGGACGGCGGTGTCGGCATGTGCGAGACGACCGACCTGAGCTACAAGGTCACGGTCGCCTCCAAGCCGGTCAACCACGCGCTGCTGACCGCCACGAACACCAGCGGCGACCCCTGTCTGCTGCCGGCCGGCGAACTGGTCGTCACGATCCCGGCGCTCGACGGCGCCGCCGAGCACATGGGCCCCGCGGGCGAGGACTGGCTCCTGAACGCCGGGGAGAAGGCGTACGCCGGGATCCTGTTCTCCCGCGCCGACACCCCGGGCGGCAAGAGCGCCGACAAGGTGGAGATCGCCCTCACGGCCGCCGAGAGCCCCACCACGGTGCCGATCAACGACGGCCCCGTCACGGTCAACGACAGCCAGGTGACGAGCTTCTTCGGCACAGCCGAGGACGCACTGACGTACTGACCGAGGGCCATGGGACGAGCCGGGGGCGCCTGGGCGGGCGGCGCCCCGAGGTGAGGTCCGGCCCCCTGGCCGAACGGCGGGCCGGAGGCTGCCGGGCTTCGGTCGGGTGAGGGGCCCGGAGGTACCGTGGAGGTACTGGCCAGGGGGGCGGTAGTGGAGGGCGGTGGCGTCCATGCGTATCCGGGACGGCCGCGATGACGTCGACAGCACCCCCGAGGTCCGGTGGGCCCCGCACGTGGGTGCCGGGCTCGCCGAGGTGCGGGTCGTCGCGGCGGACCCCGCCACGGCCCAACGGGTCGCCCGTGTCCTGCGCCGGGTCTTCCCCTGCGACGAACCCCGCAGCTACCCCACGGGCGCCGACGGACGCGGCACGCTGCTGCATCTGACCGTCGACACCCGTCTCACCAGCGGCTCCCCTCACGAGGCCGGACCGTGGCTGTACAGCAGCCGCTCCCAGGGCGAACGCACGCACATCGACGAGCCCTGCGGCACATACGCCGCCCGCCCCGTGCCCGACGCGTAACCACCCGACGGCGGCGCCGGACCAGCACGCAGCCGCTCCTGCGGGTGCCGGACCGGGTGAGTACTGAACCGGCGACTGCCGGACCAGCGAACGCCGGACGGCGGGGCGCCGAGCCAACGGACACTGGCCGGCGCGCAGCCACCCGGCGGCTGCCGGCCCGGCGAGTAACGGACAGCGGGTGCCGGACGGCGGGTGCCGGACCGACGCGCATACGCCCGGCGGGTGCCGGAGCTGGTAAGTGCTGAACCGGCGGCAGCCGGACCAGCGAGTGCCGGACGGCGGGTGCTGGACCCGCGCGTCGCCGCCCGGCGGGTGCCGGACGGCGGGGGCGCTTGGCCGGTGGGCGCTGGGCCGGTGGGGCGCTGGGCCGGCGGATGCTGGGCGGCGCGTGGTCGGCCCGTTGGTGCTGGGTCGGCGCGTGGCCGCCCGCGCGGGGTGCTGGACCGGCAGGGCGCTGGGCCGGCGGGGTGCTCGACCGGCAAGGGGCTGGGCCGTCCGGGGTGTCGTGTGTCTCGGGGGGTGGTGGGGGTGGCGTGGCGCATCGCCGTGAAAGTCTGTCGTCGCGAGGGCACATCTGTGGGGTCGCCGGAGCTAGGGTTGACGCACGAGGCGGCCGGTGGAGGATCCCGGTGCCGGATCGCGCGCGGAGCAACGGGTGCCGCGCCGTCGCCCCGGGCCCGCGTCAGGGCCCCTCCCCGCGTCCCCGAAACGAAGGTGCCATGCCCGCTGAGAACGCCCGCGCCGCCGGGAATCTCGACGACGACGACTACCCCGCCTACACCATGGGGCGGGCCGCCGACGTTCTCGGCACCACCCCCGCCTTCCTCCGCGCCCTCGGCGAGGCCGAGCTGATCACCCCGCTGCGTTCGGAGGGTGGTCACCGCCGCTACTCCCGTCGCCAACTGCGCGTCGCCGCCCGCGCCCGCGAACTCGTCGACCAGGGCACGCCCATCGAGGCCGCCTGCCGCATCGTCTCCCTGGAGGACCAGCTCGACGCGGCGCTCCGGGTCAACCAGGACATGCGCCGGAGGCTGGGCGACCACGGCACGCATACCTAGTCCGGCCGTTACAGAATTACAGGCCACGGCGGGTCGAGAATTCCCGCGCGTCGCCGAAAACACACAGGGGGCCGCGGTCCTGCCTGTGTTAGCGTGATAGCAGTTGCAGTTTTGGTTGCCAGAGATTTGTTTCTTTGCAGAGCTTTCCGGATCTTTCCGGAGGGGTGATCATCGCGGCGACTCGGATCCGTAAAGTGCGGATCCGGCACTGCCCCCCAAGGGAGATTCAATATGGCATCTGGCACCGTGAAGTGGTTCAACGCGGAAAAGGGCTTCGGCTTCATCGAGCAGGACGGCGGCGGCGCTGACGTGTTCGCCCACTACTCGAACATCGCCACCAGCGGCTTCCGCGAGCTTCAGGAAGGCCAGAAGGTTACCTTCGACGTCACGCAGGGCCAGAAGGGCCCCCAGGCCGAGAACATCGTTCCCGCCTGACGCTGACGCGAACTGAACGACTGAGGCCCGCACTCTCGGGGTGCGGGCCTTTTCGCATTTTCTTCGGCTCATTCTTGCGAATCCTCGCGCGGCCCCTGCCGCCGGACGGAATTCCTCGATACGCCGCATCGAGGAGGGTTCCTTCATGAACCGCACCCGTCGGGGTCACGGCGGCTCCGGCCGCCTCCGCACGGAGACCGACACCAACCGATCCGGCGGCGGCAGCCGCGGCGGCCGCTTCCGCGCACAGGACGCGGGCCGGAAGCAGTCCCGCTCCGCCGGTACGCGCAAAGGCGGCGCGGCAGCGCGCTCCGCCGCCCGCCCGCAGGAGTTCGCCCTGCCGGTCACCCTCACCGAGCCGCTGCCCGCGGTCGACTCCTTCACCGAACTCGACCTGCCGGCCCGCCTGCTGACCGCGCTCGGCGCCGAAGGCGTCACCACGCCGTTCCCGATCCAGGCGGCCACCCTGCCGAACGCGCTGGCCGGCCGGGACGTGCTCGGCCGGGGCCGTACGGGCTCGGGCAAGACGCTCGCGTTCGGTCTGGCCGTCCTGGCCCGGCTGAACGGGCAGCGGGCCGAGCCCCGACAGCCGCTCGCCCTGGTCCTCGTCCCCACCCGGGAACTGGCCCAGCAGGTCACCGACGCGCTCACCCCCTACGCCCGCGCGCTGCGGCTGCGGCTCGCCACCGTGGTGGGCGGTATGTCCATCGGCCGCCAGGCGAGCGCCCTGCGGGGCGGCGCCGAGGTCGTGATCGCCACGCCCGGCCGCCTCAAGGACCTCATAGAACGCGGCGACTGCCAACTCGACCAGGTCACGGTCACCGTCCTCGACGAGGCCGACCAGATGGCCGACATGGGCTTCATGCCGCAGGTCACCGCGCTGCTCGACCAGGTCGACGCCGACGGTCAGCGGCTGCTGTTCTCGGCCACCCTGGACCGCAACATCGACCTCCTGGTGCGCCGCTACCTGCACGACCCCGTGGTCCACTCGGTCGACCCGTCCGCGGGCGCCGTCAGCACCATGGAGCACCATCTGCTCCACGTGCAGGACGACGACAAGCACGCCACCGCCACCGAGATCGCCGCCCGCGACGGGCGGGTGATCATGTTCCTGGACACCAAGCGGGCCGCCGACCGGCTGGCCAAGCATCTGCTCTCCGTCGGGGTGCGCGCCTCGGCGCTGCACGGCGGGAAGTCCCAGCCGCAGCGCAACCGGACGCTCGCGGGGTTCAAGGACGGCCAGGTCACGGTGCTGGTGGCCACGAACGTCGCCGCCCGCGGCATCCATGTCGACGACCTCGACCTCGTCGTGAACGTCGACCCGCCCGGCGACCACAAGGACTATCTGCACCGCGGCGGCCGTACCGCCCGCGCCGGCGAGTCGGGCACCGTCGTCACCCTCGTCCTGCCGCACCAACGCCGTGAGATGGACCGGCTGATGGCCGACGCCGGCATCACGCCGCGCTCCGCGCGGGTCCGCCCCGGCGAGCCCGAACTGCACCGCATCACCGGCGCCCGCACCCCGTCCGGCGTGCCCGTCACCCTCACCCTCACCGTCCCGGCACCGGCCGCCGCGCCGAGCGGCCGCAAGGGCACACCCGGCCGCACCGGCACCCGGCGGAACGGCGGACGCGGCAGAACCGAACGCTCGGCGACCAGCCCCGGCACCGGCAAGGGCACCCGCCCCGAGACGGGCACCGGCCCGGGCACCGGCGGGAGCAAGGGAACCGGCCGCGGTGGCGGCGGCCGCGACGGCACCGGCCGGAGCGGGAGCGGCCGGGAAGCGAGCGGTCGCAGCGGCAGCGGCCGCGACGGAACGAGTCGGAGCCGTGGCGGGCGGGGCGCCGGGCGCGGTCGGCGGCCCGCGGCCGGGAGCGACTCGTAGCGGCCCTTCCGGTGTCGCAACCCCTATACCTGTGGAGGCATCCATGCGCTGTGTCATCGCCCGATTCCCCTTCGACCTGACCAAGAGCGAGGTCGAGCAGTCGTTGAACGGCATCGCCCCCGAACCGGTGGTCGGTGTGGCCGTGACCATCAACAGCCGCGTCTACCCGGTGATGCAGGTCGGGGAAGTGATCACCGGGCAGAACCGGCGTGACTTCACCACCGGTGAGATGCGCCGGGCACTGACCCGGCTCGGCTTCGTCTGTCACGACGTCGCTCCCCCCGCGCCCGCCGCCCCGGCCTGGAGCGCGCTCGCGGACGAGGGCGCGACGGGCTGGTGATCCGCCCCGCCGGCACCCCCGGCGGACCGCGGCCCGCCCGCTGACCGGCACCGCGCGCCGAAAACCCCTGGCCCCGTGGGCGCCGGGCGCCCCATACTCCTGCGGGCGGACAGGGGGAGGGGCCCGTGGAGGTGTTCACGTGCGCGGGTTGCGACGCCGTGCTGACGGCGCCGCTGTCCCGCGTCGCGTGGATCGCGTACGCCCATCACAGCTACGGCAACGGGTATGCCCTGCCCGTGCTGCTGGATTCGGGGACGTACGCGGTCGACCCGGAGCCGTCCGGACCGCCGTGGCGGCGGTGGAACGAGATCGACCCGGCCGAGGCGGAGGCCCGTGGGGTGTTCGCGCCCGTGTACGCCCTGTCCTGCGGGGCGCCCGGCGCGATCGCCATGGCGCCGGGCGACGCCCACGGCACCGTGCTGATCCCCGACCGCACCGGCGGATGCTGCTGCGGACTCGACGGCCGTGACGGGCCCAACCTGGCCTGCGCCCGGTGCGGGCAGGAGGTCGGCACCCGCATCGACGACTGCTCCCTGTGGCAGGCGACCTGGCTCGCGCCGAACGCCGTCCGCCGTGTCGCCGACGGGCCGGCCCGCCCGGTCATGACCTGGTCGGCGGTGGTGGAGCGGGTGCACGGCAGCCCGCCGGTCGACGCGGACGGCACCTGGAACCCCCGCTGGGAGCTGGCGGTCTCCGTGGCACTGGCCCATCTGGTGGCGGCCTCGGGCGGTGCGCCGGTCGGCGTCCCCGACGGCCCGCTCGCCGCGGCGTTCCGCCCGTCCCTCGACATCCTGCTCCCACCGGGCCCGCCCGCCCTGCGCGCCGCCCTGGCCGGGCCCGGGCTGCCCGTCCCCGACCCGGTGCCGGACATCGCGATCGTCCCGCGCCATCCGCAGACCGGGGAGCCTTGGGCACCGCCCCCCGGTGTCACCGCCGTACCGCTCGACGCGGAGGTGTGGCTGGGGCTCGCCTTCCACGACGACCACCTTCCCGTACCCGCGCGCGGCCGGCTGCCCGACGGGGTCGAACGCGACGATCCCCTGCCGCCCCGCCCCTGGCGGTCGCTGTGGCTCGTGGACCAGGTCTTCCTCCACACCCTGTCCCGCCTGCCCGCCGTCCGCGCACCCCGGCTGCGCGCCCTGTACGACAGGAAGTCGGCGCCGTACCTCTGGCACGGGCCCGTGCCCCAGCCTGAGTGACGTCCGGGCGGCGCCTTCCGGGGCCGTCCGCGCCGTACGGCTCAGGCCGCCGCCTCTGCGGTCCGCTCCGCCTGTCGCGACGCTTCGCCCCGGGCCGTTCCGGCCGGCTGGTGCGTCATCCGGCGGCGGCGGGCCGGCATGCTGCCGACCGTCGGGTGGGCGACGCCCCAGGCCGCGCCCTTGCAGATGATCTCCTTGTAGAGGGCGGCGAGGCGGCCGGTGAGGGCCTTGGGGAGGGTCTGGTCGTCGGCGGTGACGAACTGGATCAGGCCCTCCTTGCGGCCGAGCGAGACGCACTGCTGGAAGTAGCGGACCGGGATCCTCGGCGGCTCCGCGCCGGTCAGGCGGGCCGCGATGGCGTCCGCGGCCTGCCACGCGCTCGGGACGCCCGAGGCGCACGACATCCGCAGCGGCTTGTCGCCGGGGCCCATGGCCAGGGCCGCGTCGCCGATGGCGTACACCTCGGGGTGCGACACCGAGCGCATGGTCGCGTCGACGACGATCTGACCCGTGTCCGACACCTCCAGCGTGGTGGCCTGCGCGATCGGGTGGACGGCGAAGCCGGTCGCCCACACGGTGACCGCGGCCGGGACGGACGCGCCGTCGGTCAGGACACGGTCGGCCTCGACGGCGGTGACGGCGGTGTGCTCGTGCACGGTGATGCCGAGCCCGCCGAAGACCTTCCGCAGATGGGCCCGGCCCTTGTCGGAGAGCCAGTCGCCGAGGCCGCCGCGGGCCACGAGGGCGACGTCCAGGTCGGGGCGGCTCTCGGCGATCTCGGTCACCGCCTCCAGACCGGTGAGTCCACCGCCGACGACGACCACGGGCTGCCCGGCGCCCAGCCCGGCCAGACGCTCGCGCAGCCGGAGCGCCCCGGCGCGGCCGGAGATCTCGTGGGCGTGCTCGGCGGTACCGGGGACGCCCTGCGGGTTCCAGCCGCTGCCGAGGGCGTAGACGAGGGTGTCGTACTCCAGTTCCTGCGTCCCGGCGCCGTCCGCGTCGACGACGGTGACCGTCCTGCGGTCCGCGTCGACACCGGCGACCTCTCCGAGCTTCAGCTCCACGCCGGTACCGGCGAACATCTTCTGGAAGGGACGGGGCTTGAGGTCCTGGCCGACCGCCAGCTGGTGCAGACGGACGCGTTCGACGAAGTCGGGCTCGGCGTTGACGAGGGTGATGGCGACGTCGTCGCGGTGCAGCCGCTTGGCGAGGCGCCCGGCGGTGGTGGCTCCGGTGTAGCCGGCTCCGAGAACGATGATGCGGTGCTGCATGTCCTGCTCCTGTCTGCGCGGGTCCGACGCTCTGCCTTGCTCGGTCACGCCCCTTGAACCGGGCGGCCCGCGGATTCCTGACAGGAAGAGGATGTGAACCAGGTCACACTCCTGGAGGGAGGGGTGACCTGGTGGGGAGCCGTGCGTGCGTCAGAAGGCGTGGAACAGGGGTTCCCCGTGGTCGGTTGCGGCCCAGACCTCCGTCGCGCGGTCCAGCTTGTCGGGGTTGACCTGGCTGCGGAACGCGACGATGCCGTCCGCGTCGATCTCCAGGCAGGTGATCCCGACGACCCGGCCGTCGACGACCGCGAGGATCGCGGGGCCGCCGTTGGCCGTCGTGACGTGGATCGCGGCGGAGCCGCCGATGACGGCCCGCTTGGCCGGGGTCGGCTTGAACAGGCCCCGCATGAACTTCGCGACCGCGAGGGCGCCCTCGAACGCCCTGGCGCGGGCCGGGACCTTCCCGCCGCCGTCGCCGACCGCGATGGCGTCCGCGGTGAGCAGCTTGACCAGCGGCTCGGTCTTCCCGCTGGTGGCGGCCGCGAGGAACTCCTCGACGATCCGCCGGGCCGCCGCCTCGTCGATCTCCGTGCGCGCCTTGCCCGCCGCGACGTGCTTCTTCGCGCGGTGGAAGATCTGCTGGCTGGCGGCCTCACTGAGGTCGAGGATCTCGGCGATCTCCCGGTGCGGGTAGTCGAACGCCTCCTTCAGCACGTACACCGCCCGCTCGTTGGGAGTGAGGCGCTCCAGCAGGGTGAGGACCGCGTACGAGACGGACTCGCGCTGTTCGGCGGTGTCGGCGGGGCCGAGCATCGGGTCCCCGGAGAGCAGCGGCTCGGGCAGCCACTGGCCGACGTAGGTCTCCCGGCGGGCGCGGGCGGAGGTGAGCTGGTTGAGGCACAGGTTGGTGAGCACCTTCGTCAGCCAGGCCTCGGGTACCTCGATCCGCTCGGCGTCGGCCCCCTGCCAGCGCAGGAAGGTTTCCTGCACGGCGTCCTCGGCCTCGCTCGCCGAGCCGAGGAGCCGATAGGCGATCGCCTCCAGACGGGGCCTCGCCGCCTCGAACCGGTCCACGTCGTCCATCGTCAACGCCATGTCCCGGATCCTAGT
>NZ_OLMK01000125.1 GCF_900290235.1 Streptomyces sp. MA5143a
CCGCAGTCTTCTGCCGGGTGTTCTCCGGCCTGCCGTCCCACCACGCTCCTGCTCATGACCCCGCAGCACTCGGACACCGCCCTGCCCCTCTCCGGCACGGAGCCCTCGCCACGCGAGAACGCCACACCCCTCACCGGCACGAGTGGCTGATGGCCAGGGCCACCGACGTCGCGCGCCACGTCCGGTGACACGCGGTGGTGGCAGGCGACACGGGCCGATGCCGGCCCGGGGAGTTCTCCGGGCCGGCACCTCCGGCGCCGACCCGCGGCGCCGATCTCCTGGAGTCCTCGGCGCCGTATGACCAGCCCCGATGGTCCGCGTCTCACTGAACGCGCGCGGCGATCCCGGTCGCCCTGCCCATCAGCCACTCCAGCGGTCCCCGTTGGAAGAAGCGGGACCAGAGGGTGGCGAGGACCGTCACGGTCGCGATGAAGCCGAGCAGGACGTAAAGGGGCTGGACGGTCGCTTCCCCGGTGTCCAGGAGCCAGATGGCGACGATGTGATAGACGTACGCGGTCAGCGACATCGAACCGACCGCGATGACGGGCCGTGCCAGGCGGCGCAGCCGGGGGAAGGCGTCCATGGCGGCCAGACACGCGGTGATCACCAGGATCGCCACACCGGTGTTGCCCACGATGGACAGGGTCGCCTCGCTGTGCGGGGAGGCGACCAGCAGCCCGGCCGGGCTGTCGCCGAAGACGCCGGCCATACCGGGTGACGGCGACGCCATCGACGACGCGGACGGCAGGGAGGCCATGGCCGATCCGGCCTCGTCCTCCCGGACGGCCGCGGCGGCCCCCGGCACGAGGCGCAGCGCCAGCCAGGAGCCGCCGTAGCCGGCGACGGCGAGCGCGGCACCGGAGAGGGCCAGGCGTATCCGGACCGCCGTGGCCGCCAGGTCGAGACGGGCGACGGCCATACCGGCGATGACGAACGGCACCCAGGTCAGGGCCGGGTAGCCGCCGGTGAAGAACAGCGAGACAAGGCCGTCGGCCTCGCCGACGGTGGGGAACGAGCGGCCGCCGACCACCGGCTTCAGCAGGTACAGCAGCGGCGGGCCGGTCAGGGCCCACCCCGCGGCGATCAGCGCCAGCGGCTTGGCGCCCAGCCGACGCAGCGGCAGCACGAGCAGGAAGAACAGGCCGTAGAAGGCGAGGATCGGCACGACCGGGGTGCCGGTCATCGTCAGGGCGGTGCCCAGGGCCACCAGGATCACGGCCCGGATGATCACCTTGGCGACGGCCTGTCGGCCGGCCCGGCCCGTCTTCGGTGTGCGGCGCCCGGTGATGAGGGCGACGGCGAAGCCGGCCAGAACGGCGAAGAGGGCGGAGGAACGGCCCTGCGCCAGCTCCATCAGGGAGTCGATGACAACGCCCTGGCCCGGAGCAGGGCCTACATGGACCGCGTACATGCCGAAGACGGCAAGGCCGCGGGCCAGGTCCAACCCGACCAGACGGCCGACGCCGGGCGCGTCCGTCGGGGGCTCGATGTGCTCGGACGCAGGTGACGGCGCGTCGGCCGTGGGCAGGGGGGTGTCGGGATGATGCGTCATGCGGCTCAGCCTCGAGACCGTGCCGAGCATGGGGTATCCGGCAGAAGGCTGTGACAGCCCTGCCGACCGGCGGGCAACACCCCGCCGTGTGGATGGAGTTGCCGCTCCCCGGGCCGCGGGGGCGCGCAGGGCTCACCCGTTGGTCGCCCGTACCGGGCCGCCAGGAGGCTCCGCCGATCGGCAGGGCGATACCCACCGACCGGCAGGGGCGGTCGCCTTCGTCGAGGTCGCCGGTCGTGTCATGCGCCCGACGACAGGAGGTTCGCCAGCTCCTGGGGGAGCGGGTACGGCCGCTCCGCGGGAATCAGCCGCTGCGCCCGGGCGGCGTGGCCGGTCCGGGCCAGTGCCGCCGCCTTGCGGACCTGGGGGGTGAGGTCGGTGAGGCTGACGATCCAGTCGTCGGTGAAGGCGCGGATCAGCTCGCGACCGATACCGACCTGGATGCTGTAGTGGTTCAACGCGGCTCCGCGCAGCGAGCGTTCCGGGTCCCACTGGACATGCACGGCCGCCCGGGCCACGGCTGCCGGATCCGCGGTCGTGAGCACGGCCCGCGACAGGGCCTCCTCCCAGCCCTGGCGGGTCATCCGCACGGCGAGCACGCGCTCCTGACCGGGTTTGCGGGCCCAGTTGCTGCGATGCATGAGCCACAGGAACGACGGCTTGATCCACGTCATCCTGTGAAACGAGAACGGCGTGACGAAGCGGCCCGCTCGCAGCGCCGCGTCTGCTATCGCGGGCGCGTAGGCCTGGTAGACCACGATCGTGTCGGCGTCGTGGTCCGCCCGGACCTGGTACTGGGGTGCCATGCGCCGTACCCTGCCATCCGGTACGCGCGCGTCGCGAAGGAATATCCCACCACCGGTTGCGGAACGTCCCGGCCCCAGCCACTGATCCACGGTCGGCGCGCGGCCCGGCCGCCCGACGGCGCTTGACCTCGGCGCCATCGTGGATCAAGGTCGAGGAAGTACGTCGGCCCGGCCGGCGTCGGCGACGGCTTCGTGGAGCGGGGTGGGTGGGTTGATCGGGATCTCCGGGATCCGGGCGGCGGCCGAGCGGATCGCGGATCACGTGGTGCGGACACCGACGGTACGGAGTCCGGGGCTCAGCGCGTTCCTCGGTGTGCCGGTGACCGCCAAGCTGGAGCTGTTGCAGCGCACCGGCTCCTTCAAGGCCCGCGGCGCCACCGCGAAGCTGCTGTCGCTGACCGAGGCGGAGCGGGCCGCCGGGGTGGTCGCGGTGAGCGGCGGCAACCACGGCATCGCCCTGGCCCACGTGGCGGCGGCGCTGCACATCAAGGCGACCGTGGTGATGTCCCGGACCGCGCCCAGGCGGTCCACGGACCTCGTCGAGGCGTCCGGCGCGTCGCTGCGGCTCACCGACGGCATGGCGGAGGCGTTCGCGCTCACCGAGCGGTTGCGGGCCGAGGGCCTCACCCTCGTCCACCCGTTCGACGACGAGGTGGTGATCGCCGGTCAGGGCACCGTCGGCCTGGAGTTCGCGGAGGACGCCGGAGAGGTGACGGACGTGCTCGTCAGCATCGGCGGGGGCGGTCTGATCTCCGGTGTCGCCGCCGCGTTCAGGGCGTTGCGGCCGCAGGTGCGTGTCTGGGGCGTGGAGACCGAGGGCGCCACCTGTATGAGCGAGGCCCTGGCAGCGGGCGGCCCCGTCACCGTCGACCTGTCCTCGATCGTCACCACGCTCAGCGCGCCCTCCGCCTCCCGCCTCACCTACGACCATGTGTCCGCGCTCGTCGAGGACGTCCTGGTGGTGCCGGACGCGGAGGCCGTCCGCGGTGTCCTCGACCTCGCCGAGCACGCCAAGGTGTGGGCGGAACCCGCCGCCGGCTGTCTGCTGCCCGCCGCCCGGCAGGTCGTGGAACGGGTCGGCGAGGGGGCCCGGCTCGGCCTGGTGGTGTGCGGCGGCAACACGACCCCGGCGGACGTCACGGAGTGGACGCGGCGCTTCGGGTTGTGACGCCGACCGTCGCCGTATGCCGGACCCCCGGGGACCCCTCGGCCGGTGGTCGGCGGCCGGTGGTCTGCGGCCGGCCGAGGGATCCGTGACACCGTGGTCGCTCAGTGGGCGTCGCAGCACCCGTCCCTGCGCATCAGTCGGCCCACCTCCAGCCAGTGCTCCTCGCTCTCGGCGGCCCTCGCCCGGCGTGCGGTCGGCCGGTACGCGGCCACCAGGTCCTCGGTGGTGTAGTGGGTACCGCCGCGGAGGACCGCCACCGTCCGCACGAGGCTGTCGAAGTCGGTGAAGGGGTCGCCGTCGACGACGGTCAGATCGGCGAGCCTGCCCGGTTCGACGGTGCCGAGGTGGTCGTCGAGACCGAACAGCCGGGCCGGCATGACCGTCGCCGTGCGCAGGGTCTCGGCGGGGCTGAGGCCCCCGGCGTGCAGGGCGCGCAGCGCGAGGTGGAGGAAGAGACCGACGGGGCCTAGCGGCTGATCGGTGCCGAGGGCCACCAGGCCGCCGGCTGCGAGTATCCGCCGGTACACATCGGTCTCGGTGCGCAGCGCGGCCAGTTGGGCGGGCGTCGGCGGAGTGGCCGCGGACTGCCGTACGGAGAGGGCGTCCCACGGGGGCATCACGACCGTGACCCGCGGGTCGTCCGCGAGGGCGGGGTCCGCGCCGAGGAGCGGGGCGGCGGTGAAGGGCGTGGCGATGAGGGAGAAGCCGACGCCGTGGGCGCTGTAGACCTCCTCCACGTCCTGGTGGGCCCGCCCGGTGGTGGTGATGGCGTGCCCGAACTCGGCGCGCTGGGTGGCCTGGAGATGGGTGGTGAGGTCCTGGCCGAGCTGGACTCCGGGGGACAGCAGATGGCTTCCGGTGCGCACGCCGAGCCGTTCGTGGGCGAAGCGCGCCGCCTCGCTCATCACCCAGCCGGGCGCCCGGACGTAGGTCTTGACGAAGTCCCAGTCGAGCGCGGCGCCCCGCTCCAGCGAACGCCTCAGGCCCGCCTCGGTCCGGTGGGCGCGTCCCATGCTGTACGCGACGCGCGCGCCGTCGAGGAGTTCCCCGGTGGTGAGCAGCCGGGGTCCGGCGAGGCGGCCTGCGGCGACCTCCTCGCGGATGCGGACCTGTTCGTAGGCGAAGCCGCCGAGGGAGACGGCGGTGGTGACGCCGTAGGTGAGCTGCCCGGCGGCCTGGCGGCTGCCGTAGGTGCTGTGCCAGGGGTGGGTGTGGGTGTCCCACAGGCCGGGGAGCACGGTGTGGGTGGAGGCGTCGACCCGGCGGAGGGTGGCCCTGCGGCCGGCCCGGTGGGGTTCCACGGCGGTGACGCGGCCGCCGCGGACGACGATGTCGACGTCCTCGCGGACGGTGTCGCCGGTGCCGTCCCAGAGCCGCCCGGCGTGGACGACGGTGTCGGCGGGGGTGGTCCGGGAGCGGTCGAGGGGCACAAGGACGGTGCGGGCGCGGCCGTCGGCGATGTCGAGGAGGCGGAGCCGGGTGCCGGACAGGTGCAGGAGGGTCCTGGAGTCGCCGGACCAGGTGGGGTGGTCGGCGGCTTCGGTGGTGAGGGTGCGGAGTTCGCCGCGCGGGGTGCCGTCGGCGGCGACGGGCAGCAGGCACAGCGCGGACTCGACGATCACGGCCATCCAGCGGCCGTCGGGCGACCAGACGGGCCCGGAGTCGTAGCGGTCGGCGACGGAGGTGTGCGGGGCGACGGCGTGCAGCCGGTCGGCGCCGGTCGTGGTGTCGACGACGCGGATGAGGTTGTAGCCCTCCCGGAAGCGGGCGCCGAGACGGTTGCGGTCGCACAGGGCGAGGTACCTGCCGTCGGGCGACCAGGACGGCCTGCCGGGCAGCCCACCCCCGCCGAGGGGGGTGGCCAGGACGCGTTCCTCGCCGCTTTCGAGGTCGCGGACGACGAGGCGTCCGGTCAGGTCGAGGCAGGCCAGCCGGCGTCCGTCGGGTGAGAGGGCGGGCATGACGCGGCCGCCGGTCGCGAGGGCGGTCTCCTCGCCGGTGGCGAGGTCGTGGCGGTACACGCCGAGCAGGCCGTCACGGTCGTCGGCGTACACGAGGGAGCGCCCGTCACGGGACCAGGAGGGCGCGAGGAGGTAGCGGGTCGGCGGGGACGTCCGCAGCCGCTTCGGGGGGCGTCCGCCCGAGGTGCCCGCCAGCCAGAGCGCGTTGAGGGCGGCGAACGCGACGCTCCGTCCGTCGGGCGACAGGGCGGGCAGGTGGATGCCGCGCACGGGCCGGACCCGGGCCTCCCCGAGGTCGTACTCCTTGACGCGGTAGCGCGGCCGGTCGACGGGGAGGACGGCCTCGAAGGGGATGGTGTCGGGCTCGTCGGGGTGGTCGGGGCGCAGCAGGGTGAACTGTCCGTCCAGGGTGATCAGCAGGGCCCCGTCGGGTGTCCAGCGCGGCGGCACGGGAGCGAGGTCGCCGCCGACGCGGACCGGCCGGCCGTCGACGACGAGGGTGCACGAGCCGCCCGGTGAGGCGGTGGTGCGCAGGTAGGCGAGACGGCGGCCGTCCGGGGCGAGGGCGGGCGTCATGACCTGCGCGGCCTCGGTCTCGGTGTGCTCGACGGTGACCGGGCCGGTGCCGTCGGCGGCCACGGCGGCGACGGTCCGGGACTCCACGCCGGTGCCCGCGGCGGAGGTGACGACCCTGGCCCGGACGAACAGCAGGCGGGTGCCGTCGGGTGACCAGGTGGGGTCGAAGTCCTCCCAGGCGCCGTCCTGGAGCGGGCCGTCCTGGCCGGGGAGGCCGGTGACGCGGGTGATGTCCCCGGTGGCCAGGTCGAGGACGTGGACCCGGTACGGGCTGCCGGTGACGGGGTCGCCACCGCGTTCGGAGCCGAAGGCGATGCGGGTGCCGTCGGGTGACCAGGCCGGGCCCCGGTCGTCCCAGGGGCCGTCGGTGCGCTGCCGCAGGCCGGAGCCGTCGGGGCGCATGGTCCACAGGTGGAAGCCGCCGTCCCGGTAGGCGCAGAACGCGACGAGGGACCCGTCCGGGGAGTACGTGGGCCGGTTGGGTTCCAGTCCCGCCGGGGTGAGGGGGACCGCCTTGCCGCCGCCTCGTGGCAGGGACCACAGCCCGCTCTGGACCTCGGCGATCAGGGTGTCGCCGCCGGGCGCGAGGGTGGCCGAGCCGTTGGTGGCCCGCGTGAAGGTGAGGGCGGTGGCGGCGGCCGCCGAGCGGTCTCGGGCGTCGGCCGGGGTGGTCGTGGCGGCGGCGCCGAGGACCGCTGCGGCGCCGCCGGCGGCGAGGAGTTGACGGCGGGTCAGGGAGGGGGTGGAGCTGCTGTGGTCAGGGTCCATGACAGGTCACGCTGGCGCACCACGCGCCCCAGCGGCAACACCACCATTCGCGCCAGTCACGATGTCACCCGCCGGAATGACGGCGGCGGATCCAGGCCGGCAGCGCGAACCAGCACAGCAGGTACCAGACGAGCACGCACGCCACCAGCCAGGGCACATAGCCGTCGTCGGTGGCCACGCGCAGGATCAGCAGCAGTGCGGCGGTCATCGTGGCGAGCAGCAGGATCAGGCCGATCACGGTCAGCCGGGCCGCCCACAGCACGGCGGCCGGTTTGATGCGGCGGCCGGCGACGATCCGGTGGAAGGAGACGGGGCCGATGAGGGCGCCGGTGGCGGCGGCGCCGAGGACGACGGTCACGATGTAGATGGTCTGCTCGGTCTGTTCCAGCTGTGCGTAGCGCGGGGTGAACACGACGGTGAGCAGGAAACCGAAGAGGATCTGCACGCCGGTCTGGGCGACCCGGACCTCCTGGATGAGTTCGCCCCAGCGGCGGTCGGCACGCTCGTCCGCCGTCTCGTCACGGCCCCGCTCGGGAGTGGCGTATCCGTTGTCGGTGCCGGGCACGGCGTCCTCCAGGCTCGGTCGGTGTCCCCTCTTCTGGATGGCGCCCGGCCCGGCACCGACAAGCGGGAAGATCCGCCGCTTCACTCGCACGAGTGGATCCACTGAGCCGAGCGGTCATATGTGCGACCCTCCTGCCCGGCGTGATCGCGTGATCGCGTGACCACCGGCCTGCCGGCCTGCCGACAGACGCCGTCGCCCCCGAGCCCGAGCGGCCCACGCCGGGGCCCGCGCCGGGGCCCGCGCCGTGGTCCCGCCGCGGGTTCCTCCTCGGCAGTGCCGCGTTCGCGCGGAGGCCGCGGTTCGTCCGCCAGGACCCGGCCTCGACGGTGGCCGAGCTGCCCGGCTTCGCCGTCCCGGCCTCGTACGACCGGTGGTTCGCGTGAGCGAATCTCAGACCCGGCGCCAGCGCGCCATCGCGAACGAGAAGAGCCCGAAGAGGACGAGGCCCGCCGCGACACAGGCGAGGAGCGCGGGGCCGGCGGGCGTGTCGGCGAAGGAGCGCAGGGTGTCGTCGAGACCCTTGGCCTTGTCCGGCTCGTAGTCGATGGCGGCGCGGACGGCGAAGACGCCCGCCGCGGCGAAGACCAGGCCCCGTGCGAGGCCGCCGCCCACCCCGGTGACGTCGACGGCCCGGCGGGTGCGGCGCGACATCTCACCGAGCCGCAGGTGCTTGTGGTACGAGCGCATCAGGGCCCGTACCGCGATCCAGACCCCCGCGACGATCACGCCGATCCCGGCCGCGCCCACCAGCCACTGGCCGGCGGGGAGTTCCAGGGCGCGGGCCGTCACGTCCTTGGACTGCTCGTCGCTGGAGCCCCCTCCCCCACCGCTCCCGCCGCCCGAGCCGGCCGCGAAGGTCAGCACCGAGTAGGCGACGAAGGTGTAGAAGACGAACCGGGCGGCCGAGGCCAGCCGCTTGGTCCACTTGCGGCCGTCCGGGCCCGCCGCGCCGAACACCGCCTCCGACAGCCGCCACAGGGCCATTCCGACCACGCCGATACCGAGGGCCCACAGCAGGACCGACCCCAGCGGCTTCTGAGATATCTCCTCCAGCGCGCCCTGCCGGTCCGCCTGCTGCCCGCCCTCGCCGAAGGCGATCTGCAGGGCCAGCGCCCCGACCAGCAGATAGATCACGCCGCGCGCCGTGAGCCCGGCCCGGGCGGCGCCCTCCGTCACAGAACCGCGGGCCGCGCGCCCGCTGCCCACCCCCACTGCCGTCATCAGCTCTCCTGTCGTCCTTCGAGCCGCAGTTGCAGGCTCACTTCCTGGTCACCGGCGTCCACACCCACCTGACGCACCGAGTAGCTCTCCTCCAGGGCCGCCCGCAGCGTCCGGACGGCGGGCGGACTGCCCTGCACGTCGACGGTGACGGGGCCGGACAGCCGTGCGGGAGGTTCCTCGGCGCCGGAGGGAACGGCCGCCGTGTCGTAGGTGCCGGTCCACATGGTGGGGCGGCCGCCCGCGGTCTCGTGCGGCGGGTCCTCGGGACGCCGGTCCGACTCGAAATGGGCGCACAGGCACGCGAAGACGCGCTCGGCGTCCTGTGCGGAGCAGTCGCAGAGCACGACCTCGACCTGTGACACGGGCAGACGGGGCAGAGTCACGAGCCTTCTCCCTGGTGTGGACGACAGGGTGCGTGTACCCCCATGGTGGGCCCGAAACGGGGGGCCCGCAGGTCGCGCGGCGGCTGCCGTGCCGAAGTGGTTCGCGAGCGCACCGGCCGACCGCCCCCGAGCGGTTTGCTCGCGCACCGGGCCGCGGGCGGGACGGCTGCGCCCCGCACCGGCCGCGCCCCGCCGCCGAGCGGTCCCGCCCGCGCCCGGCGTCCGGCCCGGAAGGGCTGCCGGGACGCGCCCGTGACCGCGCTGACCGTGGGCTATGTTGAGTGGTCGTGGGAGACGAAGAAGGCACGCGGGTGCCATCGCCGCAACAGGCACGCGCGCAGGCATCAGCGATCACGTCCGGGCGGACCGCCGAGGAGACCGAACCGTCACCCACGGCCCGGCTCAGGGAGCTGTTCGACGGGCCCCGCCTCTCCCCCGGGCAGCGGCGCATCGCCCAGTACCTGATCGAGCACATCACCGAGGCCGCGTTCCTGTCGATCACGGACCTCGCGGACCGCGTCGGTGTCAGCCAGCCCTCGGTGACCCGGTTCGCCGCCGCCGTCGGCTTCAGCGGCTACCCGGCGCTGCGGGAGCGGCTCCAGGCCATCGCGCTCGCCACCCTCGGCAGCGCGCCGGGCGCCCCCGCGGCGGACCGCAGCAACGAGCTCCAGGCCGCCGTGGACGCCGAGATCGAGAACCTGGAGAACCTCCGGCGCGACTTCGCGGACCCGGACCAGGTGATCGAGGTGGGCCGCGCCCTGTCCCGCTCGACCCCGCTGACCGTCCTCGGACTGCGGATCTCGGGCGCCCTCGCCGAGTACTTCGCCTACGCCGCCCGCCGTATCCACCCCGACGTCCGGCTCGTGACCAAGGGCGGCACGGTCGCCTACGACGCGCTGTTGCAGTCCCGTGAGGCGGGCGGCACCTGGCTGCTGGCGTTCTCCATGCCCCGGCACGCCCAGGAGACGCTCACCGCGCTGCGGGTCGCGCACACGGCCGGGCTGAAGGTGGCTCTCGTGACCGACCTGGGGCTCGGGCCACTGGCCGACGAGGCCGACGCCGTCTTCGCCACCGGCACCGGCTCACGCCTGGTGTTCGACTCCTACGCCGCCCCGGTGATGATGTCCTCGGCGCTCCTCCAGGCCATGACGGACGCCGACCCGGAACGGACCCAGGCCCGGCTGGAGGCGTACGAGCAGGTCTCCGAGCAGCATCAGTTCTTCCTCAGGGACTGAGTCCCGGCACGTCCTGCCGGCACGGGATTATTCAGAACTTTTCCGGCATGAATTTTTTCATGCCCTTGCAAACTCATCGGTATATATAAATACTGCTCCCGGATCGCGGCCCGGTGGGACTCCGGGACGCGTCGTCCGCCCGGGACCGTCCGCTCCTACCCGCCACGGCGCCCCGGGTGCGGCGGCCCCGGCCATCCCCTAGACCGGGGCCGCCCAGACTCCACCCGCAGGACTTCTTTCTCGTGTCGATGCAAGACCGGAGCGTTGAACATGGCCCTCACCTCCTCGCCGATCCGCACGGACTGGCCGTGCCAGGTCAAGACACCCGGTAGCTACGACTGGGAGCGGTCTGCGGCCAAGTGGTTGCGCGAGCTGGTGCCGGCGCGTTACGGCAGCTACCCGGCGATGCTGCGGCACCCCGTCCTGCTCGCCCGGCACGCCCAGATCCAGGTCCAGCACGAGATACGGGTCGCCCGCACGGCCCTGCAGACCGCCCGCTCCGAGCTGCCCGGCCTCGGGATGTCCGAGTCGGTCATCGAGCACACGATCAAGATGTACGCCGCCGAGGTCATGCAGCTGAGCCACATCGCCCGCTCCATCCGGGCCGTCAGCCAGGCCCTCGTGGACCACAACCACGCCCGCGCCTCCCACTGACACGTGCGACGTTCGCGATAGGCGACGCCCGTGCCGGGAACACGATGAGAAGGTACGGGTAGAGGTACGGACGAACGAGGGGCGGGACCGATGGACTCCTGGACCTGGGGTGTGATCGTCGCGATCGTGGTGGCCGGGGCCGCCGTCCTCGGCGTGGCCGTATGGCTGCTCCTGCGCCTGGTGCGCACCCGGCGCGACCTCCAGCGGGCCGGACTCCCCACCGGCCCCAAGTGGATCTTCTGGGGCGCTGTCCTCTATCTCGTCCTCCCGACGGACGTGCTGCCCGACCCGGTGTACCTCGACGACATCGGCGTCCTGCTGCTGGCGCTGAAGTCGATGCGCTCCGGACGACAGGACGCCCTGGCCGCCGAGCGTGGAGACGGCACGGGAACCGCCCTGCGGGGGTGAGACGTTGTCGGGCTGACGGTCACTGCGACGGACGGCCCCGATGAGCGAGCTGGTACCCGGGGGCAATGTGCCCCTGCCGCACGGCACCCTGACGATCAGGGTCCCCGGTCCCTTCGACGTCTCCGCCCTCGTCACCGACGACACGGGCCGGGTCGGCGGGGACGCCGACTTCGTCTTCTACAACCAGCCGGTGGCGCCGGGCGCCCGCCTCGCCGGCGGGACCCTGACGGTGGATCCGCCCCGGCTGCGCACCGGAGCGACCCGGCTCACCGTCGTGATCAGCCCGGCCGAACCGGGCACACCCCTCGGCGGCCTCCCGGCCCCGACCCTGTTCGTCACCGGCGCCGACGGCCGCGCCCTCGCCCGCTTCACCCCGCCGCGCCCCAGGGCGGAGACGGTCCTGCTGCTGGCGGAGCTGTACCGCCGGGGGCCGGGCTGGAAGCTGCGAGCCCTGGGACAGGGGTACGCCGACGGACTCGCGGGTGTGGCGAGGGACTTCGGCGTGGACGTCGAGGAGGACGCGACCACCGCGCCGGGCGGCGGCCCCGGAGCGGTGCCCCCTGGCGGACGTGGCACGGCGGCCACCGGCGGGCGCGGCGCCGCACCCCGTCCCGCTCCGCCTCCCGGGCGCGCCCCGTGCGCACCGGCCCGCACCACGCCCATGACCACGGCGGCGGCCCCCGACGGCTTCCTCGGGCTGGTGAACTCCGCCCGGGCCGCCACCGGTTCCCCCGCCGTCTCGCTCAGTCCCTACCTCATGTCGGCGGCCGGGGCGCATGCCGCCGCCATGGCGGCGCAGGGGCGGCTCGACTCGGAGGGGGCGGACGGGCTCTCCGTCCATCAGCGGGTCACCGCCGGGGGCTACCGCTATCTGACCGTCGGCGAGCACCTGGTGTCCGGTCCCCGAACCCCGGCCGAGTTCGTCGACTACTGTCTGTCCGACCCGCAGGCCCGGCGCACCCTCTGCGAGCCCGCGTGCAGCGAGGCCGGGCTCGGGCAGGCGACCGACCCGCGCACGGGCACCGTCTACTGGACCGCGCTGTGGGCCCGGCCCTTCTCCGCCGAGGGACTGCGGCGGACGGCGGACGAGGTCATCGCTCTCACCAACGCCCGGCGGACCGCAGCCGGGCTACGCCCGCTGGCCCTCGACCCGCTGCTCACCGTCGCGGCCCAGGCGCACTGCGACGACATGGTGGCGCGGGCGTTCTACGCGCACACCTCCCCCGACGGCGGGGAGCCCTGGGACCGCGCGGCGGCGGCCGGATCCACCCGGCGGACGATCGGGGAGAACATCGCGTGCGGGCAGCGTTCCGCCGCCGAGGTGGTGGAGGGCTGGATGAACAGTCCGGGCCACCGCGCGAACATCCTGAAGCCCGACTTCACCCATCTGGGCGTCGGATTCACCGGAGGCGGCGGCGCGGGCACCTACTGGACCCAGCTGTTCGGCGGCTGAAACCGAACCTCCGTGCCTTTCCTTCTTTTGAGTCGCTCAACTCGGCACCCCCACCAGCTACTTGACTGCCCGTGATCACTGGTCTCCAATGCACCCTGTCGATGGACAGAAGGCAACGGGAGACGAATCAGATGGTTTCAAGAACGGTGGGCGCCGGCGCGGTTGCCCTGGGCGCGGTCGTGTTGTCCCTGCTGACGGTTCCCGCGCAGGCGGCGACCCCGCCCCCCGCACCCGACACCGGGGGCCCGGACCCCACCGTGGTCACGGCCCCCCTGGCCGCCCCGGACACGGCGGAGCTGCGCAAGGCGCTGCGTACGGCACTGTCACAGGGCGCGCCGGGGGCGTTCGCGCGGGTCGACGACCACGGCAAGACCATCCATCTGGCGGAGGGTGTCGCCGACCGGGGCACCGGGCGGGCCATCGGCACCGGGGACCGGATCCGCGTCGGCAGCGTCACCAAGACCTTCACGGCGGTGGTCCTGCTGCAGTTGGTCGACGAGGGCAAGCTGAAGCTCGACACCTCGGTGAACACCTATCTGCCGGGGCTGTTGCCCGACCGGCGGATCACCGTGCGTCACGTGCTCAGTCACCGCAGCGGTCTGTACGACTACGCCAACACCCTCTTCGCCCAGTCGGTGCAAGGGTTCGAGAACGTCCGCAACCGCGTCTACACCTACCGTCAGCTGATGGACCTGTCGCTCGCGAAGCCCCTCACCAACAAGCCGGGCGCGGTGTACTCCTACTCCAACGCCAACTTCGTCGTGGCGGGCATGCTCATCGAGAAGCTCACCGAGAAGTCGGTGGCGACGGCGTACCAGGAGCGCCTCATCAAGCCGCTGAAGCTGACCGACACGTACTACGTCCATCCGAAGAACACGATCCCCGGCCGGTACGCGCGCGGATACATGACCGCCGACTCCTCCGGCCGGAAGATCGACTCGACCCGGCAGACCGTGTCCTGGGCGCAGAGCGCGGGGGCCCTGGTGTCCAGCGGCAAGGACCTCAACACGTTCCTCTCCGCGCTGATGCGGGGCGAACTGACCTCCGCCGCCCAGCTGAAGCAGATGCTGAAGTGGACGCCGGTGAACAGCACACAGGCGTACGGGCTGGGGCTGCGTCGGCGTGATCTGTCGTGCGGCTCGGTGTACGGGCACACCGGCACCGTGCAGGGCTACTACACCTGGGCGTTCACCTCGAAGGACGGCAAGCGCGGTCTGACGTCGTTCGCCAACACCTCCAACAACGGGACGGTGTACGCCACCATGAACAGCACACTGGAGGCCGCGTTCTGCGGCTGACCTCTCACGGCTGACCCCTCACGCTCCGCGCCTCCCGCGCCGACCGGGTCGCCGGTGCGGCGGCTGTTCCGGCGGCGGACCGGCAGGTCGCGGAGCCGGGATGTCCAGCCGCCGGGGTTTCTCCCCGTCGAGGGTGACCGGCTCGCCGTAGTGGCGGACGGTCAGGGAGTCACCGCCGACCAGCTCGTACGTGGCGTGGCGGGGTGTGATCTCGACGCGCAGACAGGTGTCCCGCAGTCCGAGGCTGAAGGCGAGCCTGCTCAGCCGCTCGGGGAGCCGGGGCTCGAAGTCGACGACGGGCCCCTGGTGGCGCATGCCGCCGAAGCCCGCGACGAGCGCCGTCCAGGTACCGGCGAGGGAGGCGATGTGCAGTCCGTCGCGGGTGTTGTTCTCCAGGTCCCGCAGATCCATCATCGCCGCCTCGGTCAGATAGTCGTAGGCCAGGTCGAGATGGCCGACCTGGGCGGCGATGACCGCCTGGCAGCAGGCGGACAGGGAGGAGTCGCGGACCGTGAGCGGCTCGTAGTAGGCGAAGTCGCGTGCCACCTGCTCCTCGTCGAAGCGGTCGCCGCACTTGTACAGGGCGAGGACCAGGTCGGCCTGTTTGACGACCTGTTTGCGGTAGAGGTCGAAGTACGGGAAGTGCAGCATCAGCGGGTACTGGTCGGCGCGGGTGCCGCGGAAGTCCCAGCGCTGGTGGCGGGTGAACCCGGCGTGCTGCTCGTGGACGCCGAGTTCCGGGTCGTAGGGAAGGTGCATGGCGTGGGCGGCGTCCCGCCAGGCGGCGCTCTCCTCGTCGTCCACGCCGAGCCGCTCGGCCCGCTCGGGATGGCGTTCCGCGGCGTCCGCGGCGGCCAGCAGGTTCGCGCGGGCCATGAGGTTGGTGTACGTGTTGTCGTCCACGACGGCGCTGTACTCGTCCGGACCGGTCACCCCGTCGATGTGGAACGCGCCGTGGGGGTCGTGGTGGCCGAGGGAGCGCCAGAGCCGGGCCGTCTCCACGAGGAGTTCGAGGCCGGTGTCGCGTTCGAAGTCGGTGTCGCCGGTGACGAGGGTGTGGCGGACCACGGCGTCGGCGATGTCGGCGTTGACGTGGAACGCGGCCGTGCCGGCGGGCCAGTACGCGGAGCCCTCCGAGCCGTCGATGGTCCGCCATGGGAACGCGGCCCCCTTGAGGCCCAGTTGGGCGGCCCGGTCGCGGGCCGCGGGCAGGGTGTTCTGCCGCCAGCGCAGGGCCTCGGTGACCGCGCCGGGCGCGGTGTAGGTGAGCAGGGGCAGCACGAAGGTCTCGGTGTCCCAGAAGGCGTGCCCGTCGTAGCCGGAGCCGGTGAGGCCCTTGGCGGGCAGGGCCCGCCGCTCGGCGCGGGCACCCGCCTGGAGGACGTGGAACAGGGCGAACCGTACGGCCTGCTGGATCTCCTCGTCGCCGTCGACCTCGACGTCCGCGCGCGCCCAGAAGTCGTCCAGGTAGGCGCGCTGTTCGTCGACGAGGCCCTGCCAGCCGCCGTACGCGGCGGCGGACAGCGCGGCGTCGACCTGGTCGGCGACGGCGGGCAGCGAGCGGGTGCCGGACCAGCCGTGGGCGACGAGCTTCTCCACGCGCAGGGTCTGGCCGGGCTCCAGCACGGTCGTCGCGGTGAGGCGGGCCACGTCGTCGCGGCTCTCGCCGCTGGTGGTGACGGAGCCGGGCGCGGTGACGAGGTGGTCGGCGGCGGCGCCGACACGCAGTCCGGTGCGCCGGGTGCGGTGGACGAGCCTCAGCCGGGGCCCGTCCGCGAAGTGCTCCTCGGGTTCCAGCGGTGACTCCAGGGCGACGGCCGCCCGGGGATCACCGTCGCGTTCCGGGAGTTGTTCGTTGGCCACCAGTTCCGACTGGACGACGACGCGTGCCTCGCCGTCCACGGCCTCGACCTCGTAGGCGACGGCGGCGATCGCCCGCTGGGTGAGGGAGACGAGGCGGGTGGAGCGGACACGGACGGTCGTCCCGGCCGGGGAGGTCCATTCGCAGGTGCGCCGCAGTACGCCCTCGCGCAGGTCGAGGACGCGTTCGTGGGAGCGGAGGCGGCCGTAGCGCAGGTCGAAGGGCTCGTCGTCGACGAGCAGGCGGATGATCTTGCCGTTGGTGACGTCGATGACGGTCTGCCCGGACTCCGGGTAGCCGTACCCGGCTTCCGCGTACGGCAGCGGATGCGTCTCGTGGACGCCGTTGAGGTAGCTGCCCGGCAGGCCGTGGGGTTCGCCCTCGTCGAGGTTGCCGCGCCAGCCGATGTGGCCGTTGGACAGGGCGAACACCGATTCGCTCTGCGGCAGGAGGTCGAGGTCGAGGTGCCGTTCGCGCAGGGCCCAGGGGGCGACGCCGTACGAGCGGTGGGTGATCACGCCCAGTCCCCCAGTTCCGTCAGGTCCGGTACGACGACGTCGGCGCCGTGGGCGCGCAGGGCGTCCGCCTGACCGACGCGGTCGACGCCGACGACGTGCCCGAAGCGGCCCGCGCGTCCGGCGTCCATGCCGGCGAGGGCGTCCTCGAAGACGGCGGCCTCGGCGGGTTCGACCCCGAGGTCGCGGGCGGCGGCGAGGAAGGTGTCCGGGGCCGGCTTGCCGGGCAGACCGCGCTCGGCGGCGACCACGCCGTCGATCCGCACGTCGAAGAGGTGCTCGGCGCCGATGGAGCGCAGGACGTCACGGCAGTTGGCGCTGGAGGAGACGACCGCGGTCAGCAGCCCCCGGGCGCGGGCCCGCTCGACGTAGCGCAGGGTGCCGTCGTAGGCCTCGACGCCGTCGGTGCGGATGAGGTGGAGGAGCAGGTCGTTCTTGCGGTTGCCGAGGCCGTGCACGGTGGCCGCGTCCGGCGGGTCGTCGAGGCTGCCCTCGGGCAGGTGGATGCCGCGCGAGGCGAGGAAGGTGCGGACGCCGTCGGCGCGGGGGCGTCCGTCCACGTACTCGTCGTAGTCCTTGCCGCGGTCGAAGGGGCGGAAGGAGTCGCCGTCGTGGCGGCGCAGGAACTCGTCGAACGCCTGCTTCCAGGCGGCGGCGTGCACCACGGCGGTCCGGGTGATGACGCCGTCGAGGTCGAAGAGGCAGGCCCGGACGTGCCGGGGAAGGCCCAGGTCCGTCGGTTCGGTGGTCTCTGTCATGGAAGGGGGGTTCCCCGTGCGGCGGGAGTCAGTGGGAGTCAGGGGCCGAAGATCGCGGAATTCGTCAGCGGCGCCGGACGCGGCTGCCGCTGTGGGCGCGGCCGAGGGCGTGGAGGTGTTCCAGTGCGTCCAGGACGACGGTGCGGTCGTACCAGGCGAGCCATTCGCCGACCTCGGCACCGACGACCGCCAGGGCCTTGAGCTGGGCGCGCGTCAGCTCCCCGACCGGATGCTCGAGATGGGCCGAGACCATGCCCACGCACAACCCGGACGCGGTGGTCAGGGGCACGCTGTGGCAGGCGCGGCTGCCCGCCAGGAGGATCGCCTGCCGGGCGTCCTCGGTGAACACCGGGTGCGTCCCCACGTCCCGGACCGTCACCTGGGTGATGTCGCGGGCGGCCAGCGCGCAGGAGGTTCCCTCCTCACCGACGAACGCGAAGAAGTCGACGAAGTCGTCGGTGAGACCCGTGTGCCGCTCGATGCGCAGTCCGCGCTCGGCTCGGTCGGCGATCTGGACGTTGCCCATGTCGGTGCCGACGACCGCGAGGGTCTGGCTGAGCACGGCGGTCAGCACCTCGCTGCGGTTGCCGCGTCCGGTACGGCGGTCGCGTCCCTCCGTGAAGGTGAGGGAGGGCTCCGCGCGACGGGCCCGGCCGGGGAACCACAGGGCGCCGCGCCCGTCGGGTCTCGGCGCGTTCACGGCGGCTTCGGCGAGGGTGCGCAGCTTGACGTTGTACTGCTGCGAGGCGCGCTGGAGCAGGGCGAAGGCGGTCTCCACGTCGGGCAGCGCGTAGCGTTCCCGCAGCATGCCCTGGGCCTGCGCGATCAGGGGACGGCTCGCCATCCTGGTGCGCAGTTGCCGGACCTCCGCCCGCAGCCGGGCCACTTCCTCCCGCGTCGCCTCGACGTCGCCCAGCGACGCCGGCTCGCGCTCCTCCCCCATGGTCACCTTCCACGTCCCTGTCCCGCTCGGCCACAGCACCGCTCGCCTGCCCCGTCCGGGCCCGGGCAATCCGCTGTGGTCTACCGTCGTCCGCATGTCCCTGACCTTCGACGACCTGCTGGAGCGGGCCGCCTCACTCGTCCGCCCCGGCCGCCGTGCCCTGCTGGGCATCACCGGCAGTCCGGGAGCCGGCAAGACCACCCTCGCCGAGCGGCTGACCGGGGCCCTCAACGGCGACGGGGAGCCCTGGGTGGCCCATGTGCCGATGGACGGCTTCCACCTCGCCGACGTGGAGCTGGACCGCCTGGGCCGCCGGGACCGCAAGGGCGCGCCGGACACGTTCGACGCGGCCGGGTACGCGGCTCTGCTGCGTCGGCTGCGGGACGACGAGCACGACGTGGTGTACGCGCCGGGCTTCGAGCGGACGCTGGAGCAGCCCCTGGCCGGGGCGATCCCGGTGCCGCCCGCCGCACGTCTGGTCGTGACGGAGGGGAACTACCTGCTCCTGGAGGAGGGGGCCTGGGCCCGCGTCCGTGCCCGGCTGGACAAGGTCTGGTTCTGCGCGCTCGACGAGACCGAACGCGTACGGCGCCTCGTCGCCCGCCACGAGGAGTTCGGCAAGGGGCACGACGAGGCGGTCGCGTGGGTGCTGGGCACGGACCAGCGCAACGCCGACCTGGTGGCGGCGACACGGGATCGGGCGGACCTGGTGGTTCCGCCCGCGGCGATGCCGGCGGTCGGCGCGGCGGCGCGGTGAGGGGTGCGGCGGTGCGGTGGGAGGCGAGGGCGGCCCGCCGTGTCAGGTAGCGGGCCGCCCTCGCGTTCGGGGGCTCAGCCGCGCAGGGTGAGCAGCGGCTCGCCGTGTTCGTCGCCCGCCGGGTCGCCGATGACGGCGGTGAACGCCTCCGTGCGGACCGTGAGGCCGTCCGGGGTGTGGGCGAAGGACGCCCGGAAGGTGTCGCCGGGTCCGTAGCGGACCGCGAAGACGTCCAGGTCGTGAGGACCGCCCGGTACGGGGGTCGCCTCGACGGCCGTGGACGCCACCAGGTGGGACCAGCCCTCGTCGGGGTTGCCGTAGCCGCGCGGGTCGGCGGCGAGGATGAAGGCGGCCTGCTCCTGCGTGGTGTCGGCGCGGGCGTCGAAGTACTCCGGGCCCTCGGCGGTCGGATGGGTCAGACGCAGGCCGCCCGCCGAGGCCACCTCGGCCTCGGCGACACGGCGCAGCCTGTCGCCGTCGTCCGACACGTACGGCAGGCCCGCCAGGAGGTACGGCTCGCCGGGGAGGCGTTCGACGGCCACCGTGGTCCACAGCCGGGTGCCGTCGGTGACGTACAGGGACCGCACGTGCCGCAGGACGTGGTCGCGGGTGACGACGGGCTTGGTGACGAGCTTGGCGGCCAGCCCGCCCGCCCGGACGTCGCGGACGCGGACCTCGCCCATCGGGCGGCACAGCAGGAAGCCGTCGACGACCGGGCCGAAGCCGTGCTGGCGGTTGACGGCGGCCGGCAGGAGGTACGTCCTGTCGGCCTCGATCAGCGACGGCGTCATCCGCGAGTCGAAGGCGACCGAGACGCCGCCCGCCCGCAGCTGGTGCCGGACGGGTTCCGTGGACGGGGTGCGGTGCCAGGGCGTGGTGTCCTGGATCTGCCAGACCAGCATCCACGCGAAGTGGCCGTCGACCCCGCCGTCCGGCTTGACCGCGTACCGGCCCCAGCTGGTGTCGCCCCGGTAGCGGCCGAGGTCGGCGCCGACGCGGTGGCCGAAGTAGCGCAGGCCGAGCACGGACTCGAAGCCGGAGTGCTGTTCGCTGTAGCGGGGGCCGCCGACGTCGAAGCCGCCGGTGGTGAGGCGGGCGTCGAGGTAGCGGGCGACGGCCTCGCCGTCCTCGGCGAAGATCTCCGCGCCGCTCACCCGGTGGGCCTGGGCGAGGAAGGACAGGGAGATGGGGCCGTAGTTGTTGTCGTAGGCGCCGCCGTGCTCCGGCGGCAGGAGCGCGCCCCGGTCGCGGACCCGGTGGGCGCGGATCTCGTCGGTGTACAGGGCGATCGCCCGCTCCCGGACCCGCTCGCCCTCCTGCGGGGGCAGGTGCCGGGCGAGCATCAGGCCGCCGACGACGCAGCCGATGGCCTGGTTGCCGGCCTCCTGCGGGTTGAAGAAGGTCGCCTCGGTCAGCCAGCGCCAGTAGCCGCGGGCCGTGTCGCGCAGGGCGGCGGTCCGCTCGTCGTCGAGGAGTCCTTCGGCGAGGTCGAGCAGGTTGACGGCCTGGAGCAGCGACCACACCGTGCTCGGCCAGTCGCCGATGGGGTGGGCGCCCGCCTCCAGGACGTACCGGGCGTAGGGGAGGCCGGAGCCCCGGACCCTCAGGTTGGGGTAGCCGGGGTTGTCGTCGGTGTAGACGCGCTCGCGCAGGTGGAAGTCCGTGCTGCGGCGGACGGCCTCGGGGAGCCGGGGGTCCTTGGTGCGCTGCCAGGCGAGCGCCAGCAGTGAGGTGATGCCGAGGGAGGTGTCGCCGATGTCGTCGTCGCAGTCGGGGTGTTCGAGGTTGCCCTCGGGCGTGAGCCGGGCCAGGGCCTGCTCGGTGACGTCGGCGAGGACCTCGTCGTAGGCCTCGGGGGAGTCCGGGAGGTCGTGCAGCGGGCCGAGCTGGCGCGGGAGGTGCACGGATGGACGCACGGGTGGATCAGCCCTTCGTACCGGAGGTGGCCATGGCGTGGGTCGTCGGAGTCATACGGCGGGGGCGGGTCGGCGGGCGCGCAGCGCGACCGTCAGGGTCTGTGGGCCGAGTCCACCGAGGTACACGCGGTTGCCGGTCGTGGCGTCGGTGCCGCCGACCACGGTGTGGTCCTGACCCGGGTCGTACCGCAGGACGTCGCTCCGGTGGGGCCCGGCGAGCGGGTCGCCCGCCTCGACGGCGGCCTCGACCCGGATCTCGTCGTCACCGGCCCGGTAGGTCATCGGCCCGCCGGTCAGGCACCAGCGCCCGTCGCCGAGCGGTACGGCGCCCTCGGGGGCGCCGCCCGGCCTGAAGGTCAGTTCGAGGGACCAGGGCACCGGGGGGCCGCTGATGTCGATCCGCAGGTCGGCGCCGTCCTCCCGCAGGTCGACCTCGACGCGGGTCGTGTGGGTGACCTCGTCGCGGGGGCGGTCGGGGAACGCCATGGCGGCGGAGAAGCGGCCCTCGTCGACCAGCCGGTAGTCGCCGTCGTCGCGCCTGTCCTCCTTCGGGAGCGGCTGGTAGTAGGCGGCGGTGAGGGTCTCGGTGAGCCGGTAGCGGTGGTCGGCGACCTGTTCCATGGCGGCGGCGCGGAAGGGACCCAGGTCGAAGAACCCCCGCGACAGACGGACCGCGTCGAGGACGGCGTCGCCGGCGAACAGGCGCAGGAAGGTGGGGTTGCAGGCGAGGCCCGAGCGGACGCGCCGGTGCGCGGGCACGTCGGAGCCGCCGTACAGCACCGTGTGCGCGGTGGTCGTCGCGCGGGCGGCGAGACCGGCGGTGGTGAGGTACCGGTGGCGCGGAAGTGTCTCCGCGGCCGGGGACGGCAGGACGCGGGCCAGGTCCGGGGTGAGGAGGGTCCGGGCGAGCAGGTCGGGGTCGTCGATGCCGTCCGCGGCCGCCAGGCGTGCGGCCCGGGCGAGGTCGCCGCGGCCGGTGCGGACCGCGAGCAGCCGGTAGTACGGCAGATAGGGCGCCAGCGGGAACGGGTGGCGCTGGTCCTGCCGTCGCGAGTGGACGGTCTCCACCGTGCCGTCGGGCCTGATCAGGTCCAGGGTCGTGGTGAGGTTGCGTTCGACGGCGTCCGACAGGTCGGCGCGGCCGAGGACGTCGGCGAGGAGCAGCAGCGACGGGTTGGACACATGCGCCGCGTAGTTGGCGCTCCGTTCCGAGTACTGGCCGTCCGCGTCGATGTCGACGCCCTCGGCGAGCCACTCCTCGACGCGGGCGAGGAGCCGCTGGTCGGGGAACGACCGGTGCAGCCGGGCGAGCGCCGCGCACAGTTCCCAGCGGTGGTTCGGGGTGTGCACCCCGCCGGTCAGGAGACTCTCCGTGGCGGCGCCGGCGATCTCGGCGAGCGCCGTCGTGACGTCGTGCAGGTCCGGTCCCGCGCCGGCGGCGAGGACGTGCGCGTCGCACACGTCGTTGACGGTGAACGCGGAGTCCGGTGGTGACTGCACGTTGTCGCCGCCGGCGAAGAGACCGGTGGTGGTCTGCGCGGCCCGTAGGGCGGCGAGGTGGGTCGTCGCGGCGGCGACGGCCCGCTCGCTGCCGTGGAGTGCCGAGTCCGGGGACCGGTGGGCGGCGACCAGGGTCTTCACCCGGCGGGCGAGTGCGCGGTGGGGCTCACCGACGGGCTCCTCGTCGGGGCGGGCCGCGAGCGGGGCGGCCCACCGGTCGGCGGCACGGGCCGCCGCGCGGAGGAACTCGTGGTCGAGCGGGGCGGGCAAGGTCAGTCCTTCAGTCCGGCGTTGATGTCGGCGTTCATGACGTAACGCTGGAACACCAGGAAGACGACGATCAGCGGGATCATGGAGATGACCGAGGCGCCGAGCAGGACCGACCAGTTGATGTTCTGCGCGCCGACGATGCTCTGGATACCGATCTGCACGGTGAACTTGTTGGGGTCGTTGAGCATCAGCAGCGGCCAGATGTAGTCGTTCCACCGCCACTGGAAGGACAGGATGGCGAGGGTGAGCATGATGGGCCGCGAGATCGGCACCATGATCCGCAGGAAGATCGACAGCTCACGCGCGCCGTCGATGCGCGCCGCTTCCACGAGTTCGTCGGGGACCGTCAGGAAGAACTGGCGGAACATGAAGCAGCCGGTCGCGGTGAGCACCGCCGGCAGGATGATGCCGGCGAACGAGTTGTAGAGGCCGAGGTCGCGGACGACCAGGAACGACGGGGCGAGCATGACCTCACCCGGCAGCATGGTGGTCGCGAGGATGCAGAGGAAGAAGGCCTTGAGCCATCGGTTGTCGTACTTGGCGAGCGCGTACCCGGTGCAGCAGCTGACGCCCACCGTGAGGATCGTCGTGATCACGCACACGAGGGTCGTGTTGATGAAGTACTGGGAGAAGTTGGCGCTGCGCCACGCCGTCAGGTAGCCGGACAGGGTGGGGTCGTCCGGCACCAGCGACAGCGGATAGGAGAACAGGTCGCTGGCGGGCTTGAGGGAGCTGAGGATGAACCACAGCACCGGCACCCCGTACAGGCAGGCCATGATCCACAGCAGTGTCGTCGCGGGCACTGCCCGCCGCAGCCCTCCGGTGGCCGGCTTGCGCGGCCCCTTCTTGGAGACGGCCCGTCCGGGCCCGGCGTCGACCGGGCGCGGCATGTCTGTGGTTGTCATCGGTTCTCCATCCGCCGGTTGACGATCAGCTGGATGATCGCGACGGCCATCAGGATGAGCATGAGCACGAAGGACGCGGCGCTCGCGTAGCCGATCTGGCCACGCTTGAATCCGGTCTCGTAGATGTACTGGACGAGCAGGTTGTTCGAGGTGCCGGGTCCGCCGTTGTTGAGGGCGACGAACACCGGGTACTCCTTCATCGCGTTGATCGTGTTGAGCAGGATCACGATGAACGAGGTGGGTGCGATGCTCGGCAGGGTGATGCTGAAGAACTGGCGCCACGGGCCGGCGCCGTCGAGCGAGGCCGCCTCGTAGTACGACACCGGCACGTTCTTGATCGCCGCGATGAACAGCAGCATCGTGAAGCCGGTCCAGGTCCAGGACGACGCCATCACCACCACGAGCAGCGACAGGTCCGCGTTCGACTGCCAGGGGACGGCGCTGCCGCCGAGCTCGCCGATGACGTAGTTGACCAGTCCGAAGTTCTCACCGAACAGCCACCGCCACAGGACGCCCACGACGATGGGCGACAGCAGCCAGGGGATGAAGAAGATGATGCGGGCGACGGAGGCGCCCTTGGCGTGCTTGCTCACCACCAGGTTGGCCGCGAGCAGCGAGAGCGCGAAGTTCAGCGGTACGAAGAGAACGGTGTACAGCAGCGTCCGGGTCAGCGCGTGGTAGAAGGTGGAGTCCCCGACCAGGTTGCTGTAGTTCTCCAGTCCCGTGAACTGGGGAACCCCCACACCGGTGTAGTTGGTGAACGAGTAGACGAGCCCGATGACCGCCGGCCAGACGAAGAACAGCGCGAAGAGCACGACATTGGCCGCGATGAGGACGAGCGGCGCGAGGGTGTACTTGCTGCGTCTCCTGGGCGGGCTCACGGACACGGGGGAGGCGTCCGAGGCGCGTTTTGTCATGTTCCTGACTCCGTGCTGGTGGATGGGGTTCCGGTGGGCCCGGGCCATGAGCCCGGCAGGGCGCGGGCCCGACGGCCCCGGGCGGCGGTGTCCGGCTCCCGCCGCCCGGGGCCGTCGGCCTGCGTCAGCCGCCGACCTGCTGGTTGTAGCCGGCCACGATGTTCTCCAGGGCCTTGTCGGCCGACTGCTGGCCGTTGATCGCCTTGCCGAGCTCCGTCTTGGTCGGGTCCTCGGTCAGGCTCTTGCCGTTCAGCACCCACTGCGTCTGCGCGTTGTTGAAGTAGCCGGAGATGGGGTCGTAGAGCGGGATGGACTCGTTGTACAGCTTGTACGCCGCCTGCGCCGCCTCGGACTTGAAGGGGTACTTCGGGTTCAGACCGCTCTCGACCGGCAGGAAGCCGGAAGCCTCGCACAGGGCCCGGTAGTGGTCCGGCTCGTACAGCCAGGACAGGAACTTCTTCGCGGCGGCGGCCGCGTCGGCGTTGTTGTTGAAGCCGACCGTCATGCCGCCGCTGTTGACGTCACTGGCCTGCACCGGCTGGGCGGGGGTCGGGACGCTCGCCCACTCGAACTTCTTGATGCTCTCCGCGAAGGCGGGCACCTGCCACACGCCGGACCAGTAGGCGACGACGTCACCGCTCTGGAACATGGCCGACGGGTCGGCGCCGCTGGTCCACACCGACTTCGGCATGGTCTTGTCGTCGTTCCATCCGACGAAGGTGTTCACGGCCTTCTTGGTCGCCGCGTCCACCGAGAACTTGCCGGAGTCGTCCGCGTGGACGTACTTGCCGCCCATCTCGTAGACCATGGCGCGCAGTCGGGACGGCGACTGGTCGAAGGTGAGGGAGTACTTGGCCTTGGTCTTCTCGCGGACCTTGTTCGCCGCCTTGATGAACTCGGTCCAGGTCCAGGTCTTCTCGGGCGAGGTCGGGAAGGAGACACCGGCCTTCTCGAAGAGGGACTTGTTGATGAACATGCCGGACGCGGTGACGTCCGAGGGGATGGACAGCACCTTCCCCGACTTGTCCTTCGCCAGGAAGTTGGCGTTGATGTTGTTGCTCTTCTTGTCGGCGATGGAGCTGAGGTCGATCAGCTTGTTCGACCAGATCGGGTCCAGCGCGGGGACGGCCGCCACGTCGGGCAGGGAGTTCGCCTGCGCGGCGTTGTGCAGCTTGGTCGTGTAGCCGTCGTAGGGGATGTTGACGAGCTTGACCTTGACGCCCGTCTCCTTCTCGTACTGCGCCACCATCTTCTTCCAGCCCGCGTCCTGCCCCGGAACCGTGGAGATCCAGAACGTCAGCGACTTGGAGGTCCCGCCCGATTCGGATCCCCCGCCGCAGGCCGAGAGCAGCAGGCCGCCCGCCGTGGCGACGGCAGCGAGGGGAACCAGGCGGCGCATACCGCCGCGGCCGAGTCGGCGGGAGCGCCGCACACCCACAGTGATCATCTTCGTTCCCTTTTTCGTCGTAGGGGACAGAGCACGGCGCCGACCGAGGCGGCACAGGTGCAGTTTGCAGGTGAAGTCGCTTTCCGGGGGCCGCGGCCTCGCCCGGCCGCGTCGTCCACGCGGAGCGGTATCCCCGGCCGCTGTGGCCGTCACCGCACGGGCACGCCCTCGTGCGGTTGCCGTACGTCTCGTACAGGCTGGGAGACTCGCCCCAAGCCGGCGTCCCGGCCGACTTAGAAAGCGCTTGTCCGGACATTGGCAGATGTCCATGGAGTCCGTCAATCCTCCACTCGCACCCCTCCGGTCACGGTTTGGATTCCTCGGGCCACGGCCAGCCGACTGGCCCCCACGACCGTGCCACTTTCGCCCAGCGCGCTGCTCACCACCTCGGTGGGCCAGCTCAGCCGGGCCAGCTCGGCCCGCACACCGGGCAGGAGCTGCGGGTTCGACCCGACGGCGCCGCCCAGGACGATCAGGCCGGGGTCGAGCACGGCCGTGGCCGCGGCGGCGAGCCGGCCCACGTCCGCGGCGTGCCGGCCCACCACCTCGCACGCCCTGGGGTGACCCTCGTCGGCCAGGGCGAACAGCCGCTCGGCGGTGCTCGGACAGGGCCCGTCGGCGTCCTGCCAGGCGCCCGCCGCCCGCCGGAGCAGGGAACCCGCCCCGAGGTGCGCCTCCAGACCCTCGTGGCGCGGTTCCCGGTCCGCGTCCCACGGGTAGGGCAGCCGGGCCACCTCACCGGCGGCGTGGTTCGCCCCGCGCAGCACCTGGCCGCCGATGACCACACCGAGGCCGATGCCCACGCCGATCCGCAGGTAGCCGAAGGTGTCCCGGCCGCGGGCGGCGCCCTCGTGGAGCTCGGCGAGCGCGGCACAGTTCACGTTGTTCTCGAGGTGGACCGGGACGCCGGGCGGCAGGGCGACGGACATGGCGTCGAAGACGGGGCCCGCCTTGGCGGTCGCCGGGCGCTCCCCGCCGCCCTCCCTCCGGGTGGTCACGTCGCCGACCGCCACGACGACGGCCCGCAGCGGGGCGTCCGGCGGCAGCTCGGCCAGGGCCCCGCTCACCACCGCCGCGGCGTCGGGCCGGGAGCCGGCGCCCTCGGCGAGCAGGGTGCCGTCGAGGGCGCAGCCGCGTACCCGGGTGCGGCTCGGGCCGAGGTCGACGGCGAGCACGGCGCCGGCGGCGGGCCCGAGGGCGTAGACGGCGGCGGAGCGGCCGGTGCCACCGGAGGCGGTGCCCGAGCAGGCGGCGAGGCCGGCCGCCTCCAGCTCGGCCACGGCGGACGAGACGGTCGGCTTGGACAGGCCCGCCCCGGCGGCCAGTTGGGGGCGGGTGGCGGTGCACGTGGCCGCCAGCACGGCGAACACGGTGCGGGCGCTCTCGCTCAGGTACATGGTCTCCCCAGTCGTGCCGCGGCAGTCCGCACGGGTCGTGCGGCATCCGGGGCCGAACCTCTTGACGCTCCCTAATTCGTTAGTTAATTTCCTAACGAAGTCAAGCGGTACTCGCCTGCCGCACCAGCAGAGGCCCGTCCCGGGGCTTCCCGAGCACCCCCCACAGACTTTTCTGTGTCCAGGCACGGTTCGCCCGCCGTCGCAGCGCCATCGCAACGCAACGACGAGAGAGGCCTGCCGTGCAGGAGTTCAGACCCGCGGTCGGTATCGACGTGGGCGGCACCAAGACCCATCTGCGCGCTGTCACGGCGACGGAGACCGTCGCCGACCACGTCCGAACGAGCCGCGGCTGGCGACCGCACGACCCGGCGGCGGCCACCGAGTGGCTCGCCGCGCTGGTCGAGGAGGTGCTGCCCGCGCGGGTCGCGCCGGCCGCCGTGGCGGTCGGCGCGCACGCCTGCGAGACCCCCCGGCAGTGCGAGGACGTCCGCCGCGCGCTGGAGGCTCGGCTTCAGGTGCCGTGCCTGGTCGTGGGCGACGCCGAACTGCTCGTGCCGGCCGCCGGTCTCGACAAGGGCGCCGCGCTGGTCGCCGGCACCGGTTCGGTGGCGGTCGGGCGCCGTGCCGACGGCACGCCGGTGCAGGTCGGCGGCTGGGGTGCGGCCCTCGGGGACGAGGGCGGCGCGGCCGGCCTGGTCCGTGAGGCGGCCCGTGCCGTCTGGGCCGCGCACGATCGCGGCGAGGACCCCGACCCGCTGGCCCGGCTGCTGATCGCCTCGTTCGACGTGCCCGAGGTCCCGGCGCTCGGCGCGGCCCTGGAGAACGCCACGGACATGTCCGCCGAGTGGGGCCGGCACGCTCCCGTGGTGTTCGAGGCCGCCGAGCAGGGGTCCGTCCTCGCGCACCGGGTGATCGACGACGGGGGCCGCGCCCTCGCCTCGCTCGTCGAGCGGCTCGCCGCGCGCGGTGTCGCCGTCGACGACGTGGTGGTCGCGGGCGGCACGATCCTCTCGCGGCCCGTCCTGTACTCGGCGTTCGCCGTCGCCCTCACCCACACACTCCCCCTCGTCCGGCCGCAGCCCCTCCAGGTGCCGCCGGTCGAGGGGGCGGTCGCGTTCGCGCGATCCCTCCTTCGGCCGGCCGGTTCCTGATCACCGGCCCGTCGCCGACCGGACACGCGCCGGTCATACCTCAGCTCCACGCTCAGCCCGCACGATCACCCCATCGCGAAAGGAGCGGCACCTCCATGCCGTCATCTGCCGGGCACCACACGTTCAACCGGCGTCACTTCCTCAGGAACTCCCTCGGCGTCTCGGCCGGCGTCCTCGCCGCTCCGACCCTCGTGAACCTGTGGCAGGCTCCCGAGGCCAAGGCCGCCACCGCGTTCGCCGCGTTCGTCGACGACTACAGCACCAACATCACGTCGAACCGGACCCCCGAGACCAACGCCGTGGTCCGGGCGCTCGGCGGTTTCGCCGAGATCTGGAAGACCGGCGACGCCTGGAACACCGGCACCCCGCTGCTGCCGGAGATCCTGCGCGCCAACATGCGCTACTGCGCGCGGCTGACCCACCGCCGCACCGAGGCCCAGGCCCGCGAGGCCTTCGTCTACGACCGGCAGCACCAGAGCTACGCGATGATCGGCGCGCTCGGCCCGCTGGCGGACCTGTACCGCACGGGCGCCAAGGCGGTCACCTCGATCACCGCCGCCCCGGACGGCATTCCGGCGACGAAGATCAACGACGCCGTGCCCGCCGACGCGCCCGCCGGCTCCGCGCTGGGTGCCGGTTCGTACGACTCCGACCTCGGCCTGGTGGCCAAGCTCGTCGACACCGTGCGCGGGGACTTCACCTCCAGCAACCCGGCCAAGTTCACCTTCCAGTACCCGCGGCCGTGGCGGATGAACGAGGACAGCCAGATCGTCGACACCGGCGAGAAGGACGAGCTCGGGTTCCCGGTCTACGACTCCGACGTCGTCGTCGTGAAGCAGCTGCTGCGGCAGCGCAGCGACGTCCCGGCCGAGGACGGCGGTTTCCCCAGCGGCCACACCAATGCCTTCCACCTGGCGGCCCTGGCCTACGCGTACGCGGTCCCGGAGCGCTTCCAGGAGATCATCACCAGGGCCTTCGAGCTGAGCCACACCCGGATCATGTCCGGCATGCACTCCACGGTCGACGTCATGGGTGGCCGGATCATGGCCACCGCGCTCGCCGCCGCCGTGCTGTACAAGCCGGAGAACACCGCGCTCAAGGCCGCCGCGCGCAAGCAGGCGGCCGAGTACTTCCAGGCGAGGACGGGCACGACGGCGGACACGTTGTTCGCCTACGCGCACTCGGACCCCGACGACCGGTACGCCGACCGCGGGGCCAACGCGCGGCTGGTCGAGCCCAAGCTGACGTACGTGCTGACCCGGCGGGGCCGCTCGCAGGACCTGACCGTGCCCAAGGGCGCCGAGGTCCTGCTGGAGACGCGGCTGCCGTACCTCGACGCGGCGCAGCGGCGCGAGGTGCTGCGCACCACCGCGCTGCCGTCCGGGTACGTGCTGCTGGACGGCTGGGAGCAGTGGGGGCGGCTCAACCTGTTCGCGGCGGCGGACGGCTACGGCGCCTTCGACTCGGACGTCACGGTCACGCTGGACGCCGCGCTCGGCGGTTTCCACGGGGCCGACACCTGGCGCAACGACATCGCGGGCCCGGGCGGGCTGGTCAAGCGGGGCGGCGGCACGCTCACGCTGACCGGCGCGAACCGGTACACGGGCGGCACCACGGTGGAGGCCGGTGTGCTCGCGGCGGGCTCGAAGGGGGCCCTCGGCCGGGGTGACGTGCGGGTGCAGGGCGGCACGCTCGGCACGGGCGACCACACGGTCCGGGTCCGCGGCGGCTACACGCAGGCCGGGGTCCTCGACGTGACGCTGGACCGGGGCGCCGACCCGGCCCTGGTGGTGGACGGGCGCGCGGTCCTGGAGCGGGGCAGCAAGCTGGTGGTCCGCTTCGACGCCGGGCAGCCGCCGCGTCCGGGCAGCACGGTGGCGGTGCTCGGGGCGCACTCCCTGCGGGGCCGGTTCTCCGAGGTGACCGTCGCCGTCGAGGGCTGGACGGCCGAGCAGGTCTGCACCGGCCACGGTGTGGCGGTGCGGCTGCGGAGGAAGTAGCACCGCGCGTGGGGGGGCACCGCACGGCGGTGAGGCGGTCGGGGGCGGCGCGATGCCGTCCCCCGACCGTCGTCTCAGGGGGCCGGCGGCAGCGCCTGTTCGGCCCAGATGGTCTTGCCCGCGCCGCTCGGGCGGCTGCCCCAGCGGTCGGTGAGCTGGGCGACGAGGAGCAGGCCGCGGCCGCCCTCGTCGAAGGTGCGGGCCCGGCGCAAATGGGGTGAGGTGCTGCTGGCGTCGGACACCTCGCAGATGAGGGTGCGGTCGCGGATGAGCCGCAGCTCGATGGGGGCGCCGCCGTAGCGCATGGCGTTGGTGACGAGTTCGCTGACGACGAGTTCGGTGACGAACACGGCGTCCTCCAGGCCCCAGCGCACCAGCTGGTCGGTGGCGAGCTTGCGCGCGTCGGCGACCAGCGAGGGGTCGTCGGCGAAGCTCCAGACGGCCACCTGTTCGGCGTCCAGGGCACGGGTGCGGGCGAGCAGCAGGGCCACGTCGTCGGCGGGGGTGTCCGGCAGGAGGTCCCTGAGCACGGTGTCGCAGGCGCGCTCCAGGCTGCCGAGGGGCCCGCTCAGGGAGGCACGGAGTGCGGCGGTGCCGGTGTCGACGTCCCGGTCCCGTGCCTCCACCAGGCCGTCGGTGTAGAGGGCGAGGACCGAGCCCTCGGGCAGGTCCAGCTCCGTCGACTCGAAGGGCAGACCGCCGACGCCCAGCATCGGTCCGGCCACCACGTCGATGACGTCCACCTGGCCGTCGGGCCGTACGACCACGGGCGGTACGTGGCCCGCCGAGGCGATCGAGCAGGTGCGGGCCACCGGGTCGTACACCGCGTACAGGCAGGTGGCGCCGATCTCCCCGCCGCCGCTGTCGTCGCCCGCCGCGAGGTGTTCGACGAGGTCGTCGAGGTGGGTGAGGAGTTCGTCGGGCGGCAGGTCGACGTCGGCGAGCGCCCACACCGCCGTGCGCAGCCGCCCCATGGTGACCGAGGCGTGGATGCCGTGTCCGACGACGTCCCCGACGACCAGGGCCACCCGGGTCCCGGACAGCGGGATCACGTCGAACCAGTCGCCGCCCACTCCGGCCTGCGACAGCGCGGGCAGATAGCGGGAGGCGAAGTGGACGGCCGCCTGGCCCGCCACCGCCCTCGGCAGCAGGCTGCGCTGGAGGGCGAGCGCGGTGGAGCGTTCCCGGGTGTACCGGCGGGCGTTGTCCACGCAGACGGCGGCCCGGCTGCACAGCTCCTCGGCGAGGATCATGTCGTCCTGGTCGAAGGCGTCGGGATGCTCGGGGGTGAGGCTGCGGACGAACACGGCGACGCCGAGGGTCGTGCCGCGCGCCACGAGCGGTACGGCCATGAGGGACAGTTCGTGCTCCGTGGTCTCCCGGAGCTTGGCCGAGCGGGCGTCGTGCCGGGCGAACCAGGTGTCGAGGTCGTGGTCGCCGGTCCTCGCGAGGACGGGCTCGCCGCTGAGGAGGGCGCGGGCGGGCGGCGAGGAGGGCGGATAGAGGTCGGCGGAGCCCAGGCCGATCGCCGCCTCGGGGACGCCGGGCGTGGCGGAGTGGTGGGCGGCCCTGCGCAGTTCGACGCCGCCGTCGACCGGGCCCATCTCGGGTTCCTCGCCCTGGAGCACGGACTCCAGGAGGTCGACGCTGGCGAAGTCGGCGAGCCGGGGCACGACCAGTTCGGCGAGCTCGCGGGCCGTCCGGACCACGTCGAGCTTGGTGCCGATGGATCCGGAGGCCTCGTTCAGCAGCGCCAGGCGCTGGCGGGCCCGATGCTGCTCACTGCTGTCGAACGCGGCGAGAGCGGTGCCGATCAGGGCTCCGGTGCGGTCCCGCACCGGCCACATCTCGAGGTTCCAGGCGTGCATACGGCGGCCGGACGGTGAACGGGTCCAGCTCTCGTAGTGGACCGGCCGGCCGGTCTCCACGACCATCTCCAGGTGCCGCAGGAAGCCGCGGCTGTGGTCGGCGTCGTCCACGGTCGTCGCGTAGTGCCGGTGCCGGAACTCGGACTCCGACCGGCCCATGACCCGGCACGCCGCGTCGTTCATCCGCAGATAGCGCTGCTCCGTGTCGAAGACCGACATGGACATGGACGCCTGCTGGAAGGCCAGCTCACCGAGGTCGCTGTCGGGCGGGTTGGGACCCGCGACCACGACGAACCCCCGCCGGCCGTCGGTCCCGCCCAGCAGGGGCACCATCCGCACGGCCGTCCGCTGCGGCCGGCCGTCCCGGTACCGCAGGGTCAGCAGCGTCTCGCCGCGCGTGAGCAGCGCCCGCCGGGCCGTCGTCGCGTCCTCTTCGACCAGGTCGGCCGCCGGCTGTCCGACGACGTCGGCGGCGGTGTACCCGGTGAGCCGGCGCGCGCCCTCGCTCCAGTCCGAGACGAGGCCGTCGGCGTCGACCACCGCCATCGCCTCGCCGGCCGCGGCCGCCCGACGCGCACCGGACGCCTTCGTCACCATATGGCCAGGATGGTCCGATCGTGGCGGGGCAACAACCCGGATGGGCCGGGGCCACAGGGCCCGGAACCGCCGTGCGGCGGGCGGTTCCGGTCCCGGCGGGTGTTCCTAGGCCGTGGTGCGGGATTCGAGGTCCTTGCGGGTGTCGTCGCCGTACACGCCGGTCTCGTCCCCGCGGATGCCGTACCAGAGCTGGAACCGGGCGACGGCCTCCCTGAGGACGACGTCGTACTCACCCGAGGTGGGGCCGTTGTCGTACACGTTGGGGATGCGCCGCAGGCGCTGCTGGAGTTCGGAGACCTCGGGGCCGCTGTCGCCCTCGCGGAGGGTGCCGGGCCCGTCGGGGTCGGCGGCGGCGTCACGGGCCGGGGCGGAGGGGGCGGGGGCGTCGGCGGCCGGTGCCGACGGGGCCGGGGTGGTGGGGCGGGCCTCGGGCCGGGCCTCACCGCCGGGGAGGAGCAACGCGGCGCCGAAGCCCAGGAGGGCCGCCGCGCCGACGCCGACGACGACCGCCGCGCGTTTGAGGCCCGCTCCCCCGCCGGGTGCCGGGCGTCTCCTCGGCCGCCGCTCGCGGCGCGGGGCGGCGCCGGTGGCGAAGTCCTCGCCGACCCGCACCGGCGGGAGTTCCTCGGTCTCGTACTCGTCCGTCCGGGGCAGGAGCCGCCCGGGGGCGGGTTCGGGGTCCGGTGCCGCCGACCGGTCCGGGGCGGGTGCGGGCGGCACGGCGACGGTCTCGTACTCCTCCTTGGGAGCCGTCGTCCCCTTGTACAGCTCGAACTCACGCAGCAGCTCCGCCAGGGCCTCGGTCCGGCGGCGTCGCATCACGTACGTGGGTTCGATCGTGGGACGCTTCGTCGTCTGCCCTGGTTCGGGCGGCATCGACACGCTGTTCTCCTTCCGTGCGAGCGGTCTCCCGCCATCCCCGTGAGGAGATACGGGCGGACCGGGCGGAGGGTTCAGCTCATCAGCCCCTCGGCGCCGCGGACGGGAGCACGGCGACGACCTCCCAGCCGGGCCCGTCGGCGCGGCCGCGGGCCTGGATCCGGCCGCCGAGCGCGGTGACGCGTTCGCTGAGCCCGACCAGTCCGAAGCCGCCGCCCCGGGCCGCCTCGGGCAGCACGGCCCCGCCGCGGCCGTCGTCGCGCACCGAGACCTCCAGGGCATCGTCGGCCCAGCGGAGGGCGACGGTGACCTCGGTGGCGTCGGCGGCATGGCGGCGGACGTTGGTCAGGGACTCCTGCACCACGCGGAAGGCGGCGGCCTGCACCTCGTGGGGCAGGTCGTGCGGGACCGAGGGATCGTGGTGGAGCAGGGCCGTGCGGCCGTCGACGCCGCCGACGCCGTCGAACCCGCGCACCAGGTCGTCGATGCCCGCGAGGTCGCCCACCGGCCGCCGGTCGACGGCCGCGGTCCCGGTCCCAGTCCCGTCGTGTTCCCGCAGGACCCCGACCGTGCGGCGCATCGACGCGAGCGCCTCGGTCGCGGCCCGTTCGATGTCCGCGAGGACGGGGTCCAGCCGTTCGGGCCGGTCGGTGCCCATCATCCGCGCGACCTGCGTCTGGACGAGGATGCCGGTGACATGGTGGGCGACGAAGTCGTGCAGGTCGGCGGCCATGGCGAGCCGTTCGGCGCGGCGGGTCTCGGTGACGGCCCGGGTGCGGCGGTGGTCCAGGGTGCGCAGATAGGCGGCGAGACCGGCCGTGATCCCGGTCAGCAGCAGAAGCAGCGCCAGCACACCCAGGGCGCTGTCCTCCCAGTGGACGAAGAGGTACGGCAGCGGCAGCGCGAGCAGCACGACGCCGTCGAGCACTCCGCAGGCCAGGGCCCAGCCCGGGGTGCAGGTGCGGACGGCGACCATCAGCAGGGACAGCAGGACAGCCGCCTGTCCGGGGCCGAAGCCGCCCTGTCGGCCGGTGGCGATCAGCGTCAGCACGTTGGCGGCGGCGACGAGCGCCGGGACGCCCGCCCGCAGCTGCGGGGTGAGCCAGTCCGGCCGGTGGCGCACGGGCCACAGCAGCGCGGCGAGGCCCACCAGCAGGGAGAACAGGTGCAGCCAGAGGAAGCCGGTGTGGTCCTCGCCCCCGAGGACGAGGAAGTCGGTCCCGCAGGCCGGCAGCAGGACGACGATGCCGCCGACGCGGAGGCAGCCCCGCCGCGCGGCCCGCGGCGGCGAGCCGTCGCCGCCGGCGGATTCCTTGGTGTCGAGCGCGAGGTTCACGCGGATCACAGTAGGCAGCCGGTCCGTGCGCCGTATCGGCCGTACGGCCGAGGCAGGGCGCGCGGCGGGTGGGAACCCCGGCCGTTCGGCCGAGGTGGGCGCACGTGTCGCCGGGAGAGGTTGGAGCCACGACATCACCCTCCCGGCAAGGAGAGCACCCCATGAACCGCACACCCCTTGTGGTCACCGGCGCCGCCGTGGCGGCCGTGGCCGTCGGCCTCGGGGCCCTCACCTACGCGATGAGCGGCACCGAGTCGACCACCGGCCTCGACAGCGTCACCACCGCCACCGTCGACGGGCACAAGGCGTTGAGCGGCGACGTCGTCGCCGGCCGCACCCGGTCCAGGTACAGCCCGCTGCCCTGGATCGGCGGTGACATGTCCGTCGTCACGTGCCCCGACCTGAAGGCGGTGGCGGGCACGGAGGTGACGTGCGCCGGGAAGGACGGCGACGGCAAGGACGTCTCCATACCGGTCACCGTCGTCAAGGCCGACGCCACCAGCGTCACCTGGAAGTTCGAGCGCGCGTAGAAGGGGCCCACGCGGACCATGAGCACCGTCCTGGCCGGCAACGGCCTCGTCAAGAAGTACGGCACCACCACCGCCCTGGCGGGCGTGGACGTGGTGGTCGCCGAGCGCGAGTCCCTCGCGATCATGGGGCCCTCCGGCTCCGGCAAGTCCACCCTCCTCCATACGCTCGCGGGCATCGTCCGCCCCGACGACGGTCAGGTCCAGCTGCGCGGTGAGCGCGTCGACCACTGGGGCGAGAACAGGCTCAGCGCGCTGCGCCGCACGCGCTTCGGGTTCGTCTTCCAGTTCGGCCAGCTGCTGCCGGAGCTGCCCGCCGAGGAGAACGTCGCCCTGCCGCTGATGCTGGAGGGCGTGCCGCGCCGGCAGGCCGTGCGGCGGGCCCGCCGCTGGTTCGCGCCGCTCGGCCTCGCGGGTCTGGAGCAGCGCCGCCCCGGCCAGCTGTCCGGCGGGCAGGCGCAGCGCGTCGCGATCGCCCGCGCCCTGGCCGTCGAACCGGACGTCGTCTTCGCCGACGAGCCCACGGGCGCCCTCGACCAGAGCACCGGCGAGGAGGTCATCCGCCTCCTCACCTCCGTCACCCGCGACCAGGGCGCCTCCCTCGTCATGGTCACCCATGACGCCGACGTGGCCGCCCACTGCGACCGCGTCCTCCAGGTCCGCGACGGCCGGATCAGCGGCTACAGCCAGTACACGGTGGCCTGACCGGCCATCCGTGGCCCACCCGGCCGACCGGGGCCCGCCCTGGCCCGCCCCGGTTTCGTCGTGGCCCGCCCCGGCCCGCGGTCCGTCGTGGCCCGCCCCGGCCCGCCCCGGCCCACCCCGGGTCCGTCGTGGCCGCCCCGACCCGCCCCGTCCGTCGTGGCCCGCCCCGGCCCACCCCGGGTCCGTCGTGGCCCGCCCCGGCCCACCCCGGGTCCGTCGTGGCCCGCCCCGGCCCACCCCGGCCCGTCGTGGCCCGCCCCGGCTCGCTCCGGGGCGCGCCGGACCGCACGCCCGGCCCCGGACAACCACCGCACCCGCAGACGCACACGCGCCCGCACCCGCACCCGCCGGCCCACCGGACCGACCGACCCTCAGGCACGAGCACCGCCTCCCGCACCCTCTCCCGGAGACCCAGCATGCGCTCCTCCCCCGTCCTGTCGCTCACCTGGCACCTGGCCCGTTCCTCCGGCCGGCGCGGCCTCCAGAGCCATCTCCTCTCGGCCGCCGCCGCGGCGGTCGGCGCCCTCGTCCTCCTGCTGCTCCTCGCCTCCTACCTCGGTTCCGGCGTCCGCGCCGACCGCACGGCCTGGCGGCAGCCGGACGCCGTCGCCGCGCGGGCGGCGACCGCCGTCCAGACGACGGGCACCACGTTCGTCGACCACCGCCCCGTGACCGTCGTGTCGCTGGCCCGGCTGCCGGGCCGGGCGGCCACCCCGGCCCCGCCGGGTCTGGACCGGTTCCCCGCCCCCGGCCAGGTCTCCTTCTCCCCCGCGCTGGCGCGGCTGATGAAGGAGCTGCCCGCCGAGCGGCTCGCGGACCGCTTCCCGTCCGGCCGTGACCACGGCACGATCGGCGTGGCCGGTCTCGCCGCCCCCGAGGAACTGGTCGCCGTGATAGGCCGGGCGCCCGAGGACCCCGCGATCACCCGCGCGCCGGAGGGCGGCGACTTCGACACGCTGGACGCCCACGCCCTGATCTCCGACTTCGCCGGGACGAAACCCAGCACGTTCACCGCCTTCGACCAACCGGCCACGCTGCTGGGCGGGGGCTTGCTCGTCGTCCCGGTGGTCGTGCTGGCCTCGGCGGCCGGGCGGCTCGGGGCCGCACGGCGCGAACAGCGGCTGGCGGCGCTGCGGCTGGCGGGAGCGACACCGCGGCAGATCCTCACGATGACCGGCGCCGAATCCGCGGCGGTCGGACTTTCCGGGGCGTGCGCGGGCGCGCTCGCCTACGTGGTGCTGCTGCCGCTGCTGGCGCGGATGCCCTATGGCATCGGGACCTGGTACACGGGGCAGTTGTGGGTCGGCCTGCCCCGGCTGCTGGCGACGGTGGCGGCCGTGGCGGTGCTCACCTCGGTCAGCGCGGTGACCACACTGCACGGGGTGGCCCGCTCCCCGCTGGGTGTCGCCCAGCAGGCGAACCCGCGCCGGACGCGGCTGATCCGGCTGGTGCTGTTCGTCGCGATCGGGCTGTACGTGGTGGTCCGCGCCCACGGCGGCGAGCTGACCACCGGCCAGGCCCTCGCGCTGGTCACCCTGGTGTACTCGGCGTTCTGGATGCTCGGCCCCTGGGTGGTCGACATGCTGGGCCGGCTGCTGAGCCGCTTCGCGCGGGGCCCTGCGACGCTGCTGGCCGCACGCCGGCTCAGCGACGATCCGCGCGGCGCCTGGCGCACCGTCAGCGGGCTCGTGCTGGCAGGTCTCGTCGCCGGGTTCTTCACCGTGGGCCAGGTCGGCATCATCGGCACGGGCTACCCCGGCCAGGTCGCGGTGCGCGCGGCCGACTCGTCCCCCCGTGAACTGGCGGCGCGGGCAAGGGAGGCGCTCGCCGAGGCCGGGGTCCGGGCGAGCGTACGGACGGTGAGCGAGGACGACTTCGACGGGCTGCTCACCGGCGAGGCGGGCATCGTGGCCCGGGTGCGCGGCGGTGACGCCGAGCTGGACACCGCCTTGACGGCGCTGTCCTCCCTCTCCCCGGGCAACCTGCCCTTCACCGAGCAGTACGCCAACGCCGAGAACGACGCCGTCACCCGCGGCATCGGACAGATGGGGCTCGCGGTCCTGTCCCTGGGCTTCCTCGTCGCCGCCGCCTCGGCCGGGCTCACCGCGGCGGCCACCGTCCTCGACCGGCGCCGGGTGTACGGCCTGCTGCGGCTGGCCGGGACCCCGCTGAAAGTGCTGGACCGGGCGCGGATCCGGGAGACGGCGCTGCCGCTGGTGGTCCTCGCCGGGGGGACGACGGCGACCGGGATCTACGCCGGTACGAAGCTCAACGAGGCGTTCCACGTGGAGGCGGACTCCGCGGGTGTCCTGCGGCTCGTGTTCTGCGTCGGCCTCGGCACGGTCACCATGTTCGCGGCGCTCGCCGGGAGCAGGCCGCTGCTGCGGAGGGTGACGACGGAGCGCTCCCAGGACCCCGACTGAGCCGGACCGTCCCTCTCGCCCCCCTCCTCCCCCTCGTCCCTTTCCTTCCTCCTCTCAGGCATGATGCGCGCATGAACGACCGCAGCCCGATCCGGGTCCTGATCGCCGACGACCAGGACATGGTCCGCACCGGCTTCCGCTTCTTCCTCGACGCGCAGCCGGACATCACGGTCGTCGCCGAGGCCACCGACGGCGAGGCGGCCGTGCGGCTCGCCCGTGAGGTGCGCCCCGATGTGTGCCTGCTGGACATCCGCATGCCGAAGCTGGACGGACTGGAGGCCACCCGGCTGCTGGCGGGGCCGGGCGTGGCCGAGCCGCTGCGGGTGGTCGTGGTGACCACGTTCGACCTCGACGAGTACGTGTACGGGGCGCTGCGGGGCGGCGCCTGCGGCTTCCTGCTGAAGGACTCGGGGCCGACGCTGCTGGCGGAGGCGGTGCGGGCGGCCGCGGTGGGCGACTCGCTGGTGTCGCCGTCGGTGACGGTCCGTCTGCTGAAGCACGTCACGGCGGAGACGGAGCGTGCCGCCGGGGCCGAGGCGCCGCGCACCCGGGAGCCGTTGACCGACCGCGAGCTGGACGTCGTCCGGCTGGTGGCACTCGGGCGCACGAACGCCGAGATCGCCGCATCGATGTTCGTGTCCCTTTCCACGGTCAAGACCCATCTCGGCAGCATCCAGCTGAAGCTCGCCGCCCGGAACCGCGTCGAGATCGCCGCGTGGGCCTGGCGGACGGGCCTCGCCGACGACGGTGCCTGACACACGGTCGGGGCATCCGGCGTCAGGCGTCAGGCGTCAGGCGTCAGGGTGACGCGGATGCCGAGGGTGCCGTCCGTGCCCCGGCGGAGCCGGCTGCCCAGGAGGGTGAGGCGGCCGAGGACGCCGTACTTGCGGGCGATGAGCCGGCGGTAGGCGGCTGAGCCGGCCGCGTCGAGGATCTCGGCGCGGGCGGGGACGGAGTCCCCGGTGGGATTGCCGCGGACGTCGCAGGGGCCGACGACGACGTCGGCGCGGTTGCGGATCCGCTTGACCTTCCAGGAGTCGGCGACCGTCCAGACGCCGAGCGCGTCACCGTCCCGCACCACCCACACGGGGGTGGGGACGGCGGTGCCGTTCTTGCGGTAGGTGGTGATCAGCAGGTACTTGCCCGCGCCGAGCGCGTCGAGTGTGGTGTCGGCCATGGGCGGAGTGTAGGGGTACGGCCGCCGGTCGGACCGGCGGCCGTACCGCGGTGAGCGGCTCGCGGGGGTGGGGCCGCGTCAGTCGAGCAGGCCGTTGTAGTCCGGGAGCTTGAACGTGCGCTCGGCGTGGCCGCCGACGAGGTCGGTGGTGTTGTTGCCGACGTTCGCGATGATCGTGTAGCCGTCCGACTCGATGTCCGCGCGGGAGGCGGTCTTGTAGGCGGAGACCTCGGCGAACAGATCGGGCAAGTCACGGACGTAGAGGCCGTCGACGGGGTAGCCGACGGACTTCAGGTTCCACTCGGTGATGCTCTCGATGATGCCCGGGCGGGCGGTGACGAAGAAGACGGAGACGCCGCGGGACTTGGCGTACTGGGCCAGCTGGAGGGAGGGCTTCAGCGCCGGGGTGGGCAGCTTGTACCAGGGCGTGTAGTGCGTCTCCAGCGTGGTGTTGTCGATGTCGAAGACGATGGCGAGCTTGCGCCCGGACGTGTTCGTGGTGCGCTGCTGCACATAGGGCGTCGCCGTGTCGACGACGGCCTTCACGTCCTTCTGCCAGGTGGCGTAGTCGACCTCGGCGGCCGCGGCCGCGCTCACCCCCGCCCGGCTCGGGGCGGCGGCCGCCGGCACCGCGGCGGTCAGCGAACCGCCCAGACCCAGGACGGCCACCGCGGCGACCGTCGTGACGCGGCGTCCCACACCGCTAGCTGTCATGTTCGTCCCCTTCGCATGTGAAAGCGGCGAGGTCGTTCCGAACCGTCGCCGCACTCGTCATGGTCATGCCCATCAGTGGCCGGGAGACTACCCGAGAGTTACTGATTGGTAGAGGGGTCGCGACGATCAAAAAACGGCGGACTCGGAGCAGGGACGGCATCCGGTCGCGGTGAAGATCGCAGAAGACTCGGCAAAGGCCAACCAACGGGTCTACATTGCCCGTTGACTCTGCTTGTGCCACAGAAGATCCAGGAGCTGATGCTGTGACGGACAACCCGGCAGCCTCGGATGACTTCCCCTCCTCCTCGCTGAACAGCCGTATCGTCACCACCCGGCCGGTCGCGGCGCGGATCTGGAACTACTGGCTCGGCGGCAGGGACTACTACGAGGTCGACCGGAAAGCCGGGGACGAGATCAGCCGGATGCACCCGAGCATCCACGACTACGCCCGCGCGGACCGGCAGTTCCTGGGGCGGGCCGTGCGTCATCTGGCCGCCGACGTGGGTATCCGGCAGTTCCTGGACATCGGCGCGGGGCTGCCCACCGCGGACAACACCCATGAGGTCGCCCAGCGGGTCGCGCCGGACGCGCGGGTCGTCTACGTCGACAACGACCCGCTGGTCCTGGTGCACGCCCGCGCCCTGCTGACCAGTTCGCCCGAGGGCCGCACGGACCATGTCGACGAGGACGTGCGCAATGTCGACTCGGTCCTCGAACACACCGCGCGGACCCTGGACCTGAGCCGGCCGGTCGCGCTGATGCTGCTCGACGTGATGGCGTTCGTCGGCGAGGACGAGGACCCCTACGGCATCGTGCGGCGGCTGATGGACGCCCTGCCCGCGGGCAGCCATCTGGTGCTGTCGCACACCATCACGGGGCCGGGGTGGGCGGATGTCGACGCGGCGGCGGCCTGGTGGAACGTGCACGGCACGCCTCGGCTGAAGCAGCGCACCCCGGAGGCGGTCACCCGCTTCTTCGACGGGCTGGACCTCCTCGAACCGGGCGTGGTGTCGTGCACGCGCTGGCGCCCGGAGAGCACCGGCGACGACACCGGGGAACCGGAGGAAGTGGCCATGTACTGCGGAGTGGGGGCCAAGCGCCGATGACGATCGACTGGGTTCGCCTCCAACTGGATGTCACCGACTTCGACCTGGGCCGTTTCCAGCCGTATGTCGACAAGTGCCGTACGGCCGGCGTCCGGCTGACCACGCTCTCGGAGCTCGGCGACACCCCGGAGCACCGCCGCGCCTTGTACGCACTCAACAAGGAGTGCTCGGCGGACATCCCGGGCCGCGGCACCTTCTACGACTACGACGAGTACCACCGGCTCCGCTTCGAGGTTCCCGCCTACGACCCCCGCGGTGTCGTCCTGGCCCTCGACGGGGGGACGTGGATCGGGATGGCGGCGACGTCGGACCGGCGCGCGTCCGGGTTCGTGTTCAACGAGATGACGGGGGTGCGGGCCGGCCACCGGGGGCGAGGCCTGTCCGTCGCGATGAAGACGTTCGGCATCGGCTTCGCGGGGATGTGCGGGGTCAGCCTGGTCCGCACGGTGCACCACCCGGACAACACCCGGGCGATCGCCATGAACCGGACGTTGGGGTTTGTCGACGCCGACTGGTGAACACGCGCCCGTCACCGCACGTATAGGGGAAGGGCGCTCAAGGACCGGACGCCCTCGCGGTGTTGACGCCGTGTCGTACGGGGTTCGGGAGCCAGGTAATGAGGCACGCACGACGACGAGTCGTGAAGCGAGTGGCACGGCTTGCGGCCGTGGGAGGACTGCTCTGCGGGGGCCTGATGGTCACCCAGGCGGCGATGGCGACCGAACCCACCACCTCCCCGCCCGCGACCCGCAGTTCGGTGCTGGCGGCCTCCGGAACGGGCACGGGCCTGGTGAGCAGACTCGGCTCCTCCCGTACGGCGGGCACCTGGATCGCCGACGACGGGCGCCCTGTCGTCGCGGTCACCGACGAGAAGGCGGCGGCCGAGGTGAAGGAGGCCGGCGCCCGCCCCAAGATGGTCCGCTACAGCGGCGAGGAGCTGAAGTCCGCCACGGCGGCCCTGCGGTCGGCGCCCCGCGTGCCGGGCACCTCCTGGGCCATCGACCCGGCCTCCAACGAGGTCGTGGTGCGCGCCGACAGCACGGTCTCCAAGGGTGACTGGGCCGAGCTGACGGATCTCGCCGAGGAGATCGGCGGCTCGGTGCGGATGGAGCGCACCAAGGGCGCGTACACGATGCGGCTCAACGGCGCTCAGCCGATCTTCGGTACGGGAGGACGCTGTTCGATCGGCTTCAACGTCACCGACGGGGAGAACGCGTTCATGCTGACCGCCGGGCACTGCGGCCCGAAGGGCTCGGTGTGGTTCTCCGACAACCAGGGCCGGGAGGAGATCGGCCGGACCGTCGAGTCGAGCTTCCCCGGCGCCGACTTCTCGCTCGTGCAGTACCTCAAGGACGCGCCGAGCAACGCGAGCAACGTCGTCGCCGTCGGTGACGGGCGCGGGGTGCGGATCACGGGGATCGGTGACGCGGCGGTCGGTCAGCGGGTGTTCCGCAGCGGCAGCACGAGCGGCTTCCGCAACGGTGAGGTGACCGGTCTCGACGCGACGGTCAACTATCCGGAGGGCACGGTCTCGGGGCTCATCGAGACCACGGTCTGCGCGGAGCCCGGCGACAGCGGCGGCCCGCTGTTCTCGGAGGGAGTGGCCCTCGGCGTCACCTCGGGCGGCAACGGTGACTGTGCCCAGGGCGGCACGACCTTCTTCCAGCCGCTGGGGGACGCCCTGGACGAGTTGAACGTCCAGTTGGCGGGTGTTCCGCAGGTCCAGGCGACCGCCGGTGCCGACGCGCCCTCCGACGACGGGGAGCAGGGGGCCTCCACGCCTGGGGCCGTGGAGCCGGGGGCGGTGGGGCCGGTGGACGCGTCCGGTGCCGCGTCGGATCTGATCGACCGGCTCGCCGACCCCCGCAATGTGGGTCCTGGCCTTCTGGTCGTCGCCGGGAGCATGGTCGCTCTGGCGGCGACCCGCTTCATCCGTACGGAACAGGACCGGCAGGCCTACCGCCGCCAGTACTCGCAGACGTGGGGCTGAGCGCCCCGTCACGATCAGCCACGAGTCAGCCGCGGCCGGGGGGAGCTACTGGGCCGCGGCCCACTCGAGGACGAGGCGCTCGTACTCGCTGCGCTGCTCCGTGTTCAATGTCCCGCCGCTCCGGAACCAGAGCGCCCGGATCTCCTCGTTGACCTCGGCGGCCGTGCGTACCGGTCTTTCCGCTCTTTCCAGGACGACATCAGGGGTAGTGGACATGGTGTAAACCCTATGTCGTCGGACGTGAAGCCGATGTGAGTAAAGATCCCAGTTCGGACATTACGGACCGTGAAGCTGATCACTCTGCGTGGAGGAGTCGGCGGCCCCCAGTACCAGGACCTGGATGGCGAGCACGGCGGCGCCGCGCGCCCAGTCATGGAAGTCGGACACCTTGGTCTCCAGAGGGACCGGGGCGGCGAGGGGGTGCCGGTTGGCGCGGACGGCGTCGTCCACCGCCCGGCCCGCGACCCCCATCAGCCCGACCCCTTCCCCGGCGAGCAGGATCTTCTGCGGCATGACGAAGTTGGCGATCTGGGCGACGAGCGTGCCGAGCGCCCGGCCGGCCTCGCCGATGACGCGCGCGCACATCGGGTCGCCGGCCGCCGCCCGCGCGAGGATCTCCTCGTACGTCACCTCGCGCCCTGTCGCCGCCTGGACCTGGTAGCGGATGGCCGGGATGGTGAGCATGGCCACGGCGCTGCCGCGTTCGCCGGTGGGGGTGAGCGGGCCGCCCGGGTCGATGATCCAGTGGCGTCCGAAGCCCCGGTCCTCCTCGCCGCTGCGGACCCGGGTGCCGCCGAGGACGAGTCCGTAGCCGAGGCCGGCGCCGATGGTGAGGACGACGAAGCGGTCGAGGCCGCGACCCGCGCCGAACCAGGTCTCGGCCTCGACGAGCGCGGCCACGTCGTTCTCCACGACCACGGGCAGGCCGGTGCGCTCCTCGACGAGCCCCGCGAGCGGGACGTCGCGCCACGACAGGAAGGGTGACTCGCCCACCACGGCCTGGTGCTCGACGAGTCCGCCGACACCGATGCCGATGCCCGCGAGGGAGGGGTGACGGCCGGCGAGTTCCCCGGCCATCTCGGCGAGCAGATCGGCGACCCGCTCCGGCTCGTGCGAGGTGAGCGGGCGGTCGTGCCGGGCGACGATGTCGCTCCTGAGGGTGGTGACCACGCCGTACACCATGTCGTCGGTGATCTTGAAGCCGAGGAAGGTACGGGACTCGGCGACGATGTCCAGCGGCTGAGAGGGACGCCCCTGCCGGGCCTCGGGGAGCGCGGCACCCTCGGCGGTCTCGACCAGGAGACCCGACTCGATCAGCGGTTTGGTCAGCCGGGTGAGGCTTCCCGCGGACAGACCGAGTCGACGGGCGAGGTCGGTGCGCGAGAGCGGGCCGTGCACGAGCACCTCGATCGCCACGGCGCGTTCTCCGGCGCTGAGCGGCAGCCAACTGGCAGCGAGAGCGGTCATGGGGTCACACTCCCACACCCAATTATTTTCACGACGGAATCAACAACGTCATCGTAGCGCGCCTTCTACCGCCCCCAGAAGATGTCTACCGACCTCTTGACGGCCGAATATTTTCGCGACGAAAGTAAGTGCCGAGCTTTGAGGCCGAGCCGCCGACGAGGGAGCCTCCGATGACCGTCGCCTCCAGCAGCCCGCCGTCCCGCCTTCCCCTGAGTGGAGCCGAACCCCTGGAACCGACGAAGAAGGCGAGAGCGCGGGCCCGGGGCGACGGCCCGGTCGCGGCCCTGTTCATCGCCCCGGCGATGCTGGGCTTCCTGGTGTTCCTGCTGTGGCCGACCCTGCGGGGCGTCTACCTGAGCTTCACCCGTTTCAACCTGCTCACCCCGCCGCAGTGGGTCGGCCTCGACAACTACGTCCGTATGGTGAACGACCCCATCTTCTGGGATTCGTTGACGGTCACGGTCGAGTACGTCGTCATCAACATCGGGGTGCAGACGGTCGGGGCCCTCGCCGTCGCCGTCCTCCTCCAGCGGCTCACCCGGTCCGCCCTGCTGCGCGGGATCGTGCTCACGCCGTATCTGATGTCCAACGTGGTCGCCGGTCTGGTCTGGCTGTGGATCCTCGACACCCAGCTCGGCATCGGCAACGAGATCGTCGGCGCCCTCGGCGTCGACCGCATCCCGTTCCTCGCCGACGAGACCTGGGCGATCCCCACCATCGCCCTGATCAACGTGTGGCGGCACGTCGGCTACACCGCGCTGCTGATCTTCGCCGGTCTCCAGGCGATCCCCGACGACGTGTACGAGGCGGCGCGGGTGGACGGCGCCGGCGAGTGGCGGATGTTCTGGCGGATCACCATGCCGCTGCTGCGCCCCGTGCTCGCGGTCGTGCTGATCATGACGGTGATCGGCTCGTTCCAGGTCTTCGACACCGTGGCGGTGACCACGGCGGGCGGCCCCGCGAACGCGACCAACGTGCTCCAGTACTACATCTACGGCTCCGCCTTCGGCCGCTTCCAGTTCGGCTACGCCTCGGCCATGTCCGTCGCCCTGCTCGTCGTGCTCAGCGCGATCACCGTCCTGCAGTACCGGCTCACCCGGGCCGGCCGGAGCGACCTCGGCTGACGGAGAGGAGACACCGACATGGCCACCGTGACCACACCATCGACCTCTGCCCCCGCGCCCACCCCGGCTCCGGCCGTACCCCTCGCCCGGCGCCGCTTCTCCCTCGGTCGGGCCGCCGCCTGGACCGCGATGGGCCTGATCGTCCTCGTCACCCTGCTGCCCTTCTACTGGATCCTGCGCACCGCGCTGTCCAGCAACGCCGGACTGAGCGCCGATCCCTCCGACCCGTTCCCCGTGGACCTCACGACCAGCGGCTTCGAACGGGCCCTCGGGCTCCAGTCGGCCGAAGAGGCCATCGCCCAGGGCGGGGCGGGCGGCGGGCTCGACTTCTGGCGGTACCTGCTGAACTCGGTGATCGTCTCGACCCTGATCACCGGCTGCCAGATCTTCTTCTCCGCCATGGCCGCCTACGCCTTCGCCCGGCTGCGCTGGCGGGGCCGGGACCAGGTGTTCGGGCTGTTCCTCGCCGGGCTGATGGTGCCGACCATCTTCACGCTGCTGCCGAACTTCGTCCTCATCAAGGAGCTCCACCTGGTGGACTCGCTGCTCGGCATCGCGCTGCCCAGCCTGTTCATGACGCCGTTCGCGGTGTTCTTCCTGCGCCAGTTCTTCCTGAACATCCCGCGCGAGGTGGAGGAGGCGGCGCTGCTCGACGGCGCCGGGAAGATCAAGATCTTCTTCCGGGTGGTCCTGCCGATGGCGTCCACACCGATCATCACACTGTCCGTGCTGACGTACATCACCGCCTGGAACGACTACTTCTGGCCGCTGATGGTCTCCTACAGCGACAGCTCACGCGTCCTGACCGTGGCGCTGGCGATCTTCCGGGCGCAGACCCCGGCGACCGGTGTCGACTGGTCGGGGCTCACGGCCGCGACGCTGATCGCCGCGCTGCCGATGCTGGTGCTCTTCGGCTGCTTCGCCCGCCGCATCGTCAGCTCCATCGGCTTCACCGGGATCAAGTGAGGGACCACTGATGCGACTTCGTACGCTGACCGCTCTCGCCGGAGCGCTGACACTGTCCCTGGTGACCGGCTGCGCGCAGGGCGGCGCCGCCGGCGCGTCCTCGGACACGGTGACGTACTGGCTGTGGGACGCCAACCAGCTGCCCGCCTACCAGGCCTGCGCGAAGGGGTTCGAGAAGGAGAACCCCGGACTGGACGTGAGGATCACGCAGTTGGGCTGGTCCGACTACTGGACCAAGCTCACCGCGGGATTCATCGCGGGTACCCAGCCCGATGTGTTCACCGACCACATCCAGAACTTCGGCCAGTTCGCCGACCTGAAGGTCCTCGAACCTCTCGACGACCTCGGCATCGACGACTCCGCCTACCAGCCGGGGCTCGCCGCCAACTGGATCGGCAAGGACGGACACCGCTACGGCGCCCCCAAGGACTGGGACACCGTCGGGCTGTTCTACAACTCCGAGATGGCCGCCGACGCCGGGTTCACGCCCGAGGAACTCAACAGCCTCTCCTGGAACCCCGAGGACGGCGGCACCTTCGAGAAGGCCATCGCCCACCTCACGATCGACCGGAACGGCAGGCGGGGCGACGAACCGGGCTTCGACAGGCGCAACGTGAAGGTGTACGGCCTGGCCACGGGCGGCGGCGGCTACGGCGACGGCCAGACCCAGTGGAGCAACTTCGCGGCCTCCGCCGGGTGGAACTACCTCGACAAGGCGCGCTGGGGCACGAAGTACCAGTACGACAGCAGGACCTTCCAGTCCGTGATCAAGTGGTACTTCGGCCTCGCGAAGAAGGGGTACATGCCGCCCCTGACGGACTACAACGTCCAGTCCAACCAGCAGAACACCCAGATCGCCGCGGGCAAGGCCGCCACCGCCTTCGACGGGGCCTGGATGATCTCCACCTACGCCGGCTTCAAGGGCAAGGACATCCGGACCGCCCTGACGCCGGTCGGCCCGACCGGCAAGCGCGCCACCATGATGAACGGCCTCGCCGACTCCATCACCAAGGCGTCCAGGAACAAGGAGGGCGCCCGCAAGTGGGTGTCCTACCTGGCCTCGGACACGTGCCAGAGGGTCGTCGGCGGGTACGGCGTCGTGTTTCCCGCCACCCCGGCCGGCACCGAGGCCGCCGTGGCCGCGTACCGGAAGAAGGGCATCGACGTCTCGTCGTTCACCGAGCCCGTGGCCGACAAGAAGCGCTTCCGGACGTTCTCCTACCCGATCGCCAGCTACTCGGCCGACATGAAGGCCCTGATGCAGCCCGCGATGGAGGACATCTACGGGGGCGGCAAGCCGGTGAGCAGCCTCGACGAGACCAACGACCAGATCAACCTCATCCTCTCGCAGTGACCTGTCGATCCATGAAGGGCATCTCTTCCATGACGTTCTCCCTCGGCATCGTGGGCGCCGGCCAGTTCTCCGGCCAGTTCGCCACGCTGTTCCAGGCCCACCCCGGCGTCGGCGACGTGTACGTCACCGACCTGCTGCCCGAGCGGGCCGAGCACCTGGTCGCCGCCCAGGGCCTGGCCGGCACCTTCCCCTCGTACGAGGCGATGCTGGAGTCGAAGGCCGTGGACGCGGTCGCGATCTTCACCCAGCGCTGGACGCACGGGCCACTGGTACTGAAGGGCCTCAACGCCGGCAAGCATGTGTACTCCGCGGTCCCCATGGCGATCACCACGGAGGAGATCGCGGCGATCATCGACGCGGTGAAGGCGACCGGGCTGACGTACATGATGGGTGAGACCAGCCAGTACAACCCGGCGACCGTGCACGCCCGCAACCAGATCGCCGAGGGCGCCTTCGGGCGGCTGTTCTACGCCGAGGGCGACTACGTCCACGACATGGACCTCGGGTTCTACGAGGCGTACCAGTACAGCGGCGGCGAGAACTGGAAGCAGACGGCGAGCTATCCCCCGCTGCTGTACCCGACGCACTCGGTGGGCGGGGTGCTCGGCGCCTGGCAGACGCACGCGGTGAGCGTCTCCGCGATCGGTGTCGTCGACGGGCGCGGCGACGGGGTGTTCGACAAGGACGTCAGCCAGTTCGGCAACGACTTCTCCAACGCGACCGCGCTGTTCGAGGTGGCGGGCGGCGGCTCGTTCCGGACGAACGAGTTCCGGCGGGTGGGCTACCCCTCGCACATACGGGAGTCCCGTTTCCGCTTCTTCGGGACGGAGGCGAGCATGGAACAGCTCGCCACGGTGGCGCTGTGGCAGGACAAGAAGGGGGTGAAGGACATCAGCGAGCTGCTCGAACCCAAGCAGACGCTGTCCCCCGACGATCCGTCCCTCCAGCACATCGCGCCGGATCTGCGGGCCGCGTTCACCTCCGGTTCGGCGCCGGTGCACGACCGGACGCGGCTGCCGCGGGCCTTCGACAACCTGCACAACGGCCACGAGGGCAGCCACCACTTCCTGGTGGACGACTTCGTGACCGCCGTGAACTCCCGCACCCTTCCGTCGGTCAACGCGTGGGTGGCGGCCCGCTACACCCTGCCGGGGATCGTCGCGCACGAGTCCGCGCGGCAGGGTGGGGTGCGGTTGGAGATCCCGGACTTCGGGGACGCGCCCGAGGCGTGACGTGCACGGCGGTCCGTGGGCCGGGCTCCTGGCGGTGCGTCAGGTGCCCGGCTTGCGGCCGTACACGTAGACGTCGTCGCCGTTCTTCAGCAGGGACCAGTACTTCTTGGCGTCGGCCGTGGTCATGTTGGCGCACCCGTGGGAGCCCGGCGGGTTCCACACGCTGACACCGACGGCGTGGAAGGCCTGGCCGCCGTCGAAGAACTGGCTGTAGGGCATCGGCACGTGGTAGATCGACGACACGTGGTCGATGTGCCGCCAGTAGATCTTCTTCAGACCGGTGCGGGTCTCGTAGCCGTCGCGGCCGGTGCGGACGGGCACGGGCCCGTACACGAGCTTGCTGCCGTCCTGGATCCAGCTCAGCTGGAGGGTCAGGTCGACGCAGGCGATGCGGCCCTTGTTGACCGGGCACTTCCCGGCCTTGTTCGGGTTCTTGCCGACGGCCTTCTGCTTGTTCATCAGGTCCATCACGCCCCAGGTGACGGAGCCCGCGTAGCCGATGTTCGGGCTGATGCCGTGCTTGGTCTGGAACGCCTTGATGGCCCGGCAGTCGGCGGCCGACTGCCTGCCGTCGACCGGTCGGCCGAGGAACTTCTCGACCTGCTTCTGGTACGGCCCGGCCGATGTCGTGCAACTCGCCGCCTGCGCGGGCGTCGTGCCCAGCGCGAGCGTGAGCGGTGCCAGCAGTCCGGTGACGGTCAGTGCGATGGCGCCTCTTCTTCCTATGTCCCCCATGGCGGGCCTTTCCCTTTCACGCGATTTGTAGGTTGTGTGGGGGTAGACAGCCGGCGTCGGCCGGCGGTTGTGGTCCGGGCCGCTTCGAGACGAAACAGTTACACGGCGAGTAATTCGCATATAGAGTTCTCCCCATGAGCAACAGCGATTCCCTATCTCGCGTGGCCCTCAAGAAAATCACCCCGGATGTGTCCGCGGCAATGGGCTCCCTGCACTCCGCCGCCGTTTCCGCGGCGCGGGACGCGAAGGTCGAGCCGGAGATCCTCGAACTGATCCGCATTCGCGCCTCACAGATCAACGGCTGCGCCTTCTGTCTGGACATGCACACCAAGGACGCCCGCGCCCAGGGCGAGACCGAACAGCGGATCTACGCACTGAACGCCTGGCGCGAGACGCCCTTCTTCAACGCCCGGGAGCGGGCCGCGCTGGCCCTCACCGAGGCTGTGACCTCGGTGGACGAGGGACATGTGCCGGACGACGTGTACGCGGCCGCGGCCGGGGTGTTCGACGACGAGCAGCTCGCGGCACTGATCTGGGCGGCCACCGTCATCAACGCCTACAACCGGATAGCGATCGCGACCCGGATGGTCCCCGGCGCCTATCAGCCGGTAACGAAGTGAAATTTCACAGGTAGGGTGGCATGGAATGCGCCGGGCCGTTTCCATTCGGCCCGGCGCTTGTCGTCGCTCCCCTGTTTCCTATGTTTCGGGAAGCGGCTCCATAATGCTGTCGAGCCATTCCCGCCATTGTGGTGCGTGGACCGCCCGGCCGGCGGTCATGGGTCTGCCGGTCCAGGCGGCGACGGGGCGGATCCCGTGCAGGGCGTTGACGAGCCACACCTCGCGGCCGTCGAGGCCGGCCAGGGAGCGCTCGCGGTGGGCGACCCGGACCCCGGTGCGGGCCGCGCGCTCCAGGACGAGCGCCGTGGTCACCCCCGGCAGGACGGGCAGCCGGGGCGGCGGCAGACAGAGCGTGTCGTCCTCCCACCACAGCAGGCTGGAGTTGGCGGCCTCCAGGACCAGCCCGGACGGCGCGATCAGCACGGCCTCGTCGGCCTGCGCGCCGGAGGCCCGGCCGCGCACCCGGGCCAGGGCGTCGAGGTCGGGTCCCTTGCGGCGGGGCACGGTGCGCGGGTCGGGCTGCCCGGCCGCCCATACCCGCACCTCGGCACCGAGGGGCGGGGCAGGCCGCAGCCGCAAGCGCAACTCCAGTGATCCGGAGGCGAGTTCCACCCGGGGGAACCACTCCCCCGTGCGGGGCAGCGCGGCCGTCATGTCCGTCCAGAAGTCGACCACCCGGCCGAGCGGAGGTGCGCCGCACTCACCGCAGGACCGCAGGAACCGCTCCCGGTGCCGGTCGAAACCGCGCACCCGCCCGTCGCGCAGCAACCAGGAGTCCGCGACGAGCAGCCGCCCGCCCTGGGCCTGACCGGGGGTCAGGCCGTGTTCGGGGGACCAGGTCGACAGACCTTCCGCGATGGCCGGTTGTGTCACTCAGTGCTCCTGTGTTGGTTCGATCCCGGTTCAGTACTTGCGGCCCGCGACGGCCGGGGCGCCGTGCCGGGGGCCGTACGGCGCGTGTTCCAGCCAGGCGCCGCACCGGGGGACGACGGGGGCGAGGGCCGCCGCCGCGCGCTGCTTGACGCGGACGATACGCCGCCGCGGCCGCAGATGGTCCAGGGCGGTGCCCGCGGCGGCGCTGTTGAACAGGCCCGCCGCGCGCCGGACCTCGGCGAAGCCGGCGACGGCCTCGGGCGTGCCGTCGGCGATCGCGCGGGCGGCCGCGGCCGCGTCGGCGATCCCGCTGTTCATGCCGCGCGCCCCGAACGGCGGGAAGAGATGGGCGGCCTCACCGGCGAGCAGCACCCGGCCGTGCGGGTCGGTGAAGACGGCGGCGACCTTGCGCAGGAAGCGGTAGGTGGAGACCCACAGGACGCGGTCGCCGTAGCCGTCGCCGACGACCTCGGGCAGCCAGCGGCGTACGGCGTCCTCGGTGCCGTACTCCTCGGCCGTGTCGTCGTCCCGGCACTGCAGGTCGAGTTGGAAGCCGCCGGTGAACGGCACGCGCATGACGCTGCGGTGGCCGAGCGCCGGGTGCTCGTAGTGGAAGACCCGCTCCAGGGGCAGTTCGGCTCCGGGGATGTCGGCGACGTCGACGACGACATGGAAGCCCTCGCCGTGGGTGCCCTCCAGGGGGATGCCCAGTTCGCGGCGTACGGCGGAGCGGGCGCCGTCGGCGGCGACGGCGTGCGTGCCCTCCCAGGTGCGGCCGTCGGCGTCGGTGAGCCGTACCCCGGCGGGGTCGGTGTGCACGCCGGTGATCCGCGCGTCCCACACGAACTCCACTCCTGCGTCCTCGCAGGCGGCGAGCAGGAAGCGCTCGGTGTCGACCTGGCGGAGGCTGGTGAAGGGCGGGGTGCCGGTGGACGGCGGGAAGGTGCGCGCGTAGACCTCGCGGCCCCGGTAGAGGGTGCGCTTGGTGTGCCAGGTCTGCCCGAACGCGGCGATCGTCGACGCCAGGCCGGGGCGCATGCCCTCCAGGAGTTCCAGGGTCTCGCGGTGGACGAACAGGGCACGGCTGCCCGGACGTTCGCGGCTCTCGGGGTCGGCTTCGAGCAGGACGACGGGGATACCGTGGGCGCGCAGCGCGAGGGCGGCGGCCAGGCCGACCGGGCCGGCGCCCACGACGAGTGCCGGGGTCGTCATGTGCGGGCGCCCTCGGCGAGCAGGCGGGTGATCTCGACCCGCTTGACCTTCCAGGTGGAGGTCATGGGCAGGTCCTCGAACCGCCACTGCCTCGGCTCGGCCATGGCCGGCAGGTCCGCGGTGGCCTCCTGCCAGCGTCGCGGGTCCAGGGGGCGTTCGCCGCGTACGCAGACCACGGGGACGGGTTCACGGTAGGCGCCGGGGACGATGACGACCTCGCGCAGCTCCTCCAGGCGGGACATCAGGGTGTCCTCGACCTCCAGGTTGCTGTGCACGGAGTCGATCTGGTCGATCTCGCGGTCGATGAGGTGGAGGGCGCCCCAGCGGCTCTGGTAGCCCATGTCGCCCATCTGCCACCAGCCGCCGTCGAGTTGGCGTAGATAGCGGTCGCGGGCGCCCAGGTAGGTGAGGATGCGGCCGCGGGTGCGGGCCTCGATGCGGCCGGGGGTGCCGGGGGCGACCCGGCGACCCGTCTCGTCGGCGACGCGGACGCGGGTGAAGCCGGGGATGCCGATGCCGACCCTGCGGCCGTCCGCGCGGGCGGCGCTGCGGCGGGTGAACCACTGGAAGGCGACCGGGCCGGTCTCGCTCTGCCCGTACAACTGGATCAGCCAGGGCGAGCGCCGGTGGGAGGCGTCCAGCAGCCTGCGCACGGTCCGTGGGTGGATGGCGTCGAAGGTGGAGCCGTAGGAGCGGACGCGGGACAGCGGGGCGCCCGGCGCGTCGGCCAGTTCCTCCCACAGGACGAAGGTGTTGGGGTGGGTCTCTACGATGCCGGGGCGGTGGCGGGCGAGGAGCGGGCCCACGTTCGCCGGTTCCGGGTCGAGGATGAGGACCAGCGGGCTGCCGAAGTGCAGCAGGACACCGAGCAGGTGGTAGAAGCGCGAGTGCACGAACGACATGTGCAGCGCGGCGGTCTCGCCCCGGGTGGGCCAGCCCATGGCCTTCTGCGGGACGAGCCGGTTCCACATGGTGTTCGGGCAGTGCACGGCGAGCTTGGGGACGCCGGTCGTGCCGGAGCTGTGGGTGATCAGGGAGGGATCGCGGGGGTGGAGGCGCACGGCGGCGGGAGTCGCCGCGCCCGCGTACTTCCCCAGCGGTTCGGCGCCCGGGGCGTCGTCGACGCAGAGGGCGCGCCGGACGGCGCCGGTGAGGTCGACGTCCCGCAACGGGCCGTCGAGCTTGGCGCGGTCGGTGATCAGCCAGGGCCGGTGGAGACGTTCGAGGAGCTGTGCGACGACAGGGCCCGCGAGGCCGGGCGACAGCAGGACGGGAACGGCGCCGATACGGGAGATCGCGCAGGTCAGCAGGACGATGTCGACGTTGTCCGTCTTGTGGACGGCGACTTCCTCGGAGGGGCGCACGCCCGCTTCCCAGAGGCGGCCGGAGAGTTCGTCGACCAGGTCGGCGAGGGCGGCGTACGTGAGGTCGGTCCCGGCGGCGGGGGCCACGTCGAGGGGCCGGTCGAGGGTGACGAAGACCTGCCCGTGACGGTCGGCGGCCTCCCGGAGCATCGAGCCCAGGTAGAAGCCGCGCCCGGCCAGCACGGGCGGCGCGCTCGGCCCGGCATGCTGCTGGTGTCGCATGGTTCCCAACCTTTCTGCGGGGGCGGGGGCGGACGTGACGGCCATCGCTCACCACGCCCCTTGGCGGACGAGGTGCCGGCGGAGTTTTCCGGTCGCGGTGCGGGGCAGGGTGGGCACGAAGCTCACACTGCGGGGGACCTTGAAGGCGGCCAGGTTGTCGCGGGCCTTGCAGATGAGTTCGGCCTCCAGGCCCACCCCGATGGGCGGGACGGGAACGACGAAGGCCCGCAGCCGGCTGGCGCCGCGTTCGTCGGTGACGGCCACGACGGCGACGTCCCGTACCCCGGGGTGGGTGCGCAGCAGGGCCTCCACCTCCAGCGGGGAGACGGTGATCCCGCCGACCATCTCCATGTCGTCGGCGCGGCCCAGGTGCCGGTAGGTGCCGTCGGGTTCGCGGCGGGCCCGGTCCCGGGTGCCCAGCCAGCCGCCGACCAGGGCCCGTTCGGTCTCCTCGGGCCGGTTGAGGTAGCCGGGCGTCACCGTCGGCCCGCGCACCCAGAGTTCGCCGGTCTCGCCGTCGGGCACGGGGTTGCCCTCGCGGTCGCGCAGTTCGATCTCGAAGCCGGGGACGGGGCGGCCGACCGTGCCGGGGTGGTTGTGGTCGAAGCCGTTGGCGCAGAAGGCGTGGCCCGCCTCCGTGGAGCCGATCTGCTCCAGGACGGGGGCGCCCAGCAGGTGGGTGACCTGCTTGCCGATGCCGGCGGGCATGCCCTCGCCGGCGGAGATCGCCGCGCGTACCGAGGCGAAGCAGCTCTCGTGCCCGTCGGCCAGGTCGGTGACGAGGGCGGCGTACGCGGACGGCACCGAGTACAGCAGGGTCACGCGGTGGCGGGCGACGAGTTCGTCCACGACGGCGGGGGTGGGGCGGCGGTCGGTGAGGACCGCGCTGGAGCCGGAGAAGAGGGGGAAGACGAAGGCGTTGCCGAAGCCGTAGGCGAAGTAGAGCCGGGAGACGGAGAGGGTCACGTCGTCGGGGGTGACGCGCAGGACCCGGCGGCCGATGAGGTCGTGGTAGGTCCTGGGGTCGCCGTGGACGTGGACGACACCCTTGGGGCGGCCCGTGGTGCCGGAGGTGTACTGGATGTAGAGCGGGGTGTGGGCGTCCACCGGGTGCGCCGTGCGCATGGGCCGTGCCGTGGCGGTGAGCGCGGTCAGCTGGTCGGAGCCGAGGCGCGGCGCTCGGGGCGCCGCGGGGGGAGTGGTCGTGCGGGCCGGGAGGCTCCGGTCCAGGCCGGGTCCCGTCACCCACAGCACGGCCTCGGTGTCGTCCGCCATGAACTGTAGGTCGGGCGGCGGGAGTTCGGGGTTGACCAGCACCGCGACCGCGCCCAGCCGGGCGAGTGCGAGGAAGGTGGTGACCCAGGTGACGGAGTCCGGCAGGGCCAGCAGGACCCGGTCCCCGGGGCGTACTCCCTGGTCGTGCAGCACGGTGGCCGTGCGGGCCGCGAGGTCGTGGACGGCGCCATGGGTGTGGGCGCGGTGGCCCTGGTGGAAGGCGGGGCGGTCGGTCCAGCCGCGGTGCTCGGCGAGGGCCGTCAGGTGCGCGGCGAGGTTGACGGGGGCGTCCGCGTCGGCCGGCCGGGATACGGAGGCGTTCCGCTGGGCGGGGATGGCCGCGGCGGCCCCGATCAGTGTGGGGTGCGGTGTCGTCGTCATCGGCTGCTCTCCTCGGTGACCGCCGGGGCGGAGGCGTGCTCACGGTGGGCCCGCATGAGGGCCGCGGTCTTCAGGAGCATCTCGTCGTACTCGGCGGCCGGGTCGGAGTCCAGGACGATCGCGCCGCCGGCGCCCAGGTGCATGCGTCCGCCCTGGAACACGGCGGTGCGGATGACGATGTTGAGGTCGGCGCCGCCACCGCAGCCGAGGTAGCCGAGGGCGCCCGAGTAGACGCCCCTCGCCTCGGTCTCCAGGGAGTCGATGATCTCCATGGTGCGCAGCTTGGGTGCCCCGGTCATGGAGCCGCCCGGGAAGCAGGCCCGGACGCAGTCCACGGCGCCGGTGCCCTCGCGCAGACGTCCCTCGACCGTGGAGACGAGCTGGTGCACGGTGGCGTAGGTCTCGGTGTCCATGAGGCGGGAGACGCGTACGGTGCCGGTCCGCGAGACCCGGCCGAGGTCGTTGCGGAGCAGGTCGACGATCATCAGGTTCTCGGCGCGGGTCTTGGCGTCCGCGGCGAGTCCCTCGCGCAGCCGGTCGTCCTCCTCCGGTGTGGCGCCTCTCGGGGCGGTGCCCTTGATGGGTTTGGCCTCGGCGAGGCCGTCGCGGGTGATCCGCAGGAAGCGTTCGGGTGAGGAGCCGGCGATGTCGAGGTCGCCGAACCTGAGGAAGGCCGCGTACGGGGCGGGGTTCACGCGGCGCAACGCCCGGTAGAAGTCGTACGGGTCGTACGGGGCGGGTAAGCGCGCCGCGTTGGTGAGACAGACCTCGTAGCTGGTACCGGCGTGGAGTTCGGCCTTGCAGGCGTCGATGTCGGCGAGGTAGGTGGCGCGGTCGCGCACCAGCCAGGGTTCGGCGGCGCGCGGGTAGGGCGCGGACGACCGCAGCGGCAGGGTGGGGTTGGTGGCGATGAAGGTCAGCTGGGCGAGCGCCGTGTCGAGCCATTCGCCGGCCTCGCGGGCGGCGGCCGGGGTGTCCTCGGCGAGGCAGACGGCGTAGGTGTGGCCCTCCTGGTGGTCGACGGCGATCAGCCGGTCCGCGAACAGCCAGCAGGCGTCGGGGGTGTCGGCCGTGTGGCGGTTCGGGGAGCCGCTGTCGGCCTTCAGTTCGTAGCCAAAGTAGCCGACGTAGCCGCCGGTGAGGTCGAAGGGGAGGCCGGTCGCGTCGACCTTGCGGCTGGCCAGCTGCCGCTTCAGGTAGTCGTAGACACTCGCGCGGACCCGGCGGGTGGGCCGTCCCTCCCGCTCGATCTCGCAGACACCGCTGTCGACGTCGTAGCGGACGAACTCGGCGAGGGGGCCGGTGCCGTCGCCGAAGAACGAGAACCGGGACAGGCCCTCCTCGACGCGGGAGCTGTCCAGCCAGAAGGCTCGCGGCGCGTCGGCGTGCATCCGGGTGAAGGCGGCCTCGGCGTCGACGGCGACGGCGATACGGCGGGTGTGCAGCCGGTATGCGGGCCCGGGGGCGCGCCGGGGGCGGGGGATCGCGCCGGCGAGGGGGGTGACGGCGGTGGTTCCCGCGCGGGCCGGTGCGGTGACCGGGGCGCTCGTCGGCGGGTCGGGCGGGGCGCTCGGGACGCTTCTCGTACGGGGGCCGCCGGCTCGTTCCTCCGTGAGGTCGCGGAAGTTGACCAGCAGGCGGTGCCCGTGGTCGGTGAGGACGGACTCGGGGTGGAACTGGACCCCCCACAGCGGCCGTTCACAGTGGCGCAGCCCCATGAGGACACCGTCCTCGGACCAGGCGGTGGCCTCCAGGCTCGGCGGCAGCGGCTCGCGCACGGACAGCGAGTGGTAGCGGACGACGGTGAAGTTCTGCGGCAACCCGCGGAACAGGTCACGGCCGTCGTGCCGGACCGTGGAGAGGTGCCCGTGGCGGGGCCACGGGGCGGGCTCGACGTCGGCCCGCTCCCCCACCGCGATGCCCTGGTGGCCCAGGCAGACACCCAGCACGGGGATCGTCGCCTCGGCGATGACCTGCGCGGCGATCCCGAAGTCGCGCCTTTCCGAGGGGTGGCCGGGCCCGGGCGACACCACGACGTTGTCGAATTCCCGCAGCTTCGGAATGTCGTCGGGCGAGGCGTCGTTGAGCACGACCTCCGGCTCCTCGCCGTTGACCTCGGCGATCAGCTGGAACAGGTTGTACGTGTACGAGTCATAATTGTCGATGAGCAAGGTTTTCAACCTGCCCACCCCCCTCTGATCGTTCTCGGACCTAGGCGGTCCGACGTTTGTGCCGGCCGCGCAGCGCCTGCAACGGCGGATACAGCCATTTTTTGAGGAATCGCTGGAGTCTCGGCATGAGAATCCAGGTGACGATGGCCGTCACGGACAGACACAGCAGAAGTGTTCGGAAAAGTGGATTGAGATCGGCGAGATAAGGGAGTACCAGCAGGTTGAACAGGAGCACGGGTGGGAAGACCGCGCTCATATTCACCAGCCAGAGTTTCCATTTCGGGGGCGGGCGCGGGGCGGCCGGCGTCGGTTCCCGGGTGGTCTGGGAGTCGAACCAGGCCTTGGAGCCCGTCACGCTACGGCGACCGGTCTCCCGGGCCAGCCCCTCGGCGCGTGCTGCCCACTCGGCCCTGACCAGGGAGTTCTCCCAGGTCCGGGCCGAATCCTCACTGTCGAAGCGGTAGACCACATGCCACTCCGCCTCTCCGTCGACCAGTACGCCGCCCCCCAGAAAGCCCGGCTGCCGCGCACTCGTACGCAGCGCGGCCCACCCCCACGAGTGGAAGTCGGCCTCGCGCCCCGGCACCACGTGATACGCGATGGTGACGGTAACGGGATTCCTGCTCACGCCGTCGAGTACGGGAAGAACTGACGCCCCGTTCACATCTTCAACGAACTTTTTCAAGCTGTCCGGATCGTTCGCGTATGACGCTCTTTCAGCCGCCTTGGAGTCGTCTGTCGGGGAGTAAGGCGGGGTAACTTCCGGTCATTTCGGGAAGCGCTTGCCCGGGAAACCGAAAAAGGCGCACCATCTCCCTCGGGCTCTGTGAAGAAGCAGTGCGGAAGAAAAGGAGAGCCATGTCCAGGTACGACTGGGACCTCCAGCACGAGGGAATCGACAGGGCGCGTGCCGCGATTGAACCCGTACGGAAAGAAGTCACGGCGCACCCGATCTATCGGCGGGTGGAAAGCCGTGCGGACCTGGCCGTTTTCATGGAGCACCATGTGTACGCGGTGTGGGACTTCATGTCGCTGCTGAAGTCCCTGCAACGGGACCTCACATGCGTCGACGTCCCGTGGGTGCCGCGGGGCTCGGAGGTGAGCCGGCGACTCATCAACGACATCGTCCTCGTCGAGGAGAGCGACGAGCTGAACGGCGGGTTCACGAGTCACTTCGAGCTCTACCGGGCGGGCATGGCCGAGGCCGGCGCGGACACCGCCCGCCTCGACACGTTCCTGGGGCTCGTCGGAGAGGGCCACGAGGTGTCGGCCGCCCTGCGGGTGGCCCAGGTGCCGGGCCCCGCGGCGGAGTTCGTCCGGACCACGTTCGAGATCATCACGGAGCGGCCGCTGCACTGCCGGGCCGCGGCGTTCGCGTTCTCACGGGAGGACCTGATCCCCGACATGTTCGACCAGGTGATCGGCACGGAGGGCACCGACCGGTTCCCCCTGTTCCGGGACTATCTGGCACGGCACATCGAGGTCGACGGGGAGGAGCACACCCCGATGGCGATGGCCATGGTGGCCGATCTGTGCGGGGCCGACGAGGGGCGGTGGGAGGAGGCGGTGCAGACGGCGACCGCCGCGCTCGAAGCGAGGGCCCGCTTGTGGGACGGGGTTGTGGAGACGATGGGGTAGAGGGGGGTGCCGGGCCGACGGGGTGGCGCCGGGGGCTCCGGGGGCGACGAGCCGACGCAGGGGTGACGCGCTGACGCAGGCGCCGACGCGCTGAGGACCCGAGCGCCCTCCCCGGCCGGCCGCCGAGCGGTGGCCGCCACGATCCCCCGCGCCGCACCCGTGATGAGCACGCCGTACCCCTCGAAGCGTCCCGTCGCGTCCATGCGCCGGAACGTACTGCGCACCCGATCACCATGACAGGTGCGACGCGATCACGAGCCCGGTTACGGTGCGAGCATGTCAACGTTCATCCAGCAACTCCCGGCGCTGCTGGGCGTGGTGATAGGCGCGCTCGGCTCGTACCTCGTCGTCATGCGGGGCGATCAGGTCCGCTTCCGCCGCGAGCAGGCCGCGCGGTGGGAGGAGCGGCGCCTCACGGTGTACGCGGACTGGGCCCGATCCCTGAAGCAATCCGTCACCCTGGCCTACCGGGTCGCCTCCCACTTCGGGAACGACCCCCATCCCCACCCGCTGCCCCCGGAGGAGGCCGCGTCTCTCCAGGCGGAGGCGACCGTCGCCCGAGATCCGTCGGGGGAGGCGCTCTTGCTGCTCGGCAGCCCGGAGGTCGTGGACAGGGCGCGAGCCTGGGTCGTCGTGGTGCTGGAGATGGAGGAGTTCCTCCGTGCCGGGAGGCGTGACCCCGGCGCCTGGCAGGTCCTGTTGGACCGTCAGCGCGCCGGACGTGAGGGCTACTACTCCGCCGTACGGGCGGATCTCGCGCTCCCGCCGGGGCATTCGGCGCGCTGGCGGATGCCTGTGGCCCCCGGGGGTCAGCGGTAGCCGGTGGTGTCGGCCGGCTTGTCTGCGTCCTGGACCTCCACCAAATAGCGCCAGGCGTCCGGGCGGCTGCCGTCCAGGTCGGTGAAGCCGTACACCTGGGCGAGGCCGCCGCTGGAGAGGGACGTGCCGTTGTGGCGGGCGACGTCGGGGTCGGCGGCGAGGGCGGCGACGGCCCGGCCGACGTAGCGCGGGGTCTCGGAGATGGCGAAGTGGGGGACGGTGTCCAGGGCGTCGCGCCAGTTGTCCTCGGTGACGCCGTAGATGTCGAGCATCATCTCCGAGCGGAGCCAGCCCGGGGTGAGGGCCACGGCCGTGGCACCGCGCGGGCCCAGTTCATGCCCCAGGGCGAACGCCATGCGCAGCACCGCGGCCTTGGCGAGGTCGTAGAAGAAGGAGACGCGGTAGGTGTCGCGGTTGTAGTCGGCGGTGCCGTCGGTCATCTCCACGACCAGGCCGCCCGGGTGGCGCAGCAGCAGCGGCAGCGCGTGGTGGCTGGTGATCGCGTGGGTGTCCACGGCGAGCCGCAGCAGCCGCAGCCCGTTGTCGAGGTCGTGCTCCCAGACCGGGGCCTCCCAGTCGAAGAGTTTCTCGCCGCCCCAGATGTCGTTGACCAGGACGTCGAGCCTGCCCTGCTCCTTGTCGATCCGGTCCACCAGGGCCTTCACCTGCGCCGGTTCGAGGTGGTCCGTGGGAACGGCGATGCCCTGCCCCCCGGCCTCGGTGACCAGGTCGGCCGTGTCCTCGATGGTCTCGGGACGGTCGTACTCCGACCGCCGCTGCCGTGTGCTGCGTCCCGTCACGTACACCGTCGCCCCGGCCGCGCCCAGCTCGACCGCGATCCCGCGCCCCGCCCCGCGTGAGGCTCCCGCCACCAGCGCGACCTTGCCGTCCAACGGCTTCACCATGTCCGACCTCCTGTGCGTACGACTGCCACCATGGCCGACGTCGGGTGTGCCCCGGCGTCCTCGACACGAGCCTTCCCGAGAAGCCGGACATCTTCTGTCGCCTTTTCTCGCTTTTCCGTGCCGGGTGGCGCCTGGCAGGATGCGCGGATCATGGACGAGACGGCATCTTGCGGACGGTGTGGAGGAACGGTCGCCCCCGACGGGCACTGCTGGGACTGCGGTGCGGCCCAGGTCGCCTTCCGGGCGCACGTGGAGATCGAGACGGACAGCGGTGCGGCCGGGGTGAGCGACCGTGGACGACGGCGCGAGATCAACGCGGACGCGATGGCGCTGGTGACCCGCGGGGCGTGGACGGCCGGTGTCGTCTGCGACGGCGTGTCGATGGCACCGCGCGCCGAACGGGCCGCCCGGGTCGCGGCCGAGGTGGGTGTCACCGCACTGGCGGGGCTGCTGGAGTCCGGTGTCCTGCCGGAGGTCGCGCTCGTCGAGGCGGCCGGTCGCGCGGGGCGGGCGGTCGCCGGACTGGCGGACACGGGGTCGGCGCAGACCGGGGAGCGGGGAGGGGTCGGCCCTGCGTGCACCTGGGTGGCGGGCGTCGTGGGACCGGAGGGCCTGTGGAGCGGCTCGGTGGGGGACAGCCGCGCCTATTGGCTGCCTGACGAGGGAACCGGGATGAAGCTCACCGAGGACGACACGGGCGACCTGGAGGCCCTCACCGCGTGGCTGGGCGCCGACGCGGACGAACCCGTACCGCACGTACGGAGCTATCGGCCGGCGTGTGCGGGCCGACTGCTGCTGTGCACCGACGGACTGTGGCGCCATCTGCCGGACGCGGCCGCACTCAGGGCGGTGCTGCGCGCGGCCGACCCACTCGACGGTGCACGGGCCTTGGTGTCGTACGCCTTGGAGGCCGGCGGCCAGGACAACATCACCGCGCTCGTCGTCCCGGTGTCGGCGGCGACGGGTTGCGACGGGTTGAGGGTGACGGCGGCGACGGGCTGAGGGTTTCGGCGACGAGGGCTGCGAGGGACGCCAGCGAAGGGCCGGCAGGAACAGCAGCGGTCACGGGAGCCCGGCCGACACGCGCGGAGCCGAGCTGATACGCCACCGGGCCGAGCCGATGCGCCACCGGGCCGACTGGTACGCCGCCGGGCCGCTGTGGAGGCGCGCCGAGCCCGGCCGGCACCAAGCCACGCCGACGGCGCCACGCCGGGCCGCCACGCCGGGTCGGGCCGACCGTCGACGCGCCTCGAACCGCGCCGGCCGTCTACGAACCGCGAACCGGGCGGGCCGACGCCGGGCGAACGGGCGGACGGGCGGACGGGCGGACGGGCGGACGGGCGGACGGCAGTCGACTCGATGCCCAGCCCGGCCGACATGCCTCCGGTCCGACCGGTGCCGCCAAGCCGGACGTCCCCACGCCACTCGCCTACCCACCCAGACGCCCGACCGCCCGACCGCCCGACCGCCCGACGGGACAGTGCCGAGGTAACGCCGACACCGCCTCCCCTCCCCCACCTCACCTCCGCCTCAGCCCCGCCGGTGCCGGCCGCCATGCCTTCGCGGCGGCCGGCACCGGCGCAGGGGGCGGTGGTGGTCAGTGGCCTCGGTCGAGCCACTCCTGGAGGTTCGGGGCCTCGGCCCCGATGGTCGTGCTGTCGCCGTGCCCCGTGCGGACGACCGTGTCCGGCGGCAGGGCCAGCAGGCGGTCGCGGATGGAGTCGATGATGGTCGGGAAGTCGCTGTACGACCTGCCCGTCGCGCCCGGTCCGCCCGCGAAGAGGGTGTCGCCGGTGAAGACCGTGCCGAGGCCCGGATCGTAGAGGCACACCGCGCCCGGCGCGTGACCCGGGGTGTGCAGGACCGTGAGGTCGGCGCCGGCCGTCTCGATGACCTGGCCGTCGGCGAGCCAGTGGTCGGGCTGCCGGTCGGGGTGGGTCTGCTTCCACAGCGGCATGTCGTCGGGGTGGAGCCAGATCGGGGCGCCGGTGCGCTCGGCGAGGGCGGGCGCGGCGTCGATGTGGTCGTTGTGGGCGTGGGTGCAGATGATGGCCGTCAGCCTGCGGTCGCCGATGGCCTCGGCGATGGCGTCGGCGTCGTGGGCGGCGTCGATGACGACGACCTCGCGGTCGTCGCCGACGAGCCACACGTTGTTGTCGACGTCCCAGGTACCGCCGTCCAGACTGAACGTGCCGGACGTGACGAGATGTTCGATCCGCGCGGTCATCAGAGCGTCACCACCGAACGCAGGACGTCCCCGGCGTGCATCCGTTCGAAGGCCTTCTCCACGTCGTCGAGTCCGATGGTCTCGGTGACGAACGCCTCCAGGTCCAGGCGGCCCTGGAGGTAGAGGTTGATCAGCATGGGGAAGTCACGGTCGGGCAGGCAGTCGCCGTACCAGGAGGACTTCAGGGCGCCGCCGCGGCCGAACACGTCGAGCAGCGGGAGTTCCAGCTTCACGTCGGGCGTGGGGACGCCGACGAGGACGACCGTGCCGGCGAGGTCGCGGGCGTAGAAGGCCTGCTGGTAGGTCTCGGGGCGGCCCACCGCCTCGATGACGACGTCGGCGCCGAAACCACCGGTCAGCTCGCGGATCGCCTCGACGGGGTCGGTCTCACGGGAGTTGACGGTGTGGGTGGCGCCGATCCGCTTGGCCGTGGTCAGCTTCCGGTCGTCGATGTCGACGGCGATGATCTTCTCGGCGCCGGCCAGCAGGGACCCGGCGATGGCCGCGTCCCCCACACCGCCGCAGCCGATGACGGCGACGCTGTCGCCGCGGCCCACGTTGCCGGTGTTGATGGCCGCGCCGATACCCGCCATGACCCCGCAGCCCAGCAGACCGGCGACCGCCGGGGAGGCGGCCGGGTCGACCTTGGTGCACTGCCCGGCGGCGACGAGCGTCTTCTCGGCGAACGCGCCGATACCGAGGGCGGGCGACAGCTCCTGGCCGGTGGAGGCGAGAGTCATCTTCTGGCCGGCGTTGTGCGTGGCGAAGCAGTACCAGGGCCGGCCGCGTCGACAGGCACGGCAATTGCCGCACACGGCACGCCAGTTGAGGATCACGAAGTCGCCGGGCGCGACGTCCGTGACGCCCTCGCCGACCGACTCCACCACGCCCGCCGCCTCATGGCCGAGCAGGAAGGGGAAGTCGTCGTTGATGCCGCCCTGCTTGTAGTGGAGGTCGGTGTGGCACACCCCGCACGCCTGTACCTTCACCACGGCCTCCCCGGGCCCCGGATCGGGCACGACGATCGTCTCGATCCGCACCGGTTCGTTCTTGCCCGGTGCGATCACGCCGCGTACTTCCTGCGCCATGGTGAACCCTTCCGTCGTTCCGTACGGACGGTCTCCCGTCCACGGCCACCCTACGGACCGACCAGCGGGTAGGCCCGCACGTCCCGGCGGATCCCTGGCCGAAAAGCTCGCCCGCGACGTACGCGCGGTGCCCCGCTCCCCGACCACCGTCCAGGTCGTCCCGTGCGGCTCCCCAGCCACCACCGGGCCCCTTCAGCCGTTCCCGGACCGCCCCCGAGCCCCGACCCCGAGCTCTCCGCATACCCCCCTGGGTATTTCTGCTACCGTTGCGGTCATACCCCCGGGGGTACTTCACCCGCGGGTTCTCAGGCATCTGCCGCCGTACGAGGAGAGGAGCACCGCCGTGTACTTCGTCGACACGATCGAGGTGCCGGGGCTGGGCAACCGCAGCTATCTGGCGGGTGGTCCGCAGGGCGCCGTGGTGGTCGATCCGCCGCGCGACATCGACCGGATGATCACGGCCGCGGCCCGGCGGGGCACGCGGATCGCGTACGTCGTCGAGACCCACGTGCACAACGACTACGTCACCGGTGGCCCGGAGTTGGCCCGGCTGACCGGCGCCGCGTACCTGGTGCCCGCCGGGGCGCGCGTCGGCTACGAACGGGTGCCGGTGCACGACGGGGACACGGTGAAGATCGACGCGGAACTGACCCTGCGCGCGGTGGCCACCCCGGGCCACACCCCGCACCACACCGCGTACGTGCTGGAGGAGGGTGGCCGGGCGGTGGCCGCGTTCACCGGTGGGTCCCTGCTCATCGGCACGGTCGGCCGCCCGGATCTGGTCGAGCCACGACTGACCGGTGAGCTGGCCCGCGCGCAGCACGCCTCGGTGCGCCGGCTCGCCGACGCGCTGCCCGACGAGACGGCCGTGCTGCCCACGCACGGTTTCGGCAGCTTCTGTTCCGCCGGGCGGGCGCCGGGCGGGGCGACGACCGTCGGGCACGAGCGGGTCACCAACGAGGCGCTGGTCAAGGACGTCGAGACGTTCGTCGCCGATCTCCTGGCCGACCTCGACGACGTTCCCGCGTACTACGCGCAGATGGGCCCCGTGAACGCGCGCGGTCCCGCCCCGGTGGACCTGACGCCGCCCGCCCCGGCGGACGCGGAGGAGATCGCCGCCAGGCTGGCGGCGGGCGAATGGGTCGTGGATCTGCGCAACCGCGTCGCGTTCGCTCAGGGGCATGTGGCCGGGGCGGTGAACTTCGAGGCGGAGGGACAGCTCGCCACGTATCTGGCGTGGCTGCTGCCGTGGGGCAGGCCGGTGACGCTGCTCGCCGCGTCGCCCGAGCAACTCGCCTCAGCACAGCGGGAGTTGGTGCGGGTCGGGATCGACCGGCCGGTGGCGGCGGCGACCGGCTCCCCGAGCGACTGGCTGCGCGAGGGGGAGAGTCCGCGCTCCTTCCCGCGCGGCACGTTCGCCGACCTGGCGCGGGTCCACGGCGTCGAGGGGACCGTCGTCCTGGACGTCCGGCGCGACTCCGAGCGCGCCGGCGGCCATGTCGCGGGCTCCCTGCACATCCCCGTGCATCAGCTGCGCGAACGGCTCCCCGAGATACCCGGCGGCACGATCTGGGTCCACTGCGCCGGAGGCATGCGGGCCGCCATCGCCGCCTCCGTCCTCGACGCGGCCGGCCACCGGGTCGTCGCCGTGGACGACGCCTTCGACAACGCGGCCGCGGCGGGTCTGCCGATGGCCGAGGCCACCGGGGCACGGACGTCCACGCAGCGCCCCGCCCACTCCGGCCGTACGGGCTCGGACTCCGCGGAGCGTGCCGCTGCGGACCGCCGCCCGGTGCTCCCCGCCTCCGCTTCGGCGGGTGTCCCGTCGGCATGAGCGGTCTCGCTCTCGCCCTGCTCGCCGGGGGTGTGATCGGGGTGGCGCTCGGGGCGCTGGGCGGCGGGGGGAGTGTGCTCGCCGTGCCCGCGCTGATCTATCTGCTGGGGTTCGCGCCGGCCGCGGCCACCACCGCGAGTCTGGTGATCGTCACGTTCACCTCGGCGACCGCGCTGGCCGCGCACGCCCGGTCGGGCGCGGTCCGCTGGCGCGGCGGAATGCTCTTCGCGGCGGCCGGACTGGTGCCCTCGGCGCTCGGCGGGGCGCTCACCGCGCATCTGCCCGCCGGACTGCTGACCGTGGCGTTCGCCCTGGTCGCCGGCCTCGCCGCCCATCGGATGCTGCGCCCCTCGGCCACACGCCGGGCGGAGTCGACCGTACGGGCGAGCCGGGTCGCCGCGTCCGGCGCGGGGCTCGGCGCGGTCACCGGTGTCCTCGGCGTCGGCGGCGGCTTCCTCGCCGTACCGGCCCTGGTGAACGTGGTGGGGCTGCGGATGCGCGACGCGGTCGGCACCAGTCTGCTCGTGATCACCGTGAACTCGCTGGCCGCGCTGGCCGCCCGCGCCGGGACGAGCACGCACCTCGACTGGGCGGTCGTCGCCCCCTTCACGGGGGCCGCGGTCCTCGGCGCGTGGGACGGCAGACGGCTGGCGGGCAAGGTCTCCGGGGACACCCTGCGGCGCGTCTTCGCCTGGGCGCTCCTGGCGATGGCCACACTCATGCTCGTCGACGCGCTCACCTGACCCGGGAGTCCTAGGCACCCCCACCGGCCGAAGAACCGCGCACCCCCCGAGCCACCAGGCGCTCCGCCCCGAACCCGACGGGCGCGTGTGGGGCGCCGCCCTTGGCCCCCACCCCTCACGCCAGCGACAGGAACAGCTTCTCCAGTCGCGCCCGCATCTGCTCCGTCGTCTCCCCGTTCCGCTCGTTCTTCTCGGAATCGGTGAGGCACTGCTGCAGACCGGTGGCGATGATCGCGAATCCGGCCCGGTCGAGCGCCCGGGAGGCCGCGGCGAGCTGGGTGACGACGTCCTCGCAGTCGCGTCCCTCCTCGATCATCTTGATCACCCCGGAGATCTGCCCCTGCGCCCGGCGCAGCCGGTTGAGCACCGACTTGAGCTCATCGCCCTCGAACTGCAACTCCACGACCGACCCACTTCCTCTACATACCCTTGGGGGTATTTTACCGCCCCCTCAGGAAAGGATCGCAGGACCCATGGCCACTCCTCTCACTCCCTCCCACACTCCCTCCACTCCTCGCCGCCTCACCGTCCGTGAGGTCCGGGCGCGCCTGACGGAGCTGACCGTCGTAGACGTCCGTACGCCCGGCGAGTACGCCTCCGGGCATCTGCCCGGCGCCCTGAACGTGCCGCTCGACCGGCTGGAGCGGGCCCTGCCCGCGCTGAGGACCGCCGGAGGCGAGGTGCTGATCGTCTGCCGGTCGGGCGCGCGGTCCGCGAAGGCGTGCGCCCTGCTGGCCGGGCACGGCATCGTGACGGCCGACCTGACCGGCGGTACGACCGCGTGGGCGGCCGACGGCCATGAGCTGCACCGCCCGGCCGGGGCCGCCCGGCCCACCTGGGCGATGGAGCGTCAGGTCCGCTTCACCGCCGGCGCGCTGGTCCTGGTGGGCCTCGCGCTCGGCCTGCTCCACCCGGCCTGGCAGCTGCTCTCGGCGGGCATCGCGGGCGGTCTCGTCGTCTCGGCGCTCACCGACACCTGTGGGATGGCCGCGGTGCTGGCGAGGTTGCCGCACAACCGCCCGCGCGCCGCCGACCTCGACACGACGCTCACCGCACTGGCGGCGTCCGGCCCGCGGGAGCGGTGAAAGAGGCGGAAACGGCGTCGTCGAAAAGGCGTTCACGGTGCCACTCACCCCCGACGTAGGCTGAAGCTCCGCGCCCGGTCCCCACTCCCCGACCGACCTGCCGAGGAGCGTCGTGAGCACGACTGACCCCCAGGCCGAGCAGCAGCCCAACTGGCGGCTGCTGCTCGGCTATGTACGGCCCCATCGCTGGGCACTTCTGCTGGGCGCACTGCTGTCCCTGGTCACCGGGGCGACCGGGCTCGCCCTGCCCCTGGTCGCCCGTGAACTGATCGACGACCTGTCCCACGACCGTGCCATCACCTGGGCGCTGCTGCTGATGTCCGCGCTGGTCGTGGGCAACGCGGCGGTGGGCGCCATGGGTTCGTACGTGCTGCGGCGCACCGCCGAGTCGGTGGTGCTGGGTGCGCGGCGCACCCTGTCGTCGTATCTGCTGCGGCTGCGGATCACCGCGGTGGACCGCAGCGAGCCGGGCGACCTGATGGCCCGTATCACCTCGGACACCACCCTGTTGCGCGAGGTCACCACCGACACCCTCGTGGGCCTCGGCACCGGCGGGCTCACCCTCGTCGCGACGGTGGTGCTGATGGGGTTCGTCGACCCGGTGCTGCTGGCCGTGACCCTGGGCGTGATCCTCGGCGCGGGGGTGGTGTTCGGTGTGATCGTGCCGCGCATCAACCGGGCCAGCCGGGCGGCGCAGGACGCGGTCGGGGCGATGGGCGCCTCGCTGGAGCGGATCCTCGGCGCGCTGCGCACGGTGAAGGCGTCCGGCGCCGAGCACCGCGAGGAGGAGACCGTGCACGCGGCGGCCGAGGAGTCGTGGCGGCAGAGCGTACGGGCCGCCAAGTGGTCGGCGGCCGCGGGCAACACGGCGGGGCTCGCCATGCAGATCGCCTTCATCACGGTGCTGGCGGTGGGTGGCGCCCGCGTCGCCACCGGCGCGATCGACGTGGGCACACTGGTGGCGTTCCTGCTGTACGTGTTCTATCTGATGTCGCCGATCCAGCAGGTCGTGGGCGCCATCACCCAGTACCAGACCGGTGCCGCCGCGCTCGCCCGCATCCAGGAGGCGCTGCGGCTGCCCGCCGAGCCGGCCGCCCGGCCCGCGCCGCTGCCGGGCCCGGACACCGAGCCGGCCGCGGTCGCCTTCGCCGACGTCCGCTTCCGGTACGCCGACGACCTGCCGTATGTGCACCACGGGGTGACGTTCGAGGTCCCGGCGCGGGGGATGACGGCGTTCGTCGGGCCCTCGGGCGCGGGCAAGACCACGGTGTTCTCGCTCATCGAGCGGTTCTACGACCCGGAGGCGGGTGTCATCACGGTCGACGGCCGGGAGGTCACCACGTGGGAGCTGCCCCGGCTGCGGGCGGCGATCGGCTATGTGGAGCAGGACGCGCCGGTGCTGTCCGGCACCCTGCGGGACAACCTGCTGCTGGGCAACCCCGAGGCGGACGAGGGTGAACTCGGCCGGGTGCTGAAGACGACCCGGCTGGACGGCCTGGTCGCCAAGCTGCCGCAGGGTCTGGAGACACTGGTCGGCCACCGAGGCACCAAGCTGTCCGGGGGTGAGCGCCAGCGCGTCGCCATCGCCCGCGCGCTGCTGCGGCGCCCGCGTCTGCTGCTGCTCGACGAGGCGACCAGCCAGCTGGACGCGGTCAACGAGGCGGCGCTGCGGGACACGGTCGCCGACGTGGCGCGGACGACGACGGTGCTGGTGGTGGCGCACCGGCTGTCGACGGTGACGATGGCCGACCGCATCGTGGTCATGGACGCCGGGCGGGTCCGCGCGGTCGGCACCCACCGGGAACTGGTGGCCGCCGACCCGCTGTACGCGGAGTTGGCGGCCACACAGTTCCTGGCGTCCGACCCGGTGGCTCAGAACGGGTAGTGCGCCTGCTGGGTGGACATGGTCACCCAGCGGGTGTTCGAGAAGGCCTCGATGCCCCAGCGGCCGCCGAACCGCCCGTAGCCGGAGGCCTTCACACCGCCGAAGGGCACCTGGGGCTCGTCGGCCACGGACTGGTCGTTGATGTGCACGATGCCGGTGCGGATCCGGCGGGCGACGGCCAGGCCGTGGGTGGCGTTCTCCGTGATGATGCCGCAGCTCAGGCCGTTGTCGGTGTCGTTGGCGAGCTTCACGGCGATGTCGTCCTCGGCGAACGTCTCCAGGACGCAGAGCGGGCCGAAGGACTCGGCGTAGTACAGGTCGGCGTCCTTGGGGACGTCGGTGAGCACGGTCGCCGGGTGCACCGCGCCCTCGGGCCGGCCGCCCCCGGTGAGGACGGTGGCGCCCTTGGCGACCGCGTCCTGCACCAGCGCCGCGATCCGCTCGGCGGCGGACGCGGTCACCAGGGGCCCGACCACGGTGTGCGGGTGGCCGGGGTCGCCGGCGCGCAGGGTGGCGACCTTGGCGGTGAACTTCTGCGCGAACTCCTCGGCCAGCGACTCGTGGACGAGGATCCGGTCGCCGGACATGCAGATCTGCCCGGCGTTCATGAAGACGCTGAAGGTGACGGCGTCGACCGCGTAGTCCACGTCGGCGTCGTCGAGGACGATGACCGCGTTCTTGCCGCCCAACTCCAGGACGGCGGGCTTGAGATGGCGGGCCGCGTGCTCGCCGATGATCCGTCCGACGTTGGTGGAGCCGGTGAAGTTCACCGCGCGCACCCGCTCGTCGGAGATCAGTGCCTCGGCGATCTCGGCCGCGTCCTCGGGCGCGTTGGTGATCACGTTGAGGACGCCGTCGGGCAGGCCGGCCTCCCGGAACACGTCGGCGACGAGCAGGCCGCAGGCGATGGGCGCGTCCTCGCTGGGCTTGACGACGACGGTGTTGCCTGCGGCCAGCGGCGCCGCGACGGCCCGTACGCCGAGGATGACGGGCGCGTTCCACGGCGCGAACGCCGCGACCACGCCGAGCGGTTCACGGACGGCGAGGCTCAGCGCGCCCTCCTTCTGGGAGCTGAGCACCTCGCCGCGCGGGGCGGTGATCGCGGCGGCCGCCTCGCGCAGGATGTTGGCGGCGAGCATCACGTTGAACAGCGCCCAGGGGCGGGTGCCGCCCGCCTCCCGCGCCATGATCTCGGCGACCTGCTCGCCCCGGGCCTCCAGCAGCTCGGCGGCCTTGAAGAAGACGGCCCGCCGGGCGAAGGGGGCGAGGGACGCCCAGTCCTCGAACGCCGCGTCGGCGGCGTCCACGGCGCGCCGGACGTCCTCCGGACCGGCCGCGGCGACCGTCGCGTACACCTCCCCGGTGTACGGCTCGAAGTCCTCGGTGGTGCGGCCGGACGCGGCGGGCACGTCCTTGCCGCCGATCAGAAGGTCACGGGTTATGGCCATGGCGCGGCTTCCTCGGGGGTACGGTCGACGACGGTACGGGAGGGGCGAAATCCCACCCGTTGTTCGTAAAGTGAAGATCACTTCACGTTACACACTCGTGATGCTCTGTCGGGGTCCCGGGAAAGTCAAGGACCCCGCCGCGGGGACGGCGCGCGCCGGGCCCGTCAGCGCTTGCCTGGTTCCGCCCGGCGGAGGAGCCTCGATAGCAGGAGCCCCTCGCGGCCCGCTCCCCCGCCGGGCCGCGGCCTTCCAAGGAGGTCAGCCATGGCTACCGCGGCAAGCCCCGCCTTCGACACCGACATGCTGCGCCGAGGCACCGAGCAGGCGGACGCGTCGACCCTGCTGTCGCTCTACGCCGACGACGCCGAGATGCGCGTCGTCGACCACAACACCCAGCCCAGTCACCCCAAGGTGCTGCACGGCCGCGGGGAGATCGGCGCGATGCTGGAGGACGTCTGTAGCAGGGACATGACGCACAAGATGGAGCAGTGCGTCGTCCAGGGCGACCAGGTCGCCTACACCGAGTCCTGCGAGTACCCGGACGGTGTGCGGGTCCTGGCCAGCTCGATGATCACGCTGCGCGACGGCAAGATCGTCGACCACACGCTGCTCCAGGCCTGGGACGAGTAACCAGAGGCGGTTTCGCGTCATCGCGGGCCGTCCGCCTGCTCCGGAGCGGTCGCGCGGCCATACTGGCCTGCGTGCGCGTAGCGATCATGACGGCGGGTTCCCGGGGCGACGTGGCCCCGTACACCGGGTTGGGGCACGGGCTGGTGCGGGCCGGGCACGAGGTCACCCTCGTGACGCACGACCGCTTCCGGCCGCTCGTGGCGGGCTCGGGGGTCGGTTTCCACGCGCTGCCCGTGGATCCGCGGGCCGAGCTCAAGTCGGAGCGCGGGCGGAGGCTGCACCGCAGCACCACGGGCGCCGGGAAGCTGCTGCGCGCGGTGGACATGGCCCGTGACGCCGTCGGGCGGATGGCCGACGACCTGGTGGCCGCCGCCCGCACCAGCGACGCCCTGCTGCTGGCCGGCACGCTCGCCCCGTTCGGGCACACGGTCGCCGAGGCACTGTCGGTGCCGAGCTTCGGTGTGAACCTCCAGCCGCTGGCACCGACCGGCGCGTTCGCGCCCCCGATGACCGGGGTGCGGTCCTGGGGGCCCGTCCTCAACCGGGCAGGCGGGCACGCGGTGAACCTCGCCGTGGAGTGGATCTTCACGGAGGAGGTGCGCAGGCTGCGGGCCGCGTACGGGCTCCCGCGCACCGGGCGGATCGCGGCGCACCGGGCCCGGGAACGGCAGGGGTGGACGGTGTTCCACGGGTTCAGCGCGCGGGTGGTGCCCCGGCCGGGCGACTGGCGGCACGGGCTGGACGTCACCGGGTACTGGTGGCCGTACGACCGCGAGGACCGGCTGCCCTCGGACGTGCTGGACTTCCTCGACTCCGGGCCCGCCCCGGTGTTCGTGGGGCTCGGCAGCGCGACCGTGCCGGACGCCGAGCGGATGAGCGGCCAGGTCGTACGGGCGCTGCGGGCGGCCGGGCTGCGCGGGGTGATCCAGCGTGGCTGGGGCGAACTGCGGGGCGAGGGCGACGACATGCTGACCATCGGCGAGGTGCCGCACTCGCTGCTCTTCCCCCGGATGGCCGCGGTCGTGCACCACGCGGGCGCCGGCACCACGGCGGCGGGCCTGCGCGCCGGTGTGCCCGCCGTGCCGGTCCCCGTCCAGTTCGACGAGGCGTTCTGGGCGGCCCGGCTCGTCGCGCTCGGGGTGTCGCCGGGAGCGGTGCCCCTGCGGGGCTTCACCGCGGACGCCCTGGCCGCGGCGCTGCGACGGGCGACCACCGACCCGTCGTACGCCCACCGCGCCCGGACCCTGTCGGAGGAGCTGGGAGCGGAGGACGGAGTGGCCCCGGTCCTGGAGGCGGTGAACCGGCTGTCGGCCTGAGCAGACGGATCGGTTACCGGGGGACGGGACCGCCGCGCACCGGCCCGACCCGCCGGCTGCCAACTGACCCCACCACGCCGCCCGGACCGCCGTCCCACCACGCTCGCCGGGCGGCGTCCGCCACACGGTGCCGCTCCGTCCGCCGTCTCAGGCACCGTCCGGGCGCCACCCCACCGGGCGGAGTATCCCCAGGAGCAGTCGGACCAGTTCGTCGACCACCTCGTCGAGGTCGGCGTCGACGTAGCCGGCCTGCCAGTCGTGGAGGAGGCCGTTGACGCTGCCGATGAAGGCCGTGGCGGCGAGGCGGTAGTCGCGGTGGGCGGCCTCCCCGCGGTCGGCGGCAGCGGCGGCCTCCGCGCAGAGGAAGTCGACCCAGCGGGAGCGACGTTCGAGACGCTGCCGCTCCAACCGGGGGCTCACGCCGATGATCTCGGTGAAGGTGATGCGCAACCGGCGAGGGTCCCCCGTCACGTTGGCGGCGTACGCGCGGAACGCGGCGGTGACCCGCTCGGCGACCGGCCGCCCCTCGGCCGTGGCGAGACCGGTGAGCGCGGCCTCCTCGGCCCAGTCGTTGACCTGGAGGTGGAGCGCGGCCAGCACGTCCTCCAGGGTGCGGAACTCCTCGTAGAACTGACGGGTCGACAGACCCGCCGCCTCGCTGAGGGCCGCGATCGTGGTGCCCCGGAATCCGGGGCTGTCGCCGAAGAGTTGGAGGCCCGCGTCGAGGAAGCGGCGCCGGCGCTCGGCCTGGCGCTCCTCGGCGGACCGTCCTCCGTAACGGCCGGTGGGCTGTTTGAGCCTGCCCGCCACGCTTCTCCTCCCGACACAGCGTCACCCGTTCGACGGTCGAACCGGCGCTTCCCCGATTTTGTCGCGTCCGTGGTCTTGTGGAGAACCACGCCCGTTCCTTACTTTCCAGTAAGTCAACTCTGAACGCTGCTGTATTCAGATTTTCCGCCCCGTTCTCTCCCCAGAGCCGCCTTGTCATGCCCCCAGCAAGCAGGAGGAACCAGCCATGATCCCCACCCCCGGCCCCCGTCGACGCCGGGCCCGTCACCTCGGTGCCGTGGCCGCCGCGCTCACCCTGACCGCCTCCGCCGCCGCGACCGCGTCCGCCGCCCCCGCGGCCGGCACAGCGGACCTGCGCGAGGTGATGTTCGTGGGCAACAACTGGGAGGGCACCGCCGATGTCATCAAGGGCTCCGGCGACTTCGCGAAGATCGGCCGGGTGAACGTCATCCCGGACAAGGCCCAGCGGATGGCGGAGATCAACGCCGACCCGATCAAGTGGATCGCCTTCATGACGATCCGCAACAGCGTGGGCGAGGGCCACGACCAGTTCGTGGACGACATGTACTCCACGCCCGACGGCTCGGCGATGGTCGTCTCCCGCCCCAGCTTCGCCGACGTCGTGTCGATCAACCTCACCACCGGCGCCATCAACTGGCGTTTCCCGGTGTCGGGTTTCCGCGCCGACCACATGGCGGTCTCGCCCGACGGCAAGCGGGTCGCGGTCTCGGCGTCGACCGGGAACACCGTGCACGTCCTGGACATCGTCACCGGCAAGCAGGTCGGTTCCTTCAAGACCGGCGACAAGCCGCACGAGAACATCTTCACGCGTGACGGCAAGTACATCTGGAACATGGCGATCGGCGACGTGAACACGCAGACCGACGCACCCTGGCTGGACTGGACGAAGGGCGACCGGAAGATCACCATCGCCGACGCGAACACGTTCCAGCAGGTCAAGGTGATCGACATGCGCGACCGGCTGAACGCGATCGGGCTGAACGACTACTCGGACGCCGTCCGCCCCGCCGCGTTCTCGCCCGACGAGACGAAGCTGTACTTCCAGGTGTCGTTCTTCAACGGCTTCTTCGAGTACGACATCGCCACGGACAAGATCACCCGGACCAAGACCCTGCCGAAGTCGCCGGGGGTCAGCGACGACCGCACCACCTTCGTCAACGACTCCCGTCACCACGGCCTCACGATGAAGCCGGACGGCACCAAGCTGTGCATCGCGGGGACGATGGACGACTACGCGACCGTCGTGGACCGCGCGACCCTCCAGGAAGGGCCGCTCGTCCCCGTCTCCAAGCCGTACTGGTCGACCGTCAGCGGCGACGGAAAGTCCTGTGTGGTCTCCGAGAGCGGCGCCGACCAGGTCACGGTGATCGACTTCGCCACAGGGAAGAAGACCTTGTCCGTGCCGGTCGGCGACCACCCGCAGCGGGTGCGCGTCGCGCAGGTGCCCGCCGGCTGGACCGGGACCTCCGCCCGCTGACCCTCCGCTAGGG
>NZ_OLMK01000171.1 GCF_900290235.1 Streptomyces sp. MA5143a
GGGTGCTGGCCCACAGGTAGCCCAGGTGCGGACCGTCGTGCTGGACCCGGCAGGCCATCCGGGGCTTGGCCCGGTCGGAGGCCGGATCGAGGAAGACGGGCTCCGGTGAGGCGATCAGGCGGGCGATGTCCCCCCGGGCGCGCAGCACCTCGACGAGCCAGGGCTGGGCCTGCCGCTCCAGGATTCCGGAGACCCTTTCCTCGTCCGCGCTCTGCTGTCCTTTCGACCAGGCGAGCACCCGGAACTCGGTGTCCTCCAGGACGATGGGCACGTCGAGGAGTTCCCCGGCGGCGTCGATGACCGAGAACAGGTCTTCCCGCCGGCCGGCCGTGCCGTCGCGGCCCGGTTGGGACATCTCACTCACCTCCGCAGGTCCGGCAGTCATGTTAGGCGGCTTGCGCACGGGCCCTGGCGCGGCACCGGGCACGCCGCCCGTCAACCGGCGAGCCCGAGGAACCGTTCTGCGTTGCCCCGGCGGATCGACGCCTTCTCCTCGGGAGAGAGGAAGTCGCTCTCGCGCACGACCCGGCCCGCGGGCCGCTCGCCCAGCGGGTACGGGTAGTCGCTGCCGACCATGACCTGTCCGGCCCCGTAGGTGTCCACCAGCAGGCGCAGGGCGCGGGGGTCGAAGACGACGGAGTCGACGTGGAAACGGCCGATGTAGTGCGACGGCGGGTGCGCGGAGGTGCCCACCACGTCGGGGCGGCCCCGCCAGGCGTTGTCCATGCGCCCGAGCCAGAGGGCGAAGGATCCTCCGCCGTGCGCGAAGCAGATCTTCAGCCGGTCGTCGACACGGTCGAAGACCCCGCCGAGGGTCATCGCCAGGAGCGACAGATGGGTCTCGGCGGGCATGGCGGTCAGCCACTGCGCCATCCAGCGGCGCAGTCGGGGTGAGTCGTCCATGTCCCAGGGGTGGACGAAGACCGGGACCTGAAGCAGGGCGCAGTGCTGGAGGAAGGTGACGACGCCCGCGCTGTCCAGGTCGTGGTCGCCGACGTGGTTGCCGATCTCGACGCCCCGGTGCCCGTTGGCCAGGCAGCGTTCCAGTTCGCGGCAGGCCGCGTCGGGGTCCTGGAGCGGCACCTGGCAGAAGGGGACGAGGCGCTCGGGTGCCGGGGCGACGATGTCCAGGGCCAGGTCGTTGAAGATCCGTGCGATCCGTGCCGCCTCGGCGCCACTGCGGCCGTAGTGGAAGAACGCCGGCGTGGGTGAGACGACCTGCATGCCGATGCCGTCGGCGTCCATGTCCTTCAGACGGGCCGAGGCGTCCCAGCACTCGGCGCCGATCCGCCGGAACTCCCGGGACCCGAGCATGATCATCGCGTCGGTCTCCGACTCGACGCGCAGCCAGGGCACCTGGGGACCGGCGTCGGCGCGGAGGTCGGGCCAGCCGTGCGGGACGTAGTGGGTGTGGATGTCGATGGTGTCGGTCTCGTGCGCGTGCTCTGGCACGGGGTCACCCCTTCCCGGGGTGCTCGGCCCCGCAGGAGCCGCAGATCCTGGCCTGCCGGTCGTCGTAGAAGGCGGCGAAGACGGGGGGCAGGTCGGCCACGATGTCGGTGACCTGGAGCTCCACCTCGTGGAGGACGGCGTGGCAGTCGGGGCAGTACCACTGGAACTTCTCCAGGGTGCCCGGCTCGCGGACCCGTTCGATGACCAGGCCGATGCTGTCGGCTTCCGGGCGCTGCGGGGAGTGCGGCACGTTCCCGGGCAGCAGCCAGGTCTCGCCCTCCCGGATGTGGACGGTTCGCGGGCCGTCCTCGGTCATGACGTCGACGTACATGG
>NZ_OLMK01000124.1 GCF_900290235.1 Streptomyces sp. MA5143a
TCGAAAGCCCTGTTGCGCCTGGGCGCAAGCGCCGCCCGCCATCCCTGGCGGGTGATCGCGGCATGGCTGATCGCTGCCACGCTCGCCGTCCTCGCCGCCGTCGCCTTCGGCGGGCGTACCGCGGACTCGATGACCGCTCCGGGGCTGGACTCCCGACGGGCCGCGGAGCTGATCGAGCGGGCAGGCACCGGCCAGGAGGGGATGACCGCCCAAGTGGTCGTCACTCCCCTCGACGCCGGTGCGACGTTCTTCGACGACGGCGCGCGCACCGCCCTCACAAGGCTGCGGTCCGAGGTGGAGCGGCTGCCGCATGTGCTCGGCACGAGCGACCCGGCGGGGGCGCTCGACGCGGGCCGGGACACCGCCGTGCGTGGCGGACTCGTCTCGGCCGACGGGCGGATCGCGGTCGTCCGGGTGCAGTACCCCGACCAGAGCCGACTGTCGGCCGAGGACCTCGACGCCCTCGTCGGTCTCGGCGACCGGCTGCGCGCCGAACTGCCCCTGCGGGTCGAGATGGGCGGGAGCCTCTTCTACGCCTTCTCCGACCCCGACGGCGGCGCGAGCGAGCTGATCGGCCTCCTCGCCGCGGCCGCGATCCTGTTCCTGGCGTTCGGTTCGCTCGTCGCCGCCGCGCTGCCCATCGGCATGGCGGTCTTCGGGCTGACCGTCGGGGTCGCCACGATGACGCTCCTGGCGGGGGCGACAGAGGTCCCCACCTTCGCACCGGTCCTGGGCAGCATGGTCGGGCTCGGAGTGGGCATCGACTACGCGCTGTTCGTGCTCGCCAGACACCGGGAGTACCTCGCGGGCGGGCTGGATCCGCAGACGGCGGCCGGACGAGCGGTGGCGACGGCGGGGCGGCCGGTGGTCTTCGCCGGCGGCACCGTCGTCGTGTCGATCCTCGGCCTGGCGGTCGCGAACGTGCCGTTCATGACGGTGGGCGGCCTGGCAGTCTCGATCGTCGTCCTGATCATGGTGCTCGCGTCGGTGACACTGCTGCCGGCCTTCCTCGGCGCGGCCGGCCCACGGCTGGGCCGGATCGGCCGGATGGGCCGGATGGGCCGGATGGGCCGGGCTCGGCAGACCGGGACGCGGGGCCGACTCGCACGACGGCGGGCCCCGGCGGCAGGCGCCGCCCCCGCCACCGGCTGGCGTCGCTGGATCGGACACGTCAGCCGGCACCCGGTGCCGTACGCGGTCGGTGCTGCGGGGCTGCTGCTGACCGCCACGCTGCCCGTGCTCGGCCTGCGCGTCGGCCTGCCCGACGACGGCTCACTGCCGCAGAGCCGTACTGAACGCCGCGCCTACGACCTCGTCGCCGAGGGGTTCGGCCCGGGCACCAACGGTCCCCTCGTCATCGCCGTGGACCCCACCGGCGATCGGGGAGTGGTGGATCGTCTCGTCACCACGGTCGCGGCGGATCCGGGCATCGCATCCGTCGCGCCGACACACATCGATCGGGCCACCGGCATCGCGACCCTCGTGGTGTTCCCGACCACCAGCCCTCAGGACAAGGCCACGGCCGACACCATCGCCCGGCTGCGCACCGACGTGCTGCCCACGGCGATCGGGCACGGCCCGGCCAGGGCCCACGTCGGCGGCGCCGCCGCGAGCCTGTCCGATGTGGGCCGACGCACCAGCCAACGCCTGCCGGTGTTCGTCGCCGCCGTGCTGGCGATGTCGTTCCTGCTGCTGATGCTGGTCTTTCGCTCGATACTCGTACCCCTCAAGGCGGTACTGCTGAATCTGCTGAGCATCGGCGCGGCCTACGGCATCATGGTCGCGGTCTTCCAGTGGGGCTGGGGAGGCGCACTCATCGGGCTGGAAGCGACGGTTCCGATCGTGTCGTTCATCCCGATGTTCCTCTTCGCCATTCTGTTCGGCCTGTCGATGGACTACGAGGTGTTCCTCCTCTCCCGCGTAAGCGAGGAGTACCTGCGCACCGGCGACAACGGCACGGCGATCGTCGAGGGCGTCTCGCGCACCGCCCGGATCATCACCTCGGCCGCCCTCATCATGGTGGCGGTGTTCCTGTCCTTCGCCGTCGCCGAGGACCCCTCCACCAAAATGTTCGGGCTCGGCCTGGCCACCGCGATCTTCATCGACGCGACGGTCGTACGCATGGTGCTGGTACCGGCGACCATGACACTCCTCGGCCGGACCAACTGGTGGCTGCCGGCATGGCTGGGCCGGATGCTTCCCCGCGGCCCGGTCGGCACCGACGACCCCGACGACACCGACGCGGAATTTACGGGTGAAGCCCCGCGTCGACGGCTGGTTGACCGTTGACTCGTACGGACACGGCCTAGAAGGCTG
>NZ_OLMK01000123.1 GCF_900290235.1 Streptomyces sp. MA5143a
CAGGGGCGCGGGGAACTGCGCGAACAACCCCCACTCACCCGCAGCCGCCGACGAACCCGCACCCCCGAGTCATCAGGCGCCCGGCCCCCCTCAAAACGCGGTTTCGTGGTTATGGCCAGAGCTGGGAGAATGGGCCCCGTCGGCCGGGGACCGTACCGGTCTGCCCCGGAGAACACTCAGAAAAAGAGGACGTGCCGATCGTGGCTCAGAGCACCGAGACCACCGACTGGGTCTCCCGTTTCGCGGATGAGGTCATCGAGGAGTCGGAGCGTCGGGCCCCGGGCAAACCGGTCGTCGTCGCGTCCGGGCTCTCCCCGTCGGGCCCCATCCACCTGGGCAACCTGCGCGAGGTGATGACGCCGCACCTCGTCGCCGACGAGATCCGCCGGCGCGGTCACCAGGTCCGCCACCTGATCTCCTGGGACGACTACGACCGCTTCCGCAAGGTCCCGAACGGCGTCGAGGGCGTCGACGGCACCTGGGCCGAGCACATCGGCAAGCCCCTCACCTCCGTCCCGGCCCCCAAGGGCTCCGCCCACCCCACCTGGGCCGAGCACTTCAAGGCCGCGATGGTCGAGGCGCTCGCCGAGATGGGCGTCGAGTTCGACGGGATCAGCCAGACCGAGCAGTACACCTCCGGCGTGTACCGCGAGCAGATCCTGCACGCCATGAGGCACCGCGGCGACATCGACGCCATCCTCGCCCAGTACCGCACCAAGAAGGACCCGGCCAAGAAGCCGCAGTCGCAGAAGCCCGTCGACGAGGCCGAGCTGGAGGCCGCGGAGGGCTCCGGCGCCGCCGCCGAGGACGACGGCAGCTCCGGCTCCGCCGGGTACTTCCCGTACAAGCCCTTCTGCGGGCAGTGCGAGAAGGACCTCACCACCGTCACCGCCTACGACGACGCCACCACCGAGCTGTCCTACACCTGCACCGCCTGCGGCTTCGCCGAGACCGTCGCGCTGAACGAGTTCAACCGCGGCAAGCTCGTCTGGAAGGTCGACTGGCCGATGCGCTGGGCGTACGAGGGCGTCGTCTTCGAGCCCAGCGGCGTCGACCACTCGTCCCCGGGTTCGTCCTTCCAGGTCGGCGGGCAGATCGTCGGGATCTTCGGCGGCAAGCAGCCCATCGGCCCCATGTACGCCTTCGTCGGCATCAGCGGCATGGCCAAGATGTCGTCGTCCAAGGGCGGCGTGCCCACCCCCGCCGACGCGCTGAAGATCATGGAGCCGCAGCTCCTGCGCTGGCTCTACGCCCGCCGCCGGCCCAACCAGTCCTTCAAGATCGCCTTCGACCAGGAGATCCAGCGCCTGTACGACGAGTGGGACAAGCTCGACGCCAAGGTCGCCGACGGCTCCGCGCTGCCGGCCGACGTGGCCGCCCACTCCCGTGCCGTGCGCACCGCCGCCGGTGAGCTGCCCCGCACGCCCCGCCCGATGCCGTACCGGACCCTCGCGTCCGTCGCCGACATCACCGCGGGCGCCGAGGACCAGACCCTGCGCATCCTCAGCGAGCTCGACCCCACCGACCCGCTGTCCTCCCTCGACGCCGTACGGCCGCGCCTCGACAAGGCCGAGGCCTGGATCAACACGCACGTCCCCGCCGACCAGCGGACCATCGTGCGCGACGAGCCCGACGCCGAGCTGCTGAAGTCCCTCGACGAGCAGGCGCAGGGCTCCCTCAGGCTGCTGCTCGACGGACTCGCCGACCACTGGTCCCTCGACGGGCTCACCCACCTCGTCTACGGCGTGCCCAAGGTCCAGGCCGGGTTCCCCGCGGACGCCACGCCCAAGGAGCTCCCGCCGGAGATCAAGACCGCCCAGCGGTCGTTCTTCGCGCTGCTCTACCACCTGCTCGTCGGCCGTGACACCGGCCCGCGCCTGCCCACGCTGCTCCTCGCGGTCGGGCAGGACCGGGTACGGGGCCTGCTCGGCGAGTAGCACCCGCACAGACGAGGAGGGGGCGCCCGGTGATCACCACAGGGCGCCCCCTCCGCACGTTTCACGCCGCTCACGCGATGTGGTCGTCCTCCAGCTCCGCGGTGTGGCGGTTCTGGAAGCGCAGCACCATGCGCTTGGCCTCGGCGTCCAGGACGCTGACGCCATAGGTCATCTGGATGTTGTCGCCGAACTCACGGGGGGTCGGGTAGCCGCTGCCGGCACTGATCGACTGCTTGAAGACCTGGTAGTACGCCTCTTCGTCCGGCTCCGGAGTACCGCCGCCCTCGCCGAGCTCACGGGTGCGGCCCGGACCCGCCGGGATGGGGAAGCTGCCGGTCTCCTCCGGCGAGGGCTCCTCCACCGGCGCCCCGGCCTCCTCGAACCGCTGCTGCTGGTACTGCTCGGCCGGGTACTGCTCGGCCGGGTACTGGTCGGCCGGGTACTGGTCGGCCGGGTAACGCTCCCGCTGGTACTGCTCCGGGTCCTGCTCCTCGTACCACCGCTCGTACTCCTCCTCAGGGTCGTACGACGGGTCGTAGCCGCCCTGGTAGGGGACCTCCTGCGGGTGGCGGGCGTGGAGCCAGGGGCTCTCCTCCGGCGGCGGTTCCTGCTCGGCGTACCCCTGCTGCTCGTACTCCGGCTGCTCCGGCTGCCGCGCGGGGACGCTCTCCAGCTGGCGGCGCTGCTCCGCGGCGGGCGCGGCCACCCCCGCACGGGCCGCACCGGCGGCACGGTCCCCCGCGGCCAGGTCGACCTCGGCCTGCGGCGCCGGCGGGAGCAGTGCCGGCTCGATGCCCGCGGCGGCCAGACCCGCCGGGGCCGTCTCCGCCAGCGGGACGCCGTACCGGGCCAGACGCAGCGGCATCAGCGACTCCACCGGGGCCTTGCGGCGCCAGGACCGGCCGAAGCGGGAGCGCAGGCGGGCCTGGTAGACGAGACGTTCCTGCTCCAGCTTGATCACCTGGTCGTAGGAGCGCAGCTCCCACAGCTTCATCCGGCGCCAGAGGAGGAACGTGGGAACGGGCGAGAGCAGCCAGCGGGTCAGCCGCACGCCCTCCATGTGCTTGTCCGCGGTGATGTCGGCGATACGGCCGATCGCGTGCCGCGCCGCCTCCACCGACACCACGAACAGCACCGGGATCACCGCGTGCATGCCCACACCCAGCGGGTCCGGCCAGGCCGCCGCGCCGTTGAAGGCGATCGTCGCCATCGTCAGCAGCCACGCCGTCTGGCGCAGCAGGGGGAAGGGGATGCGGATCCAGGTCAGCAGCAGGTCCAGGGCCAGCAGGACACAGATACCGGCGTCGATACCGATCGGGAAGACGTAGGAGAAGTTCCCGAAGCCCTTCTTGACGGCCAGTTCCCGCACCGCCGCGTAGGAACCCGCGAAGCCGATCCCGGCGATGATGACGGCGCCGAACACGACCACGCCGATGAGAACGCGGTGCATTCGAGTCAGCTGCATTGGCGCGGCCACCCGTACTCCCCTCCCCTTGCGTGTTGTTGCGCGCAACAGGGTGGCACATGTGTACGGCAAACGGGTTGCCGGTACGCGTCGGGCCCGGCCCCCAAGAGGACCGGGCCCGGACGAAAGCCCTGGTGAGAGCGGGCGTCACCCGCCGCGCATTACGAGTTGGGCACTACGCGGGCCCGACTCCACCGGCCCGCTGAAGACCGGTCGTGCGCGACCGCTATCGCGAGGTCTTCCGCGTGGACGACGAACCGCTCGTCGAGGTCTTGGAATCCGAGTCGGAGTCGGCGTCGGAGCCGGTGCCCAGATCCGAACCGGAACCCGAGCCCGCCGCCTTCGTGGCGCCCTTCGACGGTGACTTCGACGCGGACTTGGACGGCGACTTCGACGCGCTCGCCGACGGGGACGACTTGCCGCCGTCGCCGTCGCCGTCGCCGTCGCCGTCGCCGTCGTTCGCGTCCTCGACCGCCTCCACGACCTCCTTCGCCGCGGACTTCGCCGACTTCAGCAGTGCCGCCGGATCCGGGGTCTTGTCGCCGGCCAGACCGGCGCCGTTGTAGTCGAGCGTGACGACCACGTTCTCCGTGCGCACCACGATCGTCTGCTGCTTGAAGGTGTCGCCGTCCTTCTTCAGGTCGTAACGCACCACCGTCGCCTCGTCGCCCGTGCCCGTCACCGGCTCCGTCTTGACGTTCTTCGCCCCCTTCACCGCCTTCGCGGCGGTCACCTTCGACTCGAACGCCTGGTGCGCCCGGTCCTCCCCCGGACCGTTCGTCGCGTCCGACGCCAGCAGATGCAGCGACACGCTCAGCCAGCGGTACTGCGAACCGTCCACACCGTTGTTGTCGAGGCTGGTCCAGCGGCAGTCGCCGGTCACGTTCTCCTCGGCGGTGTTGATCGCCTTCCCCGACTTCGCGCCCTGCGGGACCAGCGACTTCAGCGACTTCGACGCGAACACCTCGCACGCGTCCGGCAGCACCGCGTACGCCGCCTCGACCACCTCGGGCGTCGCCGACTTCGCAGGCCCCGAGGCCGCCGTCGACGGCTTGCCCTCCGACGCGCCGTCGGAGCCGGAGTCCGACGAACAGCCGACCGCCACCAGCATCACCGGGACGACAGCGGCGCCGACGAGCACCCGTGCCCGCCCCGGACGCCCGCCACGAGCGACGCCCGTGCCCCGCGCGGTACGCGACTGCTGCTGACGATGACCTGACTCTGCGGCTCGTTGCATGGTTCCTTCACTCATGACGTTCATCACGCTCGTGGTTCCTGCGGTCGGATCGGGTCCGAGGGGCCACGGTACGCGGTGAGGAGGAAACGCGGTCCTGAATCAGGGGGTTCGGCGGGCCGCCCGCCGCACCCCCCGAAACCGCTCACTCGTCGAACGCCTCCGCGAGCAACTCGGCCAGATTCCGGGCCCTGTCCTGCATTTCCTCGCTGTCCGGCACATCCGTCGTCGTCGCCGGCTGCTCCTCGTACTCGACCGTCACGATCACATTCGACGTGCGGAACACCACAGTCACCGTGCGCTGTCGACTCGTCCCGAGCGTGTCGTCCAGGAACGCCTCGTCCCCGAGGCCGTCGAGCGTGCGGGGCTGAAGAGAGGCCGGAGTGGCGGACACCGAAGGGGAGCCGGACGCATCGGAAGAACCGGAAGAGCCGGAAGATTCGGATGAACTGGAGGAGTCGGTCGATTTCGGTGACTTGTTCGGTGACTTGTTCGGTGACTTGGAGGACTTGGCGGAGGAGCCGGAAGGTGAAGCGCTCTGCGACGGAGCCGCGGACGAGCCGCCGTCACCCTCCCCTCCATCGCCCTCGTCCCCTTCGTCGTCCCCCGCGGTCGTGCTCGGCGACGGCTCCGGGAGGTCCGCGGCCTCCACCTTGCCGCCGTACACCTCCTGCGCCTTGCTGTCGTCGCTGACCGTGCCGTTGAACGACACCACGCGCTCGAAGTCGACGAACAGATAGTCGGTGGCGGTCGGCGACTCCACCTTCCAGCGGCAGCCGGCCTTCCGGTCCGTGTCGTAGGTGAGCGTCGCCTGACCCTCGTACGCCTCCTCGCGCTGCTCCGCGTCCGGGAGTTGCTTCAGGCCGGGGAGGAGGGCGTCGAGGGTGTCCTCGTCGATGGAGCCGCAGGCTTCGGGGAGTGTGTCGTAGCGGCCGGGCTGTGCGGTCGAGGCGGACGCGGTGACCTCGCCGGGGCGGGGGTCGTCCGGGGTGCCGTCGTCGCCCGATCCCGTGCACGCGGTCAGCACTGCCGCGAGGAGCACGGCGACGCCGGGTACGTACGCCTTCCGCTGCACCGTGGGGGCTCCTCTCGACGGGGTCCCTGGGGGACGCCTGCGCAGTTCTGTCCTGTGGCCTGTGCGTATTTCACTTGCCGACCGGGGGTGACCCCCGGGCACCATGTGTATCGCACGCACTGCCGCGGACGCCGGTCCGGCATCCCTTTCGTTGACCTTGGCGCCGGTTTTGCGTTTTGAGACTTTTGCGGGAATCACGGGTGGATGAGGCTGAGATGTCGTATGTAGAGATACCGGGCGCGAAGGTGCCGATCCGGATGTGGACCGACCCCGCGTCGGTGGAGGACGTCGCCCTCCAGCAGCTCCGCAATGTCGCGACCCTCCCCTGGATCAAGGGGCTGGCCGTCATGCCGGACGTCCACTACGGCAAGGGCGCGACGGTCGGGTCGGTCATCGCGATGCGGGGTGCGGTGTGCCCCGCGGCCGTGGGCGTGGACATCGGCTGCGGCATGTCCGCGGTGAAGACGTCCCTGACCGCCAACGACCTGCCGGGCGACCTCTCCCGCCTGCGGTCGAGGATCGAACAGGCGATTCCGGTGGGGCGGGGGATGCATGACAGCCCCGTCGACCCCGGACAGCTGAACGGCCTGGCGACGGCCAAGTGGGACGACTTCTGGGGGCGCTTCGAGGGGGTCGCGGAGGCGGTGAGGTTCCGGAGGGAGCGGGCGGCTCTGCAGATGGGGACGCTCGGCGCCGGCAACCATCACCTCGAGGTTTCCTTCGATACCGAAGGTGTGGTGTGGCTCACACTTCACTCCGGGTCTCGGAACATCGGCAAGGAACTGGCCGAGTACCACATCGGTGAGGCCCAGAAGCTGCCGCACAACCAGGGCCTGGTCGATCGCGATCTAGCTGTCTTCGTCGCCGACACCCCCCAGATGGCGGCGTATCGCAACGACCTCTACTGGGCGCAGGAATACGCGAAGTACAACCGCTCGATCATGATGGCCCTCCTCAAGGACGTGGTCCGCAAGGAGTTCAAGAAGGCCAAGCCGACCTTCGAGATGGAGGTCAGCTGTCACCACAACTACGTGGCCGAGGAACGGTACGACGGGATGGACCTGCTGGTGACCCGCAAGGGCGCGATCAGGGCCGGCTCCGGTGACCTCGGCATCATTCCGGGCTCCATGGGGACGGCCACGTACATCGTGAAGGGCCTCGGGAACGAGAAGGCGTTCAACTCGGCGTCCCACGGGGCGGGGCGACGCATGAGCCGCAACGCGGCCAAGCGTCGTTTCTCCACCAAGGACCTGGAGGAGCAGACGCGGGGCGTGGAGTGCCGTAAGGACTCCGGCGTCGTCGACGAGATCCCGGGCGCCTACAAGCCGATCGAGCAGGTCATCGACCAGCAGCGGGACCTGGTCGAGGTCGTGGCGAAGCTGAAGCAGGTCGTCTGCGTCAAGGGGTGAACGGTGTCTGGGGCCCGAGCCGTTGTCGGCTCGGGCCCCTCCGGTCTTACTGGACGCTTGTCGGCATGGGTACCTGGCCGGAACGTAGGCGCCAGATCCGGAGGTTGCAGCTTTGGGCTGTCCTGCCGAGCCTTTCCGCCGCGGCCTTCGGGCTGTTCAGCTCCAGCAGGATTCGGTCCTCGTGCGCCGTCCAGGGGCGCTTCGTGTACGCCACCCGCATGCCTGCGGGGCGTTTCCAGCTCGCGAGTGAGTCGGCGGCGACGCGCTTGCGATCGAGGGCGAGACAGCCGGGGTAGTACAGGTGGGCGACCAGGCTCTGGGCGGCCTCCATGGCGTACATGATGTTGTAGACGCCGTCCCTGGTGTTGCGCTTGCTGGTGCGTTCGGCGCCTGTGATCTCTTGCGCGTACCGGCACAGGTAGGCGCCGATGGCGGTGCTGGCTGTGGTGAGGGAGACGAAGGGGAAACCCTTGGCTGTGTATCCGACCGATCCGTCGGCGTCGAGGATGCCTCGGAGGTAGTCGGGGCGCGCGAACGCGCCGTGCGGCGGGGAGATCGTCATCGACTTTTGACCGTAGGGCAGGCCCAGCTCATTGAGGCGGGTCCGAGCTTCGAGGGAGCACAGACTCCAGGTCGCGGAGCGGTGGCTCTCCGAGAAGTTGGTGGATCGGGACCGCTCCGTGATGCTGCTGTAGAAGGGCGTCAGCCGCTGGAACTGGTGGAGAAGGTCCACGTCCTGGGCGCTGATCTCGACGGTCAGGCGCCCCTTTCTTCCCTTTCGCTTCGCGAGGTGTCCGTCGGCCTGCAAGAAGCCGAACATGTACGCGTACTCGGGGATGGTGAGGTCCATGAAGCGGTGGACGTTAGGCTCGCATTCGGCCACAGGGAAGGCTCACTTCCTTGTAGGTCAGGCCCTCGCCGGGACCGGCATCCCGGCGAGGGCCGTCGTGTTGATGGTGTGGCGCGAGCCTAGGTCGGCCGTTCGGGCGGCGTGCGGGTGAACGAGCGGGATCACCCCTATGGGTGAGAGAAGCGGTGCGGTGCTCCCTTCCGTTCGGATCTACTGCGTCAGTTCCTCCGGCAGCAGGCCCAGTTGGTCGAGGAACTCCAGTTGGTCGAAGTACAGCCGGTAGCTGGTGATCCGGCCGTCCTTCACCGTGGCGAAGTCCACGCCGTGGAGGGCGATGTCCTTCTGGGTCGCCGGCAGGGTCGTGCCGTCGGGGAAGGCCAGGGGGCCGGTGTTCCTGCCGCTGTAGATGCCCTCGTCGATCGCGGTGTCGCCGACCTCGAAGGAGCTGAGTGACTCGAAGCGGGCCTCGGGTACGGCGTCCGTCATCTGGCGCCAGTACTCGGCGATGTTCTCCCGGCCGTGTATCTCTCCGCCGTCCGGCGTGTGGGCGACCGCGTCCTCCGCGAAGAGGTTGCCGATGGTCTTCGGGTCCTGATGTGTGGTGAGGGCCTCGGTGAGCTGGTCCATGACCTCGCGCGCCTGTCCCATGATCCACCTCCTGAACAGGGGATCACCCGTCTCGTTCCTCTCATTGTCCCACCGCATGCCTATCCTGGCCGGGCAACTCCGTCGCCGCGCACCAGGAGCACCCATGGCCACCGCCGCACCGTCCGCCGCCTCCCGTATCGCCGTCGTCACGGGTGCGAGCAGCGGCATCGGCGCCGCCACGGCCCGGGGGCTCGCCGCGGAGGGGTACCGCGTCGTGCTGACGGCGCGCCGCAAGGACCGGATCGAGGCGCTGGCGGAGGAGATCAACGCGGCGGGCGGCCAGGCGACGGCGTACGCGCTGGACGTCACGGACCGGGCGGCCGTGGACGAGTTTGCGACGGCCTTCCGGACGATCGGCGTGCTGGTGAACAACGCGGGCGGCGCGCTCGGCGCCGACCCGGTGGCCACTGGCGACCCCGCCGACTGGCGGCGGATGTACGAGATGAACGTCATCGGCACCCTGAATGTCACCCAGGCCCTGCTGCCCGCGCTGACCGCGAGCGGTGACGGCACGGTCGTCGTGGTGTCGTCGACGGCGGGGCACGGGACGTACGAGGGCGGCGGGGGCTATGTCGCCGCCAAGCACGGGGCGCACGTCCTCGCCGAGACGCTGCGGCTGGAGATCGTCGGGACGCCGGTGCGGGTCATCGAGATCGCGCCGGGGATGGTGAAGACCGAGGAGTTCGCCCTGACCCGGTTCGGCGGTGACGAGGCGAAGGCGGCGCGGGTGTACGCGGGGGTCGCGGAGCCGCTGACCGCCGACGACGTGGCCGACACGATCACCTGGGCGGTCACCCGCCCCAGCCATGTCAACGTCGACCTGCTGGTGCTGCGCCCCCGCGCCCAGGCCTCCAACACGAAGGTCCACCGGGAGCTGTGATGCCGCCCGAGCAGCGGGATCCGGACGCCGAGCAGCGCCTCGACTCCGAGCAGCGCCTCGACTCCGAGCAGCGCCTCGACTCCGAGCGGCGGCGGCTCGTCGAGGAGAAGAAGAACGAGCGCTACGTGTGGTGGTACCTCGGGTACTTCCTCTTCGGCATCCACCTCGTGGCGTTCGTGATGATCTACGCGGTCATGCACGCCAAGTGATCAGCCGGCCGTGGGCGGTGCCGAGCGTCCGGGGTTCACGGACGGGGTCACGGCCTCCGCGTACGCCGTCGGCGGGACGCCCACCGTCGCCGTGAAGTCGCGCACGAGGTGGGCCTGGTCCGCGTAGCCGAGGTCGGCGGCGAGTGCGGCCCAGTCGACCGCGCGTTCGGTCTCGGCGCGTTCCAGCGCCTCGTGGATGCGGTACCGGAGGATGACCCACTTGGGGCCGACGCCGACGTATGCGGCGAACAGGCGTTGCAGCAGCCGTACGGAGAGGCCCTCGGCGCGGGCGAAGTCGGTGACGCGGCGCACGGCGCGGTCGGTGCGGACGCGGTCGACGAGCGTCATGGCGAGGTCCGCCTGGGGGTCGGGGCGGGGGTCGAGGCCCAGCAGGAACGCGTCCAGGGCGGCGACGCGGGCGTCCTCGTCGTCGGGGGCGAGGACGGTGTCGGGGTCGGTGCCCGGGTACACCTCGCGGTGCCGTACGCGGCGGCCGGTCCAGTCGGACACGGGGCTGCCGGGGGCGAAGGGGCGGAAGCCGCCGGGCCGGAACTGGATGCCGCAGACCCGGCCCCTGCCCTCCAGTTTCTGGGTGAACAGGCCGAGTCCGACGCCGGAGACCTCGGCGAAGGGGGCCTGTCCCTCGTACCGCTGGAAGACGATGTTGACCGAGGGGTGCGGGACGACCTGGGAGACGTACGGCTCGGGCAGGTCCCAGTCGATCAGCCAGTAGTGCTCCAGATAGGGGCGGAGCGGTGCGGCGGGTTCACGGCGGCGGAAGCGGACGCGCGCGAAGAGCTCCGCGGCGTCCACGATGCCTCGGGTGTCACGGCGTGGGGCGGCCATGGGGGAGAGGGTAGGGACGGGGACTGACATTCTGCGGGGCCTGGGGAGGCCGGTGCGCGGTGCCGGCGGAATAGTGGAAGCGGAGCACCTGTTTGGCACTATGGTTGAATCATAAACAACCTGAGAGGGTGGCAACGATGATGCAGTTCGGGATCTTCAGCGTCGGTGATGTGACGCCGGACCCCACGACGGGCCGTACGCCGACCGAGCGCGAGCGCATCAAGGCGATGGTCGAGATCGCGCTGAAGGCGGAGGAGGTCGGTCTCGACGTCTTCGCCACCGGTGAGCACCACAACCCGCCGTTCGTGCCGTCGTCGCCCACGACCATGCTGGGCTGGATCGCCGCCCGCACCGAGCGGCTGATCCTCTCCACCGCGACCACCCTCATCACCACCAACGACCCGGTGAAGATCGCCGAGGACTTCGCGATGCTCCAGCACCTGGCCGACGGCCGGGTGGACCTGATGATGGGCCGCGGCAACACCGCGCCGGTCTACCCGTGGTTCGGGCAGGACATCCGCCAGGGCATCAACCTCGCCATCGAGAACTACGCGCTGCTGCACCGGCTGTGGCGCGAGGAGGTCGTGAACTGGGCGGGCAAGTTCCGCTCGCCGTTGCAGAGCTTCACGTCCACGCCGCGGCCGCTGGACGGGGTGCCGCCGTTCGTCTGGCACGGGTCGATCCGCTCGCCCGAGATCGCCGAGCAGGCCGCGTTCTACGGTGACGGCTTCTTCCACAACAACATCTTCTGGCCGGCCGAGCACACCCAGCGGATGGTGGAGCTGTACCGGGAGCGGTACGCCCACCACGGGCACGGCACGCCCGAGCAGGCGATCGTCGGGCTCGGCGGGCACGTGTTCATGCGGAAGAACTCCCAGGACGCGATACGGGAGTTCCGGCCGTACTTCGACGTGGCTCCGGTGTACGGCCACGGGCCGTCCCTGGAGGACTTCGCCGAGCAGACGCCGCTGACCGTGGGGTCGCCGCAGCAGGTGATCGAGAAGACGCTGGCCTTCCGTGATTACGCGGGCGACTACCAGCGGCAGTTGTTCCTCGTCGACCACGCCGGGTTGCCGCTGAAGACGGTGCTGGAGCAGATCGACATGCTGGGGGAGGAGGTCGTGCCGGTGCTGCGGGAGGAGTTCGCGAAGGGCCGGCCGGCGGGCGTCCCGGACGCCCCGACCCACAAGGCGCTGTCCACGGCCGGGGCCGAGAGCTGACGATCACCACCGGGGCCGAGGGCTGACGATCACCAGCAAGCCCGTGGGTTGAGGGCCGCCGCCGGAAAGGCCGTGGGCTGCAAGGCTGTCGCGGGGGCGTGGGCTGAGGGGCGCCGCCCGAAAGGCCGTGGGCTGAGGACCGTCGGCGGGCCGTGGGCTGAGGGTCACCGGCGGCAAGGCCGTGGGCTGAGGGCCGCCGCCGGAAGCGCCGTGGGCTGCAAGGTCGTCGCGGGGGCGTGGGCTGAGGGTCGCCGCCGGAAAGGCCGTGGGCTGAGGCCGTCGGCGGGGCGTGGGCCGGTGGCCGCCGGCGGCAAGGTCGTGGGTTGAGGTGGGTGGCGAGGTCAGGGGCTGCGAGGCCGTCGGCGGGGGCGTGGGGTGTGGCCGCCGATGGCCAGTCCGTGGGACGTCAGGGCATCCGCTGACCATCGCCACCCGGGTGGGCGCGGGGCGGGTCCCGCCGCCGGGCCCCGGTTCGCTTCAGGCCGCGCGTTGTCCGTGACTGCTCGCGGGCGTCCGGCGGAGGCGTACGGGTGACAGGCCCGCGCCCCGCACCATGGACAGGGCCGCCCTCTTCCCCGCGGCGGCCCGGTGGTGCAGCCAGACGCGCGCCCTCGTCGTCCAGCTCTCCCAGGTGCGCTGCACCCTGGTCGCGCGGAGTTCCTCGAACAGTTCCTCGTACCGCGTCACGATCGGGGCCGGGTCGTAGCGGTGGGCCGACTTCAGGGCCGCCCGGCCCATGGCGCGGCGCAGCGCGTCGTCGGTGACGAGGTCCAGGATGGCGTCGGCGAGGGCGTGCGGGTCGTCGACGGGGACGAGGCGGCCGTCGACGCCGTCGGTGATGATCTCGGCGGGGCCGAGCGGGCAGTCGGTGCTGACCACGGGGACACCGCAGCGCATGGCCTCGACGAGGGTCATGCCGAAGGACTCGGCGTCGGAGGCGCTGACGACGAGGGAGGCGCGGGCGAACTCGTCCTCGATGGGGGTGTGCGGGCCCATCAGATGGGCGCGGCCGGTGAGGTCGAGCTCCTCGATGAGGGTCTGGAGGCTGCCCTTCTGCTTGCCGCCGCCGTAGATGCGCAGCTCCCAGTCGGGTTCCTTCGGGGCGATCTTGGCGAACGCCTCCAGCAGGAGGTCGAAGCGCTTGCCCCGGGCGAGGCGTCCGGCGGCGGCGATGACGGGGGCGGTGCCGTCCGAGGGGGCGATGCCGGGCGCGGGGACGATGTTGGGCACGGACATCACCCGTACGCCCGGCAGTTTCATCCGCGCGCGGTACACCTCGGCGTCGGCGGCCGTGGTCGTGACGACCGCGTCCAGCGCGCGGTAGTGGCGGGCGAGGACCGCGCGCAGCTGCTTGGAGTGGGCGTCGTGGCGCAGGTGTTCCTGGCCGATGCGCAGGGCGCGGCGGGGCGCGAAGCGGGAGACGTACACATTGAGGCCGGGGCGGGTGCCGATGACGACGTCGGCGTCGCAGCCGGTCAGATAGTCGCGGACGCGCCGGTCGGTGAGGCGGCTGTACTGGCGGTGGCGCTTGTCGGCGGTGGGGAAGTCGACGGCGGGCCGCATCTGGGCCGGATCGCGCAGGTCGGCGCTGTTCGCGCGGATGTCGACCAGGGGCACGAGGGTGATCCGGGGGTCGACCGTGAAGCGGGGTTCGTCGCGGTGGCGGGACATCGACGCGATCTCCACGTCGTGGTGGTCCGCGAGGGCGGACGCCAGGTTGAGGGTCGTCCGGACGGTGCCGCCGATGGCGTACGCGTTGTGCAGCAGGAACACGATCTTCATCCGGCGGCTCATGCACGACCTTCCCGACGGTATTGACGATGTATCGGAGAGTTGAGGCGGGTTCCGACCCTTTGTACTGCATCCGCCCCCTCTGCCCGGGTTCCCTTGCGGGCCGGTGTCACACGAACACGGTCCTGCGGCGGGGTAAGCCGGCCGCCCGGTCGTGGTGAGAGGCCGGTAAGAAGGGGCGTTCGGGCGCACCCGGCGAGGTGGTGCGCGGCCGTGACCTTGGCAGACTGGTGGGGTGCCCCAGAACGTGCTGCTCGCCGAGGACGACCGAGCCATCCGCCATGCCCTGGAGCGGGCCCTGACGCTGGAGGGCTACGAGGTGACGGCGGTCGCCGACGGCGTCGAGGCGCTGGCGCAGGCGCACCGCAGGCAGCCCGACGTGCTCGTCCTCGATGTGATGATGCCCGGCATAGACGGTCTCCAGGTGTGCCGGGTGCTGCGCGCCGAGGGCGACCGGACGCCGATCCTGATGCTCACCGCGCTGGTGGAGACCGCCGACCGGATCGCCGGGCTCGACGCCGGCGCGGACGACTATGTCGTCAAGCCGTTCGACGTGGAGGAGGTCTTCGCCCGGCTGCGCGCGCTGCTGCGCCGGACCGGCAACGCCGGTGACCTCACCGGGAAGTCGTCCTCGGAGGCGTCGGGCCCGGTCGCGCCGGGTGGTGCGGGTGGTGCGGGTGGCGTGAGCGCCGCGCCGGAGTCCGGGCTGGTGTCGGCCGCCGGGGTGCGGATGGACGTGCAGGCGCGGCGGGCGTGGCGGGGGTCGCGGGAGCTGGAGCTGACGCGGACCGAGTTCGACCTGCTCGAACTGCTCGTGCGCAACGCGGGGATCGTCCTCGACCACGCCACCATCTACGACCGTATCTGGGGCTACGACTTCGGGCCCGGCTCCAAGAACCTCGCCGTGTACGTCGGCTATCTGCGGCGCAAGCTCGACGAGCCCGGGGCGCCCGCGCTGATCCACACCGTGCGGGGTGTGGGGTACGCGCTGCGGGAAGACTGAGGCGGCGGGCGGTGCCGCAGCGTCTCGTCCGGCTGCTGTCGCGGGTGCCGGCCCGGCTGCGTCCGGTGCCGTCGCTGCGGGCGACGTTCACCGTGTCGTTCGTGGCGGTGGCGTGTGTCGTCACCGTGCTCGTCGGGATCCTCAGCTACAGCGCGGCGGCGCGGCTGGTGCGGGTGGACCAGCAGACCGTGTTCGCCGAGGTGGTCCGCGATCTGCGGGAGCTGGTGGAGCAGGACCGGTTGGGGCCCGAGGACTTCGCGCCCTCGGACAGCGGCGGCCCCCGTGACGACCTGATCCGGTCCGGCCGTACGGACGTCCAGGTGCTCGGCCCCGAGGGGCAGGTCCTCGACAAGGGCGACCCCGGTCTGCCCGTCCGTCCGGCCGATCGCCTGACCGCGGGCGCGAGGTTCGCCGGGACGATGGTCGAGCACGGCGAGGTCGAGGTGGGCGGCGGCCGGTACCGGGTGGCGACCGTCGCGCTCGGCGGCGGGCGTGGGGCCGTGCAGGTGGCCCAGGAGTTCAGTGACACGGAGGACCTGCTGCGGGAGTTGCAGCAGCGGACCCTGCTGTTCGTGTCGGGTGTGGTCCTCTCGGCGGGGTTGTTCGGCTGGTGGCTGGCGCGGCGGCAGACCCGGCGGCTGGTGCAGCTGGCCGGGGCGGCGGAGGACGTGGCCCGGACCGGGCACCTGGGGATCCAGGTGCCGGTGGCGGGCCGGGACGAGGTGGGACGCCTCGGCCGGTCCTTCGACCGGATGCTGGTGCGGCTGGCCCAGTCGGAGGAGGACCAGCGGCGGCTGGTGCAGGACGCGGGGCACGAGCTGCGGACCCCGCTGACGTCCCTGCGGACGAACATCTCGCTGCTGCGGCGCATCGACGAACTGCCCGCCCGGGTGCGGGAGGAACTGGTCGACGACCTCGCCCAGGAGGCCCGCGAACTGACCGACCTCGTCAACGAGCTGGTGGACCTCGCCGCCGGGCAGTCGAGCACCGAGCCCGTGCAGCGGGTGCAGCTCGCCGACATCGCCGAGGACGTCGCGGCGACCGCGCGGCGGCGCACCGGCCGGGAGGTCGTCGTACGGGTGGAGGGCGACACGACCGTCGAGGGGCGGGCGGGGGCGTTGCAGCGGGCCGTGTCCAACCTGGTGGAGAACGCGGCGAAGTTCGACCGCGCCGGGACCGGGGCGATCGAGGTGGTGGTCGCGCGGGGGCCGGCGCGGGGCGGCGGTGACCTCGTCGACCTCGACGACGTGGGCCAGGGCGACGGGCCCGACGTGGTCCGGGTGGAGGTCCTGGACCGGGGGCCCGGCGTCGCCGACTGCGACCTCGAACGCATCTTTGACCGCTTCTACCGTGCCGCCGACGCCCGCAGCCTCCCCGGCTCCGGCCTCGGCCTGTCCATCGTGCGCGCGGTGGCAGCCGCCCACGGCGGCACCCCGTTCGCCTTCCGGCGGGCGGGCGGGGGGCTTGTGATCGGCTTCACGGTACGGGGCGTCGAGAGCTGACGTGGCGTATCCCGGACCGCCCTGCGGGACATGGTCCGGGCGGTCCACGTCCTGCGGACGCGGATGTCGCCGGAGGACCGCGAGGTCCTCGACGAGGCACTTGGCACTCTCGACGAGGGCGACCGGGCGGAGCCGGGTGCCGTCCGCCGGGCGCTGGCGTTCCTCGGCGCCGTGTGAGCGACCGCCGGGGCGGAGGCCTGTGGCCGACCGCCCTTCGGTCGGCGCGCCGTCAGGCAGGGGTGCGGGTGGCCGGGGTCCAGCGGCCGAGGACGGGCTCGGTCAGGGTGCGGGCCGTCCGGCAGAGGGTCTGGCCGTGGCGGTCGAAGAGGGTGTCGCGGTCGTCGAAGTGGCCGAGGTCCGCGACGAGTTGGGCGGACAGGTCGCAGGAGACCCCGTCGGCGGCACAGGTGCTCACCTGGGCCGGGGAACCGCCGTCCCAGTCGATGCCGGTGCGGGCCACCGCGTCGAAGAGGGTCTCCCCGCCGTCGTTGGCGTAGTGGCGGCCCGCGGCGGGCCCCGTGAACAGCTCGCCGATCGGCAGCCACGCGCCGTCGATCCGGAACTCCGGCCAGGCCAGCAGGACCTGCGCCGGCACGAACGGCTTCAGCCGCGGGAAGCGCGGATACCAGAACGCGCCGTCCACGAGCAGCCCGCGGACCCGCGTCCGCACCCGGACGGCACGGGCGACCGCCTCCAGCGCCGCCATCCGCTGACTGCACGAGCCGCGCCCCAGCCGCAGCGTCCGGGACACCCGGCGCCGGTCCTCGACCGAGTACACGGGCCGCACGTCCCGCGCGACGATCCGGTGCGCGGCGCGCAGCGCCTCCAGCGGGGTCGCCTCGCTCACCACCCGGCCCGCGATCGCCCGTACCAGCGGGTCGTCGTGGTCCAGGATGGGCGTGGCCCGCGTGGATCCGCGGACGTCGTCCCCGCCCCGTACCGCCGCACCGGCCCGCCTGTCCCGCGCGCCGTACGCCATGAGCAACCGACTGGTCATGTCCGTCCCCCGTTTCCCCGTGTGTCCCGCTGCTCCCCGCACGGGCCCCCGCCCGTACCCGGCGTGCGCCCTCCGTCCATCCTCACACGGGGGCGTCCGAGGCCGCGCCGTCCCCCTCCTCGGGGAGCGGGTGTTCCGCTCGACCCCGGGGCCCTGCCTCGGCGACGCGCTTTCGTAGTACTTCCCGCGACCCCATTGCGGCGGTGCAAATATGCCGACTACGGTCATTCCTGCGCTCACGGAGAGTGCTCAACTGATGTACAAAGCGCAACCGTTCAGCAATCAACCCCTGAGTACCGCCAGTTGAAAGCGCCCCGGGCCGTCGACACCCGAAGAGGAGCCAGACGCGGTAGGGACCCACCCCATCCCTTCTCGTCGCAATGGAGTTGGTCAGCCATGCCCGATACCGCCCCCAACCTCCCCGCCGTCCCCTCCCCCCGCACCCCGTCCCCCACGCCCTGGGTCTCACCCACGGCGACGACCTACACCCTGTTCTGTCCGCCCCTGGAAACCTCCCCCCTCATCGCCCGCGACTTCGTCGCCACGGTGCTGCGCGCCCTCGGCCTGGACGACCTCGTCGACGCGGCCGCGCTGTGCACCTCCGAACTGGTCACGAACGCGTGTGTGCACGCCAAAGGCGGAGGATCGGTTCTGTGGCTGGCGGTGGAGACCTGGCGGGTCCGGGTGATCGTCTACGACGGTGACGAGAGCCCTCCGGTCATGCGGGACCTGACCCCCGAGGGGTGGGAGGAGGGCGGCCGGGGCCTCTACCTGGTGGACGCCCTCACCGAGGGCCACTGGGGAACGGCCGCCGCCCTCCCCTACGGCGGCGGCCTGGTCCACCCCGACGGCAAGGCGGTCTGGTTCGACCTGGCGGCGCGAGCGTAGACCCGCCGTGCGGCCGTTGAGACCTCAGGCCCGGTCGATGTGGACGTTCGTGGACTTCACGCGGGCGGTGGCCTCCATCCCGACCTCCAGGCCCAGCTCCTCGACGGCCTCCCGTGTCAGGAGCGAGACCAGACGGTGGGGCCCGGCCTGGATCTCCACCTGCGCGGCCACATCGCCGAGCTTGACGGCGGTGACGATGCCGGGGAACGCGTTGCGGGCGGAGGTGTACGGGACGTCGTCCTCGGCGGTGGCGTCCGCGGCCAGCTCCACGGAGAACGCGGCGAGGTCCCGGCCGTCGATGAGCCGACGCCCGCTGTCGTCGCGCCGGGTCGCCACCCGGCCCGCGTCCGCCCACCGTCGCGCGGTGTCCGGGCTCACCCCGAGCAACCGCGCTGCCTGACCGATCGTGTAGGACTGCATGGGGTCAAGATAGGCGCCGGTCAGGGCAGGCGCTCAGGCGCCGTGACCGACGCGAGTACGGCGGCTCGCAACCGCCACAGGAAGGGCCGCCGTATCCGCAGCCCGGCCGAGCGCAGGGCCAGAACCTCCCTGAAGGGGCGCCGCCTGCACCTGCGGGCCAGGATGCCCAACGCGTCGGACTCGTCCCTCTCCCGGCACGCCTTGACGAACCGCCTGAGTTCGTCGAAGGGGGCGTGCGCGGCGATGACGGGGACGAATTCCTCGACCCTTTTGCCGTTGATGTAGGTGCTGCGCCAGGTACGGAATTTTTCTGTCTGCCACACCCGGTAGAGGGTGACCCCGTCGCAGTACAGGGACGCGTAGACGAGCAACCGTTTCGCGTCGAGTCGGCGGTTCTCCTCACGGAACGCCTGCCAGAGATCCGGCACCAGGTCGGGTGTGCCCTCGCAGACCCGGCGCAGCGCCTGATCCGCCTCCTCGTCGCGGTCCTCGTCGCGCAGTCGCTCCACCAGGGCGACGAGTTCCTTGACGTGGACGGCGGGATCGGGCGCGTGTTCCGGGGTCTTTGGCGGCTCGGGGGATCCGTACCGGACGATCTCGCGGGCCGTCTCCTCCGCCATGTCGGCGAGATGGCGGGCCTCGTGGTCGTGCAGCCGCAGCAGCGCCTCGTGCTGCCGGATCCGCTCCTCCAGTTCGACGATCCGCCGACGGGCGGCGTCGCGCTCCGCCGTGATCTCGCCGAGCTCGCGTGCGTGGTCGCCGGCGGCGGTGACCAGCCGGTCGAGGGCCTCCTCGGCCCGGCGGCGCAGGGTCCGCTCCTGCTCCAGCTCCTCCCGCAGGGCGCGGAGTTCGGCGGCGGTCCGCACCCGCAGTCGCTCCAGCCGCTCCCGCGCCTCGGCCAGGTCGAACTCCCGTACGCGCAACGGCTTGGTGTCCCGTTCGGCGTCGAGTACGGCGTACAGGAGCCGTTGGGTCTCCTTGACGGCCTCCGGCGCGGGCTCGCCACCCCCGGCGGTCTCGCACAGCCGGTGCAACACCGTCACCTGGGCGCGGCTGGGCACCTCGTGGCCGTTGAGGAACTTCGACAGGCGTGAGGCGCTGAGGGTGACGCCCTCCGCCGAGAGCCGTTCCACCAGCTCCTCGTTGGTCAGGCCGGACGCCTCACGCAACCTGCGCAGGCGCGCAACCAGGGCGCGGCGGGGGCCTTCGGGCAGACGGTCCAGGACGGCGAGCCCGTCGGGGCCCCGCTTCGCCCGCCCCGCGTTCAGCTCGCGGACCACGCCACCCCCAAGTTTCCCCGTCGCGCACATGCGCCCGTCTCGCGCATGTCCACCGGCGCCCTGACGCAACATCACCGTCGGCTGGTGAGCTGGGACTGTACTCAACGGCTTGCGAGGACCGGAGCGAAACATGGCATCACACCACTCGACCGAGCGTCCCACGACGCCCTTCATGGAGTTCCGCGCGGGAGGCGTGCACCTGGTGGTGCAGCGGCCGCCGTACCGACTGCTCAGCCTGCTCGGCAGCCTCGCCGGGGTGCTGGGAGGGGCGTACTGGTTCGGCGGGAGGTGACGGGAGGGGGAGGCCGGAGCCGACGGGGGTGCTGGGACTGGCGGCCGGCAAGGGGTGGGACCGGCGGACGGCAAGGGTGGTGGGACTGGCCGCTGGCCGGGGTCATGGGGCAGGCGGCCGACCGGAGGGCTGGCCCCCGGCCGGCCGTCGTCCCGTTTCTGTCAGCCCTGGTCGGTGAGTTGGGCGCGGAAGCCGGGAGCGGTGCGCTGGATGTGCTGCTTCTTGTGGACGGGCTTGCCGAAGGACTTCACCTGCGGGATCGCGACCCAGAGGGTCTGCGCGTCGGAGCCCCTGACGACGACGCGGGGGTTGTCCTTGATGGCGATGGCCGCGTTGACGTTGGTGACCTCGGCCTTGCCGGTGATCTTCTTCGGCCCCTGCCCGGCGGTCGGGTAGCTGATGGTGAGCGTCTCGCTGGTGACCGGGATGCGGAAGATCTCCTGGGTCACGGTGAAGCTGACGGTCGTGGTGCGGTTCTTGTCCCTGCCGACCTTGGAGGTCGCCTGGGTGACGAACCGGACCTCCTTGTTGTACGGGTCGGTGATGCTGACCGGCTTGCCGATCGGGGCCGCCACCTTGCCGAGGAGCGCCTTGTGGATCCGGCGGTCCTGAAGGTCCTTCACGAAGACGGTCTGCTGCCCCCGGGTGAGTGCCAGGAACCTCTTCAGCGCCTTCCTCGCCTCCGGCGTGGACTGCGCCTTGAGGTACTTCGTGTACCCGGCGACGGTCAGCCGCGGCGCCATCGGCGCGACCGGACCCTGCTCCGACGCTTGCCCGGCGGGGGCGAGGACGGCGAGGCCGGCCACCGTGGCGACGGCGGCGGACGTCAGACGACCTGTGGTGGTGGTGAACATGCGGGGCTCCCGTGACGCGTGGCTGTTGGCTGCGCCAACGACCCTACGAACCGCGGAACTTGGCCGAAATTGTCTCTCCAGCCACCACCCGAAAGGGCACCTCCCGAAAGGCCACCCCGGAGGTACGGAACGGGAGGGCCGCCGGGCGGGTGGCCGGCCCTCGCGGCCTTTTCAGGGGACGGCCGTGAAAAGGCACGGCCAAGCGCCACGCCTCAGAAGGGCGTTGGAAATGGGAATGCGAGTCACATCGGATAGGCGCCGAACGGTGTTCGGCGGGTCGGACGCGCGCTGACCTGGCTTGACGGGCCGCGATGCCGCTCTCCGTCCCTCTTGTCGTCACTGTGACAGGGTTTCTTTTTCCGGACGTCTTGACACCCTTTTGCGGCGCCTATAGCGTCTGGCCGAATTTCCAGACGGCATTCAAAATATCGAACAATGGCCATCAGTCGTCGTTCTGCGCACCCATCCGGCCCACGTGGCTGCCGCACCGGCGCGCCCGCGGCTGCGGCGAGGTTCACGAACCCGCAAGGAAAGACAGGAAACGCGCATGCGCCCACTCCTCTCCCGACTGGCGACGATATTGGTCGCCGCCTGTCTGCTCTTCACGTCCCAAACCCTGACCACGCCGCAGCGGGCGGCCGCCGCCGAGCCGGGCTACCTGATGGTGCACTTCACCGGGGAGGGGGCGACCAACCAGCAGATGTACCTTTCGCACAGCACGGACGGCCTGCACTGGAACGACCTCAACGGCGGCGGCATGGTCCTGCGCTCCACGGTCGGCACGACAGGCGTACGCGACCCCGCATTCGTGAGATCCCCCGACGGCAGCAAGTACTGGATCATCGCCACCGACCTGTGCATCTCCTGCGGGCAGAGCTGGAGCCAGTCCATCAACGACGGCAGCCGCAACCTCGTGGTGTGGGAGTCGACCGACCTGGTCACCTGGTCGAAGCCCTGGCTGCTGAACGTCGCCGGCGCGATCCCCGACGGGCGCAACGCGTGGGCGCCGGAGGCGATCTGGGACCCGGCCACCAACGACTACGTCCTGTACTGGGCGACGAACGTGCCCCAGAACGGTGCCACGAAGCACCGCATCTTCTACGCCCGCACCAGCGACTTCCGCACCATCACCACCCCGCAGATCTACATCGACCGCCCCGGCACCCAGGAGATCATCGACACCCAGATCATCGAGGTCCCGCAGGGTGTCGGTAACTACCGTTACGTGCGGGCCTCCGGTGACGGGCAGATCACCCTCGAGGGCAGCAACTCCATCCTCGGCACCTGGACCAGGCTCGGCGACCTCACCGGCATCGGCCTCACCGGCACCCAGGGCACGGCCGGCAGCACAACGGTCGAGGGCCCGATGTGGATGAAGTTCAACGGCACCAACAAGTGGGCACTCTACGTCGACCAGTACGCCACCAACGGCGGCTACATGCCCGTCACCACGACCGACCCGTCCAACCCCGCCGCCTACCAAAGGCTCGCCTCGACCAGCTACAACATGGGCGGCACCAAGAAGCGCCACGGCTGGATCATGAACCTCACCGCCGCCGAGGAAAGCCGCGTACTCGCCCGCTGGCCCAACACCGCCGCCCAGCGACTGCAGTCCTACAACTTCCAGGACCGCTACGTACGCCACACCAACTTCGACGTCCGCATCGACCCGAACGTCAGCCCCGTCGACGACTCCCGCTTCCGCCTGCGCACCGGCCTCACCGGCACCGGCACCGTCTCCTTCGAGTCGGTGAACTTCCCCGGCTACTTCCTGCGGCACTCCAACTACGACTTCCAGCTCGCCTACAACGACGGCACCGCCCAGTTCGCCGCCGACGCCACCTTCAACAAGGTCGCCGGGCTCGCCGACCCGACCTGGTCGTCGTTCCAGTCCTACAACCACCCGGACCATTACATCCGCCACTACGCCTACTACCTGAAGCTCGACCCGATCACCACCGCGACGGCACGCAGCGACGCCACCTTCAAGGTGACGAGCTGACCCGTGGATGAGACCCGACCCCGGGGGCGAAAGCCTCCGGGGCGGTCCAAGCCGACAGGAGGAGGCCCTCACCGGAACCACCGGTGAGGGCCTCCTCCAGTCGCGCCCGGCTTCGGCTCAGGGCCACACCAGGCAGTACGGCTGATGCCCCGCCTCGTGGAGGCGGTGACTGAAGTCCTGCCATTCGTGGAGCAGTTGGTACACGTTAAACGCGTCGCGGGGGCCGCCGCGGTCCGGGACCGTGGACCAGATGAAGGCCGCCGCGCCGACCGCTTCCTCGCCGATGCCGCGCAGCGGGTCCACGACGGTCATCGGCAGCTTCACGACCGCGTAGTCGGGGTGCAGGACGACCAGCTCCAGCGGTGGGACCTTGTGCAGGGGGACGCCCTCGATGCCGGTCAGCACCATCGCGGCCATCGTCTCCGGCTTGATCTTGGTGAACATGCCGTTCATGCCGAGCTCGTCGCCGCCGAGTTCCTCGGGGCGCATCGAGATCGGGACGCGGGCCGCGGTCGCGCCGTCGGGCGCGCCGAAGTATTTGTACGTCACCCCCACCCGACCACCATTCCTGCTCCCGGCCGTGTGGAGCCGGTTGACCACCTGGTCGAGGCGGTCCGTACGGCGCCTGCGCGCCGCACGGCTCTCACGGTCGACGGCGTCAGGCCGGTCCGTCTGGCCCGTCTGATCCATCCCGTCACGATTGACACGATCCACATGCTCGGCGCGATCCATACGGTCCATACCCTCCATACGGCTGCGCCGCCCGATCCGCTCAGGGCCACCGCCCTGGATCCGGTCGGCACCGCCGCGTTCGAGTCGGTCGGAATCGCTCTCCGGCCGGTCAGAACTGGTCTCGGTGCGGTCGGAACCGCCCTCGACGCGGTCGGAACCGCCCTCGACGCGGTCGGAACCGTTGCGCGCGGCCCGCCGACGGCGTGAGAACCGCGGACCCTCCTGCTGCGGGTCGTTCGCTCCGTCCAGTCCGGGCATGCCGACGGACCCGTCGGCCGGGTTCGCCCTGTCCTGGGTCTCGTATGTGCCGTGCGCACCCTGCGGACCGTACACGCCCTGCGGGCCGTGTGGACCGTACGGGGGCTGTGACCCCGGCGACCCTTGGGGCGCCGGCGGTGAGGGAGGTGAGGGAGGTGAGGGGAGCGGCGGAGGTGAGAGAGGTGACTGGGGGGACCGGGGTGGCTGCGAGGTGCCGCTGCCGAGTGCGGGCTGCGACGGGGGGCCGGGGGGCGTAGGCGGTTGCGCGCCGCCGTCCGACGCGGATCGCCCGCCCGACGCCGGCCGCGCGTCCTGTGATCCCTGGGCTGCCTGTCCGCCGCGCGGCCTCCGGGAGCCCAGCGCTCCCAGGGAGCCGAGCGGACCCAGACCGCGCAGGGGCCCCGCCGAGCCCGACGGTCCGTTCGTCGGTCCTGTGGGGTCCGTGGGTCCGGTGTCCGCGGTCGCGTCCCGGCCATCCGGTCCGGCGGAAGCTCCCGGGCCACCAGGACCGCTCGGGCTGTCCTGTGCGCCGGGTCCGACGGCACCGCCGGGGCCGTCCGACGGCGCACCCGCGCTGCCGGTCGGTGTGCTCGAACCGGTCGAACCGCTCGGTCCGCCCTGCTCGGCCGAACCGCTCGATCCACCGGATCCGCCCGGTCGACCCAGTCCGCTCAGCCCGCCCAGCAGTCCGCTCAGTCCACCCAGTCCGCTCGGGCCGGATGCGGCTGTCGATCCGGACGTGCCGGACCCGCCTCGTTCCTGTCGTGGGGTCTCCGCAGTCTCCTCCGCGTCGCGCCGGTGCCTTCCCCGCCGGGCACGACGAGGGCCGAGGTCACCGGTCCCGTCGCCCAGTCCGCCACCGCGATGCATATCTCCACCCGAACGCATTTCTGGGCCACGTGATCCCCGCCGCGCAACCCGATCATCGTGTCAGTGACCTCCCCCGCGACCGCTCGCCGAAACGTGCGCGCAAACACCAGTCGGCAGGATCTTCGGAGCCTCTGACACCATGGCCTGTGTGAGCTATCCGTACGAAGCCCCAGTTTCGCAGACTCTTTTCGAGCGCGCGGCGGCCGTCACGCCCGGCGGCGTGAACTCTCCCGTGCGCGCCTTCCGCGCCGTGGGCGGTACGCCCCGGTTCATGGTGTCCGGTACCGGTCCCTACCTCACCGACGCCGACGGCCGTGAGTACGTCGACCTCGTGTGCTCCTGGGGGCCGATGATCCTCGGGCACTCCCGTCCCGAGGTCATCGCCGCCGTTCAGGACGCCGTCTCGCGCGGTACGTCCTTCGGCACCCCCGGCGAGGGCGAGGTCGCGCTCGCCGAGGAGATGGTCGACCGTGTCGGGCCGCTGGAGCAGGTGAGGCTCGTCTCCAGCGGGACCGAGGCCACCATGTCCGCGATCCGGCTCGCCCGCGGCTTCACCGGCCGTACCAAGGTGGTCAAGTTCGCCGGCTGCTACCACGGCCACGTCGACTCGCTGCTCGCCGCCGCCGGGTCGGGAGTCGCCACGTTCGCGCTGCCGGACACCCCCGGCGTCACCGGCGCCCAGGCCGGCGACACCATCGTCCTCCCCTACAACGACCTCGACGCCGTGCGCGCCGCCTTCGCCGCCCACCCCGGCGAGATCGCGTGCGTGATCACCGAGGCGTCCCCGGGCAACATGGGCGTCGTACCGCCGCTGCCCGGCTTCAATCAGGGACTCAAGGACGTCTGCGCCGAGAACGGGGCCCTGTACATCTCCGACGAGGTCATGACCGGCTTCCGCACCAGCAGGGCCGGCTGGTACGGGATCGACGGGGTCGTCCCCGACCTGATGACCTTCGGCAAGGTCATGGGCGGCGGCTTCCCCGCGGCGGCCTTCGGCGGCCGTGCCGACGTCATGGCGTACCTCGCGCCCGCCGGGCCCGTCTACCAGGCCGGCACGCTCTCCGGGAACCCGGTCGCCACCGCCGCCGGGCTCGCGCAGCTGCGGCTGCTGGACGACGCGGCGTACGACGTCGTCGACGCGGTGTCCCTCCGGATCCAGGGGCTCGTCACGGAGGCGCTCACCAAGGAGGGCGTCGCGCACACGCTCCAGAACGCCTCCAACATGTTCTCCGTGTTCTTCACGGAGACCCCGGTACGGAACTACGAGGACGCCAAGGCGCAGGAGTCCTTCCGGTTCAACGCCTTCTTCCACTCGATGCTGTCGCAGGGCGTCTATCTGCCGCCGTCGTCGTTCGAGTCGTGGTTCGTGTCCACCGCACACGACGAGCAGGCGGTCCAGAGAATCGCCGACGCCCTCCCGGCGGCGGCGCGAGCGGCAGCGGAGGCCACAGCAGCATGAGTGACATCACCGTCGTCCACCTGATGCGGCACGGCGAGGTCGCCAACCCGGACGGGATCCTCTACGGGCGGCTCGCCGGGTACCACCTCTCCGACCTCGGGCGCCGGATGGCCGACCGGGTCGCCGAGCACCTCGCCGCCCGTGACGTGACCCACGTCGTGGCGTCGCCGCTGGAGCGGGCGCAGGAGACGGCCACGCCGATCGCCAAGGCGCACGGACTGGACCTCGCGACCGACGCGCGGCTCATCGAGGCCGACAACGTCTTCCAGGGCAAGACCTTCGGGGTCGGCGACGGCGCGCTGAAGCGGCCGGAGAACTGGAAGCACCTGGTGAACCCCTTCAAGCCGTCGTGGGGTGAGCCGTACGTCGACCAGGTCGTCCGGATGATGGGGGCGCTGGACGCGGCGAAGGACGCGGCGCGCGGGCACGAGGCCGTGCTCGTCTCGCACCAGCTGCCGATCTGGATCGTCCGGTCGTACGTGGAGCGGCGGCGGTTGTGGCACGATCCGCGGCGGCGGCAGTGCACGCTGGCCTCCCTGACGACCTTCACGTACCAGGGTGACAAGATCGTGTCGGTGGGGTACAGCGAGCCGGCGCGGGATCTGGTGCCGGCGCATCTGCTGGCGGGGGCCAAGCCGGTGAAGGGCAAGGACAAGGCCTTCGGAGCGTGAGCGCTCCGCTGGGGGCGGGGGACCGAGGTGAGTGGGTGGCTGAGGTCGGTGGGTGACTGCGGGGCCGTCGTGGCTGGTCACGCAGTTCCCCGTGCCCCTCAGTAACGTGCGGTTCCCCGCAGCCCCGAGGCGTCCTCTTCCCTTCTCCTCAAGTCGTGTCCCCTTGCTCTTGATCAACTGGAACCTTGCGGTCCGTACGTCTGTCCTAGGGGGCGTGCTCTTCTGTTCGGGGGGCGCGCCTCCGCGTGTGCCCCCGGCGTGCGCTTCGGTGTGCGGCGTACGGAGGGCGCATACAACCGTTTTCGGTCAAAGGCTCTGCAATATGTGCCAGATCGGCGGAACCCCGGCGATTCCCCTGACCTCTAAAACGGTGTGCTTCACGTCAAGAAGGGCGTGACCTGAACAAGGGGGGACGCAATGCGCCAAATCTCGCGCAGGGGAGTGCTCGGGCTCGGGGCGGGTGCCGCCGTTGGGCTCGGTCTGACCGGCTGCGGCACGGGGCTCGGGGGTGAGCCCGCCGAGGCCGGCGGCTCCGGGGGCGGCGGCAAGGGCAAGGGCAAGCCGAAGAAGAAGGTGACGCCGATCGGGGACGGTTCCACCGCCCGTACCGGCAAGCAGCCCCACCAGCCGGAGAAGCCGCGGCCGTTGGAGCCGGGCGAGACCCCGCCGCAGTTCGTGGTGTTCTCCTGGGACGGCGCCGGCGACGTCGGGAACGGCCTCTTCGAGCGCTTCCTGAAGGCGGGCCGGGACCACGACGCCCACATGACGTTCTTCCTCTCCGGGATCTACCTCCTGCCCGAGTCGAAGAAGCGCAAGTACCTCCCGCCGAACAACGCCCCCGGCGCCTCCGACATCGGCTACCTCACCGACGAGCACATCAAGTCGACTCTGGGGCACCTGCGGACGGCGTGGCTCGACGGCCACGAGATAGGCACCCACTTCAACGGCCACTTCTGCGGCGACGGCTTCGGGTCGGTCGGCAAGTGGACGCCCAAGCAGTGGCGCAGCGAGATAGAGCAGGCCAAGTCGTTCGTGACGGAGTGGAAGACGAACAGCGGCTGGACCGACCTCGACCCGCTGCCCTTCGACTACGAGAAGGAACTGGTCGGCGGACGCACCCCGTGTCTGCTCGGGCAGCAGAACCTGCTCCCCACCGCGCGCGAGCTGGGCTGGCGCTACGACTCCTCCTCGCCCGGCGGCCTCCAGGTCTGGCCCGGGAAGAAGCAGGGCGTCTGGGACCTGCCGTTGCAGTCCGTGCCGTTCCCGGGCCGCAGCTTCGAGGTCCTGTCGATGGACTACAACATCATGTACAACCAGTCCCAGAACTCCACCCAGGCCCCGCCCGCCAACTACCCGGCCTACCGCACCCAGGCCACCGGCGCGTACGTGGCCGGATTCCAGCGGGCGTACGAGACGAACCGGGCGCCGCTGTTCATAGGCAACCACTTCGAGGAGTGGAACGGCGGGGTCTACATGGACGCCGTCGAGGGGGCCCTCAAGCACATCGCACGGGCCAAGGAGAAGGCCAAGGACGGGGAGATCCGGATCGTCTCCTTCCGGCAGTTCGTCGACTGGATGGACGCGCAGAGGCCGGAGGTCCTCGCCAAGCTCCAGACCCTCGGCGTCGGGCAGCGGCCGGCGGGCGGCTGGAAGAGCTTCCTGAAGGCGGACTCGGCCGCCTGACCTCGGCTGACGCACGGCCGGGCGGGCTGCTCGACCCCGCCGCAGGTCGACGAAACGGGCATGCGAAACTTTTCACATGAGTGTCCGTACGAGCCGTAGTCGTGCCGCTTTGCTCTCCGCCGGGGCCGTCGCCCTGGCGCTGGTGCTGTCCGCCTGTTCGGGCGGAGGCATCGAGGGCGGTGGCGGCGGCACCGGCTTCGTGGCCGGCTCCGACGGCATCGCGACCGTGCGGAAGGGGGACCGGACCACCGCCCCCAAGCTCGCCGGAAAGACCATCGACGGTGACGAACTCGATGTGGCCTCCGCCTACAAGGGCAAGATCGTGGTCCTGAACGTCTGGGGCTCGTGGTGCCCGCCGTGCCGAGCGGAGGCGGCCAACTTCGTCCAGGTCTCCAAGGACCTCGCCGGTCAGGGCGTGCAGTTCGTCGGCATCAACACCCGCGACACCAGCACCCGTCCCGCGCAGGCCTTCGAGGAAGAGTTCAAGGTCACCTACCCGAGCCTGTACGACCCCACCGGCAAGCTGCTGCTGCGGTTCGAGAAGGGCACCCTCAACCCGCAGCTGATCCCCTCGACGATCGTCGTCGACCGGGAGGGCAGGCTCGCGGCGCGGGCCCAGACACCGCTCACCGAGGAAATGCTGCGCAAGATGCTCAAGCCGATCCTCGCGGAGAAGTGACGTGCCGGGAACGACGACCGCGACCGTGCTGAACACCGCCGTCACCACCAACGCCTCCGGCCTCACCGACACCGTCTCCAGCGGGGCCCTGCTGCTCGCGCTGCCGGTCGCCCTGCTCGGCGGTCTCGTCTCCTTCTTCTCGCCCTGCGTCCTGCCCCTCGTCCCCGGCTATCTGTCGTACGTCACCGGCGTCGGCGGCACCGACCTCGCGGACGCCCGCAAGGGGCGGATGGCGGCCGGGGCCGGGCTGTTCGTGCTCGGGTTCACCGCGGTGTTCGTCTCCAGCGGGGCCCTGTTCGGATACTTCGGGACGACGCTGCTGGAGCACCAGCAGGTGCTGAACAAGGTGCTCGGCGGGCTCATGATCTTCATGGGTCTCTTCTTCATGGGGCTGATGCCCTGGCTCACCCAGCGCGAATTCCGCTTCCACACCAAGCCGGCCACCGGGCTCGTGGGCGCCCCGCTCCTCGGTGCGCTGTTCGGCATAGGTTGGGTCCCCTGTATCGGCCCGACCCTCGCCGCCGTGAACGTCCTCGCGATGCAGGAGGGCAGCGCCGTGCGCGGCGCGCTGCTGATGGTGGCGTACTGTCTGGGGCTGGGCCTGCCCTTCGTGCTCGCCGCGGTGGCCTTCCGCAAGGCGCTCGGCGCGTTCGCCTGGGTCAAGCGGCACTACGCGTGGGTGCTGCGCATCGGCGGCGGCATGATGATCACCATCGGCGTGCTCATGCTGACCGGCGCCTGGGACCGCATCGTGCAGGAGATGCAGGTCTGGTCCACCGGCTTCACCCCTGGGATCTGAGCCAATGACGACGACCGACTCCGGCAAGCGCGACGACAGCGAACTCGACGTCGTCGGCTCGCGGCTGTCCACCGCCCCGCAGGAGGACGCCCTCAACGTCCCCCAGCTCGGGGTGATCGGCTGGGCCCGCTGGTTCTGGCGCCAGCTGACCTCCATGCGGGTCGCGCTGCTGCTGCTGTTCATGCTGTCGCTCGCGGCGATCCCCGGTTCGCTGATCCCGCAGAGCGGACAGGACGAGACCCGGGTCGCCGACTTCATGAAGCGGCACGACACCCTGGGGCCGGTCTACGAGAAGCTCGGGCTGTTCCACGTCTACAGCTCGGTGTGGTTCTCGGCGATCTACATCCTGCTGTTCATCTCGCTCATCGGCTGCATCGTGCCCCGCACCTGGCAGTTCGTCGGCCAGCTCCGCGGTCGTCCGCCGGGTGCCCCGAAGCGGCTGACGCGCATGCCCGCGTACGCGACCTGGCGCACCGAGGCCACCCCGGAGCAGGTCCGCGAGGTCGCGCTGAAGGCGCTGAAGCGGCGCCGGTTCCGCGCGCATGTCGCCGGGGACGCGGTCGCCGCCGAGAAGGGCTACCTCCGGGAGACCGGCAACCTCGCCTTCCACCTGGCGCTGATCGTGATGCTCATCGCCTTCGCCTGGGGCCAGCTCTACAAGTCCGAGGGCAACAAGCTGATCGTCGAGGGCGACGGGTTCTCCAACGTCCTGCCGCAGTACGACGACTTCAAGTCCGGCAACCTCTTCTCCGCCGACGACCTCAACCCGTTCAGCTTCGACCTCAAGGACTTCCGGGGCACCTACGAGACCAGCGGGCCCAACAAGGGCACCCCGCGGGTCTTCGAGGCGAACGTCGTCTACGCCGTCGGCGCGGACGGCAAGGAGAAGACCACCCGGATCGAGGTCAACAAGCCGCTGGAGATCGACGACTCCAAGGTCTATCTCGTCAGCCACGGCTACGCGCCCGTCATCACCATCAAGGACGGCCGGGGCAAGGTCGTCTTCGAGGACGCGGTGCCGCTGCTGCCGCTGGACGCCAACGTCACCTCCACCGGCGCGATCAAGGTGATGGACGGCTACCGCGACGGCAAGGGCAAGTGGGACCAGCTCGGCATCCAGGCGTTCTTCCTCCCGACGTACGGCGGCAAGGACTCGGCGGTCGTCTCGCAGTTCCCCGCGCTGCTGAACCCGCGGTTGAACCTGACGCCGTACCACGGTGACCTGAGGGTCAACGCGGGTCTCCCGCAGAGCGTGTACCAGCTCGACAAGTCGAAGCTGAAGGCGTTCCGCGACGCCAAGGGCGCGCAGGTGCGGGAGAACCTGGAGATCGGCGAGTCCATGACCCTGCCGAACGGGGCGGGCACCATCACGTTCGACGGTGTCAAGGAGTGGGCCGGCTTCCAGGTGACCCAGCAGCCCGGCAGCGGCTGGGCCCTCGGGGGCGCGATCGCCGCGATCCTCGGTCTCGCCGGGTCCCTCTTCATCCAGCGCCGCCGGGTGTGGGTCCGCGCGGTCGCCGGGCCCGACGGGGTGACCGTCGTCGAGATGGCCGGCCTCGGCCGCAGCGAGTCCGCGAAGGTGCCGGAGGAGCTGGGCGACCTGGCCGGCGTGATCCACGACGAGGCCCCCACCGCGCCCGACCCCGACCCGGATACCGACCCCGACTCCGAACCCCCAGTCGTCACTGCCGAAGGGGCTGAGAAGTGACTCTCGCCGCCGCGACCAACGAGAATCTCGCGAGCATCAGCAACACGCTGATCTACTCCGCGATGGCCGTGTACACGCTGGCCTTCTTCGCGTACATCGCCGAATGGCTGTTCGGCAGCCGCAGCAAGGTGGGCCGGACGGCCGCCGCGCTCACCGCCCAGGACGGCGCGGCGAAGAAGACGGCCGCGCCCTCGGTGACCGTGAAGTCGGCCGGGGGCACCTCCGTGCTGGAGCGGCCGAAGGTCGTCGTACGGGCCGCCGCCGGCGCGCGGGACGTGCCGGACGGGCCGGGCGCCCACGGCGGTGACGAGCAGGGCGACCTCTACGGCCGTATCGCCGTGTCCCTCACGGTGCTGGCGTGGGCCGTCGAGGCGGCCGGTGTGCTCGCGCGGGCGCTGTCGGTGCAGCGGGCGCCGTGGGGCAACATGTACGAGTTCAACATCACCTTCTCCACCGTGGCCGTCGGGGTGTTCCTCGTGCTGCTCGCGCTGAGGAAGAACGTGCGCTGGCTGGGCCTGCCACTGATCACCACGGTCCTCCTCGATCTCGGTCTCGCCGTCACTGTCCTGTACACCGCCAGCGACCAGTTGGTTCCCGCCCTCCACTCGTACTGGCTGTACATCCACGTCTCCACCGCGATCTTCTGCGGCGCCGTCTTCTACGTGGGTGCGGTCGGCACGATCCTGTACCTGTTCAAGGACTCCTACGAGAGCAAGCTGGCGAGCGGTGGCCGGCCGGGCCGGTTCGCGACCTCCGTCATGGAGCGGCTGCCCGCCTCTGCGTCCCTCGACAAGTTCTCCTACCGCGTCAACGCCGCCGTCTTCCCGCTGTGGACGTTCACGATCATCGCGGGCGCCATCTGGGCGGGCGACGCGTGGGGCCGCTACTGGGGCTGGGACCCCAAGGAGACCTGGTCGTTCATCACCTGGGTCGCCTACGCCGGCTATCTGCACGCCCGCGCCACCGCCGGGTGGAAGGGCCGCAAGGCCGCGTACATCGCGCTCGTCGCCTTCGCCTGCTGGCTGTTCAACTACTACGGCGTCAACATCTTCGTCAGCGGCAAGCACTCCTACGCGGGCGTCTGACCGGGCATCCTCCGTACACCGAAGGCCGGTTCCTGTGTGACGTGGGTCACGGGAACCGGCCTTCGGTGTACGGACAGGGGGATGACGTGGAGACGAATCAGGGGGACCGGAGCGCGTTGCGCGCCCGGATCAGGGACGGGGACGCGGAGGCCTTCGGCGAGGTCTTCGACGCGTACGCGCGTTCCGTCTACAACCATGCCTTCCGGCTGACGGGGGACTGGTCGACGGCCGAGGACATCGTGTCGCTGACCTTCCTGGAGGCGTGGCGGCTGCGGGACCGGCTGGACCGTGAGGGCGGTTCGCCGCGCCCGTGGCTGCTCGGCATCGCCACCAACGTGACCCGCAACAGCCGCCGCACCGCGCGCCGGCACGCCGCGGCCGTGGCCCGGCTGCCGAGGCCCGAGTCGGTGCGGGACTTCGCCGACGACGTGGCCGGGAAGGTCGACGACACGGCGTACCTGCGGGCGGTGCGCACGGCGGTGGCCCGGCTGCGGCGGCCCGAGCGCGAGGTGCTCGCGCTGTGCGCCTGGGGCGGCCTCGACTACGCCGCCGCGGCATCGGCGCTCGGCGTTCCCGTGGGCACGGTCCGCTCCCGCCTCTCCCGCGCCCGCGCGAAGCTCGCCGCGGCGCTCGCCGGGGAACCCGCCGCCCGGCGCGGACAGACACAAGGCGGCCACACTCCCGTGGCCGGGCCCATCCAGGAGGGGAACCAGTGAACGACAACCCGTCCCCCCACGACATCCCTTCCCCACCGGACGCCTCGCCCTCGCCGGACGCGGCGGCTTCCCCGCAGGCCCCGGCCTCCCCGGACGTTCCGGCCGCCGTGGAGCGGGAGTTGCCGCCGGGCCGTCACCGCGTTCTGAGGGAGCAGCTGATGCGGGAGATCGAGAACCGTACCGAGAGCGCCGACACCTCCCGTCCGGTGGACGTACGGCCACTCTGGCGGCGGCCCGCCTTCGCCGCGCCCGCCGTGGCCGCCGCCCTGACCGTCGCCGTCGTCATCGGCTCCGCGGTGATCGCCGAGCCCCCGGCGCCGAATGTGCCGAAGAAGGGGGACCCTTCGGGCGGCGTCCTCAGCGACCGGAGGGCCGCCGAGGTGCTGGAGCGGGCCGCCGAGGCCGTCGGCAAGCGGAAGCCGCCCACGATCGAGGACGACCAGTTCGTCTACATCAAGCAGGAGGACTACCACTGGAAGATGGACGAGGACTTCATGAGGTCCGACTGCGACGGCACCAAGGAGGGGCATCCCTACGGGACCCAGGAGTTCTGGAGGTCGGCCGACGGCAAGCACGTCGGGCTGGCCCGCGAAGAGAAGTTCGGGGAGATCGTCAATCGCCGTCTCCACGTGCTGCCGCGCATGAAGGGCTTCATCACCTCCTACCGGCAGGCCGAGGACGAACTGCCCGACGAGGTCGAGGACATGTACCGGTACCTGTACGGGGCGAAGGCCGGCAAGGAGCCCAAGGCCGGCGACAAGCGCGCCGACCGGAAGGCGTTCGCGAAGGGCGCCGAGCTGCTGGCCGGGCAGCTGCTCCCGCCGAAGACGGAGGTCGCGCTGTACCGGGCGCTGGCCCGGATCCCCGGGCTGACCGTGTACGAGGGGGCGCGGGACACGGTGGGCCGCTCGGGCGTGTCCGTCGGGCTCGCGGGGTGGTTCAACGACTACGGGCAGGGCCGGTCCCGCTACGAACTGCTCTTCGACGAGCGGACGTCGGCGTTCCTGGCGTTCAACTCGGTCAACCTCAACCCGCTGGACGAGGACTGCGAGTCGCTGAGGGTGGGGGACCTGGTGTCGTCGGAGGCGATCCTGAAGCGGGGGGTGGTGGACCGGGTGGGGGAGCGGCCGTGAGGGGGCGCCTGATAGCTCGGGGGCGCGCGGGTCGTTGGCGGGTGCGGGTGGGTGGGGGCTGGTCGCGCCCGCGCGGCGGAGCCGCAAGTGTCACCGCCCCGCGCCCCTGAAAAGCGGCCGGGGCTGCGCCCCGTGCTTTTCAGGGAGAAGGGCGGGCCGCAGGCCCAGCCCTCCAGGGGCGCGGGGAACTGCGCGAGAGACCACGACGTACCCGCACCCGCCGACGCACCCGCGCCCCCCACTCCACTGGGGCGCGTAGGGGCATGGCCCCGCACCCGGCTCAGGTTCCGGGGAGGATACGGCGTGTTTCGTAGGCCCACATCGCGATCTCGACCCGGTTGCGGGCGCCGAGTTTGGCCATCAGGCTGGCCAGGTGCGTCTTCACCGTGCTGAGGCTGATGTGCAGTGCGTCGGCGATCTCGGTGTTGGTCAGCCCGCGAGCGACGGCGAGGAGCACCTGCTCCTCGCGGGCGGTGATCGGGGAGACCGGCTGGACCACGGGCCGGCCGGCGGGCAAATCCGAGAAGGCATGGAGCAGACGGACGGTGACGCTGGGCGCGATGAGCGCCTCACCGTCGGACGCCGACCGTACGGCCTGGGCCAGAAGGTCCGGTCCCGTGTCCTTGAGGAGGAATCCGCGGGCGCCGGCACGCAGCGCGCCGTAGACGTACTCGTCGAGGTCGAACGTGGTGATGACGACCACGGCCAGCGGGTCGGCGACGCCCGGGCCGGCGATCAGCCGGGTGGCCTCGAGCCCGTCGAACACGGGCATGCGGATGTCGAACAGGCAGACGTCGGGACGCAGTTCGCGGGCCAGGCGCACCGCCTCCCGCCCGTCGGCGGCCTCGCCGACCACCTCGATGCCGGGCTGGGCGTTCAGCATGATCCGCAACCCGGTGCGGATGATCGTCTGGTCGTCAGCGACGAGGACGCGAATGGACACCGCGCTCGCTCCTCGCTCTCGGCAGTTCGGCTTCGACATGCCAGCCCCGGTCGGTACCCGGGCCGGCTCGTAGGGTGCCGCCGAGCAGGGTCGCGCGCTCGCGCAGTCCGGTGAGTCCGTATCCGTCGCGACCCCGGCCGGTGCGCCGGCCGTTGTCGCGCACGCTCACCCGTACCGTGTGCCGTTCCGCGGCGACCCGGACGACGAGCTCGGTCGCGTCGACCGCATGGCGCAGCGCGTTGGTCACCGACTCCTGCACGATCCGGTAGACGGCCGCGTCCACGGTGGGGGACAGCGCGTCCAGTTCGCCGTCGAGCCCCAGGTCGACCCTGAGGCGGCCACCCGGGGTGCGCACCAGGCGCTCCAGATCCGCGACTCCGGCAGGCGGCGCCAGCTCGGCGCCGACCTCGCGGTCGCGCAGCGCGGCGACCATGGCGCGCATTTCCTCCAGTGTGCGCGCGCCTTCCTCCTCGACCCCCTCCAGCGCCTCGACGGCGGCGGACGGGTCGGTGCCCGCGAGCACCCGGCCCGCCTGAGCGATGATCACCATGGCCGACACGTGGTGGGCCACCGTGTCGTGCAGTTCCCGGGCGAGCTGCTCGCGCTCGCGGGAGCGCACCTGTTCCACCTGCCGCTCGCGAGCGGTCACCCGGAACCGCACGGCAGCGCCGACCACGCCGGGCAACATCAGGAAGACGAGGCCCACGACCTTTTCGACGACCGGGGTGTCGTCCGCGACGACACACAGCGTGCCGACCGCGAGGACCACCGCGCCGCCCAGCACGGTCTCGCGTCCCGATCCCCACCGGGGCAGCGCGTACACCAGCACGAGCACGACCGTGCCGGTGTACAGGCCGACGGGCTCGCGCGGTGCGGCGACGAGCGAGGCCACCTGGAGCAGGGCCACCGAGCCGAACGCCAGCGTCACCATCGCCAGCGGGCGGGTACGGCGCCACAGGGGCAGCAGCCACAGCCACACGGCGAACACCACCGCCACCGGCCGCCACACGACGTCCTCGCGCAGGGTGGCCTCCAGCACCACACCGGCAAGGCCCGCGGCGAGCAGCGCCCAGTCCCGCCGCACCCGGGCGGGCGCGTCGGGCGGCCGGGGTTCGGTCCACAGGGTTCGCAGGTCGTCTCGGAGCACGGTTCTCAGCCTAGGGATCGCGGCGTGCCGCGCATCGGCCGAAAGGACGGGTCGTCACTCCGCCCCGGGGCCGACGGATCCGCGGCCCGCGGGCCGATGCCGCGGAGCGCCGTGGCGACGAGCCTCGGCATCGGCGGCCGTACAAGGACGGCCGACGAGGTGGTTGGAGGACCTGATGCTC
>NZ_OLMK01000120.1 GCF_900290235.1 Streptomyces sp. MA5143a
CCTCGAGGCCGGCATCGACGCCTCGATCGGTACGGTCGGAGACGCTCTGGACAACGCCCTCATGGAATCCCAGATCGGCCTCTACAAAACCGAGTTGATAAAGCCCCGCAGGCCCTGGCATGGCCTGGCCGACGTCGAACTCGCCACAGCGGAATGGGCCGACTGGTTCAACTACCAGCGTCTCCACACCGCGATCGGGCACATCCCGCCCCACGAGCACGAGATCAACTACTACGCTCAACACCAGCCCCAACCGGCGGCGGGAGTCAGCGTATAGAGCCTCCACCGATCCCGGAGCGCTTCATTGTGCTGTTTCCCGTATGAGTCGGCTCGTGAAGCCCACGGCGCACAGTCGCGCGTTCCGCAGGCAAGGGCGGACACTGCTGCCATCCAATCGCAGATCCCTGGTGATGGAGAGGCGCGGAAACAATCTTGCACCTCTGCGGCGTTGTCGATCACCGAGGGTCTGTACGGTGAGCGGTGTAACTCCCGAGCTGGAAGCGACAGTTGATGACTGACGTGACGAGTGACACCGAGGCCGGGAAGGCCGCTGTGAGTGGGGCGGGCGCCGTGGATGACGGGCTGGTCGCCGAGCTGGTGGCCCGGGCCCAGGCCGGTGGGGTGAAGCTCACCGGGGAGGGTGGCCTGCTGCAGCAGCTGACGAAGCGGTTGTTGGAGTCCGCGCTGGAAGGCGAACTCACCGATCATCTGGGCCACGAGCCCGGTGAGCGGGCCGAGGGCGGCCGGGAGAACTACCGCAACGGACACCGCTCCAAGACGGTGATCACCGAGTCGGGGCCGGTCGAGATCGCGGTGCCGCGGGACCGGGCCGGGTCGTTCGAGCCGCAGCTGGTCAAGAAGCGCCAGCGGCGTCTGGGCGGGGTGGACGAGATGGTCCTGTCGCTGTCGGCGAAAGGGCTCACGCACGGGGAGATCTCCGCGCATCTCGCCGAGGTCTACGGCGCGGAGATCTCCAAGTCCACGATCTCCACGATCACCGACAGCGTGATGGCCGGCATGAGCGAATGGCAGAACCGTCCCCTGGACACCGTCTATCCGGTCGTCTTCATCGACTGCGTGAACGTGAAGGTCAGGGACGGGCAGGTCGCCAACCGGCCTGTCTACATGGCGGTGGCGGTCACCGCCGAGGGACAACGGGACATCCTGGGCCTGTGGATCGGCGACGGCGGGGAGGGCGCGAAGTACTGGCTCCAGGTCCTGACCGAGATCAAGAACCGCGGCGCGGCCGATGTCCTGATGCTGGTCTGCGACGGCCTGACAGGCCTCCCGGACGCCGTGAACACGGTCTGGCCTGCGACGATCGTCCAGACCTGTGTCGTTCACCTGCTGCGGAACAGCTTCCGTTACGCGGCCCGGCAGGACTGGGAGAAGATCGCGAAGGTGCTCAGGCCCGTCTACACCGCGCCGACCGAGGACGCCGCGCTCGAGCGGTTCGTGGAGTTCACCGAAGCCTGGGGCGGGAAGTATCCGGCGATCGTCCGGCTCTGGGAGGCGGCCTGGGCGGAGTTCGTGCCCTTCCTCCGGTTCGACGTGGAGATCCGCAAGATTGTCTGCACCACCAACGCGATCGAGAGCATCAACGCGCGCATCCGCAAGGCCGTCCGGGCCCGGGGACACTTCCCCACCGACCAGGCCGCCCTCAAATGCGTCTACCTGGCCGTCATGAGCCTGGACCCGACCGGCACCGGACGCAAACGCTGGACCATGCGCTGGAAGGCCGCACTCCAAGCCTTCGACATCACCTTCGACGGCCGGCTCACCGCCGGACGCCGCTGAACAAATCCGACTGAGTTCCACCGTTCGCTACACAGACCCCCTTCTTCGCGTTGTAGACCTCCGTCAACCGCGCGATCGCCCTGTCCTGGGTGGCGAACCCGGACTCCTTCACCTGCTTCCCCGCCGCAGACCTGTACCGGATCTTGTACGGATGAGGACACTTCGACCACCGCGACCGCGGATGCTCACACTCCTTGAAAACGACCCCATCCCACGAACCAGGGCAGTGGAACTCACGGTTGCTGACTCCTCCGGGACCGATGCTGACAGTTTGCTAACCGTCGGCGGTCCGGAACGCCGCTGACCTGCACTGATGCGCGCAGGATCCGCTATGTTCTGGAACTGGATCGGCCGCTCCCAGGAGGAGATCGAACAGGCTCGCCGGGACTGGATGGATGGGACGCGGTTCGGAGAGGTGAAGGGGTACGACGGGGCTCCCCTGCCCGCGCCGGAACTGCCTCCGGTGCCCTTGAAGCCGCGGGGAAGGGTGCGTTGACCTGTGGAAACGCGTCACCGTTGGTGACCGGTTGGCGGTTCCTGGCTGGCGGCCGCGACGAGGGAGTGGAGGGCAGTGACCGGGTCCAGCTCATTGCCAGGCCGTGACGGGTTGGAAGCTCCTGTCGGCGCGGAACAGGTCGGTGGCCGTGTAGGGGTCGACCCACAGCTCGCCGTTCCGGTGGCGGACGTAGTAGCCCGGGAAGTTGTACGACTCCAGGGCGACCGAGCTCGCTGCCGTGCCCGGGTGGGCGTTGAACGTGGCGTCCTTGGCGAAGGTGGCCGTGCCGTCGTTGGCGCCGACGCGGACACGGAACGCCGAATGACGCAGGTAGAGGCCGCTCGCGGTGCGGAAGGAGTAGCAGTTGGCGTCGGCCAGGCCGGGGACGACGGTGAAGGTGGCGTCCTGCTTGGTCTGGATCGTGCTGGAGGCGTCCACGGTGTCGGTGTAGCCGAGGAAGTTGCGGTGGCGTATGTAGCGGTCGGGGAAGTTCACCGACTTGAAGGAGCGGGTGGTGTTGAGCGGCAGGGTCACGCCTCCGGTGACGGTCTCCTTGACCACCGTGAGGTGTTTGACGGTGCCGGACAGGCCGGGCAGTTCAGCCGGTGTCGTCCAGGTCTTGAAGGTGTCGTAGCTGTCGACGTAGTAGAACTTGGTTCGCGTGTAGTCCTCGAAGAAGATGCGCCAGCCGCCGTTGTCCAGCTGGACGAGGACCGGGCCCTCCCCGTCGAGATCGACCCAGTTGCCGGTCTTGGTGACCGTCCAGGGGCCGGTCAGGCTGCTGGAGGTGGCGAAGTCGATGGACCTGGTGGAGGTGCTCTTCAGGAACGCGTGGTACGTAGAGCCGATCTTCACGACGGTGGTGTCGATGTAACCCCCTCTGACGTCGCCGGTCATGGGGGTCGCGGTGCTCCACGAGGTCAGGGTGCTGTCGGTCGCCGTGATGACGTACGGGTTGAAGACCCCCCTGGCCTCGGGGTTCAGATGCAGAGAGACCAGGATGTTGACGCTGCCGTTGTCCGGGTCGATGAACCACTCGGGGGCCCAGGCGTTCCCGACCTCGGGCAAGTTGATGGTGAGGTTGCCGAGGAAGGTCCAGTTCTGCCGGTCCGCGCTACGGGCCAGCCCGATGGTGTTGCCCGTCCAGTTGGCGGTGTAGGTGACGTAGTAGAAGCCGTCCGTGTGCCGGAAGATGCTGGGGTCGCGCACCAGCCCGGACGGCGGTGTGTAGGCGGGCCCCTTCACGAGGTCGAAGCCCGTGGCGTCCACGGAGTCGTACACGTACATGTTCCGCTCGCTGGAGTACGTGAACGCGGTCATCGTGTACCGCGAGGTCCGGCCGGCGGGCGGGGCGGCCGCGTGTGCCGTGCCGCTGAGAAGGGGTGCCAGCGGGGAGGCGAGTACCGCGGGGGTCGCGCCGAGGGCGAGGAGCGCTTTCATCGCGCTTCTTCGACTGGGGACCGGCAATGTCATGACGGCTCCTTGATGTGGTGCGGTGGCTGGGGGCGGGGCGAGAGATGGCAGGACCGCTCGGCCGCTGCTCCGCCGCTGTTCCGCGTTGGAGGCGGCGTGCTCCCGGTGGAGGGACGCGTCGTTGTGGAAGACGGCTCTGGCGTGGGCGCGAGTGGTCTGCCGTTGCCGCAGCCGCCGCGTTCGTGGTGTGTCGAACGGGCCGGGCGGTGGGAGCCGGTCGGTCCCGTGGGGCCGCCGCCGCGGAGGGGGAGGGGCTTCGGCTCACTGGGTGTAGAAGGTGGCGTCGGCCCGCGC
>NZ_OLMK01000173.1 GCF_900290235.1 Streptomyces sp. MA5143a
GACGGCCGCTGGCGCATCACCCGGGGCACCGCCCCGAACCGGATGGTCTCCACCATCGATCACGAAGCACGCCACGTGCACAAGACCCGCAGCCACCAGCAGGACGGCTTCAAGGCTCACCTGGCCGTCGAGCCCGAGACCGGCTTATACACCGCCGTCGCCCTCAGACCCGGCGCCGGGCCCGAGCACCACGACGCTGCGGTCGGCCTGGAACTGCTCGCCGACGAGGCCACCCCGGTGGACGCCTTCGCTGACACCGCCTACTCCACCGGTGACGCCCGCCAGGCCCTGCACCGGGCCGGGCACCGGCTGTTCCTCAAGCCCGCACCGCTGCGGCCCGCCGTCCCCGGCGGCTTCACCCTCGACGACTTCGCCATCGACACCACCACCGCCCTCGTGACCTGCCCGGCCGGACACACCGTGGCCCTGTCCGACCCCGGCGGGCAGCACCACCAACGCAAAGCCTCCTTCGGCAACTTATGCACCGGATGCCACCTGCGCGAGCAGTGCACCAAAGCCAAGGCCGGACGCATCCTGACCATCCGCCCGCACCACGACCTCCAGACAGCCGCCCGCCACCAGGCAGCCACCGATCCGGGCTGGCAGGCCGACTACCGCCGCTGGCGGCCACCGGTCGAACGCGCCGTCGCCTGGCTCGTCCACCACGGCAACCGGCGCCTGCGCTACCGCGGCACCATCAAGAACGACACCTGGCTCCACACCCGGGCCGCCGCCCTCAACCTCCGCCGACTGATCAACCTCGGACTCACCCACACCAGTGGCACCTGGCACATCGCACCGGCCGGTACATGACCGGAGGGGCTGTCCGGCCTGACGGCCGGACAGCCCCTCATC
>NZ_OLMK01000167.1 GCF_900290235.1 Streptomyces sp. MA5143a
GGGCATGAAGCCCTGGACGGCGGCGAGGATCGCGTAGTCACCGCAGCCGGGGCACCAGCGCACCTCCTGATCGGACTTGAAGTCCTTCATGGACTGCTTGGCCTCGGCCTTCGGGACGAGCGAGAGCGCCTCGATCGTGCCCGTGCCTTCCCCGGACGAGCCGGTCGCACCGGTCGTCGTCTCAGCCATCGATGGCCTCCTTGAGAGCCGTGGCGAGCTGCTCCGCCTTGAACGGCATGCCGTTCACCTGGTTGTGCGAGTGGGCGTCGACCAGGTACTTCGCCCGGATGAGCGTGGCGAGCTGCCCGAGGTTCATCTCGGGGATCACCACCTTGTCGTAACGCCGCAGCACGCTGCCCAGATTCCGGGGGAACGGGTTCACGTGCCGCAGATGCGCCTGCGCGATCGACTCCCCGGCCGCCCGCAGCCGCCGCACCGCGGCGGTGATCGGACCGTAGGTGGACCCCCAGCCGAGGACCAGCGTCCGCGCCTCGTGTGGATCGTCGACCTCGACGTCGGGGA
>NZ_OLMK01000119.1 GCF_900290235.1 Streptomyces sp. MA5143a
ACACCGCGCTGGAACGTGTTGATGTACGACGGCCCGGTGTCCGCGGGTCCGGCCTCGCACTTGCCCGGCGCGTTGCCGAAGCCGTAGACGTTGTCGACATCCTCGAGCCAGTGCATGCCGTAGATGTCGTCCGTGCCGTACGCCGACTTCAGCTCACCGGCGATCGGGTCCGAACCGGAAGCGACCGACGAGTCGAGTTTCGCCGGGTACTCCTCGGGGGTGTCCAGCTCGGGTGCGTAGGTGGCCGGCTTGGAGGCGTTGTAGAAGGAGTTGGTCGGCTGGTCGGCGTGTGTGGGGATCATGTACTTCTCCATGATCTCCCAGGCGCCGTTGAACTTGGACCAGTCGCCCGTGACCTTGCCGTACATGGCCTGGAGCCACAGGAGGTAGCCGTACGCCTCCGACGTGGTCTCGTGACCGTGGTCCGGCGCCTCGACGATCAGCGTCTCCACCGAGTGGTACGGGATGCCCTCGGGGGAGAAGTAGCCGTTCGCCGGGTTGGTGATCTTGCCGTACAGCTCCAGGAAACGGGCGTCGTACGCTTTCGTCGCTCCCAACTGGGTCACGGTGACCGATGCCTTGGCTTGGCCGGGGGCCGTCGACTCGAAGGTCGCCGCGCCGGTGCCGGAGGAGTCGGCGGTGACGGTCACCTTCTGGGCGGTGTTCCAGTTCGAGGGCGTGAAGGTGAGAGAGGCGCCACCGGTCACCGACAGGCCCGAGTTACCGCTCGCGCGCGTTGTCGTCACCGTGACGTTCGCGCTCGGCTGCTTCGAGAGTTTCACCTCGTACGCGCCCGACTTGCCCTGCTGGACGCCCAGTTGCGCAGGTGTGGCGACCACCGAGGGGCCGGAGGCGACCGTGATGCCCACGGGCGTGGACTCCGCGGAGGCGCCCAGGCTGTCGTAGGCCTTGGCCAGCAGCGAATGACTGCCCACGGTCAAGCTTGAGGCGGACAGCGCGTACGGAGCTGTCGTGTCGGTGCCCAGCAGTTTGGTGTCGTCGTAGAACTCCACCTTGCTGATGGTCGCGCCGTCCGCGGCCGCGGCGGTGGCCGCGAGCGGGACCGCCTCGCCCTGGGTGTAGACCGCGCCGGCGGCCGGGCTGGTCAGCACGGTGATCGGCGGCTGGTGGGCCCCGTTGCAGGCAGTGCCGTTGACGGAGAAGGACGTGGGCGCCGCGTTGGTGCCGCTGTAGGTGAACTGCGCGCCGGCGGAGACGGCGGCGCCCGCGGCGATCTTGCCGTTGTAGCCGGCGTCCTTGACGGTGATGTTCCGGCCGGACTGGGACCAGCTGCCGTTCCAGCCGTTCATCAGCTTCTGGTTGCCGGAGTAGGCGTACGTCAGCGTCCAGCCGTCGATGGTGTCCGTACCGCGGTTGGTGACGGTCACGTCCGTGGTGAAGCCGGAGCCCCAGTCGTTCGTCTTGTAGTCCACGCTGCACTGAACGCCCGCTGCACGAGCGGTCGTCGCACTCGTGGCCAGCATCGACAGGGGCAGGGCCAAAGCGGTTGCCGTGGCGGTCAACGCCCGCCGAAGGGTTCTGCGTTTGCGTCCGGGATCCATGAACTGGTTCCTCCAAGCGGGTCAGAGCACGGGGAAGCACAAGTCTTGGCCAGTGGGAGCGCTCCCATGATGGGGATGAGGGCGGCAGCGGTCAAGGAGCTTGAAGAGTCGTACACGCGAAAGGGTTGAGTTCAAAGGAAGTTCAGCCGTACCTCTGGGCAACCGCGCCACTTGGCGCTACCTTCCTTCGCACCAGTGGGAGCGGTTCCCATCAGTCGACGCGCCGGACACGGTGCGCCACACTGCGAGGAGTCGCTCATGCGACACCCCCCACCTTCATTTCTCCTCGTCACCGCACGCGCCGAGACACTCGTCGCCCAAGCGGTGGTTCCCATGATCCGGCCTCAGGGAGCAACGCGCCGCCGCAGTGCGGAAAGCGCCGTCGCCGGGCAGTGGGACCACGGCTCAAAGCATCCGCTTCGATGAGAAGTTCCCAGCTCACGCCCGGCATTCGGTGGCTCGCCGCCGGTTGTCGCCGATGGTTGCGCACCGAATGAGAACAGGACGAGTCGACCGACGCGAAGGTCGGCTCAGGCTTCCCTGTCTCTGAGTGGATGCCTTCACTCCTCGGACGATGCTCGAACGCGGGGGCGGCGGCAGACCCACCCGTTGACCGCCGCATCGGGAGCGCTCCCAGAACCGAGTCCCCGTCCTGTCCCGTATCCGGAGTGCCGGTCGTGGGTGAACCGCTGCTCCAGACCGTCCCTGCCCATCGGTCGGGACGCCACGCCGACCCAGTACGGATCAAGGCGCGCGATCACCTGCGCGTGCTCCATCAGCGGAGAAATCCTCCAACCGGAAGGAACCCCGTCATCATGAGTCGCAGCAAAACCTCATTGCTCGCAGCGCTCGCGCTGCTCAGCGGGACCTCGGCGGCCGCACTCGTCGCGGCACCGGCCGGCGCCGTCGCCGCGGCCGCGCCCTGCACCGTGGACTACAAGGTGAACCAGTGGGACACCGGCTTCACCACCGCCGTCACCATCACCAACAACGGCCCGGCCAAGTCGAGTTGGTCGCTGAAGTGGTCGTATGCCGGAAACCAGAAGATCAGCAATGGCTGGAACGCGAAGGTCAGCCAGAGCGGTTCGTCCGTGACGGCCGCCAACGAGAGCTACAACGGCTCGCTTCCCACCGGGGGTTCGGTCGGCTTCGGTTTCCAGGCGTCCTACAGCGGGACCAACGCGATTCCGGCCACGTTCACGCTCGACGGAGTCACCTGCAACGTGGACGGTGGGCCGACCGACCCGGGGCCGACGGACCCCGGACCGACGGACCCGGGGCCGACGGATCCCGGTCCGGGTGGGCCGAAGGCAGCCAACCCCTATGTCGGCGCAAAGGTCTACGTGAACCCGGAGTGGTCCGCGAAGGCGGCCGCCGAACCGGGCGGCAGCCGCATCTCCAACCAGCCCACCGCCGTGTGGCTGGACCGGATCGCCGCCATCAACGGCGTGAACGGCGGCATGGGCCTGCGCGCCCACCTGGACGAGGCGCTGAAGCAGAAGGGCAGCGGTGAACTCGTCGTCCAGCTGGTCATCTACGACCTGCCGGGCCGTGACTGCGCCGCCCTCGCCTCCAACGGCGAACTGGGGCCGAACGACCTCGACAAGTACAAGAGCCAGTACATCGACCCGATCACCTCGATCCTTTCCGAGTCGAAGTACGCGGGGCTGCGGATCGCCACCGTCATCGAGCCCGACTCGCTGCCCAACCTGATCACCAACGCCGGTGGCACGAACACCACCACCGACGCGTGCGTGACCATGAAGAGCAACGGCAATTACGAGAAGGGCGTCTCCTACGCGCTCGACAAGCTCGGCGCCCTCGCGAACGTCTACAACTACATCGACGCCGGTCACCACGGGTGGCTGGGTTGGGACAGCAACCTGGGCCCGTCGGTGCAGGAGTTCTACAAGGTCGCCACGACCAACGGGGCGAGCGTGGGCGATGTGGCCGGGTTCATCGTCAACACCGCCAACTACAGCCCCGTCAAGGAGCCCAATTTCAAGGTCACCGACATGGTGAACGGGCAGACGATACGGCAGGCGAAGTGGGTGGACTGGAACCAGTATGTGGATGAGCAGTCGTTCGCGCTCGGGCTGCGGGACAAGCTGGTGGCGGCCGGGTTCGACTCCGGTCTCGGCATGCTGATCGACACCTCGCGCAACGGCTGGGGCGGATCCGCCCGGCCCGCCGGCCCCGGTCCGCTGACCTCCGTGGACGCCTACGTCAACGGCGGCCGCATCGACCGGCGCATCCACGCCGGCAACTGGTGCAACCAGAGCGGTGCCGGAATCGGTCAGCGACCCACCGCCGCCCCCGCCACCGGAGTCGATGCCTACGTATGGGTCAAGCCGCCGGGTGAGTCCGACGGCAACAGCGCCGCCATCCCGAACGACGAGGGCAAGGGCTTCGACCGTATGTGCGATCCGACCTACGGCGGCAACGCGCGCAACGGCAACAACCCGACCGGCGCACTGCCGAACGCACCGCTCGCCGGACACTGGTTCCCCGCCCAGTTTCAGCAGTTGATGCAGAACGCCTACCCGCCGCTGTCGTGATCCGCTGAGGAGGGCGACTCCGCCGGGGCCCCAGCCGGATCTCGACTGTGGCCCCGGCGAGTCGAGTTGCTCCAGAGCGAGCATGCGGCGCTGCCATCGAGCCCCCGGGACCGGCGCTGGTCACCGGACAGCGCAGGGTCGTCTTCGACGTGACCGCCCGGGGCCGGACGGACACCTCACCGCCCGAACAGCCGTCGCTCGGGCGTCACATGTGGACGACGGGTGCCACGTCGGGGTCCTGCTCCGGTACACCGCGGCGGTAGAGGATGACGCTGATGGCCAGGCCGACGGTGAAGAAGACGGCCGACCACCAGTAGGCGGTGGAGTAGGCCTCCAGACCCGCCTGGGCCCGCACGGCGGGATCCCTGGGGTCCTCGCCGGCCAGGTAGTCGGTGGCGGCGCCGGTGGCGAGCGTGTTGAGCAGGGCGGTGCCGATCGAGCCGCCTACCTGCTGCATGGCGTTCACGGTGGCCGAGGCGACCCCCGAGTGCTCGGCGTCCACACCCGCGGTGGCCAGGGCCATGGCCGGCGGCATCACCAGGCCGAGGCCGAAACCGGTCACGATCAGGGTCGGCAGGATGTCCGTGACGTAGGAGCTGTTCAGGTCGAAGGTGGTCATCCAGGCCATGCCGACGGCGGCCAGGCCCATGCCGAGCGGGACGACCGGCTTGGGGCCGATGCGGGGAAGCAGCACGCTGGTGGCGAGGGCGGAGGTGACCATGAGTGCGCCGGTCATGGGCAGGAAGGCGAGCCCGGTCTCGAGGGGGGTGTAGCCGAGGCTCTGCTGGAGGTAGTAGGTGAGGAAGAGGAACACGCCGAACATGCCGGCGCCGCTGATCAGCACGGCGATGAACGAAGCGCTGCGGTTGCGGTCGAGCAGGACGCGCAGGGGCAGCAGGGGGTGGGAGGACCTGGTCTGCCACACGGTGAACGCGGCGAGCAGGACGGCTCCCGCGGTCAGCCAGCCCCAGGTCTGGGAGGAGTCCCAGTCGTGGGTCTCGGCATTGGCGAAGCCGTAGACCAGGCTGAACAGGCCGCCGCCGACGAGGATGGCGCCGGGGATGTCGAGACGGGCGGTTTTGTCGCGGGGGGTACCGTGCAGCAGGAGGGCGCCGCCGATGAAGGCGACTCCGGCGAACACAAGGTTGACGTAGAGGGTCCAGCGCCAGTCGAGGTGCTCGGTGAGCACACCGCCGAGCAGTAGGCCGATGGCACCTCCGGCACCGGCGATGGCGCCGTAGACGCCGAAGGCTTTGGCGCGTTCCTTGGGGTCGGTGAAGGTCGTGGTGAGCAGCGACATCGCGGCCGGGGCGAGCAGGGCGCCGAACAGTCCCTGGCCGGCGCGTGCGGTCACCAGCATCTCGAAGTTCGCGGCGGCGCCGCCCAGGGCGGAAGCCCCGGCGAAACCGACCAGCCCGACCAGGAAGGTCATCTTGCGGCCGAAGAGATCGGCTATGCGTCCGCCGAGCAGCAGCAGGCTGCCGAAGGCGAGGGCGTAGGCGGTGACGACCCACTGCCGGTCGCCGTCGGAGAAGCCCAGGCCCTGCTGGGCCGAGGGGAGCGCGATGTTCACGATCGTCGCGTCGAGGACCACCATGAGCTGGGCCACGCCGATGACGGCGAGGATCGACCAGCGATGGCGAGGTGACGCGGAGGCGGACGGCAGCGGGGACACGGTGGCCGTGCCTGGTGCGTCGAGGGATGTTCGAGACATGAACGAGGAATCTCCAGACGAAGTGTCCAAGGGGGCAGGAAGGTGCGGTGGTGCGACGCGGACGGCTGCTTCGTCGGAGCTCGTCACGTGATGCGGTCAGTGATCGGCCGGCTGTCAGGCCGCCGGCGTACCCGAATGACGGACTTCTGCGCGACGCCGGAAGGCGACACCGAGGGCAAGGACGGCCGTGATCGGTTCCGTTCCGGGCCCGGCCTCTTCGGCGGCCTGCCGGCGAGCTGCCTGGGCCGAGGCGGGGGAGAAGGTCTGCCATTGCCGGGCTTGACGGTTCAGCATGCTGATCAACGGCATGAGGTCGATCACGGCCGGGACGTCGGGGATGCGCAGCTGATCCGCCGCCGTGTCTCCGAGGGAGCGTCGAAGCACGCAATGGATGAGATCGCGCAGTTGCTCCTCGGACAGGACGGCGCCGGGTGCCTGGGCCGTCGCGTGGGCCTGCGCGCCGATCACGGCAGCCGCAGCGGTGCGTGAAGTGTCGTCGGGGGAGGGAGCCATGGTGTCCAGCAAGTCCTGTAGGCGGCGGGCGCCGGCGTGGTCGGCGACGGTTTCGTACAGGCTCTCGTCCACCCCCAGGAGATGGGCGACGTACGCCCAGTACCGGTAGAGCCGGCGCTCCTCCTCGCCGGTGACGTCGATGCCGACGGCGGCCAGGGCCTGGTGGGCGACGAAGGTGTGGCCGAGCCAGGTGCGCGCCATGTCGAGCTGGCCGATCGGCAGGCCCGGGATGCCCATGTCCCAGTCCGTGAGGGCTGTGGCCCGCAGGCGGGCATGGCGCAGCCGGGCTTCCAGGGTGGCCACGTACCCGGGCCCACCGCGCAGCAGCCCACCCGGCCGGATGGTCTGCCGTGCCCACACCCCGGCCTCCACGAGCCGGCGCGGAGCGGTCTGAGTCGGCCTGTCGGTTCGCATCAGCAGCCGTGCGGCGGCCGGCGAGGCGTACGTGTGGACGAGCGCGCTGGTGATCGCGCAGAGCCCGAACCACATGGGCGGGACGGACAGGCTCACGACATCGCCGCGGTGGAGCATCAGGGGGTCGGCCCAGGAAGGGGGCGTCTCCACCTGCTTCAGCAGTGCGGCAACGGCTTCCGGGGGCTGCTCGTCGAGACCTGCCAGCCCCTTCCTCAGGCCGGCATTGAGCGCCTGCCGTGCCCTGTGGCCGTAGGCGTCCAGTTCGGCGATGACGGCGTCGGCGAGCGGGTCCCCGGCGGTGAGCAGCGACGCCATGCGCTCCGCCTTCAGGGAGGGCCGGTGGCCCACCGCTTCCAGAGTGCTCACGTGTTCGGAGGCGGTGTGGGGGGTGTGGTGCGCGGTCATGTGACTCTCATTTCCGAGAAGGCGCGACCCGGAGCGTCGGGCGCACGCGGCTCTCCGAGCCGGTCGGGAAGGTGGGGAGGTCTGCCACAGACGTTCTCTGACACCTGTCAGATTAGCTCCAATCTGACAGGTGTCAAGTAAGGTGTTCTCGTGAGAAGGCGCTTCGAGAGTCATGGAGGCAGTGATGGGAGTACGAACTGAGTCCGAGTCCGTCAGGCGGCCCGGGCGCCCCGGTGCCGGCACTCCGGCGGTGCCCGGGCGGGAGAGCATCCTCCAGCGGGGCCTCGAGGCCTTCGCGGAGCTCGGCTACGACCGCGCCTCCGCACGTGAGCTGGCCCGCCGTCTGGGCGTCAGCCACAACTTCATCAACGACCGGTACGGCTCGAAGGCAGCCTTCTGGCGTGCGGTGATGGACCACGCGCTGGGGCCGCGAACGGTGGGCCTGCCGCAGGAGGATGCCGAGGTCGACGACGCTGATCGGCTGCGGCAGATCATCGCCGGCTTCTATCGTGCCGCGGCGGACACTCCGTTGATCGGACGCATCCTCGTCGACGAGTCGTCCCGGGACACCGAACGGTTGGACTACCTGTACGAGCGGCACATCGTTCCGACTCTGCAGCTCATGGCGCCCAGCATCGAACGGCTCGTCGCCTCCGGACGCATGGCGCCCGTCCCGATGGACGTGCTGTTCTTCGCCGTCGTTCCGCCCGTCGCGGGAATGGTGGACGGCCCTCTGGCGCGGCGCTTGGGCAGGCCCGAGCCCGCCTCGTCCCAGCAGCTGACGGGCACGGCGGAGGCGCTGGCGACGCTCGTGGTCAACGGGCTGCTCGCGACGGGTGCGCCAAGGAGCCGATGAGCTCGTGCGCTGTCGACACCGCGGACGGCCCAGTCGCCTGCGGTGTCGGTCCGCTCGGCACCGGAATCGACACCGCGCTCATGGGCGGCGTCGCCGGTTGCCTGTGCGACCGCGGCCCACCAGCCGGTGCGCCCGGCGCTCGCTGGTTTTCTGCGGCAGACCCGGCCGCACCACTTCGGGCGGTCTACGCGTGTGGCGAGGGGGATGTCCCAAACAGGCAATCCGCCATGTCTCCTTCGGGAAAGACCTGGACCCGGCTCTGGGGGTTCACTGTCGGCCACCTTCACGAAAAGGAGCCGCAACATGCCCGAGGAAGCCAGGTCGGAATTCTGGAAGGGCCTCAAGCCGATCGTCGACTCGGTGAAGCCCGACGCCCAGCCGGAGGTGTATCTGTCCCAGGTGGCCACCGACGACGACCGGTACTACGCGCCGCTCAGCGAGACCGTCGGATCGCGCCCGCTGTGGATCAACGTCAAGGACAACTCCTGGGCAGACATCCTCTGCGCCAGGCAGGCCGGACTCGTCAACCGGCATTACCACCCGCATGAGGTGTTCGCGTACACGATCTCCGGCAAGTGGGGTTACCTGGAGCGACCCTGGACCGCACAGGCCGGTGACTTCGTCTACGAGGCGCCGGGAGAGGGACACACCCTGGTGGCCTACGAGAGCGACGAGCCGATGAAGGCGTTCTTCATCGTCAAGGGGCCGCTGATCTGGCTGGACGAGGACGGCGGAACGGTCGGCTACTTCGACGTCCACGACTACATCGAGTTGTGCCGGAACCACTACGAGAAGGTCGGCATCGGTGCCGACTACGTCAACTCTCTCTTCCGGTGACCCCGGGTCCCACCGCTCGAACGAGGTTCCGATGCCACGTATCCGTACCCGGGTCCGGCCCGACGCAGAAACACCCACCGTCCTCGACGGACCAGCACACCGCTATGAGAACCGCCTGTTGCTGATCCTCTTCCTGGCCTTCGGATTCGTCTTCTTCGACCGCCAGGCGTTGCCCTTCCTCGCCCCGTACATCGGCAAGGATTTCCACCTCTCCAACACCCAACTGGGCACACTGTCAGGCGTGCTGGCCCTCACATGGGCCCTGTCCGGCCTGGTCGCCGGCCGGCTGTCGGACAAGCTCGGCAGACGCAAACCCATTCTGATCGCCGCCGTCGTCCTCTTCTCCTGCTTCTCCGCCGCGGGCGGCCTGATGACCGGCTTCCTCGGACTGCTCTTCGCCCGAGCCCTGATGGGCGTGGCGGAGGGAGCCGTGCTGCCGCTGGCCCAGTCACTGATGGTGGAGGCTTCCCGGGAGAGCCGTCGCGGTCTCAACATGGGGCTGCTGCAAGGCTCCTCGGCAGGCCTGATGGGCGGGATACTCGCCCCGCTGGCCGTGGTGTGGATCGCCGAGGCCCACGGCTGGCGAACGGCCCTGCTCGTGACGATCGTGCCGGGTGTGCTCATCGCCGTGTGGATCGCCAAGGCGGTCAGGGAAGTACCGCCCGGCGGCCGTGTCCGGACCACCGCCGCGGGCGTGCCCGACACGCCAGCCGGCCCCAAGCCGTCGGTTCGGGAGGTTCTCGGGCATCGCAACATCGTCCTGTGCATGGCGATCGCCTGCTGCTTCCTCACCTGGTTCATCGTCATCGTCACCTTCACCCCCTCGTACCTGCTGACCGTCAAGGGTTTCTCCCCGAGCACCATGAGCGGAGTCATGACCTGTCTGGGCGTGGGATGGGTGCTGTGGGGTTTCCTCACCCCGGCTGTCTCCGACCGCGTCGGCCGCAAGCCGACCATGATCGCCTTCTCCGTCACAGCGGCCCTGTGCCCCCTCGCGATGGTCTACCTCACCGATCCGGTGCTGCTGGGCCTGGCCGTCGTGCTCACCTACACCGGGCTCGGCTGCTTCACCCTGTTCATGGCCACCATCCCCGCCGAGACGGTGCCCCGCGGCGCGCTGGCCACCGCGCTCGGTCTGGTCATGGGAGTCGGCGAACTGGCCGGCGGCTTCCTCGCCCCGGTGATCGCAGGGCGCGCGTCGGACGCCTGGGGGCTGCAGACGGCCATGTTCATCTCCGCCGGCGGCGCCATCGTGGTCGCCCTGCTGTCCCTGGGGCTGCGGGAGACCGCGCCGCGGGTGCTGCGTCGGCGGGCCGAGCGGGCCGCAGCCGCGCTCGGACCGGGCCCGGTGGTCGCGGGAGCGGCCGAATGAGCGCCGGCACGCAGCGTATGCGCGCCGCTGTCTGGTACGGAGCCAAGGACGTCCGCATAGCCGAGATGGACATACCCGCAGCCGGGCGCGGCGAGGTGCTCATCGAGGTCGCCTTCAGCGGCATCTGCGGCAGCGATCTGCACGAGTACGCCGACGGGCCGCACGCCATTCCCGTCGCCGAGCCGCATCCGGCCTCGGGCGCCAGAGCTCCGCTGGTCCTCGGCCACGAGTTCTGCGGGACGGTGGTGGAGCTCGGCCCGTCGGTGACCGGCCTGACGCGCGGTGACCGCGTGGCGGTGGAACCGAACTACCGATGCGGGCGGTGCCCGCGGTGCCGGGCGGGTGAGTACAACATCTGCCGGCACTTCGGATTCGCGGGGCTGATGGGGAACGGCGGCATGGCCGAGTACGCCGCCGTGCCGGCCTACATGGCGCACCGCCTGCCGGAGAACGTGTCGCTGGAGCAGGCCGCGCTCTTCGAACCGGCGTCGGTCGCCCTGCACGCGCTGCGGCGCGCCGGGACCACACCCGGGACCGTGATGGTGGTGGGCCTCGGCCCGGTCGGCCTGCTCACGGTGCGGCTCGCCGCGGAACGCGAGGTGCCGCGCATCGTCGCCGTCGACGTGTCCCCGGCGCGGCTGCACCGCGCCTCCGCACTGGGCGCGACCGATCTGATCGACGCACGCCTGGGAGAGGGTGTGGGGGAGCGGATCCGTGAACTGACCGGCGGCGAGGGCGTCGATGTCGCCTTCGAGGTGGTCGGGTCCGAGAGCACCCTGCGTACGTGTCTGGACGCGACTCGGCGGGGCGGGCGGGTCGTCCTGGTCGGCCTGGCCCAGGAGATGTCCCTGGACTCCTTCGCGCTCGTCAACAACGAGCAGTCGATCATCGCCAGTGTCGGCTACCGCGACACCTATCCGGAACTCATCCGGCTCGTCGCGGAACGTGGGCTCGACCTGACACCGCTCGTCACCTCGACCATCGCCCTCGACACCCTGGTCCCCGACGGCTTCGAGGCGCTGCTGGACGGCCCGGGAGACCAGATCAAGATCCTTGTCGACCTCGCCGCGCGCAGTGACCGACTCGGCTCCCCCGAGGCATCGGCCGGGACGCGACGGGTACGACCTCAGCCCGGGGGAGGAGAGCCTGAGACCAGCGAATGACCGCCCAGGAGTGAGCCGCGAGGCCGGCCACCGGCCGCCCGAGCGGACGGTGCTTCCCGGCTGAGCGGTCAGCGGCCGGGCGCAGATCAACGGCGGTCGCGGGAGCGGGGCGGCACGTGACACGGCCGCCGCGCTCCCTGCCGTGGGCCTGCCCGCGCGGGCTGTGCCCGGACGGGACCGGTTCGGCCGGGCGGTTCGGCCTCGGTGTCCTACCCGTGACGCAGCACCGCACCGGCGGGTAGCCTCGCCCCGAGACAGCACCTGCCCCCCCATGGCGGAGCGGTCCTGCCCCAGCGTGATCACGGATGCCCGGGCTGGAAAGGAGATTCAGGTGAACGCGCCTATCGTCTCCCGCGTGTCCACGCAGTCGGTCGATCCGGCGGATCGCATCGACTTCTGGGAGGAACACAACCGACAGGCTCTCGTGGGTCTGACCTGTTCGACGTACTCGCGACACGGTCTGGTGGCCACCGAGACGAACCTGGAGCTGGGGGACCTGCGGCTGGCCGAGATCGCCGGCAACGAGCACATCATCGAACGCAGCCCACGCACCTGTCGGACCCTGCCGAAGGACTCGATCTTCGTCACCCTGCTGACGGCGGGCTGTGGGGTCTTCTTCCATGAGGACGGCTGCGTCAGTCTCCAGCCGGGCGACCTGATCCTCTACGACACGCGACGACCGTATCTTTTCGGGTTCCCGTCCCCCATGCGTCAGCTGCTGGTGGACATCCCCCGAGAGGTGTTCGCCGCGCAATGCACCGCCGACGAGGTGTCCGCGCCGATACTGCTCGGCAGGGGGTCGGCCGCCGAAGGAGCGCAGGCTTCCGCCCTGGAGGCCGTGCTGGCCGAATGCGTCACGGGGCAGCGCGGCGCGAACTCGGTCACCACCCAGGCCACCGTGCTGGACCTCGTCCGTACGCTGGCGACGGCACGGCTGGGCGGCTCCGCGTCGCCCGCCATGGTCTCCCAACTGGAGGTGGCCAAGGACTACATGGCCCGGCACCTTGCCGATCCCGGCCTGAGCGCGGGGCGGGTCGCCGAGGCGATCGGCGTGTCCGCCCGGCACCTCAGCCGTATCTTCCAGCCCACCGGGGTGAGCCCCTCCCGGTACATACTCGAACAGCGGCTCGGCAGAGCCCGGCAGGTGCTCGCCGATCCGGGCTCCCGCCATCTGACGATCGCCGAGGTCGCCCACCGTTGGGGTTTCGCCAGCCAAGCTCACTTCACCCGCGTCTTCCGGGACCGTTTCGGCCGCACCCCGGGGGAGACGCGTCCGTTCATCCTCTAGAACTTCGGCCGCGTCGGGGTGCCGCCTCGGCACGCCGTGGGCGAGCAAGGTGATCACGCGCCTCCTCCGATCGGCGGGCCCCGTACGGGCTACGGTGGTGCTGTCATGGTGCAGGCCGAGTGGAGAAGGTGAGACGTTCCGTGGCAGAACCTGGTCGTGCCACAGCGGGTGCGGCAACGGCTCGGCGTTCTCCGGGACGGCCGCCCGTTCCGTTGGAGCGCATCGTCGCGACCGCGCTGCAGATCGTGGACGAGGAGGGCGCCGACGCCCTCTCGATGCGGACGCTGGCCCAGCGCCTGGGTTCGGGCACGGCCACGCTGTACCGGCACTTCGACAACCGGGCGGCTTTGGTCGCTCATGTCGTGGACCGTATGTTCGGCTTCGTGGCGTTCGACGTCGACGAACCGTCGTCGACGGACTGGCAGGAGGCGCTGCGCACGGGTGCGCATGCCATGTTCGACGCCCTGGCCCGCCACCGGAACGCGGCTCGCCTGCTGGTCGAGCAGGTTCCCCTGGGGCCGAACGCCATGGCGCTGCGGGAGCGTTGTGTCGCCGTGCTGCTCGACAGCGGTTTCCCGCCGCGAACAGCCGCGCAGGCGTACGCGACTCTGGCCCGCTATGTTCTCGGGTTCGCCGTACAGGCCAACCGGCACGAGGGAGCGGACCGGACCGAGGACGCACAGGCGGCGGCCACCTTCCGGAGCCTGGATCCGGACCTGTTCCCGGCAACCCTCACCGTCGCCTCCGAGATGCCCGTTCCGATCGAGGAGGAGTTCTCCTTCGGCCTCGAACTCCTCCTCAGCGGGCTCGCCCGCAGGCGCGAGGTCTGATGCGCATCGTCGGTTCTGCAGGGCGAGGGGCCGACCAGGTGTCGCAGCGGTAGCCGACATGGGGACTGCGCACGTCACCCTCTGCTGTCAGGTCCTGCTCCGGTGCTGTCGCTGCGTGTCAGGCTGAGGAGGCCGCGGGTCGGACATGGCGCAGCAGGCGTTCGCCGGACGCGAGGAGTTGGTGTTTGAGGTCGTCCAGGCCGGGTGCGAGCAGGGCATGTTCGCGCTTGCGCCAGGTCCCGCCAACCATGACGGCCTCGATGTTGGCGATGTCGGCGTGCAGAGCCGTGGCGATGGGGTCGTGCGCCGGCCACAGGTTGAGTGCCCGGGCGTCGACGGCGACCAGATCGGCCTGCATGCCCGCCTCGATGCGGCCCACCCGGTCGGCCAGGCCCAGTGCCCTGGCCCCTTCGACCGTGGCCCAGGCCAGTGCCTGCTTGGCGGTGATCGAAGCGGTGCCGGCGTGCGTGCCGGTCGTCTGCCGGTACTGGGCGTGGTCCAGGGCCCGCTGATGGGCCAGGGCGATGCGGGCGGCGGTGAGGAGACTGCCGGGCACGGCCGTGTCGATGTCCGTGCCGAGGGAGGGGGCCGCGCCGTGGCGCAGCAGGGCGCCGGTGATGGGGGTGCCGTGTCCCTGGCCCAGTTCGTTCTCGGGGGTGGTGGTGAAGGTGACGCCTGCCTCGACGAGCTTCTTGACCCAGTCGTCGGGCAGGTCGATCCCGTGTGCGACGTTGGTCAGGGGGCTGAAAAGCCCGGCGTCGCGCACGGCCTCCCAGCCGGATGAGGGTTCTCCGCCGCTCTGGTGCATCGAGACGACGAGACCGCGTTCCGCGCCGGCTCGGAAATCGGCGACGGCGGTGCCGGGCGAGGAGTACTGAGGCCCTTGCAGTGCCATACCCAGGGTGAGAAGGGCGTGATCGCGCACAGGTCCGTCGAGCAACCGGTCGATCTCGGCGAGGGGGTGCGGGACGTCCGGCGACCGGTAGGGCGTGCCGTGCAGGAAGACGGCCCGGATACCGGCCTGGGCCAGGCCTTCGACGGCCGCGTCGGCGTGCTCGGGCGACAGCACGTTGTGACACCAGTCGCCGACGGTGGTCGTACCGCAGTTGATCTGGTTCAGCGCGCCGACGAGATTGCTGATGCGCATGTCGTCAGGGGCGTAGTGCCCGACGCACTCGCCGTGGAGGTGGGTGAGGTACTGCACCAACGTCCAGTCGGCGCCCGCGGAGCGCAGCGCCGTCTGCCAGGTGTGCAGATGGGCGTTGACCAGGCCGGGGATGACGATGCGGCCCGAGAGGTCGACGACTTCGGCGTCGGGTGCGTCGACGCTCTCGCCGACGGCCGCGATGCGGTCGCCGTCGACGAGGATGTCGACATGTTCGGCGTCGGGTCGATTCGGCACCATCGTGACGACCCGCGCTCCGTGCAGCAGTACGCGGCTCACGCGGAGGCCCCCCGAGCGGGGATGAGGTGGCTCGGCTGAAACATGGTGCGACTCCTTGCCTAGGGCGTCATGGCGCGTGCAGCGGTTTGTGTGGTGGTGAGGAAGTCCGAAGTGGCGATGTGCCCGAGGTAGCCGTCGGGGCGGATCAGCAGCAGGGTGTCGCCAGTCAGGCCGTACGACCGCTTCAGCGTGCTCCTGGCGTCGGAGAAAGCGGAGCCGTCCGCGGCAGCCGGTCCGACGGCCAGCCGCTTCAATGGGGCGCCCGCCCTCGGCCAGTCGATCCGTTCGAGGTCCCGGGCGGCGCGGGGGCCGTAGGCGAGCGCGGTGAAGTGCGGCCCGCGGAGGACGTCGAAGAGCCGGACTCCGGCTCCGCCGGAGTCGCGCAGTTCGGCGTCCGGGGCGCGGTCGCCCACGCGCAGGGTCTCGGTGCGCATGCCGTCGGCCGGGGCGAGCGGGCCGCCGTAGTAGGTCAGGGCGAGCTGCTGCTCGTCCTTGCCTCGTTTCATGCTCGACGGATCGAGCTTGGCGATGCCTCCCCACTTCTCCGTGGACAGGCCCAGGACCCCGGCGGCGATCGGCTGCCGCTCGGCCTCGTAGGTGGTGAGCAGTGCCGGGTCCGCTCCGGCGAGGACCTGGCCGAGCTTCCAGCCGAGGTTGTACCCGTCCTGCATGCCGGTGTTCAGGCCCTGCGCGCCGGCCGGGGTGTGGACGTGCGCGGCGTCACCGGCGAGGAAGACACGTCCCCGGCCGTAGCTCTCCGCCAGGCGGATGTTGGGCCGGAACACCGAGGTCCAGCGGATGTCGTGCAGGTGGATGCGCCGGTCGCGGGTGTGGTCGTGGATCCGCCGCAGGACGTCCTCCTTCTCCGACGGCGGTTCCTCGTCCGGCGCGAGCCGGATCATCCACTGGAACAGGTCGCTGTCGGGCAGCGGGCAGGCGCCGATGAACCTGCCGCCCAGGCCGGGCCACATGTGCCAGCGGTTCCGGGCCAGCCCCGTCACCGAGGCGTCGACGATGAGCATCCGGTCGCTCTCGTGCGTCGTCCCGACGAAACCGATGCCGAGCTGCTTGCGCACCGCACTGGAACCACCGTCGGCGCCGACGGCATAGCGGGCGACGATCTCCTCCGTACCGTCCGCGCTCGACACCCGGGCGGACACCGTGTCGTCGCCCTGCGTCAGCTCGGTGAGCTCACGGCCGAACTCGACCTTGAGACCGAGTTCGCCGAGCCGGGCGTGCAGGGCGCGGTCCGTGCGGAACTGAGGGATCAGCCAGGTGTTCGGGTAGGGGACATCCGCTGTCGCCTCCTTGTGGGGGAACATCTTCCACGGCACGGCGAGCGGTCCCGCGTGCAGCCCGAGCTTGGGGTAGACGCTCCCGCCGGCCAGTACGTCCTTCAGGACACCGAGGTCTTCCAGGACTTCGAGACTGCGGGGCTGGATGCCCTTGGCACGTGAGCCGTCGAAGGCATCGGGAGACCTGTCGACGATGCGTACGGCCAGTCCCCGGCGCACGAGGTCGATCGCCAGCGCGGAGCCCGAGGGGCCCGCGCCGATCACGAGGACGTCGATGGGCTGCGGGCCGTTCATGAGTCGAGCCTTTCGCTGCGAGCGGCCACGAACGGGACGATCTGGTCGGCGCATTCTCGGGGCCGTTCGAAGGGCGCCATGTGGCCGCATTCGGGAATCACGTGATGGCGCCCGGGCTTCAGCAACGCGCGTGCCGTGTCGAGGTGGGCCGTGGGCGTGACCTCGTCCTGGTCACCCCACAGCAGCAGCGTCGGGATGCCCAGATCCCCCGTCTGCCGGAAGAGGTCGTCCCGGCCGGCGACCGGCAGGTGCTGCAACGTGTCGAAGACCGCGTACAGCGAGCCCTCGAAGCGGAACGCGTCGAGGACCATCTCGGTGAGTTCCGCGCCCAGTTCGGGGTCGCGGACGTTGTGTCCGAGGTGCCCCTGGAGGATCTGACGGCCACGCCGCCGGGCGACGAAGCCGGCCAGCAGGTCGCTGCGCAGCAGCCGGTGAGGTGATGTCAGCCGGGGTTCCGCGAGACCGGCAGGCCCGACGATGGTGAGGGTGGACACCGTCGCGGGATACTGGGCGGCGTAGGTCATGGCGACCAGCGCGCCCATGGACGTACCGACGAGGTGCAGGGGCCGTCCCGTCAGACCGAGCCCTTCCGTCAGCTCGACCAGTTGCCGCGCGAACAGTGTCTCGTCGTAGCGCGCCCGTACCCGGTCCGAGTAGCCGCGGCCGTACGCGCTGCAGGTCAGGGTCCGCAGTCCGCGGGCGTTGAGTTCGGTGGCGAGACTGTCCCAGTAGAACAACGGGATGGTCAGTCCGCCCGCCATCACGACCAGGTCGCCCTCTTCGGGGCCCCTCAGTTCGTAGTGGGTGACGCCGTCGGACAGCTCGATGAAACTGCCGGGCAGCTCCTGCCGTGCGTCGGCGGTGAGCCGGCGGTCCTCGCCCGCTGCGACGAAGTACTTCATGGGAACGGCCTCCAGGCCTCAGTGTGTGGGGGTGTCGGTGAGGGGGGCGAGGAACTTCGTGATCGCGTCGGCGACCCACTGCGGTTCCTCCTCCGGCAGCAGGTGGCCGCCGTGGGGATGCACCAGCTCCCGCGCGCCGGGGATGTCGCGGGCGAAGTGCTGGCCGTCGACGCCCGCGCTGCGCAGCGCGAGCGTGGGCACGCCGATGCGGGGGATCTGCGCGCTGCGGTCGGGCTGGTCGGTGTTGCACAAGTCGACGAAGGCCGAGCGGTTCCCGGGCCGGCTCATGAGCTCGTAGGCCCGGTCCACCATGGCGTCGTCCACGATCGTCGAATGGGGGCCCACGGTCGCGCGCAGGTTGCGCTCGATGGCGCCGCGCGGCATCACACGACGCAGAACGGGCCGCAACAGCGGATGGCGGGTCAGGCGCATGCCCGCGGGCATCTGCTTCTCCGGGTATCCGGTGGCATTGACCAGCACCAGGCCGGTCAGCCGCTCGGGGTGGTCCAGGGCGAGGTTCCAGGCGATGTTGCCGCCCAGCGAATTGCCCGCCACCGCGTAGTGCTCCACCCCCAGCGCCGCCACGAAGGCCGCCACCGTCGCGGCGTACGTGGGAATGCGGTAGTCGCGGTCCCCGCGGGGGCCGGTGAGGCCGAACCCGGGCAGGTCGGGGCGGATCAAGTCGAACGACTCGGACAGCAGGCCCGTCGCACGGTCGAAGTGCTGGAGCGACGAACCGCTGCCGTGCAGCAGCACGAGTGCCGGGCCCTGCCCAGAGCGTTTGTAGTGGATGCGCAGACCGTCCACCGCGACGAACCGGGAGTCGGGCTGTGGCTCAGACCAGGAACTCATAATGGCTACACTGTTACCGATAAGTGGTCGTGTCAAGTGCGGATGTGTTGCGGTGGCTGTCCAACACCTCGGGAGCCTGGCGCCGTGCATGCGTTTCGTCGCCTATGACTGTCGTCACCAGCGCGGGACCGTCGTCGCGGAGGACCGCCTGCCATCCCGTCCCCGGGGCGCGCTCGCTCATGGAGCTGACCCGCTCCGGCGGCGGACTCGACGCGCTCCCGATCTGCAACGACTGGTCGGCCCGCGACCTGTAGTCCGCGAGACGCAGGTCGGTCCGGGCCCGTGCGCATTCCCTCCATCACCACGCAACACGTCTGGCCCCGCCACTCGCGCGGCGAGGCCAAGACCTCGAGACCTTCACACGCCTTCTAGGGTCTGTCGTTCGGATCATGCAGACTTCGGGCTACGGGCACCAATGGCTGCCGGTGAGCCCCGCGGCCCAGGGGTGATCCAAACGACAGGCCCTAGGCCGGCTGCCGCCCGGTCACGCCCACGGCCGCCACCACCGCGCCCACGACGCACAGCACACCGGCGACCAGCACCGACGTGTGCACACCGTTCATGAACGCCTGGTGGCTCCCCTCGGCCACGGCGGCCTTCAGCTGAGCCGGCATCTCACCCGAGACCGGCGCGACTCCCATCGCCACGGCGTCCTTCGCCTCACTCAGCCCCCGCGCGGCCTGTGCCGGTACTCCCGCCCCGGTCAGTTCGCCAGCGAGGGTCGAGCCGACCCTGCTGCCGATGAGCGACACCAGCACCGAGGTACCGAGCGCGCCACCGATCTGGAGCGCGGTCGACTGGAGGCCGCCCGCCACCCCGCCGTCCTGCACCGGCGCGTTGCCGACGACGGCGTCGGATGAGGACGCCATCACCATGCCGACACCCAGACCGAGCGCGATGAACGGCGGCCACATGGCGGTGTACGACGACTCCGCGCTCCACCCCAGCATCGCGAAGCAGGCGACGGCCTGGAGCGCCATGCCGAGCGGCATGGTCAGACGCGGCCCGAACCGCGCTGTGAGAGCCGCGCCCAGCGGGGACGCCACAACCGAGGTGAGGCTCAGCGGCAGGGTGCGCACACCGGCCTCGACGGGGGAGAAACCGCGTACGTTCTGGAGGTAGAGCATGACGAAGAAGATCACACCGAGCAGCACGAAGAAGTTCAGCGCGGTGATGACGGTGCCGATGGTCAGAGCCGGGTTGCGGAACAGACGCATGGGCAGCAAAGGCGCGGCGGTCCGGGTCTCGTGGAGACCGAAGAGCAGCAGGATCACCACACCCGCCGCCATCGAGCCCAGCGTGCCGCTCGAAATCCAGCCCCACGTCTCGCCCTTGACGACGCCGAACACGACGGCGAGCAGCCCCAGCGCAAGCAGGACGACGCCGACGACGTCGAAACTCTCGTCGTCGGCGGCGGCGTTCTTGCTCTGCGGCAGGACGACGGCGCTGAAGACGAGCGCGAGGACTCCGATGGGGGCGTTGATGTAGAAGACGGACTCCCAGTTCACGTGCTGGACGAGCAGTCCGCCGACGATGGGGCCGAGGGCGGTGGAGACCGAGGAGACCATCGCCCAGATACCGACCGCCATGCCGAACTTCCGCGGCGGGAACACGGCCCGCAGCATTCCCAGCGTGTTGGGCATCAACAGGGCTCCGAAGAAGCCCTGCACGGCCCGAAAGGCGATGACGCCCTCGATGGACCCGACCAGCCCGATGGCGACGGACGCGATGGTGAAGCCCGCGACGCCGACCAGGTAGAAGGTGCGGCGGCCGAACCGGTCGCCGAGCTTGCCGCCGAGGATCAGCGTGGCGGCGAGGGCCAGCAGGTAGGAGTTGGTCACCCACTGGAGATCGGCCGTCGAGGCGTTGAGGTCCCGGCCGATCTCGGGATTGGCGATCGAGACGACCGAGCCGTCGAGACCGACCATGAACAGGCCGAACGCGACGGCGATCAGCGTCAGCCAGGGGTTGTCCCGCCGCCCGCGCGGCCGGCCGGTGGTTGGGGGAGGAGTGGACAGACTGGTGGTGGTGAGGGAGGGCATATGACGGTGCCTGTCTTCGTTGGAGAAGTCCTGGATGCCGCAGAGGCGACTTGAGGGCGCGCCACTCAGCGCGCGGGGCGGCGCAGCTGCTCGGTGAGTGACCGGAGCGCGCCCAACGCGGCGCCCAGGGCTTCCAGTTCGCCGTCGGTGAGGGAGCGCAGTGCGTGCCCGAGATGGGCCCCCATCAGGTCCATGACCTCGGCGAGCCGCTGCTGGGCGGTGCGAGTGAGGTGCAGGTGCGCGATGCGCTTGTCGGCGGGGTCCTGCCGGCGTTCCAGCAGTCCCTGCTCGGTCAGCTGGCTGACCAGCGCGCTGACGTTGTTCGGCTTCATGTGCAGCGCATCGGCGGCCGCGCGCACGGTGACCCCGTCATGGGCCTCGACATGGCGCAGCAGCGCGAGCTGGGCCTCGGGGGGCTTGGGATGCGGGAAGTCCTGTCCGACCTGCCGGTCGAGCGCCCGGTGCAGCGCGGGCAGGCATGCCGCGAGCGCGGCGGACACATGGTCGATGTCCTGCGCGGGCGCGCTGTGCTGAGGCATGCCGTCCAATATAGGTATGCAGAGATACCTATGTCAAAGGATTTAATCGAGGGGCCGGGGCGGGCACCCGTACGTGCGGCGAGCTCGTCGACGGTCGCGCCGGAGGCCGTGGCCTTACGAGCGGCAGGCGTTCGCAGAGCAGCGGGTCGGACTCACTCGTCACCAGGGTCAGTCGATCTCTGCCTCACGCAGTCGGGGAACGACTTCGCGGCCGAACAACTCGTGGGTCCTGCGCAGCGCCTCCGGCTCGAAGACATGGAAGCCGGCCAGGAAGTTGCCGACGCCAAGGGCCCGGCACTGGCGGATGATCTCGTCGGCCACCTGTGGGGGAGTGCCGTGGATGAGCTCGTCGCGGTCGACCTGCGTTCTCGGCGCGTCGGGCGTCTTCATGACCTCGACACGGAAGCGGTGAAGCTCGTCGACGGCCTCCCGGCCGAGCTGTGCGGCCCGGTCCCGGTCCGCCGCGTCCTCCACGAGTACGACCTTGCGGCGGACGGCGACCCGGTCCGGCCCCGTCGGCCGCCCCGCCGAGCGGGCACCCTCCTGATAGGCCGCGAACACCGGCGTCAGCTTCTCGACGTCGGCGAAGCCACAGCACACCTTCAGCCCGCGTTCCCCGGCACGGCGGGCCGACGCCTCGCTCGTCGCGGCGGTCCAGACAGGTGGTGCGGACCGCAGAAAGTGCGGCGTGAGCCGTACGTCCTCGAACGAGAAGTGCTTGCCCCGGTGCGTGACACCCGGCTTGGTGACGGCGTCCAGCAGCACGTCCACTATCTCGCCGTGCACCTCGGTCGCCTGCTCACGGTCGATGCCGACGACGGCGAGCTCGAACGGAATGCCGCTGACGACCCCCATCTCCAGCCGTCCCCCGGTGAGGTGGTCCAGCATGGCGAACTCCTCGGCCACCCGCCATGGAGTGGTGTAGGCCGACACCGAGCCGAGCACGCCCAGGCGCAGGGTGGTGGTGCGGGCCGCGAGGTGCGCGATCAGCAGGTTCGGTGACGGGCTGTAGCCCGGCCCGAAATGGTGCTCGCTGAAGAAGATGCCCTCGAAACCAAGCGCCTCGTCGTCGACCCAGAGATCGAGATACCGGCGGATGTGTGCGTTCACCGCAGCGGGATCGTCGCGAACGGCCGAGTCGTGTAGGGCGTGGAAGAACTCGAACAGCCATGGCTTGATCACCGAAGTCTCCTGTATTGCACAGAGGTCAGCGAGGGCGTGGGCGCGTGCCTGCACCTCGCTGACCTCGTCGTAGGGGTCAGTCGGCCGTCGGCGGTGTCTTAGGTGCGCGCAGCAGGGCGCCGATCGCCGCGGCGGCGACGACGACACTCACGGCGATCAGGGAGGCGGACAGGCCGTCCATGAAGGCGCTCTTGACGCCGTCGGCGAGGCCCGCGCCCCGGGCGCCGAGATGGTCGGCGACCTGGAGTCCGGCGGCCGCCGAGTGGCGTACCGATTCGGCCGCGTCGGCGGGGAGCCGGTCGACGGAGTCGGGCAGGGAGGAGCGGTAGTGGCTTCCGTAGATCGAGCCCATGAGGGCGATGCCGATCGCCGAACCGACCTCGCGGGTCGTGTCGTTCATGGCGGAGGCGACGCCCTGCTGCCCCCGGCCGAGGGAGCCGGTGATGGCCGCCGTGCCGACGGCCCCACTCAGGCCGATGCCGAAGCCCGCCAGGACCAGGCCGCCGAGGAAGGGCAGGTAGCCGGAGTCGACGCCGAGGAAGGAGATGACGTACAGGCCGATGGCGAGCAGGAAGAGGCCGGCGGACATGACCGCCTTCATGCCGACCCGGTTCACCAGGCGCGGGGTGAGCTGGGAGGTGGGAAGCACCGCCAGTGCCACCGGGACCAGGGCGAGGGCGGCCTTCAACGGGCTGTAGTCCAGGATGAGTTGCAGGTACTGGAGGCCGACGAAGAAGAAGCCGAAGACGGCCATGAACTGCACCAGGACGGTGACGGCGCCGGCCCGGAAGCCCCGGATGCCGAAAAGGGCGGGGTCGAGCAGGGGATGTTCGGTGCGCAGGCCGAGGAAGGCGTAGGCGGCGAAGGACACGATCGTGACGACGAAGGCGCCGACCACCACGGGTTCGGTCCAGCCCCGCTCATTGCCTTCGATGATGGCGTAGACCAGGGTGCCGATGGCCACGGCGGTGGTGATCGCTCCGGCCACATCGGGGCGGTGGGGGTGGGTGTCCCTGGTGTTGGGGGCCAGCAGGGCGGCGGCCAGTCCGGCGGCCAGGGCGGTGGCGGCACTGACGACGAAGATCGACCGCCAGGAGAACTGCTCCAGCAGGGCTCCGGCGACGAGCATGCCGATGATCGCGCCCGCGGCCGCGAAGCCGGACCAGGTGGCCACCCCCTTGGCGCGCTGCTCGGGCGGGAAGGCCGCGGTGATCGTCGACAAAGTTCCCGGCATGATCATCGCGGCGCCGAGACCCATGACCGCTCGCCAGGCGATCAGTGTGCTCGTGGAGTCGGTGAAGGAGGCGGCCAGGGAAGCGGCGCCGAACACGACCGTGCCGACGACGAGCACGTTACGGCGGCCCAGGCGGTCGCCGATCGCGCCGAGCGGCAGCACGAAGGCGGCCAGGGCCACGGTGTACGCGTCGGCGATCCAGGTCAGTGCGCCGTTGGAGGCCGACAGGTCGATGGCCAGGTCGGGCAGGGCCAGGTTGAGGGCGGAGACGGACGCGACGACCAGGACGAGTGACAGGCACATCGAACTCAGCACGCCGCGGGTGCCGGCGCGTCCGGTGGCGACAGGCGCCGCATCGTCCTGGTGGGGGGTGGTGATCATGGAGCCTCGGTGAGTGCTGGGGGCGACTGGGGACTGACCGCAGGGAAATATTGACGAAAGTATCAAGTCTGATCTCGTCTTGGTCAACCTCGTCTGTCACCGCACCGTCCGGAGGCGTGATCGACGTCATCCGGATGAGGCCGGCTCGTGCCGGCCTCCACCCGGGGCGTTCGGCCGCGCGGCTCGCTCAGGTGACGATCCGGCACGGAAGACTGCTCAGCCCGTGCAGGGTGTTGTTCACGATGAACTCCGGCTTGCCGATCTCGAACCGGCGCACCCGTGCCAGTAGTGCTGTGAGGAGGGCGTGCGCCTCCAGCTTGGCCAGGTTCTGGCCGACGCAGGCGTGGATGCCGACGCCGAAGGTCAGGTGATCGGAGGGCTTCCGCGTGATGTCGAAGCGCTCCGGGTCGCCCCACTTGCGCTCGTCGCGGTTGGCGGAGGCGTACATGACGGCGACGCGTTCGCCCGCGGGGATGGTGACGCCGTCGCACTCCCAAGCCCTGGTGGTCACCCTGCTGAAAACGGTGACCGGAGACGCGATGCGCAGAACCTCGAGGTAGGCGGCGGGCACCAGCGACGGGTCGGCCCGCAGCGCGTCCCACTGGTCGGGGTGCTGGGCGAACAGCCGGACGGCGGCCGCCAGGGAGAGGATCGTGGTGTCCATGCCCGTGGCGAGGAACGCCATCATGAGGGTGATCGCGGCGGCCTCGTCGATCTCGCCCGCGTCGACCGCCTCCCAGACGCGCGCCCCGAGACCGCCCTCGACGAGCCGGTCCTTGGCGGCGGTGGTGGTGACGTACCGCAGCAGGTCCTGCTGCTGTCGCATCGCGGCGGGTGTCCGCTCTCCCACGGGGCCCAGACCCTCGAAGGTGGAGGCACCGAACTCGAGCAGCTGGTCGCGGCCTTCCTCGGGGAGACCGATGAGATCGGCGACGAACCGCGGGGTGAACGCCTCCGCGAGGTCGGACACCGCGTCGAACTCCGCACCGGTCGCCAAGCGGTCGACGATGTCCTCCGCTGCGGCGGTCACCGAGGGACCCAGGTCCCGCAGCGCCCGGGGCATCAGCATGCGGGAGAGGATGACGCGCAGGGTGGTGTGGTGAGGGGGGTCGGAGGCGAGCACGCCGCCGGCCATGAGCTCGTTCATCCCGGTCGCGAAGCCCACGCCGGACGCGGAGCTGAACGTCTCGTGATCACGCAACGCGGTACCGACCTGCTCGTACCGCGGCAACGCCCACGCGTCGAACCGGCTGAGCCGGACCACCGGTCCCGCATCCCGAAGACGCGAATACACCGGATAGGGATCGAGAAGCGTGTCCGTGGCGAAAAGGTCGACATCGCTTGAGGGCAGGGTCGTTGAAGGCATCATTGGCTCCGAGGTCGACGGCCGCCGTGTCAGCCGGCGCGGCTGTCACGGTGTGCGTTCGCTGCGAGCGCCGTGCTCTTGTCCAGAAGTCCGCGTCATCAGCGGCCCGGCGGCCCACCAGCCGGTCCTCACACCGGCTTCTCCCACGGGTGTGCGGCACGAGAACGCCGGCCGCTGCACAAGAGCCGCTTCACACGGGCCGCTTCACACGGCGCTCGCTGTTCCATCGATCATGCCCATCGGCACGGGCCGGGGTCCAACAACGAATTGCGCATGTACTGATCGAAGGTTTCGATTCACATGGGTCAATCGTCATCTCCGATGGCTGTGTGCCAGCATCCGTGTTGGACTCCGGGGCCCGCTGAGCAGCATCATCAGCGAGGGACAGCAACAACGGACAGGCGGCCCGCGAGATCTGTGGAGAGCGGTACTTCGCCTCGTTCCGCATGGATTTCGAGTACCGCTCACGCTCGAAGGCAGACGAGGGGCATCGACCACTCCGGTGGCCCCCACCCGCAGTCTCCCGCCATCCACGACAAGGGCATCCACACAAACGGTCCGAGTCGCCCGAGGCCGCCTTGCGGATGGTCACATCACCCGCACCCGCACCCGGCCCACCGGCGTGGACCGTGCCCGCGCACCGACCTTCCCGACAATGGAGTCGCCCTCATGGTCATCACCCGTGAACTGCTGATCGACGGCAAAGAGAAGGGTGCGCGATCCGGGCGCACCACGCCCGTCATCAACCCCGCCATCGGACAGATGTACGCCACGGTGGCCGCGGCCGGCGTCGAGGACGTCAGCAGCGCCGTCGACGCCGCCCAAGGCGCGTTCGAGGACTGGGCGAGGCTGGACCCGTTCACTCGTCGGGCGATCTTCGCCAAGGCCGCCGACCTGATGGAGCAGCGGCGCGAGCACATCGTGGACCTGATGGCCGGTGAGGTGGGCGCGACCCGGGTGTGGGCCTCGTTCAACGTGACACTGGCCGCCGCGCTGCTGCGCGAGACAGCCGCTCTGATCACCGCCCCGCAGGGCGACGTGCTCACCACCCAGCACGACGGCGCCCTCAGCCTCGCGGTGCGTGAACCCCTGGGCGTGGTAGCCGCGTTCTCCCCGTGGAACGCCCCCGTCATTCTCGGGACCCGCGCGGTTGCCGCCGCTCTCGCCGCCGGTAACACAGTCGTGTTGAAGCCGAGCGAAGTGGCTCCTCTGTCCGCCGGACTTCTCATCGGGGACCTGCTGCGTGAGGCCGGCCTGCCCGACGGGGTCCTCAACGTCATCACGAACGACCCCGCCGACGCCGCGGAAACCGCCGAAGCCCTCATCGCCGACACCGCGGTACGCGCGGTGAACTTCACCGGCTCGACGCAGGTCGGCCGGATCATCGGTGCCCATGCCGCGCGCCATCTCAAGCCCGCGCTCCTGGAACTGGGCGGCAAGAACGCGGTCATCGTCCTGGACGACGCCGATGTGGACTACGCGGTGGACGCCGCCGCCTTCGCGGCGTTCATGAACTCCGGACAGATCTGCATGTCCGCCGACCGGATCCTCGTACACGAGTCGCTCGCCGAGGAGTTCATCGCCAAGTTCACGGCCAAGGTCGCCGCACTGCCGTTCGGTGATCCCACCGACCCGGCCACGGTGATCGGCCCGCTGGTCAACACGGACCCCGAACAGCGGTGCGGGCTCTTCGCGGCACGCCGTATCGCCGCCCTGGTCGAGGACGCGGTCGCCAAGGGCGCCACCGTACTCGTCGGCGGCGAGATCCAGGACGCGTCTCACTCGGCGACCGTCCTCAGCGCGGTCCCCGCCCACGCCGACCTGTACGGCGCGGAGACGTTCGGCCCGCTCTGCGTCGTCGACACGTTCGCCACCGACGACGAGGCCGTCACGATGGCCAACGACACCGACCGGGGGCTGACCGCCGGCATCATCACCGAGAACGGCACGCACGGCCTGCGCGTGGCCCGAAGGCTGCGGACGGGCATGGTCCACATCAACGACCAGTCCGTCGCCGACGATCCCCAGGCGCCGTTCGGCGGTGTCAGGTCCTCCGGCTACGGCCGCTTCGGAGGCCGCTGGGGCATCGAGGCCTTCAGCAACACGCGGTGGATCACTCTGGCCACCCAGCACGCCTCCTACCCCTTCTGAGGGTTCGGCGGAGGGCCGGCCCCGTGGGGCCGGCCCTCCGCCGGCGCGCTGATCACACAGCGGACAGGAAGCAAGGATGATCTCTACCACCCCACCCGTCTCCGATGTGGACCTCTTCGAGGACGAGGTGCTCAACGACCCGTACCCCGTGTACGAAGAGCTGCGCGATCTCGGGCCCGCGGTCTACCTGTCACGCCACGGCTGCTGGGTGTTGCCGCGGTATGAGCAGGTGCGCGCGGCGTTGGGCGATCACGGACGGTTCTCCTCGGTCGACAGCGTCGGCCTCGACCCGGCTCTGAACGAGCGGCGCCGCGGCGGGGTCCTCGCCTCCGACCCACCCGAACACGACGTGCTGCGCGGTGTCCTGTCGGAGAGCCTTGCGCCGCGCGCCCTCGCCACACTGCGGACGGACATCGGCCGCCGGGCCGAAGAGCTCGTCGCCCCGCTCGTGGAGCGCCAGACCTTCGACGTCGTGAGGGACTTGGCCCGAGTGTTCCCCGTGAGCGTCGTCGCCGACCTGATCGGGATGCCCCTGGCGGCACGGGAGGAGGTCCTGCGGTTCGCCGACGCCTTCTTCAACACCTTCGGCCCGCTCAACGACCGCACCAGACGATCCCTGCCGGTCGCCGAGACGCTGTTCGACGAACTCACCGCCATGATGAGCCGGGACAACCTCGAACCGGGCGGCTGGGGCCAGGCGGTTCACCGCGCAGCCGACCGAGGCGTGATCGATGGGCATCAGGTCGTACCGCTGCTGCGGGCCTACCTCGTCGCGAGCATGGACACCACCATCAACGCGATCGGCAGCGGTCTGTGGCTCCTCGCGGAGAGACCCGAGGCATGGCGGGCGCTGCGAGAGGACCGCAGTCTCGTGCCCTCGGTGTTCGAGGAGATCCTGCGTTACGAATCGCCCGTGCAGCTGTTCTTCCGCAGGACCACCCGCCCCGTCAGGTACGAGGACGTGGTGATCCTGGAGCAGTCACAGGTAGGCCTGCTGTTCGGATCGGCGAACCGGGATCCCCGCGAGTGGACCGATCCCGACCGCTTCCAGGTCGACCGGGCGCCGATGGGCCACGTCGGCTTCGGATACGGCGTCCACGGCTGCGCCGGCCAGGGACTGGCACGTATCGAGGCGCAGGCGGTCTTCTCCGCCCTGCTCGACCGCGTCGACTCCATCGAACTCGCCGGCCCGCCGTGCCGGCATCTGAACAATGTGATCCGCGGGCTGGAGAGCCTGCCGGTCACCGTGACCACCAGAAGGGTGTGACCGTGAGCATCGAACTCATTCCCGGCCGTTGTGAGGGACACGCGGTGTGCGAGGCCATCGCACCGGAGGTGTTCCGTGTGGACGACGACGGCATGGTGCAACTGGTCCCCGGCGGCGACCACGACGCCGCGACGGCCCTCGCGGCGGCGCGTTCCTGCCCGGTCGCGGCCCTGCGGGCCACGTCGTGAAGCGCGTCGTCGTCGTGGGCGGCTCGATCGCGGCGGTGACCGCCGCGAGCTGGCTGCGCGTGCGGGGGTTCGACGGGACGGTCACCCTCCTGAGCGCCGAGACGGAACAGCCCTACACCCGCGTTCCCCTGTCCAAGACAGTGCTGTCAGGTGAGGCGACGGACGCCTCCACCGCGCTGCCGCCCCTCGACGACAGCGTCGTCCTGCGGCTCGGGACCCGGGCAGTCTCACTGGACATCCGGGCGCGCCGGGTGATCGTCGACAACGGCGACCCGGTGCCCTACGACGGCCTGGTGATCGCCACCGGAGGGCGGGCCCGGCGGCTGAGCCCTCCCGGCATGTCGGGAGAACGGGTGCTGCGCACGCTCGCCGACTGCGTGGCGCTGCGCGAGGACCTGACCCGCGCACGCAGCGTGCTGGTCGTCGGCGGGGGACTGCTGGGCATGGAGATCGCATCCACGTGCCGCACCCTCGGCCTCCAGGTCACCGTGGTCGACCGGGACCCGCCCCTGCGCCGGGTGCTCGGGCCGGTGCTGGCCGAGGTGGTCACGGATGCCGCGCGTGAGCACGGAGTGTCGCTCCGGACGGTGCCCGGTGGCGTCCGGCTGGTCGGATCCCACACGCTGGAGGGCGTCGACGCCGACGGTGACCTTCTCACCGCCGACGTGGTCGTGTCGGCGGTCGGGGACGTACCCGCTGTCGACTGGCTCACCGGTTCCGGCCTGACGCTCGACCGTGGCGTGGTCACCGACTCCCGCGGCCGCGTCGCGGACGGGATCGTCGCGGCGGGGGACGCGGCGGTGGTCCGTGGGGCTTGTCGCCGTCCGCACTGGACCAACGCGGTGGAGCAGGCGCGCGTCGCGGCGGACGCACTGCTGGGGGAGGACGCGGCCGGAGCGTCGCTGCCCTCGTACTTCTGGACCCATCAGTTCGGCGTCGAGGTGAAGGTCGCCGGGGAGCCGGCCGGACTCGGCGAACCGGATCTGGTCGACGTCGACGGCGGCTCCATGCTCCTGCGCTGGTCGGCCGGCGCGGCGGCGACCGTGAACCACACAGTGCCGGTCCGTAAACTCCGGCAGCTCGCCTCCGCCCCGTGACGGGGCGGAGGCACAGGACGGTTCAGAAGATGGTCACCTCGCGGCTGTAGAGGGCGAACGAGCGGGAGGGGTCCCAGAAGCCGCCGGTTTCGTCGGACCGCTCCCGCAGCGAGCGCTCGTACGAGGGGAAGTGGGCCAGCGCCTCGTCCTCGGAGTCGTAGTAGAGAGCGGAGACTCCCGCGTAGACGGTCTCAGTCCCGCCGAAATGGCGCAACGCTCCCTCGGCTCCCGGTACCTGACGGTGCTGAACCCATCCGCGCACCGTCTTGGCCTGCGGGCCCTCTTCGGCGATGACTTGCTCATGAGCGCTCTGCCACCGGTCGACGACGTCGTCCTGTCGCAGCTGGGGTGCTGGGCGAACGAAGTGGAGCACCTTCACGGGGGCCGTGCCGGTGTCGGACACCGGTGGCGGCACCAGGACCTCGGATCGGGTCAGCAGGGCCAGGGCGCTGGGCAGGTCGTTGAACCGGGCGCCGTCGGGGCCGATGACGTCACGTGAGTAGGGGTCGGACATCGTGGTTGCCAGCGCGTCCATGTCGTCGAATCGGAGTTCGGTGACGGAGTCCCGACCGAATGCGGTCAGGTAGGCCGGGTCCCCCTCCGCTCCGAAGGACGCGTCGAACACATGGTTTTGTACATAGCCGCTGATCCGGAGGGGGTTCGCGGCGGCCAGCGGCCCGTGCACATGGTGCAGGTGTCGCAGGAACGCCCGGTGTGTCATGCCCGGCTTGCGGCGGATGGCGGCGATCAGGGTCAGCATCGTTCTCCGTTCGGTAAGGGGCAGTCGGTACCGCGGGCGGGGAGGCCCGCGGTACCGACCTGGACGGGCGGCTCAGCCGGCCATCTGCTGTACCGGCTCCGGGACGGCCGCCGTCCGGCGGCGGGCGGCGAGGCCGAGTGCGGCGGTGGCGGCGGCCGCGGCGAGGGCGAGCACCCCCATGGCGTTCGTCAGTGTGCCGACGGCAGAAGTGAGGGCGAGGGCCACGAGCGGGGACAGGAACTGGCCGAGGAAGAACGTCCCTGTCCACAAGCCGGTGCCGCGGCCGCGGTCGGCGTAGTCGAGCTTGGACATGGCGAGAGTGAGCAGGCTCGGCAGCATGATGCCGCCACCGAGGCAGGTGATGACGGCACCGAGGGTCAGCACGACGGGGCCCGGGGCGAGCCAGACCACCGCGAAGCCCAGCGCGCACAGGCCGAATGCGGTGGGCAGCCAGGCCTGCGGGTTGCGGCCGACCTTGGCGAAGAGGGCCGAGCCGACCACGATCGCGGCACTGGTGATGGCGGTGGCGAGCCCGATCACACCGGAGTTGCTCACGCCCATGTCGTCCAGGAGGAAAGCCATTTCCACCTGGAGGGTGTAGAAGAGGACGGCGCCGAAGACGGTCAGCGCGCAGACGCCTGACAGCGGGCGCCAGGGGAAGGACCGGCCTGCGTCGGGCTCCGGGAGGGTGTGGTGAGCGTCGGCCTGGTGGGGCCGGGGCCGGGGAAGGAAGGCGGCCATGGCGGGGGCGAGCAGCAGGCTCACGGCGTAGGCCCAGAACGGCATGCGCCAGCCGGCCGATCCGGCCGCACCGCCGAGTACGAAGAAGACCGTGGCGGAGATCGCGGCGCACATCGTCTGCATCGCGAGGTAGCGGTCGCGCTGCCGACCGGAGTAGTAGTCGCCGAGCAGTGTGGTGCAGCAGGTCATGATGGCGGCTTCGGCGACGCCGACGAGGGCGCGGCTGGCGACGATGGCGCCGAGGGAGTCCAGCCACAGGGGAGCGGTGCCGAGGACGGCATACACCACGGTGGCGGTGACGAGGAGGCCTTTGCGGCCGAGCCGGTCCACGAGGACGCCGGCGAAGGGGGCCAGCAGGGCCAGCGACAGGGCGGGGACCGTCAGTGCCATGGGGACGAGCACGTCGACACCCGGGACGTCGGCGAAGTGATCGTGCATCTGCGGCAGCACGGGGGCGATGAGCACGGCCCCCAGGATGGGCAGACAGGCGCCTGCCATCAGCAGCAGGAGGCGCAGCCGGTGTCCGGGGCCGGACACGACCTGCTCGGACGGAGTGTCCGCGTCCGCCGTGGACGGCGGGGGCGGGAGCGGTGGCACGGGTGCGGGCATGCGTGATCTCCACATGGCGTGTCGGGAGGGGACGGGATGGTTCGGCCGTGGTGGCCCGGCCGCCGGATACCCACGAGCAGGCTCGCGAGAGCGGCGCCGATGACGGCCCGATGCCACGGCGGGCCGGCTCGCCGTGACGCCCGGCGCGGTCCCGGCAGCGGCTGACGCTGCGGCTCGGGCGTCGGGTTGAGACGACTATCAGGCACCGAGGAGGGCCTGCCTAGCCCTCGTCCGATCGAGATCGGTCATGTGGATCATCCGGTTCCTGGATGTCGGTACGCGGACGTTCACCTTTCCGAAATGTCTCGTCAGGCGGCCGACCCCTGAGACGGGTCCGCCGCGCCGCCGCCGGGCCGGGCCCGGCGGTGTCCGGATGTCGACCACGCGAGGCCCGGACAGCGGTTCGCTACCGCTCGCCGGATCCGGTCGGAGCCGGCACCTCCTCCAACCCCGGTGCTCCCGGCCCGGGCAGGCGGGTGAGCGCGAGACGCAGGAACGCCTGCGCGGCGGGAGAGGCCGGAGCAGGGTCGCGATGGGCCAGGGCCAGGGGCTGGAGGGCCTGTGGGTCGTCGAGGCGCAGGATGCAGTCGGCGTGATCGGCCGGGACGATCGCGTCCGCCGCCGGGCGGGGTACGACGGTCACCCCGATGTCCTCGAACGCCAGCGAGGCGAGGTCGCCCGCGCTGCGCAACGCGCAGACACCCCGGCGACGGGCCCGCGCCCGCTCGAACGCGGCGTCCACCTGTGCGCGCAGGCCCGTGTCGGGAACACATTCGAGGAAGCGTTCGTCGGCCAGCTCGCCCAGGCCGGTGACGCCGACCCCGCGCAGCCGGTGCCGACGGCCCACAACGGCCACCAGCGGCACCACGCTCAGCAGGTGGTACGCGATGCCCGGCGGCAACTGGTGCTCGTGCAGGGCGACGACGGCGACCTCCAGCTCACCGGTGAGGAGCTGGGAGGTGGCCTGCACACCGTCGGAGTCGAAGAGAGTGACCTCGACCGCGGGATAGGCCTCCTGGAACTCCCGCAGCAGACCGAGCTGGTCGATGTTCCCTGCCGTGAGCGTCACCGAGCCGATCCGCAGCCGCCCCCGCACGGGCCCGTCGAGCGAGGAGATCTCGGCGTGCATCTCCTGGACCGCCCTCAGCACCCGCCGGGCGCAGGCGACGAAGACCTGCCCGGCCTGGGTCACGCGGACGCTGCGGCTCGTCCGCTCGAAGAGCCGGGTTCCGACCTCCCGTTCGAGCTGGGTGATCTGGTGGCTGAGCCCGGACTGCCCGATGCGGCAGCGCGCCGCGGCCCGGGTGAAGTTGAGCTCGTCGGCGATGGCCACCGCGTACTCCATCTGCCGCAGATCCATCGCATTCTCCGATCATTTCGTGCGTGTTTCAGTGTTGGACGCCGCAGACGTCGCGTCGACATGATGGGCAGCACAAGCTCGTCGCATCGCCTTCACCGGAATCCTCTGTGCGGTCATCCAGAGGAAATCAATCACATTCTTCGCTTGATCCGACCTTGCCGCAAGGGAGAGAGTCATGGCCACTGCAATGACGCAGCCCGACGGGACACCCGGGCAGCAGCCCGTGGGCACCCAGCCGCCTCCGGAAACCATGCAGTTCCCGGACACGCGGCACTTCCAGGGGTTCTTCGCCCCGTCGCGGATCGAGGCGGACGTATACGACCTGGAGGTCGAGGGCCGTATACCCCCGGAGCTGAACGGCGCCTTCTACCGCGCCGCCGCGGACACCCAGTACCCGCCGCGGTTCGCGAACGACGTGTACATCAACGGCGACGGCATGATCCACATGGTGCGGTTCGACAACGGCCACGCGGATCTGAAGACCCGCTACGTCCGCACCCAGCGCTTCCAGCTGGAACGCCAGGCGCGCCAGGCCCTGTTCGGTGCGTACCGCAACCCCTACACCGACGACCCGTCCGTCGCCGGCATCGACGACAGCAACGCCAACACCGCGATCATCTGGCACGCGGGCAAGCTCCTCGCACTCAAGGAGGCGGCCCTCCCGTACGAGCTGGACCCGGCCACGCTGGAGACCAAGGGCGTCTACGACTTCTCCGGACAGATCCCGGGCCGTACCTTCACCGTGCACCCCAAGCACGATCCGCGCACCGGCGAACTGATGGCCTTCGCCTACAACGCCAGCGGTCTGCCGGACAAGCAGATTCACATCTACCAGATCTCCGCGGACGGCAAGGTCACCCGTACCGAGACCTTCGAGGTGCCGTACTCGTCGATGGTGCACGACTGGCTGGTCACCCGGGAACACCTGGTCTTCACGATCTCGCCCATGGTCGCCGACCCGGAACAGCTGAAGCGGGAGGAGCAGTACTTCGTCTGGGATCCCAACCGGGAGACCTACGTCGCGATCATCCCCCGCGACGAGGGCGTGAGCGGCATCAAGTGGTTCCGCAGCGAGCGGCTCCTGGAGACCCACACCCTGAACGCCTGGACGGACGGCGACACTCTCGTCGGCGACCACTTCACCACCAAGTCCGGCTGGTTCTCCCAGTTCCCGAAGACGACTGTCGGCTTCCTGCCCGAACAGCCGCCGTTCCTGCACCGCTGGACGTTCGACCTCACCCAGGGCGCCTCCCACTGGGACGACGCCACCGACACCTACCGCAGCGAGAAGCTCCTTTCCTCACCCGGTGACATGCCCCGGGTCGACCCCCGCGTGCTGATGGAGAAGAACCGGCACTCCTGGGTCGGCGGCATGCACCCCGATGTGCCGATGGCCCCGATCGGACCCATGGGCCCGCCGTTCAACTCCCTCATCCACCGCGACGACACCACCGGCGCGACGGACTTCTGGACCCCCGGCGAGCACTCCGCGCCCGAGGAGCCGGTGTTCATTCCCAAGTCCGCGGACGCCGCCGAGGGCGAGGGCTATCTGCTGGCGCTGGTCGGCCGGCGCGACCAGATGCGGCACGACCTGGTCGTCCTGGACGCCCTCGACATCGCCGCCGGCCCGATCGCCACCGTGAAGATCCCCTTCCGGCTCCGGTACGGCTTCCACGGCACCTGGGTGCCCGCCGACGAACTGGGAAAGTGAGCACGCCATGCGCATCACCAGGTGCGGCCACGCCTGCGTCCGGCTGGAGCAGGACGGCGTCGTCATCGTCGTCGACCCCGGCAGTTACTCCGACCCGCGCGCCCTCGACGGTGCCCACGCGGTGCTCGTGACCCACGAGCACGTGGACCACTTCGCCGAGCCGCTCCTGCGCGCGGCAGCGGAAGCCGACCCCGGCCTGCGGATCTGGGCCGACCGAGCCGTGGCGGACCAGCTCACCGGGCTCGGCGGCGGCCGGGTCACGGTGGTCGGCGACGGGGACGCCTTCGACATCGACGGCGTGGGCGTCGAGGTGCACGGAGAACTGCACGCCGTGGTCCATCCCGACCTGCCGCAAGTCACCAACGTCGGTTTCCTCGTGGGGGACGGTGACACCACCGTCTTCCACCCGGGCGACGCCTTCACCGTGCCCACCCGCCCCGTGGACACTCTCCTGCTGCCCGTGCACGGCCCGTGGTCCAAGACGGGCGAAGTCATCGACTACGCCCGTGAGATCAAACCCCGCAGTGCTGTGTCGATCCACGACGGCGGTCTCAGCGAGAGCGGGAACGCGCTGGCGGACCACATGCTGCAGGTGTGCCTTCAGGACGTCGGGGCCGACTACCAGCGGGTGGCGGCCGCGGCCGGAATCGAGCTCACCCGATGACCGCGTCGACACAGGCACAGAGTCAGCCCGTGGGGTGGCTGGGCCTTGAGGGGCGCGGCGCGCTCGTCGTCGGAGCCGGCGGACTGGGCACCGCCTGTGTCCGGGGCCTGGCGGAGGCCGGTGCCCGGCTGACGGTCGTCGACGCCGACGAGGCCCGCCTCAAGGCCCTGCGCGACGATCCGGCCTGCGCGGCCGCGGTCGTACGGACCCTGTCCATGGACCTGACCTCGTCCGAGGCGTGCGAGCGGGCGGTCGCCACGGCGGCCCGCGAACTCGGCGGCCTGGATGTGCTGGTGCACGCCGTGGGCACGAACGACCGGCGTCCCGTGGTGGACACGCCCGACGAGGTGTGGGACCGCATTCTGACCCTCAACCTGTCCACCGCGTTCTGGACGGGACGCGCCGCGGGCCGACTGATGCGCGAGGCCGGACGCGGCAGCATGGTGTTCTTCTCCTCCGTGTCCTCGCTGCTCGCCCACCGCCACCACGGCCCGTACGCCGCCTCGAAGGGCGGCCTTGACCAGCTGGTGAAGGTCATGGCGCGTGAATGGGCCGCCGACGGCATCACCGTCAACGCCGTTGCCCCGGGCTACACGGAGACCGAGCTGACCCGCGCCTACCTGGCCAAGCCCGGTATGCGGGAGGAACTGACCGGCCTGGTCCCCGCCGGGCGCCTGGGACAGCCGCAGGACGTGGTCGGAGCCGCGCTGTTCCTCGCCTCCGCCCGCGCCTCGTACGTCACCGGGCAGGTGCTCTACGTGGACGGTGGCCGCACGCTCGTGTGACCCCCTGTCCTCCTCGGCTGATCCCCGGAAGGGAGTGCGGATGCCCGCACGCATCGCCGGCCGCCTGCCCGGTGAACTGGACGAGCAGCAGGCAGAGGTGTATCGCGCCATCACGGGCGGTGCCCGGGCCTCAGGTCCGCAGGCGTTCCCTCTCACCGACCAGGACGGCCGCCTCCGTGGCCCCTTCAACGCGATGCTGCTCAGCCCGCCCGTCGGAATGGCCGTACAGGAGGTGGGGGCGGCGGTGCGTTACGCGTCGGTCCTGACCGACCGGGTGCGCGAGATGGCGATCCTGGTCGTCGCCGCCCACTGGAACAGCACCTTCGAGCGAGAGGCCCACGAGGCGGTCGGCCGTACCTGTGGCCTGACCGACTCCGAGCTGGACGCACTGCGTGCAGGCGGATTGCCGGCCCTCTCGGACCCCGCCGAGCGCGCCGCACTGCGGGCGACGCTCGCGCTGACCCGGACCGGTGTCCTCGACGACCGGGAGTACCACCACGCCGTGGCCGAGTGGGGAGAGCGAGGACTGTTCGAACTCACGGCCCTGGTCGGCTACTACGCCCTGCTCGCCCTGCAGTTGCGAGTCTTCGCGGGAGAAGAACCAGAAGAACCCTGCGACCCATCCCAGACCGAAAGCGGGACACCATGAAACTGATCACGTTCGACGACGGACGCGTAGCAAGGCTCGAACTCGAAGAGCGGCTGGTGCTTCCACTGGAAGTGGCGAGTACACGGGAGTACTTCGAGCGTGACGGCCGGGTCGCGGAGACAGGGGAGCGCCTGGACCTGGACGATGTGACGCTGCGCGCGCCGATCGTGCCGAAGAAGTTCTTCCACACCTCCGGCAACTTCCGTGAGCACGAGGACGAGTCGAAGAACGTCGACTGGTCGCACCCCATGCACAAGGGCATCGTCTTCTTCCAGAACGTCGACGCGATCGTCGGCCCCGACGAGCCGGTGATCCACCCGCAGCACCTGACGAGCGAACTCGACTACGAGCTGGAGATCGCCGTCGTCATCGGCAAACCCGGCAAGTTCTTCGGCGTGGACGACGCGCCCGACCACATCGCCGGGTACGTCGTCTTCAACGACATCACCGCGCGCGACATCCAGCGCCGGGAGATGGAGTCCGGCGTCTTCTCCTTCTGCAAGGCCATCGACACCTTCTGCCCCGTCGGCCCCTACATCGTGACCGCCGACGAGGTCCCCGACGCGCAGAACCTCGACATGGAGCTGCGGGTCAACGGAGTGGTGCGGCAGAAGTCGAACACCAATCGGATGTCGGTGTCCATCCCGCACCTGGTCGCCTACCACTCCCCACAGGGCTACAGCGCGGGCGACCTGATCACCACCGGCACCGTGCAGGGCGTGGCCGGCTTCAGCGGCGATCCCGACCTGTACCTCAAGCCCGGCGACGTCGTCGAGGCCGAGGTCGAACGGCTCGGGGTGCTGCGCAACCCCATCGTCAGCTGGGAGCAGGGCCACGGCACGCCCGTACCGAAGAAGGTGGACTGGTGAGACTCGGCCTCCTCGACGGGCGGGCCGTCGTGGTCCGCGGGGACCGGGCAGCGGACGTCCGGTGGGCCTCGAAAGGGCGGTTGCCCATCGACCCGATGCTTCTGCTGACCGAGTGGCCCCGGCTACGCGAATGGGCGGCCGGACTGCCCGACGGGGCCTACGACATCCCGGTCGACCCCGCCGCACTCGGCGCACCGGTACCGCGCCCCCGGCAGGTGTTCGCGATCGCCCTCAACTACCCGCCACACGCCGCCGAAGCCGGCTTCACCCTGCCCGACGAACCCCTCGTCTTCACCAAGTTCCCGGCTTGCATCACCGGCCCGAGCACCTCCGTCGCTCTTCCGCAGGGCAGGGTGGACTGGGAGGTCGAACTCGTCGCCGTCATCGGGCGGGACACGTACCGGGTGAGCGAGGACCGGGCATGGGAGGCCGTCGCCGGTCTGACCGTCGGCCAGGACCTCTCCGAACGTGTCACCCAACTCCAGGGCAGGCCCGCCCAGTTCAGCCTCGGCAAGTCCTTTCCGGGCTTCGGCCCCACAGGCCCCTTTCTGGTCACCCCCGACGAACTCGACGACCCGGACGATCTGGAGATCACCGGACTGCTCAACGGGGAGCCCGTCCAGCACGACCGCACCAAGTCCATGATCTTCCCGGTGCCGGAGCTCGTAGCCCGCCTGTCGTCCGTCGTGCCGCTCTTCCCGGGCGACCTGATCTTCACCGGAACCCCGGCCGGAGTCGGCAACCGGATGGACCCGCCCCGCTACCTCACCGCGGACGACGAACTCGTCAGCCGTATCGAGGGCATCGGAGAGATCCGCCAGCGCTTCACCGCTGTACACCCCTGAAGGGACGTCCCATGGCAGAACAGAGCATTCCCCGCCGCTTCGAGGGCCGCTCGGTCCTGGTCACCGGTGCCGGCACCGGCTACGGCGCCGAGATCGCCGTCCGCGCCGCACAGGAGGGCGCCGCCCGGGTCGCCGTCCATTACCGCAGCTCCGCGGCCGGAGCGGAGAAGACGGTGGCGCGCATCCGGGAGGTCGGCGGCGAGGCATTCACGGTGCAGGCCGACATCGCCGTCCACGCGGACGTCATCCGCATGGCCGAGGAGGTGTTCGGCCGTTTCGGCGGCCTGGACGTGCTGGTCAACAACGTCGGTGACGTGGCGGGCGACCAGATGTCCTGGCGGGATCTCACCGAAGAGTCCATCGACCACGTCCTCGCGGTGGACATCAAGGGAACGATGCTGTGCGTCCACGAGTTCGGCTCCCGGATGCTGGAGCAGGGCCACGGCGCGATCGTCAACATCGGCTCCACCGTGATCGTGCGCGGCAGTGCCCGCGCCCCGCAGTACGCCGCCGCGAAGTACGGCATCCTCGGCATCACCAAGTCCTACGCCCAGGCGTTCGCCCCCACCGTGCGGGTCAACACCTTCGCCCCCGGATTCATCGAGACCGAGATGCTCCTCAGCCGCGCGGACTGGAAGTCCGGCCGCCGCGAGGACATGATCGCCAAGACCCCGATGGGCCGGATCCCGGGCCCCGCCGAACTCGCGGGCACCGCCCTCTTCCTCGCCACCGACGACGCCGCCCACATGACCGGGGCCTACCTCAACGCCGACGGCGGCTTCAACATGATCGGCGCCTGACCCACACGATGCGCACCGACCCCAGCGACAAGAGGAGACGACCTCGTGCCACCTGACCGTGACCTGCTGATCGGCGGCAAGCAGACCCCGGCCGTCTCCGGGCGGACCACCGCCGACATCGGTCCCTGGACCGGCGAGCCCTATGCAAGGGTCGCCGCAGCCGGCCCCGAGGACGTGCGCGCCGCGGTGGACGCGGCGGACGCCGCCTTCACCGAGTGGGCGGCACTGGAGCCCTTCGCCCGCCGGAGCATCTTCCTGCGCGCGGCGGACCTCATGGAGCAACGCGGCGAGCAGGTCGTGGAGTTGCTGGCCGGCGAGGTGGGCGGGACCCGGGGCTGGGCGTTGTTCAACGTCGAGGTGGCCGCCGGCATGCTGCGCGAGGCCGCCGCGGCGATCACCGCACCGCGCGGGGACGTGCTCACCACCCGGAAACCGGGCGGACTGAGCCTGGCCGTGCGCGAACCCCTCGGTGTCGTGGCGGCGTTCGCGCCGTGGAACGCCCCGGTCATCCTCGGCACCCGAGCGGTTGCCGCTCCGCTCGCGGCGGGCAACACCGTCGTGGTCAAGGCGAGCGAGGACGCACCGATCGCGTGCGGCCTGTTCGTCGCCGAGGTGCTGCGCGACGCGGGCCTTCCCGACGGCGTCGTCAATGTCATCACCAACGACAAGGCGGACGCCGCGGGTATCGCGCGGGAGCTGATCGCGGATCCCCGGGTCCGCGCGGTCAACTTCACCGGCTCGACCGGCGTCGGGCGGATCATCGGCACCCTCGCCGCCGAGCACCTCAAGCCGGCCGTACTCGAACTCGGCGGCAAGAACTCCGTGATCGTGCTGGAGGACGCCGACCTCGAACACGCCGTGGACGCCGCCGCGTTCGCCGCGTTCATGAACTCGGGCCAGATCTGCATGTGCGCCGACCGCGTCCTGGTGCACAGCTCACTCGTCGGTGAGTTCACCCGGCGGTTCGCCGCCAAGGTCGCCGATCTGCCGAGTGGCGACCCCGGCCTGCCCGGCACCGTCATCGGCCCGCTGGTGGACCAGGCCGCCGCGCGGCGCGTCGCCGCCCTGGTCACGGACGCGGTCGGAAACGGCGCGCGCGTCCTGACCGGCGGTGGCAGCCCGCAGCGGGCCCTGTATCCGGCGACCGTGCTGACCGACCTGCCCGAGAGCGCGGAACTGCACCACGCCGAGGCCTTCGGGCCTGTCGTCACCATCAGGGCCTTCGCGGACGACGACGAGGCGGTGGCCCTGGCCAACGACACCGAGCACGGCCTCAGCTGCGGCATCCTCACCGAGAACGGCACCCATGGTCTGAAGGTGGCACGCCGTATCCGCACCGGCATCGTGCACGTGAACGACCAGTCGGTGGGGGACGAACCGCAGGCCCCCTTCGGCGGGTTCGCGGCGTCCGGTTACGGCCGCTTCGGCGGACGCTGGGGCATCGAGTCCTTCTCGAACACCCGCTGGGTCACCCTCTCCACCGAGCACTCCCGCTTTCCGTTCTGATCCTGCCGCGTGCCGGCGCCTGCCCGAAGCCGTCATCACCCACCAGGGAGTACCCATGGCTACGTTCCGTTTCGACACCCGAGTCGCACAGGACCCCGACCGTGTCTGGGCCGTCCTCACCGACGTGAGCAAGATCCCGCAGTGGTTCCCGGCCGTGCAGGAGGCCCACTTCGACGGCACGCACCGCCACCTGCGCGGGCCCGGGGGGATGGCGATGAAGTCCCTCGTGGTGACGAAGGACGACGAACTGCGCCGCTTCCAGTACCGGTTCGTCGAGGGCATGCCCCAGCCCATCGACTTCCACCTGGGCACCATCGACGTGCTCCCCGACGCGGAAGGCTCACGCGTGATCTACAGCCAGGAGATCCTCCCGGAGTCCTTGGCACCCATCGTCGAGCGGGCCGTGGGGGAGGGCATCGAGGGCATCGCCCGGTACTTCGCGGCACACCCCTGAGGCGGCAGGAACGCACGGAGCGAGAGCCGACCGCACGGACCGTCGGCTCCGGCGCATCACTTCGCGAGACGGACCACGGCGACGCGGAGGATGCCGTATGCCCCCGGGAAACATCCGGCTGACGACGACGGCGATGAGGCAGAAGCAGCCGACGGGCAGGACACCTGAGTCCGGAGCCGCGCCGTCCGGGCGCCGGCCGGCACCGCACCGATCTCACCGGCATCGGCCTTGGCGCGCCGCCTCCGGCCGCTGCCGAACACTCCTGAGGGGCTGCCCCTGCGCGCCCGGTCGCACGCCGCCCGCGCCGGACGCGACCGGGGTCGGACCGACCGTCCGCCCGGCTGCCCCCGGGGCGAGCTCGCCGCTCACCGAGTGGGGCCGGCCTGTGCGGCGGTGTCAGGGAGGGGGCGCCGGGCGACCTCGTGCGCTTCGGACGGGGGTACGCCCAGCATGCGCAGGACCATCTCGGCAAGGTCGATCGCGGCCTGGTCGCCGTCCAGGTCGGGACGGGCGAATCTCAGCTCCACCAGGGAGAGCAGGGTTCCGCCGAGTGCGGACAGGGCGACCGCCGGGTCGACCGGGGTGAAGCGGCCGGAGGCCAGACCGGCCTCGAGGTCGCGCAGGGCCCGGCGGGCCAGGCCGTTGTCCGAGTGGATGTGGCCGAGACCGCGGCGGCGCAGGACCTGCATCAGCACCGGCTGGGAGTCGGCCATGCGGGCGCTGAGCCGGAAGCCGGACGCGACGAGTTCCGCCGGGTCGTCGATCCCGGTCAGGTGCTCGTCGAAGTTCTGGCCGAACTCCTCCAATGCGTCCACCACCGCCGCCTCGAACAGCTCCGTCTTGGAGTCGAAGTGGTTGTAGAAGGAGCCGAAGCCGACGTCCGCGCGTTCGGCGATCGCCTGGATGCTGGCGCTCGTGTCGCCGCTCTCGGCCAGTATCTGCCGGGCCGCGTGGATGAGCGCGCGACGGGTCTCGGCGCGGCGTCGCTCGAATCGGTTGCTGGAGGGGGCGGGGCTAGGCATGCACAGAGTCTAACCGCGTGGTCGATGACGACTGCATCTCTGATGATTTCATCATCTACTCGGGGCAGACCCTTGACGACGATCCCGTCAACGTTGATGATTTCCTCATTATCGCGTGTCGCTCGGAGAACACCATGTCTGAAACCCACCATCTCGGGGCCGATGTCAAGACCGCCCACCAGGACCTGCACAGCGAACAGGGCGCCCTGCGCGGCGAGCGCCCGGGCCGTTCCCGGAACCCGGTGATCAAGGTGGCGGACCTGGCCTGGCTGGAGTTCGAGAAGCCCGACCTGGACCGCGCCGAGGTCTTCGCGCGGGACTTCGGTTTCGGGGTCGCCGCTCGCACGGAGGGGGAGCTGTGGCTGCGCGGCACCTTCGCCGGCTCGCCCTGCATGGTGATCCGGCGAGGTCGCACGTCCCGTTTCATCGGTCCGGCGTTCCGGGCGGCCGAGCGCACCGATCTGGAGCGGCTGGCGAGGGCCACCGGCTCCGATGTGCGGGACGCGGACGTGCCCGGCGGCGGCAGGGCGGTCGATCTGCTCGACCCGTCCGGTTTCCCGGTGCGGGTGGTGCACTGCGGCGAGCGGTTGCCGGCCCTGCCCGAGCAGCAGCCGCTGCTCCTCAACTTCGGCACCGCTCACCGTCGTACGAACACCACGCAGCGCCCGCCGCGCGAGCCGTCCCGGATCCAGCGGCTCGGGCATGTGGTGCTGGAGACACGGGTGTTCACCCGGGCCCTGGACTGGTACCTGGACACCCTCGGGATGATCGTGTCGGACTTCCTGTTCCTGGACGGTCAGCGCGACCGGGGTCCGACGATGGCGTTCCTACGCTGCGATCTGGGCAGCGTGCCGGCCGACCACCACACACTGGCGATGCACCTGGGACCGGGAACGGGTTACGTCCACTCCGCCTATCAGGTCACCGACCTGGACTCGATCGCGGCGGGCGGCGAGTACCTCAAGGAGCGGGGCTACCAGCGCAGTTGGGGCATCGGCCGGCACATCCAGGGCAGCCAGCTGTTCGACTACTGGCGTGATCCCGACCGCTTCATGCTGGAGCACTTCGCCGACGGCGACCTGTTCACCTGTGACGTCGAGCCAGGGTGGGCACCCATGTCGACCAGCGGCCTGGCCCAGTGGGGCCCGCCGGCCACCCGCGACTTCCTCGGCGCGAGCCCCTCCCCGCAGCGGATCCGGGACGTCGTCGAGGCCCTGCGCGGTGACAACGAGATGGACCCCGCGCGCCTGCGGGGCCTGCTCAAGGCCGTCACGTCCTGAACCTCCACCCCCTCACGAAGGTACTGACATGAGCACCAACGTCCTGCGCACCGCCGACGGCTGGTGGGTCCTCCGCGGCGACCGGGCCGTCCAGGCCGACACCAAGGCCGTGACCACCGCTGAACTGCTCGCCGACCGTGACGCCGTACGAGAGGCGGCCCTCTCGGGTGAGGTGGGCACGCCCGTCGCCGACCTGGCGGCGCTCTCGCCGGTCACCACCCCCTGCCGGGTAGTGGCCCAGATGGTCAACTACCGCAGTCACGCCCGGGACTCGGGCTTCACCGGGGACATCCCGCCCGCTTTCTTCCGCAAGGCGTCCGGCTCGGTCAGCGGCCCGGGCGAGGCCATCGTCCGCCCCTCCCATGTGAGGTTCCTGGACTACGAGATCGAACTCGGCCTGGTCATGGGGGCACCGCTGCCCATCGGCACCGTGGTCGAGGAGCGGGACCTGCCGACGTACGTCGCCGGGCTGGTGATCACGAACGACGTCAGCGCCCGCGAGATCCAGCTGACCAGGACGCAGTTCTACGAGAGCAAGTCCTACCCCACCTTCACGCCGACCGGCCCCCACCTGACCCTGCTGGAGCCGGAGGACTTCGTCCATCTCCTCGACCTGCGGCTGAAGCTGTCCGTCAACGGCGAGCTGCGCCAGGACCGCACCCTCGCCGACATGATCGTCCGGCCTGCGCAGGCCCTCACGCTGCTGGCCCGCTTCCAGACCCTCGACCCCGGCGACCTGCTGCTCACCGGCACCCCCGGCGGCACGGCCCTCAAGGCTCCGCCCAAACCCGTCGAGAAGATCGGCGCTCTGCTCCCGCCGGCCCTGAAGTGGAAGTCGTTCTTCAAGTCGCAGGCCAGGAACCCGCGTTATCTGCACTCCGGTGACGTGATCACGGCGACGATCGCCACCCCGGACGGCCGGATCGACCTCGGCGAGCAGCGCACCCCCGTCGCCGACCCCCGCTAACACCCGAAGTGAGCCGCACATGCCCCCCGAACACAACGAGTACGACCTGCCTGTGGTGATCATCGGCGCCGGACCGGTGGGCGTGACCGCCGCCCTCCTCCTGGCCAGGCGCGGAGTCCGCACCGTCGTCCTGGAACGCCATCAGGACGTCTACCCCCTCCCGCGTGCCGTCGCCACCGACGACGAGGTGCGCAGGATCCTCCAGGCGGCGGGTGTGGGGGAGGAGTTCACCGCGATCGCCCGCCCGGCGAACGGGCTGCGGCTGCTGGACGCCCGGCACCGGGTGATGGCCGAGTTCCGCCGTACCGAGGACGGGCACCACGGCTACCCCCAGACCAGCATGTTCGACCAGCCCGAACTGGAACGGCTGCTGCGCGACGCCCTCGCCCGGCACCCGGAGTGCGAACTGCGCGGCGGCGCGGAGGTCACCGGCGTCGGCCCGGACACCACGGGCCCCGTGCGGGTGACCTACCGCGACGGTGGCGGCGAGCACGGGCTGTGGGCTGAGGCGGTGCTGGGCTGCGACGGCGCGGGCAGCCTCACCCGCGAGGCCGTCGGCGCCGTATGGGAGGACCTGCGCTTCGAGGAACGCTGGAGGGTCATCGACGTCCGGACCAAGGCCGACGTGCGCTGCTGGGAGGGCGTCGACCAGGTCTGCGACCCGCGCCGCCCGGCGACCTTCATGCGCGTCGGCGAGGACCGCTACCGCTGGGAGTTCCGGCTCGGGGACCCCGCGGTGCCGGTGCGCGAGCTGATCGCCCCGTGGTTGCCACCGTCGTACGACGGGGACTTCGACGTCGTCCGTGACACGCAGTACACCTTCCGGGCACTGATCGCCGACCGGTGGCGCAGCGGCCGGGTCTTCCTCCTTGGCGATGCGGCCCACCTCACCCCTCCGTTCATCGGGCAGGGCCTGTGCACGGGACTACGGGACGCCTACAACCTCACCTGGAAGCTCGCCCGCGTCCTGCGACAGGGCGCGGACGAAAGACTGTTGGACACGTACGAGAGCGAGCGAAAGCCGCATGCCCGGCATGTGATCCGGCTGGCGGTCGCCATGGGCTGGGCCATGACCGGCGGCCAGGACGGTGCCGCGGCGGTGCGCCGCAGGCTCCTGGCCGCGGCCTGCCGCATCCCCGGGCTCACCACGGCGGCGGGCCGCGATCTCAGTCCGCCCCTGACCGCCGGGCCGCTGGTGCGGCGCCGTACCCGCCGGGGCCTCGTGGGCACCCACTGCCCGCAACCGTGGGTGAGTGTCGCAGGAAGACGCGTCCGTTTCGACGAGCTGCTCGGTGATTCCTTCGCCGTTCTGACCGCAGCGGACCCCTGGCCCTCGCTGAGCGCGCTCACCCACGCCCTCGGCGTGCGGGCGATCACCGTGGCCGATGTCGACGATGACGGCACCCTCGCCGCCTGGCTGCGCGCCGGCCGGGCGGACGCCGTACTGCTGCGCCCCGACCGTGTCGTCCTGGACGTCGTTCCCGCCGGGGGCTTCGACTTCACCGGCACCGCCGCCTGGGCGCCCCTCCTGTCCACCACCCGCAGCCCCCACCCTCTCCGACGGACCGCCGGCACAAGCCTGCTGAGGAGCGCCACACGATGACCGTGCCCAGCCCTTTCACGACGCCTGATCCGCAGGCCGTCGCGGACAGCAACATCATGGACTTCGCCCGCCACGCCGGCATGGCGGGCTCCGACTACGCCGCCCTGCACCGGTGGTCGGTCACCGACCTGGAGGGCTTCTGGGGGGCGGTGTGGGAGTACTTCGACATCGACGCCGACACTGCCTACGAGCGGGTCCTGGCGGAGGAGCGGATGCCCGGCGCCCGCTGGTTTCCCGGCGCCACGCTCAACTACGCCCACCACGCCCTGCGTAATCTCGCCGACGACGACGTGGCGATCATCGCCCTCGACGAGACCGGCTCCTGCTACGAGGTGACCGCGAGCCGCCTGCGTGCCCAGGTCGCGTCGGTCGCCGCGACCCTGCGCGACCTGGGTGTCGGCGAGGGGGACCGCGTGGTGGGGTACCTGCCCAACACCCCGCACGCGATCGTCGCGTTCCTCGCCACCGCGAGCCTGGGTGCCGTGTGGTCGGTGTGCGGACAGGACTACGCCCCCAAGGCCGCCGCCGACCGGTTCGCACAGCTCGAACCCACCGTGTTGATCGCCGCCGACGGCTACCTGTTCAACGGCACCACCCACGACCGCCGCGACGCCACCCTCGAACTCGCCGGACAGCTGCCGACGTTGAAAGCGACCCTGCTGGTCGACCACGTGGGCCTGCCGTGGCCGTCGAGAACGTACCCGTCGCTGGTCGTCCCCTGGGAGGACGCCTCGACCCGCTCCGAGGAACTCACCTGCGCACCGGTGCCGTTCGACCACCCGCTGTGGGTGGTGTTCTCCTCCGGCACCACCGGCCTGCCCAAGGGCATCGTCCACGGCCACGGCGGTGTTCTGCTGGAGCACCTCAAAACCCTCGGCCTGCACTCCGATCTCGGTCCTGGCGAACGGCTCCTGTGGTACACCACCACCCATTGGATGATGTGGAACCTGGTCGCCTCCACGCTGCTGACCGGCGCCACGACCTGCACCTACGACGGCAGCCCGGCGCCCCTGGCCCAGCCCGACATCCTGTGGAAGCTGGCCGCCCGCCACCGGGTGACCGTCTTCGGCACCAGCCCCCAGTACCTGCTGGGCATGGCCAAGTTCGGCATCGACCCCTCGGTGCACGACCTGTCGTCGATCCGCGTGGTCGGCTGCACAGGCTCCGCCCTGCCGGCTTCCGCCTACCCCTGGGTCCGTGAGCACGTCGGCGCCCACGTGCTGCTGGCCTCGATCAGCGGTGGCACGGACGTCGTCTCCGCCTTCGCGGGCAGCGCGCCCAACACCCCCTCGTGGGCCGGGGAGTTGTCCGCACCGCACCTGGGAGTGGCGCTGGCCGCGTACGACGGCGAGGGCATTCCGGTGGTGGGCCAGGTCGGCGAACTGGTCGTCACCCGCCCGATGCCGTCGATGCCGCTGTACTTCTGGAACGACGCCGACGGCACCCGCTACCGCGACGCCTACTTCTCCTTCTATCCCGGCGTGTGGCGGCACGGCGACTGGATCACGGTCACCGGTCACGGCTCGGTGATCGTCCACGGCCGCTCCGACAGCACGCTCAACCGCAACGGCGTCCGGCTCGGCAGCGCCGACATCCACGACGTCGACGAACGCCTTCCGGAGATCGCCGAGGCCCTCGTCATCGGCGCCGAGGAACCCGACGGCGGCTACTGGATGCCGCTGTTCGTGGTGCTGGCCGCCGGAGCCGAACTGAACGACACGCTCCGCGACCGCATCCGTGCAGCCATCCGCAGTGGCGCCTCACCCCGTCACGTCCCCGACGAGATCCTCGAAGTGCCCGGGATCCCGCACACCCGCACCGGCAAGAAGCTCGAGGTCCCCGTCAAGCGCATCCTTCAAGGCGCCCCGGTCGAGCAGGTCGTCAACCTGGCCGCCGTGGACGCCCCCCACCTCATCGACTACTACGCCCGACTGGGCGCCGAGCACCAGGACAGATCGGCATGACCACCGCACACATCACCCTCGCCGTCGCACTCTCACTGATCTTCCTCTCCTTCGGAACGGCGAAGATCGCCGCCGTCGCGTTCATGCGTCAGGCAGCCGCGCACCTCGGCATGTCACTGACCCTCTACCGCGTGATCGGTGCACTGGAGATCGCCGGAGCCGCCGGTCTGCTGCTCGGCCTGGCCTCGGCTCCGCTCGGCGTGGCTGCCGCTGCCGGGCTGACTCTGCTCATGATGGCTGCCGCCGTGGTCCACCTGCGTCACGGTGACCCGCCCGCGCGAGCCCTGCCCGCGGCCGTACTGGCCCTGACGGCGATGGCATACGCCGGGGCGGCCCTCGCCGCCGGCTGACCGCCCGGAGTGCGCGACGGTATCGAGCGGGGGCTGGTGATGCCCGAGGGCTCACGAGTCTCCCGTTCGGCGAGCAAGGCGTTCCGGCGCCGGCCACTCGTACTGCACCGCGTCGCTCAGGCGCCATCGGCCGCCGACGGCCAGGCGGCAAGGAGTGAAAACATCGGCAGTTCTGATGATTTCATCGCTCTGATTCTGACGTAACCCTTGACGCTTGATTCCATCAAGCTTGAGTATTTCATCATTACGGCGCCGTCGCGCTGACGCCGCCCGTTCGTGCGCAACGGACGAGGAGCGAGCACCACCCCGCTGCGCTCCCGCCAGCCGTCCATCGACCTGCCCCCCCCCGCACGCACCGCCCTGCCTCCGCTCCCTCGCAGCTCCTTCAGGAGGGCTCCTCATGCCCATGCGTACGCAGATCCCCGTATACCACCCCGATCTGTATGCGGCCTCGGCCATCCGTGACACCTATCCGCACTACGCCGCGCTGCGCGAACTCGGCCCCGTGGTCCACCTGAGCAAGCACAAGGTCTACGCACTGCCGCGCTACGCCGAGTGCAAGCAAGTACTGCTGGACGACGACACCTTCGTCTCCTCCGGTGGCGTCGCCCTCAACCCAGTTGCCAACCGTGTGGGTCAGGGCACCACGCTGTTCAGCGACGGCGAGGACCACGCTCGCCGCCGCTCCCTCCTCGCGCACCGCCTTACTCCCCGGGCGCTGCGCACGATGAAGGACACCGTCGACCAGCAGGCCGCCGCCGTTGTCGAGGACGCCGTGACCCGCCGGACGGTCGATGCCGTCGAGGTCGCCACGGCGCTGCCGATGTCCGTCGTCCCCGACCTGGTCGGCTGGCCCCGCCAGGGCCGTGAGCACCTGCTGCGCTGGGCCGGCGCCACCTTCGACGCACTGGGCCCGCTCAACCGCCAGGCGGCGCGCACGCTTCCCGCGTCCCTCGGCATGCTGCGCTACGCGCGCGGTGTCGTGCGCGACCGGTCCGTGTTGGACGGCAGCATGGGCCATGACCTGCTGCGCGCCGCCGACGAGGGCCAGATCATGCCCGCGGAGTGCGTCACCATGATGATCGACTACCTGGCGCCCTCCCTGGACACCACCATCAGCGCCATCTCAAGTGCCCTGTACCTGTTCGCCGTTCACCCCGAACAGTGGCGCCTGTTGAAGGCAAACCCGGACCTCGTCCCGAAAGCGGTCAACGAGGTCGTCCGTTACGAATCCCCGATCCGGGCCTTCTCCCGGACCGCCGCCCACGACACGGAACTCGCCGACATACCTCTCCCCAAGGGCTCCCGGGTACTGGTCCTCTACGGCTCCGCCAACCGCGACCCGCTGGAGTGGGACGACCCGGACACCTTCGACATCCGCCGCGACGCAGCCCGCCAACTCGGCTTCGGGCAGGGCACCCACGGCTGCGCCGGCCAGGGCCTGGCCCGCATGGAGACCTCCGCGATCCTGCGCGCCCTGGTCGAACGCGTCGACCGCATCGAGGTGACCGGCCCACCCCAGTGGGCCCTGAACAACGTCATCCACCGCCTCGAGCGCCTGCCGCTCGAACTCATCCCCGCCTGAACCCGCCGCTCGACCGATCGAGGACAGCTGAGGACAGCACCATGAAGATCTCCGTCGACCACCCCCGCTGCGAAGGCCACGGCCTGTGCGCCGACCAGGCCCCTGACATCTTCAGCCTGGACGACGACGCCGAACTCACCTACCGCTTCGAGGGCACCGACATCCCCGACGAGCACCGGCCCGCCGCCCGCGCGGCCGTCAACGCCTGCCCGGTCGCCGCCCTGCGAGTCCTGCCGTGACCGCACCGCGCTCGGTGCTCATCGTCGGCGAATCCCTCGCCGGCACCACTGCCGCCCGCCACCTGCGCACCCTCGGCTACGCCGGACCGGTCGCACTTGTCGGTGCCGAGGAGCACGGCCCCTACTCCCGCCCGCCCCTGTCCAAGACGGTCCTGAAGGACCCGGCCGCGGACCAGACCCTGGGCCTGGCCCTCGACGGCCTCGACGCCGACGTCATCCGCTCGCCCGCCGTCGCAGCCGACACCCGCCGGCGCACCGTCACGACCGCCGACGGCCGCCAGATCGGCTATGACGCGCTGATCGTCGCCACCGGCGCGGACGCCCGCCGACTCGCCGCCCCCGGGCAACGGGGCGAACTCGTCCTGCGCACCCTGGACGACGCCCGCCTGCTCCGGGCCCGCCTGGCGGACGCCGGTTCGGCGATCGTGGTCGGCGCCGGCTTCCTCGGTATGGAGGTGGCCGGCGCCTGCGCCGCCCGAGGCATCCCGGTGACCGTCGTGGACGCCGACCGGCCGCTGCAACGCATCCTCGGCGACCACCTGTCCGCCGAGATCACCGCACGTGCCGCAGCACACGGCATCCGCTTCGTACAGGCCACCGGCTTCGCCACCCTGACCGGCGACCCCGTGGGCGGCGTGGCGCTCCCGGACGGCACCGAGCTCACCGCGGACCTGGTGGTCACCTGCGCCGGAGAAGTACCGTGCGTCGGCTGGCTGACGGGGACGGGCCTCGCCGGCCGCCTCGGCGTCGGCATCGACGATGCCTGCGCCACCACCGTGCCCGGCGTGTTCGCCGCCGGTGACGTCACCTACCTTCGCGGCCACGGCACACAGCCCGACCGGCGTGCGCCCTTCTGGTCCAACGCCGTCGCCCAGGCCAAGACCGCGGCGGCCTCGGCGCTTGGTCTACCTCCGCCGGAGTCAGCGCAGGACGACTACTTCTGGACCGAGGTCGCCGGTCTCACGGTCAAGATCGTCGGCCGTCTGCCGCTCCTCGGCGAACCGACCACGGTGCAGGGCAGCGTGGCCGACGGACGCGCACTGCTGACCTGGAGCCATGGCGACGGAACGTCGACGGCGGTCGCCTACGGACTACGCAAACCGGTCACCGCACTACGGGCCTTGGCCGCCACGTCTTCGCCGCCGTCCCCGTGACGGCGGCGAATGATCCTCGCAACGTAAGAAGCCACGCGGCGCCGGCATCGCCGGGGTGCTCTTCCGTGGCGCACCCGGCTGATCACCCCGATCCCTGTGGACAGGCCCGACCTGATCGAGCACCACGCCTGCCTCGGCGCGCCGTGCTCACAGCCCGGCTACGCCCCCGTACGCCGCACCGGCCGCCCCCTGCACGGCCCGGCCGCGCACTACCGACGACGCCAGCCGAGCGGCTGCTCCTCCTCACCCAGGAGCAGCCGCTCGGCTGGCGTCGTCGGTGGCGGCGAGGGCACCGGATGCCCAGGCTGCTGGCCACGCGCACCGCCAGGACGACCAGCGCGCGCACCGACCGCATCAGGCCGGCCCCGGCCACAGTCCCGGTGAGCACCGCTAACCGCACTGCACCGATGCACACCGGCCGCGCGCCGACCACCCCGCGCCGACGGCGTCCCGCGCACCCCGCGCTGAGCACCAGCTGCACACAGGGGCGCGGTGTCGACGGTCGCGCGAAACTACTCAGCCGGGTACGGATGAACGTGCCTGGTTCGTTGGCGCCGCGGCCCCCGATCTCCCGGTGGCCCTCCCGTCCGTCGGGCGGAGCCGCGCCGCGAGGTGAGAGCGAGGCCCCATGGCGGAGCGATGCCCGCAGCGCCGATGAGTTTCGGGGACGGGGCCGGTCTGCACAGGTATGGAGACTCACACACTCGAGACAGCCGACGCGGACCTCGTCCATGACGTTCGCGGGCCGCTGCCGACCACCGATGGACGCCCGCCGCTGTTCATGATCGGGCAGCCCATGGACGCTTCTGGCTTCGGGGCGCTGGCCGCGCGTTTCCCTGAGCGGACCGTGGTCACCTATGACCCGCGCGGCCTCGGTCGCAGCACGCGTAAGGACGGGCGGGTCGACCACACGCCGCAGACCCAGGCCGACGACGTGCACGCCGTCATCGAGGCTCTCGGGGCCGGGCCGGTTGAGATGTTCGCCAGCAGCGGGGGAGCCGTCACCGCTCTCGCGGTCGTGGCGAGGTATCCCGCAGACATCACCACTCTGGTTGCGCACGAGCCGCCGCTCATCACCCTCACACCGGACGGCCCGGCGGCCGTGCGGGCACGGGCCGCGGTCACGGAGGCATACGAGAAGCGGGGAGGAGGGGCCGGGATGGCCGCGTTCGTGGCCATGACCTCGTGGAAGGGAGAGTTCACCGACGCGTACTTCGCACAGACACAGGCCGATCCCGCCGCGTTCGGAATCCCCACGGAGGATGACGGCTCACGGGATGATCCACTGCTGTCCGACCGGTCGTGGGCGGTCAGCAGCTATCGGCCGGATGCCGACGCGATCGCCGCTGCGCCGACCCGTGTCGTGATCGCTGTGGGCGAGGAATCCAAGGACGTGCTGACCGGACGCACCTCCGTCGCTACCGCTGAACTGCTCGGACAGCGGGTGAGCGTGTTCCCGAGCCATCACGGCGGGTTCCTGGACGGAGAGTTCGGATACGCGGGGAAGCCGGACGAGTTCGCGCATCGACTGCGCCAGATCCTTGACGCCGCCGCGCAGGCCAACCGCTGACCAAGTAGCTTCCGGCGCGTCCGGTGCGCACTGGATCAGGCGTTCGGTGCGCACCGTCATCAAGCGGTCGACCATGTCCTCACCCTCGACGCCTCCCTCGACGCCTCGGCGTGGCCGGCGGAACGCCCCCGACCTCGTCCAGGGCGAAGGAGTCAGCGCACGGATCGGTGTCGGCCGCCAGGCCTGTGACGGGCAGGCCGGAACGGCCCTCGCCCGATCGACGACGGTGGCAAGGCCATGCTCGCTCCGATCCTGGGCCGACCCGATCGCCGCCCTCGTCATCGCCGCCATTGCCGGCATCGCCGCCATCGCCGTCAAGGAGGCTTCCAGCACGTGCTGCCCCATCCCCTTCACCGACCTCGCCGAGGAGAACCGCCATGCCGACTCCTGCCGCTGACCGCCGACCTCACCGCATGCCGAAGGCGCTGGGGCAATGGTGGGCTGCCTTCCCGCCTTCGGCGCGTCACCAATTATCCCGTCCCCCACCACCGAGAGGCAAGGACGCCTTGACAATTCTAAATTGTCAAGGCGTCCTTGCCTCATGACTCTCCCGGACCTGGACGATCTCATCGCGGAAGTTGACCGGCGCTGCGACACCGCACACCGCAGCCCCGGCGGACAAGAACAGCCCGACTGGCTCGCTCTGCTCACCGTCGCCGCGCAACTCGCAGGCCAGATGCAGGCGCTGACAGACGACCTGGTCGAGGACTACGTCGAGCACTGCCGGATGCACGGCTCCTCATGGACCGACATCGGCACCGCCCTGGGTGTGACCCGGCAGGCGGTCCAGCAGCGTTTCCATGCGCCGCACAAGCGCTACAGCCCCGACACATTGACCGACGACCTCCGACAGGCGATGGTCCACGTCAAGCAAGCAGCGGTGCACCACCGCAACAACTACATCGGCACCGAGCACCTGCTCTGGGGACTGACCACGGAGGACAACAGCGCCACCCGTCTCCTGCGAGCCGCCGGGCTCTCGCCGGAAGCGGTCCACCGATCCGTCGGCACCAGGCTGAGCATGGGAGCCTCCCAGGCGGCCGAGCGCATCGCCTGGACGCCCTATTCCCGCAAGGCCATCGCCATCGCCGAGGCACGCTCTGAACAGAACGGCTCCGACCACATCGACTGCGACGACCTGCTGATCGGCCTCGCCCAGGTCGGCCGCGGAGTCGCCTCCGACGTCCTGACCACGGCCGGCTTCGACCCGGCCGCTCTCGAAGCCTGAGCCCACCGCAGCTCCGGCGAGCACAACCCGCCGGACTGCGAGAACGCGGCTCTCCGCCCAGGCCTGAGTGAGACACACCGACGAATCCCGTCTCACTCAGGTTTGGGCACCGCAGGTCAACGCGACATGATGATGCGGGGGTGTGCGCTTGAAGCATGGTAGGAACGAGCACAGGCACCAGCGGCGCGTGCTCATCGTCGCTTACGACGACGCGCAGATCCTCGACATCGCCTGTCCCAGCAGCGCCTTGGACATCGCCAACAGGTACTGCGCACAGCCGCCCTACGCGATCGAACTGGGCACCCTCGGCCGCCGGGCTCTCCGGAGTTCGGCCGGGATTGCGCTGGCAGCCGTGCGGAGCCTGGAGGCGGTCGTGGGGCGCCTGGACACGCTGATGGTCGTGGGCGGCATCGGCTGCGAGGACGCGGCGGCAGATGGAGCGCCGCGGCCGGGGTATCGGCGGGAGTGGACATGGCCCTTTACCTCGCGTCCGTCGTCGCGGACGACACGGCCAAGGCGATCCAGCTCGCCGTCGAATACGACCCCCAACCCCCTTCGCCTCCGGTAACGCCTCAGAAGCCGGTCCCCAATTGAAGAAGCGTGCCCTGCAATCGCTCGCCGCATCACAGGTATAGGGGACGGCCGCCTATGCGTGTGAGCCGATGACCGGGTGGCGCTACGCGGTGCAGCCCCTCGCGGCTACTCATTCGCACACGCCGCCTCATCCGCTTGCTCCCCGAGTCCCGCGGTGGTCGGTTTCTGCCAGTGGACGATGCGGTCGCACCAGTGGTTGCACCTGGTCGTGGCCGACGGCGAGCAGTCCGGCGCCGGGGGCGGGGCGGTCGTCCTCGACGGCTGCCACCAGCGCTGCAGTGGTGGAGGCATCCAGCCTTGCGGTCATCTCGTCGCAGATCAGCCAGCGCGGACGCAGGGCGAGAGCCCGGGGGAGATCACCGGAGGCGACAACTCTTCTGTCAGGACGCCTCGCTGTTTGCTCCCTGCGCAGGAGGTCACTCGACGTAGTAGCCCCAACGTCGGATGCGAGTGGGAGTGATCAGCGGTGGCTCGAGAGCAGAAGGCAAAGGCCAAAATGGAGCAGGCCACGGGCAAGGCCAAGGGAGCCGTTGGCCGTGCGACGGACGACGAAGGTCTTGCGGCCGAGGGCCAGACCAAGAAGTCGAAGGGCGACGTGCGTCAGGCGAAGGAGAAGATCAAGGACGCCTTCCGGCGGTGACAGCCGGATAAGCTCGGTGGGCTCCCGTGCGCGGGGGCCCACCCTTTGTCGTGACCCGCCGATCGAGGGCGCGGGGCTCCACTCGGCTGCCGGTGTCACCCACCTGCACAGCTACTTCCTGTGGTCAGCCGGTGTTCAGCGGCGGTTCTGGCGCGGTCGAGGGCGGCGACGCCGAAGGCGGCGAGCGCGATCTGGATGAGCCATTCGATCCAGTCGACGCCCTTGGTGCCGGCGACGCCGATGCCCGACAACGATCGCGCTGATGACGCCGGAGATCTCCGTGTCCGCCCCTTATCAGGTCTCGTCTGCGGTTACATGTGCCTGCTGGGGGTGGGGACAGTCCGTTCCGCTTCGACGGGTGGCGGCGCTGAGGCATGGGTGAGCTCGCGTTCGAGGTCGTCCAGGGCGCGGCGGGCTGTGGCGATGCGGTCGAGCAGTGTCTGCTGCGCGGCCGGGTCGGATACCGGGCGGGGGGCTGGTGCCGCGTGCTCCATGTTGCGGGCTTCGTCGAGGGAGGTCAGGACGACACCGATGAGGACGTTGACGAGAACGAAGGAAGCGAGCAGGACGAAGGAGGCGTAGTAGAGGAGGCTGAAGCGGGAGATTTCGAGGCCTGCGTGGACGGCGTCACCGATGCCGTCGAGGGTCATGAGCAGGAAGAGGGTGAGGACGGCTCGGCCGACGGAGCCGTAGTGCTGCGGGTCGTGGCGGGCGAAGAAGACCCAGCCGACCATCGCGTAGACGTACAGCAGCAGGGCGCCGACAAGGAGGAAGCTGAGGGTGCCGGGCAGGCTGCGGGCGACGGCGACGAGGAAGACACGCAGTTGCGGCAGGAACCGGGCGGTGCGCAGGACGCGGGCCAGCCGCAGCAGCCGCAGGACGGTGGTGTTCTCCCGGACTACGGGCAGGAAGGTGCTCAGTACGACGGCGAGGTCGAAGAGGTTCCACGGGTCGCGGAAGAAGCCATGGGGGCGGTCGGCGTGGGCGCCCAGGCGCAGCAGGATCTCCACGGTGAAGGCGGCCACGCACGCGTGCTCGGCCAGGCTTAACCAGCCGTGCCAGTCGGTGACCACCCCGGTGTAGGTTTCTGCGCCCAGCAGGGCGGCGTTGGCGAGGATCAGGCAGAAGACGGTGACCGCGAACCACCGGGCGTCGGTGATGGCGCGGCACCATCGTGCCGTGGAGACCCGCGCCGTGGCGGGGCGGACCGTGGGGGTGTTGTCCGTCATCCTGCTGTGTTCCTTCGTGCAGCACTCTGTTCCCGGCCGTCCGGGCTGGAAGGCGGGCTTGTTGAGCGATCATGCTCTACGCCAGACTTCTACAGCAATGTAGACATCGGTGGGGTGCTGGTTGCTGGCGGCCGCCGTCCGTGGAGAGGTGATAGATCTGATGTTCGGCCTGAGTGAGCTGGCGCTGATCCTCCTCGTGGTGGTCGTGGTCCTCGGCATCAAGAAGCTGCCCGAGCTGGCGCGGTCCGCGGGCAAGGCCGCGCGGATCTTCAAGAGCGAGGCCCGAGCGCTGAAGGAGCAGGGGCCCTCCGTGGCGCCGCCTCCCCGACCGGTGGAAGGCACCGTTCAGCATGGCGACGAGGGGTCCCCGCGGGCCTGAACGTGTGCGGCGCTTCACCGGCGGGCTGGGCGTGCGCTCCCGTCAGTTGCACGAGTTGCCACTCCGCGCGCAGCTTCCGCCGTCAGGATTCGGCGGCGGACACGTGGCGAGCCAACTCGGCGGCAAGGCGTCGCATGACCGTGTGGTTGGCATGCCGCATCGTGGTCCGCACGACTGGGGCCAGCAGCCGGTCGGCGAGAGGGGTGTGCACCCACGTGTACGTGAACGAGATGTGGGTCCCCCCGGTCCGCAGCGGTTCAAGGGCGTAGGTGCCGTGAGCCAGTCGCCGACCGGCCGCGCTGACGTTGTGTTCGACGATGCGCCGCGGCGCGTCGGCCTCGATGACCTTGATCGTGACATCGGTCTTCGTGCCGCCCAGCGCGGCGGTGACGGTGGCGCACGATCCGATGCCCCGGGCGGGGCCGCTGTAGCGCCAGTTGGTCAGGTAGTGGTCGGTGAACCGCTCGTGATGGGCCATGACGTCGAGGAAGCCGTAGACCTGCTCGGGACTCTGAGGTACGTCGATCGACACGGTGACAGGCTTCATGTACCACACGGTACATGCGGCATGTACCGATTGGTACAGTCGTGACGTGGTCACCATGGATGACTCGCACCCCGGGGGCGAGGCCGAGCAGGGCGCGCGGGGGGATCGGCGCGCACAATTGGTGGACGCTGCTGTCGACCACGTCGCGGAACACGGTCTCGCGGACCTGAGCCTGCGCGGGCTGGGCGCCGCGATCGGTGTCAGTCACCGCATGCTGATCCACTACTTCGGTTCCAAGGAACAGTTGCTCGTCGAGATCGTCCGTACGTCGGAGCGGCGCCAGCGCGATGTGCTGTCCCGGCTCCGCCTGGAGCCCGGTCTCTCGCCCGCCGATGTCGCGCGGCTGCTGTGGGGGCAGCTGACGGACCCTCAGCTGGCCGGTCAAGAGCGTCTCTTCTTTGAAATCTACGGGCAAGCGCTGCGCGGCCGCCCCGAGGCCGCCCCGGTCGTCGAAGGGCTTGTGACGGACTGGCTGGAACCGCTCATAGCCGCCGAGGTCGGTGCGGGGGCGGAGCCTGAGGCGGCCCGGAACCGGGCCAGGCTCGGACTCGCCACCGTCCGCGGTCTGCTGCTCGACCTGCTCGCCACCGGTGACCACGCCGGCGTTGACGCGGCGATGGATGAGTTCCTCCGGCTGTACTACGGCTCTGAGTGACGACATCTGGAGAACCATCCCATTTCGGCTCCGCAGCCCACCCAGCGGGCACGTCAGGGCTGTCCACGGCCACGGTGAGCATCAGCTCGGGCAAGGACCAGGTCATGCGGTGATGCCTTCCACGCCGACCACCGTTCTTGGCTCAGAGGTCAACGCGGCCCGGCGAAGGCCAGGCCTCCCGGTCCCCGCCTTGCTGTGGAGAGGGAGTCAGTAGCGGCAGTACGCGATCACGGTGAGGCGGAGGCGTCATTTCTGGCAGCCGCAGCCGGATGCCGTCTTGGCCTCGGCGACGGTCAGGGCGGGGTCGGCGGAGGTCTTGCCGGAGGGGCAGTAGGCGCAGGCGTTGGTGCCGCAGCACGCGTCGGCCGACTTGGGAGTGTCGGTGGCCGTCGGGTTGGTGGGTCGGAGGATGGCGGAGTGCATGCCGTGGGCGACTTGGTGGGTGGGGATGATTCCGATGCCTGTGAAGCCGACTCAAACCGGTAAGCAGGCCGAAGTGCCGAGGCGGTCCTCGCGTTCCTTGCGTCGGCGCGGTGTGTCATGCCTCCAGCCTGGAAGCCCGTCCGCCCGCGCCCAACCGGCAACTGTCGGGTCCCCCCGCCCAGTGACTGGAGAAGACTGCCGTCCGATCGCACCGGACCGGCCGGTCAGGATGAGACTCCGCCGGTCGGCGGGGCGGTACCGGCCGGTCGGCGGGGGAGTTGCCGAAGCCTGCCGGATGGTCCGTCTCCTGACGGCCACGCGAGATTTGCCGTATGACACAGACACAGCCGCCACAGGAGACGACGGCTCCGCGGGAGAACGCGCCTTTGCCGCCCCGGACCTCCCCCGAGTCCGCCGCGCCGGCCCCACCCTCTCCCTCGATGGGACGCCTCGTCGGGGTGGATCTGGCCCGCGCGCTGGCGGTGTTCGGCATGTACGTCGTGCACATCGGCCCCCCGCTGTCCGCCACGAGCGGTGTCGCCGGCTGGATCCGGTACATGTCCGACGGTCACTCGTCGGTCCTGTTCGCCACCCTCGCCGGGTTCTCCCTGATGCTGCTCGCCGGCCGCCGCGAGCCCAAGACCGGCCTGGCCGGACGGCAGGCGAGGGCCCGCATCGCGATCCGCGCCGTGGTCCTGCTGGCCCTGGGCACCGTGATGGCGATGGAGTACGGGGGAGTGATCATCCTCGGCTTCTACGGGGTCTACTTCCTCCTCGCCCTGCCCCTGGTACGACTGAGCACCAAGGCACTCGCCATCACCGCGGCCGCGTTCGCCCTGGTCACACCACAGCTCGCGTTCCTCCTGACCTCGCTGCTGAGTCCCTCGGTCCAGGAGAGCATCAACACCTACGACCCGCTCCGCCGCCTCAGCGAGGTCGGCGTCCTCGATCTGCTGCTCACCGGCTTCTACCCGGCACTCACCTGGATGTCGTTCGTGATCGCGGGCATGGCACTGGGCCGCCTCGACCTGTCCTCCGGCACGGTCCAAAAGCGCCTGGCCGCCTTCGGTGCCGCCCTCACGGCGGCCGCGTACGGCATGTCCCTGCTGCTGGCCGGCTCCGGCGCGTTGCGGAGCCTCGCGGAGGACGGGCCGTCGTCCGGCGGCTCCGGTTCCATGCCGCTCGACAGCGCTTCGATGCCTTCCGGCGGCGAAGCGTTCCCCGGGATACCCGCGTCGTCGCTCCTGACGGCCGGGCCGCACAGCGGCACCACGTTCGACATCATCGGCAGCGTGGGCGTCGCGATCCTCGTGATCGTGGGCGCGACCGTGCTCATCGACCGCCTGCCCCGCCTGCGCCGACTGGCCAAACCGGTCATCGCCGTCGGCACCATGTCCCTGACGGCCTACGTCGGCCACTTCCTCGCCCAGTCCCTGCTGCCTGCGGCCCCCGGCACCAATACCCCCGGATCCTGGATACCCGTACTCACTTACATCGGGGGCGCGATCGTGTTCGCCGCGATCTGGTCCCGCTTCTTCCGCCGCGGCCCGCTGGAATACCTCCTCAACGCCGCGACCAAGCCCGCCAAGTACATCCGATGAGGTCAGCGGGCAGACCGAGAAGACCGCCACCGATTGTGAATAACCTTCCCGAGAGGAAAGCTTCTTTGTTCGCACGCTCGACCGCGCGACGATCACGCATCGCCCGCCTCGGAGTCCTAACGGTCGGGGCCGCTCTCTTGTCTTCCTTCCTAGTCGGCTGCCAGAGCACACACCCGAATTCGGCGGCTCATGGAAAGCGGCGTCCGGCCAACGGGAAGCCGCTGCCGACTGCCGAACAGCAGGCGGCTGGAATGGTTCCCGGAGCTGCGCTGGTGGAACCGCCCGACCTCAACACCGCAACCCCCGGGGATGTGACGGTTCAGCTGACGGCGGCCCAAAAGGAGGTGATGATCTCGGGCAAGAAGGTGCTCGCGGAGACCTACAACGGAAGCCTTGTCGGTCCGACTCTCCATGCGGTTCCTGGCCAGCGGGTCACCTTGAAACTGAAAAACAATCTCGACACGGCAACCAACTTGCACTTCCACGGGATGCACCTGTCCCCGAAGGGAAGCGCGGACAACATCATGCTGTCCGCTCAGCCTGGTCAGACTCTGACCTACCATCTCGACATTCCCGCTAACCAGGCACCCGGTACGTACTGGTACCACGACCACGAAATGTGCTTTAGGGACGGCGAGTCGATGCCGGGCATGGAGATGTCCTCCAGGAACGGCGAGTCGATGCCGGGGATGGAGATGTCCTCTGCCCCGGCGAAGGCTCGCTGCAATGGAACCGAGAGCCAGATCGGGGCGGGGCTGTCGGGAACGATCATTGTCGGGGACAGTCGCGAATCGTTGCCGCCGGCCTACCGCGGGATCACCGCTCATACCTTGGCACTCAAGGATGCCCAGATCAGCGGATCCAGCTCGATCGTCTACCCGGACGGGATCCTCGAGCCCGCATCGCCGACGGTCCGCCTGGTCAACGGTCAGTACCGGCCCACGTTGAACGTGAAAGCCGGAGAAACTCAGTTGTGGCGGATCGCCAATGAGGGTTACGCCATCCTCTACGACCTCCAGCTCGACGGCGGCAGCTTCACCGTCATCAACCAGGACGGGATTCCCTCCGCGGCGCCGACCCGGGCGACCCACCTTCGGGTTCCGCCCGGCAGACGCCTCGACGTCCTGGTGACCGCCGGAGCCCCAGGATCAACCTGGCTCAGAACCCTCGCCCACGAGACCGGGACGGAAGGCGACGGCGATGTTTACCCCGACACCACCCTCATGAAGATCAATGTCAAAAAGGGCGGCGGAAGCGAGGGGTCGGCTGCCGCTGGGGGACCGTCGGGCATGGCCACCGCGCCCCGGATTGCCGGACCGCTTCCCGGATCCGAACCCGATCTGTCCGGAGAACCCATCGCCCAATCCCGAAGCGTCGCCCTGAGTGACGACGGCGGCAACAACTTCTGGATCAACGGCAAGTTGTTCGACATGAAGAAGCCGACTTTCAAGAAGCCGGCCACGCTCGGCACAGTCGAAGAATGGACGCTCACCAACACCAGTGGTCACGATCATCCGTTCCATCTCCATATCGCACCGTTCCAGGTCCTCAGCGTGAACGGCCGCGCCCAGCCTCCCGCCGACTATATGGACACCGTGAGCGTTCCCCACGCAGTCAATGGAAAAGCTGGCAAAGTAGTGATCCGGATCCGCTTTACGGACTTCACCGGTGTATGGATTTTTCACTGCCACATCACAGGACACGAGGACAACGGAATGATGGGCTATGTGAATGTCGTTGCCGCCGACAGCACTGTATAGGCCAGCGCGTTGATCCAGCCTCGATCCTTCGTGACGGTCCGTCGGTTCTTTCGGCGGGCCGTTTCGGTTGTCCGGGTCGGTGATGGGCACGCTGACGGCCCGGCTGTCGGGTAGGGCGGGCGTCGGATTCCACGTGTCCGGCAGGGTGGTGCTGCTCGCGGGGGAAGGAACGTGCTGGTCAGCAGGGATTCGGGAGGGCTTCGAGCCGTGCCAGGGCGTCTGTGATCACGTCGGTCCAGGGCCAGTTGCGTGCGAACCGCAGGTGCCAGCGACGGGCGGTCGTGACGATCTGAACGGCGGCGGAGAGGAGGCGGAGGTGGCGGGGCTCCCGCCACGTCAGCTCGCCGGCCCCCCTGCGGTCGTGCGCGGCTGCCGACCCAGGCGCCGCCCGGGTCAGGTAGCCGGCGCCCTGGGCGCGCCCACTGCTGAACCGGAAGCGGTCGAGCTCGACGATGACGACGGCTATGCCGCATGGTCCACGGGCGGTGCCGCCGATCCAACCGGGCGGCGGAGGCCGTGTGACAGTCATCGTCGTCCGTTCCTCGACGTGTGCCAATGGACCGGTAGCGGTTGGCGCAACGCAGCGGTCCCGATCCTGGATCCGTGCGGCGGCGCGGTGCAACTCGGCAAGGACTGTGCGGACGGCCTTTCGGGCGGTGCGCTCGGGCCGGTGGAGGACGTCGATGTCGCGTCGGGCATGTACTCCGCCGAGCGGCTTGAGGGCGACGTCGGGGTGCGGCCGTGCAGTCCAACGGGGCATCAGCGCGAGGCAGCCGCTGGCGGCGACGGCCTCGGCGACCACCGCGAATTCGTTGATGCGGTGGACGATGTCGAGCCGACGGTTCGCGACGCTCGCGATGGCCTCGATGATGGACATCAGCGGGAAGCCGTCGTGCACCGTGATCCACGGCTGGTCCGCCACATCCCGCGGCGTGAGCAGCGGCTTGGACACCAGCACATGGCCACGCGGCAAGGCGACATCGAGGGGCTCGTTCAGCAACGTGGTGGCGGTCACTGTGCGTGGCCATGGAGGACCATGATCGAAGCGGTGGGCGAGCACGAGATCGTAGTGACGGGTGAGAGCCGGCACGCGGTCCTGGGCGACGTCCTCGTCCGTGAGCGCCAGGCGGGGTTGTCCGGGGTCGGCGAGGCTGCGCAGCAGGATCGGGAAGAAGGCGGAGGTGCTCTGCCACCCGAACAGTCACATCAACGTCGACGAGTGCGGTGCGCCGGAGTTCTCACAGGCGGCGCCAAACTCGTCACGGTTCCCGGCGACGACAGCAAGATCGACCCCAACGCGCTCCGTGAGGCGGTGCGCCGCAAGGCCGGTGACGTTCACAGTGTGCAGCCCTCCGTGGTGAGCATCAGCCAGGTCACGGAGCGCGGCAGCGTCTACACCCTCGACGAGATCCGCCGTCTGGCCACCATCGCCAAGGACGCGGGACTGCGCGTCCACATGGACGGCGCCCGCTTCGCCAACGCCCTGGACCACCTCGCCGTCACTCCGGCCGAGATGACCTGGAAGTCCGGCATCGACGTGCCGTCCTTCGGGGCCACCAAGAACGGCGCGATGACCGCGGAGGCCATCGTCTCCTTCGATCCGGCGCTGGCCAGCGAACTCGCCTTCCGTGCCAAGCGTGCCGGCCAGCTCGCCTCCAAGATGCGCTTTCACGCCGTCCAGTTCGACGCCTACCTCACCGACGGTCTGTGGCTGCGTAACGCCCGCCAGGCCAACACGATGGCCGCCCGGCTCGGCGACGGTCTCAAGGCCATCCCTGGCACCGAACTCCTGAGCGGCCCGCAGGCCAACATCCTCTTCTGCCGCCTGCCCCAGCAGGCAACCGAAGGGCTTCTCGCGGAGGGGTACACCTTCTACCACGATCGCTGGGCGCCGGGCATCGTCCGCCTCGTCACCTCCTTCTCTCACACCCCCGAAGACATCGACCAGTTCCTGGACGCGGCCCGCCGCCACACCCGCTGACCACCGACCGGAACCGGGACTGTAGATCGTTTCGGTGCAACTCCCGACCGAGTCGTCATCGGAGGTGTCGGGAGAAGGCCGTGGACGACGATGTGATCGACGAGCTGGTGAACCGGGCCCAGGCCGAGGGCCTGCAGCCGACAGGCGAGGGCGGGATCACCGACCGGCTTGGCTATGACAAGCACGACCCGGCAGGCAAGAACGGTGCCAACTCCCGCAACGGCAAACGCTCCAAGACCGTACGGACTGACCGGGGCCAGCGCTGGACCATGCGCTGGAAGACCGCGTTGAGGGCCTTCGACATGACCTTCGACGGCCGTCTCTCAGCAACCCGCCAGTAACCAGTAACCCAACCACCTTGGTTACGCCGTTCATTTGGCTCTGTCCCGTAATCGGTGGTAACGAAGGGTGACGACCATCGTTGACGTTGCATGCGAGACGTCAATGAGCTTGTGGGCGTGGTGTTTTCGGGACTCACGTCGCTGGTCGTCGAGGATGTGGCGGACGAGGGCGAGTTCATCCGGGTGCAGGCCCGGACGCGGGACGATCCGGTGCAGTGCCCGGTGTGCGGGCGGCCGACGGGGCGGGTGCACGGCATCCACCGACGTACGATCGCGGACGTGCCGACGGACGGCAGGCGGGTCGTGGTGTCGGTGCAGGTCCGGCGCCTGGTCTGCCCAGTCCTGGGCTGCCCCCGGCAGACGTTCCGTGAACAGGTCCCCGGCCTGATCGAACGCAATCAGCGGCGCACACGCCGGCTCGCCGACCAGCTCGGCTCTGTGGTGAAGGAG
>NZ_OLMK01000168.1 GCF_900290235.1 Streptomyces sp. MA5143a
TGTCGATGCCGTCGATCTTGGCTTGGCGGGTGCGGACCATGAAGTCGTGGTTGGCGGGGTCGTAGGAGATGTTGCCGGTGCCGTCCTGTTTCTCGATGCCGCCGATGCGGTGTTCCAGGCCGGGGGTGCCGGGGATGGCCCAGGGGCGGGCGAGGGTGTGGGGGTCGCGTTTGTAGGGCCAGAACGCCTCGGTGCCGTCGTCGAGGGTGTGGTTGGGGCCCTGGGCGAACTGGACGCTCAGGTCGGGCAGCTCGTCGGGTTCGGGGATGCGCCAGGGTTCGGAGCCGTTGGCGAGGTAGCCGTCGGAGAGGAGGAAGACCGGGGTGCGGTAGGTGAGGGCGATGCGGGCGGCCTCGATCGCGGCGTCGAAGCAGTCCGCGGGGGTGCGGGGGGCGACGACGGGGACGGGGGCTTCGCCGTTGCGGCCGTACATGGCCTGGAGCAGGTCGGCCTGTTCGGTCTTGGTGGGCAGGCCGGTGGAGGGGCCGCCGCGCTGGATGTCGATGATCAGCAGCGGCAGTTCCAGCGACACCGCCAGACCGATGGTCTCGGACTTGAGGGCGACGCCGGGGCCGGAGGTGGTGGTGACGGCGAGGGAGCCGCCGAACGCGGCGCCCAGGGCGGCGCCGATCCCGGCGATCTCGTCCTCGGCCTGGAAGGTGCGCACGCCGAAGTTCTTGTGCCGGCTCAGCTCGTGCAGGATGTCCGAGGCCGGGGTGATCGGGTAGGAGCCGAGGTAGAGGGGCAGGTCGGCCTGGCGGGAGGCGGCGATCAGTCCGTAGGACAGGGCCAGGTTCCCGGAGATGTTGCGGTAGAGGCCGGGCGGGAACGCGGTGGCGGCGGGGGCGACCTCGTAGGAGACGGCGAAGTCCTCGGTGGTCTCGCCGAAGTTCCAGCCGGCGCGGAAGGCGGCGATGTTCGCGGCGGCGATGTCGGGTTTCTTGGCGAACTTCGTCTTCAGGAACTTCTCGGTGCCTTCGGTGGGCCGGTGGTACATCCACGACAGCAGTCCGAGCGCGAACATGTTCTTGCTGCGTTCGGCTTCCTTGCGGGTGAGGTTGAAGTCCTTCAGTGCCTCGACGGTGAGGGTGGTCAGGGGCACGGGGTGGAGGTGGTAGGCGTCGAGGGAGCCGTCCTCCAGGGGG
>NZ_OLMK01000114.1 GCF_900290235.1 Streptomyces sp. MA5143a
AACACGCCCTAGGCGCCCGGCGGCCTCACTGCGGCAGTGACACCAGCAGCGCCCGCGACGACGGCGCCCGCCCCGGCACCCAGTCGCTCGTCCGCGTCGCGTGCCGCAGCGCCGGGTGGTCCCGGCCCCGCAGCCCCGCGTAGAACACGGCCCGGTCGGCTATCCCGGCCGCCCGGTCCCGCAGCACCGACTCCATCACCCGCAGCCCCGCCGTCTCCTGCACGTTGTCTATGAGGATCACCGGCCGCCCGCCCCCGGCCCCCGCGTCCCCCAGGTCCGCCAGCAACGCCCGTACGAGATGCCGCTCGGCGTGCGCCCGCGCGTCCCCGCCCGCCCGGAAGTGCCGGGACAGCAGGACCAGCCCCAGCTTCGGACTGCCGGCCGCGTACGGGTAGTCCCGGTACCAGACCGCGCCCCTGCGCAGCCGCCGGTACGACGCCGACATGCCCTCCGTGAACGCCTCCAGCGCCGCCTCGACGATCGCCTCCACCACCGGGCCCGTCCCCGACGTCGACACGGACGACACGAGCCGCGCGACCACCTTGCCCGTCCAGCGGCCCGCCGGTCTCCCCAGCAGTCCGCCCGTGCCGCTCAGCAGCAGCGCCCGCTCGGCCTCCTCCCGCAGCCTCTGCGCCTCCCGGTCGCTCCACCCACCGGCCGCGACGGCGAGCAGTCCGCACGCCAGCCGGGGGAACGCGACGCGCCCCGCCCCGGCCACCGGTGCGGCGAGCTGCTCCGCGATCGTCGACAGTGCCTCGTAGACGGGCGACCACGACTCTGCCGGGCGGCCCGGCGGCGGCCGCTCGAACCGTGCCTCCTCGCCGTCCATCAACGCGACGGGGGTACGCCCCTCGTACGCGTCCCGCAGCACCCGCAGTGCCGTGCTCTTGCCCGGACCCCGGGCATCGGCCAGCACCACGAACGGCTCATCCTTCGCGTGCGTCATAGCAGCGTGGGTATCAATAGCCGTGGTGCGAGGGGGAGTTGTTACGGATTACGGCGCAGGTTGTCCGTTCGTACTACGAGAATGTCGGAACGGCGTCCACGAAGTGCGCCCAGGCGGACCGGTTGATGACCAGTACGGGCCCGTCAGGATTCTTGCTGTCCCGGACGGGGACGACGCCGGGGATACCGGGGGCCACCTCGATGCAGTCGCCGCCGTTGTCGCCGCTGTGGCTGCTCTTGATCCAGATCGCCGCGCTCAGCTCGTAGCTGTCCATGCTGCTCGTACCCCTCCATCACGTCGCTGATCAGAGCGGCGGACTCGTGAGCCGACAGGATGTCTGCCCTGAGCACATCATAGGTTCGGCTATAACGGGCGTAGGCCGTCGGTTCGTTGGTGAAGTGGCTCCGGTCCAGCGACTCCGAGTAGACCCATCGTTCGTCGGGCAGCTCGATCAGCGACATCGACTGCCTGGGGCGGACGACCCCAAAGTGGCTGGCGGGAGCCACCTGGACGCGGATGTTGGGCCGCTGTCCGATGCTCAGCAGGTGCGCGCACTGGTCACGCATCACCTCCGCGCTCCCCACTCCCGTGCGGAGGCAACTCTCGTCCAGGACGGCGATGTACAGCGGACCGTCTTCGGACAGGAAGCGTGGCTGGCGGCTCAACCGGGCCCGGACGCGCTCCTCCACCTCGTCGCCGGTCGCGGACCGGGAGAACAGCGCGCGAGCGTAATCCGCCGTCTGCAACAAACCCGGCACCACCTGCTCCTGGTACTGCCGCAGCCCGACCGCCACCGCCTCCATCTCCACCCGCCGCTCGAACCAATCCGGATGCTGGACGGCCGGATACCAGTCGATCTTGCCCCACATCCGGGTCAACACCCCACCCGTGTCCAGCACTTCGTCGCACCGCTTCGCGAACTGGTCGCTCGGGACCCTCGTGCCCGCCTCGATCTTCGCCACCTGCGACCGGTCGCACGGGATCTCCCTCGCCAGCGCCTCCTGCGTCAGCAGTGCCGCCTCGCGGTAGTGCCGGAGCACCTCGCCGAACAGGGCCGCGCTCCCCGCCCCGCCCGCCCCGTCCGCGTTCCGCCTCGTCACCGCGTCCCCCTCGTGCTCCTGCGTGGCAAAGGCCCAGTGCCACGCGTCCCGCGTTGATTGCCACCGTTCCCCTCGGCGACGCTGTGTACACCCAGAGTTACTGGCAGGGCTGTGGAGTGCATGTGGAACCAGAGGGACAGCTTGTCTACGACCCGATGACGCGGCGGGTCGGCGAGTACCGGGACAAGGTCGGCCCGTACGCGCTGTTACGACCGGTCGGCGGCGGCCGGGAGTGGGAGGCGGACCCGGCGGCCTTGCGGCCGGCTACGCAGGCGGAACGGATCGGCGCGCAGGTACGCGCGGCGAACCGGCGTACGAAAAGGAGGGTGTGACGGTGTGTCGGAGAGTTGAGGGCGAGCCGGGACCCCCGCCCGTTCCGGTCCCCGGCTGCGCCGCGTGCGCGGAGCTGGCGGCGCGGCGGGACGAGGCTCGGGCCCGGTACGACGGGAGCGCGGAGACGGACGCGAACGTCCTGCTCCGGCACCACCAGCGGCGCGACCACGGCGGAGCCGCCCGCACCCGCCGGGTCTTCCGGTACGTGCCGTACGTCCTGGCGCAGGACCAGACGGCGGAACCGGAGTACGAGGCGCGGTGCGTGTCGGGCGACGAGAAGGAGTGCGGCGCGGGGTCGGGCGTGCGGAGTGGCCCGGCGGACGTGGAGGAGTGGCTGCGCGGGCACACGCAGGAGACCGGTCACCGGCGCTACCGGCGCACCTTCGGCGACTACGCGGTGTTCGAGGCGCAGGAGGACGGGCCCCGCGAGGGGACGACGCCCTGACGTACCGTCACGCCATCGCGTCGCGTACGGCGGTCAGGATGTCCTCCGTGTCGGCGCCCAGTGCCCGCGCGGCCGACGTGAAGTCGCGGGCGAGGGTGGTGAGTTGGTCGGGGTCGTGGGTGCGTGGTCCGGTGGGGAGGGCGGCGACCCGGGTGCCCGCGCCCCGGCGGGTGCGGATCAGTTCGCCGGCCTCCAGCTCGCGGTAGGCGCGGGCGACCGTGCCCGGCGCGAGGCCGAGGTCGGTGGCGAGCTGGCGTACGGTCGGCAGCCGTTCGCCCTCGACCAGCCGGCCGGTGCGGATCAGCGCGGCCAGCTGGGCGCGGATCTGCTCGTACGGCGGTACCTGGCTGGTGGTGTCGACGCGGACGGCGGGGTCGGTCATCGGCGGAGCGTCCCCTCGGCGGCGCGCTCGTCGTCGAGGTCCGCCGTGTCGTCGAGGGGGTTCTCGTCCTCGACCGCCCTCGGGGCCACCACGGTGACCAGGGACCAGACGAGGGTGAACAGGTTCAGCAGCGCGAGGGGGTAGAAGACCCAGAAGGTGAGCGCGCCCACCACCCCGGCACAGCCCGTCTCGGTCAGCGCGACGGAGATCATCAGCACGGCGTACAGCTGCTGGCTCGACACCAGCAGGCCCCACGCCCCGGTGACCGCCCACGCGCGATCGCGGCGCTGCTGGTCCCCGCCCGGCCCGTGGGCGATGCGGCGCAGGGCCCAGGCGCAGGTGGGGGTGGCTATGGCGAGTGCGCCGAACATGGGGAGGCTGTAGTAGAGGCCGGGCCACGGGCCGAGGCTCGCACGCATCCCGTTGCAGGTGATGTGGACGACCTTCCCCGTGCTGAGGACGCGGTCGGGGTCCACGGAGGCGGTGGCGGCGGCGATCACCAGCAGCACCACGAGGGAGACCCCCTGGAGGGCGATCAGGGGACCCATGTGCGGTGGCACATGGTCTCTGACCAGGCGCGGGGCGAGACTCGCGGTCCGTACCGCTTCCTGCGGGCGCAGGGTCAGGGCGTCGGCGAGCAGGACGCCGGCCACCGCGCACAGGCCGAACGCCGTGAGGCAGAAGACCACGCGCTGCTCGAACTCCACGTCTCCGTCTCCCAGCGTGGAGACCGCCTGCGCCGCGATCACGCCGACGGCCAGCCCGGACCAGCGGGCGACATGATCGGCGTGTTCGAGCAGCCGGTACGGGAGCGGGGCACTGTCGAGCATGTGGAGATCCCCCCGGATCGTCTTGTACCAAGTTGTGGATACAAGATGGCTCGGCCGGGGCGTTGTGTCAAACGCTCGATACAAGTGGGTGTCGAGGTGGGTGTCGAGGTGGGTGTCGAGGTGGGTGTCCAGGAGGAGCCTCCGGCCGCTTTCCGCCGCCGTTCTGATCCTGCTCCGATGCTGCTCCGATCCGGTTCTGATCTGCGGGTGGTTCCATGGGCCTGCCCCGAGACGCCCCGTCCCGCCCGTGTGTCGAAGCGGCCGGGCGGGACGGCGGCCCTGGTCAGCCCACGATGATCGTCAACCCACGGTGATCGCGTCGAGCTTCTCCCGCAGGTAGACGTGCGAGTCGACCGGCGGGTACGCGACCCGCCCGACCGGGGCGGGCACCGACTCGACGACCGTGCCCGGTGTGCACTCACCGAAGTAGACCAGCGACATCAGCTCCTCGGCCGGTTCGTCGGCCGGCGGCGGCAGCACGCGGTGCCGTCCGGAGCGCCAGCGGTCACCGGTCCACCGGGCCATCAGGTCACCGATGTTGATGGTGAGGGCCGCCGGATCGTACGGCGCGTCCTCCCAGCCGCCGTCGTCCGTGTACACCTGGAGCCCGCCCTTGCCGGCCTGCCGGTCGAGGATCGTGACCGTGCCGAAGTCGGTGTGCGGGCCGATCCGGAACTGGCCGGGAGCGGGGTCGCCGAGGACGTCCCGGCCCGGGTACCAGTTGATGTTGAATCCGTAGGTCGGATGGCTCATGTGCCGGGCGAAGAAGTCCGGTTCGAGGCCGAGCGCGTCGCCGAGCAGGGTGAGCAGATGCCGCTCCAGCTCGCCCATCCGCGCCAGGTACTCCTCGCAGAGCGGCCGCAGCTCCGGCACCTCGGCCGGCCAGACGTTCGGCTGGTACCACTCGGCGTTCACCACCGGGTCCTCGAACGGCTCGTGCGTCGCGAACGTCAGCGACTCCTTCAGGTCCGGCGGGGTCTCGGTCCCCTCCGCGTAGCCGTTCGCCTCGGCCCCCGGCCCCAGCCACCCCCTCCCGCCGACCTTCACCTCGTACGCCCGCTTGCGTTCCGCGGGCAGCGTGAAGAAGGTCCGCGCCGCCTCGCGCACGCGCGTCCGCAGCGCCGGGTCCACGCCGTGGCCGGTCACCAGCAGGAACCCGGCGGTCTGGAGCGCCTCGTCGACGGTACGCGCGACACGGGCCCGGTCCTCCTCGTCACCGTCGAACCAGGGCGCCAGGTCGATGGTCGGCACACGGGGACCGCTGGGGCTACCGGGGCTGTGGGGACTACTCACCGATGTCCTCGTTCCATAGAGCCGGGTTGTTCTCGATGAAGTCACGCATCAGGGCCACGCACTCCGCGTCGTCGAGGACGACGATCTCCACGCCGTGCTCCGCGAGCCAGTCGTGACCGCCGTGGAAGGTCACGGCCTCGCCGATCACCACCCGTGAGATGCCGAACTGCCGTACCAGACCGGAGCAGTACCAGCACGGCGACAGCGTCGTCACCATCGTCGTTCCGCGATACGTCCGCTGCCGGCCCGCCGCGCGGAACGCGGCCGTCTCCGCGTGCGTGGACGGGTCGCCGTCCTGGACCCGGCGGTTGTGCCCCCGCCCGAGGACGGTGCCGTCCGGGCCGTAGAGCGCGGCGCCGATCGGGATGCCGCCCTCGGCGAGACCGGCCCGCGCCTCCGCCACGGCGGTGGCCAGCCACGCCCGTGCCGTCGTTTCCTCAGCCATGCGCTCACTCTGCCCCGGAACGGGCGGGCCCACGTCTGCGGACGGGGATCACGGCGGGAGCAGGGTGCCCAGGGGGCCGAGGTCGAGGTTCAGGTCGTCCAGGGTGAGGCCGTAGCGGTCGCAGAGTTCGTCCATGCGGTCGTGCAGGACCATCAGGGTCATACCGAGGCGCTCCTCCTGCTCCTCGGTCAGCCCGCCCTGGTCGACGCGGTGGAGGGCCTGGCGCTCCATCAGCTGGCGCAGCAGTTCGACGATGGTGAGCACGAGCTTGACGAGGTCCCGCTCCACGGTGTCCGGATCGGTCCGCAGCCGGTGGGCGACCGCCCCGCCGCGGGAGAGCGGTGGCGGGGCGATCTCCTCCGGCCGGGCGGGCAGCACCGAGAACGCGCGCCGCGCGGCCTCCGCCACCTCCCGCAGCCGGTCGATGGGCGGCCCCTCAGAGGGCATCGGCACCATGACCGCGCCCTTCCGTTTCCGTGTACGCCGGTTCCCCGGGCGCCGGGGCCGCGTCCGTGGCGGGCGGCAGGATCGGGGCCCACTGCTCCTCCATCTGCTCGCGGACGGCGACGATCACCGCGCGCAGCGAGATCCGCACCAGGTCGATGTCCGCGACGCTCAGCACGACATCGCCCGTGAGCACGACACCCCCGCTCAGCAGCCGGTCGAGCAGATCGATCAGCGCGACCTGGCGTCCGCTGAGGGGGCGGTCGTACTCGTCGTCGTACGCGGCGGGCGCGTCGTACGCGTTCATCGGTGCCGGTCCTCGTCCCGCACGTCGTCGTCCCGCTCGTCGTCCCGCGGGGCGGGCGCCTTGCGCCGCTTGGGGCGCGCCTCGTCCGCACGGCCCTCCGCCCGGCGGGCTGCGGCGCGGGCCTTGCGTTCGGGATCGCGGGGCCTGCGTTCGGGGTCGGCGGCGCGGCGACGCTCCGAAGAGCCGCTCGCGCTCAGCGGCAGCTCCGCCGGGGGCTCCTCCAGACGGCCCCGGAGTTCCCTCACCTCCTCGCGGAGGCGTGCGTTCTGCTCCTCCAGGGAGAGGCGCGCGTCGGAGCGGGACGCACGCGACGAGAGGGCGGGGTCGTGCTCCCACCAGTCGATGCCGATCTCCTTGGCCTTGTCGACCGACGCGACCAGCAGACGCAGCTTGATCGTGAGCAGTTCGATGTCGAGCAGGTTCACCTTGATGTCGCCGACGATGACGATGCCCTTGTCGAGGACCCGTTCGAGGATGTCGGCGAGGTTCGCGCTGGACCCCTGGCCGCCGTACGGGGTGAAGGCCCGCGACGGGGTCGGGGCGGGGGAGTCGGCGGGCCGGCTCACGACGCGCTCGACCTCGCTTCCTCTTCCGGCTCCTCGTCCTCGGCCTCTTCCTCCTCGTCGTCCTCGTACTCGTCGTCCGGCTCCTCGTCGTCCTCGTCCTCTTCGTCCGGCTCCTCGTCCTCGTCCCGTGCCTCGGTGTCCTGGTCCTCGTCGTCCTGGTCCTCCTGGTCCTCTCCCCGCTCGTCCTCGTTCTCGTCCTCGTCCTCTTCCTCCTCGTCCCGCGGCCCCGTGTCCTCGTCGTCGTCCTCGTCCTCGTCCTCGGGTCCCTCGTCGTCCGCGTCGGTGTCGTCGGCGCCGGTGGCCTCGGTGTCTTCCGTCTCTTCCGTGTCCTCGGCGTTCTCGGCGTCCTCGGCGTTCTCGGCCTTCTCGGCGTCCTCGTGCGTTTCGGTGACCTCGCCGTCGTGGATCTCGCCGCGCCAGCCGCCCGTGGCCTCGCCGCGCATCATCACGAACGTGCGGAACAGCTTGAGGTCGAGGCGGGCGCGGCGGCCCTGCGCCCTGAACAGGCCGCCGGTCCGCTCGAAGAGCCCCTTGGGCGAGTACTCGATGACGAGCAGCACCTTGGTGAGGTTCTCGCCGAGCGGGTGGAACGTGACGACACCCTTCGTCGTCGCCTTCTCGCCCTCGGAGGTCCAGGCGATGCGCTGGTCGGGCACCTGATCCGTGATGTTGCCGCGCCAGCGCCGCTTGGACTTGGCGACCTTCACCTGCCACTGCGTCGTGGTGTCGTCCTGCTGGTCGACGGCGACGACGCCCTTGGCGAACCGGCTGAACTCCTGGAACTGGGTCCACTGGTCGTACGCCTCGCGCACCGGCACACCCACATCGATGTCCTCGATGATCGTGTGCCCGCGGCCGGTGCCGCCCTCGGGCTGCTTGCCGTGCTTCTTGCCGGCGGCGGAGTCCATGGCCTTCCCGGCGGCGTCCTTCGCCTTCCCCGCCACGTCCATGGCCTTGCCGCCGGCGCCCTTCGCCTTGTCCATGAGCGCGCCCTTGGCGTGGGACGCGGTCGAGGCCAGGCCGTCCGTCAGGTGGCCCTCCCCGATCCGGCGGGCGCCCTCCCCGATCTTGTGGCCCGCGCCTTCGAGCATCACGGACAGTCGCGCCTCGATGTATTCCTCCAGCTCCTCCTTCAGCCGGGTCGTACCGGGGTTGTGCAGCGCCTCGTCCCGAGCCTTGGTGAGGGTGCCGGCACCGCCTTTCGCTCCCTTGCCCTCAGCCATCGTCCTGCCTCCTCGACCCGGAGCCGCTCGCGCTCTTGGTGCGGCTCGCGGAAGCGGTCTGCTTCTTCGGGCGGGACGCCGTGCTCCTGCGCTGCGACCCGCCGCCGCTCCGGCTCCTCCTCGCCGCGGGCCGGCCCTTCCCGCCGCCCCCGCCGCTCTCGGCGTCCTGCTCGTCCCGCTCGTTCTCCCCGTTCTCCTCGTCCTGTTCGTCCTGCTGGTCGTCCGGCTCGGTCCGCTCGTCGTCGCCCTTCGGCTCGCCGCCGTCCGGGTGGGCCCGTTCGCGGAGCCCCTCGGTGCGTTCGTGGAGGGCGCCGGCCAGGCTGTCCGCCTTCGCCGTCAGCATCTGGGTCGCCGCCGCCTTGCTCGCCTCCGTCAGTTCCCCGCGCACCTGCTGGGTGATGTTGCTGAGGAAGGGGGAGTCGAGCAGGCCGGCGAGCTGCCCCGGCCTGGCCTTGGCACCGGCCAGCAGCGCCCCGGCGCCGAGCGCGAGCTTCGCCTTCTTCGTCCGGCCGAGGAGGTAGCCCCCCAGGACGGCCGCGCCGATCGTCGCGTTCTTCATGATCCTGTCTTCTTTCCGTACCCGCGGCCGTCACGGACCGGGCCCCGCGCCCTGCTGGGCCCGGTAGGCACTGATCTCCTGCAACCTGCGCAGCAACTCGTCCTCGCGCCGTGTGGCCTCCTCCTCGTCGACGCGTCCCTCGCTCCGCGCCCGCTCCAGGTTCACCAGCTCCTCCTGGATCGGGGCGGGGTCGTAGTACTCCTCCTCGGCGGTCTGCCGCACCTTGTCCAGCACCCAGCCGATGCCGCGCACAGGGGCGAACGGCAACGTCACGATGGTTCCGACCAGTCCCACGTCCTCGCCTCCTCGGAGCCGCGCGGCGGTCATACGAAGCTGTACGGCGGCAGAGGGCCGCGCAGCCGGAGTTCGACGCCCTCGCCCAGGCGCTCGGCGAGTTCTCCGCCGGCGCGGGTGAACTCCTCGGACCGGGCGTCCTCCACCAGGAAGGAGGCGTTCACGAAGTACTGCTGGGACGGCGGAGCGACCTGCTCGGAGACGACCAGCGGACGCAGGGCGGCGAGCACCTCCTCGGCGAGCGCCGCGCTACGGTTCTGCACCTCCTGGGCCACGAGTTCGCCGAGGGCCAGCCGGTCCTCGTACGTGCCGCCGCCGTCGCGGATGGACTCGTTCAGGGTCCGGGCCTGCTCGGAGTCGGTGAGGATCGCGCGCAGCAGGACGTCCTCGTCCGTGACCCCCTTCACGTTGAACTCCGCCGTGCCCGACAGCTCGTCCAGCCGCTGGGAGAAGGCCTCGGCCCGCTCGTCCAGCAAGGCGCGCACGGAATCCTCGTCCGGGGCGACGAAACCGAAGCTCAGCGGCAGGATGGCCCCGTCGGACCAGAGGTTCTCCTGGACCTCGTGGTGCGCCTCCAGGTCCCGGCGGGCGACCGCGAGATCGGCCGGGGCCTCGCTGACGACGGCGCTCAGGGAGCCGCTGCTGACCGCGTGCAGACCGCCGCCGTCCTCCCCGACGCCGTGGACGTCGTCGAGGTCCAGCGGATGCTCGGCCTTGGTGATCGCGTAGACGTACACGGACATCGGCTCGCCTCACTCCTCGTCGTCGTGCCTCGAGGAGCGGCGGCTCGCACCGCGTTCGGAACGCACCCGCTGCCTCTCGCGCCCGGAGGCGTGGTCCTCGCGCCCCTTCTGGAGGGACTCGGTGACGGCCTCGACGGCGCCCGACAGCGCTCCCTTGCTCTTGCCGCGTGCACCCGCCTCGGTGGCTTCGCCGACCATGTCCGTCAACTGGGCGGGGGCCTTGCGCCCCGATTCCAGGTCCAGCCGGTTGCACGCCTCCGCGAACCGCAGATACGTGTCGACACTGGCCACGACCACGCGGGCGTCGATCTTGAGAATCTCGATGCCGACCAGGGAGACCCGTGCGAACGCGTCGATGACGAGGCCCCTGTCCAGGACCAGTTCCAGCACGTCGTAGAGGTTCCCCGAGCCGCCACCCCCGCCTCCGCGGGAGGCGAGCGCACCCTCGCCCTGCGGCACCACAGTCACGATGTAGTCCCTTCCGGGCACGGGAGTCCGTGCGCGGCGGCGGTCGCCTAGGCGTGCCTCAGCGGCCGCCGCTCCGGTCGATCTGCGAGCGGGTGTAGCGGCGTCCGCGCTCGTACGCCAGCAGCTTGCCCGCCGGGTCCAGGACCACCTGGTAGCTCGCCATCACGCTGCTCGTCTGCGGGACGCGCTCCAGCTCCTCGACCTCGACCTCGGCCTCCCAGCCCTGTTCTGTCGGTTTGAGCGCGGAGACGGACTCCGGAACGCGTCCCAGCACCTCGGCGAGCTGCTCGAGCGCGCTCCGAATGGCCTCGGGCGCGGAGAGACGCTCCTCGGCGGGCTCCTGCCGCGACGAGGAACGGCGCTTCTCCGACTCATGGCCGTTCGTGGCTCTCACCTTCTCTCCTCATCCCGCCGTGTGCCCGAAAAAAGAACGCATAACACTTTTGAGGCGATTGGCCCGGTAAAACGTCGGA
>NZ_OLMK01000176.1 GCF_900290235.1 Streptomyces sp. MA5143a
GCAGACGACCTTGGGCTGGGTCATCTCCTCGAAGGCGAAGCGGACGCCTTCGCGGCCCATGCTGCCGTACTTGTACCCGCCGAACGGCATGGCGTCGAAGCGGTAGTCGGAGGAGTCGTTGATCATGACTCCGCCTGCTTCCAGCAGTCGGGCGGCGGTCAGGGCGCGGTCCAGGCGGGTGGTGAAGATGCCGGCGTGGAGGCTGTAGTCGATGGTGTTGGCCTGTTCGATGGCGTCCTCGAAGGTGGTGAACGGCTGGAGTACGACGACCGGGGCGAACACCTCTTCCTGTCGGATCGAGCAGGTGGCGGGGACGTCTTCCAGGACGGTCGGTGTGTAGAGGGAGCCGGTGGCGGTGTTGCCGCACAGCAGCCTCGCGCCCTCGGTCACCGCCGTGTCGACCTTGGCGCGGGTGGCGGCGGCGGCCTGTGGGGTGATCATGGGGCCGACGTCGGTGCGCTCGTCGAGTGGATCGCCGACGCGCAGCAGTCTGGTGCGGGTGACGAAGGCGTCGCGGAAGCGTTCGTAGACCTCGGTGGCGATGAGGATCCGCTGGGTGCCGATGCAGTTCTGGCCGGCGGCCCAGAACGCGCCGGAGACGCAGGAGGCGACGGCCTCGTCGAGGTCGGCGTCGTCCATGACGATGACGGGGGCGTTGCCGCCGAGGTCCATGGCGAGCTTTTTCAGGCCGGCGGTGCGGGAGATGGCCTCGCCGGTGGTGAATCCTCCGGTGAAGGAGACCATGCGCACGTCGGGGGCGGCCACGATCGCGGCGGCGATGTCGGCGTCGCCGTTGACGACGGTGACGATCTCCTCGGGCAGGCCGGCCTCGATGAGGGTGTCGACCAGGCGCAGGGCGGTCAGCGGGGTCAGCGCGGAGGGTTTGAGGATGACGGCGTTGCCGCCGGCGATGGCCGGGCCGAGCTTGTGGGCGACCAGGTTGAGGGGGTCGTTGAAGGGGGTGATGGCGGCGATGACGCCGAGCGGTTCGCGGGTGAACCAGCCCTGCCGTTTCTCCGAGCCCTCGAAGGAGTCGAAGGGGATGACTTCGCCGGCGTTGCGTCGTGCCTCGGCCGCCGAGAGGGAGAGGGTGTTGATGGCGCGGGCGACTTCCTTGCGTGCCTGGGTGATGGTCTTGCCGGCCTCGCTGACGATGAGCCGGGCGAAGGACTCGGCGCGCCGCTGGATCAGACGGGCGGCGCGTTCCAGGACCGCGGCCCTGGACGCGCGGGACAGCGCGGCAGCGGTGCTGCGCCCGGATCTGGCCTGCTGGAGGACG
>NZ_OLMK01000112.1 GCF_900290235.1 Streptomyces sp. MA5143a
GCCCGCCGCTTCGACCGCGCCCTGGTGCTGGTGTCGTACCACCAGAGCCCGCTGCCGGTGGCGCTGCTGCTGAAACTGGCCGGCGTCGGCCGGATCGCCGCCGACAGCGAGGACTACCCCGGCGCACTGCTCGATCTGCGCCACCGGCGGCTGCCCCACCGTCACGAGGCCCTGGCGGCCCTGGACCTCGCGCGGGACGCGGGCTGCGCGCTGCCACCCGGCGACGACGGGGCACTGCGTGTGCTGCCGCCCCCGGACATGACGCCGCTGACCGGTGGCGCACCGTACGTGGTGCTGCATCCAGGGGCCGCGGTACCGGCCCGCGCCTGGAGTCCCGACCGGGCGGCGCGGGCGGCGGCCGCCCTGTCCGCGGCGGGCCACCGCGTCGTGGTCACCGGGGGACCGGACGAGCGGGACCTCACCGCGTACGTCGCCGGCGGGCACGCCCTCGACCTCGGTGGCACCACCGATCTGCGGCAGTTGGCGGGGGTGTTGGCCGGGGCACGCGTGATGGTGGCCGGCAACACCGGGCCGACGCATCTGGCCGCCGCGGTGGGGACCCCCGTGGTCTGTCTGTTCGCGCCGGTGGTGCCGGCCGAGCGCTGGCGCCCGTACGGCGTGCCGCACGTCCTGCTCGGGGATCAGGGCGCCGGGTGCGCCGGGAGCCGGGCCCGGCGGTGCCCGCTGCCGGGGCACCCCTGCCTCGACGGTGTCGGCGACCGGCAGGTCCTGGCCGCCGTCGCGGCACTCGGCGGCCCGTCCGACGACCGCACCGAGCGGTCCGTCCGCCCCGGCCCGTGGAACCGCGACGCGGCCCGGCCGGGGCGGGCCGGCGACCGTGCGACGGAACGAGGAGCGACCGTATGAACATCCTGCTGTGGCATGTGCACGGCTCCTGGACGACGGCCTTCGTGCAGGGCCCCCACACCTATCTGGTTCCCGTGACCCCGGACCGGGGGCCGGACGGCCTCGGCCGCGCCCGGACGTTCTCCTGGCCGGCCTCGGTGCGCGAGGTGCCACCCGAGGACCTGCGGGAGGCTCCGGTGGACCTGGTGGTGCTCCAGCGGCCGCACGAACGCGCGCTCGCCGAACGCTGGCTGGGCGGCCGACGGCCCGGACGTGACGTGCCCGCCGTCTATCTGGAGCACAACGCGCCCGACGGCGACGTGCCGGGGACCCGGCACCCGTGCGCCGACCGCGACGATCTGACGCTGGTGCACGTCACCCACTTCAACCGGTTGTTCTGGGACTGCGGCTCCACCCCCACCGAGGTGATCGAGCACGGCATCGTCGACCCCGGGCACCAGTACACGGGGCGGCTCCCCCGCGCGGCCGTCGTCGTCAACGAACCCGTACGGCGCGGCCGGTACACCGGCACCGACCTGCTGCCCGCCCTCGCCCGGGCGGCGCCGCTCGACGTGTTCGGCATGGGCACCGAGGGCCTGGCCGCGCACCTGGGCCTGCCGGAGGACCGCTGTCGCTCCGCCGACCTGCCCCAGAACCACCTGCACCCCGCCATGGCCCAGCGCCGCCTGTATCTGCACCCGGTGCGCTGGACGTCCCTCGGCCTGTCCCTGCTGGAGGCGATGCAGCTGGGGATGCCGGTCGTGGCGCTCGCGACCACCGAGGCCGTCGAGGCGGTCCCGGCGGGCGCGGGCACCCTGTCCACCCGGCCCGAGGTGCTCGCCCGGGCCGTACGGAACTACCTGGAGGACCCCGCGGCGGCCGCCGAGGACGGTGCGCGCGCCCGGCAGGCGGCCCTCCGACGGTACGGACTCAAGCGCTTCCTGGACGACTGGGAGCGCGTGATGACGGAGGCACGCTCATGAACTCGATCCTCACGCCCTTTCGGCTCGGCGGTATCGCCTCCCCTCCGCGTCCCCGATCCGTCGCGCTCGTCTCGGAGCACGCGAGTCCGCTCGCCGTCCTCGGCGGGGTGGACGCGGGCGGGCAGAACGTCCATGTGGCCGCCCTCGCCTCCGCGCTCGCGGACCGGGGCCACGAGGTCACCGTGTACACCCGCCGGGACGCGCCGGACCTGCCCGACGAGGTGCCGCTGCGCCGCGGGGTGACGGTGCACCATGTGCCCGCCGGTCCCCCGGAAGCGCTCCCCAAGGACGAACTCCTGCCCTACATGGGGGACTTCGGCCGCCATCTCGCCCAGGTGTGGCGGTCGGGGCCGCCGGACGTGGTCCACTCCCACTTCTGGATGTCGGGCGTCGCCGCGCTGCGGGCCACCCGTGAGCTGGGGTTGCCGCTGCTGCACACGTACCACGCCCTCGGCACGGTGAAGCGACGGCACCAGCAGCTCGCAGACACCAGTCCGCCGCAGCGGATCGCGCTGGAGCGGGAGGTGGGCCTCGCCTGCGACCGGGTCGTGGCGACCTGCCGGGACGAGGTCGACGAGTTGGCCCGTATGGGGGTCCCGTCGAGCAAGGTGTGCGTCGTGCCCTGTGGGGTCGACACCGCGCTGTTCACGCCGCGCGGTCCGGCCATGCCACGCGGCCCCCACCCCCATCGGGTGCTGCAACTGGGGCGTCTGGTGCCGCGCAAGGGAGCCGCCGTCTCGATCACCGCCCTCGCCCTGCTGCCCGACACCGAACTCGTCGTGGCGGGCGGCCCTCCGGCGGACCGGCTCGCCGACGACCCCGAGGTCCGAAGGCTGCGCGCCCTCGCCGACACGGTGGGCGTCGCCGACCGGGTCCGCTTCACGGGCGGGGTGCCGAGCCGAGAGGTGCCGCCGCTGCTGCGCGGCGCCGACGTGGTGGTGTGCCCCGCCGACTACGAGCCGTTCGGCATCGTGCCGCTGGAGGCGATGGCCTGCGGCCGGCCGGTGGTCGCCAGCACGGTGGGCGGTCAGCTCGACACGGTCGCCGACCCCGGCACCGGGCGGCTGGTGCCGCCCCGGCACCCTGAGGCGCTGGCCGCTGCCGTCGGCGAACTCCTCGCCGACCCCGCGGCCCGCGCCGCGTGCGGGGAGACCGGCCGCCGCCGCGTCCTGCGCCGCTACTGCTGGGACCGTGTCGGCGTGGCCACCGAGGCGGCGTACGAGAGGGTCGTCGACGCCCGCCCCGCCATGACCGGCGTCGTCTGACGGCCCCCGCCCTGCGGCATTCCGAACGTCCACCACAGGTCCGAAGGAGGTGCGGGTCAGGCCGCCGTCCCCTCGGGGACGCGGCGCACCCGATCGCCATGACCGAATCCCGTGCACTCGACGCCGCCCACCTGCACTGCCGCTCCCTCGAACAGGCGCTCGGCCGACTCCGGCGGGACGGTCTCGGCCGGATCGCGGAGTGGGGCGGGCGCCTCGCCGGCGTCCTGCCGGCCGGCGGTCGGCTGCTCGCCGCGGGCAACGGCGGCAGCGCCGCGCAGGCCCAGCACCTCACCGCCGAACTCGTGGGCCGCTACCAGCGCGAACGACCCGCGTACTCGGCGATCTCCCTGCACGCCGAGACCTCGAGCGTGACCGCCATCGGCAACGACTACGGCTTCGACCACGTCTTCGCCCGGCAGGTCGCGGCGCACGGCCGTTCCGGCGATCTGCTCCTGCTGCTGTCCACGTCCGGTCGCAGCGCCAATCTGATCACCGCGGCGGTCACCGCCCGCCGGGCCGGACTGCGGGTCTGGGCGATGACGGGGCCCTCGCCCAACCCGTTGGCCGACGCCGCCGACGAGACGCTGGCCGTCGACGCCGACAGCACCGCGACCGTCCAGGAGACCCACCTGGTCGCGGTCCACCTGCTGTGCGAGTTCTTCGACGCCGCCGTCGCCGCACCACCGCTCGGCGCGACCGTCGCCACGGACACCCGCCGCCCGGACCCGGTGCCGATCCGCGGGAGGGCGTCATGAGCGGGGCGCACCGGGCTGACGGCATACGGCGGGCGGGGGCGGGCAGGGCACGTAAGGCCTCCGGTCCGCTGGTGGTCGTGGGAGACACGCTGCTGGACGAGGACGTGGAGGGCACGACCACCCGGCTGGCCCCGGACGCGCCCGCGCCCGTCGTCGACGTCACCGGCAGTCGGCGCCGCCCCGGCGGGGCCGGACTCGCCGCCGCCCTGGCGGCCACTCTCACGGCCGGCGACGGCCGTGAGGTGGTGTTGGTGACCGCGCTCGGCGCGGACGAGGCGAGCGACGCCGTGCGACGGGAGCTGCGCGGCCGGGTCCGGCTCGTCGAACTCCCCCTGGAGGGCACGCTGCCCGTGAAGACACGGGTCCTCTCGGGCGGCCGCCCCCTCCTGCGGATGGACACGGGCGGCGGCACGCCCGGCGCTCCCCGCGCCGCCGTACGGGAGGCCCTGGACCGGGCCGGCGCCATTCTCGTCGCCGACTACGGACGCCACACCGCCGACGCCGTACGGGACCACCTGGCGGCCGTGGCACCGCACACCCCGCTGGTCTGGGACCCCCATCCCCGGGGCGGGGCGCCCGTGCCCGGCGCCCGGCTGGTGACGCCGAACGGGGCGGAGGTTCGGGGACTGTGCCCCGGGAAGGGCGGGGGCAGGGAAGCGGAGCCGGGCGGCGGTCGGCACGGTGCGGGCGTCGTGCCGGGCGGGCGGGGCGCGGGCGTTACGCCCGGCGAAGGTGACGCGGGCGTCGCGTACGGAGAAGGTGACGCGGGCGCTGTGGACGTGGTCGACGGCCGCCGCTGCGAGGCGAGGACGCCCGGCCCGCCCGGGGCCGACGACACCACGCTGCGCGCGTACGCCGAGCGGGGCGCGGAGCTGGCCGCCCGATGGCGGGCGGCAGGGGTCGCGGTGACGTTGGGTGAGCGCGGTGCGCTGCTGACGGGGTCCGGCGGCGGCACACCGATGCTGGTTCCGGCGCCGTACCGGGCCGTCGGTGATCCGTGCGGGGCGGGTGACTGCTTCGCCGCGGCGACGACGGTGGCGCTGGCGGACGGCGCGCTGCCGGAGGAGGCGGTCCAGCGGGCCGTGGCCGAGGCCGCCGCGTTCGTGGCGGCGGGCGGTGCGGGCAACCCCGGGCTGTGGCACCGGGACCGTCCGACCCGCCCGGTGGACGAGGCCACCACCGACGCGTTCACGCTGGCGGAGCGGGTCCGGGCGCGCGGGGGCACGGTGGTGGCCACCGGCGGCTGCTTCGACCTGCTGCACGCCGGTCATGTGGGGCTGCTGGAGAGCGCCCGGCGCATCGGCGACTGTCTGATCGTGTGCCTCAACTCCGACACGTCCCTCGCCCGCCGCAAGGGCCCGGGGCGCCCCCTCACCCCACAGGCGGACCGGGCCCGCGTCCTCACGGCCCTCGGCAGTGTCGACGCGGTCGTGGTCTTCGAGGAGGACACCCCCGAGGCCGTGCTGCGGCGGCTGCGACCCGATGTGTGGGTCAAGGGCGGAGACTACGCCGTCCAGGACCTCCCCGAGGCGCATGTCCTGCGCGGCTGGGGCGGCCAAGCGGTCGTCCTCCCCTACCTCGACGGCCGCTCCACGACCCTCCTGGCCCACCGGGCGGCCCGCGCCGCCGCACGCGTCGACCCGGCCGGCCCCGTCGCGCCGTCCGGAGGCTGAACGGTGGACCGCGCGGAACGGGACGAGTGGGGGCCGGGAGGCAGGGTGGGGCATGGGGTCGGGGGCGGGGACCGGGTCGGGGACACGGCCAGAGCCGAGATCGGGAGCCGGGGCGGGGGCAGGGAGGGGGCCGCGATCAGGGCCGAGGCCGGGAACGGGGACCGGGGCGGGCTTGAGGCCGAGATCGGGGACACGGCCGGGACCGGGCTGGGGAACGAGGCCGGGGACACGGCCGGGACCGGGCCTGGGAACGAGGCCGGGAACACGGCCGGGACCGGGCCTGGGAACGAGGCCGGGAACACGGCCGGGACCGGGCCTGGGAACGAGGCCGGGAACACGGCCGGGACCGGGCCTGGGAACGAGGCCGGGAACACGGCCGGGACCGGGCTGGCGAACGAGGCCGGGAACACGGCCGGGACCGGGCTGGCGAACGAGGTCGGGATCGAGGTCGGGGCCGTGCGGAAGCCGCTCCTCTCGGTGGTGGGCCCTGGCCGTCCCGTCGTGCTGGTGCTGCGGGCGCTCGGGCTCGGGGACCTTCTCACCGCCGTACCCGCGCTGAAGGCGCTGCGACGGCGGCTGCCCGGCCACGAGATCGTGCTGGCCGCCCCCGAGCGGCTGGGCCCGGTGGCCGCGGCGACCGGTTTGGTGGACCGGCTGCTGCCGACGTGCGCGACCGGGCGGGAGGTCCCGAAGGATCTCTCGTGGAGCGGGCCGCCGCCCGACCTCGCGGTCGACCTGCACGGCAACGGCCCGCCCAGCCATCTGTTGCTCCAGCGGCTCGGCCCCCGCCGCCTCCTCGCGTACGCGCACCCGGGGACGCCCAACATGCCCGGGCCGGTGTGGCGGGAGGACGAGCACGAGCGGCAGCGCTGGTGCCGGCTGCTGGACTGGTACGGCGTCGAGGCGGACCCGGACGACCTGGGCATCCTGCCGCCGACGGCCGCCTCGCCCGCGCCCGGCGCGATCGTGGTGCACCCCGGCGCGGACGCCGGGGCCCGCCGTTGGCCGGGGGAACGGTTCGCGGCCGTGGCCGGGGAGCTGCGGCGCCGGGGGCACGAGGTGGTGGTGACCGCGGGGGCGGGGACCGCGGAAGGGGCGCGAGCCCGGTACGTGGCAGCGGCGGCGGGACTGCCGCCGTCCGCCGTGCTGGTCGACGCGGACGGCGACCTGCCGTTCGACCGGCTCGCCGCGCTCGTCGCGGGCTCCCGCTGTGTGATCGTCGGTGACACGGGACCGGCCCATCTGGCCACCGCCCTCGGCACCCCGTCGGTCGTGCTGTTCGGCCCGGTGGCCCCCCGCCTGTGGGGACCGCCCACCACCCCACGACACCGCGCCCTGTGGCACCCCCGCGGCACCCCGTCCCCCCGCCCCGGCGACGCCCACGGCGACCTCCCCGACGAACGCCTGCTCCGCATCACGACCGAGGAGGTCGTCACGGCCACGCTGGATGTCCTGAACGCGGAGCGGGGGGCCGCCGAGCCGGACGGCCGGGCAAGGGAACGGGGCTGCGAGGCGAAGGAGCGGAAGGGCGGGGCGAGGAAGCCACGCGACGGGGCCGGCGTGTCAGAGGGCCGGGCGGACGAGAAGGGCGACCGGCGAGCCGGACCGGGCCACCGCGTGACCGAGCCGGGCAGCCGAGCAGTCGGGCAGGGCGGACGCGACATGACCCGGGAGGTACTGCGGTGAGGGGGCGACGGGCCAGGATGTCCATCGCTTCCGGGCCTGGGAAAAAGGCCGGAGCCTCTCCCCCCGACGGCTCCCCTCCCCCCAACGGCTCCCCTCCCTCTGACGGCTCCGCTCCCGTCGCGGTCCGGTCCCGGAGATCACCGGTGACCCGCCGGGCCACAGGAGGGGGCGGGCCGGCGGTCGGTGGCGGCACGCAACCGTCGGCGTCGGGCGAAGGGCACCGTCCGGGCGCCGGCGCCTCAGGCCGCCGTGCTCAGCCCCGGTCGTGGGGCTGCCGTCCGGTCGTCGGCGGAGAGGGGCTCGGCGGTGAAGCCGGGCACCGCGTGTTCCTCGGCGTCCGGGACCAGCGCGGTCGTGGCCCGGCGGTGGCGGAGCGCGAAGCCCGCCGTGATGGTGGCCGCGATGAGGAGGCCGCCGGTGACGAGGGCACCGCGGGCGCCGGCGAGTTCCATGAGGAGGCCGAGCAGGGGCGGACCGGCGAGACCCCAGCCGGTGCTGATGCTGCCCCACACACCGAGGACCCGGCCCCGCAGATGGGCGGGCGGATCGGTCTGGAGGACGGTGGTGCCCGCAGTGTCGGAGACGGACTCCAGCACGGCCATCGGCAGGACGAACACCAGGAGCACCGCGAGCGACGGGGAGAACCCGGCCACCGCCTGGAGCAGCGCGCCCCCGGCCGCCAGTACCCCGACGAGACGGACGGACGGGCTGCGCAGCCTGGCGCCGAGCACCGCGCCGAGGATGCCGCCCACCGCGAGCACCGTGGAGACCGTGCCGAACGCCCCGGCGCCGCCCGCGAGGGGCCCGGTGACGAGTACGGCCAGCGTCAGCCCGTAGTTCCGCCCGAACATCGAGCTGATCCCGGTGATACCGGCGAGCGCGACCAGCCGGGGCCGACGGAAGAAGTAGACGAGCCCCTGGCGCACGGTCATGTCGGTGGAACGGCCATGGTCATCCGCCGTGGCCGGCTGCCGCGTCTTCGTCCTCGCGCGTGTCCCCCGTTGCGCGGGGATCACGGGCTCATCGGTGGTGACGGCGGCGACGGTGGCGGTCCCGGACGGCTGGAGCGCCTCGTGCACCGGACGGAGGAACGGGATCACCGACGCGACGAAGAGGAACGACACTCCGTTGGCGGTGTACGCGGCAGCCGTCCCGAGGAACCCGACGGTCACCCCGGCCAGCGCCGTTCCGGCGAGCCGTCCGGCGCTGTGCACCAGCGAGCCGACGCCGATGGCGGAGGGCACGTCCTCCTTGCGGACGAGGTCGTTGCCGAGGAGCGCGCAGGCGGGCCCGTCGACCGTGGCGACGAGACCGGTGACGGCGGCCAGCACCATCAGCACGGTCACGTCGAGCCGGTCCGTGGCGACGAGGACGGCGGTCGTGAAGGCCACCGCGCCGAGCAGCGCCTGGCTGACCGCGGCGGTCGTCTTCCGGGGCCAGCGGTCCACGGCGGCGCCTCCCAGGAGGCTGACCAGCAGCGCGGGCGCGGCCTGCACGGAGATGGACAGACCGGTCGCGGCGGCGGAGCCGGTGATCTGGAGCACCAGGAGGTTCTGGACGGTGAGCTGCATCCACGTCCCGGCGTTGGACATGAAGTTCGCGAGGGACCACCAGCGCATGCTGGGGTACTTCAGGGAACGCCAGGGGGAGCGCGAGGCGGGGGCGGGCGCGAGGCCGGCGGGGGAAGAAGGCACAGTGGGCTACTCGGAGACGGGTCCGTGGACGCGGGCAGGGCGGGACGAGGGGTTCGGCTGCGAGGTCTCGGAACGCCGGCTGCGCTGCACGGCCGCTCCACCGGATCACTCCGGAGGCCGCCCCGGCGGGTCGGTGTCCCCCACCGGCTGCGGCGTGGGCCCGTCCCGGGCACGGCATCGCCCATCGTGGCAGACGGGCAGCGCGAGCCACCTGGTGACGGCAAAGAGCCCACTCGACCGCCGGCCCAAGTGCCCCTCCTTCACCCGCCCTTGCCCCACCAGGTGGGCTTGCTCACAGCACTTCCCCATCGAGCGCCCACCCCGGCCGGGAGCGGCGCGCCCCCGGCTCTGCCGACCGCCGAAAACCCCGTCCGGACGGGCCTTGAAGGGCCCCTGAAAGGCGGTGCGCATGACACCCGTGAGGTTCGTCCCGTCGGCACCCCGAGCCTGGGAGCGGGCCCTGGTCACCGGAGGCGCCGGCTTCCTCGGCTCGCATCTGTGCGAACGGCTGCTGGAGCGGGGTGTCGCCGTGGACTGCGTCGACAACCTCTCGACGGGCTCGCCGGACAACATCGCCCACCTGAGACAAGTGCCGGGCTTCCGCCTCGTCACCCATGACATCGCCGACCCGACAGCGCCCGGCCCCACCGACCTGCTCGACGGCCCGTACGACGTCGTCCTGCACTTCGCCGGTCCCGCCGCACCCGCCGACCGCCGCCGCCTCCCCCTGGAGACGCTGGAGGCGGGCAGCGCCGGCACCCGCAACGCGCTGGCGGTGGCCTGCCGGGACGGCGCGCGGTTCCTCCTCGGGTCGTCCTCGGCCGTCTACGGCCGCGCCCGCGGTCGTCCCCAGCGGGAGGACGACGTCGGCGAGGTCGACCCGGTCGGCCCCCGCTGTGCCTACGAGGAGGCCCACCGGTTCTCCGAGGCGCTGGTCACCGCGTACGCGGGCGCCGAGGGCGCGGACGCGGGGATCGTACGGGTGTTCAGCGCCTACGGGCCCCGGATGCGGGCGGACGACGGCCGGGTGGTGTCCACGTTCATCCGGCAGGCCCTGGCCGGGGAGCCGCTGACGGTCGCGGGAGACGGGCGCCAGACACGGTCGCTGTGCTTCGTGGACGACGTGGTGGAGGGGGTGCTGCTGGTGGCGGCGGGCCGTTCGGTGCGCCCGGTCAACGTCGGCGGCGGCGAGGAGACGAGTGTCGTCGCACTCGCCCGCCGGGTGCTCGCCCTGACGGGCTCCGACTCTCCGCTCCGCTTCGTCGACCGTCCCTCCGGTGAGGCCGAGCGCCGGGTGCCCGACACCACGTGGTTGCGTGAGCTGTTCGGCTGGAACCCGAGGGTGTCGTGGGAGGAGGGCCTGGAGCGGACGATCGCCCACTTGGCGCGGGGCGGCGGCGCGTTTCTGCGGGTGTGATCGGGTACCCGCCGCATAGACCACCCACAACCGGAACAAAACAGATAAAAGCTCTCATGATGACCGCGAGGGGTACCCGGTGGGACCGTCGCTTCCCGGCGGCCCGCGAGGTGCCCGGCACGCGACCGCGCCAACCAGGGCGCGCGCCCGTCGAGACCGCGAAGGAGCAACTCGATGAGTCATGCGACACGGACCCGCCCCACCCCCACCTCCACCCGACGGACGGACACGCAGCTGCTCTCCGTCTACCTCAACGACCACCTGGCCGGCGCCACCGCCGGCACCGACCGCGCCCGCTATCTGGCCCGCTCCTGTCGGGGCACCGACCTCGGCCCGACCCTGGAGGCGATCGCCGGTGAGATCGCCAAGGACCGGCGCAGCCTGACCGACCTGCTGCACCGGCTGCACATCCCCGCGCGCAGGTACAAGGTCTACGCGGGCTGGGCCGCCGAGAAGCTGGGGCGGCTGAAGGCGAACGGCAGGCTGGTGCGCCGCTCCCCGCTCAGCACGGTGATCGAACTGGAGATGCTGCGGGTCGGGGTCAGCGGCAAGATCGCGTGCTGGGAGGCCCTGCGGCAACTCGCCGAGAGCGACGACCGCCTCGACCCCGACGTGCTCGACGATCTCCTGCGCCGCGGCCACCGGCAGCTGAACGCTCTGGAGGAACTCCATCGCGAACAGACCGCGTCCACCTTCCGCACCGCAGGACCGCACGGCCAGGGAGCACAGTGATGAGCGAACCGACCCCGTCCCAGGCAGAGGGAGAACCGGACACCGACATCGCCACCGGCCACGAACCGGCCCCAGGCGAGCAGGTGCCCCGCACCACGCCGTCCCAGGCCGAAGGCGCACGCGACGACGAGACCGAGCCCCGGGACGCCGAAAACGGCGACAGCGACAGCAGTGGCGTGGGCGACGACCGCCCCTGAGATGACGAACCCGACGACCCGATGAGCACCCGCGACGAACTTCCCGCCCTGCGGACCCTGGAGGAGCTCGCGGACCTGGTCCGGCACACGTCCGGCCTCCACGTCCGCTGGTCACGCGGCCCCGACGCGGACCGCGACCTCGTCACGAGCAGGGACGGCCTCACCGGCGTACGGCTGCCGGGGCTGTCCGCCAACCCCCTCGACCTGGAACCCTGGTGGGAGGACCGGCCGGTCGAACTGTGGGTGGCGCGCCGCCTGTACGACTACTCGCACCTTCCGCGCGAGAAGGGACCGGGGGTCCGCCCCTGGATCCTGCGCGGCCGGGTGAGGGGCCGGGGGCCCGACAACGAGCCTCTCCTCGGTGACATCGACCCCGTCGGCTGGATCGACGAGGCGCTCATCAAGGAGGCCGCGGAGACCGTCGACCGCCAGGAAGGCGAATGGGGCCCCATGCAGCGTGACGGCGACGAGCCGTCCCAGCGGGCGGATGACGGCGACCGGCCCGTGAACGGCACCGGCTGAGCTACACCCGGCCCGATCGCCGCACCCATGCCGGCCTTTGGCCTTCGCGCCGGACGCGGAGAAGGCCGCCGTGCCATGGCGGGAGGTGGGCCGCCGCGATCTGACGCCCGCGGTCCTCACCACGCGTCTGGAAACCTATCTGGAGGCCCTGTTCGCTCGCTACGGCTGAGCGGTGCCGGGAGCCTGTGCCGCGAGGTCGTCGAGGGGGGTGCCGCTCAGTCGGCACACCGTCCACTCCTCCAGGAGTTCCGCGCCGAGCGACTTGTAGAAGCCGATCGCCGGTTCGTTCCAGTCGAGGACCCACCACTCGAAGCGCTCGAAGCCGTCCCGTCGGCAGATCGCGGCGAGCGACGCGAGCAGGGCCTTGCCGTAGCCGCCGCCCCGTGCCGCCGGCCGGACGTAGAGGTCCTCCAGGTGCATGCCCCGCGTGCCGGTCCAGGTCGAGAAGCGGGGGAACCACAGGGCGTAGCCCACGGTCTCGCCGGTGTCCTCGTCCTCGGCGATCAGGGCGTACGCGGCGGGGTGTTCACCGAACAGGGCCTCTTGGAGCTGCTCCTCGGTCGCGCGGGCCTGTTCCACCGCCCTCTCGTACGCGGCGAGTTCGCGGATCATCGCGCGGATGTCCGCGACGTCGTTCACAGTGGCTGCCCGGATCATGCCGGAGATCATCGGTCACCGCATCGGACGGTGTCCACCCTGTTTCGGGCGGGGTCCGGCGGTGGGTTCAGACCAGCACGCAGTCCTGGATGACCTTACGTGCCACCAGCCGCCGCGCTTCGTCCAGTTCGCTTTCGACGGCGTCGGCCGCCGACCCGCCGAGGGTGACCGCCGCCGGCCGCCCCGCGTCCCGCGGCAGTCGGGCGATACGCGGATCGTCGTCCGCGGTACCGGCGCCGGCGTCGGTCGGGCCGTCCGGCGCGCGGCCGGGCAGGGTGGCCGCGTGGTCGGCGACCTTCGTCCAGAAGTCCCGCTCCGCGTTCCGCAGGGCCTCGCCGCGGCCGAAGGTACGGGTGGCGACGGCCAGTCGATGCGTCTCGGTGCACACGCTGTCGGCCGACCGCCGGTCCCGCAGCAGGGCGGCCACCGCGGGGGCGGAGGCGACCCGGGCCGCCTCGGCGTCCGCCCGGAACTCCGCGTACCCCGCCGCCGGGACCGTGAGCCGGAGCAGCGCCCGACTCAGGCCCTTCATCACCAGCTGCGGAATCCACAGCACGTAGTTCACGATCCGGCCACGCTTCTTGAAGTCGCGTGTGGCCTCGGACATCTCGTCCGCGTGATGGGCGCCGGGGGCCGCCGTCCAGATGCCCGTCGGCGCCTCGGCGCGGGCCGCCGCGAGTTCCATCCCGCCGTTCAGGGAGGTGAGCGCCGTACCGACCAGCGTGCCCCGCCGGACGTCACCGCCGAAGTACGCCAACTCCTGGGCGAGCGCGGCGACCCGCTGCTCGGGGCGGGAGGTCACCCAGAGCGGGAGCCCGATGTCCAGCACCCGGTGGCGTCGGACGCCGTACGCGGACGCCCGAACGGCGAAGTCCGAGGTGATCCGCACGGCGTCGACGCGGCGTTCGCCGACCTCGTCCGCGACGGCGTCGAGCAGCGTGAACAGCGCCGGGGCCTGGCCGCGGCGCAGGGTGGGCCAGTCGGACGCGAGGGTGCCGAGGCGGGGCCGCAGCTGGGCGGCGACACCGAGCAGCACCAGCCCGATCACCGGCTGCACGATCGTCGCCCAGCCGAACACGATCAGGGTCAGGCCGCCGATCACCAGCCCCGCCACGATGAGGTGCGCCGCGCACGCGACGCCGTACGCGGTCACCGTGGCCGCTCTGCCCTTGCCGGGCGGCGCGGTCCCCGCCGCGTCCGCCACCTGTGTCTGCCCCACTGCACCCTCCCCCGTCGGCTGCGGAGATCATAAACGCGTACCGTGCCCCGGTGCTCGCACACGAGCCCGACGACGGGGGGCCCGGTGCGTGGTGCACCGGGCCCCTCGCTCGCGCAGTCCCCGTCCCCACGGGAAGGCGCGCTCACCACATGCCGCTCGCACGTGGGGTCGGGGGTCGCCGTGACCGGGGGCCGTGGCCGTTTCGCCGCGCAGGTCATCGCCGCTCCCGTGGGGACATCGTGGTACCCGTGGGGCCGGTGGGAAAAGAGGGGAAGGAAAGTTACTGAAGGGTCCTCACACCCTCTGCACAGAAGGCGAGTTTGACCCGGCCCCCGCAGGCGGGGAGGCCTTGGCGAGACCTGGCTAGGAGGTGAGTCCCTCCCGGTCGCAGGCGGCGCGGAGTGCCGGGGTGCAGATCTGGTCGACGGTGTAGACGCCGTGGTCGACGAGGACAGGTTTGATGGTGCCGATCGTCACGGGGGTCGGTGCGAGGAGCACCGTGGGGATGTCCTCGGTGGTGGGGCTGTCGGTCGTGGTGGTGGCGATGTCGTCGAGGTCCTCGCCGCGGCCCAGGGCGACGGCCATGCGGGCCGCCGCGGACGCCTCCGCCTGGAAGGGCTTGTACACCGTCATGGTCTGCTCGCCCGCGACGATGCGCCGTACGGCGTCGAGGTCGGCGTCCTGGCCGGTGACCGGCGGGAGCTCGCTGACGCCCGCCTTCTTGAGGGCGGAGACGGCGCCGGCGGCGATCGCGTCGTTGGCCGCGAGGACTCCGTCGATGCGCCGGGGGCCGAGGGCGGCGATCGCGGCGGCCATGTTGGCGTGGGCGTTGTCCGTGCTCCACCCCTGGGTCTCGTACTCCCTGCCGATCTTCACCCTGCCCTTGAGGACGGACAGGGCTCCGTCCCGGTACCAGGCGGCGTTGGGGCTGGCCGGGTCGCCGTTCATCATGACGACGGTCCCGCCCCGCGCGTCGCGGCCCATCGCCTTCAGCAGGGCCGCGCCCTGGAGCCTGCCGACCTGTGCGCCGTTGAAGGAGACATAACCCGCTATCGGGCCCTCGGCGAGCCGGTCGTAGGCGACGACCGGGACGCCGGCGCGGTCGGCCTCCTGGATCGAGGAACGGATCGCCCGGGTGTCGGCGGCGTCGAGGATCAGGACCTTCGCCCCCTTGGTGATCATGGAGGTGACCTGGTCGCGCTGGCGGGTCGCGTCGTTCTGGGCGTTGGCGTAGCGCAGGGTGCAGCGGGGGCACAGTTCCTTGATCCGTTTCTCGATCAGCGGCTTGTCGGAGTGCTCCCAGCGGGGGATGGCTCCGCTCGGCAGGAGCAGACCGACGGTGAAGCCGCCGTCCGTGTCCGAGGCGCCGTCGTCTCCGCAGGCGGCCATGGACATCGCCATGAGCGCGGTGACGACGGCCGCCCCGACCTGTCCCGTACGTGTTCTCATGACAGGTCCCTCGGTTCCGTTCGGGTCCCCGGGTGCGCGGAGGCCGTGTCGCTTCGCGGTACGACGATCTCGCTCCACACCTGTTTGCCGCCCGCCACCGGCACCGTGCCGAAGGTGTCGGACATCGCCTCGACGAGCATCAGGCCCCGCCCGCCGGTCGACTCCCAGTCCACGATCACCGGTTTGGCCGGGGCGCGGGGCGAGGAGTCACTGACGCAGACCCGTACCCGGTCGCCGCGCAGGGTGAGGTCGATGCGTACGGGGCCCTGGGTGTGGACCAGGGCGTTGGTGACGAGTTCGGAGACGACCAGCAGCACCGCGTCGGCCACCTCCTGCGCGTGCCACCGGCGCAGGGTGCGCGCGGTGAAGCGGCGGGCGTGCATGACCGCGTCGGGCAGCCGCCACACCGCCCAGCCCGCCTTGACCGGCCGGGTGCGCATCCCGTCGTAGCGCAGCAGCAGCAGCGCCACGTCGTCCTCGCGGGGGCCGAAGTCGCCGAGGAGGGCGTCGGCCACCCGTCCGGGGTCCGCCGGGTCGGCGACGGTGAGCGAGGCGCGCATCCGGCGCATGCCCTCGTCCAGGGGCAGGTCGGCGGCCTCGACGAGGCCGTCGGTGACCAGCGCGAGCATCGCGCCGGGGACGATGGGGACGGCTGTCATGGGGAACTCGGCGTCCGCGAGGATGCCGAGCGGGGGCCCGCCCTCGACCAGGACCTCCTCGGTGCGGCCGTCCGGGTGGCGCATCAGCGGCGAGAGGTGTCCGGCGCGGACGAAGAGGATGTTGTCCTCCTCCATGTCCAGTTCGGCGTAGCAGCAGGTGGCGAACAGGTCGGTCTCCATGCCGACTAGGAGCCGGTTGGCGTGGGAGATGACCACGTCGGGCGGGTGGCCCTCGACCGCGTAGGCGCGGACCGCGGTACGCATCTGGCCCATGATCGTCGCGGCGCCCGCGCTGTGTCCCTGGACGTCGCCGATGACGAGCGCCACCCGGTCCTCGGAGAGGGCGATGACGTCGTACCAGTCACCGCCGACCTGGAGGCCCTGTCGGGCGGGGACGTAGCGGGCGACGGCGGTGCCGCCGGGCAGGTCGGGCAGGCGCCGGGGCAGCAGGCTGCGCTGGAGCATCGTCGCGAGTTCCTGCTCGGCGTCGTGCGCCTGCGCGCGCTTGAGCGCGTCGCCGACGAGTGCGGCGGTGGCGGTGAGCAGGGCCCGCTCGTCGGGGACGAACTCGTGCGGACGGTCCCAGCCGATCAGGCACACGCCGACGGCGCGGCCCTTGGCGGGCAGCGGCAGGACGGCCAGTCCGCCGTCGCCGATGCCGAGGAGGCCCGGTTCGAACTCGGTGCCGGCCGGCCACAGGTCCATACGGCCGTCCCGCAGGGCCGTCTTGAGGGTGGGGAGGACGCTGATCGGCGCCTCGGGCCACTCGGTACGCCATTCGGCCCGCCATCTCTCGGGCCAGTAGGTGGTCTGGGGCGGGTCCAGCACGGTCACGACGAGTCGGTCGCCCTGGAGTTCGGCGAGCGCCACCCGGTCGGCGCCCAGGGGCTCGCGCAGCGCGCTGACCACGACCCGGCCGACGTCGCGGACGGTCGTGGCGTCGTCGAGTGCCGCCGTCAGCCACTGGATCCTGGAGACGTCGTCGGCGCTGCGGCTGAGTTCGGAGGTCGCCGTCACGATGCCCTGCACCCGTTCGGGCCGGCCGTCGGCTCCGGCGAGGACCCGGCAGCCGAGGCTCAACCAGCGCATCCCGCCCGTGGGGCAGCGGACCCGGAACTCCAGTTCCCGGCGCTCGACGGCCTGGGTCGTGGGCTCCACCACGGACATCAGGGCGTGCATGTCCTCCGGGACGGCGTGGGCCAGCAGGGTGTCCACCTTGCCGTCGAACTCGTCCGGGGTGATCCCGACCAGGTCGAGCAGGGTCTCGTCCGCCTCGATGAGACCGCTGTCCGGCACCAGGGTGAACGAGCCGACATGCATCCCGCGCAGGGCGGTGGCCAGCGGCGACGTCGGTGCGGCGTCGCCGTCCCCGGCCCGTAGGACGTTGGCCACGGCGTCGGCGAACCGACCGAGGAATCCGCGCTGCTCGGGGTCGAAGCCGGCGGCGGACGGCCCCACGACGACGAGGCAGCCCCGGCGACCGCCCTCGGTCCTCAGGGGCAGCGCGCCCAGGGAGGCGGGCGTGTCCGACGGCACCGGCCGGCCCTCCGGGTAGCCGGCGAGGCCCGGGGCGTCGAGCCAGAGCGGTCGGCCGGTGCGAACGGCGTGCGCGACGGCCGAGCCGCCCGACAGGGGCAGCCGGTCGGGCGGCGCGTACGCGGCGGTGGCGCGTCCCGTCGTCTCCACCAGCCGGAGCTCCGTGTCCGTGGGGCCGGCCGTGTAGACGGCGGCGAGCGCCGCCCCGGCGAACGTCAGCGCCCGTTCGCTCGCGGCGGCTTCCGGCAGCAGGGAGGAGTAGCGGGTGTCGGCGGCACCGTACCCGGACACCCGCCGCTCCGAGACTCCGGCCTGGACAGGGCCGTCATGGGGCATGTCCGCAACCTTCCTCCCGTCCATGCCGCGAGCCCTGACAAGATCAGGCACTCACCTACCAGAATCGCATATACGAACCAACCAGACAGAACGGGCGGAGGGGTCGGCGGGTCAGCATTCGCAGAACATCGCGGCCGGTGACAAACTGACGACGTGGTCGCCCCGCCGCTTCCACGCGGTACGTCCCGAAGCCGGTGGCGCCGTTCCGCGACCGGACACGTATCCCCGACCCCGCGGCGCACACGGTCTTCCCCGCGCGCGGTGAGGGGCGACGCGGCGCAGGGCGAGGAGGTCTGTCACATGAAGGCCCGCATCCGGGACGCGGCCACCGCGGTGACCGCGGTCTCGACGGCCGTCGTCCTCAGCGCCTGCGGTGCCGACGACGCCTCCGACGACGCGTCGGGCGGGAGCGACGCCACGACGATCGGCCTGCTGCTGCCGGACTCCACCACGGCGCGGTGGGAGAAGCAGGACAGGCTGCTGCTGGAGCGGGAGATCAAGGAGCGTTGCGCCGACTGCGAGGTCGAGCACGGCAACGCCAAGGGTGAGGTGGCCGCCCAGCAGGAGCAGATGGACTCCATGATCACCCGAGGGGTGGACGCCATCGTGCTCGTGGCCGTGGACTCCCAGGCGCTCGCGGGCTCGGTCGGGAAGGCGGCGGACGCGGGCATCCCCGTCATCGCCTACGACCGGCTCGCCGAGGGCCCCATCTCGGGCTACGTCTCCTTCGACGGCGAGGAGGTGGGCCGGCTCCAGGGCCAGGCCCTCCTGACGGCCATGGGCCAGAGCGCGGGCGACAACCAGATCGTCATGATGAACGGCGATCTCAGCGACCCCAACGCGGTCGCGTTCAAGAAGGGCGCGCTGTCCGTGCTCCAGGGCAAGGTGAAGATCGGCAAGGAGTACGACACCGCCCAGTGGCGGACGGAGACCGCGCACATGAACATGTCCAGCGCCCTCGCCAGCCTCGGCGCCGAGTCCATCGACGGGGTCTACGCCGCCAACGACGGTCTCGCCGCCGGGAGCATCACCGCCCTCAAGGCGAACAAGGTCGAGCCGCTGCCGCCGGTCACCGGGCAGGACGCCGAACTGCGGGCCGTCCAGCGGATCGTCACCGGAGACCAGTACATGACGGTCTACAAGCCCTTCGGCCCGGAGGCCTCCGCCGGTGCCGCCATGGCGGTGGCGGCGGCCCGCGGGGACGGCCTCGACGAGGTGGCCAAGGACACCGTCACCAGCGACGGCAGGACCGTGCCCGCCGTCATGCTCACCCCCATACCCGTGACCGCCGACACGATCGAGGACACCTTGGTGAAGGACGGCGCCTACACGGTCGGGCAGATCTGCACCCCCGCCGTACAGGCCGCCTGCGAACAGGTCGGCCTGACCTGACAGCCGGTCATGACCGGGCCCCGCGCCCCGGTGAGGAGATGGTTGCCCGTGCCGAGTCCCCCGTTGCTGGCGCTGCGCGGTGTGTGCAAGCGCTTCGGCGTCGTCGACGTCCTCAAGGACGTCGAGCTGGACATCCACGCCGGACAGGTCGTGGCCCTGCTGGGCGACAACGGGGCCGGCAAGTCCACCCTGGTCAAGGTGATCTCCGGTGTGGCCCCCGCGGACCGGGGGGTCATCGAGTGGGAGGGCGGCAGGGTCCACATCAGGCGCCCGCACGACGCCCGCGATCTCGGGATCGCGACCGTCTACCAGGACCTCGCGCTGTGCGGGAACCTCGACGTCGTCGGCAATCTGTTCCTCGGGCGGGAGATCCGCAGGTTCGGGCTGCTCGACGAGGTGGAGATGGAGCGCCGCACCCGGCATCTGCTGGACCGGCTGACCCGGGGCATCCCCGATCTGCGCGCCCCCGTCGTCGCACTGTCCAGCGGTCAGCGGCAGACGGTCGCCATCGCCCGCTCCCTGCTGGGCGAGCCCCGTGTGCTCATCCTGGACGAGCCGACCGCGGCCCTGGGCCTGGAGCAGACCAACGAGGTCCTCGACCTCGTCGACCAGCTCCGCGACCGGGGTCTCGGGGTCCTGCTGATCAGCCACAACATGGGCGACGTCAAGGCGCTCGCGGACCGGGCGGCCGTGCTGCGCCTCGGCCGCAACAACGGCTTCTTCGATGTGAACACCGCGTCGCAGGAACAGATCATCGCCTGCATCACCGGGGCCACGGAGAACGTGCCCCGCCGGGTGGCCGCTCCCGAGGCGGGGTGGTGAGGGGGATGCGCGAGATGCGGGAGGAAGCGCGGCCGGAGCCCACCGGATCCGACACCGAGGCCCGTGAGCCGAGACGCGGCCGCGCCGTCGCCGGGGCGGCGGAGCGCGGCCTCGCCGTCCTGCGGCGCAAGCTGAGCTCGGGCGAGCTGAACTCGCTGCCCGTCCTCCTCGTCCTGGCCGCCGTCTGGATCACCTTCCAGGTCCTCAACCAGAACTTCCTCTCCCCCCGGAACCTGTCCAACCTGAGCGTGGACATCGTGGGCACGGGGCTGATCGCCGTGGGCATCGTCTTCGTGCTGCTGATCGGCGAGCTGGATCTGTCGGTCGGCGCGATCAGCGGACTCGCCGCGGCCGTCTTCGCCGTGCTGAACGTGAACAACGGTGTGCCCGAATGGCTGGCACTGGTCATCGCGGTGCTCGCCGGCACCGCCGCCGGCAGCGTCCAGGGTTTCTCCTTCGCCAGAACCCGGGTGCCCGCGTTCGTCGTCACGCTGGCGGGCCTGCTCACCTGGAACGGTCTGATGCTCTACATCCTGGGCACCAGCGGCACCGTCAACCTCAGCGAGGACGGCATCGTCGCCCAGCTGACCAGCTACTACCTCAGCCATGACGCCGTCGCCTACGGTGTGGCGGCGATCAGCGCCGTCATGGTGTTCGCCGCCGCCCACCAGGACCGACGGCGCCGTATGGCGGTCGGCATGCCGCACCGCTCGTTCACGGGCATCGCCGTGCGCACGGGTGTCGTGGCGGTGCCGGCGTTCGCCATCGCCTATGTCCTCAACCGCTTCCAGGGGCTGCCGCTCGCCCTGCTGGTGTTCCTGGTGGTGGTGGCCGGCCTCGACATCGTGCTCCGCCGCACCCATTACGGACGACAGGTGTACGCGCTCGGCGGCGGCGTCGAGGCCGCGCGGCGCGCCAGCCTCAATGTGGCCGGTGTCCAGACGGCGGTGCTGGCGGTGTCGGGCACGATGGCCGGGATCGGGGGCCTGTTCCTCGCCTCCCGCATCACGTCGGTGAGCCAGAGTTCCGGTTCGGGCGTGCTGCTGCTCAACGCGATCGCGGCGGCGGTCATCGGCGGTACCAGCCTGTTCGGGGGCCGGGGCACGACCTGGTCGGCGGTGCTCGGCATGCTGGTCATCCAGTCGATCGCCTCCGGCATGGCCATCACGGACACACCGGTCGCCGTCCAGTTCATGATCACGGGCGGGGTGCTGTTCGCCGCCGTGGTCATCGACTCCTTCTCACGCCGCTCGCAGGAGGCACACGGACGGGCGTGACGGCGTCGGGGCGGCCTTCGGCGTGCGCGCGTGTTCGTGACGCACCCTTGACCGGGCCCCGCCCCGCCCTGACCATGTTGCGTATCGCTCAATCGGTTGCTTCATACGCATCAGCTTCATCGGGGAGGACGTCGATGACCGTTCTGCACACGTCTCTGCACGAGCTGGACCCGGAGGTCGCGGCCGCGGTCGACGCCGAGCTGCACCGCCAGCAGTCCACCCTGGAGATGATCGCCTCGGAGAACTTCGCTCCGCTCGCCGTCATCGAGGCCCAGGGCTCCGTCCTCACCAACAAGTACGCCGAGGGCTACCCCGGCCGCCGCTACTACGGCGGCTGCGAACACGTCGACGTCACCGAACAGATCGCCATCGACCGCGTCAAGGCCCTCTTCGGCGCCGAGTACGCCAACGTCCAGCCCCACTCCGGCGCCTCCGCCAACCAGGCCGCCCTCTTCGCCCTCGCCCAGCCCGGCGACACCATCCTCGGCCTGGACCTCGCCCACGGCGGCCACCTCACCCACGGCATGCGCCTGAACTTCTCCGGCAAGCAGTTCACCGTCGTCCCCTACCACGTCGACACCACCACCGGACTCGTCGACATGGACGAGGTGGAGCGCCTCGCCAAGGAACACCGCCCCAAGGTGATCATCGCCGGCTGGTCGGCCTACCCCCGCCAGCTGGACTTCGCCGCCTTCCGCCGCATCGCCGACGAGGTCGAGGCATACCTGTGGGTCGACATGGCCCACTTCGCCGGCCTCGTCGCCGCCGGCCTGCACCCCAACCCCGTCGAACACGCCGACGTGGTCACCTCCACCACCCACAAGACCCTCGGCGGCCCCCGCGGCGGCATCATCCTCGCCAAGCAGACCTTCGCCAAGAAGCTGAACTCCTCCGTCTTCCCCGGCTTCCAGGGCGGACCCCTGGAACACGTCATCGCCGCCAAGGCCGTCTCCTTCAAGGTCGCCGCCGGCGAGGAGTTCAAGGACCGCCAGCGCCGCACCGTCGAAGGCGCGAAGATCCTCGCCGAGCGCCTCACCGCACCCGACGCCCGCCAAGCCGGCGTCAACGTCCTGTCCGGCGGCACCGACGTGCACCTCATCCTGGTCGACCTGCGCGACTCCGACCTCGACGGACAACAGGCCGAGGACCGCCTCCACGAGGTCGGCATCACCGTCAACCGCAACGCCGTCCCCGACGACCCCCGCCCCCCGATGGTCACCTCCGGCCTGCGCATCGGCACCCCCGCCCTCGCCACCCGCGGCTTCACCGCCGCCGACTTCACCGAGGTCGCCGACATCATCGCCGAGACCCTCAAGCCGACCCACGACACCGAGGCCCTCAAGGCACGGGTCAAGACCCTCACCGCCAAGCACCCGCTCTACCCCACCCTGGGCAAGTGACCCCGAGCGGCGGCGGGGAGCACCCCCCTGTCCCCCGGGCGCCCCGCACATAGGGGTGACAGGTCGGGCGGGGTGCGGCGAGGTGGGGGGCGATAGGGGTTGGCGGGCGGGCCGCGGCGGAGCAGCCTTGCTGCCGGGTGCCGGTCCCGCAGCCCGGGACGCGGCCTCTCCGCCCACCGAACGGAAGGTTTCCGCCCGATGCGGGTGCTCTTCGCGACCCACTCAGAGAAGACCCACTTCCACAGCTTGATCCCGCTCGCCTGGGCCCTGCGGTCGGCGGGGCACGACGTCTACGTGGCGTCGCAGCCCGCGCTGACCGAGGAGATCACCCGGGCCGGGCTGACCGCCGTACCGGTGGGTGAGGACCACACCTTCCTGAAGCGGCTCCAGGAGGCCGGCCAGGCCGACTTCGCGGGTGGCTTCGGCCAGGACGGTGCCGTCGAGCCGCCCGAGACCTGGGAGGGCCAGGGAACGCTGTACCGGGCGTTCGTCGACTTCTACATGCGGGGGGTGAACAACGACGAGTTCGTCGCCGGGCTGGTCGAGTTCGCCCGGCACTTCCGGCCGGACCTGGTCGTCTGGGAGCCCTACACCTTCGCCGGCCCGGTCGCCGCGCGGGCCGTCGGCGCGGCGCACGCACGGCTCGTGTTCAGCCCGGACTACTTCCAGCAGATGCGGCAGACATTCCTCCGACTGCGTCACGAGGCGCCCGAGGAACAACGCGCCGACCCGTTGGAGGCGTGGCTCGGGCCGCTGCTGGAGCGCTTCGGCGGGGGCGGGTACGCCGAGGACATGGCTGTCGGGCAGTGGACCCTCGACACGGTCCCGGCCGAGGCACGGTTCCCGCTCGACGTGCGGCGGGTCCCGATGCGGTACGTGCCGTACAACGGGGCCGCCACGGTGCCCGCCTGGCTGCACGAGCCGCCCACCCGGCCCCGGGTGTGCCTGACCGGTGGGGTCACCTTGCGCAACCAGGCGGGACACGACGCGCTCTCCCTCGCCGACCTGCGCATGTTCGAGGACCTGGACATCGAGCTCATCGCCACCCTGTGGCAGGCCCCGGGCGAGGAGGAGCCGGTCCCCGCCAACACGCGGCTCGTCGACTTCGTACCCCTGCTGGCGCTCCTGCCGAGCTGCTCGGCGGTGATCCACCACGCGGGCGGCGGCACCTGGAACACGGCCCTAGCGGCGGGTGTTCCGCAGCTGCTGGCCGCCGACACCTGGTACGCCGTGCACCTGGGACGGCACCTGCGGAGCGTCGGTGCGGGGCTCCACGTGTCGGAGCGGCGCGAGATACGTGCCGCGCTGGAGCGGCTGCTCGAGGACCCGTCCTTCGGCGAGTCCGCGCGCCGGCTGCGGGACGAGCGGGTCCTGGCCCTGCCCGCGCCGGCGGACGTGGTGCCCGTGCTGGAGAAGCTGACGGCGGACCACCGCGCCTGAGACCCGCACGCCCGCGAGCGGGTCAGACCTCCGGGGCGGCGAGGACGCCACGTCCTCACCGCCCCGGAGGTCGTCGTTTCCCACGGCGCCGACCGCCTGCCTGCGGCTCGTACCGCCTGTCACCCCACATTCACAGCGCCCTCCATCTCCATGACCGGGAGCCAGCCAATGGACGTAGTCGAGAACATTCATTCGTTTCCGATGAGCAAACCCACGGGCTTCGCGTATCCGCCGTGCTACCGCGAACTGCAGGACAAGGAGCCGCTCGCGCGGATCCGCATGGCGTACGGCACGGAGGCGCGGCTGATCACCCGGTACGCGGACGTCAGGACGGTGCTGTCGGACCCACGGTTCAGCAGGGCCGCGACGGTGGGCGCGGACATCCCCCGGCCGACGGCTCCCCTGCTGCACGACACCTCGATCCTCAGCCTCGACCCGCCGGAGCACACGCGGCTGCGCAAACTGGTCGCCCAGGCGTTCACGGTGCGCGGTGTCGAGACCATGCGGCCGCGGGTCGAGAAAGCCGTGGACGAGCTGCTGGACGCGATGGAGGAGCAGGGGCCGCCCGCCGACCTGGTGACCGCACTGGCCCGGCCGCTGCCCCTCACCGTCATCTGCGACATGCTGGGCGTGCCCGACGCGCAGAGCGACACCTTCCGCGCTCTGGCGCACACCTTGTTCACCGGCACCGATCAGGGCGAGGTGGAGTCCACGGTCGGGCAGATGATGGGGCTGATAGGTGAGCTGGTCGCGGAGCGCCGACGGGCCCCGTCCGACGATCTGCTGGGCAGGCTGGTCCAGGCCCGTGACCACGACGACCGGCTGAGCGAGGAGGAACTCGTCAACCTCGCGCTGACGCTGCTGGTCGGCGGGTTCGAGAACACCGCCCATGAGATCGCCAACTTCGCGGCCCTGGTCCTGGGCAGCCCCGAGCACCTGGCGGAGCTGCGGGCCTCACCCGAACTGGTGCCGGCGGCGGTCGAGGAGGTCCTGCGGATCGCGCCGCTCTCGGTCACCGGCGGGTTCGTACGGATCGCGGTCGACGACGTCGAGCTGAGTGCCGGCACCATCCGCAAGGGCGAGGCCGTGGTGATCGACACCCAGGCCGCGAACCTCGATCCGGCCGTGTTCGACGAGCCGACGCGGATGGACTTCCACCGCCCCGCCAATCCCCATCTCATCTTCGGCCACGGCGCCCACCGCTGCATCGGCGCGGAACTCGCCCGCATGGAGCTCCAGGTGGCGGCGGGGTCCCTGCTGCGGCGCTTCCCCAAGCTGGCGCTCGCGATCCCCCGGGACGCGATCGAGTTCACCGGGGGCGTCCTGCGCGGCCCCGCCTGCCTGCCCGTCACATGGTGAGCGCGGCGCCCGCCACGGCGGACTTCGCCACCTGGTTCGCCGAGCGCGCCCGGGTCAACGACCAGCGCGTCGAACCGATCCCGTTCGCGGACCTGGACGGCTGGGAATTCGACGGGGAGACGGGTGACCTGCGGCACCGCACCGGCCGGTTCTTCAGCGTGCGCGGCCTGCGGGTGCGGCCCGGCGGCGACGGCGGCGTCCCCGAACGGTGGCAACCGATCATCCACCAGCCGGAGATCGGCGTCCTCGGCATCCTCGCCAGGATGTTCGACGGCGTCCGGCACTTCCTGCTCCAGGCGAAGGCCGAACCCGGCAACGTCGACGGCGTCCAGCTGTCCCCGACCGTGCAGGCGACCCGCAGCAACTACACCCGGGTCCACCGGGGCGGGTCCGTCCGCTACCTGGAGTACTTCACCGACCGCCGGGGCCGGGTGCTGGTCGACGTCCTGCAGTCGGAGCAGGGCGCCTGGTTCCTGCACAAACGGAACCGCAACATGATCGTCGAGGTGGACGAGGAGGTGCCCGTCCACGACGACTTCCGGTGGCTCACCCTGGAGGAGATCAGGGCCCTGCTCCACCGGGACAACCTCGTCAACATGGACGCCCGTACGGTGCTGTCGTGTCTGCCCCGCGCCGACACCGAGGCCGGCGCGGCGGACGGGACGGGCCCCGCCTGGGCGGCCTCGACGGCAGCCCTGGGGCCCCGGCAGGGTGCCCTGCACTCCATGACGGAGCTGTCCAGCTGGTTCACCGACGCCAAGACCCGGTGCGAGCTGACCGCCGATCCCGTGTCGCTCACCTCGATCCCCGGCTGGCGCCGTACGCCGACGGAGATCGCGGCCGAGGACGGCGGGCGGTTCCGCATCGTCGCCGTCGACGTCAGCGCACCGCACCGCGAAGTGCCGCACTGGACACAGCCGATGCTGGCGCCCTGCTCCCGGGGACTGGCGGCCCTGCTGTACCGGGCGATCGGCGGGGTCCCGCACTTCCTGGTGCAGGCGCACGCCCAGGAGGGCTGTCTCGACCGGCTGGAGATCGGGCCGACGGTGCACTGCGTACCGGACGAGCACCGCGGCCGCCCGCCGGAGGAGCGGCCCCCCTACCTCGATGTCCTCGACGCGCTCGCCCCGGAGCGGATCCGCTACGACCGGATCCTGTCGGAGGAGGGCGGGCGGTTCCTCGCCGCGGAGAACCGCTATGTGATCGCTGAGCTGGACGAGGGCTTCCCGGCCCGGGTGCCCGCCGGGTACTGCTGGGTCACCCTGGGTCAGCTCAAGGAGCTGCTGCGCCACAGCCACTACGTCGACATCGAGGCGCGCACCCTCGTGGCCTGCGCGGAGGCACTGCGGTGAGCGGGCCGTCCGGAACCGGCCCGGAGCGCACGGTGCGGGTCGGTGTCCTCGGCTGCGCGGACATCGCCTGGCGCAGGGTGCTGCCCGCCATCACCGCCGAACCGAGAACCCGGCTGGTCGCGATCGCCAGCCGGGACGCTGCGAAGGCACGCCGGTTCACCGAGCGTTTCGGCGGTGAACCGGTCGAGGGCTACGACCGCCTCCTCGACCGCGGCGACCTCGACGCCGTCTACGTCCCGCTGCCCACCGGACTGCACGCCGCGTGGGCGGTGCGGGCGCTGCGCTCGGGTCTGCACGTGCTGGTGGAGAAACCCCTGGCGACCAGCCGCGCCGAGGCGGCCCTGATGCTGGAGACCGCCCGCGCCAACGGGGTGTGGTTGATGGAGAACTTCATGTTCCTCCACCACGGTCAGCACGAGGAGGTACGGCGGCTGGTCGCGGCCGGCGAGATCGGCGAACTGCGTTCCTTCAGCGCCGCGTTCGGCATCCCGCCGCTGCCCGCCGGGAACGTCCGGCACCGGGCCGACCTCGGCGGGGGCGCGCTGCTGGACGTCGGTGTGTATCCGCTGCGTGCCGCACGACTGCTGCTGGGCGGCGAACTCGACCCCGTGGGCGCGGTGTTGCGGGTGGACCCGGAACTCGGCGTGGACGTGGCGGGCCATGTGCTGCTGACCACTGCGGACGGGGTCACCGCCGAGCTGTCCTTCGGCTTCGAGCACTCCTACCGCTGCTCGTACGCGCTGTGGGGCGGCGGGGGCAGGATCGTCCTCGATCGTGCCTTCACCCCGCCGCCGACGCTGCGGCCCGTGCTGCGGCTGGAGCAGCAGGACCTCGTGCGGGAGATCACGCTGGCGGCCGACGACCAGTACGGGGCCGTGGTGCGGAGTTTCGCGGCGGCCGTGCTGGACGGGGTGCCGCCCCGGGACCGTGAGGAGGACCTGCTGGGCATGGGCGATCTGCTGGACCGGGTGCGGGCCTGCGCGCGGGAGATCCGTTAGAGGCACGGGAGTCGGGCGCCACGGGCGGGGCCCGGGGAGAGGTTCTCCCCGGGCCCCGCCCTCGTCGTTCAGGCGCCGTGCGCGGTCAGCCAGTCGTGCACGGTCCTCGCGGTGGTCCCGCCGTGCTCCTCGATCATGGAGTGGTGGTCACCGGGGACGTCGATCACGTCCAGGGGGACGGGCCAGACCGACTGCCACTCCTCGGGGCGCTCCCTCAGGTCGTCGGCGTCGACGGCGATGGGTTCGCAGGCGCGGACGAGGAGTGCGGGTGTGGCGATGGGGCGCGGCCGCCACGGCTCGAAGAGGGAGAAGTACGACGCCATCGCGGTGAGCCGGAGGCCGGTCATCCGGCCGAACTCCGCCTCGCGTTCGAGGGAGCGGGACTCCATGGCGTGGACGATGTAGTCGGTCTGCGGGGTGCCGGCCACATAGGTGTCCAGCATGACCACGCCGACGGCGGGGGTGCCGAGTTCCTCGAGGCGGGTGGCCACCGCGTAGGCGAGGGAACCTCCGGAGGAGCGGCCCGCGAGGGCGAACGGGGCGCCGTCGAGGGTGCGGGCGATGGTGCGGGCGGCGTGGTCCACGGCCGCCTCGACGCTTCCCGCGACCAGTTCGTCGGAGACGAACCCCGGCATCATCAGCGAGTGTGTGTCGCGCAGTCCGCGCAGCGGCCGGGCCAGGGCGACGAACTCCTGGTCGCTGGCCCACACGGAGGTGGACGGCAGCCCGACGAGGGCGGGGTGGCGGCCTCCGTCACCGAGCTTGACCAGGGCCGGTGCCTTGCCGACCGCGTCGGCCGAGGTGAACGCGGGGCGCAGGCCGGCGGAGTTCATCAGGACCTTCCCGGCCTGGTCGTAGCGGCCGACGGTGACGGCGTGACGGTAGAGGGACTCCACGGCCTGGGCGACGGCCGTGGTCGGGTCGGCCGGGGCGGCGGCCCGCACGGGTGCCGCCGCCGGGGCGGTGAGCTGCCGGTCGAGGGCGGCGGCGAGGTCGCCGGGGGTGGGGTGGTCGAAGACCAGGGTGGGTTGCAGCCGCAGGCCGGTGGCGGTGGCGAGCCGGTTGCGCAGTTCGACGGAGGTGAGCGAGTCGAAGCCCAGTTCACCGAAGGCACGGTCCGCGGTGAGGCCGTCGGTGCCGCTGTGCCCGAGGACCCGGGCGGCCTCCGCGCACACCAGCTCCACCAGCGCGGTCCCCCGGTCGGCCGGGGCGAGGGCGGCCAGGGCGGAGGCGTCCGCGCGGCCGGTGCCGCGGACAAGGGTCCGCCGGGGGGCGCTGCCGCGCACCAGGGACCGCAGGACGGCGGGGACACGGTCGGCGGGGACGGGGGTGGCACCCGGGGAGAGCCCGAGGGGAACGAGCAGGGCGTCGTCGGGGGTTGCCAGGGCGCGGTCGAGGGCGGCGAGACCGGAGGCGGCGGTGAACGGCCGTACTCCGTCCGCCCCCGGTCGGGGCCGCTCACCGGCGGTGAGCGCGTCGGCCATGCCGCCGACGCCCTGCCAGGGTCCCCAGGCCAGGGACAGCGCGGGCAGACCGAGCGAGCGGCGGTGCTGTGCCAGGGCGTCGAGGAACGCGTTGGCGGCGGCGTAGTTGGCCTGGCCCGGACTGCCGAGCACACCGGCGGCGGAGGAGAACAGCACGAAGGCCGTGAGGTCGAGGCCCCGGGTCAGCTCGTGCAGCTGCCAGGCGGCGTCCGCCTTGGGGCGCAGCACCGCCGTGAGCCGCTCCGCGGTGAGGTCGCCGAGCAGCCCGTCGTCGACGACCCCGGCGAGATGGACGACGGCGGTGAGGGGGTGTTCGACGGGCACGCCGGACACCAGCCCGGCCAGCTGCTCGCGGTCGGCGACGTCGCACGCCGCCCAGGTGACCCGGGCACCGGCCTCGGCGAGTTCGGCCGCCAGCTCGTCCGCGCCGGGTGCGGCGGGCCCCCGGCGGCCGGCCAGCAGCAGATGCCGCACGCCGTGCCGGGCCACGAGATGACGGGCCACCAGGGCACCGAGGGCACCGGTGGCACCGGTGATCAGGACGGTACGGTCAGGGCCGAAGGGCGTGCCGGGGAGGGGTGCCCGGGGGGTGGCGGCCATGGGCGGCGGGGGCGCCGCGGACTTGACCTTTTCGGGTCCGGGCGCCCCGGACGCGCCCGGCTCGGGTGACGGGGCGGTCCCGGACGACGGGGTCACCGCCGGTCCTTCCGCGTGGGGGCCTCCCGCGACCGGGGCATCGGCGGTCGCGGGAGGGGTCTGTCGGGCCGCCGGGTCCTCGGGCGGCGGCAGGGGGGTGAGCCTCGGGACGTGGGGGATCCCGTGGCGGAGGGCCAGTTGGGGTTCGCCGGTCGCCAGGGCTCGGGGCAGGGCCGCGAGGGACGCGGTGTCGTCGTCGAGGTCGACGAGGACGAGGCGCTCGGGATGTTCGGACTGGGCGGCTCGGACCAGGCCCCAGACGGCTGCGGCGGCGGGGAGCGGACCGGGGTCGTCGGGGGCGGCCGTGACGGCGCCGTGGGTGGCGAGGACGAGACGGGTGCCGGTGAGCCGCTGGTCGTCGAGCCAGGGGCGCAGGGTGTCGAGCAGCTGCCGGGTCACCGCGTGGGCGTCGGCGGCCGTGTCGCCCCGGCCGGGCGGGTCGCAGATCTGGAGGACGGTCGCGGGCGCCGGGACACCCGTGTCGATCGTGTCGGTGAGGGCGTCCCGGTCGAGGTAGGGGACGACGTCCCGGCCGATGGCCGCGGCCAGCCGGGGACGCAGTTCGCGGGGGTCGAGGCCGAGCAGACCCCATCCTCCGGTCGCCGACGGTGGTTCGGCGGCCGGGGGCACCGTCGGCCAGTCCAGCCGGTACAGCGGCTCGGCTCGGGGGGTGGTGCCGGCCGGGGCCGCGGGGACGGCGGACGGCGCGCGCAGGGTCAGGGCGTCGATGTCCAGGACGGGCAGGCCGTCGGGGGTGGTGGCTCGTACGGTGACGGCCCCGTCGGGGGTGGGCGTGAGCCGGACCCGCAGTGCGGACGCGCCGGTCGCGTACGCCCGGAGGCCGGACCAGGCGAACGGCAGGCCCGCCGGGACGGCCGTGCCGTCGGGCCGGTCCGCGCCGAGGATGCCGAGGGCGAGTGGTTGGAGGGCGGCGTCGAGGAGGGCGGGGTGGACGGTGAAGCCGTCGGCGCTCCCGTCGTCGGCGGCACTCTCGTCGTCGGCGCCCCGCTCGGCGGTGTCGGGCAGGGTGACGTGGCAGTGCAGTGCGCCGTCCGCCTGCCAGAGTTCGGTCAGGCCCCGAAAGACGGGACCGTAGTCGAGGCCGGCCGCGGCGGTCGTGGCGTAGAAGTCGTCCAGCGGGACGGGGCGCGCGCCGGGCGGCGGCCACACGGTGCTGCCGGCCGCGGGCGCCCCGGCGGGGGCGGGGGCGAGCGCACCCGAGGCGTGGCGGGTCCATGGGTCGTCGGAGGCGGTCTCCGGCCGGGCGTGGAGGGTGAAGGGGCGCCGCCCGTCGTCGTCCGCGCTGTCGACGGTGAGCCGGACCGCGACTCCGCCCCTTTCGGGCAGCGGCAGGGGGGCGTGGATGACGAGTTCGTCGAGCGTGTCGCACCCGACGTGGCCGCCGGCGTGCAGGGCGAGGTCCACGAGGGCGGTGCCGGGCAGCACCGGGACGCCGCCGAGCGCGTGCTCGGCGAGCCAGGGCTGGTCGGCGCGGTCGAGGCGGCCGGTGAGCAGCAGTCCGCCGGTGCCGGGCAAGTCGGTGACGGCGCCGAGGAGCGGGTGCCCGGCGGTGGTCAGGCCGATGGAGGAGGCGTCCCGGCCGCCGCCCGTGCCGGTGCCGAGCACGCGCAGCCAGAACCGGTGGTGCTGGAAGGCGTAGGTGGGAAGCGGGACGGTGCGGGCGCCGCTGCCCGCGTAGTACGCCCGCCAGTCGACGGGGGTGCCGTGGACGGCGAGGCGGGTGAGGGCGGTGACCAGGGCGTCCGCCTCGTCGCGGTCCGCGTCGCGGAGGGTGGCGAGGCAGGTCACGGTGTCCTCGGTGTGTTCGGCGGCGGTCGCCGCCGCCATGGCGGTCAGGGCACCGCCGGGACCCGCTTCCAGGAAGGTGCGCACTCCCCGGTCGAGCAGGGTGCGCACGCCGTCGGCGAAACGGACGGTGTTCCGGACGTGGCGCACCCAGTAGCCGGGGGCGCGCAGGTCGCCGACGGCCGCGGGGGCACCGGTGAGGTTGGAGATGAGGGGCAGGACCGGCTCGTGGAACTCGACGTCGGCCAGGGCTGCGGCGAAGTCGGCGAGCATGGGCTCCATGAGCGGGGAGTGGAAGGCGTGGCTGACGGTGAGCATCCGGGTGCGGTGGCCGCGTCCGACGAACTCGGCCGCCACGTCGAGGATGGCGTTCTCCGGCCCGGACACGACCACGGAGGTGGGCCCGTTGACGGCGGCGATGCCGATCCGGCGGTCCCGGTGGGCGGCGAGCACGGCGACGACCGTGGTCTCGTCGGCCTCGACCGCGAGCATCGAACCGCCGGCGGGCAGCGCCTGCATGAGGCTGCTGCGGGCGGCGACCACACGGCAGGCGTCGGGCAGTGACCAGACTCCCGCCACATGGGCGGCGACGAGTTCACCGACGGAGTGGCCGATGAGCACGTCGGGACGGACGCCCCAGCTCTCCAGGAGGCGGTAGAGCGCGGTCTCCACGGCGAACAGGGCGGGCTGGGTGTATGCGGTCCGGTCCAGTTCCGTCCGCCGTTCCAAGTCGTCCGCGAAGACGACGTCCCGCAGGGGACGGTCGAGCAGCGGGTCGAAGGCGGCGCAGATCTCGTCGAAGGCGGCGGCGAAGACGGGGTGACGCTCGTACAGGTCGCGGCCCATGTGGGGGCGTTGGGAGCCCTGTCCGGGGAAGACCACCGCGAGCGGGGTCTCCCGTGCGGTGCCCCGGACGACGTCGGGGGCCGTGGGGTCGCCGTCGGCGAGCGCGCGGAGCCCGGCGAGGAGGGCGGCCGGGGCGTCGGCGACGACGGCCGCGCGGTGGGTGAGGGCGCCGCGGGTGGTGGCCAGGGAGCAGGCGATGTCGAGCGGCGCGACCCCGGTCCGCGAGTCCAGGTGGGCGAGGAGCCGCGCGGCCTGGGCGCGCAGGGCGGCCTCGGTGTGGCCGGAGACCAGCCAGGGCACCACGGCCGCGGGGCGGGGCTCCGACGGCACCGGTGCGCCGACGACGGCCGACGGTGCGGGGGCGACCGCCGGGACCGGTGGTGCGGGGGCGACCGCCGGGGCCGACTGTCCGGGCGGGACCGGCATGTCCGGCTGTCCGGACGCGGGCGTCTCGTACGGGTGACCGGTGGAGGTCGCGTCCGCGGGGACGGGGGGCCGGTCGGCCGGGGTGTCGCCGGGGGCCTCGTCCGGCGCTGTTTCCGGGGCCTGTTCCAGGATGAGGTGGGCGTTGGTGCCGCTGATGCCGAAGGACGAGACGGCGGCGCGGCGGGGTCGGCCGGTCTCGGGCCAGGGCCGGTTGCCGGTGAGGAGGCGTACGGCGCCGGCGGACCAGTCGACCTGTCGGGTCGGCTCGTCCACGTGCAGGGTGCGCGGCAGGGTGCCCGCCCGCAGAGCCATGATCGTCTTGATGACGCCGGCGACGCCCGCCGCGTACTGGGTGTGTCCGATGTTCGACTTGACGGAGCCGAGCCACAGCGGCCGTTCGGCGTCGCGGTCCCTGCCGTACGTGGCGAGCAGGGCCTGGGCCTCGATGGGGTCGCCGAGGCGGGTGCCGGTGCCGTGGGCCTCGACGGCGTCCACGTCGGACGGAGTGAGGCCCGCCCCGTCCAGCGCGGCGCGGATGACGCGCTGCTGGGAGGGCCCGTTGGGGGCGGTGAGGCCGTTGGAGGCGCCGTCCTGGTTCACCGCCGAGCCGCGGACCAGGCCGAGGACGCGGTGCCCGTTGGCGCGCGCGTCCGACAGGCGTTCCAGGACGACGATGCCGACGCCCTCGCCCCATCCGGTGCCGTCGGCGGCGTCCGCGAACGCCTTGCAGCGGCCGTCTGCGGCGAGGCCGCCCTGGTTGGCGAACTCGGCGAACGCCCCCGGTGTGGCCATGACGGTGACGCCGCCGGCGAGGGCGAGGTCGCACTCCCCCGCGCGCAGCGCCTGGCCGGCGAGGTGGAGGGCGACGAGGGAGGAGGAGCAGGCGGTGTCGACGGTGACGGCCGGCCCCTCCAGGCCGAGTACATAGGAGACCCGGCCCGACATGACGCTGCCGGACGAGCTGGTCAGCGCGTAACCTCCGGCGAGGGAGGCGGAGTTCATCAGCAGGGCGCCGTACTCCTGGGGTGTGCCGCCGACGAACACGCCCGTGCGGCTGCCGCGCAGCGACAGCGGGTCGATGCCGGTCCGTTCGATCGCCTCCCAGGAGGTCTCCAGGAGGAGCCGCTGTTGCGGGTCCATGGAGAGGGCCTCGCGTGGGGAGATGCCGAAGAACTCGGCGTCGAAGTCACCGGCGTCGTAGAGGAAGGCGCCCTGTCCTGCGAGGGTGGTATCGCGTCCCGGGTCGTACAGCGACAGGGCCTCCCAGCCCCGGTCGGTCGGGAAGTCGCCCATCTCGTCGCGGCCCTCGGTGACGAGTGTCCACAGGTCCTCGGGGCCGCGGACGCCACCGGGGTAGCGGCAGGCCATGCCGACGACGGCGAGCGGGTCGTCGTCCGTGGTACGCCGTACGGCCGGTGCCGTGCCCGCGGCGTCGGCGCCGCCGAGAAGTTCGTCGCGCAGCCGTCCGGCGAGGGCGGTGGGGGTGGGGTGGTCGAAGACGAGGGTGGCGGGCAGGCGCAGTCCGGTGGCGGTGTTGAGCCGGTTGCGGAGTTCGGTGGCGGTCAGGGAGTCGAAGCCGAGGTCCTTGAAGGGGCGGTGGGCGGCGACCTCCGCCGCGTCCGTGTGGCCGAGCACGGCGGCGGCACGGGAACGCACCAACTCCAGCAGTGTGGCGCGCTGTTCCGGCTCGCTCAGGGCGGCGAGGGTGCCGCGCAGCTGCCCGGCTGCGGTGCCGTCGGCGCGGTCGGCGCCGGGCCGTTCGCCGTTCAGGGCGCGGACGGCCTCGGGGATCTCCTCGATGAGCGGACGGCGCCGGGCGAGGGCGTAGACGGGGGCGAACCGCTCCCAGTCCATGTCGCTGACGGTGAGTGTGGTCTCCGCCTGCTCGACGGCCTCCCACAGCACGTCGATGGCGGAGTCCGGCCGCATGGGCCGTACGCCCATCCGTTCCAACTGGTCGGCGAGTGCCGGGAATCCGGACAGCATGCCCCCGTCGGCCCAGCCGCCCCAGGCGACGGAGGTGGCCGTCAGCCCCCGCGCCCGCCGCTCGTACGCCAGCCCGTCCAGATACGCGTTGGCCGCCGCGTACGTACCGTTGCCCGCGCTCCCCCACACCGCCGCCCCTGACGAGAACAGCACGAACGCGTCCAGATCCAGACCCGCCGTCAGCTCGTCGAGATGACGGGCACCCTCCACCTTCGCCGCCGTACCGTCCGCGAACTCCCTCTGCCCGACGTCGAGCACCGGGCCGTAGGAATGGGAGCTGGCGGTGTGGAGGACCGCGGTGAGGGGGGTCTCCCCCGGTATGTCCGCCAGTACGGCCGCCAGGGCGTCGCGGTCCGCCACGTCGCATGCCGCGAACGTCACCTCCGCGCCCAGCGCCCGCAGTTCCTCGGCGAGTGCCCCGGTACCCGGCGCCTCGGGGCCGCGCCGGCTGAGCAGCAGGAGGTGCTCGGCGCCCTCGGCGGCCAGCCGACGGGCCAGATGGGCGGCGATCCCGCCGGTGCCGCCCGTGATGAGCACGGTGCCGCGTGGCTTCCACGGGCGGACGGGGCCTCGGTCGGTGAGCGGGGCGCGGACCAGCCGCCGCGCGTAGACGGCGGACCCCCGGATCGCGAGCTGGTCCTCGGGCCCCGCGGAGCCCGCCAGGAGGGCGGCCAGCACCTCCGCCGTGCTCTCGCTCCACACCCGGGGCAGGTCGACGAGCCCGCCCCACCGGTCCGGGTGCTCCAGGCCCACCACCTGTCCCAGCCCCCACAGTTGGGCGGCCGTCCCGCGCACGTCGTCGCTCGTCGCCACGGCCGCCCCGCCGCGCGTCAGCCACCACAGCGGCGCCCGCGCTCCGGCTGCGTCCAACTCCTGTGTCAGTGCGAGGGCGTCGGTTGCCGAGTCGAGCAGTGAGACGACCCCCCGGTAGGCACCGTCGAGCCCGGTGGCGGGCACGCCGGACACCTCCACCTCGGCCCCGGCCGTCCGCAGTGCCTCGGCGACCTCGCCCCCGTCACCGCCGGGGGCGACCAGCAGCCAGCGGCCCTCCAGGGGGGCGGCGGCCGTCGGGGTGATCCGCCGCCAGGCCACCCGGTAGCGCCAGCCGTCCACGGATCGACCGACGGCGGCGCCCGTCGCGGCGGGCGTGTCGGTCCAGTAGCGCCGGTGCTGGAAGGCATAGGTGGGCAGGTCGACGGTCCGGGCCCCGGTCCCGGCGTAGCACTTCCGCCAGTCGACGGGCGCCCCGTGCACATACGCCTCCGCCAACGACAGCAGCAGCCTCTCCAGGCCGCCGTCGTCCCGGCGCAGGGTGCCCGTGACGGCCACGTCGCGTTCGGCAGCCTCCGCCGTCTCCTGCACCGCCCCCGTCAGCACGGCGTGCGGGCTCATCTCCACGAACAGCCCGTGTCCCTGCTCCAGCAGCCCCCGCGTCGTCTCCTCGAACCGCACCGGCTGCCGCAGGTTGCAGAACCAGTACCCGCCGTCCAGTCCGGCCGTGTCGAAGCGGCCCCCGGTGACGCACGAGTGGAACGCCACCTTCGAGGACACCGGCACCACGGGCGCCAGCACCTCCGCCAGCTCCTCCCGGATGTCCTCCACATGAGCGGAGTGCGAGGCGTAGTCGACGGCGATGCGCCGGGCGCGTGCGCCGCGCGCCTCCGCCTCGACGATCACCTCGTCCAGGCCCTCGGGCGTACCGGCCACGACCACCGAGGAGGGGCCGTTGACCGCGGCCACCTCGACCCGGCCGTCGAGGAGGGGCGTCATCGTGCGTACGTCATCGGCCGGAAGTCGTACGGAGGCCATGCCGCCCTTGCCGGACAGGGCCAGGATCGCCTGGGACCGGAGGGCGACCACCCGCGCTCCGTCCACCAGGGACAGCCCCCCGGCCACGACGGCGGCCGCGATCTCCCCCTGCGAATGCCCTACGACCGCCGCCGGCTCCACCCCGTACGACCGCCACACCTCAGCCAGCGACACCATCACCGCCCACAACACCGGCTGCACCACATCCACCCGACCCAACGCAGCCTCGTCGGACAGGACTTCGCGCAGCGACCAGTCGACATACGCCGACAACGCCTCCTCGCACTCCCCCATCCGCTCCGCGAACACCGGCGAGGTCTCCCACAGCTCCACCGCCATCCCCACCCACTGCGACCCCTGACCCGGAAACACGAAGACGGCCTTGCCCTTCGTGCCCGTGCCGGTCACGACGCCGGGTGCGTCGTCGCCGTCCGCCAGGGCCCGTACGCGGGCGAGGAGGCCGTCGCGCGAGTCGGCGAGGACGACGGCGCGGTGCGCGAGGGCGGCGCGGGTGACGGCGAGGGAGTGTCCGATGTCGGGGGCCGTGTGGTCGGGGTGTGCGGCGGCGTGGTCCAGGAGGCGGCGGGCCTGGTCGCGCAGGGCCGCCTCGGTGGCTGCGGAGAGCGTCCAGGGGGTGGGTCCGGTGTGGGGCCGGTCCTCGTGCGTCGGCGCGGACTCCGCCGTGTCGTCGGGTTCCGGGGCCTGTTCCAGCACCACATGAACGTTGGTGCCGCTGATCCCGAACGACGACACCCCGGCCCGACGCGGCCGCCCGGTCTCCGGCCAGACACGCGCCTCGGTCAGCAACTCCACCGCCCCCGCCGACCAGTCGACCTCCTTCGACGGCTCATCCACATGCAACGTCCTCGGCAACAACCCCTGCCGCAGAGCCAGCACCGTCTTGATCACACCAGCGACTCCGGACACCGCCTGCGTATGACCGATGTTCGACTTCAACGACCCCAGGAACAACGGCCGTTCACGATCCTGACCATACGTCGCCAACAACGCCTGCGCCTCGATCGGATCACCCAGCCGCGTCCCCGTACCATGCGCCTCCACCGCGTCCACCTCCGACGGCGACAGGCCGGCACTCGCCAGAGCCTGCCGGATGACCCGCTGCTGAGCAGGACCGTTCGGCGCACTCAAACCGTTCGACGCACCGTCCTGATTCGCCGCCGAACCACGAACCACCGCGAGCACGGGATGACCGTTGCGCCGAGCGTCCGACAGGCGTTCCAGCAGGACGACGGCGGCTCCCTCGCCCCAGCCGATGCCGTCGGCGGCGTCGGCGAACGCCTTGCAGCGGCCGTCGGCGGCGAGACCGCGCTGACGGGCGAAGATGACGAAGCCGGCCGGGGTCGCGAGGATGCCGACTCCGGCGGCCAGGGCCATGGAGCAGTCGCCCTGACGCAGCGACTGGGCGGCGAGGTGGAGGGCGACGAGAGAGGACGAGCAGGCGGTGTCGACGGTCACCGCCGGTCCCTGAAGACCGAGGGAGTAGGAGACACGGCCGGACATGACGCTGCCGGTGCCGCCGGTGATGGCGTACCCCTGGTCCTCCTCGGAGTCGATCAGGAGGGCTCCGTAGCCGGTGGGCAGGCCGCCGACGAAGACACCGGTGCGGCTGCCGCGCAGGGAGAGAGGGTCGATCCGGGCGCGTTCGATCGCCTCCCAGGAGGTCTCCAGGAGCAGGCGCTGCTGCGGGTCCATGGCCAGCGCCTCGCGGGGCGAGATGCCGAACAACGTGGGGTCGAAATCGCCCGCCTCGTAGAGGAACGCACCTTCGCGGGTGTAGGTCTTGCCCGGCTTGTCGGGGTCCGGGTCGTACAGGTCGTCCAGGTCCCAGCCCCGGTCGGTGGGCAGGCCGCCGACCGTGTCCACGCCGTCGGCGACGAGGCGCCACAGCTTCTCCGGCGAATCGGCGCCGCCGGGCAGACGGCAGGCCATGCCGATGACGGCCAGGGGTTCACGCCACCGGTCCTGGGACTCGCGCAACCGGTCGCGGGTCTGCTGCAACTCTGCCGTGACCCGCCGCAGATACGTGCGGAGCTTGTCCTCGGTCATGGTCGACTCCAGATCGGTGTGGGGGCGCCTGCGCGGGCCGCGGACGGCGGGGGCCGTGCGCGGCGCGACGAGGTCGCCCGGCTGCGGGTGGGCGCGGCGGGGCAGGGTGGGGCGGGACAGGACGGGCGGTGCCGGCGTCAGCCGACGCCCAGGTCGCGGTCGATGAGGTCGAAGATCTCGTCGTCCGTGGCGGCCTCCAGGCCGTCGGCGGTCCGGGGTGGGGCGTCCGGGTCGGTGCCGCTGAGCCGGGCCGCGAGATCACGCAGTCGCTGTGCTACGTCGGCTCGGGTGCCGGGGTCCATGTCGGGCGCGGTCACCGCCGGGAGGAGTGCCTTTTCCATGCGGTCGAGCTCCTGCTGGACGCGCAGGGCGTCCATCGGGTCGTCCGGTGCGCCGCCGAGGAGTTCGTCGTGCAGGAGGCCGGCGAGGGCGGTGGGGGTGGGGTGGTCGAAGACGAGGGTCGCGGGCAGCCGCAGTCCGGTGGCGGTGTTGAGCCGGTTGCGGAGTTCGGTGGCGGTGAGGGAGTCGAAGCCGAGGTCCTTGAACGGCCGGTCGGGCGTGAGGGCGTCCGGGGAGGCGTGACCGAGGACGGCCGCCGCGTGTTCGCGGACCAGGTCCAGGAGAGAGTCCCGGCGTTCGAGGTCGGTGAGCCCGGCGAGGCTCTCGCGCAACCGGGCGGCGGCGTTGGTGTCGGCCGTCGCGGTGTCGTCGGCCGGGTCCCCGCCGTGGAGGACTCGGGCGGCCTCGGGGATCTCCTCGATGAGGGGGCGGCGTCGCGAGAGCGCGTAGACGGGTGCGAACCGCTCCCAGTCCATGTCACTGACGGTGAGAGCGGTCTCGCCCTGTCCGACGGCCTCGCTCATGACCCCGATCGCCAATTCCGGCTGCATCTGCCGCAGCCCCATACGCTCCAGCTGTCCGGCGACGGACTCGGAGCCTTGGAGCATGCCGCCTCCCGCCCAGCCGCCCCAGGCGACGGAGGTGGCCGTCAGCCCCCGCGCCCGCCGCTCGTACGCCAGCCCGTCCAGATACGCGTTGGCCGCCGCGTACGTACCGTTGCCCGCGCTCCCCCACACCGCCGCCCCCGACGAGAACAGCACGAACGCGTCCAGATCCAGACCCGCCGTCAGCTCGTCGAGATGACGGGCACCCTCCACCTTCGCCGCCGTACCGGAGACGAGTTCGTCCCCGTCGATGGACAGCACGTCGGAGAAGGTCGCCACACCGGCGGCGTGGGCGACCGCGGTGAGGGGGGTCTCCTGCGGTATGTCCGCCAGTACGGCCGCCAGGGCGTCGCGGTCCGCCACGTCGCACGCCGCGAACGTCACGCGTGTCCCCCGTGCCTCCAGTTCCCGGCCGAGGTCGACGGCGCCGGGCGCCGCCCTGCCGCGGCGGCTCGTCAGCACCAGGTGCTCCGCGCCCTCGGCGGCGAGCCACCGGGCGACGTGCGCGCCGATGCCGCCCGTACCACCGGTGACGAGGACGGTGCCGCGCGGTTCCCAGACCTGCTCCGGCCGGCGTCCGCCCGACAGGGCCCGCACCAGCCGCCGTACGTACGTACCGGACTCACGCACGGCCACCTGGTCCTCGACGCCGACGGCACCTTGGAGGGCCGTGTCGCCGAGGGCGGCGCGGGCCCGGCTGTCGTCGCCCTCGCCGGTGCGGTGGTCGCGCCCCGCGGCGAGTACGGCCGCCAGCCTGCGCCCCGTGTCCTCGGTCCAGTCGGCCGGCAGGTCGACGAGCCCGCCCCACCGGTCCGGGTGCTCCAGGCCCACCACCTGTCCCAGCCCCCACAGCTGGGCCGCCTCCGGGCTGACGACGTCGCCCGCGACGACCGGGGCGGCACCCTCGGTCAGCCACCACGACGGCGCCGTCACATCAGCGGCACGGAGGTCACGGAGCAGAGTCACTGCGTCGCCGAGGGAGCGCGGGACCGCGATCACGCCCGCGTAGTCGCCGGGGGCCGCCTGCGCCGCGAGGGTCACCTCGGCTCCGGCCGCCCGTAGCGCGGCGGCGATCCGGCCCTCGGCCGTCGTGGGTACGTCGGCCCGGGGGCTCGCGCCGGGGTCCCTCTCCATGTGGGATGCCTCGGGGGCGATCAGCAGCCATCGTCCGGCGAGGCGCGGGCCCTCGCCGTCGGGGAGGGTGCCTCGTCGCCATACGACCCGGTAGCGCCAGTCGTCGACGGCGCGGCCCTTGCCGGCGGCGACCGCCGTCGTCTCGGGCCAGTAGCGGCGATGCTGGAAGGCGTACGTCGGGAGATCGACGTGAGGCACGCGGGAGTCGGGGGTGGGGTCGGCTCCGACGGGCGCGAAGCGCACCCGCCAGTCGACGGGTGCCCCGTGCACATACGCCTCCGCCAACGACAGCAGCAGCCTCTCCAGGCCGCCGTCGTCCCGGCGCAGGGTCCCGGTGACGGCCACGTCCCGACCGGCCGCCTCCGCCGTCTCCTGCACGGCACCGGCCAGGACGGGGTGCGCGCTGACCTCGACGAAGAGCCGATGGCCGGCCTCCACCAGCCCCCTGATCACGGACTCCAGCCGCACCGTCGACCGCAGGTTGCGGTACCAGTACCCGGCGTCCAGCCCGGCCGTGTCGAACCGTCCCGCCGTGACCGTGGAGTGGAACGGCACCGAGGCCCCCGTGGGCGATATGTCCGCCAGGACCGCCGGAATCTCCTCCCCCAACTGCTCGACCTGTACGGAGTGCGAGGCGTAGTCCACCTCGACCCGCCGGGCACGCGCGCCCCGCGCCTCCGCCTCGACGATCACCTCGTCCAGACCCTCCGGCGTACCCGCCACGACCACCGAGGAAGGACCGTTGACCGCAGCCACCTCCACCCGGCCGTCCGTCACCGGGGCGAACTGCTCCACCTCCACCACCGGGAGTTGCACGGAGGCCATACCGCCCTCGCCGGACAGGGCCAGGATCGCCTTCGAACGCAACGCCACCACCCGGGCACCGTCGTCCAACGACAAGGCCCCCGCCACCACCGCCGC
>NZ_OLMK01000115.1 GCF_900290235.1 Streptomyces sp. MA5143a
GGGCGGTGCGGGGAGGGGCGGGGTAGGGAGGGCGGGGCGGGGAGCGGGGTGCGGGTGGTTCGGCGGGTGCGGGTGCGTCGTGGTTTCTCGCGCAGTTCCCCGCGCCCCTGAAGGGACCGGGCCTGCGGCCCGCCCTTCATGAAAAGCACGGGGCGTAGCCCCGGTCGCTTTTCAGGGGCGCGGGGAACTGCGCGACCAGCCCCCACGCACCCGCACCCGCCGACGAACCGCGCACCCCCGAGCTGCAAGGCGCCCGGCCCTACTCCTCGCCGTCCTTCTCCCGCTTCTCCTTCTCCTGCCGCTTCAGTTCCTCCTCGCGGCGCCGCAGATCCGCCTCCCAGCTCTTGAGGAGCGACTCGTCCTTCTTGTTCTCCTCGGACAGCGACTTCAGGAACTCGGGATTGTCGTCGGGAGCGACATACTCCGCGCGGTGGTTGCGGTGCCACTCGGAGGGCGTGCGCCCGTTCGCGGGGGCGTGGCGCAGCTTGCCCGCGGCGAGCCACGCGATCGGCCCGACGATCCAGAAGAGCAGGATGATGAACACCCAGGCGATCTTGGGCAGGTGCTTCGCCTCGTCCTCGGGGGTGTTGAGGCAGTCGATGAACGCGTAGATGGTCAGCGCCAACGGCACGAGGTACATCAACACCCTGAGCATGGAACGCCCCCTGAAAAGCGGTGGTGGGCCCGTCCGCCGGGCCCCCTGGTGACCGGCGGGACCGTGCGGCGCCGACCCTGTGCGGCGGAAAGCCATGACCCTACGCCGGGCCCCGTGACGGGGTCAGGGTAGCCCCTCGGGGATACTGGACCGCATGGCTTACGACGATCTTCGTTCCCTGCTCCGCGCCCTGGAGCGCGAGGGCGATCTCAAGCGGATCAAGGCCGAGGTCGACCCGTATCTGGAGGTCGGGGAGATCGTCGACCGGGTCAACAAGGCCGGCGGTCCCGCCCTCCTCTTCGAGAACGTCCGCGGGTCGAGCATGCCGCTCGCGATGAACGTCTTCGGGACCGACCGCCGCCTGCTGAAGGCCCTCGGCCTGAAGTCGTACGGCGAGATCAGCGAGAAGATCGGCGGGCTGCTCAAGCCGGAGCTGCCGCAGGGCTTCGTGGGGGTGCGCGAGGCGTTCGGGAAGCTCGGCTCGGTGGTGCACGTCCCGCCGAAGAAGGTGAAGGCGGACAGCGCCCCCGTGCAGGAGGTCGTCCTCCAGGGCGACGACGTGGACCTGGACCGGCTGCCCGCGCTGTTCACCTGGCCCAAGGACGGCGGCTCCTTCTTCAACCTCGGGCTCACCCACACCAAGCACCCCGAGACCGGCGTCCGCAACCTCGGCCTGTACCGCCTCCAGCGCCACGACAAGCGCACCATCGGCATGCACTGGCAGATCCACAAGGACAGCCGCAACCACTACCAGGTGGCCGCCAAGCGCGGTGAGCGGCTGCCGGTCGCCATCGCCTTCGGCTGCCCGCCCGCCGTGACGTACGCCTCCACCGCGCCGCTGCCCGGCGACATCGACGAGTACCTGTTCGCCGGGTTCGTCGCGGGCAAGCGGATCGAGATGGTCGACTGCAAGACGGTGCCGTTGCAGGTGCCGGCGAACGCCGAGGTCGTCATCGAGGGCTGGCTGGAGCCCGGCGAGATGCTGCCCGAGGGCCCCTTCGGCGACCACACCGGCTTCTACACCCCGCAGGAGCCCTTCCCCGCGCTGAAGATCGACTGCGTGACGATGCGGAAGCGCCCGCTGCTCCAGTCGATCGTCGTCGGCCGCCCCCCGACGGAGGACGGACCGCTGGGCCGCGCGACGGAACGCTTCTTCCTCCCCCTCCTCAAGATCATCGTCCCGGACATCGTGGACTACCACCTCCCCGAGTCCGGCGGCTTCCACAACTGCGCGATCGTCTCGATCGAGAAGAAGTACCCGAAGCACGCGCAGAAGGTCATGCACGCCATCTGGGGCGCCCACATGATGTCCCTGACCAAGCTGATCGTGGTCGTCGACTCCGACTGCGACGTCCACGACCTCCACGAGGTCGCCTGGCGGGCCCTCGGCAACACGGACTACGCCCGCGACCTCACCGTCGTCGAAGGCCCCGTGGACCACCTCGACCACGCCTCCTACCAGCAGTTCTGGGGCGGCAAGGCCGGCATCGACGCGACGAGGAAGTGGATCGAGGAGGGCTACACCCGGGACGGCGGCTGGCCCGACATGGTCGAGTCGGACCCCGACACGGCGGCGCTCGTCGACCGGCGCTGGAAGGAGTACGGCCTGTGAGCAGCGCATCCGCGGCGATCCCCCAGCCGGGCCGGACCAAGGCGTTCCTGCGGCTGGTGATGATCGAGCACTCGATCTTCGCGCTGCCCTTCGCGTACATCGCCGCGCTGACCGCCATGTTCCAGCTGGACGGCAACATCCACTGGGTACGGCTGCTGCTGGTCACCGTCTGCATGGTCGGGCTGCGCACGTTCGCGATGGCCGCCAACCGGATCATCGACCGCGAGATCGACGCGCGGAACCCGCGCACCGCGCACCGCGAGCTGGTGACCGGCGCGGTGTCCGTGAAGCACGCCTGGACCGGCGCCCTGATCGCCCTGGTGATCTTCCTGGGCGCGGCGGCGCTGCTGAACCCGCTCTGCCTGGCGCTCGCCCCCGTCGCCGTGATCCCGATGGTGGTCTACCCCTACGGCAAACGCTTCACCAACTACCCCCAGGCCATCCTGGGCCTCGCCCAGGCGATGGGCCCCGTCGGCGGCTGGCTCGCGATCACCGGCGAGTGGTCCTGGGACGCGGTGATCCTGGGTCTGGCCGTCGGCGTCTGGATCGGCGGCTTCGACCTCATCTACGCCTGCCAGGACGTCGACTCCGACCGCGACACCGGCGTCCTGTCGGTGCCGGCCCGCTTCGGCATCCCGGCGGCGGTGTGGGCGGCGCGGGTGTGCCACGCCCTCACGACTGGCTTGTTCGTCTGGTACGCGCTGGCGACGGACGCGGGTTCCTTCCTGTGGCTGGGCCTGGCGATCGTGGCGGGCGCCTTCGTCTACGAGCACACGATCGTGCGGCCCCACGACCTGTCGCGGCTGAACCGCGCGTTCTTCTCCGTCAACGGCTTCATCGGCATTGCCCTGTTCGTGTGCGCGCTGCTGGATCTTCTGGTTCGGGGTCTGACCCTCTGAATACGGTGCGGCCTACCATCGAGTGCAGAAACTCCAGGGAGGCCAGCGTGACCGTCTCGGGCATCGACCGCCTGCACTCGCAGCTCAGCCGGTTCGAGGACATGTTCCCCGGCTATCGCATGGAGATTGTCGAGGGCAGCATCATGATGAGTCCGGTCAAGCCCCACCACGCGGAGACCATCCGACTGGTGTGGAACACCCTGCGGGAGCAGGTGGCCGAGGAATGGGGCTTCACCAGCGATGTTGCCTTCCCCTTCGACGATGAGAACGAGTTCTGCCCTGACCTGGCCGTCATTCCCGCGGCGGAGGTCGAAAAGAACCAGGGGGCGTACTCACCCGACCTCGTCGAAATCGTCGTCGAGGTCGTGTCCCAGGGCAGCATCCGCCGCGACTACGAGCTCAAGCCACGTTGGTACGCCTCTCGCGGCATCGCCAACTACCTGATCCTCGACCCGCTCAAGGGCCACTGCGTCACGATGTGGAACCCCGGCCCCGACGGTTACCGGGGTCGCGACACGATCTCCTACGGCCCCGACGTCACCGTCGACTCGCCGCTGGGCAAGCTCACGATCGCCACCGGCCGCCTCCCCGTGGACCCGAAGGCACGCCCTACGCGGTGAGCACCGCGCGGTGTTGGCGGCGCCGGAACACGAACGCCGACACCACCCCCGCCACCAGCCCGATCAGGTGGCCCTGCCAGCTGACGCCTGCCGCGGTCGGTGCGATGCCCGCGAGGATCGAGCCGCCCCAGATCGCCCCGACCAGCACTCCCACCGCGACCCCTGCCAGCCGGCGCTCCACGAAGCCGCTGACGACGAGGAAGCCGAAGAGGCCGAAGACGACGCCGGAGGCGCCCGCCGTGTTGGTGTTGTCCGGGGATATCAGCCAGACACCCAGACCGTCGGCCACGATGATCAGCGCGCAGACCGCGGCGAACCGGCGGATCCCGCCCAGCGCCGCGAGGAAGCCGAGCACCAGCAGCGGCACGCTGTTGGCCGCGACATGGCCGAAGCCGAAGTGGATGAACGACGCGGGCACGACGTCGACCAGCTCGGGCACCGACCGCGGCATGATGCCGAAGTCGTCCAGCGCGTTCCCGCTGGCCACGTCGATCACTTCGAGGATCCACAGCAGGGCCACCCAGCCCGCCATCAGCTTGGCGGCGGCCTTCGCGCGGTCCCCGCGCGACCACTCCCGATCAGGGCTCAGCGCCCCGCGCACTCCACCTGCCATGTCAACCCCCGACTCAACTCGTCCCCTCAGTGGAACGGCCGTGCCCCCTTGACCGGTTCCCGCCCCACGGCGCCGGATAGGCTCGGTGTCGTGAACCGAGTCAAGCCAGGAGAGACGGCGCGTACGCCTTGGATCGTAGGGGTCTCCGGCGCATCCGGCACCCCATACGCCGCCGCCGTGCTGCGCGCGCTCCTCGCCGCGGACGAAAGCGTCGACCTCGTGGTGTCCCGAGCGTCGCGGCTGACCCTGCTGGACGAGACGGGCATCGCGTTCCGGGACGCGCACTGGCGTGACGACCTGCGGGAATGGCTGTCGCGCGGCGCCGACGGCAAGCCCGGCACCTTTCCGGTGGACGTCGACGGCGACCGTGTACGGCACTGGAGCGCCGGCGACCTGGCCGCCGGACCGTCCTCGGGCTCGTACCCCGTCAAGGGCATGCTGATCGTCCCCGCGTCGACGGCGTGCGTCGCGGGCGTGGCCCTGGGGCTCAGCAAGGACCTGCTGCAACGGGCGGCGAGCGTCACCCTGAAGGAACGGCGCCGGCTCGTCGTCGCCGTACGGGAGACGCCGCTGAACGGGCAGACCCTGCGGCATCTGGTGACCCTGGACGACGCGGGAGCGACCGTACTGCCCGCCTCCCCGGCCTTCTACGCGGGGGCCACGCACATCCAGGACCTGGTGGACTTCGTGGCCGGACGGGTGCTGGACGCGGCGGGCGTCCCGCACACCCTGTACCGGCGCTGGGAGGGCGAGATCGGCGGGTCCCGCCCCTCCGGGACGAGCGACACCACGCGCAGGGGCACCTGAGCGGCGTCCGCGCACCCCGCGCGTACGCGCACCACTGGCAACTCACCGAGCAATTCTTCAGTGCAACTCTTCAGCGGAAGGCAACCGATCGCATGGACGCGGTGGACAGGCAGCTCATCCAGGCCCTGAGGGAGAACGGCCGGGCCTCCTACGCGGAGCTGGGGCGCCTCGTCGGCCTGTCGGGACCCAGTGTCACCGACCGCATCAACCGGCTGGAGGCCGCCGGTGTCATCACCGGCTATCGCGCCACCGTCGACGCGGCCTCCCTCGGCCTCGGCGTGATCGCGCTCATCGGGATCTCGCTCTCCGACGCCGCCGACCACGAGGACGTGGCGAACCGGCTCCGCGACCTCGACGAGATCGAGGACTGCTGGTTCATCGCCGGCGACGACTCCTTCATGCTCAAGGTGCGCGCCACCGACGTCGACGGCCTGGAGAAGACGATCCGCCGGCTGTCCGGCACGAAGGGCGTCTCCCGGACCCGTACGACGATCGTGCTCTCCACGAAGTGGGAGAACAGGGTGGGTGAGCTGCCCGAGGAGCAGTAGACCTCGGGGAGTACGGTGGCGGGGTTGTCCATTGAGGGAAGACTGAGGGAAGGCGGAGGCATGGACGTCGGGCTCAAGCGCGAGCTGGAGGAGAAGGTCCGCTCCGGTGAGCGGCTGACCCGCGAGGACGGCATCGCGCTGTACGAGTCGGACGACCTGGCGTGGCTGGGCGGGCTCGCACACGAGGTGCGGACGCGGAAGAACGGCGACGTCGTCCACTTCAACGTCAACCGTCACCTCAACATGACCAATGTGTGCACGGCCTCCTGCGCCTACTGCTCCTTCCAGCGCAAGCCGGGGGAGAAGGACGCGTACACGATGCGCATCGAGGAGGCGGTGAAGCTCGCCAAGGCGATGGAGTCGGAGAACCTCACGGAACTCCACATCGTCAACGGCCTGCACCCGAACCTGCCGTGGCGCTACTACCCGCGCTCGCTGCGGGAGTTGAAGGCGGCCCTCCCGCACGTCTCGCTGAAGGCCTTCACCGCCACGGAGATCCACCACTTCGAGACGATCAGCGGGCTGTCGGCGTCGGAGATCCTCGACGAACTGATCGACGCGGGCCTGGAGTCCCTGACGGGCGGCGGCGCGGAGATCTTCGACTGGGAGGTCCGCCGGCACATCGTCGACCACCGCACCCACTGGGAGGACTGGTCGCGGATCCACCGCCTGGCGCACGAGAAGGGGCTGAAGACCCCGTGCACCATGCTCTACGGCCACATCGAGGAGCCCCGGCACCGCGTCGACCACGTCCTGCGGCTGCGGGAGCTCCAGGACGAGACCGGCGGCTTCCAGGTCTTCATCCCGCTGCGCTACCAGCACGACTTCGTGGACGTGAAGGACGGCAAGGTACGCAACCGGCTCCAGGCGCGTACGCAGATGGCGACGGGCGCGGAGGCGCTGAAGACCTTCGCGGTGTCGCGGCTGCTCTTCGACAACGTCCCGCACGTGAAGGTCTTCTGGGTGATGCACGGCGTCCAGACCGCGCAGCTCGCGCTCCAGCACGGCGCGGACGACATGGACGGGTCGGTCGTCGAGTACAAGATCACGCACGACGCGGACAACTACGGCACGCCGAACAAGCTGACCCGGGAGGATCTGCTGGACCTCATCCGCGACGCCGGGTTCCGGCCGGTGGAGCGGAATACGCGGTACGAGATCATCCGGGAGTACGAGGGGGCGGATCCGCTGCGGCGGGAGTCTCCTCAGCCGATGAGGGTGTGAGCCGGGCGCCCAGTGGGTCGGGGGTGCGGGTTCGTTGGCGGGTGCGGCTGAGTGGGGGTTTCTCGCGCAGTTCCCCGCGCCCCTGAAAAGCGACCGGGGCTGCGCCCCGTGCTTCTCAGGGGATGAAGGGCGGGCCGCAGGCCCGACCCTTCAGGGGCGCGGGGAACTGCGCGACCAGCCCTCACCCGCCCGCACGTGTCCACTGTCCGAATCTGTTTGACGCGCCGCCGAACGTAATGGCTAATCTCAACCCATGGCCCTTACCTTCCAGCTCGACCCTCCCCTCACGCCCGACCTCCGCGACGGCATCCTCCGCCTCTGGGCGGACGTCTCCAATGCCGGTGGCGCCGTCGGGTTCGTCGCGCCGGTGGCGCCGGAGGCGATACGGCCCGAGTTGGTGAAGCACATGGTGGGCATGGCGGAGGGGCGGCAGCGGCTGCTGGTCGGGTTCGACGCGGCCGGCGCGCCCGCCGCCACCGCGTTCTTCAGCTTCAACACGCACCGCCTGATGACGCACTGGGTCTGGCTGTACACGGTGATGGTGCACCCCGCCCACCAGGGCAAGGGCTACGGCCGCGACCTCATGACGGCGGCCGAGGAGGCGGCCCGCGGCTTCGACGGCATCGACGCCGTCCGTCTCACCTGCCGCGGCGGCCTCGGCCTGGAGCACTTCTACGCGGCGTGCGGCTACAAGGAGGTCGGCCGCGTCCCCGGCGCCATCCGGGTCGCCCCCGACGACCACCGCGACGACATCACGATGCTCCTGTCCCTGACCTGACCTGACCTGACCTGAGCCGCGCCCGCCCCGCCCGCACCCCCGTGCAAGATCGCCCCCCGACCGTGCTTCACTGGACGGTGGCCTTTGCGAACGTCCGGTACGGAAACGGAAGAGTGGATTGAGATGCTCCGCTACACACTGATGCGCCTCGGGATCTTCGTGGGCTGCTTCGTGGTCGTCTGGGCCCTCGTCTACTCCGGCGTCGCCCCGCGCGGCCTCGGCTCCTCCAACGGCATGTGGATGATCATGCTGGCCCTCGTCGTCTCCGCGCCGATCAGCTTCGTGGCCCTCCGCAAGGAGCGCGACCGGGCCTCGGAGCGGATCGCCCCGCGCCTCGACCGTTCCATCGACCGTGTGAAGTCCAACCTCGCCGCCAACCGCAGCCAGGAGGACGAGGCGGACGACGCGGCCCGCACCCCGGCCCCGTCCGGCGCCACCGCCGCGGACACCGACGCCGGGAACGCCAAGGCCGCCGAGAGCGGCGCGGAGGCCGAGGGCGTCAAGGCCTCCTAGCGGGACAGGGCGGCCGGCCGGTCCGCCCGGAAACGGCCGGGATCTTTCCCGGCGGCAGAACCGTACGCTTGCCCGCATGGGTGCTGTGAAGAACAAACGGATGCCCCGGGCGGTACGGGAACAGCAGATGCTGGACGCGGCCGTGCGGACGTTCGGGCAGCGCGGCTACCGGGCCGCCTCCATGGACGAGATCGCCGAACTGGCGGGCGTGTCCAAGCCGTTGGTGTACCTGTACCTGAACTCCAAGGAAGACCTCTTCACCGCCTGCATCCGCCGCGAGGCCGAGGCGCTCACCACCGCCGTACGCGAGGGCGTCAACCCCCGGCTGCCCGCCGACCGGCAACTCTGGGAGGGGCTGCGGGCGTTCTTCACGCACACCGCGCGCAACCCGGACGCCTGGGCCGTGCTGCACCTCCAGGCCCGTACGCACGGCGAACCCTTCGCCGCCGAGGTCGCGGCGATGCGCGAGGAGATGGTGGCGTTCGTGACGGGGCTGATCCTGGTCGCCGCCCGCGAGGCCCGCAGCGACCCGTCCCTCCCCGAACGCGAGGTCGCCGGCCTCGCCGAGGCGCTCGTCGGCGCCGCCGAGGCCCTCGCGGCCTGGGCCAACGCCACGCCCGGCCTGACGGCCCGGCAGGCCGCCGCCACCCTCATGAACTTCGCCTGGTCCGGCCTCGGCAACCTGATGGACGGCCACCCCTGGACCCCGCCGGCCGACGTGGCCGCGCCGTAGGCCCACCGGGTGCGCCGGCGCCTTGCCGGGCCGTCTCCGGGCGCGGGCCGACCGGGTCCGCCGACGCCTTGCCGGACCGGCCGCGGGTCGACCGGCTACCGGCGACGGCCGGTAGGGCTGACCCCACCACGGATCCTCGGGTGCACCGGCTCGTCGGTCGCTCCCGGCGTTCCTAGCGTTTTCGTATGACGGAAACGCTGCGATCGCCCACACCCACCCGGTTGTTAGACGTCGACGCGCTGCGCGGGTTCGCGCTGTTCGGCATCCTCGTCGTGAACCTCGCCTTCTTCGCCTCCGGCTACCCGTTCCACCTCGTCGCCGATCCGGCGCACGGCTCCTGGCTGGACGACTCCGCCGAGTTCGTGGTCCGGCTGCTGTTCGAGATGAAGTTCTACCTGCTGTTCTCGTTCCTGTTCGGCTACAGCTTCACCCTTCAGCTGGCCGCCGCGGAGCGGGCCGGCGCGAACTTCACCACGCGGTTCGTCCGTCGGCTCGGCGGACTCTTCGTGCTCGGCGGTCTGCACGCCGTGCTGCTGTTCCACGGCGACATCCTGACCACCTACGCGCTGCTCGGTCTCGTTCTGCTCGCCGTGCACCGGATCCGGCCGAGGACGGCGGTGATCACCGCGGGGGTGATCGTCGTCGTCATGGCGGCCGGTGCGGCGGTGGCCGCGCTGGCCGGCGCCGACCTGGTCACCGACCAGGGCGCCGCGCTCGCCGACGGTCGCGCCTCGACCGACGCGCTGGCCGGCGGCCTCGGTTCGGTGATCGGCGAACATGTGCGCTCGCTGCCGGTGATGGCCGGAAGCCTGGCCGTGCAGGGCCCGCTCGCGCTGTCCGCGTTCCTCGTCGGGCTGGCCGCCGGCCGGCATCAGCTGCTCGCGGACGGGATCGGCAGGCACGCGGTCGCGCTGCGCCGACTGGAGCGGGTCGGATACCCGGTCGGGCTCGCCGGCGCGCTGGTGTTCGCGATCGGCGGCGGCACGGTCGGACTGGCCGGTGTCGCGGTCTGCATCCTGACCGCGCCGTTGCTGACCGGCGCCTATGTGGCCACCCTGCTCCGGGTGTTCGCCACCCCGCGCGGCGCCCGGCTGGCGCGGGTGCTCGCACCGGCCGGCCGGATGGCGCTGTCGAACTATCTCGGCCAGTCCCTGCTGGGCGTGCTGATCTTCACCGGGGTGGGGCTCGGGCTGACCGGGGACACGCCACCGGCGCTCGTGCCGGTCGTCGCCGCCGGCATCTTCGCTCTCCAGCTGGAGCTGAGCCGACGCTGGCTCGCGCGGTACCGGTACGGCCCGGTCGAATGGGCCCTGCGGGCCGTCACGAACGCGGAGCGTCCCGCGATGCGCCGCTGACCTGCGCCGACATGCCGCCTGCTCCCGGCGCGGATCGTGGGCGCGGGCGGTCATGAGGAGGAGGGGGAGCCGAGCCCGGCGTTCCGCCGGAGCCGGTGTGCCGCCGGAGCCGGTGTGCCGCTCACTGGATCAGCGGGTACACGCCCCCCGTCACATGCACCCGCTGCCCGCCCTTCCGGTCCGTGCCGCGGAGTTCGAAGTCGCCGCCGGGGCGGCCGTCCGCCGCGTAGGTGACGGTGCTCGGGAGCGGGACCGGTGCGCGGAACTCGGCACGGACCAGGGCCGCCGGGGGTGTGCCGTGTTCGGCGAGGCAGCGGGCGACGGTCCACATGCCGTGGGCGATGGCCCGCGGGAACCCGAAGAGGCGGGCGCCGAGGGGGTGGAGGTGGATGGGGTTGCGGTCGCCCGAGACCGCCCCGTAGCGCCGCCCCACATCCGCGCCGAGTCGCCACTCGGCGAGCGCGGGGAGTGGCGCGGCCGTCGGCCGCCCCTTCTCGCCGGCGGGGTCCGGGGCGTCGTCCACCCGGTGCCGGGCGAGGTACGTGCTGCGGGACTCCCAGGCGATCTCGTCGCAGCCGCAGTCGCCGCCGATGTCCCGTACCTCCGTCACGACCGTGGCCTCGGTGCCCCGGCGGTGCGGCGTCAACCCGTCCACGTACACGGTCAGTTCGTACTCCCCGGTGGCCGGCAGCCGGCGGCGGCGGGTGATCTCGATCGAGGTGTGGACCAGCCCCAGCAGGGGCAGCGGGAAGTCGCGGCCGGACATGATCCGCATGGCGAGCGGGAAGCCGAGGACGTGCGGATAGGTGAGCGGGACGGCGTCCTCGCCGGTGGGGAAGCCGCAGACCCGTTCGTACGCGGCGAGACGCGCGAGGTCGATCCGTACGCCGGGCAGGACGAGCCGGTCGAGGCGGCCGACCGTGCCGTCGCCGTGCCGGGCGGCCGTACGGGGCAGTCTGCGGCTCTTGCACGGGGAGAGGAGGGCGCCCCGCGCGAGGAGGGGTGGGAGGAGAGGCGGGCCGGTGAGGGTGAGCTGAGGCATCGGACGGTTTCCCCTTCTCCCCGGTGCGGCGAACTTCTGTACTCGCCAGTCAGGTTACCCGAGGTAAGTCCTCCGTGAGCAGGGTGTGCGAGCAGGGGAGATGAACGACCCTCAAGTAATGTTCACGCCGCCTTGACCTGCGGCGGAGCACTGCACGACACTGCACATCCCCGCCCCCGGAACATCCCCGGACCACCCCCACACTCACACGAACCTCACACACCGGCCCCGTACGATCCGGGCACACCGAACGCCCAGGAGTCGCCCGTGTCCCACCTCGATCGCAGCGAACCCCTGCTCGTGGAACCCGAGTTGAAGCGGCTGGACGGCACGGTACGGGAGGCGTACGTCCCCCCGCTGGTCACGCCCGGCACCTACGGCTCCCTCGCGGACATCCCCTTCGACAACGCGGACCACGAGCCCGGCGCGGTCGTCCTCAGCCGCAAGGACAGCGGCAGGGGCGACGGCGGCAGTGGCGACGGCGGCAGGGGCGACGGCGGCAGGGCCGACGGCAAGGACGACCGGGGCGGCGGTGCCGGGGACGGCCGTGACGACGCGAGCGGCGGCGGCCATGGTGGCGGCAACCCCGGTGGGGGCGGCGGACGTTGGCGGGACGTGACGGCGGCCGAGTTCGCGGCGGAGGTGCTCGCCGTGGCGAAGGGCCTGATCGCCGAGGGCCTGATGCCGGGCGACCGTATCGCCATCATGGCGCGGACGACGTACGAGTGGACGCTCCTGGACTTCGCGGCCTGGGCGGCGGGCCTCGTCACCGTACCCATCTACCCCACCTCCTCCGTCTTCCAGACCCGCTGGATCCTCCAGGACTCCGGCGCCGTCGCCCTAGCCGTGGAGACGACCGCCCAGGCCGCCGCCCTCGGCCCCGAACTCGACCGCATCCCCGACCTCCGCCACATGTGGGTCTTCGACAAGGGCCACATGGAACGCCTCGCCGAGCGGGGCCGGGACGTGTCCGACCAGGAAGTCGCCGTACGGCGCGGGGTGCTGGGCCCCGACACCCTCGCGACCCTCATCTACACCTCGGGCACCACCGGCCGCCCCAAGGGCTGCGCCCTCACCCACGGCAACTTCTTCGCCGAGGTCGACAACGCGATCGACCTCCTCTACCCGATCTTCCGCGCGAAGACCGACGAGGAGGCGTCGACGCTCCTCTTCCTCCCGCTCGCCCATGTCTTCGGCCGCATGGTGGCGATCGCGTGCATGCGGGCCCGGATCCGCGTGGGCCACTCGCCGAGCTTCCGCACCGAGGACCTGCTGGCGGACCTGAAGTCGTTCCGGCCGACGTTCCTGCTGCTCATCCCGTACGTCCTGGAGAAGGTCTTCAACACGGCCCGCGCGTCCGCCGAACGCATGGGCCGCGCCTCGTCCTTCGACCGTGCCGCCGCCGTGGCCCGGCGCTACGGCGAGGCCCTGGAGGCCGAGCAGCACGGCACGGGCCCCGGCCCCACCGCCTTCCTCAGGGCGGCCCGGACCTTCTACGACCCCCTCGTCTACCGCCGCATCCGCAACGCCCTCGGCGGCCGGGTCCGTTACGTCATCTGCGGCGGCTCCCCGCTCGGCCGCCGCCTGGCCGCCTTCTTCGCCGGCGCCGGCATCGACGTGTTCGAGGGCTACGGCATGACGGAGACCACGGCGGCCGTGACGGTCACCCCGCCGGTCCGCCCCCGGCTCGGCACGGTCGGCTGGCCGCTGCCCGGCACGCGCGTGCGTATCGCCGCCGACGGCGAGGTGCTCCTGCACGGCGGTCAGATCTTCCGCGGCTACTGGGACCCGCAGGCCGGCGGGGTCGTCCCGACGGGCCCCGACGGCTGGTTCGCCACCGGCGACATCGGCCGGCTCGACGAGGAGGGCTACCTCACCATCACCGGCCGCAAGAAGGAGATCCTGGTCACCGACAGCGGCAAGAACGTGGCCCCGGCCCCGCTGGAGAACTGGCTCCGCTCCCACCCGCTGATCGCCCAGGCCATGGTCGTCGGCGACCGCCGCCCCTACGTGACCGCCCTGCTGACCCTCGACCCCGAGGGCATCACCCACTGGCGCCAGATGAACGGCAAGCACGCCGTGCCCGCGGAACTCCTCGTGGACGACCCGGAACTGCTCAGGGTCCTCCAACGGGCGGTGGACGAGGCGAACCGTCTGGTCTCCCGTCCGGAGTCCATCCGCCGCTTCACCGTCCTCCCCGGCGGCTTCACCGAGGAGGCGGGCCATCTGACTCCGTCGATGAAGCTGCGGAGGGAGGCGATCGGGGAGGCGTTCTCGGCGGAGATCGAGGGGTTGTACGAGAGGTAGCGGGGGCCGACCGGCCGACCCCGGACGACCGACCCGCCGGTGACGGTGACGAGCCGCCTACGCCCCACCTGCCGGGTCGCCCTCACCCAGCGCCAGCCACCAGTGACCGTCGTCCTTGACGAGGAGCAGCTCCTGCTGCTGACCCGTCTTCTCGAAGGTCACCCGGATCGGGTTGAGGTAGTCGACGACCCCCTCCAGCACCGTCACCTCGACGTGTCCGCTCGCCGCCTTCCCGTAGGTGTGCACCGTGTCGGCGGCCGCCGCCTCGGCTCCCCGGTACGAGGGTGCGGCGAGCCGGGTGAGTCCTTCCGCGTCCCCGGCTCCGAGCCGCTGGACGTAGACCCGGACGAGGGTGTCCACGTCCTCGGCGGTCTCCCGTACGTCGGGGTACCTGGACCTCTCCGCCCGCACGGTCACATCGACGCCCGGCGAGTCCGCGAGAGCGTACGGCGCACGGAACCAGTTCCACCAGACGCCTCCGGCGGCGAGGGCGGTGACGAGCACACCGCCGGCACACCACAGAAAGACCCGTCCCCGCATCAGTCCCGTCCCCTCGCTGGGCCCGCCGTCGGCCGTCCCGTCGGCTGTCTCCCTGGTAGATCACTGCCGAACGGCTCCGGTTGCACGGAGGGCGATTCCCGCCGGGATCGTCGCGGAGGAGCACACGGCGAAGCCCGCGGCGCTACCGTCCCCCCATGGGGCAGGACGCGAATCAGGTCGATGCCGGTGGTGACGGTGCGATCGGCGCCGGGCGGGACGTGCGTGCCGCGACGACGGGCGACCGCAGCCCGGCGACGTACATCGAGAACCTGTACGTGCGCACGCTCCCGGAGCCGGACGCCGTACCGCCGCCCGACGAGGAGGCGGAGCAGGCCGCGTTGAGGCAGTACGCGGTGCGCGTGCGGGAGCGCTACGGCCGGCTGGACCTCGACTTGCTGATCCCGACGGAGGAGGGCGAGCATCCCCCGGTCGCGCTGCATGAGGTGTTCGTGTCGCCGCTGGTACGGGCCGACCCGCCGCCCGTCGAACTGCCCCGCGACATCCTCAACCGCCTGGTGGAGACGGGTGACTGGCCCGTCGAACTGCCGCCCGGCGTGGAGCAGGAGTCGCTGGAACGGGCGCGGCAGGCGTACCAGGAGCGGCCCGCGCGGGACGTGCTCCAGCTTCTCGCCGCCCGTGACGCCGACCGGCTCGTCCTCCTCGGCGACCCCGGCGCGGGCAAGTCGACGCTGGCCCGGCACCTGGCGCTCGCCCTGAGCCCTGTGGATCCTGGCCTTCGGCCACCCCGCCGCCCCGGCCACGCTCCCCCTCCTCCACTCCCGGGCGACGACGGACGCCGACGAGACGGTACGGGTGGAGGCGACCCGTGCGGTGGCAGCGGCCGAGGCGCTGGCGCCGCTTGCGGATCAACTGCCCTGATTTGAGACAGACTTACCTGGATTTGTGGTGCAGATCACTCAACGGTCCGTGGCGTTTGGTTCTCTTGGGCTTGATGTCCCTTGTGGTGATCTAGATGTTTTGTTTATGTGCGCTTTACTCTCTCTTCACTGTTCGTAGATGACCAACTACGTACTGGCGGGGTCTGGGGAGTCCCTGCGGGGGAGGGTTCTTCATGCCTGTGAGCAAACGGCTGCGTGCTGCCGGAGCGGTTTTGTCCGTTGCGGTGGCATCTGGCCTTCCGGGGGCGTCACCCGCAGAGGCCGAGCCTCGCGCCAAGGCTCCGACAACGACGGCGCAGGAAGTTTCCGGGTCGGAGCAACCTGCTGCCACGGAGATCGATGCTCTGGCGAAGGCCAAGCGCACGGGCAAGCGCGTGGAGGTCGCTTCCCAGCGTGGAGAGAGCAGCGAGGTCTTCGCCACCCCGGACGGCAGACTCGAAGCGCGTGAGTACCTGCGGCCGGTGTGGGCGCGCGTGGACGGCGTGTGGAAGGCCGTCGACACCGACCTGGCGAAGTCCGGCAATGGCATGGTGGCCCCGAAGGTCGCCACCATCGGCCTGGAGTTCTCCGGCGGTGGTGACGAAGCGCCCATGGTGCGGATGGTGAAGGCCGGACGGCAACTCGAACTGTCCTGGCCCGGTAAGTTGCCCCCGCCCCGCTTGGACGGCGACACCGCGACCTACGTCGATGTCCTGCCCGGAGTCGATCTCCGCCTGGGAGCGCAGGAGGACGGTTTCACACAACTCCTGGTGGTGAAGTCGGCTGAGGCCGCGGACAGCAAAGAGTTGGCCGAAGTGCGGCTGGACATGGACGCCCGGGGACTGGACGTTCACGAGACCAGCGGTGGCGGCCTGGAGGCCCTCGACAAGGGGGCAGGCACGGCGGTGTTCGAGGCGCCGGAACCAGTGATGTGGGACTCCAGCCCAGGCCCGGGTGCCCCACCGGCGGGCGTCCGGAAGAACACAGGCGCACGGACCGCGGCAACGCAGGCCCCTTCGGCCGGCGAGACCGGTGACGGGGACAGCGAGCCGGGAGCCGGCGAGTCCGGCAAGCTCGCACCAGTCGGTGTGGACGTCCCCGCCGCCCAGGACGCTCTGGTGCTGAAGCCCGACACCGATGTACTGAGGGGTGATGACACGGTGTACCCGGTGTTCATCGACCCCCAGATGCACACCCCCGACGCCACCGCGTGGACGATGGCGTCGAAGTACTGGGCGTCGTCCCCCCAGTGGAAGTTCAACGGAGAGTCCGACGCGGGAATGGGCTATTGCGCCTGGTGGTACTGCCAGCCGCATGACACCAAGCGGCTCTTCTACCGCATTCCGGTCTCGAAGTTCGCCGGCAAGAAGATCCTTTCGGCCGAATTCACGGTGCGCAACACCTGGTCGGCGTCCTGTGAAGCCCGAGGCGTGCAGTTGTGGCGTACGGGCGACATCTCGTCGTCCACTACCTGGAATTCACAGAATCGTTCTGGCTTTTGGATAGACCACCTGACCACATCCTCATTCGCGCATGGCTTCGACGGATGCGCGGCCAAGGACGCAGAGTTCAACGTGAAGTCGGCGGTCCAGCAGGCCGCCGACAAGAAGTGGTCCACCATGACGTTCGGCCTGCAGGCATCCAATGAGGATGACCCGTACGGCTGGAAGCGGTTCTCGGACGACGCTTTTCTGCGGGTGTACTACAACCGCCCGCCCCCTCAACTCAAGATGTCGCAGCTGACGATGCGGTACGGCGGAACCTGCAAGAAGCCTGAGAACGCTCCACGAATCCGTTCTCTGGGCACGATCTACGCCAACGATGTGAAGGATCCGGACGGTGACGACGTCGCCGTCCAGTTCCAGGCGAAGTGGGACAGCGGCGACGGCAAGGGGCTGATCACCCGCTGGCGCCCTGAACTGAGCAAGTACAAGCCCTCCGGATCCGACTTCCCCATCACGCTGCCCTCCTCCGTGCCCACGAACAAACAGATCCATTGGTACGCAAGGGTCAAGGACAAGGGCCTGGACGATGTGGACGGCAACTACTCGCCGTGGTCCTACACCGGTGACGCCACAGGCTGCTACTTCGTGTACGACACGGCTGCGCCCAAACCGCCGACCATCACGTCCACCGACTACCCGGCCTTCGACACGGCTGATCCGAACGACCCTTGGTACGACGGCATCGGTAGGTACGGCGCCTTCACGGTGAAGGCCGGTGAGGCCGACGTCACCCGATACTGGTACGGCATCAACGTCGATCCCTTGTCCAGGAACGAGATCACCACGACCGCGGGTGCCGCCAGGACAATCAACCTATTGCCACCTCGTGTCGGCACCAACACACTGTTCGTCAAGGCCTTCGACTCCGCGGGCAATGCCTCCGAATCCAGCTATCGCTTTCGAGTGAAGGCCGGGCAACCCGACCGTGCCACCTGGCAGCTGGACGAGGGCGCCAACGCCAGCAAGGCCGAAGGATCGACGCCCGCCCGAATTCTGGACCTGAACGGAGGGGCGACGCCGGGGGCCGACGGCACGCTCGGCACAGCACTTTCCCTCAACGGCACGACCGGTTACGCATCGACCGACCTGTCAGTGGTCGAGACGACGACCGGGTTCTCGATCTCGGCCTGGGCCAAGCTGGACACCAAGCCCAGTCACGGGGCGATGGTGGCCACACAGATCGGCAACGACGCTGCGGGCTTCGAACTGCTCTACTCGTCCGCCTACGACCGCTGGGTCTTCGGCACACTCACCACCGACGCTCCAGGTGCCACTGCCAAACGCGCCATGGCAGGCACCGCGGGCGGCGCCGAAGCAGGGTCGTGGACACACCTGGTGGGCACCTATGATCCGGCGACCACGAAGATGCGGTTGTACGTCAACGGCAAGCTCGCCGGCGAGGTCACCCACGAGATCACCTGGAACGCACGGCGTGGCCTGCAGATCGGAGCGGGGCGCAGCAGTGGCTCCTTGAAGGACTTCTTCCCCGGCGCGATCGACGAGGTGCAACTCTTCGACAAGGCGGTCGCCCAGGACGAGGTCGACAAGCTGTACGCCAAGCAGACCGTCGGCGATCCCGGCCGCCCCGCGGTCGCGATCTTCCACCTCGACGAACCGGACACGGAAACCGATCAGATCGAAGGGCACGGCGGAGTCGTACCGGCCACGTATTCGGGCGGTGTGACCACCGGGGTCCCCGGAGTGGCCGGGAAGGCCGCCAAGTTCAACGGTGTCGACGGTTACGGCCGGATCGGCGGACAGCGAGCACCCCACGTCAATACGTCCCGCAGTTTCACCGTCTCGGCCTGGGCCAAGATGGACAAGAAGCCCGATGAAGCGGCGATCATCACGGCTCAGGCGGGCCAGTTCCGCTCCGGATTCGAGCTCTACTACTCCAAGACCTATGACCGGTGGGCGTTCAATCAGTACTCCGCAGATGCCGAGGACGCCACACCGATCCGCGCCATGCAGCCCGACGGCACTGCGGCGCGCGTCGGCGAGTGGGTGCACCTCGTAGGAGTGCACGACACGGTCATGAACACACTGACGCTGTACGTCAACGGAGCGAAGGCCGGATCAACCACCTTGACCAGCCCCTTCTATGCTGATCGGTCCATGTACATCGGTGCGGCCGGCTACAACGGGCAGGTCGTGAGCCACTTCCCGGGCACTGTCGACGACCTGAGGCTGTACGACCGGCCGCTGTCGGCCGAGGAAGTGCAGCAGATGGTCAAGCAGCGGCCACTGGTCAAGGGCCGCTGGACCTTCGAGCAGGGCTCGGGCGCACCGCAGGTGACACCGGACGCGTCGGCATCCGGCAACGCCATGACGTTGCGGGGCGGAGCCACGGTCGGTGGTGCGGCCTGGGTCGACGGCGGTGTCGTGTTCGACGGTGTCGACGACTACGGGACCACGGCCACCGCGCCGGTGGACACCGCCGGAAGTTTCACCGTCAGCACATGGGCGCAGGCGGCGGCCGTACCGGAAAAGAATGTGACGCTGCTGAGCGCACCCGGGGCGACGACCCGAAGCGCGTTCTCAGTGCGTTACGAGCCGAGTGATCACCCGACCACCGACCCGGGACGCTGGCAGGTCACGACAGCCGCCACGGACACGGCCGGCGCTGTCGTCACGACGGTCGACCACAGTCAGTTCTCCCGGGCCGACGACTGGACCCATCTGGCCCTCGTGTACGACGGGCTGACCAAGGAACTGACGCTCTACGTCAACGGTGAGCCGGAGAACGTGCCGTGTGAGGACGCGGATGGTGACGGTGAGCAGGACGTGCCCACGTGTACGGACGCTTTCTCCTCCGCCGAGAACGTGCAGTTGTTCAAGTCGACCCAGCCGTTGCACCTCGGTGCGAGCAAGACCGGAGCGACCACTGTCGGAGGTCACTGGCCCGGTGCTGTCTCCGACACCTGGGTCTTCCAGGGACCGCTGACCGAGGCGCAGATCCGCATGCTGGCCATCGGCCAGCCCGGCATGGCCACCGACGTTCCCGGTGGCTTCTGACGGATGGCCTTCGGCTGTGGCGGGCGGAAGCCGCCCCGCACAGCCGAGTGCGTCTCCGTTCCGTACCCCCCACTTCCGCTCCCAGACGACGCCGACCGCGCCGCGGGTGCGCCGAACCAAGGACGAAGGACAGGATGAACGGCAGATCCGGCAAGCGATCTCGAACACTGTGCCGACGCATCGCGCTGGCCTCCGCCGCGGTCATGGTCGGCACGCTTCTTCAGGGCGTGACACAACCGGCTGCGGCCGTGGATGACGGCAAGGGCAGCACCGCCGTATCCCGAAGCGAGAAGCCCCTGCCCGGTTCGGCAGTCAAGGTGAAGCCGCGCCCCGTGGGCAAGGGCCCGCGTACGCCGAGGACACCGCCTGACGCGGCATGGCCCAGGGCGGCGACGGCGGTGGTTCGGCTCGCGGAGGGCGGGGCCGAAGCGAAGACCAGTGGGTCGGCATCCGCACGCGCCAAAGGCCTTCCTCTGACTTTGGACGTTCGGGGCAAGGCCGCCAAACAACCGGTGACCGGCGACATCGAGGCACGTGTCCTGAGCCGCGCCGCAGCGAAGAAGTCGGGCACTGACGGGCTCGTGTTCTCGTTGCGCCCCAAGAAGATGGCCACGAACAAGCAGGTCGGCCGGGTGCGAGCCCACCTCGACTACTCCGGCTTCGCCGAGGCCTTCGGCGGCGGATACGCCTCCCGCCTCACCTTGGTCGAACTGCCTGCATGTGCGCTCACCACTCCGACCAAGCGGAAGTGCCGCACCACCCAGCCGGTCACGGCGGACAACAACGCCGAGAAGCAGATTCTGACCGCACCGGATCTGCTGTTGAGGTCCGGTGCGCCCACCGTACTCGCAGCAGTCGCCGACACGGAGAGCGCGAGCGGAGACTACAAGGCCACCTCGCTGGCCGCGTCGGCCACATGGGAGACCAATCTCAACACCGGCGACTTCACCTGGTCATATCCCATGGGTGTGCCTGATGTGCCGGGCGGAATGACCCCGAACATCGGGCTTTCGTACTCGTCCGGCGGTATCGACGGGCGAACGAGCAACACCAACAACCAGTCGTCCTGGACAGGTGACGGGTTCGATCTGTGGCCGGGCTACATCGAGCGACGCTACAAGTCGTGCGCCGACGACGACGTGAAGAACGCGGACGGCAACAAGCCGGGCGATCTGTGCTGGGCCTACGACAACGCCTTCGTCTCGTTCAACGGCAAGGGCGGCGAGCTGGTACCCGACGGAGCCAATTCCTGGAGGCTCAGGAACGACGACGGCACCAAGATCGTTCGACTCTACGGCTCCAGCAGCGACGTGCGGGACAACGGTGCCCGCAACGACGAGTACTGGCGGATCACCACTCCTGACGGGACGCAGTACTTCTTCGGTTACAACCGCCTTCCGGGCTGGGGGAGCGGCAAGGAGACCACCAACTCGACCTGGACCGTCCCCGTCTTCGGGGACGACGACAAGGACCAGTGCCACGCCTCGACGTTCGCCGACTCCTGGTGCCAGCAAGGCTGGCGGTGGAATCTCGACTACGTCGTCGACACCCACGGCAACGCCATCGCCTACTACTACGACAAGGAGACCAACTCCTACGGCCGCAACCTCAAGGCCGGCGACGACACCCGCTACGTGCGGGGCGGCACCCTCGACCGCGCCGAGTACGGCCTGAAGTCGTCTGCGGTGTACAGCACCAAGGCACTGGGGCTGGTCGACTTCACCAACAGCGAGCGCTGTCTGCCCAACGCGTCCACGACCTGCTCGTCCATCAGCACGGACGCGGCCTACTGGTACGACACACCGTGGGACCTGAACTGCGAGAGCGGCACTGATTGCGACGAGGGGCGCTTCTCGCCCTCGTTCTTCACCCGCAAGCGACTCACCGAGGTCACCACCCAGGTCTACGACGGCAGCGGTTACAAGAAGGTCGACTCCTGGAAGTTGTCCCACCGCTGGGGCCAGGCTGACGTCGACTACCAGTTGCTGCTGGACTCCATCCAGCGGACAGGGCACACCGCCGATACAGCGGTCACCCTGCCGAAGACCACCCTTGTCTACTCCCAGTACTCCAATCGACTCGACAAGGTGGGCGACGGCCACGCCCCCTTCGTCAAGGAGCGCCTGTCGAGCATCGCCGACGAGTCCGGCGGCCAGATCAACGTCAACTATTCGAACCCGGCCTGTGCCTGGGATGCGCTGCCGACCCCGAAAAGCAACACCAGTCGCTGCTTCCCCCAGTACATGGGCGGTAGCGCCACGGAGGACCCTGAACTCCACTGGTTCAACAAGTACGTGGTCGACTCGGTCGTGGCGTCCGACCGTACGGGCGGCGCCCCTGATCAGGTCACCTCGTACGACTACCTGGGGGGCGCCGCCTGGCACTACGACGATGACGACGGACTGACGAAGGAGAAGTCCAAGACCTGGTCCCAATGGCGCGGTTACGGACGTGTGCGTGTTCAGACCGGTGGACCGGGTGGCCCGTCCGCGATGAAATCGCAGCAGGAGACGTACTTCCTGCGCGGCATGGACGGCGACCGCAAGGAGCCCAGCGGCGACACCAAATCGGTGACCGTCACGCTCGGCGAGGGCGAGGGCGACCCGATCACCGACCATGAGTCAGCGGCCGGCTTCGCCTACAAGACGGTCAGCTACTCGGGGCCGAACGGCAAGGTGCTCTCCAAGACCGTGAACCGCCCCTGGCACCACGAGACGGCCAAGAAGGTCCGCGACTGGGGCACGGTGACGGCCAACTACACCGGCACCAGGCACACGAAGACGTTCACCTCACTGGACGACGGGGCCGGCGCCGAATGGCGCATCACCTCCACTGCCACGACGTTCGACGAGGTCGCCGGTCGAGTGACCCACATCGACGACTTCGGTGACAACTCGACCTCTGACGACAACCGCTGTACCCGAACCAGCTACCAACTCAGCAGCACGCTGAACAACATCCTCACGCTTCCCTCCCGTGTGGAGACCGTCGCCAAGTCCTGTGACAAGGCGGCCGGTCCCGGCGACGTCATCTCCGACGTGCGGAGCGCCTACGACGGGGGCGCTTATGGGGAGGCCCCCACCAAGGGCGACGCGACCGCCAGCGCACTGCTGAAGATGTACGACGGCACCACGGCCGTCTACCTGGAGTCCGGTGCCACGTTCGACTCCTACGGTCGCCAGCTGACCAGCACCGACCTCACGGCAGACGTGAAGGTCACCGCAGGTGGTGTCCTGACCCGGACGGCGCGCAGCGACGGCCGTACCACCAAGACCGAGCGAACCCCGGCTGCGGGCTTCGCAACCACCACGAAGGTGACGACGCCTCCCGCCACGGCGGGGAACGCGAGCTCGGCGCAGACCTCCACCACCGCGCACGACATCCGACGAGGACTGCCCCTGGCCCAGACCGACACCAACGGCAACGTCACCAACTTCGCCTACGACGCGCTGGGCCGCTCCTCCAAGGTGTGGCTGGCCGACCGGTCGACCGGCCAGACGCCGTCCTTCGAGTTCACCTACACCATCGCCGAGAACAAGGCGGTTACGGTCGGCACGAAGACGATCGGCAACGGCGGAGCCCAGAGAACGTCGTACGTCCTCTACGACGGCTTCCTCCGCCCGCGCCAGACCCAGGAGCCGGGACCGGCCGGACAAAGCCTGGTAACCGACGTCCTCTACGACGAACGTGGCCTGCTCAGCAAGGAATTCGCCACCTACTACGCCAAGACTGTCCCGTCCACTGTTCTGTTCGCGCCAGACGACGCACTGACCGTCGAGACACAGACCTGGTACCGGTACGACGGACAGGGACGGCAGATCGAGGCGAAGCAGGTCGCCGGAAACGGGGACGGCGGACAGGTCCTGGCCACCACCACGACCATTCACGGCGGTGACCGCACCACGGTCATTCCGCCGGTCGGAGGCACGGCCGGCACCACGATCTTCGACGCTCGCGGCCAGACCACCGAACTGCGCCAGCACCGAACGCGCAGCGCGACCGCCGCGTTCGACACCACCTCCTACGGCTACACGCCTCGCGGTGAACTGATGAAGGTCACGGACCCTGAGGGCAATACCTGGGAGTACACCTACGACCTGCTCGGCCAGCAGATCAAGTCCGTCGACCCGGACAAGGGCACGACGATCAGCGAGTACGACGACCGCGGCCAGCTCACCAAGGTCGACGACGCTCGTCCCGGGGCCGCCCGTGCACTGTGGTTCGGTTACGACAATCTGGGCCGCAAGACCGAGACCAGGGAGGGTTCGTCCGGCGGCACACTGCTGAGCAAGTACGTGTACGACACGATCAGCAAGGCCAAGGGCCACCTGGCCGAATCCACCCGCTACAGCGGTGGAAACGCCTACACGACCAAGATCCTCGCCTACGACCGCCTGTACCGCCCCCTGCGCACTTCTGTCACGATCCCGTCCTCGGAGGGGGCGCTTCAGGGCACCTACTTGTCGACGACCTCCTACGCGTTGTCGGGGCTGGTCGAGGGTGCCGGGTATCCGAAGGCCGGTTCCCTGCCGGCCGCGACGGTCGCCTATGCCTACGAGGACGCCACGCTGCGCCCGATCAGGATCGATGGGCCTCAGGGGCTCAAAGCCACGACCGATTACACGGTGACCGGACTACCACGGGACCACCAACTGTCCAGCAGCGGCGGTAAGAGTGTCCTCGTCAACAACGCCTATGAGTGGGGTACCAAGCGCCTTGCCAACTCGACCGTCCACCGCCAGGACGTCGCGGGCTTCGACAAGAGCAGTACCTACGACTACGACGAGGTGGGCAATGTCCTCTCGGTGTCGGACGTCTCCCGTTCCGGCACCGACACCCAGTGCTTCACCTACGACCACCTACGTCGCCTGACCGAGGCATGGACCCAGGGCACGACCACCTGCGCCACCGCCGCGAGTGGCAGTGTGCTGGGTGGACCGGCCAAGTACTGGCACTCCTACACCTATGACGCGGTGGGCAACCGTCGGACCGAGACGCTGCACGACGTCACCGGTGACGCCGCCAAGGACACCAAGAGGACCTACGCCTACCCCGGCGTGGGCAAGGCGAAGCCGCACGCCCTGACCTCCGTCACCGAGGCCCGCCCCGATGGCACGGCGTTGCAGAGCTACGGCTACGACGAGGTCGGCAACACCACGACCCGCACCATCGGCGGCGACACCCAGACCCTTCTGTGGGACACCGAGGGCCACCTCGCCAAGGTGACAGAGCCGGTCGAAGGAGGCCCGGACAAGGTCACGGAGTACCTCTACGACCCCGAGGGCAACCGGCTCATCGGCAGGACCTCGACCGAGACGACGCTGTACCTCGGAGCCACGGAAATCACCCTGGCCAAGGGCTCCACCACCCCGAAGGCCACCCGCTACTTCGACCTGGGCAGCGGCAATCAGGCGGTGCAGAAGGACGACGGGTCCATCTCCTTCACGGTCGCGGATCACCATGGAACGGGTGAACTGTCGATCGAGGCGGCCACCCAGAAGCTCACCCAGCGCCGCACTCTGCCCTTCGGAGGGATCCGGGGTGACGCCCCGACCAGCTGGCCGGGCACCAAGGGTTTCGTAGGCGGCACGGACGACACCAAGGTCACTGGTCTCACCCACCTCGGCGCCCGTGAGTACGACCCTGCCCTCGGCCGCTTCATCAGCGTCGACCCCCTCCTGGAGATCGACAAGCCCCAGACACTCAACGGCTACACGTACGGCGCTCAGAACCCGCTCTTCTTCACCGACGCCACCGGACTCGGTCTGGCCTGCGGGCCGGGATTCGACGCGGGATGCGGCACCGGAGTGGTCACCCACGGCGACGGCACGTTGTCCAAGGACGGTCGTCCTACCGGGGGCGGCACGATTTACAGGCCGCGCAGGGGGGTGAACGGCGCGCCCATGAACGGGCCCGTGACCATCCAGCCGTATGGCCAGTCAGTCACGATCCAAGGTGTCTACATCCCCACGCAGGAAGAACTCGCTGCGGAGTTCCCCTATTACCAAGAGAACACGGACTTCCAGCACAACCTGGAGAACTGGGCCAAGACTCAGTGCGGGCCCTCTCAGGCGTATGGAGATTTCTGCTCCGCAGTGGGCAAGCTCGGCTGGTTCGGAGGCAATCCGGAGATCGACGTCCTCGAAGTGATCGGGGTCCGCTCCTACGTCGACTGCTACAACGGCAAGGGCTGCAAGGACGCTGCAATCGATGCGGGAATCTCAGCTGTCGGTTACGGTCTGGGGAAGCTGGCCAAGGTCACGCTGAACGTCTTCCAGGCGGCCCTGAAACGTTCGGACAGCGCAGCCATCGGTTGCCTCATCGCGGCTGCGCACAGCTTCGTCGCCGGCACCGAAGTCCTCATGGCCGACGGAACGACCAAACCGATCGAGGAAGTCGAGATCGGTGACAAGGTCACGGTCACCGACCCGACAACAGGTGAGACCACGGTCCGTGAAGTCGCCGGGACCATCGTCACCGAGGACGACAAGCACTTCGTCGACCTCACCATCGAAACAGCCAACGGCACCGACTCCTTGGTCACGACCACGACCCACCCCTTCTGGTCCGACTCCGAGGACACGTGGGTCGACGCGGGCGATCTCAAGCCGGGCATGACCGTCCGCGCTACAGACGGTTCTGCCGTACCGGTGGTCAAGACACGCGATTTCGCAGAGCGGCAGCGCACGTTCGATCTGACGATCAGTGATATCCATACGTACTATGTGCTGGCGGGGCAGACTCCGGTCCTGGTTCACAACAGCAATGGCAGCTGTGGAATTGGTCGGGAGCTGATCGGCGACGAGAGGTCGGATCACATTCTTGATGGTCACAGGTATCCGGGGGCAACAGGTAAGGATGCTTTCCCGAAGGGGTGGTCCGATGACCAGATTCTGGATGCTGTTGCTGACGTGGTGACGAGTCCAAATAGTCAAAGAACCTGGTACAAGGGATCTGCTGTGCATGCCGAGAGAACCCTGAAGACCAGGAAGGGCGAACCCGCGGTTCAGAATGTGGTCGGGACCGTGGGAGGCGTGAGAATTCTGGTGCGTTACGAACCTCTCACTGGAAAGGTGCTCACAGCGTTCCCGCACTGAGGAAATAGTTCAATCAATCTGGGTGTGGCATCTTCGATGATTGGAGGATCATGGAGAGAGATGCGAGTCTGATGAAAATGTTGCATCGTCTGGATGATCCCGAATGGCCAGAAGCGCCGGCCGACTACAATGCAGCCGATGCTGCAGCTTCATTCAGTCGCCTGGCTGTGCAGGTAGGTTCTCGCTTCTCGACGCCTTGTGAGATCGATCGAGACATCCAGGACTCCGCTCAGTACGGACGAATCGAAGTGCCGGGGGAAGCCACGGCTTGCGGGACGAGGATCGTTGTCCTCGTGAGCAAGTTCAAGCCATTGGCAATGGTGGCGGCTGATAATCCTGGCGCCTTCTTGGGTACAGATGAAGCGCGCGCTGAAGGCGAGCTCGACGCGAGTGACCTTGAGAAGGTAGAGCAAGTTATTGCGGAATCGGGGTACGTCACGATTCCGGAAGAGCTTCTCACCAGTCGCTATGACGGATCCACTCTCCTGCGTTTCCATGGTTCTGGGGAGCCGAGTTGGTGGGACCGGTTCTTCGGTTCTTTCTGATGAATCTCAAGTATCTGGTTCCATAACCTTGGCTCTTATGGGTCGCATGGGATCCGATGTCCGATTCAACCCGGCCGCGCCATGATAAAGGATTATGCAGTGGCAAAGATCAGCCCCGCCGAGCTGTGCTAGGCGGGGCTGATCTGGTGTTTGACGGCAGTAGTCGACGGCAACGTCCGTGGAGGGTCAAACGAGCGGTGTAACTGGGGTGGTTGGGGTAACTGGCGGGCTGCGGAGAGTCGTCCGTCGAAGGTGGTAACGAGTTGCGGTTAACCCGTGCTGACCTCCGAATCGTTTGTGCGGCTAGCCGAAAAGTTGCCAGTCGGACGGCTGCAGAAGATAAGGAAAGTCGCCCAGGCTGTGGGGGAAAGGGCGAGGTGGGGGCCAGCGGGGTTCTTGGAGTCACGGATGCGGATGGCGTGGGGGCCGGGGAATATCTCCAGGCATTCGCCGCCTTCGCCCCCACTGTGGCTCGACTTGAACCAGGAGAGTTCCTCGACGCTCACAGTTCCCCCAGCTTCTTCTCGATCAACGCCTGGGACTCCGTGGGAGGGAGTGCCATGGCCCGCATGATCCCATAGCGGTCTGCGATCTTCCGGACCTCTTCAAGGTCTGTGATCAGTCGGGGAAAGCCCTGGATCTCCGTGTACGCCACCTGTGGGTGCCTCCTGGGCGTGAGCAAGTTGAACGCCCCGTCCATGTTGGGGTGTTCTGCCTGGCTGGTCGGCATCACTTGGATCTCAACGTTCCGCATGCCGCCGACCCGAAGCAACTGCCGCAGCTGCTCCGCGTGGACGGTCGCACCACCGATCGGCCGGTCCAGCACCACTTCCTCCAGCACGTAACTGAGCATGGGTGCAGGCCACTTGTCGAAGATTTGCTGGCGGTCCATGCGGTCAGCCACCCGCCTCTCGATGGTCTCGTCGTCGAGCAGCGGTCGACGACGCGAGAACACCGCCCGCGCATACTCCGGCGTCTGCAACAACCCCGGCACCCCCTGGTTGGCATAGAAGTGCAGCTCGCCTCCGCCTCCAACCCCGCATAGCTGCGGTACCACTCCGGGTGCCGGGTCCGCGCCTTCTTCATCCCCTCCTTGATCTCCGGGATCATCGCCCGCAACAGGCCACCCGCGTCGAGGAGTTCATCCGCCTTCTCCAGTACCTCGGGGCGGGAGACCCGTACCCCCCGCTCCATCGCACTGATCGCGTCCGGGCCGTAGCCGACCGCCTCACCCAGGTCCTTCTGCGTCAGCCCGGCCGGTTCTCCCGCAGTAGCTTCAAGAGCTTGCCGACCGCCGTGAAGACGCCGGTCGTACCGTCGGCCTCCGCCGGGGTCTCCGGGTTCCGTGCGTGAACCGCGTCCGCCATCGATCCCGACTTCGCCCTCGTCGTGGTCACGGCCGACGCCCCGACACTCGACGCACCGCACCCGTACGGCTACATAGCGTCCCGCCGTCGTATCTGGTCAGGCTGGAACCAGTCGACCACGTTGAGTGACATGAATCAGGAAATCCCCACCGCCCTCGGTGAATTCACCCAGCTGTTCACGCCCAGCCGCCGAGGCGCCCGGCTCGCGCGGAGAGTCGCCGCCCAGCGGCTGCACGCCTGGGGCATCACATACGGAAGCGACGAGCACGACAACGCCGTACTCGTCGTCGCCGAGCTGGTGACGAACGCCGCGATGCACGGTTACGTCTACGGGCACAGCTTCCTGCTGCGGATTGTCTTGGAGACCGCCACCCTGCGTATCGAGGTGGCCGACGCCTGCGGGACGCGGCGGCCGAGAACGCCTGGGCAGTCGGTGAGTGACGCCGAGTCCGGGCGCGGGCTGCTCATCGTGGAGGCGCTCGCCGACAAGTGGGGCGTAGAGGATCGCCCGCTCGGCAAGACCGTGTGGACCGAGCTGAGCGCCGGCCCGTAAGGGGGGTCAGGCCATCGGGCGGTCGATGACCGGCTTCAGCCGCACCTCGGTCACGCCCACCCCCTTCGGCGTGCCGAACGTCTCGATCATCGCGCCGAGGTATGTGCCGGTGACCTGGACCGCCAAGCGGTCGCCGGCCGGGACGCGCAGGTCGACCCGGGCCCGTGGGGAGCCGCTGAAGTCCGGCATGCGGTGGATCCGGGACGCCGGGTAGCCCAGCTCGATCAGCTTGGCGCGCAGCGCCTTGTAGCTGCGGTTCGCGCCGGCCTGCCAGAACCCCTCGTGGAGGCGCCGCTGGTGCTGTTCGCCCGCGCACCGCTCCACGGCGTTCAGCGGCACCGCGGCGACGGAGACCGGCTGCGTGGAGTCGAGGTTCCCGGACCTCGACACGGACGAGGTCGCGGCGGGACCGCTGATGACACCGCCGCTCGGCCGGACCGGGGTGCAGTAGTCCCTGATGCTCGTGGCCAATTCCACGAACCGGGTCTCGGCGTCGCCGGCGGTCGCGGCAGCGGCACCGCCCACACCGACGCAGGACAGGACGACGGCACCGCCGAGTGCGGCCACCAGCAAGGACTTGCGCAGAGGATTCGATCGCATGCCTGAACGATGCCGGTCGCTGACGAACCCTCACATGAGTACGCGTACTCAATCCACCAGGTCCGCCGCCGTCAGGAGTCTCGTCAGGTCCGTCCTCGAGCGGACCTTCAGCTTCCGGTAGATGCGGGTGAGGTGTGCCTCCACCGTTTTTCGCGACACGAACAGTGATGCCGCCGCCTCCGTGTTGTTCAGGCCCCTCGCGATCGCCCGTGACACCTGGAACTCCTGGGGTGTCAGTTGGTCCAGGACCCCGCCCATGCCGCCGGACCCGGGGCCGGATCCGGATCCGGCCCCGGACGGGGCGGTGGTCGGCAGACCCCCGGCCGCCGCCAGTTCGCTCGCCGCGCGCCGCGCCCACGGCACCGCGCCCAGGCGCTCGAAGCAGGCCAGGGCGGACGACAGGGGCGCCCGGGCGGCTGCCGGGCGCCGGTGGCGGCGTAGCACCTCCGCCTCGCACAGCAGCGTCCGTGCCCAGTCGAACGGGCCCGTCGTCCGCCCGTGCGCCTTCAGCGCCGCCCCGAAGCACGCCTCCGCCTCCTCCGGTGTCCTCGCCAGCAGGCCCCGTACGCGTGCGGCCGCCGCCTCCGCCGAGGCCAGGCCCGTTTCCGTCGCCCTCTCCTCCAGCCACGCGACCACCTCACCGGCCCGCGCCGCGTTCCCGGCCCGGACATGCGCCTCCGCCAGGTCCGCCGCGAACGGCACCACCTCCGGGTTGCCGATGCCCTGCTCCACGGCGAGTGACAACGTTTGCTCCAGCTGGTCGGCGGCCGCCTCGTGGTCGCCGTACGCCAGGGCCGACAGGCCGAGCACGGCCGTCATGTGGAACTCCTGGCAGCCGATGCCGTACGCCCCGCACTCCCGCCGCGCCCGCGCCACATGCTCCTCGCACTCCACGCGGTCGCCGCGCAGCGCCTCCAGGCGGGCCAGGCAGTACAGGGCGTAGCTGACGCAGGTGAGCTGGCCCAGCTCCTCCGCCCAGCGCAGCGCCTCCGTCAGGTCGCCGCGGGCGGACGCCCACTGGCCGGTCCGCGTCTCCAACTCGCCCCGCACGGCGAGGGTGAAGCCCAGGACTCCGACCGCGCTGTGCCGTCGCGCCGACTCCACCGCCGTGTTGAGCAGAGCACGGCCCCGCGTGAACTCCTCGACACGGCTCCACGCCTGCCCGGCGATCGCGTACACCTGCTGGTCGCGTACGGGGTCGCCCGCGCCGTGCCGGTCGGCGGACTCCAGCATCGCGCGGCCCTCGGCGGTGCGGCCGGCCATGACGAGGGCGCCGCCGAGGAGGGTGAGGCTGTACCAGCGTTCGGGGCCGGACTCGGAGGCGAGGGCCAGGGACTCCTCGGCGACGCGTACGGCCGCCGGGACGTGACCGTCGAGGCGGGCGGCGGCCGTCGCCTCGGCGAGGAGGAGGCAGGCGCGGGTCGGGTCGCTGTCGCGTACGGCGTCGGCGGCGTTCACGAGGAGGCCGTACGCCTGCGCGGTCTCGCCCTTCCACGTGTACATCCGGCCCAGCAGGCCCTGGATCGCGGCGCGCATCGCCGGGTCGGGGGTGATGCGGACGGCCTCCTCGCACCACTGGGGCCCGGCGGGGGAGCCGCTGAGGAGCGCGTCGGACGCGGCGTTGAGGAGGCGTCCGGCGCGCGCGGCCGGGTCGGGGGTGAGGTCGGCGGCCCGGCGCCAGGCCAGCGCCGCCTCCCCGAACGCGCTGCGGCGCCGGGCCTCCAGCGCGGCCTCCGCGAGGACGGCCGCCGTGTCCTCGTCGGGGCCGGGGGTCGCGGACGCCCGGTACCAGGCGTGCAGCGAACCCGTGCTCACCTCGGCCAGCGCCTGGAACGCGGCGTAGCGCAGGGCGAGGGGCGCGCGGCCCAGGACCAGGGCGCGCAGCACCGGATGGTGGAAGTCCAGGCCGTCCGCCGTCGCCGTGATCAGGCCGTCCTCCTCCGCGGGGGCGAGGGCGTCGAGCGACAGCCCGGCCGCCTCCAGCGCCTTGCGCAGCGGGCCCGCCGCCGTCGAGCGGCCGGCGGCGAGGACGACCAGCGCCCGGCGCGCCGCGTCGGGCAGCGCGTCGATACGGGTCGCCCAGGCGCGCTCCAGATGGCTGCCGAGGGACGGCGGGTCCAGCAACGGCCGCTCCCCGCGCGCCTGTTCCTCCGTCAGCCCGCTCGCGATCTCCCGCAGGGCGAGCGGGTTGCCTCCGCTGATACGCACGAGGTCCGCGAGCACGCTGGGCGCGACCCCCTGCCGCCGCACCGCCTCACCCGCCGCCCGGATGCCGACGCCACCCGCCCCCGCTCTCGTCCCCGCCAGCAGGTCCGCGCACTCCTCCGCCGTCAATCCGCCGACCTGTACGGCCGGGATGCTGCGGCGCGGTCCCGACTCCCCGTGGTCCTCGCGGGAGCCGAGCGCCAGGGCGACGCGTTCGCTGGAGAGGCGGCGGGCGACGAACAGGAGGACGCGCTGGGAGGAGGGGTCCACCCAGTGGAGGTCGTCGACGAGGACGACGACGGGACGCTCGTCGCCGAGCGCGGCGAGGACGTTCAGGGCGCCCATGCAGGCGGCGTACGGATTGCCCGGCGGGTCGGCGGGGTCACCGCCCAGCGCGAGACACGACTCCAGGGCGGCGCGCTGCGCTCCGGGGAGTTCCCTGAAAAGGGATGAATAGGGCATCAGGAGGTCGCCGAGGGTGGCGAACGGGAGCACGGTCTCGCTCTCGATGCCCCGGGCCCGCAGGAGCGTCGCCGGTGCGGAGCCCGCCGTTCCGGCCGCCGCCCGCTCCGCCGCGTAGTCGAGAAGAGCCGTCTTGCCGATGCCGGGCTCGCCCCACAGGAGCAGCGCCGCCCCACCGGCCCCACCCGCCACGAGCAGGTCGTCCATCAGCCGGCGTTCCCGCTCCCGACCGACGAGTCCCCGTAACAATGCGCCACCCCCTGGTGCCCGCCTGCGCCCGCCCCGCGTCGTCCATCATGCCGCGCGGAGGGCGGGCCAAGAAGGTCGAGGCCGGGATCGGCCGGGGCGAGATGTAGGGACTTCCCGGAAGCGGGCCCGATCCGTCCGGGGCTTCAATGATGTCTCGCGGGACCTCGTTGAACGGGGGATCGGGGAACCGCGCAGCACAGGGAATCAAGGGGAACAGCAGGGACTCAAAGGGGATCAGTGCAAGGGGGAACCCCGAAGGACTTCCCGAGGGATTCAGGGGACCGGGGGAAGACCAGGGGATGAACCAGGTCGCGGAACAAGGGGGACGGCTCATGCCGGCATCCGTGGAACGCGGGGATCCCACCTCCGGGTCCGACCGGCCGGGCCGGTCGGACCCGCTCGACCGGCTCGACTCGGTCGAGATCAAGGTGACGTTCTCGGGTGCGGGCGCGGCCGCCGCGACCCGGGCGCTGGCGCCGGACACCGGGGGAGCCCGGCGCCGCGTCTACTTCTGTGAGGCTCTCGCCCGCTCCACGGCGCCAGGTCATCTGCCGCTTCTGGACGCGGGGTTGATCCTGCGCCTACGGGCGGGGAGCGGGCGGGTCGGGGCCGCGACCGCGGAATTGCGGCCCTGTCGCCGGTCCCGGCTCTCGGAGCGCTGGCTGCGCTTCCGTGAGCAGGGACCGGACTCCTTCCACCTCTCGGACACCTGGTCCGGCGACCGCCGGGTCCTGTCCGCCGCCCTCGTCTCGGACTGCGACCGTACGGCGGTGGAGGCGGCGGCCACGGGGGCGAAGCCGCTGGAACTCGTCTTCTCCGACCGACAACGGGCCTTCCTCGCCGACTGCGCCGACGTCAGCGTCGGCTTCGGCTCGCTCGACGTCCTCGGCCCCGTCCACGTGGTCCGCCGGCGCGGCGTACGGCTCGACCACCACGAGGTCACGCTGGAGCACTGGATTCTGGACGGCCGCCCGGAGGGGGCCGAGCCGTTGGAGTGGCTGGAGGTCTCCGAGCGTGTCGCCCCCGAGGGCGCCGAGGTCGTCCGGGCATCCCTCGCCGCCCTCCTGAAGGCCAAGGGCCTCGACCCCGACCTGGGCCCGGGTGTCCGCGTTCGCCGGGTCATGGAGGAACTGGTCGCCCGGGGCGGATAGGTCATCGCGTACACACCCCGACGCCTCAGGGGCACGCCGACGCGCCCCGCCCCGCCGTCGGGCCGGGCTCCGCCGAAGCGCCCCGCCCCGCTGTCGGGCCGGGCCCCGCCGATGCGCCCCCGCCGTCGCGCCGGGCGCACGCCACCGGACCGCCGTCCCGGCCACAGCAGCGCCCTCCGGCTCGGCCGCACCCCACCGGACCGGCCCCCGCCTACGGCGCCGCCCTACGAGACCGTCGCACCCCACCGGACCGCGCCCTCCGCCTACGGCGCCCTCCGCCTACGGCGCCCTCCGCCTACGGCGCCCTCCGCCTACGGCGCCCTCCGCCTACGGCACCCCCAGTGCCCGCAGCACCCCCGCCGTCGCCGCCGCCCCCAGCACCACCACCGCGAACGGCGCCCTCCGCCACGCCAGTACGCCTCCCACCAGCACCCCCGTGGGGCGGGCCCAGCCGGCGAAGCCGCCCGACTCGGTCAGGGCGCCCGTGGCGAGCAGCGCCACCAGGAGCACCACGGCCGCGGCGGCCAGCAGTTCCCGGACGCGTGCGGGGACCTCGACCCGCCCGTGCAGCAGCGGCCCGGTGAGCCGGAGGGCGTACGTCCCCACCGCCAGGGCCAGCATCGCGACGATCACACCGCCGCTCATGCCGCCGCCTCCCGCCGCGCCGAGGGCCGCCAGAGAAGCAGGCCGGCCAGCGCGAGGAGGACGGGGACCCCCGTGGGGGTCAGCGGAGTGGCCGCCAGCGCCACCACCGCCCCGAGCAGCGCGGCCCGCCGTACCGGCGGCTGCTCGCGCAGGGCGGGCAGGACGAGCGCGGCGAGCACGGCGGGGAAGGCGGCGTCGAGGCCGTACGTGGCGGTGTCGCCCAGGGCGGACCCGGCGAGCGCGCCCGCGAGGACGCACACGTTCCACGTGGTGAACAGGCCGATCCCGGAGACCCAGAACGCGACCCGGCGCCGTACCGGATCCCGCTGGGCCAGGGCGAAGGCCGCCGTCTCGTCGGTGACGAGGTGCGCGCCCACCAGCCGGGCGAGCCGGCCCCGGCCCAGGGCGTCCGCGACGGCCAGGCTGAACGCCGCGTTACGGGTGTTGAGCAGCAGCCCCGTGGCCGCCGCCGCGAACGGGCCGCCCCCGGCCAGCAGGATCCCCACCGCGCTGAACTGCGCCGCCCCGGCGTACACCACGAGCGACATCACCACCGGCACCCACACCGGCAGCCCGCCCGCCACCGAGATTGCGCCGAAGGAGAGCCCGACGACACCGCCGGCCGCGCACACCAGGGCGATGTCGCGGAGCAGCTCGGGGTCGTGGACGTCCGGACGCCGGACGCGGCCTGTTCGGAGAAGCGAACGCATGTTTTCTACAATGAACAGCAGGCAGCATGTTCGTCAAGGCGAACGATCGTACTTCTGGAGCGAACGAAATGGCCGACACAGCACCCGAGAACGGAGCCGGAGAGGCGCGGGACGACGGGAAACCCCCGGCGCGCCTCCCGCTCGACTGGATCGCCGCCTCCCTCCGCCGGGAGCGCACACGCGCCGGACTCTCCCTGTCCGAGCTGGCCAAACGCGCCGGGATCGCCAAGTCCACGCTGTCCCAGCTGGAGGCGGCGAGCGGCAATCCGAGCATGGAGACGCTGTGGGCGCTGGGTGTGGCGCTCGGGGTGCCGTTCAGCGCGCTGATCGAGCCGCCCGCGCCGGCGGTGCAGGTCATCCGGGCGGGGGAGGGGCCCACGGTCCACTCCGAGCACTCCAGCTACACGGCGGTCCTGCTCTCCGCGAGCCCGCCGGGCGCGCGCCGCGACATCTACCGCACCCGGCTGGAACCGGGCTCGGTACGGGAGTCGCAGCCCCACATCCCGGGAACGGTCGAACACCTCACCGTGAGCACGGGCCGGGTGAAGGCGGGCCCGAGCGGCGAGGAGGTCGTGCTGGGGCCGGGCGACTACATGGCGTTCCGGGGCGATGTCCCGCACTCGTACGAGGCGCTGGCGCCGGGAACGTCGTTCGTGCTCGTCATGCAGCACGTCTAGGGCCTGTCGTTTGGATCACGCCTGGGCAGCCATTGGTGCCCGTAGCCCGAAGTCCGCATGATCCAAACGACAGACCCTAGGGCCCCAGCGGTGTGAACCGTTCCGCCGACGCCCGCGGGAAAGGCAGGAGCCCCTGCGCCGAAAGGCGAGGGGCTCCTTGGGTACTGCTCTCAGACGTCATTCAGAGGGGCATCCCTCAGATCAGACGGGGGTGACGTTCTCCGCCTGCGGACCCTTCGGGCCCTGCGTCACGTCGAAGGAGACCTGCTGGTTCTCCTCCAGCGAACGGAAGCCGCTCGCGTTGATGGCGGAGTAGTGAACGAAGACGTCGGGGCCGCCGCCTTCCTGGGCGATGAAGCCAAAGCCCTTTTCGGCGTTGAACCACTTCACGGTTCCGGTAGCCATAAGCCCTCCTTGGGCCCAAAGGGTTGCCCTGCTCCAGAACCCTGCAAGTGTGAAAACAAGATGCCGCACAACTGCATACGTCTGAAAACGACTAGAGCCCGCGGTTACATGCTCCGCAGGCTCTGTACTGCAAGGGAAACCAAACTGCAACTTGCGGCGAGCCTAGCACGCGGGCAGCCGAAAGCAATAGAGGTCAAGATCACGTCACCCAGATGTTTGAGTGATCGTTGCGCCGGATTGACGACCGTCCCCCGATCGCCTCGTGCCCGCCGCTCGGACCCCGGACCCCGGACCGTACCTCATGAGGTCTAGTCTCGCGATGTGGACAATTCTCGCACCAGGCCGCGCGTAGGCCACATCCAGTTCCTGAACTGCCTGCCCCTGTACTGGGGGCTCGCGAGAACGGGCACGCTCCTCGACTTCGAGCTGACCAAGGACACCCCGGAGAAGCTCAGCGAGCAGCTGGTGCGCGGAGACCTCGACATCGGCCCCATCACCCTCGTCGAATTCCTCCGCAACGCCGACGACCTGGTCGCCTTCCCCGACATCGCGGTCGGCTGCGACGGCCCGGTGATGTCCTGCGTCATCGTCTCGCAGGTCCCCCTCGATCGCCTGGACGGCGCCCGCGTCGCCCTCGGCTCCACCTCGCGCACCTCCGTACGCCTCGCCCAGCTGCTGCTGGCCGAGAACATCGGCGTGCGGCCGTCGTACTACACCTGCCCCCCCGACCTCTCGCTGATGATGCAGGAGGCGGAGGCCGCCGTGCTGATCGGCGACGCGGCGCTGCGGGCCAATCTGCTCGACGGCCCCACCTACGGCCTTCAGGTGCACGACCTGGGCGCCATGTGGAAGGAGTGGACGGGACTGCCGTTCGTCTTCGCGGTGTGGGCGGCGCGCCGGGACTACCTGGAGCGGAACCCGCAGGTCACCCGCCAGGTCCACGAGGCGTTCCTGGCCTCCCGCGACCTGTCCCTGGTCGAGGTCGCCAAGGTCGCGGAGCAGGCCGCCCGCTGGGAGTCCTTCGACGAGCGGGTCCTGGAGCGCTACTTCACCACCCTCGACTTCCGCTTCGGCGACCCGCAGCTGCGGGCGGTCGCCGAGTTCGCGCGCCGGGTCGGGCCCACGACGGGATTTCCGGCGGATGTGAAGGTGGATCTCCTTTCCTGAGCAATTCCTCCGCCGGCCACCGGGCCGTCGGAGGAAATTCGTTTGACGAATTCCGGGTTCTGTGGGACTGGCGGTCGGCGTTCGCATTCCCCTTCGGGCGTACGGCACTACGCTGCTGGGGAGTCCTGGAGTGGACGCACGGGGGAGGGGTGGGGGCGATGCAGCCGCTCGACGTCGGCGAACCCACGGTCGTGGGTCCCTACCGGTTGCTCGGCCGGCTCGGTTCCGGCGGGATGGGCCGGGTCTACCTCGGGCGCAGCGCAGGCGGCCGTACCGTCGCCGTGAAGGTCGTGCACCCGCACTTCGCGCTGGACGAGGAGTTCCGCGCCCGCTTCCGCCGCGAGGTGGAGGCCGCCCGGCGGGTGGGCGGCGCCTGGACCGCGCCCGTCCTCGACGCCGACCCGGAGGCGTCCGTGCCCTGGGTGGCGACCGGGTACGCGGCCGGGCCCTCCCTCTCGGCGGCCGTCGCCGACGGCGGCCCACTGCCCGAGCACACCGTCCGGGTGCTGGGCGCGGGCCTCGCGGAGGCACTCTCCGCCGTCCACGCGCTCGGCCTGGTCCACCGCGACGTGAAGCCCTCCAACGTGCTGCTCACCGTGGACGGCCCGCTCCTCATCGACTTCGGCATCGCCCGCGCCACCGACGGCACGGCCTCCCTCACCTCGACCGGCGTCTCCATCGGCTCCCCCGGCTACATGTCCCCCGAGCAGATCCTCGGCCACGGCGTCACCGGCGCCGCGGACGTCTTCTCCCTCGGCGCGGTCCTCGCCTACGCCGCGACCGGTGAGTCCCCCTTCCCGGGCGACTCCTCCGCCGCGCTCCTCTACAAGGTCGTCCACGAGCCGCCCCGGCTGGACGGTCTGCGGGGCGACCTGCGCGACCTGGTCGGGCACTGCCTCGCGAAGGAACCGGACGCCCGACCGACCCCCGACGAGATCGCCCGCGCCCTCGCCCCCGACGGCGCCGCCCGCCTGGTCACGGCCGGCTGGCTCCCCGGCCCCCTCGTCGAACAGGTCGGCCGCGGCGCCGTCCAGCTCCTCAACCTGGACGCGACGGAACCGGGCCCCTCCGGGCCGGTGGGATTCAGCAGCCCTTCGGTGAGGGAGTCGGCCACGCCGACGCCGATGTCCACGCCGACGGACGCCACACCGGGCGGCGGGGCGAGCGCGATGAGTGGGACGAGTGGGATGAGCGGGACGTTCGGGCCGCCGCCCGTCATGTCGCCGTCGGTGCCGTCGGTGCCGTCGGTGCCATCGGTGCCGTCGATGCCGTCGGCGCCGTCCGTACCGTCGGCGACCCCCGCGCACTCCGGTCCCGCCACGTACGTGCCCGGCGCACGTGCGGAGGCCGCGGTGGCGGACACCGTGCCGCCGCCGGCCGCACCCGGCAAGATCTCCGTGAGCGTGGCCGCCGCCTCGACGACCGAGGCCGGCGGACGCGGCCGGAGAGTGAGCTGTTCGATCGCCCTGGCCGTGGCGGGGGCCTTCGCGGCGGTGAGCGTGGGGTCGGTGTTCGTCTTCGGGATGCTCAAGAGCGAGGACGACCGCAACAGCGACAGCGCGGGCCCCGCACCGACGGCGAGCGCGAGCTCCTCCGAGCTGCCGGGCGACACGAAGGGCGACGTACCGGCGAAGTACCTCGGCACATGGGAGGGCGACGGCTACGCCCTGGGCGGCAAGCTCCCCGCCGGCACCTTCCGGGTCACCCTGAAACAGGCCGCCGTCGGAAAGGACCTCGGCACCTTCCGCTCGGTCGACCCCCTGGGCGGCGCCTGCGACGACAAGCTGGTCCTCAAGGAGGTGACGGGCACACACGTCCTCGCCACCAGCATCGCCGACACCGAGAACAACCCCGGCACCTGCACCAGCAACACCCACGTCGTCACCCTCACCCTCGACGGCGACACACTCCAGTACGCCGCGGACAACGCGGACGCCGGTGACCCGACGGCCCGGCTGAAGAAGCTGAAGTAGGAAATTCACTGGTCGCGGACGTGGGGTCGTGGTCCGATGCCGCGGTGATGAGCGACAGTGCCCCCACCGCGCCCCCGGTTCGCCCGCCGATCGTCCGGCCCAGGACCGACCACGACCTCGACGCCTGTACGCGGGTCCTGGCGGCGGTCCACGAGCAGGACGGCTATCCCGTGAACTGGCCCGAGCACCCGCACACCTGGCTGACCCCGGCCCCGCTCGTCGCCGCGTGGGTGGCGGAGCACGACGGCCGCGTCGTCGGCCACATCGGCCTGTCCCGTGCCGACGACACGGACGTGGCGCCCGGCCTCTGGGCCGCCCGCACCGGGGTGGGCGTCGAGACGACCGCCGTGGTCAACCGGCTGTTCGTGTCCCCGGCCGCCCGGGGCCACGGGATCGGCGCGCTGCTGGTGGCGCGGGCCACGGCGGAGGCACGGGCCCGCGACCTGCACCCCGTGCTGGACGTGGTGGAGTCGGACGTCGCGGCGGCATCCCTCTACGAACGCCTCGGCTGGCACCACCTGGCCACGCTCGAACAGCGATGGGGCCCCGAGCAGACGGTCAACGTCCGCTGCTACGCGGCGAAACCCTCGCGGCCCCCACATCCCACCCCCCTAGGCTGACCCCCGTGGATCCGGACCTCTGGCTGATCGCCCTGACGGCAGTCGCCGCCCTCTGGGGCGCGGCGGCGGGCACCCTCCTGCCCCGCCCCGCCTACCGCTTCGCCGTCGACGAAGACTCCCCCTGGCAGACCACGTGCCCCGCAGGCCACCCCCTCACCGGCCCGGCCCACGGCTGGCTGGGCCGAGCCCGCTGCACCACCCCCGCGCCCCCCACCGCAACCGCCCCCACCGCAACCGCCCCCACGGCGAGCCCCGCCACGGCGACCCCCGACTCCACGGCCCCCGCACGCCCCACCCCCGCACCCCCCGCCCCCACACGCCCCACCCCCTGCACCTACGGTCCGAGCACCCCCACCGTCGCCCTCCTCACCGCCCTCGTCTGCGCCACGCTCGCCCTGGCCACCGGCGTGCGCCCCGAGCTCGGGGTCTGGCTTCTCCTCGCGCCGCTCGGCGTTCTGCTCGTCCTGATCGACCTCAAGGTCCAGCGCCTCCCCGATCCGCTGACCCTCCCCTTCGCCGCCCTCGCGCTCCTCCTCCTGGCCGGCGCCGCCCTCACCCCCGAACACGCGGGCGAGTGGCGCACCGCGGCGTTGGGTGCCCTCACGCTCGGCGGCGCGTACTTCCTCCTCTTCCTCATCCGCCCCCTCGCCCTCGGCTTCGGCGATGTGAAGCTCGCCGTGGGCCTCGGCGCGGCTCTCGGCTGGTACGGCTGGGGTGCCCTGTACGTCGGCACCTTCGCCGGCGCCGTCGTCGGCAGCGTCTGGACCGTCGTCCATGCGGTGCGCGGCCGGGCGGCACGCCGACAGCTCGTCGCCCTGGGGCCGTTCATGATCGCGGGGGCGTACCTGGGCCTGCTCCTGGAGGCCTACGCGGCGTGACGTCCGGGACCTCCGGGCTGACGTCGGCCGTTCGCGGCGGCTGGCGTAGGCTGGCGTGGTCCGTTCAACCCTTACGAAAGGGACGCTCCCGGTGACCGAGAAGGCCGATCTCCAGTCCGTTCTCGACCGTGCCGCCGAGGGTGGGCGGATCACACCGGAGGAGGCGCTCGACCTCTACCGCGACGCTCCACTGCACGCGCTCGGCTCGGCCGCCGACGCCGTCCGCCGCCGCAGGTACGCGGGCACCGAGCACATCGCGACGTACATCATCGAGCGCAACATCAACTACACGAACGTCTGTGTGACGGCGTGCAAGTTCTGCGCGTTCTACGCCCCGCCCACGGCCAAGGACAAGGGCTGGACCCGCGACCTCGACGACATCCTGCGCCGCTGCGCGGAGACCGTCGAACTCGGCGGCACCCAGATCATGTTCCAGGGCGGCCACCACCCCGACTACGGCGTCGAGTACTACGAGAAGCACTTCGCCGCCATCAAGAAGGAGTTCCCGCAGCTGGTCAACCACTCCCTCGGGGCCTCCGAGGTCGAGCACATGGCCAGGATCTCCAAGGTGAGCGTCGAGGAGGCGATCCGGCGCATCCACGCCGCCGGCCTCGACTCCTTCGCGGGCGCCGGCGCGGAGCTGCTCCCCGAGCGCCCCCGCAAGGCCATCGCGCCGCTCAAGGAGTCCGGCGAACGCTGGCTGGAGATCATGGAGACCGCGCACAACCTGGGTGTGGAGTCCACCTCCACCATGCTGATGGGCACCGGTGAGACCAACGCCGAGCGCATCGAGCACCTGCGCATGATCCGTGACGTACAGGACCGCACGGGCGGGTTCCGCGCCTTCATCCCGTACCTCTACCAGCCGATGAACAACCATCTGAAGGGCCGCACCCAGGCCACGATCTTCGAGTACCTGCGGATGATCGCGATCTCCCGGCTGTTCATGGACAACATCGCCCACATCCAGGGGTCCTGGCTGACCACCGGCCAGGACGCGGGCCAGCTCACGCTGCACTACGGCGCGGACGACCTCGGCTCGGTCATGCTGGAGGAGAACGTCGTCTCGGCGGCCGGTGCCAAGCATCGCTCCAACCTCCAGGAAATGATCGACATGATCCGCACGGCGGGTCGGGTCCCGGCCCAGCGCTCCACGACGTACGAACACCTCGTGGTCCACGACGACCCGGCGAACGACCCGGTCGACGCGCGCGTGATGTCCCACATCTCCTCCACGGCGATCGAGGGTGGCACGGCCCATCCCGAGCTGAAGATCCTCGCGTCCAACTAGTCCTCCCATGCTGACGATCCACGCCGCCGACGAGGTACGCCTCACCTGGGACGACCCCGAGCCCGTCAAGGGCGGCGCCGTGGTCGTCGAGGGCATCCGGGTCCGGGCCGCGGGACCGCTGGAGGAGATCCAGGAGCGGTTCCCGGGCGCCCGCGTGCGCCGGTGGCCCGGGGTGCTCGGCCCCGCCCGCGTCCACGAGGGCCCGCTGCCCGACGCGCCGACCCCACGGGAACGCGTCCACGTGGTGCTGAAGTCCGGGGCGACCGCCGTGCTCGCGGACCACACGGACACTCCCGAACTCCGCGCCGCCGCCGAACGGAACGACGTCGTCGTGCTCGCCGGTCCCCGCCCGCCGGCGATCGTCGACAACGGCCGGGCGGACCTGGCGGTCTTCGACGAGGCGGGCATCTGCGTGGCGACGGTCTGCGCGGGCCGCCTGGTGCACCGCCGCCGCTGACGGCAGGGGCGCCCCGACGGCGGAGGCCGGGGCGGGGGCGCCGCCGCCCCGCTCATCCCGAGAACGCCTCCGCGAACGCGCCGTCCTCCTGCTCGACCCCGCTGCAGTCGGTCAGGGCGTCATGCGCCCCGTCCCCGCACTCCCGGTCCCGGAACGTCGCCCACATGGAGACCCAGGCGATCCCCTTCTCCTCCGCGAACTCCCTGACCTGCGCCGCGTCCTCCAGCGTGAACGTCTCGTTCTCCACGTCGTTGACGCCGAGCATCGAGGTGAGGGCGAGAGCCCGCCACGCCGTGCCCGGGGACGTTCCGAAGACGTCCCGCGCCTGCCGGTGCGTGGCCCTCGCGGCCCGTTCCGCGTAGTCGCCCATGTCGCCGTCGTACGAACGGGCGTAGTTCATGGTCATGATGTTGACGGTGGAGACCTGGACGGACGCGTCGTTCGCCGAGTGGAGCAGGGCGAGGGCGTCGGCGTCGAGACCGGACGGCATCACGGGGAGCGTGAACGAGACGGAGAGGCCGGGCCGGTCCCGCTGGAGGCGGGCGATCGCCTCGGACCGAAGGTCCACCGCGTCGGAGTCCTTCAGCGCGTCGCCCTCGACGTCGAAGTCGGCGGCCGTCGCACCGGCGGCGTCGAGCGCCGCGCCGTACGCGTCGGCGAGGTCGTCCGCGCTGTCGCAGGCGTCGGCCAGTTCCGTCCCCGACGCCCCGCCGAAGGACACCCGCACCGACGCCCCGGACTTGGTCAGCGCCGCGATACGGGACTTCACCGCCCGGTCGCCGAGGGGAGTGGTCCCGTTCCACGCGGGCACGCACGCGTCGCCGTCGGCGATCACGAAGGCGAGATGGTACGCGGCCGCCGCCCCGGCCTCGTCGAGGTCGGACGCCTCCGTGGCGTCCACGTAGGGGGCGTACACCGTGGAGGTCCCCGCCTCCGTCTCGGCGGCCGTCGCCTTCGCGTCGGGTGTCCTCGGCGCACCGCTCGGCGCGGACGCGGACTCCGTCGACCCCGCGGCGCAGCCCCCGCAGGTCAGGACCAGCGCGGACATCACAGATAGCGCGGATATCGCAGGTATCGCAGGGATCGCGGATATCAGTGCGGCGGCCGTTTTCGGGGCATTCCTCACGTTGCTCACTGGGGCAACCAATCACACCGGGCCGGGCGCCGTGCCGTGGTCGCCGGGACGGGCGCTGCGAGGCCGCTCGGCGCCTCCTGCCACAATGGGCCCGTGACCCGCGCATCCCTGGACAAGCAGCCGCACGAAGTCGCCTCGATGTTCGACCGAGTGGCGGAACGGTACGACCTGACCAACGACGTGCTGTCCCTCGGACAGGACCGGCGCTGGCGCAAGGAGGTCGCGCGGGCGGTGGACGCCCGCCCCGCCCAGAAGGTCCTGGACCTGGCGGCCGGCACCGGCACCTCCTCACAGCCCTTCGCGCGGACCGGCGCGTACGTCGTCCCCTGCGACTTCTCCCTCGGCATGCTCCGGGTCGGCAAGGAACGCACCCCCTGGCTGCCGTTCACCGCGGGCGACGCCACACGGCTGCCGTTCAAGGACGACACCTTCGACGCGGTGACCATCTCCTTCGGCCTGCGGAACGTCCAGGACACGGACGCCGCGCTGCGCGAGATGTACCGGGTGACCAAGCCCGGCGGGCGGATCGTGATCTGCGAGTTCTCGCACCCGACCTGGGCGCCGTTCCGGACCGTCTACACCGAGTACCTGATGCGCGCGCTGCCGCCGACCGCCCGCGCCGTGTCGTCGAACCCCGACGCGTACGTGTACCTCGCCGAATCCATCCGCGCCTGGCCCGACCAGGCCGGTCTCAGCGAGCGCCTGCGGAAGGCCGGCTGGGGCAGGGTCGCGTGGCGGAACCTCACCGGAGGAATCGTCGCCCTGCACCGGGGGTTCAAGGTTCACCCGTAAGGGGGATGCCGCCCAAGGCGCCCTGTTGATGGGAACCGGTCAACGGAAAACGTCGTCCGTTTGATACGTCACCGCACACGCGGCACCCGTGTGCCCACGTCCGATCACGGCACGAGTTCTCTGGATGACGGAGCGTTCCATGACGTCCTACTGTCCGCACTGCGGGACCCCCGGTCCCGACGACGCGCGTTACTGCATGAAGTGCGGGCGGGAACGCATACCGGTCCCCTCGGCGCCCCCGGCACCGGACGCGCCCGCCGTCCCGGCCACACCCCCGACTCCGCCGACCGCCCCGCCGACCGAGCCCGGGTCGGCCCCGCCGGCCGCTCCGCAGGCAGCCCCGCCGGCCGCCTTTCCGTCGGCCCCGCCCGGCACGCCTCCACCGCCGCCGCCGGGGTCGGCCACGGGCGTGCCCCCCGCCGGACCGCCACCTCCTCCCGAGTTCGCCCCGGTCCCCGCCCGCCCGTCGCCGCTGGGCGCCTTCCTGGGGCGGGCCTTCCGGGGCGACTGGGCCGGATCGGCGCTCGCGGCGCTCTGGCCGGTGCTGTTCCTGCTCGGCAGCGCCGTCGCCCTCGCCATCCCCGACTACGGCCAGGACGAGGAGGACATCGTCGGCTTCGGAGACCGCATGGGCATCGCCCTCGCCTCGCTCCTCCAGGGCGTCGGCGGCGGCTTCCAGGTCTCCGGGACCGGCGGCGGCTACTCCGGCGAACTCCGCACCGTCGAGGCCGGCTTCACCCTCACCCTGGTCCCGCTCACGGTGACCCTTCTGTTCGCCGTCGCGCTGTACCTGGGCGTACGTCAACTTCGCACCCGGCTGGCGACCCGTGCCGGGTACGCCGGCTTCGCCGGACCCGGCGTCGGCTGGACCGTCCCGGGCGGCGGCAGCCCCGGTACTCCCGGTGCGCCCGGCGTTCCCGGCGCAGGGGGCGTCCCCGGCCGTTCCGCCGGGCTCGAGGCGGCCGTGCGGGTCACACTGCTGGTGACCGTCGTCGTCCTGCTGCTCGGGCTGTTCGCCCAGCCGACCGTCGCCCTCGCCGAGGTCTCCACGTCACCCTGGCTCGCCGCGCTCGGCGCACTGGTGCTCACCGCCGCCGTCTCGGGCGGAGTGCTGCACCGTGACGACCTCGCCGCCTGGCTGACCGTGCGCCCCGGCCCGCGCTCCCTGTTCCGGGCGACCGGAACGGCCGTGCGCGCCATGGCGATCGTGCTCGCCCTGTGCTCGCTCGTCGCCCTCGTCACCGTCGCGTCGAGCGACGAGCTCCGGGCCGACTGGGAGAACGACGTCAATCCGCTGCTGATCGCGCTGTTCATCCTGCCCAACATCGCCGTCACCTTCCTCGGCATCTCCTGGGGCGCGTCCTTCGAGGGCGAGGCGGGCCGCTCGCGGTACGGGGACGACTCGTCGTACGGCGACGACTCGTACGGGAACGGTTCCTACGGCGACGGCTCCGGCGACTACGGACTCGGCGGGTCCAGCCCCTACGGCGGTGTCGAACGCGAGTCGTTCGGCCTGTCGGAGCTGGGTGACGCCGTCAACGACTGGGCGGTCGTGGGCGCGTTGGCGCTCGGCCTGGTCTGCGCCCTGGTCCTCGGTGTCCTCGCCGCCCGCCGGTCATCGGGCCGGGGTGAGCAACTTCTCGCCGCCGGTGTCTTCTTCGGCCTCTTCCTCCTCCTCGCCGGCATCAGCGGCTTCGCCATGGAGGCGTCCGGCTCCGCCTCGACCGACTTCGGGGGCGGCCTCTCCGCCGCCGGCCAGGTAGACGTGGGCCTCAACCTCGCCGAGGCCATGCTCTTCGGCCTCGTCTGGATCTTCGCGGCGGCGTTCCTGGCCCCCTATCTGGTGCAGATGGCCGGCTCCCGCACGGGCGTGATCGCACCCCCGTTCCCGGCGATGCCGAGCGGCCCCGCGACGTACGGCGCCCCGTCCTGGCCCCCGACCTCGCAGAGCCTGCCGGACCCGCCCAGCCTGCCGGACCCGCCCAGCCTGCCCGACCCGCCCAGCCTGCCCGACCCGCCCAGCCTGCCGGATCCGCCCAGTCTTCCGACACCGCACAGCCTGCCGGCCCCGCCCAGCCAACCGACCCCGCAGGGCCGGTCGGCGACGCATCCGTCCCAGCCCGTCGAGCCGTACGAGGTTCCGATGGTCGAGATCGGCCATCAGCTCCCGGCCGGTCCCGTCGCGAAGCCGCGGGGCAGGGCGCTGATGTGGATCCTCACCATCGCGGCGGCCTTCGTGGTCGGCGGGGGAGCGGCGGTCGCGATCCTGTTCCTCCAGAAGTAGCGGAGTTCCGGCGCGGTGGAGGGGCCCGCCGCGCCGCCGCGGCCCTACCGCCGCAGCGAGAAGGGTTCCCCAGGCTCGTCCAACTCCCTGCGCAACCCGGGGGGAGGGCCGCCGCGCCGGGGTTCGCGCACGCCCCCGCCGTCGTCGCCGAGCTCGAACCAGACGGTCACCACCGCGCCTCGCGGCACCGCCACGCCCGGCGGCGGGTACTGCCGTACGACGTAGTCCACGACGGCGAGTTCGACGTCGGGCCGGTCACCGGCGGCCAGCCCGACTCCGCTCGCCGCGGCCGTCTCACGCGCGTCCACGGCCATCAGCCCGACGAACCGAGGCACACGCACTTCGAATGACTTGGGTGTCAAGCGCACAGACGTTCACCCCCAGCGGTACCCGCAGAGTAGCCGCCGGGGGTGCCCGTCCGGAAGCGGTGCGTGGCGATCTGTCGAAAATCGCTACTCTGCGTCACGGAACGGGGATTGGGTGGGCCGGGAGTCCCGGTCGTGGCTCGTCGTGGCTCAGAGGGCCAGCCGGTAGCAGTGGCCCACCTGTTGTGAGACGGGCGTCGTGAAGGTCTCCGCCAGCTCCATGCCCAGCCGCCGGGTGACCGCTATCGAGCGCTCGTTGCGGGCGTTGACCATGGCGACGACGTTCTGGACGCCGGCCGCCCGCACCCGCTCCAGGGTCAGCAGGGCGGCGGCCGTCACATACCCCTTGCCCCAGTGGTCGCGGGCGAGCCGCCAGCCGATCTCGATCTCGCCGGCCGGACCCCAGGTCCGCGGCCACGGCTGGGCGCCGGTGAAGCCGATGGCCCGGCCCTCCTCGTCGAGCATGGTCCACAGACAGAACCCGTACTCGGCGTCGTGACGACGCTGGCGCGCCGTGAGCTCCTCGTAGACGGACAGCTCGGCGGCCCGGCCGCCGTGGAACTCCATGACGTCGGGGTCGTCGAAGATCCGGTGCCACGCGAAGGCGTCCTCGTCGGTGGGGACGCGCAGCCGTACGTCGGGCAGAGCTCGGTTCACAGGGGCAGCCCTTCAGCCGATGATCAGGTTCCGCTGAATAGACTGCCCATGTCCGATGCCTGTCGGCACATGTTTTCTGGTCTTCCAGTGCTCCAACTACCTCTTGGGGAGAACCCGTCGTGACCGAGCCCCAGCCCCTTACCGAACACACCGCCGATGTGATCGTCGTCGGGGCCGGGCCAGCCGGTTCCACCACCGCGTACTACCTGGCGAAGGCCGGGCTCGACGTGCTCCTGCTGGAGAAGACGAGCTTCCCGAGGGAGAAGGTCTGCGGCGACGGCCTCACGCCCCGCGCGACCAAGCAGCTGGTGTCCATGGGCATCGACATCTCCGAGGAGGCCGGCTGGCTCCGCAACAAGGGGCTGCGGATCATCGGCGGCGGGGTCCGTCTCCAGCTCGACTGGCCGGATCTCGCCTCGTACCCCGACTACGGACTCGTCCGCAAGCGCGACGACTTCGACGAGCAGCTCGCCCGCCAGGCCCAGAAGGCCGGGGCCCGCCTCCACGAGAACTGCAACGTGAGCGGCCCCGTCGTCGACGACCGCACGGGCCGCATCATCGGCGTCACGGCCAAGCTCGGCGACCCGGACTCGGGCGAGAAGCAGGAAGTCACCTTCCACGCGCCGCTGGTGGTGGCCGCCGACGGCAATTCCAGCCGCCTCTCCCTCGCGATGGGCCTGCACCGCCGCGAGGACCGCCCGATGGGCGTCGCCGTCCGCACGTACTTCACCTCCCCGCGCCACGACGACGACTACCTGGAGTCCTGGCTGGAGCTGTGGGACCGGCGCGGCCCCGGCGAGGACCGGCTGCTGCCCGGCTACGGCTGGATCTTCGGCATGGGCGACGGCACGTCCAACGTCGGCCTGGGCGTGCTCAACACCTCCGCCGCCTTCAAGGAGCTCGACTGGCGCGAGATCCTCAAGGCCTGGTGCGCCTCGATGCCGGAGGAGTGGGGCTACACCCCGGAGAACATGACCGGCCCGATCCGCGGGGCGGCCCTCCCCATGGCCTTCAACCGCAAGCCCCACTACACCAAGGGCCTGCTCCTCGTCGGCGACGCCGGCGGCCTCGTGAACCCCTTCAACGGCGAGGGCATCGCCTACGCCATGGAGTCCGGCCAGATCGCCGCCGACGTCATCGTCCAGGCGCACGCCCGCGCCACCCCCGGCCAGCGCGAACTCGCCCTCCAGCGCTACCCGCAGGTCCTCAAGGACACCTACGGCGGGTACTACACGCTGGGCCGGGCCTTCGTGAAGCTCATCGGCAACCCCAAGATCATGAAGCTCGCCACGCAGCGGGGCCTCACCCACCCGATGCTGATGAAGTTCACGCTGAAGCTCCTCGCCAACCTCACCGACCCGACCGGCGGCGACGCGATGGACCGCGTCATCAACGGCCTCTCGAAGGTGGCCCCCAAGGCCTGACGGGCCGAACACGCCCTGTTCCGGGCCCCGGACGCGAAAGCCCCGGGGCCCGGAGCCCTTCGGGGCCGTTCCCCGGCGTCCCTTTCGTCACGCAACGCCCGGAAGTATCAGCAGTTGCGGGGTCGGAGCGCCTGAAGCGTGTCGGTGAGCGCTCTCGCCGCCTCGGCCCTCAGCGCACCCTCGGTCCGGAGCGAACGGCCCTCCCAGGGCCCGTCACGGCCCGTACGTGGGCATGCCGGAGGGCCGCCTGCCCCAAGAGGCGGACGGCCCTTCCATACGGCGAGCGGTCGGTGGACCGGCTCAGAGCCTGTGAACAAACCCGCGCCCGGGCCCGAGGCGCCTGGCACCTCCGCCTCCGGCGTTGTCGTCAGTCGCGATGGCTCCGCCATCACTCCCTCCTCCGCCTTGGATCCGAAGGCGCCAGGCGCCTCGGGCTGATCCGGACGGGGCTTTGTTCACAGGCTCTCAGAGCACGCGCACCGCGCCCGACGCCGGGTAGCCCGACAGGTCCTGGATGACGACGCCCTTGGAGGGGTTCGCCGCGTCGAGGTACTTGCCGCCACCGAGGTAGACGCCCACGTGGTAGGCGGAACCCTTGCCGCCCCAGTACAGGATGTCGCCGCGCTGGATCTGGGACAGCGGGATGTCCGTGCCCTGCATCGACTGGTCCTGCGAGACCCGCGGAAGGCTCACGCCGACCTGCTTGAACGCGGCCTGCACCAGCGACGAGCAGTCCCACGCGTTGGGCCCCGTGGCGCCCATGACGTACGCGTCGCCCAGCTGGGCCTCGAGGAAGGCGATGACCGTCTCGACGCTGCCGCTGGCCGGCGGTGCCGTCGAGGCGGAGTTCGTGGTGAGGGTCGTGCGCGTGCTGTCCCGCGAGGCGCGCTCGGCGGCGGCCTTGCGCTCCGCCTCCTCGGCGGCCTTCTTGCGGGCCTCTTCCTTCTTGGCCTTCGCCAGGTCCTTGTCGGCCTGCTCGGCCGCCGCCTCCGCGGCCGCGTCACGCTCGGCCTGCAGCTGGTAGTCGGCCGCCATCTGCTGCGTCGCGTCCGCGGACTGCGCTGCCTGCGTGGCCAGGTCGGCCGTGAGGGTGGGCAGTTCGAGGGTCTGCGTCACCGACTCCGCGGCGACGGCCTGCGCTGACGCGCCGGCCACGGCCACGGTGCTGAGGATGCCACCGGCGACTCCGGCGCGCACCGCGATCGAGGACGACGCGTTGCGGCGGGGCTTCCGGTGGCTGCGTATGTGAGCGGTGTGGGACATGGGTACAAGCGGTACCAGGGGCTCCTCCATACCTACAAGCAACGTGTGGTGCGCCACAGTTGTTCAACGGAAGCCCCAAATTCCCTGCGCGTCACTCTTTATTGACGGCGTAACGGGCAAAGTGGACATGGTCGATCAAGCCCGTGATCATGCGCTTTCATGATTACGCCCGAATTGCCCTGCGCTTACCATCGATCGCACCGAGTGGCCAAGCCCGGTTGATTTGATCTCGATCGGATGTGGCGCAGGTCACAGAGTGATCACCGATGCGGCCTCTTCGCGCTCATGATCGCCGGTCGCTGACGCTCGTGAACGCGTGCACGCGTCCACATTCGTCACCGCGTCTCCCTCCGGGGTGTGAACGCGGTCCTCTAGCAAGCGCTCCCGTCCAGCACCAATTTGCATGCAGAGGAACCCTCTTGATATAGAGACGCACCCTCTCACCTGCGACGACGATCGAAAATGTCACTTCTGGTGATCACTCTGGCGCTTCGTGTATGAAGATCGCCGCTCATCCGACTTCATGATCCTTCGTCAGGTGGTGGAGATCACAAACTCGGTGCCGTACCCCGTGTCGCAGATCACAGACCCGCAGGCATAAGATGCGGGGCAGTTGGGCTTGTGACCTGCTTCACATGTTCGCGATCTTCGTCGGGACGGGCGGTGTTCGTGGGACGGGTGGGGTGGCGAGCCGGTCCACGCAACCGCCAGCAGTCAGTGCCGACTGAGAGGAGCGAGGAGCCGTGAACGCCTATGCGCCCATCCTCGTACTGGGAGCCCTCGGGGCAGGCTTTGCGATCTTCTCCGTGATCATGGCCACTCTGATCGGCCCGAAGCGCTACAACCGGGCCAAGCTCGAGGCCTACGAGTGCGGAATCGAGCCCACCCCCACGCCGGCCGGCGGCGGGCGTTTCCCCATCAAGTACTACCTGACGGCGATGCTCTTCATCGTCTTCGACATCGAGATCGTCTTCCTCTACCCCTGGGCCGTCACCTTCGACGCCCTGGGTGTTTTCGGGCTCGTGGAGATGCTGCTCTTCGTGCTCACCGTCTTCGTCGCCTACGCGTACGTCTGGCGTCGTGGCGGCCTGGAATGGGACTGAGGGGCTTCTAAGACCATGGGACTCGAAGAAAAACTGCCGAGCGGTTTCCTGCTGACCACCGTCGAGCAGGCCGCGGGCTGGGTGCGCAAGGCGTCCGTCTTCCCCGCCACCTTCGGCCTCGCCTGCTGTGCCATCGAGATGATGACCACGGGCGCGGGCCGCTACGACCTGGCGCGCTTCGGCATGGAGGTGTTCCGCGGCTCGCCGCGCCAGGCGGACCTGATGATCGTGGCCGGCCGGGTGAGCCAGAAGATGGCGCCGGTGCTGCGGCAGGTCTACGACCAGATGCCGAACCCGAAGTGGGTGATCTCCATGGGGGTCTGCGCGTCGTCCGGCGGCATGTTCAACAACTACGCGATCGTCCAGGGCGTCGACCACATCGTCCCCGTCGACATCTATCTCCCCGGCTGCCCGCCGCGGCCCGAGATGCTGATGGACGCGATCCTCAAGCTCCACCAGAAGATCCAGACGTCCAAGCTCGGCGTGAACGCGGAGGAAGCGGCCCGCGAGGCCGAGGAAGCCGCGCTCAAGGCGCTCCCCACCATCGAGATGAAGGGGCTGCTGCGATGAGCGCCGCGAACGGCAACGGCGGACCCAACCCCGAGAAGGACCTCTCCGCCTCCAACCTCCCCGGCCAGCGCGGCGACGGCGGCGAGGAGATCCGCGTCCAGCGGGGCATGTTCGGCGCCGACAAGGGCGGCGACACCTCCGGCTACGGCGGCCTCGTCCGCTCCATCCGGCTCCCCGGCCCGGCCACCCGCCCCTACGGCGGCTGGTTCGACGAGGTCGCCGACGAACTGGAGGGCGCCCTGGAGGAACAGGGCCTCGTCCCCGAGAACGTGATCGACAGGACCGTCGTCGACCGCGGGGAGATCACCTTCCACATCGAGCGCGAGTTCCTGCCGACCGTCGCCCGCACCCTGCGCGACGACCCGGCCCTCCGCTTCGAACTGTGCACGGGCGTGAGCGGCGTCCACTACCCCGGCGACAAGGGCCGCGAACTGCACGCCGTCTACCACCTGCGGTCGATCACCCACAACCGGCTGATCCGCCTGGAGGTCTCCGCCCCCGACGCCGACCCGCACATCCCGTCGCTCGTCGCCGTCTACCCGACGAACGACTGGCACGAGCGCGAGACGTACGACTTCTACGGCATCGTCTTCGACGGCCACCCCGCGCTGACGCGGATCATGATGCCGGACGACTGGCAGGGCTTCCCGCAGCGCAAGGACTATCCCCTCGGCGGCATCCCCGTCGAGTACAAGGGCGCCCAGATCCCGGCTCCGGACCAGCGGAGGTCGTACTCATGAGCACGCAGCACGCAACGCCGCGCGAGACCACCGAGGGCACCGTCTACACGGTCACCGGCGGCGACTGGGACGAGGTCGCCGAGACCGCGGCGAGGTCCGACGACGAGCGCATCATCGTCAACATGGGCCCCCAGCACCCGTCCACCCACGGTGTGCTCCGGCTCATCCTGGAGATCGACGGCGAGACCGTCACCGAGGCCCGCTGCGGCATCGGCTACCTCCACACCGGCATCGAGAAGAACCTCGAGTACCGCACGTGGACGCAGGGCACCACCTTCGTGACGCGCATGGACTACCTGACGCCGTTCTTCAACGAGACGGCGTACTGCCTCGCGGTCGAGAAGCTCCTCGGCATCGAGGACCAGGTCCCCGACCGCGCCTCGATCATTCGCGTGCTCCTGATGGAGCTGAACCGGCTCTCCTCCCACCTGGTGTGCATCGCCACCGGCGGCATGGAGCTGGGCGCCACCACGATCATGATCTACGGCTTTCGTGATCGTGAACTCATTCTCGACATCTACGAGCTCATCACCGGCCTGCGCATGAACCACGCGTACATCCGGCCCGGCGGACTCGCCCAGGACCTGCCGCCCGGCGCGGTGGACCAGATCCGCGAGTTCGTGAAGAAGATGAACAAGAACCTCCCCGAGTACGACAAACTCGCCACCGGGAACCCCATCTTCAAGGCCCGTATGCAGGACGTCGGCTACCTCGACCTGGCCGGCTGCATGGCCCTCGGCGCCACCGGCCCGATCCTGCGCTCCGCCGGCCTCCCGCACGACCTGCGCAAGGCCCAGCCGTACTGCGGCTACGAGACGTACGACTTCGACGTCCCGACCGCCGACACCTGCGACTCCTACGGCCGCTTCCTGATCCGGCTGGAGGAGATGCGCCAGTCGCTCAGGATCGTCGAGCAGTGCCTGGACCGGCTCCAGCCCGGACCGGTCATGGTCGAGGACAAGAAGATCGCCTGGCCCGCCCAGCTCGCCCTCGGACCGGACGGCCTCGGCAACTCCCTGGACCACATCAAGAAGATCATGGGCACCTCCATGGAGGCCCTGATCCACCACTTCAAGCTGGTGACCGAGGGCTTCCGCGTCCCGCCGGGACAGGCGTACGCGGCGGTCGAGTCCCCCAAGGGCGAACTCGGGGTGCACGTCGTGTCCGACGGAGGCACCCGCCCCTTCCGGGTCCACTTCCGTGACCCGTCCTTCACCAACCTTCAGACCATGGCGGCGATGTGCGAGGGCGGCCAGGTCGCCGACGTCATCGTCGCCGTCGCGTCCATCGACCCCGTGATGGGAGGCGTCGACCGGTGACCACCACCCCCGAGGGCGTCAGCCTGGGCATGCCCCAGCTGCCCGCGCCCGACTACCCGGACGACGTTCGAGCCCGGCTGGAGCGGGACGCGGCCGAGGTCGTCGCCCGCTACCCCGACTCCCGGTCCGCCCTGCTGCCGCTGCTGCACCTCGTGCAGTCCGAGGAGGGCCACGTCACCCGCACCGGCATGCGGTTCTGCGCCGAGGTGCTGGGCCTGACCACGGCCGAGGTCACCGCGGTCGCCACCTTCTACACCATGTACCGGCGCAGGCCGAGCGGTGACTACCAGGTCGGCGTCTGCACCAACACCCTGTGCGCGGTGATGGGCGGCGACGCGATCTTCGAGGCGCTCCAGGAGCACCTGAGCGTCGGCAATGGCGAGACCACCGACGACGGCAAGGTCACCCTGGAGCACATCGAGTGCAACGCGGCCTGCGACTTCGCGCCGGTCGTGATGGTCAACTGGGAGTTCTTCGACAACCAGACCGTCGACAGCGCCAAGCGGCTCGTGGACGACCTGCGGGCCGGCGTCCAGGTCGAGCCCACGCGCGGGGCGCCGCTGTGCACCTTCAAGGAGACCGCGCGGATCCTCGCCGGCTTCCCCGACGAGCGGCCCGGGGCCGTCGAGGCGACCGGCGGCGCCGGACCCGCCTCCCTGGTGGGCCTCCGCCTGGCCAGGGGCGAGGCCGGAACCGCGCGCGTGGTCCACCCGCGGGACGGCGGCCCGCACGACGAGCCGCAGGACACGGTGCACGAGCCGTCACCGGGCGAGCACCTCAGCTCGCACGACGCGCCGCAGGAGACATCGGCCTCCGACCCGTCCCACCCGTCACCCACCACCACCCGTGATGGAGGGGCTTCGCCCCGCGGCCTGGATGCCGCAGGGCCCACCGCCGAGGAGGGGGAGTGATGACGTTGGCACCCGAGATCAAGGGCACCAGCCCCGAGAAGCTGCTCGCACCCGTGCTGTCGGCCTTCTGGGACGAGGACAGGTCCTGGACGCTGGACGTCTACCGGCGGCACGACGGGTACGAGGGACTCCGCAAGGCGCTCGCCATGACGCCGGACGACCTCATCGCGTACGTCAAGGAATCGGGTCTGCGCGGTCGCGGCGGCGCCGGCTTCCCCACCGGGATGAAATGGCAGTTCATTCCGCAGGGGGACGGAAAGCCGCACTACCTCGTCGTCAACGCCGACGAGTCGGAGCCGGGGACCTGCAAGGACATCCCGCTCCTGTTCGCCAACCCGCACAGCCTCATCGAGGGCATGATCATCGCGTGCTACGCGATCCGGTCGTCGCACGCCTTCATCTATCTGCGGGGGGAGGTCGTCCCCGTCCTGCGGCGGTTGCACGAGGCCGTCCGTGAGGCCTACGAGGCGGGCCTCCTCGGCGAGAACATCCTGGGCAGCGGACTCGACCTCGACATCACCGTGCACGCGGGCGCCGGCGCGTACATCTGCGGTGAGGAGACCGCGCTGCTCGACTCGCTCGAAGGCCGCCGTGGTCAACCGCGACTGCGTCCCCCCTTCCCTGCCGTGGAAGGCCTCTACGCCTGTCCCACTGTCGTGAACAACGTCGAGTCGATCGCGTCGGTTCCCGCCATCCTGCACCGGGGCAAGGAATGGTTCCGGTCGATGGGCAGCGAGAAGTCGCCCGGTTTCACGCTCTACTCCCTCAGCGGCCACGTCGCCAGCCCCGGCCAGTACGAGGCCCCGCTCGGCGTCACCCTGCGCCAGCTGCTGGAGATGAGCGGCGGCATGCGCCCCGGCCACCGCCTCAAGTTCTGGACACCGGGCGGCTCCTCGACCCCGATGTTCACCGACGAGCACCTCGACGTCCCCCTCGACTACGAAGGAGTGGGCGCCGCCGGCTCCATGCTCGGCACCAAGGCGCTCCAGTGCTTCGACGAGACCACCTGCGTCGTGCGGGCCGTCACCCGCTGGACCGAGTTCTACGCCCACGAGTCCTGCGGCAAGTGCACCCCCTGCCGCGAGGGCACCTACTGGCTCGTCCAGCTGCTGCGCGACATCGAGGCCGGCAAGGGCGTCATGAGCGACCTCGACAAGCTCAACGACATCGCCGACAACATCAACGGCAAGTCGTTCTGCGCCCTCGGCGACGGCGCCGCCTCACCGATCTTCTCCTCCCTGAAGTACTTCCGCGAGGAGTACGAGGACCACATCACGGGCCGGGGCTGCCCCTTCGACCCCGCCAGGTCGACCGCCTGGGCCGACAAGGACAAGCACGCGGAGGTGAACGCATGACTGTGACCACCAGCGCTCCCTCCGGAGGGGGAGAGGCGGCGGTCCCGCCGGAGAATCTCGTCTCGCTGACCATCGACGGCGTCGACATCAGCGTGCCCAAGGGCACCCTGGTCATCCGGGCCGCCGAGCAGCTCGGCATCGAGATCCCCCGCTTCTGCGACCACCCCCTCCTCGACCCGGCCGGCGCCTGCCGCCAGTGCATCGTCGAGGTCGAGGGCCAGCGCAAGCCCATGGCGTCCTGCACGATCACCTGTACGGACGGGATGGTCGTCCGGACTCAACTCACCTCCCCGGTCGCCGAGAAGGCCCAGAAGGGGGTGATGGAGCTGCTGCTCATCAACCACCCCCTGGACTGCCCCGTCTGCGACAAGGGCGGCGAATGCCCCCTTCAGAACCAGGCCATGTCGCACGGCCAGTCCGAGTCCCGCTTCGAGGGCCGCAAGCGCACCTACGAGAAGCCGGTACCGATCTCCGCGCAGGTGCTCCTCGACCGCGAGCGGTGCGTGCTGTGCGCCCGCTGCACCCGCTTCTCCAACCAGGTCGCCGGCGACCCGATGATCGAACTGCTCGAACGGGGCGCGCTCCAGCAGGTCGGCACCGGCGAGGGCGACCCGTTCGAGTCGTACTTCTCCGGCAACACCATCCAGATCTGCCCGGTGGGCGCGCTGACCTCGGCGGCGTACCGATTCCGCTCCCGGCCCTTCGACCTCGTCTCCTCGCCGTCCGTGTGCGAGCACTGCTCCGGCGGCTGCGCCACCCGCACCGACCACCGGCGCGGCAAGGTCATGCGGCGGCTCGCCGCCGACGACCCCCAGGTCAACGAGGAGTGGATCTGCGACAAGGGACGCTTCGCGTTCCGCTACGCGCAGCGCCCCGACCGGCTCACCACCCCCCTCGTCCGCAACGAGGAGGGCGTCCTGGAACCGGCGTCCTGGCCGGAGGCCCTGGAGGCCGCCGCCCAGGGGCTGCTCGCCGCGCGCGGCAGGGCCGGTGTCCTGACCGGCGGCCGGCTCACCGTCGAGGACGCCTACGCGTACAGCAAGTTCGCGCGCGTGGCGCTCGACACCAACGACATCGACTTCCGCGCGCGCGTGCACAGCGGCGAGGAGGCCGACTTCCTGGCCGCCCGGGTCGCCGGCCGCGGCCACGACCTCGACGGCAGGGGCGTCACGTACGCCGCCCTGGAGAAGGCCCCCGCGGTCCTCCTCGTCGGGTTCGAGGCCGAGGAGGAGGCACCCGGTGTCTTCCTGAGGCTCCGCAAGGCCTGGCGCAAGCACAAGATGCGGGTGTTCTCGCTCGCCACGCACGCCACCCGGGGCCTGGAGAAGGCCGGCGGGACACTGCTGCCCGCCGCGCCCGGCACCGAGACCGAGTGGCTGGACGCCCTCGCGAGCGGCGCCGGACTGGAGGGGGACGGCACCGAGGCCGCCGCCGCGCTGCGCACCGAGGGCGCCGTCATCGTCGTCGGCGAGCGGCTCGGCGGCGTGGCCGGCGGACTCACCGCCGCCGTACGGGCCGCCGCCCTCACCGGTGCCCGGCTGGTGTGGATCCCCCGCCGGGCCGGGGAGCGCGGTGCCATCGAGGCCGGCGCGCTGCCGTCGCTGCTGCCGGGCGGCCGCCCGGCCACCGACCCCCGCGCGCGGGACGAGCTCGCCGCCATCTGGGGCGTCGCCCAGCTCCCGCTGCGCTACGGCCGCGACACCGGGCAGATCATCGAGGCCGCCGCCACCGGAGAACTCGGGGCCCTGGTGGTCGCCGGGGTCGAGGTCGCCGACCTGCCCGAACCGGCACGCGCGCGTGAGGCGCTCGCCGCGGTGGGCTTCCTGGTCTCCCTGGAACTGCGGCCCAGCGAGGTCACCGACCACGCCGACGTCGTCCTCCCGGTCGCCGCCGTCGCCGAGAAGGCGGGCAGCTTCATCAACTGGGAAGGCAGGGTCCGGCCGTTCGAGGCCGCGCTCAAGCCCGACCAGATGACCCGCCGTCTGGCACCCACCGACGGGCGGGTGCTGCAGATGCTCGCCGACGCGATGGACGTCCACCTCGGACTGCCCGACCTGCGCACCACGCGTGCGGAGCTGGACCGGCTCGGCGCCTGGGACGGCTCGCGGGCCACCGAGCCCGTGGAGATCGCCGCCGGACTGCCGCGGCCCGCCGCCGGGGAGGCCGTCCTCGCCGGACACCGGCTGCTGCTCGACCAGGGCCGCCTCCAGGACGGCGACGAGGCGCTCGCCGGCACCCGGCACGCCGCGCACGCGCGCGTGTCCGCCGCGACGGCCGCCGAGGCCGGCGTCAAGAACGGTGACCTGCTGGCGGTCACCGGGCCCGAGGGCGTCGCCGCGCTCCCGCTGCAGATCACCGACATGCCCGACCGCGTCGTCTGGCTGCCGCTGAACTCCGCCGGCTCGGGCGTCGCCTCCGACACCGGGGCGCTGCCCGGCGCACTCGTCCGCATCGGCCCCGCGACGCCCGCCGCCGAGGCCCCCGAGGAGGTGGAGGCATGAGCGCGTACTACCTCGCCGCTGAAGACCTCTCGATGTTCGGCCGCGACCCCTGGTGGCTGGTCGTCATCAAGGCGGTGTTCTGCTTCGCCTTCCTTATGATCACCGTGCTGTTCTCCATCGTGTGGGAACGCAAGGTCGTCGCCTGGATGCAGCTGCGCATCGGCCCCAACCGGCACGGCCCCTGGGGCATGCTCCAGTCGCTCGCCGACGGCATCAAGCTGATGCTCAAGGAAGACGTCATCGTCAAACGCGCGGACAAGGTGGTCTACGTCCTCGCGCCGATCGTCGCGGCCATCCCGGCCTTCATGGCGATCGCGGTGATCCCCTTCGGTCCCGCGGGCAACGAGATCTCGATCTTCGGCCAGCGCACCACGATGCAGCTCACCGACCTGCCGATCGCGATGCTCTACGTCCTCGCGGTCGCCTCGGTCGGCATCTACGGCATCGTCCTGGCGGGCTGGAGCTCCGGCTCCACCTACCCGCTGCTGGGCGGCCTGCGGTCCTGCGCGCAGATGATCTCCTACGAGATCGCCATGGGTGCCGCGTTCGCCTCGGTGTTCCTCTACTCGGGGTCGATGTCGACGTCGGCGATCGTCGAGGCCCAGCAGGACCGCTGGTACATCGTGCTGCTGCCGGTCTCCTTCGTGATCTACATCGTGACCATGGTCGGCGAGACCAACCGCGCCCCGTTCGACATGCCGGAGTCCGAGGGCGACCTGGTCGGCGGCTTCAACACCGAGTACTCGTCGATCAAGTTCGCGATGTTCATGCTCGCCGAGTACGTGAACATGGTGACGGTCTCGGCGGTGTCGGTGACCCTCTTCCTCGGCGGGTGGCGGGCCCCCTGGCCCATCAGCACCTTCTGGGAGGGCGCCAACCACGGCTGGTGGCCGATGCTCTGGTTCGTGGTGAAGGTGCAGCTGCTGCTGTTCTTCTTCATCTGGCTGCGCGGCACCCTCCCACGCGTCCGCTACGACCAGCTGATGAAGCTCGGCTGGAAGGTCCTCCTGCCGGTCTCCGTGGTCTGGCTGATGCTGGTCGCGACCGTGCGGACCCTGCGCAACGAGAACTACGACTTCGCCCAGATCGCGCTGTACGTCGCCGGTGCCGTCGTCGTGCTGTTCCTGCTGTCGTTCGTCGCGGACATCTTCCGCGACAAGCGTGAGAGCCGGGACCAGCCCGCCGAACCGGCCGCCTTCGACCCGATGGCCGGCGGATACCCCGTACCGCCCCTGCCCGGACAGATCCTCCCGCCGGTGCCGCGCAGGCGTCCGCGCCGCGAGCGGGAGCTGATTGTCAGTGGTGGGTCCGATACTGACAGTGACGGATCTTCGAATGGGAGGGAGGCGTCCGATGGCTGATGAGCCCAAGGAGACCAAGCCGGGTTTCCAGAACCCCGTCGCCGGCTTCGGCGTGACCTTCAAGGCCATGTTCAAGAAGCGGCTGACCGAGCAGTACCCGGAACAGGAGAAGACCACCGCCCCGCGGTTCCACGGCCGGCACCAGCTCAACCGCCATCCGGACGGCCTGGAGAAGTGCGTGGGCTGCGAGCTGTGCGCCTGGGCCTGTCCCGCCGACGCGATCTACGTGGAGGGCGCGGACAACACGGACGAGGAGCGCTACTCGCCGGGCGAGCGGTACGGCCGCGTCTACCAGATCAACTACGCCCGCTGCATCCTGTGCGGACTGTGCATCGAGGCGTGCCCCACGCGCGCGCTCACGATGACCAACGAGTTCGAGCTGGCCGACTCCAGCCGCGCCAACCTCATCTACACCAAGGAGCAGCTGCTCGCCGGGCTCGACGACGGCATGGTCGACACGCCGCACGCCATCTACCCGGGCACCGACGAGCAGGACTACTACCGGGGCCTGGTCACCGAGGCCGCGCCCGGTACCGAGCAGCAGGTCGCCCTCTCCAAGGGCGAGGTGCCGCAGGAGGCCGCGTCCACCTTCGGTGAGGACGAGCCCGCGTCGGAGAAGGCGGTCCGACGATGACGCAGCAACTCGCGGCCTACACGACCTCCACCGGTGAGGCCTTCCAGTTCTGGGTGCTCGGCACCGTCGCGGTGATCGGCGCCCTGTGCACCGTGTTCATGAAGAAGGCCGTGCACAGCGCGCTCTGCCTGGCCGGCACCATGATCATTCTGGCGGTGTTCTACCTCGCCAACGGCGCCTACTTCCTGGGCGTCGTGCAGATCGTCGTCTACACCGGCGCGATCATGATGCTGTTCCTGTTCGTGGTGATGCTCGTCGGCGTCACCGCGGCGGACTCCCTGAAGGAGACCATCAAGGGCCAGCGCTGGCTGGCCCTGCTGTGCGGCCTCGGCTTCGGCATCCTGCTCGTCGGGGGCATCGGCAACGCGGCGCTCACCGAGTTCAACGGCCTCGGCCAGGCGAACTCCGGGGGCAACGTGGAGGGCCTCGCCGCCCTCATCTTCACCGACTACGTGTTCGCCTTCGAGCTCACCGGCGCCCTGCTGATCACGGCCGCCGTCGGCGCCATGGTGCTCACCCACCGCGAGCGCACCGAGCGCGCCAAGACCCAGCGCGAACTGGCCGAGCAGCGCGTCCGCGAGGGCAAGCACCTCCCGCCGCTGCCGGCCCCCGGCGTCTACGCCCGGCACAACGCGGTCGACATCGCGGGCCTGCTGCCCGACGGCACCCCGTCCGAGCTGACCGTCAGCAAGACGCTGCGGGACCGCGGTCAGGTCCGCGACGTGTCGACCGAGGCGCTGAACGACCTCAAGGCCCTGGAGCAGCGCGCCGAGGACCGCCTGGAGCGCACCAACAGCGGCAAGAGCGGGGAGGCATCGAAGTGAATCCCGTCAACTACCTGTATCTCGCCGCCCTGCTGTTCACGATCGGCGCCACCGGCGTCCTGATCAGGCGGAACGCGATCGTGGTGTTCATGTGCGTCGAGCTGATGCTCAACGCCTGCAACCTCGCCCTCGTCGCGTTCTCCCGTATGCACGGCAATCTCGACGGCCAGATCATCGCCTTCTTCACGATGGTCGTCGCCGCCGCGGAGGTCGTGGTCGGACTCGCGATCATCGTGTCGCTGTTCCGTTCCCGCCACTCGGCCTCGGTCGACGACGCCAGCCTGATGAAGCTGTAAGGGGTCGGAAGAATCGTGGAGAACCTGATTGCGCTGCTGATCGCGGCGCCCCTGCTCGGAGCCGCCGTCCTGCTGTGCGGTGGCCGGCGCCTCGACGCCGTCGGCCACTGGATCGGCACGGCCCTCGCCGCCGCCTCGTTCGTCGTCGGTGTCGTCCTCTTCGCCGACATGCTCGGCAAGGACCCCGAGAACCGTGCGATGCACCAGTTCCTGTTCAGCTGGATCCCCGTCGGGGGCTTCCAGGCGGACGTCGCCTTCCAACTCGACCAGCTGTCGATGACGTTCGTGCTGCTGATCACCGGAGTCGGCTCGCTCATCCACGTGTACTCCATCGGCTACATGGAGCACGACGAGCGCCGACGCCGCTTCTTCGGCTACCTGAACCTGTTCCTCGCGGCGATGCTGCTGCTCGTCCTCGCCGACAACTACCTGCTGCTGTACGTCGGCTGGGAGGGCGTCGGTCTCGCCTCCTACCTCCTCATCGGCTTCTGGCAGCACAAGCCCAGCGCCGCCACCGCCGCGAAGAAGGCCTTCCTGGTCAACCGCGTCGGCGACGTGGGCCTGTCCATCGCCATCATGCTGATGTTCACCACCTTCGGGACGTTCGCCTTCGGGCCGGTCCTGGAGGCCACCGGTGAGGCGACCGAGGGCAAGCTGACCGCCATCGCCCTGATGCTGCTGCTCGCCGCGTGCGGCAAGTCCGCCCAGGTGCCGTTGCAGTCCTGGCTCGGGGACGCGATGGAGGGCCCGACCCCGGTCTCGGCCCTCATCCACGCCGCGACCATGGTCACCGCCGGCGTCTACCTGATCGTCCGCTCCGCCGACATCTTCAACGCCGCCCCGGACGCCCAGCTGGTGACCACCGTGGTCGGCGCGGTCACGCTGCTGTTCGGTGCGATCGTCGGTTGCGCGAAGGACGACATCAAGAAGGCCCTCGCCGGTTCGACCATGTCGCAGATCGGCTACATGGTGCTCGCCGCGGGCCTCGGCCCCATCGGCTACGTCTTCGCGATCATGCACCTGGTGACGCACGGCTTCTTCAAGGCCGGGCTGTTCCTCGGCGCCGGTTCGGTCATGCACGGCATGAACGACGAGGTCGACATGCGCAAGTACGGCGGCCTCCGCACGTACATGCCGATCACCTTCATCACGTTCGGCCTCGGCTACCTCGCCATCATCGGCTTCCCGGGTCTGTCCGGCTTCTTCTCCAAGGACAAGATCATCGAGGCGGCGTTCGCCAAGGGCGGCACCGAGGGCTGGATCCTCGGCGGCGTGGCCCTGCTGGGCGCGGCCATCACCGCGTTCTACATGACCCGCGTGATGCTGCTGACGTTCTTCGGCGAGGAGCGCTGGCGCAACCGGCCGACCGCCTCCCCGACGGAGCCGGACGTGGAGCCCGCCGCCGAACACCACGGCGCGCACGCGGAACCGCACCCGCACGAGTCGCCCAGGGTCATGACGATCCCGATGATCGTGCTGGCCGTCGGATCGGTCTTCGCGGGCGGGTTCTTCAGCATCGGCGACCGGTTCATCGACTGGCTGGAGCCCGTCACCGGCCACCGGCACGGGCACCCGCCGATCGGCGCCGCGGCGGTCACCGCCTCCACGGTCGCCGTGATGGTCATCGGTGTCGGCCTCGCCTGGCTCCAGTACGGGCGCCGCCCCGTCCCGGTCGTCGCCCCGCGCGGATCGCTGCTCACCCGGGCCGCCCGCCGCGACCTCTACCAGGACGACTTCAACCACGTGGTCCTCGTCCGCGGCGGAGAGCACCTCACCCGATCCCTGGTCTACGTCGACCACACCCTGGTCGACGGTGTCGTCAACGGCACCGCGGCCGGCATGGGCGGCCTCTCCGGGCGGCTGCGCCGCATCCAGAACGGCTATGCCCGGTCGTACGCGGTCTCGATGTTCGGCGGCGCTGCGATCCTCATCGCCGCGACCCTGCTGATGAGGGCGGTCTGATACCGATGTCCTTTCCTCTGCTGACAGCGACGGCGGTGCTCCCGGCCCTGGGAGCCATCGCCACGGCCGCCGTACCGGCCGCCCGGCGGACCGCCGCGAAATGGCTGGCGCTGATCGTCTCGCTGGCCACCCTGGTGCTCGCCGCGGTCGTCCTGGTCCGCTTCGACCCCGACGGCGACCGCTACCAGCTCACCGAGTCCCACGCCTGGATCAAGGACTTCGGGGTCCGCTACGAGCTGGGCGTGGACGGCATCGCCGTCGCGATGATCGCGCTCACCGCGCTGCTGATCCCGTTCATCATCCTCGCGGGCTGGCACGACGCCGACCCGCTGGAGACCGGCAGCAGGCGGTGGCGGCCCACACAGGGCTTCTTCGCGCTGATCCTGCTGGTCGAGGCGATGGTGATCATCTCGTTCGAGGCCACCGACGTCTTCCTCTTCTACATCTTCTTCGAAGCCATGCTCATCCCGATGTACTTCCTCATCGGCGGCTTCGGGGACCGGGCCCACGAGCACGGTGAGAAGGCGGCGTCCACCCAGCGGTCGTACGCCGCCGTGAAGTTCCTCCTCTACAACCTGGTCGGCGGCCTGATCATGCTGGCCGCGGTCATCGGCCTGTACGTCGTCGCCGGGAACTTCTCCCTCACGGAGATCGCCGAGGCCCGCGCCAACGGAACCCTGGACATGGCGACCAACACCGAGCGGTGGCTGTTCCTCGGGTTCTTCTTCGCCTTCGCGGTGAAGGCGCCGCTGTGGCCGCTGCACACCTGGCTGCCCAACGCCATGCAGGAGTCGACGGCCCCGGTCGCCGTCCTGATCACGGCGGTCGTCGACAAGGTCGGCACCTTCGCGATGCTCCGCTTCTGCCTCCAGCTGTTCCCGGAGGCCAGCACCTGGGCGACGCCCGCGATCCTCGTCCTCGCCCTGATCAGCATCATCTACGGGGCGCTGCTCGCGGTCGGCCAGCGGGACATCAAGCGGCTGGTCGCCTACGCGTCGATCTCCCACTTCGGGTTCATCGTCCTGGGCATCTTCGCGATGACCAGCCAGGGCCAGTCGGGCGCGACGCTCTACATGGTCAACCACGGCATCTCCACCGCGGCCCTCATGCTGGTCGCCGGGTTCCTGATCTCCCGGCGCGGATCGCGGCTCATCGCCGACTACGGCGGCGTCCAGAAGGTCGCCCCGGTGCTCGCCGGAACCTTCCTGATCGGTGGTCTCGCCACCCTGTCGCTGCCGGGGCTCGCCCCGTTCGTCAGTGAGTTCCTGGTCCTGGTGGGCACGTTCGCCCGCTACCCGGTCATCGGGATCATCGCCACCGTCGGCATCGTCCTCGCCGCGCTCTACACCCTCGTCCTCTACCAGCGGACGATGACGGGCCCGGTGAAGGCCGAGGTCGAGGGCATGCCCGATCTGCGGGTGCGGGAACTCGTCGTGGTCGCCCCGCTGATCGTTCTGCTGATCTTCCTGGGCGTCTACCCGAAGCCCGTCACCGACATCGTCAACCCGGCGGTCAAGCAGACCTTGTCCGACGTACAGAAGAAGGACCCCCAGCCCGAGGTGGAGGCGTCCAAGTGAGCGCATCAGCCGTCCACACCCTGTGGACAACGGCAGCCGAACCGATCGACAAGATCGGCGCGCCGGACATCGAATACGGGCAGCTGTCGCCCACCTTGATCGTCATCGGGGCGGCCGTCCTCGGCGTGCTGGTCGAGGCGTTCGTCCCCCGCAAGACCCGGTACTACGCCCAGGTCTTCCTGTCCGTCGTCGCGCTCGCCGCCGCCTTCGCCGCGGTGATCGGGCTCGCGGCGGGCGGATACGCCACGACCAAGTCGGGCATCGTCGCGATGGGCGCCGTCGCCGTCGACGGACCGGCCCTGTTCCTCCAGGGCACGATCCTCCTCGCCGGCATCCTCGGCGTGTTCACCTTCGCCGAACGGCGCCTCGACCCCGCGGCGCACGGCAACCGCGTCGACTCGTTCGCCGCGCAGGCCGCGTCCGTGCCGGGCAGCGACAGCGAGAAGGCCGCCGTCAAGGCGGGCTTCACCACCACCGAGGTGTTCCCGCTGCTGCTCTTCGCCGTCGGCGGCATGCTGATCTTCCCCGCGGCGAACGACCTGCTGACCCTGTTCATCGCGCTGGAGGTGTTCTCGCTCCCGCTGTACCTGCTGTGCGCCGTGGCCCGCCGCAAGCGGCTCATGTCGCAGGAGGCCGCCGTCAAGTACTTCCTCCTCGGCGCCTTCGCCTCCGCGTTCACCCTCTTCGGCATCGCCCTGCTGTACGGCTACGCGGGCTCCGTGAAGTACGGCACCATCGCCCGGGTCGTCGACGGCACCGTCGGGGAGGTCAGCCCCGCCCTCGCCGGCACCATGGGCAACGACGCGCTGCTCCTCATCGGCGCCGCCATGGTCGTCATGGGCCTGCTGTTCAAGGTCGGCGCGGTGCCGTTCCACATGTGGACGCCCGACGTCTACCAGGGCGCCCCGACCCCGGTCACCGGATTCATGGCCGCGGCGACGAAGGTGGCGGCGTTCGGTGCGCTCCTCAGGCTCCTGTACGTCGTCCTGCCCGGCCTGCGCTGGGACTGGCGGCCGGTCATGTGGGCCGTCGCCATCGTCACCATGCTGGGCGGCGCGATCGTCGCCATCACCCAGACCGACATCAAGCGACTGCTCGCGTACTCGTCGATCGCGCACGCGGGCTTCATCCTCGCCGGTGTCATCGCGACCACGCCGGACGGCGTCTCCTCGGTGCTGTTCTACCTGGGCGCCTACTCGTTCGTGACGATCGGCGCGTTCGCCGTGGTCACGCTCGTGCGGGACGCGGGCGGCGAGGCGACCCACCTCTCCAAGTGGGCCGGGCTCGGACGCAGGTCACCGCTGGTCGCGGCCGTGTTCGCGGTGTTCCTGCTGGCCTTCGCGGGCATCCCGCTGACCTCCGGGTTCGCGGGCAAGTTCGCCGTGTTCAAGGCGGCCGCGGAGGGCGGCGCCGGCGCGATCGTCGTGGTCGGTGTGATCTCCTCGGCGATCGCCGCGTTCTTCTACATCCGCGTCATCGTGCTCATGTTCTTCAGCGAGCCGAGCCCCGAGGGGCCGACGGTCGCCGTGCCGTCACCGCTGACCATGACCGCGATCGGGGTCGGCGTGGCGGTCACGCTCGTCCTGGGCGTGGCGCCGCAGTACTTCCTGGACCTGGCGAGCCAGGCGGGAGTGTTCGTGCGCTGACGCTGCGCGCGGCGGCGACGAGGCGGAAGGGACCCGGCCCAGGGGGCCGGGTCCCTTTCGTGCGGGCGGCGCCGGTGCCGGTGAGGATGCCTTCTCCGAAGAGTGGAGCCTGTGGATAACTCTGAGGCTGTCGGTGCGGGCGCCTATCGTGGCAGGGGCTGGAGGAAGCGCGGACGGCACGGAGCCCGGGGCGCGAGGCACGGGGCACGCGAGCACGGGGGACGGACGATGATCGGGACGGGCGGGACGAGTGTGATGGCGGACGAGGGCAGGACGACGGCAGGGCAGGACGACGGCGAGGCCGCCCCGACCACCCCCCGGGCGGACGACGACGGGACGACGCCGGCGGCGGGTCCGGGCACCGGGCGGCCGGCGGAGAGCGAGGCGCTGGCCGTGCTCCACCGCGTCTTCGGCTACGACGCCTTCCGGGGCGAGCAGGAAGCGATCATCGACCATGTGGTGGCGGGCGGTGACGCCGTCGTCCTCATGCCGACCGGCGGCGGCAAGTCCCTCTGCTACCAGATCCCCGCCCTGGTCCGCCCCGGCACGGGCATCGTGGTCTCCCCCCTGATCGCGCTGATGCAGGACCAGGTGGACGCGCTGCGGGCCCTCGGCGTGCAGGCGGGGTTCATCAACTCCACGCAGGACTTCGACGAGCGGCGCGTCGTCGAGGCCCAGTTCCTCGTCGGCGAGCTGGACCTGCTCTACCTCGCCCCGGAGCGGCTGCGCGTCGACGCCACCCTCGACCTCCTCGCCCGCGGCAAGATCTCCGTCTTCGCGATCGACGAGGCGCACTGCGTCTCCCAGTGGGGGCATGACTTCCGGCCCGACTACCTCACCCTGTCCCTGCTGGGGGAGCGCTGGCCCGACGTTCCGCGCATCGCGCTCACGGCCACCGCGACCCGCGCCACGCACCGGGAGATCACCGAGCGGCTCGCCATGCCGCACGCGCGGCACTTCGAGGCCAGCTTCGACCGGCCCAACATCCAGTACCGGATCGTCCCCAAGGCCGACCCGAAGAAGCAGCTGCTGGCCTTCCTGCGGCAGGAGCACCCGGGTGACGCCGGCATCGTCTACTGCCTGTCCCGCAACTCGGTCGAGCGGACGGCCGAGTTCCTGAGCGGCAACGGCATCCGGGCGGTGCCGTACCACGCGGGGCTCGACGCGGGCACCCGCGCGGCGCACCAGTCGCGGTTCCTGCGCGAGGAAGGGCTCGTGGTCGTCGCCACGATCGCCTTCGGCATGGGCATCGACAAGCCCGACGTACGGTTCGTCGCCCACCTGGACCTCCCGAAGTCGGTCGAGGGCTACTACCAGGAGACCGGCCGCGCCGGGCGCGACGGGCTGCCGTCCACGGCCTGGATGGCGTACGGGCTGAACGACGTCATACAGCAGCGCAAGCTCATCCAGGGCTCGGAGGGCGACGAGGCGTTCCGCCGCCGGGCCGCCGCCCACCTCGACGCCATGCTGGCGCTCTGCGAGACCGCCCAGTGCCGGCGCGGACAGCTCCTGCGCTACTTCGGCCAGGAGCCGGCCCCCGGCGGCTGCGGCAACTGCGACACCTGCCTCGTACCGCCGGAGACCTGGGACGGCACGGTCGCGGCGCAGAAGGTGCTGTCCACGGTGGTGCGGTTGCAGCGGGAGCGCGGGCAGAAGTTCGGGGCGGTGCAGATCGTCGACATCCTGCTGGGCAAGCGGACGGCCAAGGTCATTCAGTTCGACCACGACCAGCTGTCCGTCTTCGGAATCGGCGCGGAGCTGTCCGAGGGCGAATGGCGCGGTGTCGTCCGGCAGTTGCTCGCGCAGGGGCTGCTCGCGGTGGAAGGGGAGTACGGCACGCTGGTGCTCACCGAGGACAGCGGGGCGGTGCTGCGGCGGGAGCGGGAGGTGGCGCTGCGCAAGGAGCCGAAGAAGCCGGTGGCCTCGCGGTCGGCGTCGGGTTCGGGTTCGTCGGGGTCCGGGCGCGGTGAGCGGAAGGCCAAGGCGGCCGTGGCGGAACTGCCGGAGGAGCTGCTGCCGGTCTTCGAGGCGTTGCGGGCGTGGCGCGCCGAGCAGGCCCGCGAACAGGGTGTCCCGGCCTATGTGATCTTCCATGACGCCACGCTCCGGGAGATCGCCTCACTCGGACCCACGTCCGTGGCCGAACTCGGCACCATCAGCGGCATCGGTGAGAAGAAGCTGGCCACGTACGGGGAGGGCGTGCTCGGGGTCCTCGCGTCGCTCGGCGGCGGGACGTCCCAGGAGGCACCGCCGGCCACGCCCCCGGGGACGGCGGGCGTGGCGCGGGAGGGGGGCGCCGGGGGCGCGGACGGTTCCTTCGACTGGCCGGACGACGAGCCGGAGCCGGACTACGACGACTGGGCCTGAGGGCTGCCGAGTCGGTCGGAGCCGGGTCTCGCGGAAGGTCCTGCCGTCCGGTGGTGTCACAGGGCGCGTGACGCGTAGGCCCTGACGTCGGCGTCGGAGTCCTTCGTGGCTGTGGTGAGGGCCGCGCGGGCCTCCTCGGCGGTGGTGTGGCGGGTCAGGGAGAGGACGGCGGCCTTGCGGACGTCCGCGTTCGGGTCCGTGAGGGCCCGGGCCAGGGCCGGGACCGCGGCGGCGGTGTCCGCGGCGGACAGGGCGGTGGCGGCGCCGGCCCGCACCTGCCAGGTGGGGTCGGACAGGGCGGTCACGGCTCGGGCGGCGAGAGGCGGTGGGCAGCCGACCGTACCCAGCGCGCCGTAGGCGGCGGCACGCACCAGGGCGTCGAGGTCGTCGACGAGGGTGGTGAGGGCCGTGAGGGCGGTGAGAGTGGTCGGGGCAGTCGTGGGTGGGGCGGTGGTCGTGGGGGGTTCCGCCTGGTTGGTGACCACCGTGGCCAGTGCCTTGGCGAGGGTGACGCGCACCTCGCGGGACGGGTCGGTGGTCGCCGCGCGGGCGAGTTCGTCGGCCGCGTCGACGGAGACGAGGGCGCGTACGGCCTCGATGCGGACCGCGGTGTCGGCGTCGGTCAACGAGGCCGCGAACAGCGCGGTGTCACCGAGGCCCAGGGCGCGCAGCACCTCCAGTGAGGCGGCGCGGACGGTCGCGTCGGGCTCGGCCAGGGCGGCTGCCAGACCGTCGCGGAGGGCCGGTTCGGGCGGGAGCGTCTCGACGAGTTCCCGGAGCGAGGCGGCGGCGGTGGCGCGTACCTCGGCGTCGTCGTCGCGGAGCGCCTCGGCGAGGGCGGGGCCGGTGCCCGGCGGCAGTGTCTCCGTGAGGACGGCGACCGCCTCGCGCCGGACAGCGGGCGCGGGGTCGGTCAAATAGGGGCGGAGCAAGTGGAGTTCGGGCTGCTCCTCGGCCAGGGCGACGAGTTCGAGGAGACGGGTGGCGGAACGCGCGGGGTCGTGGGAGGGGGCGAGGGGGCCTTCCCCCAGGCCCGACCCGGCCTCCGAGCCCACCCCGGGGGCCGTCTCGGCCGTCCCGGCCGACCCGGCCCCCGCTCCCGCTCCCGCTCCCGAATCCCGTGCCACCGGTGCCGCTTCCCTCGCCCCCGCCGTGGCCACGTCCTCCGCGTGGACCTCGCCCAGGAGGCGGGACGGGCCGCCGAGGGGGGTGAACTCCTCGACGGGGACCAGGTAGGGGGCCACGGGGCGGGCGGTGAACTCCATGGCCCCGGACGACGGGGACTTGTAGAGGTCGAGGTGGTGGAACCACGAGGCGTCGTCGCGGTGGGGATGGTCGAGACGGTCGTGGTAGAGGCCCCAGCGGGACTCGGTGCGGGCCAGGGACGCGCGGGCGGCCATCTCGGCGCAGTCGCGGATGAAGGTGACCTCGGCGCAGCGCATCAGTTCGTGCGGGGTGCGTGCACCCATGGCGGCGATGTCGTCCCGCATGCGTTCGAAGGCGCCCAGGGCGAGGGAGAGACGGGCGCCGGACTTCGGGGGCGCCACGTAGTCGTTGACGAAACGGCGGAGCTTGTACTCCACCTGGGGCTGCGGGGGCCCGTCGGGGTTGCGCAGCGGGCGGTAGATCAGCTCGTGCGCCTCACGGAGCTGCTCGGAGGGCAACTCGCCCTCGTACGGGGCGTACCGGGAGGCGTCCGCGCCCGCCAGGTCGCCGAAGACGAAGGCGCCGATCATGTAGTTGTGCGGGACGCAGGCGAGGTCGCCGGCGGCGTAGAGGCGCGGGACGGTCGTCCGGGCGTGGTCGTCGACGCGGACGCCCGAGGCGGAGTGGCCGCCGCACAGGCCGATCTCGGAGATGTGCATCTCGATGTCATGGGTGCGGTAGTCATGGCCGCGACCCGCGTGGAAGGTGCCGCGGGTGGGGCGTTCCGTGGTGTGCAGGATCGACTCCAGGGCGGAGACCGACTCCTCCGGAAGATGGCTGAGCTTCAGATAGACGGGTGCGCGGTCGGAGGCGATCTCGGCGGCGAACTCCGCCATCATCTGGCCGGACCAGTAGTCGGAGTCGACGAAGCGTTCACCGTGCCGGTTGACCTGGTAGCCGCCGAAGGGGTTGGCGACGTAGGCGCAGGCCGGGCCGTTGTAGTCCTTGATCAGCGGGTTGATCTGAAAGCACTCGATGCCGGTCAGCTCGGCGCCCGCGTGGTACGCCATGGCGTAGCCGTCGCCCGCGTTCGTCGGGTTCTCGTACGTGCCGTACAGATAGCCGGAGGCGGGCAGGCCGAGACGGCCGCAGGCGCCCGTCGCGAGGATCACCGCACCGGCGCGGACCGTCACGAACCGCCCCGTGCGCGTGTTGAGGCCCGCCGCGCCCACCGCCCGCCGCTCCGCGCCCTCGCCCGCCGTCAGCACCCGCACCGGCATCACCCGGTTCTCGATGCGGATCCGCTCCCGCATCTCGCGGCGGCGCAGCTGCCGGTAGAGGACCTTCTTGACGTCCTTGCCCTCCGGCATGGGCAGCACGTACGAGCCGGAGCGGTGGACCTGGCGGACGGCGTACTCGCCCAGCTCGTCCTTCTCGAACTTCACCCCGTACGACTCCAGCCGCCGCACCATGTCGAAACCGCGGGTCGCGGTCTGGCGGACCGTGGACTGGTCGACGATGCCGTCGTTGGCGCGGGTGATCTCGGCGACGTAGTCGTCGGGTTCGGCGCGGCCGGGGATGACGGCGTTGTTGACGCCGTCCATGCCCATGGCGAGGGCGCCGGAGTGGCGGACGTGCGCCTTCTCCAGGAGCAGGACGTTCGCGCCGTGCTCGGCGGCGGTCAGGGCGGCCATGGTGCCGGCGGTGCCGCCACCGATGACGAGGACGTCGCAGGTGAGCTCTTCGGCGTCGGTGAGGGCGGGGATCTCCACCAGAGGGCCTTTCGGGAACCGGGGTGTCAGGGCGTCAGGGCGTCAGGGCGTCGGGGCGTCAGGAAGCGAGGGGGGTGAGGGAGGCGAGGACGTCGTCGCGCAGGGCCGCCAGGGCGGGGGCGTCGTGGGCCGCGCGGTCGCGGGGGTGCGGGATGTCGCGCACGGCGGTCAGACGGCCGGCGCCGAGGAGGGCCACGCGGTCCCCGAGGAACAGGGCCTCGTCCACGTCGTGGGTGACGAAGACGACCGTGGCACCCGTGCCCGCCAACACCTCCACCAGCAGGTCCTGCATACCGGCCCGGGTCTGGGCGTCGAGCGCGCCGAACGGTTCGTCCATCAGGACGGCGCGGGGGCGCCCGGCGAGAGCGCGCGCCAGTTGTGCGCGCTGGCGCTGGCCGCCGGAGACCCGGTGCGGCAACTGGCGTGCGTACTCGGCGAGGCCGACCCGGGCCAGCCAGGCCTCGGCCTGCGTACGGCGCTCGGCGCGCGGCAGGCCCCGGATGGCGAGGGGGAGTTCGACGTTGGCCCGCAGCGTGCGCCACGGCAGGAGGGCGTCCTCCTGGAACACCAGGGCACGGTCGGCGGACGGGCCGACCAGCGGGCGTTCGTCCTGGGTGAGCCGTCCGTCCAGCGGCGGCAGCAGACCGGCCAGCGTCCGCAGCAGGGTCGACTTCCCGCAGCCCGACGGGCCGACCACCGTGAGGATCTCACCGGGGGCGACGTCCAGGTCGACGTCCGTCAGGGCCACGGCGTCGGGACGGCCCAACTCGGCGGCGTGGAGCGAGAGCCGGGTGCCATGGGTGTCTTGGGTGTCTTGGGTGCCTTGGGTGCCTTGAGCCGTGCGGGTGCCCCGAGTTCCGCCGATGCCTTGTGTTCCGCGGGCGCCGCGCGTGTCAGACGAGGTGCTCATCGCGTGCCTCCTCGGGCTTGGGGCCGGTGCCGGGCCTGTCGGCCGCGCCGCCCTGGGCAGCGGGGGCCGGAACGGATGACGCGGGGGTGGGCCGGGGCAGGCGCGGCCGGGGCGCGGGGGAGTAGGACGTGCGGGGCAGCCAGTGGGTGAGACGGCGGCCCACCAGTTCCACGGCCGTCGACGTCAGCCAGCCGAGCACACCGATCGTGGCCATGCCGACGAAGACCCCCGGATAGTTGACGATCGTGTAGTCCTGCCAGGTGCGGTAGCCGACGCCGTACTGGCCGGAGATCATCTCGGCCGAGATCACACAGATCCACGAGACGCCGATCCCGACCGACAGACCGCCGAAGATGCCCGGCAGCGCGCCCGGCAGCACGACCGACGCGAGCACCCGCCACCGGCCGCCGCCCATCGTGCGGACCGCCTCCTCCCACACCGGGGTGAGCGCCCGTACGGCGTGCCGGGTGGAGACCAGGACCGGGAAGAACGCGGCGGTGAAGGTGATGAAGACGATGCCCTGCTCGTTCGACGGGAAGAGCAGGATCGCGACCGGCACCAGCGCGATCGCCGGGATGGGGCGGATCACCTCCAGGACAGGCCCGAGCAGGTCCTCGGCGAGACGCGAGCGGGCGATCAGGACGCCCACCGCCACACCGAGGACCGCGGCCAGGAGGAAGCCCGTCACGATCCGGGTGAGGCTGTCGGCCAGGTCCGTCCAGTAGTCGGGGCCCGACACCCGGTCCGCGAAGGCGTGCGCCACGTCCGTGACCGTGGGGAACTGCGAGAACCGCAGCCACAGGTCGACGTCCAGGCTCGTCAGCGCCTGCCAGAGGGCGAGCGCCGCGAGGAGGGCGAGGGCGCGGAGGGCGTAGCGGGCGGCGGGGCGGGGGAGGCCCCGCGCGGGGCGCGAGCCGGGGCCCGTGGGTGCTCGGTCAGCGGTCACGACGCCTGCTCCAGGGCGGCCGCGTACGTGAGGACACGGGCTCCGGGACGGGCGGTCACGTACGCCTTCGCCGTGGCCGGGGCGACGAACGGGAGGAGCCGGCCGCCGTCGGTCACCCAGACCGCCTTGTCGGCGAACCACTGGGTGCCGGTCGTCGCGTCGGGCACGTAGGCGGCGCGAATGCCGTCCTTGTGCCCGGCGACGTAGGCGAGCAGCTCGGCCGGGGTCCTGAACGCCTTCGTCCGCTCGGCGCCCTTGGGCCAGACCTCGCTCCCCGCCGGCGCCGGCGTCGCGGCCAGACGCTTCGCGTACGACGCGCCCAGCGCCTTGCGCACGTACCGGTCGTCGACGAAGGCGTCCACATCGACGTCGCCCGTCAGCTTCGCCGCCTTCAGGATCGGCACGTCCTTCTTCAGGGCGGCGATCAGCTCCGGCTTCAGCGCCGGGTCGAATGTGGCGATGCCGTGCGCGCCGTTGTAGAGGTAGACGACCTCCGCGGGCAGGCCCGTCGCCTCGGCGACCTTCTCGGAGGCGTCCACCGGGTGGTCGTTGAGGTAGTCCGTCGCCCTGGCCTGCGCCTTGAGGAACGCCTCCAGCACGGCGGGCCTCCGCTGTGCGAAGTCCTCGCGGGCCGTCACACCGTGGAAGGTCGGCAGGTTCAGCTGCGCGCCGTCGTACAGGGCCTTCGCCTTGCCCTGGTAGGCCAGCAGGCCCGGCCAGGCGACGAACTGGGAGAGCGCGTCCGCGCTGCCCGCGGAGAGGGCGGACGCGCCGACCGCCGGCTGCTGGTTGAGCTTCTCGATGTCCTCGTTCGCGTCGAGGCCGGCGTCCCGCAGGGCCCGTACGAGGGTGCCGTCGGCGGCCGAGCCGACGCTCGTGGAGACCTTCCTGCCCTTCAGGTCCTCCAGGGTGCTCAGCTTCGAGCCGGGAGCCGTGACGATCGTGTTGAGACCGCCACGCAGGTTGTAGCCGGTCGCCGCGACCAGCCGGGTGGGCCGGTTGAGCTGCTTGCCGCGGGCCGCGTTGATGAGGAGCGGGAAGTCGCCCATCGAACCGATGTCGATCTTCCCGGCGGTCATCTGGGCGGTGATGGGGGCGCCGGTGGCGTAGTCCTGCCAGTCGACCTTGTAGGTGTGGCCGTCGTGCAGGGCGTCGAGCTCCTTCTCGAAGTAGCCGAGGGAGCGCAGGAGGGTGCCGGCGGTGACCGTGTTGATGGTCTTGGACTGGTAGCCGACGGTGACGGTGACCGTGGAGCCGTCGTCCCCGGCCGCCGCGTTGCCGCCGCAGGCCGTCAGGGGCGCCAGTACCAGGAGGGCGGCGACAACTGGTGTGATCTTCAAGGGAGTTCGGGACCTCTCACCGGAGCGTTCAGCGGAGCAGATAGGGCATGTTGACCGTGACGGCGCCGGTGGGACACCGGGCCGCGCACGGGCCGCAGTACCAGCACTCGTCGACGTGCATGTACGCCTTGCCGTTGCTCTCGTCGATCGCGAGGGAGTCCAGCGGGCACATGTCCACGCAGAGGGTGCAGCCGTCGATGCACTTCGACTCGTCGATGGTCACGGGCACGTCGGCCCGCTGGGGCACCAAAGGCATGGCTGTCTCCAGGGAGGGGCGGAACAGGAGGGTGAGGCGCTGTGGCGAGCGGTGCGGCGAGTGCTACAGCGAGCGGTGCGGCGAGTGCTACAGCGAGCGGTGCAGCAGGCCGCTCATCGAGATGCGGTCGCCGCGGAAGCGGATGAACTCCAGGTCGACGGGGTGGCCGTCGGCGAGGTGGGTGAGCCGTTCCAGCATCAGGACGGCCGAGCCGCGCGGGGCTTCGAGTACGGCGGCGGAGTGGGTGTCCGCGTTCACCGCCTCCAGGGTGATCTCGGCGTGCCCCAGGGGCCGGCCGGTGATGGTCTCCAGCAGGCGGAAGACGTCCGTGTTCTCCAGGTCGGCGCCGAGCAGCGCCGTGCCGAGGTCGAGGGTGCCGAGGGTGAGCGGGATGTAGGTGAGGTCGAGGGAGAGGGGGAGGCCGCCCAGGCGGCGCAGACGTTCGATGTAGAGGACGTCCGTGCCGGGTGGGAGGTGCAGCCGGTCCGCCACGGGGGCCGGGGCCGGGGCGGGGCCCATCGTGCGGACCTCGTTGGTGACCGTGCCGTGTTCGCGGAGGGTCTCCGCGAGGCCCATCAGGCGGTCGAGGCCGTGGGGGTACTTCCGGGCGACGACGATCGTGCCGACGCCGGGGAGGCGGTCGACGAGTCCCTCGGCGCGGAGGAGGTCCAGGGCCTCGCGGACGGTGTTGCGGGTCGCGCGGTAGTCGGTGGCGAGGACGGACTCGTGGGGGAGGGTGCCGGAGCCGAAGCCGCCGGTGAGGAGCTGGCGGCGGAGGAGGTCGGCGAGTTGGCGTGCCTGGTCCGCGCGCAGCCGGCGACGTGCGCGGTGGGCGGCGACGGTGGTCGCGCCCTGGCCGGCGTGGTCTCGGATGCGGTCGGTGGGTGGCATGTTTCGAACCATACCGAGATGGTGGGGAAAGCTTTGTTGCTGGAGTGTTGCGCCATCTGACGGAGTGGCGGACAGGGCTCTGACCTGGGGGTTCGTGGGGGGTGGGGGCAAGATCTGCCACCGGGGGTGTCCGGTGGGTGGGCATCTGGTGGGGGTGTGGGGGTGTGGGGGTGGGGGGTGCGCGTTGGGGGTGGCCGGTTCGCGTTGGGGGTGGGGGCGCGTGCGGTGCGTTGGGGGGCGGGGCCGTGCCGGTGTGTCAGCCCGTCGCTTGGTGCCCTACTGCTCGGGGGTTCGGGGGGAGCTGTTGGCTGTGCTTCTCTACGCGACGGGCTTGACACGCCGGCACGGCCCCTCCCGTGCGTGGGCGGCCGACCCGCCGTGGATCCGGCCGATTCCCCGGAGCGGCCCCGCCGGTCCTGGGTTGTCCGATCCGGCGGGGAAGCCGCCGCCGGGGGCTACGCCTCCTGCGAGGACGGTACGACCCTGCCCGTCACCTCGCCCAGGGCGATCCTCGTGCCGTTCGGGCCGGGGGCCCAGGCCGTGAGGGTCACCTCGTCGCCGTCCTCCAGGAACGTGCGTTTGCCGGTGGGGAGGTCCAGGGGGTCGCGGCCGTTCCAGGTGAGTTCCAGGAGGGAGCCTCGCTGGTTCGCGGCGGGACCGCTCACCGTGCCGGAGCCGTAGAGGTCGCCGGTGCGCAGGGAGGCTCCGTTGACCGTCATGTGGGCCAGTTGCTGGGCGGCGGTCCAGTACATGGTGGAGAAGGGGGGCTCCGCGACCACATGGCCATTGACGGCGACCGAGATGCGGAGGTCGTAGCCGCCGGGGTCCTCGGTGGAGTCGTCCAGGTAGGGCAGGAGGTCGTGGGTGCGGGGCGGCGGGGTCACGCGGGCCTCGTCGAGGGCGTCCAGGGGGGTGATCCACGGGGAGACGGACGTGGCGAAGGACTTGCCGAGGAAGGGGCCCAGCGGGACGTACTCCCAGGCCTGGAGGTCGCGGGCCGACCAGTCGTTGAGGAGGGTCACGCCGAAGACGTGGTCCCGGAAAGCGGAGAGGGGCACCGGGTGGCCCATGCGGGTGGGCGTGCCCACGACGAAGCCGACCTCCGCCTCGATGTCGAGGCGGACCGAGGGGCCGAAGACCGGGGCCGGGTCCGCGGGCGCCTTGCGCTGGCCCGAGGGGCGTACCACCTCGGTGCCGGAGACCACAACGGTGCCGGACCGGCCGTGGTAGCCGATCGGCAGGTGCTTCCAGTTGGGGGTCAGGGGGTCAGGTGAGTCGGGGCGGAAGATCTGGCCCACGTTCCGGGCGTGGTTCTCCGAGGCGTAGAAGTCGACGTAGTCGGCGACCTCGAAGGGGAGGTGGAGCGTGACCTCGGTGAGGGGGTGGAAGAAGGGGGTGATCGTCTCGCGGTGGGAGGGGACCGTCACCCAGGCCGTGAGGGCCCGGCGGACGTCCGACCAGGCGGTGCGGCCCGCGGCGAGGAGCGGGTTGAGGGTGGGGTGGCCGAGGAGGGCGGCGTACGGGGAACCCAGGGCGCGGGCCGCCGCCGCCGCGTCCAGGACGTGGTCGCCCAGGCGGACGCCGACGGTGCGGGTGTCGGAGCCCGAGAGGGAGAAGACGCCGTAGGGGAGGTTGTGCGGACCGAAGGGGTGGCCTTCGGGGACGTCGAAGGGGGGCATGGGGTGCTGCCTCGCTCTCGTGCGTGCCGGCGTTCCGTCTGGTCGCGGCACACGTTACGGGGCGACGACGGGAACGGGGAGTGTCTAAAGAGTTCGCAATGTCCTGATAGGGGAGGGTCGGAGGGGATGATTCCGGCTTAGCGTCCTCTGGGGGCACGGACGGGGTGGGTCCGGGTCCGGTAAGGGGGACACGTGGGGGGACCCGTGGCCAGGGGCGCCGGGCATGCGCCGATCCCGGTGGATCGGGATGTTCCCGGGCTCATCGTCAAGTTCGGTGACTATCCGCTGCACCACGGCGGCGTCGGGGCGATCCGCAGCCTGGGGCGGCTCGGTGTGCCCATGTACGCGATCACCGAGGACCGTTACACGCCGGCCGCCCTCTCGCGGTACCTGCGGCGGGCGTTCGTCTGGCCCACCACCGGGACCGAGGAGCCCGAGCTGCTGGTGGAAGGGCTGCTCAGGATCGGGCGGGAGATCGGGCGGCCGAGTGTGCTCGTGCCGACCGACGAGGAGGCCGCGGTGCTCATCGCCGAGCATCAGGACGCGCTGGGCGCGGTGTTCCTCTTCCCGCGCGTCGACGCCAAGCTGCCGCGCCGCCTCGCCAGCAAGCAGGGGCTGCACGAGCTGTGCGTCGAGCACGGCGTCGCCAGCCCCACCGCCGCCTTTCCGCAGTCGTACGAGGAGGTCGAGCGGTTCGCGGGGCGGGCCCGTTTCCCGGTGGTCGCCAAGAACCGGGAGGCGTTCGAGCGGCGCCGGCAGCCCGCCGTCAACGGGACGACCCGGATCGAGAGCCCTCAGGCGCTGCTGCGGCTCGCCCGCGAATGGGGGGAGCGGCCCGGGGTGATCCTCCAGGAGTACCTGCCCCGGGAGGACGCCGAGGACTGGATCGTGCACGCCTACTTCGACGCGGAGTCCACGCCGCTCGCCCTGTTCACCGGGGTGAAGGTGCGCTCGTGGCCGCCGCACGCGGGGATGACGGCGAACGCGTACATCGTGGACAATCCGGAACTGGCGGACATCGCGGCCCGGTTCATCAAGCAGATCGGCTTCAGCGGCGTCATCGACCTGGATCTGCGCTTCGACCGGCGGGACGGGCAGTACAAGCTGCTCGACTTCAATCCGCGGATGGGCGCGCAGTTCCGGATCTTCGAGAACGAGGCGGGCATCGACGTCGTGCGCGCCATGCACCTGGATCTGACCGGGCGCCCGGTGCCGGAGGGGGAGCAGCTCGCCGGGCGGCGGTACATCGTGGAGAACATCGACCTGCCGGCCCTGCTCGCCTACCGGCGCAGCGGGTACACCACTCCGCACGCGCCCGCCCGCGCGAGCGGTACGGAGCTGGCGTGGCTCGCGGGTGACGACCCGCTGCCGTTCCTCACGATGCTCGCGCGCTTCGTGCGACCCGGCGCGAAGCACCTCTATCAACTGTGGCGGGCCAACCGGTCCGGCCGGACGGGCGCTCCCGGCCGGTCGAAACGGTCCCGCCGGTCGCGCCAGGGGGGCCGGGGCGGGCGGACCGCGCGGGGCGACCGCTTCGGGCTCCCCGGCTAGGCAGACAGCACACGAAGTAGGCACATCGCGTCCTGGGGAGGGACTTCGTGATCCAACCGGTAGCAGTCATCGGCGCCGGGCCGTTCGGTCTGTCCACCGCCGCCCATCTGCGGGCGCACGGCATTCCGGTCCGCGTGTTCGGCGAACCCATGGTCAGCTGGCGGGACAGCATGCCCGCCGGGATGCTCCTGAAGTCGACACCGGCCGCGTCCAGCATCGACGCCCCGCAGCGCGGCAACACCCTGCGCGACTACTGCGACGCGGCGGGCATCCGCCGGCTGGTGACGGACGAGGACATCATCCCCGTGGAGACCTTCATCTCCTACGGCGAGTGGTTCCAGCAGCGGCTCGTGCCCGAGCTGGAGCGGGTGCGCGTCGTCTCCGTGGACCGCGGCAGGGGCGGCGGCTTCGAACTGAAGCTGGACTCGGGGGAGTCGTTCACCGCGCGGGCCGTCGTCGTGGCCAGCGGACTGTTCGGGCTCGCGCATCTGCCGCCCGAGCTGGCGGGGGCGGCCGGTGACGGGCCCGCACCGAGCGGGCCGGTCTCCCACAGCTCGCAGCACCACGACCTCGGACGGTTCGCCGGCAAGGAACTGATCGTCGTCGGGGCGGGGCAGTCCGCCCTGGAGACGGCCGTCCTGGCAGCCGAGGCGGGAGCCCGGGTACGGGTGGTCGCGCGCGGCCGGGGCGCGGTGGCGTTCGGGGCGCCGCCGTGGAAGCAGCCGCGGCTGCGGCCGGAGTCGCCGTTCGGGCGGGCCTGGTCGCTGTGGGCGCTCAGCTACTACCCGCACCCCTACCGGTATCTGCCCGCCGAGGCACGGCACTACCTGGTCCGCCGGGTGCTCGGGCCGCTCGGGGCGTGGTGGCTGCGCGAGCGCTTCGAGGGGCACGTCGAGGTGCGGGAGGTCGACCGGGTGGTGCGCGGCGGCATCATCGACGGGGGGCCGCGGCTCGTGGTGCGGGGGCACGACGGGCGGACGGAGGAGATGGCGGCCGACCATGTCATCGCGGCGACCGGGTACCGGGTGGACCTCGGGGCGATGGGCTTCCTCGGCCACGAGCTGCGGACGGAGCTGGAGGTGAGCCGGGGCACGCCGGTGCTGGGGGCGGGATTCCGGTCGTCGATCCCCGGGCTTTACTTCACGGGGCTGCCCTCGGCGGCCTCGTACGGGCCGGTGATGCGGTTCGTGTGCGGCACGGAGTTCGCCTCACCCCGGCTGGCCAAGCACCT
>NZ_OLMK01000109.1 GCF_900290235.1 Streptomyces sp. MA5143a
GAAACATCTCCCGCTACGGGACCAGCGCGAGGAAACCCTCATGAGACTCAGAACAGCCCTCTGTTCCGCCGTATCCGCCCTGTCCGCACTGGCGCTGCTCAGTGCGTGCGGCAGCGGCTCCACCGACTCCTCGGCGTCGGGTGACAAGCCGCTGGTCGGCGTCGACTACCCGCGCTCCGACACCGACTTCTGGAACTCGTACATCAAGTACACGCCGGAGTACGCCAAGGAGCTGGGCCTCTCCCTGAAGACCACCAACTCGCAGAACGACGTCGCCAAGCTCACCGCAAACGCGCAGACGTTCATCAGCCAGGGCGTCAAGGGCCTCGCGATGGCCCCGCAGGACACCGCCGCCATCGCCCCGAGCCTGGCGCAGCTGGAGGCGAAGAAGATCCCCGTCGTCACCGTCGACACCCGCCCCGACAGCGGCAAGGTGTTCATGGTGGTGCGCGCCGACAACCGCGCCTACGGCGAGAAGGCCTGCCAGTTCCTCGGCACGAAGCTCGGCGGCAAGGGCAAGGTCGTGATGCTTCAGGGCGGTCTGGACTCCATCAACGGCCGTGACCGCACCGAGGCGTTCAACGAGTGCATGAAGAAGAACTACCCGGACATCACGGTGTTCGGCGAGGCCACCAACTGGGACGGCGCGGTCGCCGCGCAGAAGCTCCAGACCCGGCTGACCCAGCACCCGGACATCAAGGGCATCTACATGCAGTCCAGCTTCGCGCTGTCCGGGACCTTGCAGGTCCTCAAGCAGAAGGGTCTGCTGGTGGACCCGAAGGACAAGAAGCACGTGTTCGTCGTGTCCAACGACGGCATCCCCGAGGAGCTGAAGTCCATAGGCGCGGGCAAGATCGACGCCACGGTGTCCCAGCCGGCCGACCTGTACGCCAAGTACGCCCTCTACTACCTCAAGGCCGCGATCGACGGGAAGACGTTCAAGCCCGGCAAGACCGACCACGACAGCACCATCATCAAGGTCCGCGACGGCCTGCTGGAGGACCAGCTCTCCGCCCCGCTCGTCACCGCCGACGGCGGCTCCTACGGCGGTGTGCCCAGCGTCAAGAGCGACGACAAGTCGCTGTGGGGCAACAACCTCGGCTGATCCCTCACCGGAATGCGAAGGCTCACGAGAACAAGGCGGTTGAGATGAGCGACGGGGAGCGGACAGTCACCCCCGCGCCCGCCCCGGCGGACGGCGGACGGGCCCCCTCGGGCCCGCCCGTCGTCGAGGCGGCGGGCATAGTCAAACGATTCGGGCCGACCGTGGCCCTCGACGGCGCCCGGATCACCATCCGGCCCGGCGAGACCCACGCCCTCGTCGGCCGCAACGGAGCCGGCAAGTCGACCCTGGTGTCGGTACTCACCGGCCTCCAGGCCCCCGACGAGGGAACGGTGACCTTCGGTGGCCGGCCCGCTCCCCGGCTCAGCGACCGGGACGCCTGGCGGCGCCAGGTGGCCTGCGTCTACCAGAAGTCGACCATCATCCCCACCCTGACGGTCGCCGAGAACCTCTTCCTGAACCGGCACGACCGGGCCCGCGGCCGCCTCATCAGCTGGCAGGCCACCCGGCGCCGCGCACAGGAACTGCTGTCGACCTGGTCGGTGGACGTCGACCCGCAGACCCCCGCCGGGGAACTGGACGTCGAACAACGGCAGTTCGTGGAGATCGCCCGGGCCCTGTCCTTCGGGGCGCGGTTCATCATCCTCGACGAGCCGACCGCGCAACTCGACGGTGCCGCGATCAACCGCCTCTTCGACCGCATCCGCGATCTGCAACGCCAGGGCGTCACCTTCCTGTTCATCAGCCACCACCTCCAGGAGATCTACGAGATCTGCGACATGGTGACGGTCTTCCGCGACGCCCGGCACATCGTGACGGCGCCGGTCGCGGACCTCGGCCGGGCCGACCTCGTCGCCGCCATGACCGGTGAGGCCGCGACCGAGCGGCGCGCTGAACGGGCCGGCACCCTCGACGCCGCCGCCCCGGCCGCGTTGCATGTCAACGCCCTGCGGGGCGACGGCTACGACGACGTCACCTTCCGGGTCGGGGCCGGCGAGATCGTCGGCCTGGCGGGTGCCGCCGGCAGCGGACGAACCGAGGTCGCCGAGACCGTCGTCGGTCTGAGGGCCGCGGCGGCGGGCGAGGTGGAGATCGCCGGGAGCCGCCCCCGGCCGGGCAGTGTGCCCGCGGCGCTGGCCGCCGGTGCCGGGTTCGTCCCCCAGGACCGGCACCACCAGGGCTTCGTCCCCGACATGTCGATCGCGGACAACGCCACCCTTTCCGTTCCCCACCGGCTCGGCACGAACGGCTTCCTCAGCCGTGACCGACGCGACCGGCTGGCCGGCAACATGATCGAGAAGCTGGCGATCAAGACACCGGGACCCGAGCTGCCCGTCTCCGCGCTGTCGGGCGGCAACCAGCAGAAGGTCGTCATGGCCCGCGCCCTCGCTGACGACCCGCGCCTGCTGGTGCTGATCAACCCGACCGCGGGCGTGGACGTGCGCTCCAAGGAGTTCCTCCTCGGCAAGGTCGAGGAGACCGCGCAGACCGGCACGGGGGTGCTCATCGCCTCCGACGAACTCGACGACCTGCGCATGTGCGACCGGGTCCTGGTGATGTTCCAGGGCCGTGTGACCTCAGAGATCGCCCGCGGCTGGCACGACCACGAACTCGTGGCCGCGATGGAAGGAGTGGACCTCAATGCCTGAAACCGTCCTCGCGGACACAGCCGCCCAGGCCGTGGAACCCAAGCCCAGGCGGACGGCCCTGCTCGGCGGCCGGATCCCCCTGGCCCGGATGCGCGACCTCGCCCTCGTCCCGGCCATCGTGGTCATCGCGATCGTCGGACAGATCGTCAACCCGGTCTTCCTCCAGGCCGACAACCTCGTCAACGTCCTCCAGACGATGTCCGAGATGGCCCTGCTGGTCCTCGCCCAGACGATGATCCTGATCGTCAAGAAGATGGACCTGTCGCTGGAGTCCACCATGGGCCTCGCGCCCGGCGTCGCGGCCTGGCTGGTGGTCCCCACGGGCGCCGGCCACGGACTCGGGCTGCTGCCCGGCGCCTGGTCGATCCCGGTCACCCTCGCCGTGGGCGCGCTCGTCGGCGTGATCAACGCCCTGCTGATCATCCGGTTCGGCCTCAACGGCTTCATCGTCACCCTCGGCATGCTGATCGTGCTGCGCGGTGTCCTCACCGGCATCTCCGGCGGCCAGACCTTCTTCCAGCTGCCCGGGTCGATGCTCTACCTCGGCACCGCCGAATGGTTCGGGATGCCCGCCTCCATCTGGATCTGCCTGGCGCTGTTCGCCGTCGCGATCGTCGTCCTCGGCTGGACCGGTTTCGGCCGCTCCCTGTACGCCATCGGCGGCAACGTGGACGCGGCGAAGGCGGCGGGCATCCGCACCGACCGGGTGCTGTGGATCGTCATCGTCGCCGGCAGTGTGCTCGCCGCGCTCGCCGGGCTGATGCTCTCCGGGCGTCTCGCCTCGGTCGCCTCCGCGCAGGGGAACGGCTACATCTTCACCGTCTTCGCCGCCGCCGTCATCGGCGGGATCAGCCTCAACGGCGGCAAGGGCACCATGTTCGGCGCGTTCTGCGGCATCCTGCTGCTCTTCATGATCCAGAACGTGCTCACCCTCGCCGGCGTCCCCGCCCAGTGGATCGGCGCCCTCAACGGCCTGATCATCCTGGTCGCCCTCGCCATCTCCCGCATCACCGGCGGCAAGGTCCAGGAGTGACCCGGGCGGCCGTCGCCGGCCGCCCGACCTCCGCCGCGTTCACGTCTCGTCGCAAGGGGACCGATCCCCCTTGCCCCTCACAGGAGTTGCCGCCATGTCCTCCACCGTGCCCTCATCCGCCCGCATCACCGCCCTGGACGTCCTGGACGTGCGGTTCCCCACCTCCGAACACCTCGACGGCTCCGACGCCATGAACCCCGAGCCCGACTACTCCGCCGCGTACGTCGTCCTGCGCACCGACGCCGGTGACGGGCTGGAAGGACACGCCCTGGCCTTCACCACCGGCCGCGGCAACGATGTCCAGGCCGCCGCCATCGCGGCCCTCGCCCCCCATGTGGTCGGCCTGTCCGTCGAGGAGGTCTGCGGCGATCTCGGGGCCTTCTCCCGCACCCTCGTCCACGACCCCCAACTGCGCTGGCTCGGCCCGGAGAAGGGCGCCATCCACATGGCGACCGGAGCCGTCGTCAACGCGGCCTGGGACCTCGCCGCCAAGCGGGCCGAAAAGCCCGTGTGGCGCTTCCTCGCCGAGATGACGCCCGAGGAACTGGTCGCGCAGGTCGACTTCCGCTGGCTGTCCGACGCCCTCACCCCCGAGGAGGCACTTCAGATCCTGCGCCGCGCCGAGCCGGGCCGCCAGCAGCGGATCGCCCACCTGCTGGAACGGGGCTACCCCGCCTACACCACCACCCCCGGCTGGCTCGGCTACTCCGACGAGAAGCTGTCCCGCCTGGCCCGCGAGGCCGTCGCCGACGGCTTCACCCAGATCAAGCTGAAGGTCGGCGCGGACCTCCAGGACGACATCCGCCGCATGCGCACCGCCCGCGAGACCGTCGGCCCGGACATCCGCATCGCCGTCGACGCCAACCAGCGGTGGGACGTCCAGCCCGCCATCGACTGGATGCGCGAGCTGGCCCCCTACGACCCGTACTGGATCGAGGAGCCCACCTCCCCCGACGACATCCTCGGCCACGCCGCCGTCCGCAAGGCGCTCACCCCCATCAAGGTCGCCACCGGCGAACACGTCGCCAACCGGGTCGTGTTCAAGCAGCTCCTCCAGGCCGGCGCGGTGGACATCGTGCAGATCGACTCCGCGCGGGTCGGCGGCGTCAACGAGAACCTCGCCATCCTGCTGCTCGCCGCGAAGTTCGGCGTACCGGTCTGCCCGCACGCCGGCGGGGTGGGCCTGTGCGAGATGGTCCAGCACCTGTCGATGTTCGACTACGTCGCCGTCTCCGGCACCACCGAGGACCGCGTCATCGAGTACGTCGACCACCTGCACGAACACTTCGTCGACCCGGTGCGCATCGCCGACGGCCACTACCTGGCGCCGACGCTGCCGGGGCTCGGCGCGCAGATGCACCCCGCCTCCCTCAAGGAGTACACCTACCCCGACGGCCCGGTCTGGTCGGCCCGTGTCTGAGGTGCCCGGGCTGGTCGACGCCCACCACCATGTGTGGGACCTCGACCGCCGCCCCCAGCCCTGGCTGAGCGAGCCGGGCCACGCGCCGATCCACCGAAGCTTCGGCACGGATGACCTGCGATCGGCCGCGACCCGGCCGATCGCAGGGCGGCGGCTGCGGCGCACCGTCGTCGTCCAGTGCGTCACGTCCGTGCCGGAGACCCGCGAACTCCTCGCGCTGGCCGAGCGGGACCCCCTGGTCGGCGCGGTCGTCGGCTGGGTCGACCTGACCGCACCGGCCGTCGGCGACGTCCTCGACGAGCTGCGGGCCGGCCCCGGTGGCGGGTGTCTGCGGGCCGTACGCCATCTCGTCCAGGGCGAGTCCGACCCCCGGTGGTTGCAACAGCCTTCCGTGGAGCGGTCGTTGCGTGCGGTGCGGGAGCGCGGGCTGGCGTACGACATCCTCATCCGTGATCACCAGTTCGACCAGGCGGTGCGGCTGGCCGAGCGTCTCCCCGATCTGCCGGTCGTCCTCGACCACGCGGGCAAACCGCCCATCGCCGCAGGTGAACTCGGTGCCTGGGAGCAGGGGCTGAGGCGGCTCGCCGCCCATCCGCAGGTGCGGTGCAAGGTCTCCGGTCTGGTCACGGAGGCCGACCACGAGAAGTGGACCGTCGAGGACATCCGGCCGGTGTGGGAGTTGTTGCTCTCCGTCTTCGGCCCCGACCGGCTGATGTTCGGCTCGGACTGGCCGGTGTGCGTCCTCGCCGGCGACTGGAACGCGTGGGCGGCGACCGTGGAGGAACTGCTCGACGGCTGCTCCGCGACCGAGACGGAGGCGATCCTCGCCGGCACCGCGACCGCCTTCTACGGCCTCGATCCCCTTGAACCACCCACCCCCGAGAGGAAGGAGGGAACATCGTGCTCCTGACCGATCTGCTGCACCCCGGCATCCTGCAAGCGCTGGCCGGCGCCGGCCACGGTGCCCGTGTGCTGCTCGCCGACGGCCACTACCCGGCGAGCACCGCCACCGGCGACCGGGCGAGGACCGTGCACCTGAACCTGGCCCCCGGGCTGCTGGACGTCACCACCGTTCTCGACGTCCTGCTGACCGCGCTGCCCGTGGAGTCGGCCCAGGTGATGGTGCCGCCCGAGGGCGAACCGGAACCACCGGCCATCGCCGAGTACCGCGCGCGTCTGGCGCCCGCCCCGGTGGAGGCCCTCGACCGGTTCGCGTTCTACGACGCCGCCCGCTCCCCCGACCTGGCGCTGGCCGTCGTCACCGCCGACATCCGCACCTACGCCAACCTGCTGCTGACCATCGGCGTCCGCGCCGTAAAGACCCCGGGAACGCCATGACACTCGCCGTCCGCTACACGGCCGCCCGTACCCTGGACACCGCTCCCGCACCGAGTGTGCCCCCGGGCTCCGGCGAGGTGGTACTGGCCCCCGCCTACGTCGGTATCTGCGGCACCGACCTGCACATCTTCCACGGCGACATGGACGCCCGCGTCGCCACGCCCGCCGTCCTCGGGCACGAGATGTCCGGCCGGATCGTCGGGGTCGGCCCCGACGTGGAAGGCTGGCAGGTCGGCGACGCGGTGACCGTGATGCCGCTGCGCTGGGACGACACCTGCCCCGCCTGCCGGGCCGGTCACCAACACGTCTGCCAGCACCTCGACTTCATCGGCATCGACTCCCCCGGCGCCATGCAGCAACGCTGGACCGTACCCGCCGCCACCCTGATCCGCCTCCCGGAATCACTCCCCCTGGACCGGGCCGCGCTGGTGGAGCCCACCGCGGTGGCCGTGCACGACGTCGGCCGGGCGCAGGTCGGCGAGGGCGAGAAGGTCGTGGTCGTCGGCGGCGGTCCGGTCGGAGTGCTGATCGCACTGGTCGCGCAGGCCGCCGGGGCCGAGGTGCGGGTGGTGGAGCTCAGCGCCCACCGCCGTGCGCTGGCCGAGGGACTGGGGCTGACCGTCTGGGACCCGGCCGCCGACGACATCGGCACCCTCGTCGGCACATGGACCGCCGACGCGGGCGCCGACGTCGCGTTCGAGGTGTCCGGTGCGGCCGGCGGTGTGGACACCGCCGTCGAGGTGCTGGGAGTGCGGGGCCGGCTGTGCCTGGTCGCCATCCACCCCCGGCCCCGCGAGGTGAACCTGCACCGCTTCTTCTGGCGCGAACTCACCCTCGTCGGAGCCCGGTTGTACGACCGCTCCGACTTCGAGAAGGCCGTCGCCCTGGTCGCGGACGGCACCATCCCCGCCGACCGGCTGATCAGCAAGGTCGTCCCCCTCACCCAGGCACCCGCCGCGTTCGAGGCGCTGGAGGGCGGCGGTGACGTGATGAAGATCCTCGTGGACTGCACCGACGACACCCAGGGAGCGGCCGTATGAGCGCCTTCGACCTCACCGGCAAGCTCGCCGTCGTCACCGGCGCCCGCCGCGGTATCGGCCGGGCCATGGCCCGCGCCCTCGCCGAAGCCGGAGCCGACATCATCGGAGTCAGCGCCAGCCTGGAGGAATCCGGCAGCGACGTGGAGAAGGACGTCAACGCCGCGGGCCGCACCTTCGAGGCGATCCGCGCCGACTTCGCCGACCCCGACGCCGTCCGCGCCCTGGGCGCGGAGCTGGCCGGCCGGGAGCGCCCCGTGGACATCCTGGTCAACAACGCGGGCACCATCCGCCGCGCCCCCGCGGCCGAACACACCGACGCTGACTGGGAGTTGGTGCTCCAGGTCAACCTGAGCGCCCAGTTCGCCCTCACCCGCGCCGTCGGCGCCGGCATGGTCGCCCGCGGCCAGGGCAAGGTCATCTTCACCGCCTCCCTGCTCAGCTACCAGGGCGGCATCACCGTCCCCGGCTACACCGCCGCCAAGCACGGCATCGCCGGGCTGACCAAGGCCCTCGCCAACGAATGGGCACCGCACGGCGTCAACGTCAACGCCATCGCCCCCGGCTACATCGCCACCGACAACACCCAGGCCCTCCAGGACGACCCCGTCCGCAGCAAGGCGATCCTGGAGCGCATCCCCGCCGGACGCTGGGGCAGCGCCGACGACCTCGCGGGTGCCACCGTCTTCCTGGCCTCCGACGCCGCCGCCTACGTCCACGGCACCACCCTGCCCGTCGACGGCGGATGGCTCGGCCGATGACCGGCACCCACCTCGCGGGCGTCCTCGACGGCTGCCGCATCATGCCGGTGCTGACCGTGCCCGACCCCGGCACGGCCGGCCCGCTCGCCGACGCGCTCGCCGCGGGCGGCGCGCGGTGCGCTGAGGTCACCTTCCGCACGCCGGACGCGGCGCAGGTCCTGAAGACGATGGCCACGCACGGTGGCCTGGTCGTCGGTGCCGGGACCGTGCTCACCGCCGAGCAGGCGGAACGGGCGGTGGCGGCGGGCGCGCGCTTCGTCGTCTCCCCCGGTTACGAGGGGGACGTCGTCGCGCGCTGCCGCGAGCTGGGGGTGCCCGTCGTGCCGGGCATCGCCACCGCGACCGAGCTGATGCGCGCCCTCGCGGCGGGCCTCGACACCGTCAAGCTCTTCCCCGCCGAGCCGCTCGGCGGGGGCGCGCTGCTGCGGGCTCTGGCCGCCCCCTTCCCCGGGGTGCGTTTCGTGCCGACCGGCGGCATCGGCCTCGACCGGATGTCCGACTATCTCGCCCATCCGGCGGTCCTCGCCGTCGGCGGCAGTTGGATGGCCACGCCGGGCCATCTGGAGCGCGGCGACTTCGCGGGGATCCGCCGGCTGACCGCCGAGGCCGTGGAGAGGAGTGCCCGGTGATCGACGTGCTGGCCCTGGGCGAGGTGATGCTGCGCTTCGACCCGGGTGAGGGGCGTATCCGCACCACCCGCACCTTCCAGGTGTGGGAGGGCGGCGGCGAGTACAACGTCGTACGCGGACTGCGCCGCTGCTTCGGACTGCGTACGGCCGTCGTCACCGCCCTCGCCGACAACGCGGTGGGCCGGCTCGTCGAGGACCTCGTCCTCCAGGGCGGCGTCGACACCTCGCTGATCCGCTGGGTGCCCGACGACGGCATCGGCCGCACCGCCCGCAACGGCCTGAACTTCGTCGAGCGCGGCTACGGCATCCGCGGCGCCCTCGGCGTCAGCGACCGCGCGCACACCGCGGTCTCCCAGCTGCGCAAGGGCGACATCGACTGGGACACGCTGTTCGCGTCCGGGCCCCGCTGGTTCCACACCGGGGGCATCTTCGCCGGCCTGTCCGACACCACCGTCGACGTCGCCGACGAGGCCATGGCCGCCGCCCGCCGCCACGGCGTCACCGTCTCCTACGACCCCAACTACCGCCCCAGCCTCTGGGCGGGCCGCGGCGGTGCCGACCGGGCCCGCGAGGTCGACCTGCGGCTCGCCCGGCACGCCGACGTGGTGGTGGGCGCCCTCGGTCTGGCCGGACCGTACCCGGGAGCGGTGCGGGTCGGCCGGGACGAGGTGCCCGACGCGCTCGCCGAGGTCGCCGGCCGGCTGCCGTCGGCGCGGGTGCTGGCGACGACCCTGCGCGCGGTGCCGTCGGCGGGCGTGAACGACTGGTCCTCGGCGGCCTGGTCGCCGACGGACGGTTTCGTCGCGGGCCCCGACCTGCCGGGCCTTCAGGTCCTGGACCGCATCGGCTCCGGCGACGCGTTCGCCGCCGGTCTCATCCACGGGCTGCTCACCGGCACCGGCCTGGAGCGCGCCCTCGCCTACGGCACGGCGCACGGGGCGCTCGCCATGACCACACCGGGTGATGTCTCCATGGCGTCGCTCGCGGAGGTCGAGGCGCTCATGGCCGGTGGCTCGGCCGCCGTCCGGCGCTGACCGGCGCCCCGTCCCCTCCGCAACCCCGCCTCCAGGAGCACGTCGTGCACAACCGCAGGATCGCGAACACCTCCATCGAGGTCACCGAGCTGGGCTTCGGTGCCTCCGTCATCGGCAACCTCTACCGGGTCACGCCGGTCCAGGACGCGGCGGCCGCCGTCCGGACCGCCCTGGACGCGGGCCTCAACTACTTCGACACCGCGCCCCACTACGGGCTCGGACTGTCCGAGCGGCGCCTCGGAGCCGCTCTGCGGGGCCTGCCCCGCGAGCGGTACGTCGTCTCCTCCAAGGTGGGCCGCCTCCTCGTACCCAACGAGCGGCCGCGGGGTGTCGACAGTGAGGGGTTCGTCGTCCGGGACGACCTGCGCCGCGCGTGGGACTTCAGCCGCGACGGCGTCCTGCGCTCCATCGACGCCACCCTGGAACGGACCGGCCTCGACCGGCTCGACGTCGTCTACCTCCACGACCCCGACGACCACTGGCGGCAGGCCGCCGACGAGGCCATGCCCGCCCTCGCCGACCTGCGCGACCAGGGAGTCGTCGGAGCGATCGGCGCCGGTATGAACCAGTCGGCCATGCTCGCCCGCTTCCTGCGCGAGACCGCCGCCGACGTCGTGATGCTCGCCGGCCGCTACACGCTCCTCGACCAGTCCGCCCTCGACGACGTCCTGCCCGCCGCCGTCGAGCACGGCAGGAGCGTGGTCGCCGTCGGCGTGTTCAACTCGGGTCTGCTGTCACGGGACCGCCCGGCCCCCGGCATGAAGTACGACTACGCGGACGCCCCACCGCACCTCGTCGACCGGGCGCGGGAGATCGCCGAGGTCTGCGAGAGCCATGGGACGACCCTGCCCGCCGCCGCCATCGCCTTCCCCTTCAGCCATCCCAGTATCATCAACGTCACCCTGGGAATGAGGAGCGAGGAGCAGGTCAGGCGGAACGTGGACCTGTACCGTCGGCGGGTGCCCGAAGGCCTCTGGGACGACCTTCGCGCCAGGGGACTGATCAGACCGGACGTACCCACGCGGAACAGCGCGGAGCACACTCCGGAGACGGAAGGGGTGGGCGTTGTCTCTGACGGACCGGGCCATTGAGCAGATTCGCGAGCTGATCCGCACCGGCGCGCTGCCGCCGGGCTCCAAGCTTCCGCCCGAACCCGAGCTGGCCGCGCAGCTGGGCCTGTCGCGCAACCTGGCGCGCGAGGCCGTCAAGGCGCTCGCCGTCGCCCGTGTCCTGGAGGTGCGGCGGGGCGACGGCACCTATGTGACCAGCCTCCAGCCCAGCCTGCTGCTCGAAGGTCTCGGTGGCGCGGTGGAGCTGCTACAGGGCGACACGGTGGCGTTGCTGGACCTGATGGAGGTGCGCCGGCTCCTCGAACCGGTCGCGACGTCCCTGGCCGCCACCCGGATCACCGACGAGCAACTGGCGGAGGTGAAGCGGCATCTGGACGCCATGCGCGCGGCGCGCGACGACGTCGAGCAGTTGAACGCGCACGACGCCGCGTTCCACCGCGCCGTCGTCGCGGCCACGGGCAACGAGACGCTGCTCACGCTGCTGGAGGGCATCTCGGGCCGTACGCTGCGCGCCCGTATCTGGCGCGGTCTGGTGGACGACCAGGCCTCGGGGCGCACCCTCGCGGAACACGAGGCGATCTTCGAGGCCCTGTCGTCCCGTGACGCCGTCCTCACTCACGCCGCCGCGCTGATGCATGTGAACCACACCGAGCAGTGGCTGCGCGACCACCTCAGGAACGCCGACTCCCTGGAGGACGGCCCGCAGTCGCCGCCCGTCCAGGGCTGACGCCGAACGCCCACGCTCCGCCGTCCGTGCCGGGCCCCCGACGGCACGGACGGCACGGACGGCACTCCGGGTCGCACCGTCCGCTCCTCGAACGCCGTGGGGGTCGATTCCGGGTCCGCCGTGGTCAGCCCGTCGGCGACCACTCGATAATCGAACAGTTTCCGGCCAAAGACTTGATATGCCCCTGACATAAGCGGCTCACGTCTGTCACTCTGTGCCCACTCCGTCTCACGACGGAGCACGCGCACCCGCAACGCAGCTCTCCCTGCACCACCCGGCGCCCCATCCGTGCACCGGGTCCTTCGTACGGCCGTTCGTCCAACGTCGGCCGCAGCAAAGGAGTTCGCGTGAGATCCACCCCCCACAGACGTACAACGGCCATGGCCACGCTCGTCGTCGCGACAGCGATGCTCGCGGTGGCGGTACCGGGCGGCTCGGCCAGCGCCCGCGGTGACGGCGGCGAAGGCACCGCCCGTCCCGTGGCCGCCAAGCTCGACCGCGGGTCCCTGCCCGCGAAGCTGAGCCCCGCTCAGCGCGAGACCCTGATCCGCAAGGCCGAGAAGGCCACGGACAGCACCGCCGACCGCCTCGACCTGGGCGGAAAGGAGGAGCTGCGGGTCCGTGACGTCGTCAAGGACGCCGACGGCACCCTGCACACCCGCTACGAGCGCACCTACGCCGGACTTCCCGTCCTCGGCGGCGACCTCATCGTCCACGCGTCGAAGTCCGGCGCGGTCGAGAGCGTCACCCGTTCCTACAAGCCCCGGCTGAAGGTGTCGGACCTCAGCGCCGCGGTCAGCAAGGCCAGCGCCGAGAAGCAGGCGCTCAAGGCGGCCAAGGACGAGGGCTCGGCCAAGACCGAGGCGGACAGCGTCCGCAAGGTCGTCTGGGCCGCGAAGGGCACGCCCACCCTCGCCTACGAGACCGTCGTCAGCGGCTTCCAGCACGACGACACCCCGAGCGAGCTGCACGTCATCACCGACGCGCAGACCGGCAAGAAGCTGTTCGACTACGAGGCCGTGCACACCGGCACGGGCAACACCCGCTACAGCGGCTCGGTGGCGCTCGGCACCAGCCAGTCGGGGTCGTCGTACACGCTGACCGACGCGGACCGCGGCAACCACCGCACCTACAACCTGAACCGGGGCTCGTCCGGGACGGGCACGCTGTTCAGCGGAAGCGACGACATCTGGGGCGACGGGACCGCCGCCAACCTGGAGACCGCCGGCGCGGACGCGCACTACGGTGCCGCGCTGACCTGGGACTACTACAAGAACGTGCACGGCCGCAACGGCCTGCGCAACGACGGGGTGGCCCCGTACAGCCGCGTCCACTACGGCAACAACTACGTCAACGCGTTCTGGCAGGACGGCTGCTTCTGCATGACGTACGGCGACGGGTCGGGCAACGCCAACCCGCTCACCTCCATCGACGTGGCCGCGCACGAGATGACGCACGGTCTGACGTCGGTCACCGCCAACCTCGTGTACAGCGGTGAGTCGGGCGGGCTGAACGAGGCGACCTCCGACATCTTCGCCGCCGCCGTGGAGTTCGCCGCCGGCAACAGCGAGGACGTCGGGGACTACCTGGTCGGCGAGAAGATCAACATCAACGGCGACGGCACGCCGCTGCGTTACATGGACAAGCCCAGCAAGGACGGCTCCTCGCGCGACTACTGGTCCTCCACGCTCGGCAACATCGACGTCCACTACTCCTCGGGCCCGGCCAACCACTGGTTCTACCTGGCCTCCGAGGGCAGCGGCGCGAAGGTCGTCAACGGCGTCTCCTACGACTCGCCGACCTTCGACGGGCTGCCGGTGACGCCGATAGGCCGGGAGGCCGCCGAGAAGATCTGGTTCCGGGCGCTGACCACGTACATGGTGTCCGCGACCAACTACGCCGCCGCGCGCACCTACACCCTGCGCGCGGCCGCCGACCTGTACGGGCTCGGCTCGCCGACGTACAACAACACCGCCAACGCCTGGGCCGCGATCAACGTCGGGTCCCGGATCCTCGACGGCGTGACGGTCGTTCCGCCGGCCGCGCAGTACAGCCTCACCGGGCAGGCGGTCACCCTGGACGTCCAGGCGTCGTCCACCAACGCCGGTGCCCTGTCGTACGCGGCCACCGGTCTGCCGGACGGGCTGTCCATCGACGCGGCCACGGGACGCATCTCGGGCACCCCGACCACGGCCGGGAACTGGACGCCGACCGTCACCGTGACGGACGCGGCCGACAAGACCGGGAAGGCGAGCTTCGCCTGGCGGGTGGACGAGGAGGGCAACCAGTCGGTCTTCGAGAACACCGCCGACTACCAGATCCCCGACAACTCCACCGTCGAGTCACCGATCAACGTCAACCGGGCGGGGGCCGCGTCCAACCCGCTCACCGTGGACGTGAACATCGTCCACACCTGGCGCGGTGACCTGGTCATCGACCTCGTCGCTCCGGACGGCACAACGTACCGGCTGAAGAACTCCGCGTCCTCCGACTCGGCGGACAACGTGATCGAGACGTACACGGTGGACGCGTCCTCCGAGACCGCCGCGGGCACCTGGAAGCTGCGCGTCCAGGACGTGGCGAGCCTCGACACCGGTTACATCAACAGCTGGAAGCTGACCTTCTGACAGAGCGACACCTCGCTCTGCGACAGGTCGGTCAGGCGGTCGGTCCCTGCTTCACCGGGGCCGGCCGTTCCGCCGTGCCGCCCTCGGCGTCGATGTGCGGCAGCACGCGGTCCAGCCACCGCGGGGTCCACCAGGCGCGGCTGCCGAGCAGGGTCATCACCGCGGGGACCATGAGCAGGCGGACGACCGTCGCGTCGATCAGGACGCTCACGGCGAGGCCGAGGCCGAGCATCTTCACCACGATGTTGTCGCTCACGATGAACGCGGCGAACACGCTGACCATGATGAGCGCGGCACACGTGATGACGCGCGCGGTGATCTCCAAGGCGTGGGCGACGGAGGCGCGGGCGTCCCCGGTGCGCTGCCAGGCCTCGTGGACACGGGAGAGGAGGAAGATCTCGTAGTCCATGCTGAGGCCGAAGATGATGGCGAACATCATCATCGGGACGTAGCTCTCGATGGGCACCTTGCCGTTGACGCCGAGGGCCGGGCCGCCCCAGCCCCACTGGAAGACGGCGACGACCACCCCGTACGAGGCCCCGATGGACAGGACGTTGAGGACCGCCGCCTTCAGCGCGACGAGCGGACCGCGGAAGACGGCGAGGATGATCAGGAAGGCGAGGGCGACGACCACGGCGATGATGACGGCCAGCCGGCTCGCCACGATGTCGCGGAAGTCGACCTGGGACGCGGTGGTGCCGGTGACATAGCCCTCGGCCTTGGTGCCGGAGACCGCGCCGGGCAGGGTGTCGTCGACGAGGCGGTTCACCAGGTCCGTGGTGTCGGCGTCCTGGGGGGACTGAGTGGAGTAGACCGTGCCGACCAGGACGTCCCCGTCCTGGGTGGGGGTCAGTGGCGTGACCGCGTACGCGCCCTTCACGTCGTCGAGGTCCTTCTGCACGGTGCTCTGCAGGGACTGCCGGTCGGAGGACGGGACGGACGTCTGGTCGACGACGACGGTGAGGGGCCCGTTGGAGCCGGGCCCGAAGGCGTCAGTCATCAGGTCGTAGGCGCGCCGGTCGGTGAAGGAGGTGGGGTCGGCGCCGTCACCGATGTGGCCGAGCTGCATGGAGAAGACGGGGATCGCGAGGATCGCGACGGTCACCACACCGGCCGACAGGAACCACCAGGGGTGGTGCTCCACGCGCTGGGCGTAGCGGTGCCAGGTCCCGGTGATCTCCTCGCCCTCCTGGACGCCGGTCTCCGCGACGGGACGACGCACGTGGTAGCGGTCGATGCGTCGGCCGATGAGGCCGAGCAGGGCCGGGAGCAGGGTGAGGGCGCCGGCGATCGCGGAGACGACGGTCGTCGCGGCGGCGAGCCCCAGCTTGCCGATGAAGCTCACCCCGGACGCGTACAGCCCGGCGAGGGCGACGATCACCGTGCAGCCGGAGACGAGGACGGCGTGCCCGCTGGTGGAGGTGGCCCGGCCGGCGGCCCGCACCGGGTCGGCGCCGTCCATGAGGGCCTGCCGGTGACGGGTGATCAGGAACAGGGCGTAGTCGATGCCGACGCCGATGCCGATCATGGTGGCCAGGGTCGGCGAGACGGTGGCGAAGGTGAACGCGGCGGCCAGCAGACCGAGGCAGGCCAGACCGCCGACCACGCTGAGCAGCGCGGTCACCAGGGGCAGACCGGCCGCGATGACACTGCCGAAGCCGATCAGCAGGACGACGATCGCCACGCCGAAGCCGATGAGTTCGCTGACCCGGTCGTCGGGGGCGGGCCGGGCCAGTTCGCCGAGTGGACCGCCGTACTCGACCTCGGCGCCCGCGGACCTCAGCGGCTGCACCGCGTCGTCGACACCGTGGAGGTAGCTGTCCTGGAGGGTCGACGGCTGTACGTCGAAGCGGATGGTGATGTACGCGGTCTTCTGGTCCGAGGACAGCGGGCCGACATTCGGCTGCTTCGACTGGTCGGACTGGCCCGACTGGTCCGACTGGTCCGACGACTGGGAGGAGGCCGTGGTGAGGGGGTTCTGCACCGACAGCACGTGCGACAGTTTCTGCAGGTCGTCGACCGTGTCGGACATCTGGGAGCCGAGCTGGGTCAGCGGCTTGTCCTTGTCGTGGACGACGATCTGGCTGCTGTAGCCGCCGGCCTGGGGATCGTGCGCCTTCAGTACGTCCAGGCCCTTCTGGGACTGCACGCCGGGCAGGGAGAAGTTGTCCGAGTAGTCGCCGCCGAACGAGCGGTTGAGGACCTGGAGGGCCGCCAGCACCACCAGCCAGGCGACGATCACGATCACGAAGTGACGGGCGCACCACTCGCCGAGTCCGCGCAGCCCGCCGGTACCGCTCGTGCCGCCGCCCTTGCCGTGGGAACGCCGTGCGCTCATCTCTCTCCCTGGGGACGATCTCCGACCCTCATTACACGGTCCTCACGGCACTCCGGCATCTCCTGCGCCGCCGGTCCCCCGGATGGCGGCCCCGGCTTGACGGGCGGACGATGGGGAGGTGGGACGGAACGGAAGGAGCCGCCATGCTGGAGATCAAGACGGTCGAGAAGCCGGACGAACGCCGGGACTTCCCGCGGGGGCACCTCGAAGCCGTCCACCTCACGGGGCTCGACTTCGCCGTGGGTGTCTTCGAACCGGGATGGCGCTGGTCGGAGTCGGTCGCACCGATCGCGGGCACGGACAGCTGCGAGGTCCACCACAACGGCTACGTCGCGCAGGGGCGCATGCACATCCGTATGGACGACGGCGGTGAGGGCGAGCTGGGACCGGGCGACGTCTTCGTCTGTCCGCCGGGCCACGACGCGTGGGTCGTGGGCGACGAACAGTGCGTCGTCTACGACTTCGCCGGGCAGATGGCCAAGGACTACGCCAAGGCCGCCGGTGACTGAACCGGGTGAGGGTGAGAGGGAAAGGAGGCGGGGGCGTTCGCGCCCCCGCCTCCGCCGTGTTCCGCCGTTCCCGCGCTACACCCCGTCGATCTCCTTGAGGTTCTCCAGCGTCGCGGTGGTGTCGGTCTTGAGCCAGTCGGTGACCTCCGCCACCTCCGGAAGACTGGCCGCGTCGTCGTCGTAGGACGACGCGTACGCGCTCCAGCTCATCTCGTACGTCACCCAGCCGTCGCGCACCGCGAGCGTGGCCGAGCGGCTGCCGCTGCTGTCGCCGCCGGAGGTGGTGTCCTCCGTGACCAGGTACGCCTCGTCGCCGAAGCCGCTGATCCGCTCGACCTCGTAGTCGTCGTAGCGCTGGTCGTACTCGGCCCAGCGGGCGGTGAACTCGGGGCCGGGGTCGGTCTTCTTGTGCAGCTCCAGTTCCACGGAGAAGTACGCGTCGGAGAGGGTGGAGGTCGAGGACTTCTTCAGGGAGAGACTGCAGTAGCTCTGGTCGAGGGCCTCGTGCTCCAGGGACTGGTTCACGGGGCTCGAGTCCTCCTCCGGGTACTCGTCGTCGAACGAGGAGTGCTCCACCTCCCGGCAGAGCTCGGACTTGGCCTCGTATCCGCGCAGGTCGGCCTTGTCGTCGCGGCCGAGGAGGAAGACGCCTCCGGCCCACGCGGCGGATGCCAGCACCGCGCCCACCACGGCCCAGAGCACGGCGCGTCCGGCGCCGCCCGAGCCGGGGGCGGCGGGAGCCGTGGGATAGCCGGCGGGCGGGTAGCCGCCGGGCTGCGGCTGCCCGTAGGGGTTGTGCTGGGTGGGCAGGGAGGCGGCCGGCGGGCCGAATCCGGCGGGCGACTGGGGGTTGGGGTACGGGTAGGCGCTCGGCGACGCCGGGAGCTGGGCCTGGGTCGGCGTCTGCGGCTGCGCGGCCGGCTGGGGCTGCGCGGGGTACGCCGGACCGGGCTGTCCGGGCGGGCCGGGCGGGGTCGCGGACGGCTGGTCCTGCGGCTGGGGCTGGGCCGGGGCACCCTCGGGACGTTCGGTCATCGGCTTCTCCTCATTTCGGGGGTAGGGGGGTGCTCCGGACGGGGGCGCCGGCCGTCGTCCTGGGGCGGTGGTCGGGGCCCGGTGCTTTCATGGGAGTCATGACCAGCGCGAGTGTCGTCGTGGAGCGGCGAGTAGCCGCCTCCCAGGGGCGGGTGTGGGAGGCCCTGACGGACCTCGCCGGCATGGAGCGGATGCTGAGCGGCGTCGTCAGGGTGGAGGTCCTCACCGGCGGGGGGTTCGGGGTGGGCACGCGATGGCGGGAGACCCGCCGTATGTTCGGCAAGGACGCCACCGAGGAGATGGGCGTGACCCTGAGCGAACCGCCCGAGCGCTATGTGGTGGAGGCCGAGTCCCATGGTTCCCACTACGTCTCCGCGTGGGAGCTGCGGCCCGACGGCCCCGCGTCGACGACCATCCGGATGACGTTCACGGCGGTGCCGACCGGCGCCGTCTCCGGTCTGCTGGCCAAGGTGCTGGGCGGCGTCGGTGCCCGTGCGGTGCGCAGGGCCGTCGCGAAGGACCTCGACGACGTGGCCGGGTGGCTGGAGGGCCGCAGGGGCTGAGTCCGCCCCTGCCGGCCCTCCGGTCTGCCGCCCTGCCGCGCTCGTCGTCTCACGAGTTGGTGCCGAGACCCGTGGTCACGTAGGCGCACTCGGTGTAGATGTAGCCCGACTGCAGCTTGGCGGTGTCCGAGGCGGGGCTGGAGGAGGTGCCGCCCTGCGGCTTGTGCAGGAAGTACGTGGTGCCGACCGGGAGGGTGATCGTGCGCTGCGGGTACTTCTTGCCGCCGCTGCACGGTTTGAAGTTGGGGTCGAGGGTGCGGCTCCAGTCGTAGCTGGTGCAGCCGCCGCAGCCCTTCAGGGTGAAGGTGCCGGTGACCGGGCCGGTGTACATGACCTGGATCTCGTCGGGGCTGTCGTTCTTGACCGTGACGGTGATGCTGCCGCCCGTACGGGTGGTGGGCAGCTTCTTGCCCGCCGCCGGCACCTCCTGCGCGATCTCGGCGGCGATCGCGATCTTCTTGGCGCGGGGCGCGTTCTTGTGCTTCTTGTTGGCCTTGACGAAGTCGTTCATCGAGGTGACCGCGTCGGCGAACTCGCCGTCCTCGTACTGGGACACGCCGCAGGTGTAGACGCCGGTGGAGGCGGACCGGTCGGCGCGTGCGGCGTCGTCGGCGAGGGCGTCGCCGACGCCCGCCTTCTCACCGGGCAGGCCCTTGACCTGGAGGCTGAGGGACTCCAGCTGCTGCACGGCGTTGCACGGGTCGTCGCCGCCGACGGCCTTGATCGCCTTGTCGACGGCCGTCTTGACGTCGGGCTCGACCTTCGCCGCCTGCTCGGAGTCGGGGAACTCGTTCAGCAGGTCGCGGAAGTGGTCGGTCCAGTCGCCCGTGCCGCTCGCGAGGGTGCCGGAGGCGCACTCGTACAGGGAGGTCGCGAGCCGGTCGTCGGGCCAGGTGGCCAGGGAGCCGACGTCCTTCCTGCTCAGGGTCTGCGGGACCGTGCGCAGGTACTCGAGCGGGGCTATCGCGTCGCAGTACTCCTGCTTCTCGTAGGGCGCGCCGACCGTCGTGTAGAACGTCTTCAGCCGGTCCGGGATCTTCTCGGCCGCCCGCGAGTCGGGGTGGTCGGTGCTGAGGTCGTCGTAGGCGCTCAAGGCCCTGCGGTACTCGGACTGGGTGGTGCTGAAGGACTCGCCGGAGGCCTTGCGCACGAGGTCGTCGGCGGTGTCGAGACGGTCCAGGAGCATCTGCTCGGCGGCCTCGTCCCGCGCGCTCTCGTACAGCAGGGAGCCGGCGACCGGGACGCCGAGGAGCAGGACGCCGAGCGCGATCGCGAGCGGGGATTGCGCGGGCCACACCAGCCGGTTGCGCAGGCCGACCATGGCCCCGTGGACGGCTGTGAGGACGAGGAACAGGCCGTAGACGACGAGGGTCGTGCCGGACACGCCGTCGGGGTCGGCCGGCAGCACCGTGAAGAGCAGGATGCCGGTGGCCACCCAGCACAGCAGCGTCAGCAGGGGCCGGCGCACCAGGGCGTAACCGAGGCCGAGACCGCTGAGGTTGAGCAGCCCCACGCCGATGGCGCGCCAGGGGTCGGCCGGACCGGGCGGCGGCGCCGACGGCATCGGTGGCACCACATAGCTGTGGCTCCAGCCGTCCTGGTCTCTCGTTCCGTATGGCCCGTACTGGTCTCCGGACATGTCGGATCCCCCCGTCAACTACACCCGCATGCCTACGAATTGTCAGTGTACGGCTGAAACCATATGGCGCGACAGCCGATTCCGGTCGCCAGGGGCCAAGATCGATGACCTTTCGTGACCACCGGCGCGGCAACCCTCCGGGGTGATCGCCCATCGCGGCCGCGTCAGCCCGGTGGGCTGCCGGAGGGCTCCGGGAGCGGGCCGTCGAGCGGTGTCGCCGCAGGGTCGGGCGCCCGGCGCGCGGGGGCCGCGTGGACGACGGCCACGGTCGCCGCCGCGCAGGTCAGGAGGGCGCCGGAGGCCAGGAGGGTCCACATGGGGGCCGTCGCGTCGAAGGGGGCGCGTCCGGCGTAGGCGGTCGCGGTGACGGCGCCCAGCACTGCGGCGTAACCGGCGGCCGCGGCCGCGACGACGACGCCCGCCGTACGGCGCCGCAGGGCACCCGCGTCGCACACGATCGCGACGAGGGCGAGCACCTGGAGGCCGTGCAGCCCTGTGGCGTGGGCCAGTTTGGCGCTGCCCGCCGCCCCGAACAGCACCTCCCACGGGACGCGACCCGTCTCGTCGAACGCGGCCTCGCCGAGGGCGGCCATGTCGCCGCCGATGTAGCCCGCGACCAGTACGGCGGCCAGGCCGACGCACGCCGCGACCCGGGACGCCGGGCTGCCGTAGAACCGTACGAGGACGGCGACGAGGAGCCACACCAGGCCGAGGATCAGCGGCAGGATCAGGGTGCCGATCGCGGACCAGACCGCTGCGTCCGTGTCGGTGGCCTGGTTGAAGTGGGAGGCGACTCCGCGCCAGCGCTGGGCCGAGATGAGCACGGTCTCGGCAAGGGAGGTGCCGACGACGAGGCCCGCGGGAACCCGCACCCACCAGCGGTCGGGCAGTCCGCGCAGGATCCACACCACCGACCACACCAGCACGCCGAAGGACACCCCGAACACCACCGGCTTGCGCCACGACACCGGCCCCCACCACGGACCGCCGTCCACGACCGCCACCAGACCGTGCAGGACACCGGAGGCCAGCAGCGCGGTTCCGCACCACCACAGCAGCCGCTGGTAACGGCCGACCGGCCGCACGGCACGCCCTATGTCCCCCACCAGGACGGCGCCTGTCTTCATCCCTTCCCCCCTCCCTCTCGGGCCGGCCCCGACCGTAGGGCGGCGGCGGGAACCGGGGCGTCCCCCTGCGGGGGTGCGGGGGTGTACCCCCGTGGGGGTACACCGGGCAGTGCGGGTGGGGGACCGCCGGGTCAGCGGAGGTGGGTGGTCCGGCAGTCGCCGCGTTCCATCAGGCCCGAGCGGTAGGCGAGGACGACGGCCTGGGCGCGGTCACGGGCGCCGATCTTGTGCAGGATGCGTTTGACGTGGGTCTTCGCGGTCGACTCGGCGATGTTCAGCCGGGCGGCGAGTTCGGCGTTGGACAGCCCTTCCGCGATCAGACGCAGGACCTGTGCCTCGCGGACGGTGAGGTGACGCAGCCGGGCGCGGTCCGCGGCGGCCGTGCCGGGGCGGGCGACCTCCCCATCACCCCCGCCCCCGCTGCCGCCGTCGCCGTCGCCGTCGAGTACGAAGCGTTCGACCAGGGCGCGGGTCACCGACGGGTCCAGCAGGGTGTCGCCGGCGGCCACCGTGCGGACGGCGTCGATGAGCCGCTCGGGAGCGGTGCGCTTCAACAGGAAGCCGCTGGCGCCCGCGCGCAGGGCCCGCCAGACGTAGGCGTCGTCGGGGAAGGTCGTCAGGACGAGGATCCGGGACGCCGGCCCGGCGTCGACGATCCGCGCGGTGGCCTGGATGCCGTCGATCCCGGGCATCCGCACGTCCATCAGGACGACGTCGGGGGCCAGCGAGCGGCAGAGTTCCACAGCACACAGACCGTCCCCCGCCTCCCCGACGACCTCGATGCCGGGGGCGGTACCGAGGATCACCGCGACACCGGCCCGCAACAGCGCGTCGTCGTCGGCCAGGAGCACCCGTACGGTCATGGCAGCGGCAGCTCGACGCTCAGGGCGAAGCCGCCGCCGTCCGCCGGGCCGTGGGAGACGGATCCGCCGAAAGCGACGGCCCGTTCGGTGATGCCCCGCAGTCCCCGGCCCGGCCGGTACCCCGGGTCGGGGCCCTTTGCCGCCGTCCACGATCCGTACGAGGACCGCCCTCCCGGACCGGTCCGACCGGTCCGACCGCACCGACGGCTCCGACGGCTCCAGTGGCTCCGTGCGGACGGTCACCTCGGCGGACCGGGCGTGGCCGTGGCGCAGGGCGTTGGTGAGGGCCTCCTGGACGATGCGGTGGACCGACAGCCGTATCGCACGGGGCAACGTGCCCGTCTCCGGCTCGATGTGGAGGCGTACGTCCATGCCGGCGTCGGCCAGCGGACGGATCAGTCGGGCGAGGTCGGCGGGGCCGGGTTCGGCGGGCCGGCAGGGGCGTCGGCCCCGGCGCCGGGCTCGGCGGCCGTCCCTGCACCGGGCTCGGCGTCCTCGGCACGCAGGAGGCCGAGAAGGTGGTCGAGTTCCGTGAGGGCGTCGCGGCCGGTGCGCTCGACGCTCATCAGCAGCTCACGGGTCCGGGCCGGGTCGGTGTCGAGGACCAGGCGTCCGGCGCCCGCCTGCACGAGCATGGCGTTGACCGAGTGGCCCAGGACGTCATGCACTTCCCGTGCGATGCGGACCCGTTCGGCGACGACGGCCTCACGCCGCAGCAGCTCCGCCATCTCCTCGCGCCTCCGGGCCGTGGCACGGCCCGCCCCCCACACCAGCAGCCAGACGCACACCACCGCGACCTGGGTCACGGACGAGTCGTCCTTCGGGGCGAAGTGGGCGAGGACGCCCGGCAGGACGAGAGGCGCGCCGAGCAGGGCCCGGAAGGGGGTCGCGTACAGGCCCAGGGAGTACACCCCGATCAGGTTCGCGACCGGGGTCAGCGGGCCGGGTCCCACCGACAGGGCCTCCGCGACGAGACCGGCCGAACCCAGCGCGTAGGCGGTCAGCGGGGCACTGCGTCGGAGGGCCACACCGGCGGCGATCACCGCGCTCAGCGCGAGCACCGCGGCGAGGGGGGCGTCGGTCTCCCGCTCCGCGCCCACCCTCACCGCCGTCATGGCCACCAGCAGCACGGCTGCCGCCGCCATGTCGCCCGGCGGCGGCAGCCGCCGGGCCCACCCCTTCGCCATGGTCCGCCTCGACCGTCATCCGACACGGGATCAACTCCCGTTCAAATTAACAAGGTTGGCGGGCCTTGGGGACTGGTCCGGATGGCGGAGGGGTGGCGGTACGTCAGCGGCTCCGCGGCTTCAGCTGATCGCTCCGCGCCGCACACGGCGGAGCAGGACGACACCGCAGAGCGCGAGGACACCGCCGAGCACGGCCGGCCACATCTCGGCACCGGTGTCGGCGAGGTCGCCCGCGGCCGACTGGGAGCCCGTGGATCCCTCGGCACCCTGGGAGCCGGCCTGGCCCGCGCCCGCCGCCGAGGGGATGTTCCCGGCCGGGGTCTGGTCGGCGGCCTCGTCGTCCTTGTCTTCGCCCCCGCCCTGGCCGGCGTCCTGCCCGGCGTCCTTGTCGCGCTCGCGCTGGGTCGCCTTGGGCGAGGCGAAGGTCTTGGGCGTGTCGGCCTTGTCCGTGGGCTCGCCGGCGTCACCGTTTTCGCCCTGGTTCTGACCCTGACCCTTGTCCTGGCCCTTGTCCTGGCCCTTGTCCTGGCCCTGGTTCTGGCCCTCCTGGTCGCCCGGCTGCTCCTGGCCCTGGTCCTGGTCCTGGTCCTGGTCCTGGTCCTGGTCCTGACCTTGGTCCTGGCCACCGTCCTGGTTCTGGTCGCCGCCGTCGCCCTGGTCGCCGCCGGGCTGCTCCTGATCCTTACCCTGGTCGCCACCGTTGCCCTGGTCGCCGCCGTCGCCGCCGTCACCGGCACCCTGGCCGCCGCCGAGGTCCGCCGCGTCGCACTCGCGGCCCTCGTTGATGCAGTCGACCATCTCGCGCATCAGGCCCTCGTCGAAGACGTTGATGAAGTCGCCGTGGTCGGTGATCGGCTTGTGGACCTGCTCGGGGAAGGAGTCCACCGCGAACAGCGGGGTCGTACGGCCGCCGTCCTGGAGGCTCGGGGCGTCGACGTCGTAGACGATGCGCTGGACGAGCTGGGGAATGGCCTTGAAACCGCCGGGGCAGCTGCCGTCGGCGGCGGCGAAGGCCACGTGCGTGCGGTGGTTGGCGCTGTCGATGTTGCGGCCGTCCCAGCAGCTCTGGAACTTGAAGGTGCGCACGACGTCGCTGCCGTCGGGGCAGAGCGGGTACTTGTCCTTCAGCTGCCGGTCCTCGAACCCGGTGCAGCTCCACGAGGCGTTGGCGTTGGCCGGGCCGTTGACGAACGCCTTGGCGTCACCGGTGATGATGCGCAGGAGCCGCGGCATCTCGGCGACCTCGCCCCGCGGGCTGCCCACGAAGGTCATGGTGACCTGCTTGGGGGTCACGATCTCACCGGCGTTGCCCTCGATGCCGCCGCCGGGCGAGTTGGCGTCCTGCTCGACGGTGCCGTTCTGCACACGCAGCACCGGCCAGAAGTAGGACGACTTGTCGTCCTGGTTCTCGCAGCTGGTCTCGGCGGCCGCGAGGTCCTCGTCGCTGGCGAAGGCGTTGTTGGCCTGGTTGCCGACGTAGTCGTGGAAGTGGTGGGCGCCGTTGCTGACGCCGGGGGCGACGATGACGTTGTCCGAGTTGAACACGCCGTTCGCGTTCACCCCGCAGGCGGTGGTGAAGGAGCCGCGCGAGGCGTTCTGCCCCCGGGCCCCGCCCTGCCCGCCCGGCTGGACGGAGGTGATGTCGGCGAAGTCCGCTGCCACCGGGCCGTTGCCCGCCTGACCACCGTTGCCCTGCTGGCCCTGCTGACCGCCCTGGCCCTGCTGACCCTGCTGACCGTCCTGACCCTGCTGGCCGCCCTGGTCCTGGCCGGCGCCGTCGCCGTCCTGGTCGCCGCCCTGGTCGCCCCCGTTGTCGTTGCCGGTCTCGCGCAGCGTGCAGGAGGCGAGCGAGTCGAGCCCCTCGGGGCGGTCCCCGACGCGGTCGATGGCGATCGCGATGCGCTCGATCGTCGCGGCCCGCTTCTCCTTCAGCGGGTTCATGATGGCGTTCTCCGCGAACCCGCCGTCCTGCTGCTGGGCCTGCGCGGAGTTCTGCAGCCGCTGGTAGGCCTCGGCTATCTGCCCGTCGAGCGCGGCGAGTTCGTTGTCCACGTCCCCCCGCGCGCCCTCGGGCACGTCGGTCAGCTCACTGCCGACGTCCGGGCAGTCGATCGTCGCGGCAGCGGAGTTGGCCCACTGGCCGGACTCCTCGCCACCGCCGTCCTCGGTGGCCGACGCGTAGACGTTCGCGGCCACGAGCCCGCCTCCGCCCAAGATCAGCGCGATCGCGGCGGAGGTCGCGCGCCGTGCTCCTGTCGGGCGTCTGCGCCTGGTGGTGCGTCCCACGGTGACTCCTACAACGTCGTGGTCGGTCCGGGCATATAAAACCCCGGCCTTATACGGAGCTGGAGGCCGGGGTGTTCAAGCGACTCACGGATTCACAGGAAACTCATGGGAATCGGCCTGTCGGAGGCGTTCGGGGCCGCGTGGGGCACCTTCCCGGCCGTAGGGGCGGCGGCACCGCCTGTCACAGGGCGTGACCCCCTCTCGCCTCCGGGCGCGGGGCAGTGTAGACATGGGCACATGGTCCGTCTCCTGGGTCGATCCCGTGCTCAGTCGACCCGCCGCCCCCATGGTCAGCGCGAGCAGGGCCGGGACGACGGCGCCCGGCGCGTCCCGCACGGATCCGCCGCCGACGGCCAAGGACCCCGCTGGCGGCCGCTCGGAGGTCTGCGGACGGCGCTGAGCGGGCGCAGTGTCGCCGGGCAGGTGTTCCTGCTGCAGGTCGTGATCGTGTTGGTACTGGTCGTGTCAGCCGTGGTGGCGCTGGTCCTCCAGGTACGGCACGACAGCACCAAGGAAGCCAAGAACCGTTCGCTCGCTGTCGCCGAGACGTTCGCCAACGCCCCGGGCACCCGGGAGGCGCTGAGTTCCAGCGATCCGACGGCGGTGCTCCAGCCGAGGGCGGAGGCCGCGCGGATCCAGTCCGGGGTGGACTTCATCGTCGTGATGAACACCGACGGAATCCGCTACACCCATCCGAAGCCCGACCGTATCGGCAAGCAGTTCGTCGGCACCCTCGAACCGGCGCTGAAGGGCGAGTCCTTCACGGAGGAGATCACGGGGACCCTCGGGCCGCTCGTCCAGGCCGTCGTGCCGGTCAAGGACCCGGACGGGAAGGTCGTGGGCCTGGTCTCGGCCGGGATCACCACGGAGAAGGTGGGTGGGGTCGCCGAGCAGCAGCTGCCGCTCGTGCTGGCCGCCGCGGCCGCCGCGCTCGCCCTCGCCACGGCGGGCACGGCCCTGGTCAGCAAGCGGCTGCTGCGGCAGACCCATGGCCTCGGCCCCTCCGAGATGACCCGCATGTACGAGCACCACGACGCCGTGCTGCACGCGGTGCGGGAAGGCGTGATGATCGTCGGCGGCGGGGGCCGGCTCCTCCTCGCCAACGACGAGGCACACCGCCTGCTGGACCTGCCGGGGAACGCGGAGGGGCAGGACGTCTCGGCCCTGGGCCTGGAGACGCCCATGGCCGATCTGCTGGCCTCGGGTCGGATCGCCAACGACGAGGTGCATCTGGTGGGCGACCGGCTGCTCGCGGTCAACCAGCGGCCCACCGATCTCCAGGGCGAGCCGACGGGCAGTGTCGCCACGCTCCGGGACTCCACAGAGCTGCGCGCCCTGTCGGGCCGGGCGGAGTCCGCTCGGGGCCGTCTGAAGCTGCTGTACGACGCCGGGGTGGGCGTCGGCACCAGCCTGGACGTGACCCGTACCGCCGAGGAGCTGGCCGAGGTGGCCGTCCCCCGGTTCGCGGACTTCGTGACGGTGGACCTGGCCCCCGCGGCCCTCAGCGGTGAGGAACCGGAGGCGGTCACCACGCTGCGGCGCACGGCGCTCAGCGGCATCCGCAAGGACGCACCCCTCTACAAGGTGGGCGAGAAGATCGACCTGGTCGCGTCGTCCCCGCAGGCCCTCAGCATCGAGAGCGGGCACTCGATCCTGGAGACCGACCTCAGCAGGTCGCCCGGCTGGCAGGCGCAGGACCTGGAGCGGTCGGCGCAGGTCGTCGAGTACGGCATCCACTCGCTCATCGCCGTGCCGCTGCGCGTGGGCCCCCTGGTGATGGGCGTCGCCACCTTCTGGCGCTCCCAGAAGCCGGAGCCGTTCGACCAGGAGGAGCTGGCCCTCGCCGAGGAGCTCGTCGCCCGGGCGGCGGTCTCCATCGACAACGCGCGGCGCTACACCCGCGAGCACACCATGGCCGTGACGTTGCAGCGGAGCCTGCTGCCGCGCAGTCTGCCCGAGCAGAGCGCGCTGGAGGTCGCCTACCGGTACCTGCCCGCGCAGGCCGGGGTGGGCGGCGACTGGTTCGACGTGCTGCCGCTGTCGGGCAGCCGGGTCGCGGTGGTCGTCGGTGACGTCGTCGGGCACGGGCTGCACGCGGCGGCCACGATGGGACGGCTGCGGACCGCCGTGCACAACTTCTCCGCGCTGGACCTGCCGCCCGACGACATCCTCGGGCTGCTCGACGAGCTGGTCAGCCGCATCGACCAGGACGAGGCCGAGGACGGCTCGGCCCCGATCACCGGCGCCACCTGTCTGTACGCGATCTACGACCCGGTGTCGCGGTGCTGCACCGTCGCCCGGGCCGGTCACCCGCCGCTCGCGGTGGCCCGGCCCGACGGCCGCGTCGACTTCCCGGACGTACCGGCCGGTCCCCCGCTCGGGCTCGGCGGTCTGCCGTTCGAGACGGCCGAGCTCGACCTCGCCGAGGGCAGCCGGCTGGTGCTGTACACCGACGGGCTGGTCGAGGACCGTGGCCGGGACATCGACGCCGGTCTGGAACTGCTGCGCACCGCGCTGACCGGCGCCGACACCTCCCCGCAGGGCACGTGCAGGGCGGTGCTCGACGCGCTGCCGCCGAGCCGGGCGAGCGACGACATCGCGCTGATCGTCGCCCGTACGCGGGCGCTGGACGCCGGCCGGGTCGTCGACTGGGAGGTGCCCGCCGAGCCGGCGGCCGTCGGCCGGAGCCGTGCGGACGCCACGCGGAAGCTCACCGAATGGGGGCTGGACGACCTGGTGTTCACCACGGAGCTGATCCTCAGCGAACTGGTCACCAACGCCATCCGGTACGGCAGCGGCCCCATCCGTGTCCGACTGATCCACGATCGCAATCTGATCTGCGAGGTCACGGACAGCAGTCACACCTCCCCGCACCTGCGGTACGCGGCGACGACCGACGAGGGCGGACGCGGCCTCTATCTGATCGCCCAGCTCACCCAACGCTGGGGCACCCGCTACTCCCCCACCGGCAAGACCATCTGGACCGAGCAGACACTGCCCTGAGGCACCGGGTCACCGGGCGGTCGGGGGCACGGATCACATCGCGTCGAGGAGAGACAACGGCATGCGTATCGGACTGCTCGGAACAGGCCCGTGGGCGGAGATGGCGTACGCCCCCGCGCTGAGCGCGCACACGGAGCTGGACTTCGCCGGGGTGTGGGGCCGCCGCCCGGAAGCGGCCAAGGTGCTCGCCGACCGGCACGGCGGGGTGCCGGTGTACGAGGACGTGGACGCGCTGTTCGCCGATGTGGACGCGGTCGCCGTCGCCCTGCCGCCGTCGGTCCAGGCGCCGCTGGCGGTGCGGGCCGCGCGGGCGGGCTGTCATCTGCTGCTCGACAAGCCGCTCGCCACGGACGTCACCGAGGGGCGGGCCGTCGTCGAGGCCGTCGAGCGGACCGGGGTGGCCTCGGTGGTCTTCTTCACCGCCCGCTTCCAGACCGCGATCGAGGCGTGGATCACCGAACAGGCCGAGGCCGGCGGTTGGTTCACGGGCCGCGCGGAGTGGCTGGGCTCGCTGTTCGACGGCGACAGCGACAGCCCGTTCGCGGCGTCGCCGTGGCGGCGGGAGAAGGGCGCCCTGTGGGACGTGGGCCCGCACGCCCTGTCGGTGCTGCTGCCCGTGCTCGGGGACGTGGAGGAGGTCACCGCCGTGCGCGGGGCGAAGGACACGGTGCATCTGGTCCTCGCCCACACCGGTGGGGCGTCGAGCACGGTGACGCTCAGTCTGTCCGCGCCGCCCGCGGCGTCGGGGGCGACCGCCGAGTTCCGGGGCCGGGCCGGGACGACCGTCCTGCCCTCGTCGGACGAGGGGGGTGTCGTACCGGCTCTGGTGCGAGCCGGTGACGCCCTGCTGGCCGCGGCGCGTGGCGGCCGGCCGCACCCGTGCGACGCGGCGTTCGGTCTGCGGGTGACGGAAGTACTGGCCGCCGCCGAGGTGTGACCGTGCGCCATGGTTGACCCGGCTGGACAACTCCGATGCTCAGTGCCCGGAGGGCGATCCACCGCGCAGGAGGAGTGGTGCGATCGCGGTCGAGCGGCACTCACGCGGTCCACGTCGTGACGGATGGTTGGACGGGAGCTCCCCGAAACAAATGGTGTTCCTGGTCGAGGTGTTGAGGGTTCCGGTGCGTTGTCTGGCGAGCCCGGCCTTCGGGTGCCCAAGTATTTTCATACAAAGTCGATCAGAAGTGGCTATTCTGATTCCGCCTCGAAGCACGGCGAATGAGAACGGTGGGGGGAATGCTGCCCCGGGGGCGGGGTGGTGCTATTTCTGATTCCCGAGGAAACTTCCGTGGCGCGCGTTGTCATATTATCTTGCGATCTGCGCGCCAACCTCCATGGCGAGATAAACACGCACAGTAATCGTTCCACTACATTCGGTGAATGATCTCCCGATTCTGCTGGGTAGGAACTGCACGGGAACGCTGGTCCGCGCGTTTCAGCAGAAAGGAGAACGCCATGAGTGAATCCCTCGATGTCGAGGACCCTCCGGAGTCGGTGAAGGTGCCACACATCGCCACTCTGGCGGGCAACGGCAATTCCGAGTACTCCGGTGACGGTCAGATCGCCACTGCGGCCGGAATTCAGCCCAACAGCACCGCCGTGGACACTTCGGGTAATTTTTACATCGCTGACACCGAGAACCATCGGGTGCGGAAAGTGGACGCGAAATCCCGGAAGATCACCACCGTCGCGGGGAATGGCGACCAAGACTACTCCGGAGACGACGGGCCCGCTGTCGACGCGGCCCTCAACTACCCCCGTGGTGTCACGGTCGATCCCGCGGGCAACCTCTACATCGCGGACACCGAGAACAACCGCGTACGCAGGGTCGACGCGACGACCGGCACGATCAGGACCGTCGCCGGCGACGGCACCGCTGGTTCCGGTGGCGACGAGGCAGCCGCGATCGCGGCCCAGCTCTACACCCCGTTCGGGGTCGCGTTGGACGCCGCCGGCAATCTGTACATCGCCGACACCGACAACGCCCGAGTGCGGAGGGTGGACGCGGCATCCGGGGTGATCACCACTGTCGCGGGCAACGGTGCCACCGAGTACTCCGGAGACGATGGGCCCGCCATCGAGGCGGCGCTCAACGGCCCCCGTAGTGTCATGGTCGACAGCGGAGGCAACCTCTACATCGCGGACACCGACAACCACCGCGTACGGAGGGTCAGCGCCGCGACCGGCACCATCACGACCATCGCCGGCAACGGCACCGCAGCCTTCAGCGGCGACGACGGGCCGGCCGCCGACGCCGCGCTCAACGGACCCCGTAGTGTCATGCTCGACAGCGGAGGCAACCTCTACATCGCGGACACCGACAACCACCGCGTACGGAGGGTCAGCGCCGCGACCGGCACCATCACGACCATCGCCGGCAACGGCACCGCAGCCTTCAGCGGCGACGACGGGCCGGCCGCCGACGCCGCGCTCAACGGACCCCGCGGCGTGACCTTGGATGCCTCGCGTGGCCTCCTCGTCACCGACACCGACAACCACCGCGTACGAGTGGTCACCGGTCTGTGCGCTCCCGGCGCCCCGTTCCTGGTGTATTCGGGCGGGAGGACGAGGGTGGTGCGCGGCACCGGTGCACTTGCCTGGCCGGGCGTGTACGTGAAGTCCCTCGGCGAGGGCAACGTCGCACCGCAGACGGTCCGCGTGACCCTGCCCCCGGGCAAGGGGCTGCAGTTCCACGGCAGCGGCAACCTGATCGTCCTGGGCGAGGACGAGAACGGCGCCTTCCGCCAGTTGGCCTCGTACGACGGCACGTTGTCCGATGACAAGCAGACTTTCACCACCCACGGTCCCGTCGACCTCCACCTGCACAAGGCCGGCGCCAGCAACTCGCTGCTGATCGGTGTCGTCGCCCCCGCCGACGCGGTACCCGGCGAGACGGAGCTGACCTTCACCGTGGGCGACCACCCCCCGACCGCCGCGCCCGTCGAGATCACGGCCACGTTCTCGGTGTCGCCGGGCGGAAGGACGAGGGTGCAGCGTGGCACCGGTGCGTTCGCCTGGCCGGGCGTGTATGTGAAGTCCCTCGGCGAGGGCAACGTCGCACCGCAGACGGTCCGCGTGACCCTGCCCCCGGGCAAGGGGCTGCAGTTCCACGGCAGCGGCAACCTGATCGTCTACGGCGAGGACGAGAACGGAGTCTCCCGTCAGTTGGCCTCGTACGGCGGCACGTTGTCCGATGACAAGCAGACGTTCACCACCCACGGTCCCGTCGACCTCCACCTGCACAAGGCCGGCGCCAGCAACTCGCTGCTGATCGGTGTCGTCGCCCCCGCCGACGCGGTACCCGGCGAGACGGAGCTGACCTTCACCGTGGCCGACCACCCCCCGACCGCCGCGCCCGTCGACGTCGAGTGACTGAAGGGGATACACGTGAACCCGGCTGCGTCCGACTCGCGCATGCCTTTTCCGGCCCCGTTCACTCAAGCCCCAAGTCTGTCCATCGCGGCCCGGGTGTACGGCTATCCACCGGCTCACAACGCGGGGTCCGAGTGGATGCTCCACTCGATGCTCCGCCCACTGGTCGAACGCGGCCACCGGGTGACGGTCTGGCTGTCCCACCCCGGAAGCATCGAGAAGAGCTACGAGATCGACGGCGTGTGCGTCATCCCGTACCAGGAAGGCACCGACTTCGCCGCCGCCGCCCAGAAGGCGGATGTGCTCCTGTCCCACTACGAGAACGTCCCCCTGGTGACAGGTCTGGCCCAGGCCCGGCAGATCCCCGTGGTCGTGATCTGCCACGACAACTTCGCGACGACCTTCCACAACGCGGCAGGCGCCGACCTGCTCGTCTACAACAGTGAATGGATCAGGCGCGACGGGGAGATCTTCTACGCTCGGTACCCTCAGGAATTCCTGCCCAGAAGCACCCTCGTGGTCCGCCCTCCGGTGATCGCGGACCACTACCGGACCCAGCCGGGCGACTGCGCGACCTTGGTGAATCTCAACCCCGACAAGGGCGGCGACCTCTTCTGGCAGATCGCGGCCTGGACCCCGGACTGGCATTTCCTGGGCGTCCGCGGCGCCTACGGACAGCAGATCCTACCGCCGCCCCGACTGGCCAACTGCGAGGTCGCCGAGAGCGTTCCGGGGTCGGACATGCGGGGACACGTCTACAGCCGCTCGCGGGTGATCCTCATGCCCAGCCTGTACGAGTCCTGGGGACGGGTGGCGGTGGAAGCGTTCGCGTCCGGCATCCCGGTCATCGCCCACCCCACCCCCGGACTGGTCGAATCCCTCGGAGAGGCGGGCATCTTCGCCTACCGCGACGACGTGAACGCCTGGATCCACGCCTTGATGGTGCTGCGGGACCCGCGGAACTGGGCGGCCGCATCCCGCCGGGCGAAGGCGCGCTCCGACGAACTGACCAAGAACCTCGACCTCGACATCTGGTGCGACGCCGTCGAGTCGTTGGGCGACGCACGGCGGCCGACACCGCTGCGCGCGGCGGTGTCGGCACGCCACCTGCGGCCCTCTTCCTGACCACCCGGCCGGCCCGGAGCAGGAGATCCCCGCTGCCGAGGAGGTGATGAGCCACACACCTGGACAACGCCCCGGAGACCCAAGCAAGTCACCCGGTTCACACGAAAGGAAAGGCAATGGCCATTGAGTTCAGGACAGTGACGTTCAAGGTGGACTCCGTCCCCATGGCGGCACCCACCGAAGTGATGGAGAACTTCTATCTCAAGGGGAAGGTACGCAGGATCGACGGCAGGCCGGTCATGAACGTGGCACTGCAGTCGTTCTCGGTGGAGGTGCTTGAGAACGGGAACCCGAGCCACACTTTCATGTCGCTCGACAAGGTGTCCGTGGAATCCGTCACCCCCGCGAGCTCGGAGTACGACGGTTGCATCAAGCTGACCATCTGGCGTCGCAACCACCCCGACACCTCGAAGCTCGTCAACTGGAGGTTCAAGTACACCGTCACCGCGCTCGTCATCGCTGACATCGTCAGCGCCTGACCCGGCAAGGCCGTCCGGCAGACGCGACCGTCGGCCGGACGGCCTTCGCCACGCCCGCCCCACCCCTGCGGGCAACGTGACACCTCAGGAGGAGCCGTGCACATCACCGTCGTCATGCCCTTCCGGCCGCAACCCAGCCGGGAGTACGCCCATGACATCAGCGTCGCCCACTGGCGTCGTCTGCTGCCGTCCGTCCCCGTGACGAACGTCGACACCGGCGACGAGCCGTTCAACTCCGCCGCCTGCCGGAACGCGGGCGTATACGGGGCCGCACAGTCCGAGGCCGACGTCGTCGTCATCGCCGATGCCGACACCCTGGTCGCGGAACGACCGCTGTGGCAGGCGATCGAGGGCGCCACGAGGAGCGGCCTCGTCCACCTCCCGTACACCGAATACCGGGCTCTCGGCGCCGAAGGCAGTGCCCAGTATCGCGCGGGTGTACCGCTGCACGACTGCGCCGCCGTCACCGTCCCGGGCGCGTGCAGTGGGATCTACGTGACCACTCCGGAGACCTGGTGGGCCCACGGCGGACAGGACGAGCGGTTCCGCGGCTGGGGGTTCGAGGACGCCGCCTGGGAACTGGCCCACACCACCCTCCTCGGCGCACCCCCCGTCCGCCACGAGGGCAACGTCTACTCCCTGCACCACTCACCGGCGGCCAAAGAAGGTCCGCAGTACGAGGCCAACGCCGCGCTGTGCCACCGGTACCACCAGGCGGCGAACGACCCCACCGCCATGCGCGCCCTCATCGAAGGCCGGTGACGCCGCGCCAAGGCGTTGTGTACGTGCTGACACCGGCGCGGCCACGAGCGCCCGCCCCCCGACCTGTCCAAGAGGACGGAAGATCCCGGCCCGCTCACGGGCGTGTACGACCCCAACTCGCCGTCGCCGCCCAGCTCGACAGCAACTACAGGCAGGCCCTGCCAACCTGCGGATGACGGCCTCGTCCGCGAGGATCGAGCGTAGGCCGGGTGAACAGTGCGGGGTGAGACGCCGCAGGCGCGGCCGGCCCAGGCCAGCGGCCGGGATCCGGCCGAGGAGACGGGCCAGGACCGTCTCGCCGTCGGGGTGGTCGAGCAGGCGGACGACGATGCTGAGCGATGCGGCTGCCGCACATCAGCGTGCTCAGGGGCCAACTGCCGCGCACAGTCACACGAGGGACAGTCGACCCGCTGAGGGAGCCTCACTCACCGACCGTGTTCGGGTTTACGTTCGATGACTTCCGGTCATCGTCCGGTGGCGGGCGTCGCGGGCACACCTTCGCCTGGCGCGTTTCGGTGAGGAGGTGCTCGGGTGAGCACGGACGGAACCGTCACCGTGCCCCTGCGGGACAGGGTGGCGACAGCACAGCGGGATCAGGACGCGCGCACGGTCATGCGGCTGCGCCTGGGGGTCGGGATCATCGGTGTCCTGTTACCCCTGGCGCTGCCGCTCGGCAACTGGATCGCCGCGCTGCTCGACGGCCGTACCGGGGACGACGTGTGGCCCGGTTCGATGAGCGGCGCGTACCACACGAGTACCCGGGACGTCTTCGTCGGCAGCCTCTGCGCCCTCGGGACCTTCCTGATCATCTACCGCTTCAATTGGGTGAACGACCTGATGGGGACGGTCGCCGGGTGCTGCGCACTCGGTGTCGCCCTCTTCCCGACGGCACCCGGTTCCGGCGCGGACTCCGGGCAGCTGACGGCCTCGGTGATCCATCTGGTCTTCGCCGTCGGGCTGTTGACCTCGATGGCCGGGTTCTGCCTGCTGATGTACTGGGCGCCCGGCATCAAGGACCGGTCGTACGTCCGGCGGCCCTATCGGGTGGCCGGTGTGCTGATCCTCGTCTTCATGGCGTTGGCGGGCGCGGCGGCCGTCACCGGGGTCGGCGACGACTGGGCGGTCACGCCCCTCTACCTGTGCGAGTGGCTGTCGGTGTGGTCCTTCGGCTTCGCGTGGACGGGGGCGGCGCTGTCCCTCGCCGAGGACATCGGCCGGCTGTCGAGGACGAGGGCCGTGGTCGGTGCCGTACTGCGGTGGTTGCGGTCGCCCGGCGGACCGCTCGGCCGGGGGAGGTCGCGGTCGCGTCCGGCGGTCTGAGCCCGGCCGCACGGGCGGTGTGTCTCGCCGCCCGGGGTGCGGGCGGCGAGGCACGGCGTCAGACTCGGGCTCCCGTGAGGAAGCGGTCCAGCGTGGCGGTCAGTTCGGCCGGCTTCTCGACGGGGAGCTCGTGGCCGGCGTCCAGGATGCGCACCTCGGCGTCCGGGTAGGCCTTCGCCATGCGCAGCATCTGGGAGACGGGCAGCTGGATGTCGTGGTAGCCGTGGACGAGGAGGGTGGGGACGCGGATCTCGCCGAGCCGGTCCAGGACGTCGAAGGCGCGCATGGCGCCGTACAGGGTCATGACGACCTCGCGCGGGGTCGCCGAGGAGGCGCGGATGTACTCACGGATCTCCTCGCGCGGGTAGCCGGGGGCGAAGGCGCGCTGGATGTTGGCGGCGACGAACAGTTTGAACGGCACCCGGGTCGAGACGGCCATGAGCAGGCCCCGGCCGCGGCTGTAGGTCATCCGGCTGATGGAGTTGACCAGCACCAGGCGCTCCACGCGGTCGGGGTGGGCGAGGGCGATGGTCTGGGAGATCATGCCGCCCATGGAGTGGCCGACGAGGACGAACCGCTCGACCTCCAGGTGGTCGAGGAGCGCGAGGACGTCGTCGGCCAGTTCCGCGATGGTGCGCACCCCGGCGCCGGTGCTCTCGCCGTGCCCGCGCAGGTCGAGGCGGATCACCCGGCGCTTCTCGGAGAAGTGGGCGAGCTGGTGGTCCCAGCGGTGGCGGTTCGCCGTCCAGCCGTGGATGAACACCAGGGGCACCCCGTCGCCGTCGCGGGGGCCCTCGTCGTCGTACGTCAGGCTCGCTCCGGCGACTTCGAGCTGCGGCATGGGTGCCTCCTGGATACGCTCCGGTTACTGCCCGGTACGGTAACCGCAGGTGCGGCCCTTCGTCACCGTCGTGAGCGGGGGAAAACCGAGGTCCGTGGTTCTCCGGCGCCCTCCGGCCGACGCCCGCCGTGACCGGCCGTCGGGAAATCCCGGGCCCCGGGGCCGGTGCCCCTGCTAGCTTCCCCCGGTGTTCTCCCTCCACGAGCCCGCGTTCTTCACCCGGCTGAACGACGCCCGGCGTGTCCTCGTCGCCGGCGCCGGCGGCGGTTTCGACGTCTACGCCGGTCTGCCGCTGGCCCTCGCCCTGCGCTCGGCGGGCAAGGAGGTGCACCTCGCCAATCTCTCGTTCGCCGATCTCTTCGGCCTCGACCTCGACGTCTGGGTGGAACAGGACGTCGCCGCCATCGGCCCCGACACCGCCTCCCGCGGCGACTACTTCCCCGAGCGCACCCTCGCCCGGTGGCTCGACCTGCACGGGATGCCCGCCACGGTGTACGCCTTCTCCCGTACGGGTGTGGCGCCTCTCAGGGACGCCTACCGGGCGCTCCTGGACCGTCTGGGCGGTGTGGACGCGATCGTGCTGGTGGACGGCGGCACCGACATCCTGATGCGCGGCGACGAGCACGGGCTCGGCACACCGGAGGAGGACATGGCGAGCCTCGGCGCCGTCGCCGGTCTGGAGGAGGTCCCGGACCGGCTGGTGGCGTGCCTCGGCTTCGGTGTGGACGCCTACCACGGGGTCAACCACGCGCTGGTCCTGGAGAACCTGGCGGCACTCGACCGGGACGGCGCCTATCTGGGCGCGTTCTCGCTGCCGCGCGACAGCCGTGAGGGCGCCCTGTACCTGGACGCGGTGGCCCACGCCCAGCGGTGCACCCCGGAGTATCCGAGCATCGTCAACGGTTCCGTGGCGGCGGCCGTGCGCGGCGACTTCGGGGACGTCCGGTTCACCGAGCGGACCCGCGACAGCGAACTGTTCGTCAATCCGCTGATGGCCCTGTACTTCTGTGTGGACGCCGTCGGTCTCGCCCGCCGCAACCTCTATCTCGACCGACTGGACAAGACCGTCCTCACCCGGCAGATCAGCTCCGTCATCGAGCGGTTCCGGGACGAACTGCCCCGGCAGCGCCGACCGCGTGCCTTCCCGCACTGAGCAGGGGGAACGGATGACAGACTGGCCGCATGGAAGAACGCGCATTCGGTAGGTCGGGTCAGCACGCGTCCGTGGTCGGGCTCGGTACATGGCAGCTGGGCGCCGACTGGGGAGACGTCGACGACAAGGAGGCCCTGACGGTCCTGGAGGCGGCGGCCGAGGCGGGGGTGACCTTCTTCGACACCGCCGACGTCTACGGCGACGGGCGCAGCGAGCAGACCATCGCCACGTTCCTGCGCAGCCGGCAGGACCTTCATGTGTTCGTCGCGACGAAGATGGGCCGCCGCGTGGCCCAGATCCCCGAGAACTACGTCCTCGACAACTTCCGGGCCTGGAACGACCGCTCCCGCCGCAACCTCGGCGTGGACCGTCTCGACCTGGTGCAGCTGCACTGCCCGCCCACCCCGGTCTACTCCTCCGACGAGGTGTTCGACGCGCTCGACACCCTCGTCGAGGAGGAGCGCATCGCCGCGTACGGCGTCAGCGTGGAGACCTGCGCGGAGGCGCTGACCGCGATCGCCCGGCCGAACGTGGCGAGCGTGCAGATCATCCTCAACCCGTTCCGGATGAAGCCGCTCCTGGAGGTCCTCCCGGCCGCCGAGAAGGCGGGCGTCGCCGTCATCGCCCGGGTGCCGCTGGCCTCGGGGCTGCTGTCGGGCAAGTACACCAAGGACACGGTCTTCGCGGAGAACGACCACCGTACCTACAACCGGCACGGCGAGTCCTTCGACCAGGGCGAGACCTTCTCCGGTGTCGACTACGAGACGGGCGTCGAGGCCGCGGTGGAGTTCGCCGGGCTGGCCCCCGAGGGTTTCGCCCCGGCCCAGTTGGCGCTGCGCTGGATCATCCAGCTGCCGGGGGTCACGACCGTGATCCCGGGCGCCCGCACGCCTGAGCAGGCGCGGGCCAACGCGGCCGCCGCCGCGCTGCCGGCGCTCTCGGACGAGACGCTCACCGCGATCCGGGACCTGTACGACCGGCGCGTCAAGGACCAGGTCGAGGGCCGCTGGTAGGACCGACCGCCCGGCGCCGCGGTGGAGTCGCGCCGGTGGGCAGTCACGCAGACGCCAGGGAGGCGGCGCTCTCGCCGCCTCCCTGGCGTCGGTACGTCACCGCTGCCGCGATGTGCGGCTTGGTGCCGCCCTGTGCGGGCGTCGTGCGGGTGGACGTCAGATGCGTCCGCCGGTGAGCCGGGTCAGCGGGCCGTGCACATGGCGTTCCGACCGGCGTCCGGCCAGGTAGGAGGCGGCGGTCAGCGCGGTCAGCCCCGCGCCCACACCCGCGGCGACGAGCTTGCGGTGGGCGAGCACGGTCACCGCCGTCTTGGCGGTCGCGGCCACCTGACCGGAGGCCTGGACGACCGCCTGGCGGCCCGCCTCGACACCCTTGACCGCGCTGTGCACGGCGCTGTTCGCGGTGTCGGCCGCGCGTCCGGCCCCGTTCTTGGCGGCTGACGCGGTGTCACCCGCCTTGTCGGCGGCCTTCTTGGCGGTCCCGGTGGCCGGGGCGGTCGCCTTGCCGGCGGTCCGGCGCGCCTTGGCGGCGGCCGTCTCGGCGGACGAGGTGCTCTCGTTGGTGTCGTTGTTGGTTCGGCTCATGGAATCCGCGTTGCCGTTCACCGCGCGGGCAAACACATCGCGTCCACATCCATGGCCGACGCCCTGGTCGGGCGCGGGCCCCGTCGCCCGCCGGGGGCACCCCCATGCCATAAGATCGGCTTATGAGGTCATAGACCCGACCCGCGTACCAGGTAAGGGTTGCCTTAGTTTAGGGTTGCCGTCGAGTCGCTTGTCTCCGCTCGAAGGGAACCTGAACATGCCCCGCCCTCTGCGGGTAGCCATTGTCGGAGCCGGCCCGGCCGGTATCTACGCCGCCGACGCGCTGCTGAAGTCCGGCGTTGCCGCCGAGCCCGGTGTCTCCATCGACCTCTTCGAGCGGATGCCCGCCCCGTTCGGACTGATCCGCTACGGCGTGGCCCCCGACCACCCCCGCATCAAGGGCATCATCACCGCCCTGCACCAGGTGCTCGACAAGCCGCAGATCCGTCTCTTCGGCAACGTCGACTACCCTTCGGACATCAGCCTCGACGACCTGCGCGCCTTCTACGACGCGGTGATCTTCTCCACGGGTGCCACGGCCGACCGGGCGCTCGACATCCCCGGCATCGACCTCGACGGCTCGTACGGCGCGGCCGACTTCGTCTCCTGGTACGACGGCCACCCGGACGTGCCGCGCACCTGGCCGCTGAAGGCAGAGAAGGTCGCCGTCCTCGGCGTCGGCAATGTCGCGCTGGACGTGGCCCGCGTCCTCGCCAAGACGGCCGACGAGCTGCTGCCGACGGAGATCCCGCCGAACGTCCACGACGGTCTGAAGGCCAACAAGGCGCTGGAGGTCCACGTCTTCGGCCGACGCGGCCCCGCGCAGGCCAAGTTCTCCCCGATGGAGCTGCGGGAGCTGGACCACTCCCCCAACATCGAGGTCATCGTCGACCCCGAGGACATCGACTACGACGAGGGCTCGATCGCGACCCGGCGCGGCAACAAGCAGGCCGACATGGTCGCCAAGACCCTGGAGAACTGGGCGATCCGCGACATCGGCGACCGCCCGCACAAGCTGTTCCTGCACTTCTTCGAGTCCCCCACCGAGATCCTCGGCGAGGACGGCAAGGTCGTCGGTCTGCGCACCGAGCGCACGGCTCTGGACGGCACCGGCAATGTCAAGGGCACCGGCGAGTTCAAGGACTGGGACGTCACCGCGGTCTACCGCGCGGTCGGTTACCTCTCCGACAAGCTGCCCAAGCTGCCCTGGGACCTCGAGTCGGGCACCGTCCCGGACGCGGGCGGCCGGGTGGTCCAGGAGACCGGCGAGCACCTGACGTCGACGTATGTCACCGGCTGGATCCGGCGCGGTCCCGTCGGCCTCATCGGGCACACCAAGGGCGACGCCAACGAGACGGTCGCCAACCTGCTGGACGACTTCGCCAACGGCCGTCTTCAGGAGCCCTCCGCCCCGGCGCCTGAGGCCGTGGACGCCTTCCTCGCGGAGCGCGAGGTGCGCTTCACGACGTGGGAGGGCTGGTACAAGCTGGACGCCGCCGAGAAGGCGCTGGGCGAGCCGCAGGGCCGCGAGCGCGTGAAGATCGTCGAGCGTGAGGACATGCTGCGGGAGAGCGGCGCGTAAGGCTCCGCCGGGGGACCTGGGGGGACTGCGGACCGTGGTTCGGCTACGGATCGTCTGTGGCTGGTCGCGCAGTTCCCCGCGCCCCTGGGAGCGGACGTCGCCCCTTGAGAAAAGGGTGCGCGGCGGTGGCGTGGGAGTGTCTAGGCTTCTGCGGCGTGGACGACGTGACTGAAGGACTGCGGATACGGCCGGGCGCCCTCACCGACGCGCCGGCCGTGCTGGACATGCTCGACGGGGCCGTGGCCTGGATGAACGCCCGGGGCAACACCGAGCAGTGGGGCACGATCCCGTACTCGCGGCGGCCCGACGGGGTGGAGCGGATCGAGCGGTACATGACGGAGAACGCCCCGCACATCGCGGAGCGGGACGGCACTCCGGTCGGCGCGCTGGTCCTGGACTCCGGGCCCAGCCCGCAGATGCCGATCGCCCCCGCCGAGGAGCCCGAGGTGTACGTACGGCTGCTGATCTCCGACCGGAGACTGGCCGGACAGGGCATCGGGGCGGCCCTGCTCGCCCACGCCGTCGAGGAGACCCGGCGGGCCGGTGTGGAGCTGCTGCGGGTCGACTGCTGGGCGGGCGGCGGAGGCGAACTCGTCGCGTTCTACGAGCGCAACGGCTTCACACCCACCGACCGCTTCCTGTCCGGCACCTGGCCGGGACAGGTACTGGCCCGGCGGGTCCGCTGACGGGCCCCGCGGAGGCATAAGCTCGGAAGATGGCCAAGTACATCGACGTGCACCCCGACAACCCCCAGCCGCGCGCCATCGGGCAGGTGGCCGAGAGCGTCCGTCAGGGTGGGCTGATCGTCTATCCGACGGACTCGTGTTTCGCGCTGGGCTGCCAGCTGGGCAGTCGTGACGGCATCGAGCGGATCCGTACGATCCGCCGGCTCGACGACCGCCACCACTTCACCCTCGTGTGCCAGAACTTCGCCCAGCTGGGCCAGTTCGTGCACGTCGACAACGACGTGTTCCGCGCCGTCAAGGCGTCGACGCCCGGCAGCTACACGTTCATCCTCCCCGCCACCCGGGAGGTGCCGCGCAAGCTGCTCCACCCGAAGAAACGAACCGTCGGAGTGCGCATCCCCGACCACCGGGTGGCCCAGGCCCTGCTCGCGGAGCTGGGCGAGCCGCTGGTCTCCAGCACCCTGCTGCTCCCCGACGAGGAGGAGCCGCTGACGCAGGGCTGGGAGATCAAGGAACGGCTCGATCACCAGGTCGACGCCGTGGTGGACTCCGGGGACTGCGGCACGGAGCCCACGACCGTGATCGACTTCTCCAGCGGCGAGGCCGAGATCATCCGCAAGGGAGCGGGCGACGTCTCCCGCTTCGAATGACCGGGGCGACGGTTGACGTGACCGGGGCGGGCGGCGGGCGCCGCGTGGCGGGGGCTCAGGTCTGGCGCAGCGGCTCGTACTCCTCGGCGCTGAGCCCGAACGTCCAGGCCACTCCCTCGCGGGCCGTCCGCGTCGCCGGGGGCACCCGGAGCCAGTAGGTGCGGCTCGTGCCGTCGGGCTCCGGGGTGGAGTTGACGACCTCCACCATCACCACGTCCTCGTCGCCGGGCAGTTCCACGCGCCAGAGCACACCCGTCTCGTCCCGGTCCACCGGCTTCGCGCCCGACTCCTCCAGGTAGCGGTCGTAGCCGTAGTGCTCCAGCATGACCCGGCGCAGCTCGGCGTTCTCCTCGTCGCGGATGCGCGCGGGCGTCAGCGTGGCCAGGGAGTCGAGGAACTCGCCCGGCACGGGCAGCCCGCGCCAGGCGTGCAGGGCGAAGCCGTCGGAGTAGGCGAGGGCGGGGCCGTCACCCCGGTCCAGCCGGCCCGCCTCGTCCCGGTGCAGCTCGGTGGGGCGCTCGGCGACGACCGCCACGGTCTCGTAGGGCCACCACCAGCCCGCCGTGCGGGCGACCTCGGCGAGTCCGTCGAGGCCCGGGTGCGGGCCCGTCGTCGCGAGTCCGGCGCTCGTGTCGGGGGTGGGTCCGGTGTCGTTGGCGTCCAGGTCGTCGAAGGCGGCGAGCCAGGCCGCGTCGTGCTGGCCGAGGACCGCGTCCAGGAGGAGGAGGCGGACACGGGTCTCCTCCTTGCGGTCGTCCGGCGCCAGTGCCTCGACCACTCCGGTGCGGACACGGTCGACGAGCGGCCGGGTGGTCTCCCACAGGTCCGCGCCGGTCGCCCGCCAGTGGTCGCTCCACCCCGCCGGGCCCAGACGGGTGTGCAGCAGGCCGCGCGCGGCGGCGACCGGACGGTTGCGGACGGCGTCACGGACGCTCGCCCCGGTGCCGGTCACCGCCTCGCCGCCCTCGGTCGGTGTCCCCGACAGCAGGCGCACCGCCTCCAACGGCGAGCGGGCCCACACGATCCGCCCGGGCTCCGGCAGCCCGGCCCGCCGGTAGGCGAGCCGTACGCCCGCCTCGGTCCGTGCCCGGTCACCGGCTCCCGTGGCCGCCGCCACCGCACGCCAACTCGTCCGCTCCGTCACGCCGTTCCTCCTGGATGTCATGTCCGGTCCCGATGTCCTGTGCCCTGCCCCCGTCGGCCGCCGCCGTTCAGTCCGCGACGATCCGCACCGAGCCCGGCACGTACTCGCGCTGGCGCACGACCCGGTACCAGCCCTTCGGCAGGGAGATGGGCGCGTGCTCCTCGTGGACGACCCGGGCGCCCTCCGGGACGTGCAGCAGCATCGGGCCGAAGGCGTCCGTCTCGCGGATGAGGCGGCCCGGACCGACGACGGCGTGGGCGTGTCCGGTGACCTCGCCGAGGGCGAGGACGAGCCGGCCCCGTCCGTCGCGCGGTTCCGACGCGGCGTCACGCGCCGTGTCGGGCACGGCGGTCTCGGCGATCGGCGCGATGAGGACGTCTCCTTGCCGGTACATGGGTCTCCCTCCCGTCGGGGCACTCGCTGTGCTCCGGATGGAAAGGACCGTAGAGGCAGGCACTGACAATCGCCCCGGACGCGGTGTCCTCGGTCCTTCCTTCAGCGCCTGTTCACGGGGCCTGTCCACAGGGAACGGGGTCCGCTGTCCGCGTTGTCAGAGGGGCTTGGTAGAACTCCCCTACCCGACGGCGCCGTGCGCGTCCCGGGGAGCAACGGGGGGATCCGCGCACGGGCTCGGGTCCCGCCCACCGACATGGAACGAAGGGGCGGGCACACATGACCATCGGAAGCCACTTGCGGGAGTTCCACGACCTGCCCGTCGTCCAGTTCCCCGACTCGGTGAAGGGCCCCGAGGGCACCGGTCGGCTGCCCGCTCCGGGCGAGGTCGCCTGGTCCGTCGCCGTGGACTCGTACGAGAGCGACGAGGCGTGGGAGGACGCCTTCGCGCGGTTCCTCGCCTCGATCGACACCACGAAGGTGCGGGCGCTGGTCGTGGGCGCGTGGAGCGACGCGTACGACAGCGGGCCCGAGCCGGTGATCGAGGCCCTGGTGGCGGCGAAGGACCGGCTGCCCGCGCTGCGCGCGCTGTTCCTCGGCGACATCGTGATGGAGGAGTGTGAGATCTCCTGGATCAACCAGGGCGATGTCGGCCCGCTGCTCTCGGCCTTCACGGAGCTGGAGGAGTTCGGTGTGCGCGGCGGTCAGGGACTCGTGTTCCCGGCGCTGCGGCACGAGCGGCTGCGGAGGCTGACCGTCGAGACGGGCGGCATGCCCGTCGAGGCGGTGCGCGGTGTGGCGGCGAGCGATCTGCCGGCCCTCGTCCACCTCGACCTGTGGCTGGGCACGTCCGAGTACGGCGGTGACTCCGAGGTGGCCGACCTGGCGCCGATCCTGGCGGGCACCCGGCTGCCCTCCCTCCGGCATCTGGCGCTGCGCAACAGCGAGATGCAGGACGACATCTGCACGGCACTGGCCTCGGCCCCGGTGGTGGCCCGTCTGGAGGTCCTCGACGTGTCGATGGGCGTCCTCACCGACGACGGCGCGACCGCGCTGCTCACCGGGCAGCCGCTCACCCACCTCACGACGCTGGACCTTCACCACAACTACCTCAGCTCGGCGATACGCGACCGTCTGCGGGACTCCCTGGAGGCCGAGGGCGTCCAGGTCGACGTCGACCCGGACGACGCGGACTCCGACGAGGACGACGACGGCACGGTCTGGCGCTTCGTCGCGGTCGGCGAGTAACGCGGCGCGGCACAGGGTTTCGGGGGGTACGAGGTGAGGGGGGTCGGTGTGTCCGGTCGGACCGGCGCGGGTGCGGGCCCGTCCAGGTGGGCGGTCGTCGGCAACGGCGAGAACCGCCGGGTCGGGCTGTTCGTCGCGGCGGCCGAGGCCGCGGGCGTGGGGACGCCGCGGGTCGTCGAGTGGCGGGACGTCCTGCGCGACGGCGGCCACGCGTTCGCCGACGACGAGGTCGTACGGCTGGACTCGCCGGGCGAGGACGCCGAGGTGGACCGGCTGCTGCGGGGTGTCGACGATCCGACGCGTGTGGAGGGCTCGGCCACCTGGTACGGGCGTTTCCTGGACGCGGTCGGGTCGTTGCGGGGCGGGGTGCGGCTGGACGACCCGGCGGATCTGGCGGTGCTGTTCGACAAGCGGCTCTGCCACGCCCGGCTCGACGCGGCGGACGTCCCGGTGCCGCCCTCCCCCACCTCGGGGGACCGCACGGCGGTGCGCGGCTGGGACGACGTACGGGCGCTGATGCGGGAGCACGGCATGCCGCGTGTCTTCGTGAAGCCCGCGCACGGCTCCTCCGCGTCGGGTGTGCTGGCCGTCGAGTCGTCGGCGAGCGGCCGGATCCGGGCCACCACCTCGGTGGAGGTGGCGGCGGACGGCCGGCTGCGCGCCCCGCTCCGGCTGCACAACTCGCTACGGGTGCGCCGGTACACGGACGAACGCGAGATCGCCGGCATCGTCGACGCCCTGGCGCCGGACGGGCTGCACATCGAGCGGTGGCTGCCCAAGGCGTCCGCCCAGGGCAGGTCCGCGGATCTGCGGGTGCTGGTCGTGGCGGGCCGGGCCACCCACGCCGTGGTCCGCACCAGCCGCTTCCCGATGACCAATCTCCATCTCGGCGGCGCGCGGGGCGATCTGACGTCGGTCGTCGACGCGGCGGGCGACCGCTGGCGCCAGGCCCTCGACATCTGTGAGCGGGCCGCCGCGTGCTTCCCGGACACCCTGAGCGTCGGGGTGGATCTGCTCCCCGCCATCGGCTGGCGCCGGTTCGCCGTCGGCGAGGTCAACGCGTTCGGCGATCTGCTGCCCCGGCTGACCGGCCTGCCCGGCGGCCCCGCGGAGGGCCTGGACACCTACACGGCGCAGATCGCGGCCGTGCGGGGCCGGTTGCCGTCGGCGCTCTCGCACCACTTTCAGGCAAGGAAAGACCATGCACCCTTCTGACACGGCCCCCCGGCCGCCCGCGGCCGACGCCGAGCCCGGACCCCACGCCGAGCCCGTGCCCGTGCCCGACATGAACGAAGTGGTCGGCCGGGACGACCTGTTGCTGCTCACCCTCGACACCCTGCGGTACGACGTGGCGGTGGAGCTGGCCGCGGCCGGGCGGCTGCCGAACCTGGCGGCCCGTCTGCCCGGCGGTGTCTGGGAGAAGCGGCACGCGCCCGGCAGCTTCACCTACGCCTCGCACCAGGCGATGTTCGCGGGCTTCCTGCCGACCCCGGCGGCCCCGGGACCGCATCCCCGGTTGTTCGCGAGCCGGTTCGCCGGCAGTGAGACGACCGCGGGCCGCACCTTCGTCTTCGACACCCCCGACCTGGTGTCGGCGCTCGCCGGGCGCGGCTACCGCACGGTGTGCGTCGGCGGTGTCGGGTTCTTCAACAAGCAGGGCGCCCTCGGCAGCGTCCTGCCGGGCCTGTTCCAGGAGAGCCACTGGGAGCAGGAGTTCTCCGTCGCGTCCCCGACGTCCTTCGAGGCGCAGGTGGCCCGCGCCGAGGAGGTGGTGGCCGCGCTGCCCGACGAGCAGCGGCTGTTCCTGTTCCTCAACGCCTCGGCGCTGCACCAGCCGAACTGGTTCCATCTGCCGGGCGCCACCCGTGAGACGGGCGACAGCCTCGCCACGCACGCGGCGGCCCTGGAGTACATCGACCGGCACATCGGGCGGCTGTTCGCCGCGATGAGCGCGCGGCGACGCTGCTTCGCCGTCGTCTGCTCCGACCACGGGACGACCTACGGCGACGACGGCTACACCGGGCACCGGCTGGGCCACGAGGCCGTCTGGACCGTCCCCTACAGCCACTTCTTCCTGGAGCCGTCCGCATGACCGTGACCGCACCCCCCGTTCGCCCGTACCAGCACTACGTGTACGCCTATCCCCACAAGACGGCGTACCGCAGGCTGCCCGAGCGGCCCCGCCTCGCCGACCTGTGGGCGGGCGAGTCGAGGGCGGCCCTGTCGCTGTACGCGCACATACCGTTCTGCGAGGTGCGCTGCGGGTTCTGCAACCTGTTCACGCGGATCGGCGCCCCGGACGGGTTGACCGGGCGCTACCTCGACGCCCTGGAGCGGCAGGCGATCGCCGTCCGGGAGGCGCTCGGCGACACGGAGCCGGTGCGGTTCGCGAACGCCGCGTTCGGCGGTGGCACCCCGACATATCTGGAGGCCACCGAGCTGGAGCGGCTCTGCGACATCGCGGAGCGGCACATGGGCGCGGACCTGCGGGCGATCCCGCTGTCGGTGGAGGCGTCCCCCGCCACGGCGACCGCCGACCGGCTGTCCGTGCTGGCCGCACGGGGCACGACCCGGCTGAGCCTCGGCGTGCAGAGCTTCGTGGAGGAGGAGGCGCGCGCGGCCGTACGACCGCAGCGGCGTGCCGATGTGGAGGCGGCCCTGTCCCGCATCCGCGACACCGGCATCCCCGTCCTCAACATCGACCTGATCTACGGCATCGACGGGCAGACGGCGGCCAGTTGGCGACTCTCCCTGGACGCCGCCCTCGCCTGGCGGCCGGAGGAGATCTACCTGTACCCGCTGTACGTGCGGCCGTTGACCGGTCTGGGCCGGCACGCCGACCCCGCGACGGCGGACCGCGACTGGGACGAGGCCCGGCTGCGCCGCTACCGGGAGGGCCGCGACCACCTGCTCGCCCGGGGCTACGAGCAGGTGTCCATGCGGATGTTCCGCCGCGCGGACGCGCCGCCGCAGGGCCCGGACGACTACGCCTGCCAGACCGACGGCATGATCGGCCTGGGCTGCGGCGCCCGCTCGTACACGTCGAGGCTGCACTACTCCTTCGACTACGCGGTGGCCATGCGGGAGATCCGGGGCATCATCGACGACTACACCGCCACCGAGGACTTCGGGCGGGCCGTGCACGGCCGCGAGGTCGACGGTGACGAGGCGCGCCGCCGTCATCTGTTGCAGTCGCTGCTCCAGGCGCGGGGGTTGCCGGTGGCCGACTACCGGCGGCGATTCGGCGCCGACCCGTACGACGACTTCCCGGCGGAGCTGGAGCGGCTGGCCGCGCGCGGCTGGCTCGCCGGGGCGGGCGGGGAGGTGCTGAAGCTGTCCGACGAGGGGCTGGCGCACTCGGACGCCATCGGGCCCGACTTCTTCTCCCCCGCCGTTCGGGCCGCGATGGCCGACTACGAGCTGAAGTGACGGCCGCCATGGACCTGACGCTGCTGTACCGCGGCCCGCTCGCGTCGTGCGACTACGACTGCCCGTACTGCCCGTTCGCCAAGCGCCGCGACTCGACGGAGCAGTTGCGGGCCGACCGGGCGGCGCTGGAGAGGTTCACCGGCTGGGCGCGGTCGTCGACCGGTGACCGGCTGTCGGTGCTGTTCACCCCGTGGGGCGAGGGGCTGACGCGGTCCTGGTACCGGCGGGCGCTGGTCGAGCTGTCGCACGAGCCGCACATCGACCGGGTGGCGATCCAGACGAACCTCAGCTGCCGCACGGAGTGGCTGGCCGAGGCCGACCGGGACACGGTGGCGCTGTGGTGCACGTACCACCCGGGCCAGACCCCGTACGAACGGTTCCTCGGCAAGACCCGGCGGCTCACCGCGATGGGGGTCCGCTTCAGCGTGGGCGTCGTCGGCCTGCCGGAGCACCTGGAGGAGGCCCGCCGACTGCGCGGGGAGCTCCCGGAGGAGGTGTACCTGTGGGTGAACGCCGCCGAGGGGCACACTTACACCGACGAGGAGGCGGCGGCGTGGGCGGCGTTGGATCCGCTGTTCCCGTTCAGCCGCCACCCGCACCGGTCGGCGGGCCGCGCGTGCCGCACCGGCTCGACGGTGGTGTCCGTCGACGGTGACGGCACCGTCCGACGGTGCCACTTCGTCCGGGACGAACTCGGCAACCTCTACGACGGCTCCTTCCGTACGGCGCTCGCGCCCCGCGTCTGCCCGCTGGCCGTCTGCGACTGCCACATCGGGTACGTCCATCTGGAGACCCTGCCGCTGTACGACGTGTTCGCGGGCGGCGTCCTCGAACGGATACCCACGGCGCGGGCCCGCCTCGGGCTGCCGCTCACTCCTCGCGCTCGTAGGTGAGTGTGCAGCCGTCCGGGGTGGTGACCGTGAAACGGTCGGCGGTGGCGTCCAGCCGGTAGCTGACCAGCTCGTCGCTGGACGTGCTCATGGTCAGCGTCGTCCCGTCGGGCATCCGGGCCGTGCCCACGTCCCACACCGGCAGCCCACGGTCGGCGCCGCCCACCGCCCGGTAGCGGGATCCCGGGCCGATGACGAGTCCGGCGGGATAGGCGCGAGCGCAGTCGGAGTCGGACACACGGCGCCAACGGCCCGTCAGGGGCCCTGGCTCGGACGCGCTCGGATCGGCCATAACCGTTCGATTCTATGCACGTACGCCAACCGGCGCATTACGGCCAAGCATTACCCGACCGGACTATTGCGGCACTTCTGCTTCCGGACGAAGTTGAGCAGGTACTCGAGACTGTCGCGTGCAGCCCACGCCCGGGGCGCGGAGACGGAATCGGTCGATCAGGGGGGCTCCTGTCACCCATGTCTCGGCCCCAGGAGGGCGACCATGCACAACGAAGCACCACACGCACCGCAGATGTACGCCGCCGACCCACGGCTCGCGCCGAACGCCGTGAACGTCTCCCCGTCCGCGGTGCCGGTCGCGGCCCCGATCGCCGTCGAGGACGCCTCGCCGGCCGAGGGCGCCGCCGAGCGGGGCGACCGGCCCGTCCCGCTGCCGCCACCGCCGCTGCGGCCGTGCCGCCCTGACTTCCGTGACGGCTGCTACCGGGTGACGTTCCGGCCCGCCCAGGCGTCCCTGCCGCACCTCGTCGGCACGCTGCGCGTCGACCGCAAGGCGCCGGCCGCCGGCCCGGACGGGGTGATCGTCAGCGGGGACCTGTACCGGCAGCCGCCGTCCCTGGTCCCCGACCAGGCGTCGGGCGACGGCGCCACCGCGCCCGGCGGCGCCCCCCTCAGCGGCGGCGGGGAGTCCGTCGCGGCCGCGGCGAGCCGCCCCGGCGCGCCCTCGCCCCTGCTGCCGCGCATCCCGGTCTTCCCGCGGGACCGGTACCACTCGTACCTGAAGGCGACGCGCCTGGTCGTGCCCCTCTTCGGGCTGCCGGGCCGACCGTGCCAGGTGACCCTCGACGTGGACGAGTTCGACTACACCCAGCCGCCGGCCGGTTCGTTCAAGGGGTCGTTCCCCTCCTCCCCCAGCAGGTCCCTGCGGTTCGTCCTGACCCGGGTGCCGGGTTCCCCCCTACCCCTGCCCGGTCTGGGCGGGCCCCGCTTCGAGGGCCGGGTGTTCGAGGGCGACGTGCTGCGCGGGACGGTCACCCTGACGTGGGTGTCGAGCTTCCTGCGCCGCGCCGTCCTGGAGATCGACACCCTGCGCGGCGCGGTCGGCCCCCAGCCGGTGCCCGCCGCGTCCGGCGGCGGGACGGAGTTCTTCGACACGGTGTACGCCACCGCCGGGTGGGACCTGGCGATCGACCGGGTCGAGGCGCAGGTCGACATCCCGGTGCCGGTCGGGGTGAACCCGACCGCCTGCTGGTCGGCGGCGAACCTGCACGCGCTGATGTCGGGCGTGCGCAAGTCGAGCACCGACCTCGACGCCGAGTGGCGCACCCACCTCGTGGTGGTGCCCGCCGCCCTGGGCTGCTCGCGGGGCGTGATGTACGACCAGATCGGTGTGCCCCGCGAGGGGTCGGCGAGCTTCAGCGACGACGGCTACCCGAGCTCGGACTCGTCGAACTTCGGCCTCGCGGAGAACCAGCGGCAGCGCGACTTCCCGCGCGCCTATCTGCGGTCGGCGACCCATGAGGTGACGCACGCGTTCAACCAGATCCACCAGGAGACGGAGACCGCCGCCGACAACTCGATCATGACGACGACGCCGAGCGTGGCCGATGTCCTCGGCGGGCCCGCCACCGGAGCGCCCGGTGTGTTCCCCGACCAGATCAACCTCGGCTTCAACCCCACCGTGCGCAACCATCTGGCTCATATGCCGGACCCGGTGGTGCGCCCCGGCGGCTGGCCGTTCGCGAGCTGGTTCCCCGCGGGAGCCCCGCAGGCGTCCGACCGCAACCTGTTCCGTTCGGACGAGCTGGACTTCGAGGTGTGGGCGGAGGCCGGGCGCGTCCCGCTCGGGGCGCCGGTCACCGTGTCCTGGCGGCTGACGAACACCTCGCGGGGCGAGCTGGTGGTGCCCACCGATCTGCGGATGGAGGCGCTGTTCGCCACCATGTCGTGCCTCGACGAGTCCGGGGAGGAGCGGCCGGTGCGGCCGTTCGTCATCACCTGCGAGTCGGCGAGGCTGGCCCCGCTGGCGCCGGGCGAGTCGCTGAGCGCCGAGTACCGGGTGTTCTGGAGTTCCGACGGGTTCCCGTTGGAGCGGCCGGGGCGGCACAGGCTGACGGTGACCGTCGCCTGGTCGGCGGGCGGGGTGCCGGTCGGGGTGACCGGCGGCTGCGAGGTGTGGGTGGACCGGCCGACGACCGACGCGGAGAACCGTGACGCCGCCCTCGTCATGCACCCCGAGGTGGGCAAGTGGGTCGTCCTGGGCGGCGGCGCCTACCACCTCCTCGAGGCGGTCGACCGGCTGCGCACCCTGGCCGCCACCGGCGTCCCCTCCGTGGCCGGCGCCACCGACACCGACCGCTCCCGCGTCGCGGACGCCTTCGCCGAGCTGAGCCTGATGCCCAGCCCTACGGACGTGAAGAACGGCGGGAACGGGAACGGAAACGGAAACGGCGAGGCCGACGGGAGGTAGCGCGCGGGAGCGCTCCGCGTCCCGTCGCACCCCCGTCAGGCGTACCGGCGGTTCATCCCCGTCAGGCGTACCGGCGTCTCACACCCGCCAGGTGTACCGGCGCTCCGGGCGTCCCGCCACGCCGTAGCGGAGGGACACGTCCGCGGTGCCGGTGGCGTGGAAGTACTCCAGGTAGCGGCGGGCGCTGACGCGGGAGATGCCGGCGAGGGTCGCGCACTCGGTGGCGGACAGGGTGCCGTCGGCGGCGCGGAGGGTGCGTTCGATGAGGTCGGCGGTCTCGACGCTCATGCCCTTGGGCAGGGCGCCGGCCGCCGACGCCGGTGGTGCCGACGCCCCGGCGAGGACCCGGTCGACGTCGGCCTGGCTCTGCACTACCGCGGTGAGCAGCCGGCCCCGCTGGGCGGCGTACCGCTGGAGCCGGGAGCGCAGTTCCTCGAACTCGAAGGGCTTGAGGAGGTAGTCGACGACACCGTGGCGGACCGCGCCGCGCACGGTGTCGGCCTCCCGCGCGGCGCTGATGACCATGACGTCGCAGTCGTGGCCGGCCGTGCGCAGCCGGGGTATGACGTCGAGGCCGAAGACGTCGGGCAGGTACAGGTCGAGCAGGACGAGGTCGGGGCGCAGTTCGTCGACGGCGGCGGCCGCCTGCTCCCCGGTGCTGGCGACGCCGACGACCCGGAACGGCTCGACCCGTTCGACGAAGGTGCGGTGGACCCGGGCCACCATGAAGTCGTCGTCGACGACGAGCACGTCGATCGCGGCGGGACCAGGACTCATGGTGTCGCTCCTTCCGCCACCGCGTCGGCGAGGTGGCTGACGGTCATGCGGGCGGTGAACATGGCCCCGTCGGGGGTGTTGGTCACCGAGATCTCGCCGCCGTGGCGTTCGCAGACCAGGCGGGTGAGGGCGAGACCGATACCGCGTTCGCCCTCCTGGGCGGCCTTGGTGGTGAAGCCGTGGGAGAACACCTCGCGGGCCAGTTCGGGGGCGACGCCGGGGCCCGAGTCGCGGACGACGATCTCCACGCTGGAGGCGTCCTGGCGCAGTTCCACCTCGACCCATGCCTCGCGGTCGCCGGGTTCGCCGGGGGCGGCCGCGGCGTCCACCGCGTTGTCGACGAGGTTGCCGACGACGGTGGCGACGTCGGCGGCGTCCTCCGGGGCGAGCCGGTCGAGCGCGGTGCTCTCGGAGATCCGCAGACTGACCTTGCGTTCGGCGGCCAGTGACGCCTTGGCCATGAGGAGCGCGGCGACCGCGGTGTCCCGGACGCGGCGGCTGAGGGTCATGTCGAGGGACTGCCGGTGGCGGCTGAGCGCGCGGATGTAGCGGACCACTTCGTCCTGCTCGCCGATCTGGATGAGTCCCGAGATGGTGTGCAGCTGGTTGGCGAACTCGTGGGCCTGGGCGCGCAGCAGCTCGGAGGAGCTGCGGAAGGAGCCCATCTCGCGTTCCAGGCGGGCGAGTTCGGTGCGGTCGCGCAGGGTGGTTACCGAGCCGAGGTGGCGGCCGTCCTTGGTGACGGTCATCCGGTTCATGACGAGGACACGGCCCCGGCGGATGACGACCTCGTCGCCCTTGTGGCCGGGGATCTCCTGCGCCCCGGTGAGGACGTCGCGCAGTCGCCCCGTGACGCCCAGCTCGCTGAGGCTCTTGCCGACGCAGTCCACGGGCAGGTCGAGCAGACGCAGGCCCACCTCGTTGACGAGGGTGACGCGGGCCTGCGGGTCCAGGGCGACGACACCCTCGGCGATGCCGTACAGCATGGCCTCGCGGTGTTCGGCGAGGCCGGCGATCTCGCGGGGTTCCAGGCCGAGGGTCTGGCGTTTGACGCGGCGGGCCAGCAGCCAGGAGCCGGCGAGGCCGAGGCCGCTGGCGACGCCCAGGTAGGCGAGGAGGTACGAGGAGGCGCCGCTGAGGCGCTGCCACACGGTCGGGGAGGCCTCGCCGACCATGACGGTGCCGAGGAGCACGCCGAGGTGGTCGTCGGTGGCGCCGAGGACGGGCACCTGGGCGACCAGCTCGCGGCTGCCGTCGAGGGTGAGCGGGCCGGACCAGCCGCGGCCCCGGGCGGCGCCCGCGCCGAGCGGGAGCCGGTCGCCGAGGACGGTGGGGTCGGTGGAGCTGACGATCCTGCCGTCGGCGTCGGCGACGGTGACCGAGGTGACGCCCGACTGGGTCTGGGTGGAGTTCACCAGGGGGGCCAGGGCCTCCTGGGGCAGGGCGCGGGCGAGTCCGTCGCGGACCAGGGGGTTGGCGGCCAGTTGCTCGGCGAGGGCGGTGACGCGGCGGCCCTCGACGCGGTTGAAGGTGGCCGCGGACTGGGTGAGGGAGACCCCGGCGACCGCCAGCAGCACCACCACGACGATGGCGAGCTGGAGGACCAGCATCTCGCCCGCGAGGGTATGGCGGCGGAACTCGGCGACCACGACGGACTCATCTCTCGTGCGGAGGCGACGCCCGGGCGGCTCGGGCGTCGGCGGTGCGGTGGGTCGCACAATGATGGCGCTCGTGTGGGGCGAGGAGAAGAGAGGTGGGGGGAGAGTGCCCATAAGGTGACAGAGGCCGCGACCACAAAGACCACAACGTCCGTTGCCTCCGCAACCGGTACACACCCTCTCCGGGTGGGCACGCTGTGTCGCGGGTCACTCTCCTCCATCGACGTCCACGACAGGTGGTGACACTCGTGCGTCTGCGCACCCCTCGGGGGCGACACGCCCTCGCCCTGTTCGGTGCCGCCGTGCTCGTGTTCGTGGGGCCGCCGCTGCTGACGACCGGCGGCGGCGGTGACACGGGCACGCAGATACCGGGCCTGCGCTTCATGGTGCCGAACACGCCGGGCGGCGGGTACGACATCACGGCCCGCACGGCCGCGAAGAACGCCGAGGACGCGGGGCTCACCCACAACATCGAGGTGTTCAACCTGCCGGGCGCCGGCGGCACGGTCGGGCTGAGCCGGCTGGTCGGCGAGCACGGCAACGGCAGGCTCGCGATGTCGATGGGGCTCGGCGTCGTCGGTGCCGTGCGCTCCAACGACGCGCCGAAGACCCTCGCCGACACCACTCCGATCGCCCGGCTCACCGAGGAGCAGGACGTCGTGGTCGTCGCCAAGGACTCGCCGTACCGGACGATCGACGACCTCATCGGCGCGTGGAAGGAGAGGCCCGGCAAGCTTCCCGTCGGTGGTGGCTCGGCGCCGGGCGGGCCGGACCATCTGGCGCCGATGCTGATGGCGCGGGCGGCCGGGATCGCGCCGCGGGACGTCAACTACATCCCCTTCGACGGCGGCGGTGAGCTGCTCGCCTCCATCCTCGGCGACAAGGTCGCCTTCGGGGTGTCCGGCGTGGGCGAGTACCTGGACCAGATCAGGGCGGGCGAGCTGCGGCTGCTCGCGGTGACCGGCCCCGAGCGGGTGGCGGGGCTGGACGCGCCGACGCTCCAGGAGGCGGGCTACGACGTGAGCTTCACCAACTGGCGCGGCATCGTCGCCCCACCGGGTCTCACCGACGCCGAGCGGGCCAAGCTGACCCGGCTGATCGAGGAGCTGCACGACTCCCCTCAGTGGCGGCAGTCCCTGAAGCAGAACGGCTGGGACGACGCCTTCCTCACCGGCGACAGGTTCGGTGAGTTCCTCAAGGCCCAGGACGAACGCGTGGTGTCGGTGCTGAAGGAGCTGGGACTGTGACGACGCCCCCCACCGACACACCTCACTCCTCGGACACACCGCACTCCACCGGCACTCCCCCGGCGCCCGCGGCGGACCGCGGGTCATGGCTGCGGAACCACTCCGAGCTCGGCGTCTGCGTGCTGCTGCTGGCGCTCGGTGTGCTGGTCCTGACGGACGCGCTCACCATGGACGTCGACATCGCGCAGCGCGGGCCCGTCGGCCCGAGGACGGTGCCGGTGGTGGTCGGCGCCGGGCTGCTGGTGATCGCGGCGCTGCTCGCCGTGGACGTGCTGCGCGGCGGGCGGGGGCAGGCGGAGGCCGGGGAGGACGTCGACCTGTCGGAGCCCGCGGACTGGCGTACGGTCCTGCTGCTCACCGGGGTGTTCCTCGGCTCGGCCGTCCTGATCGAACCGCTCGGCTTCCCCGCGGCGGGCGCCCTGCTGTTCTGGGGCGCGGCGTTCGCCCTCGGCAGCCGCCGCCACGACCGCGACCCGCTCGTCGCGGCCGTCCTCTCGCTCGTCACGTACGCCGTCTTCAACAACCTCCTCGGGGTACCCCTGCCCGGCGGCCCGCTGATGGGAGTGCTGTGACATGGACGCCCTCACCTCGCTCCTGGACGGCTTCGGTACGGCCCTGACGCCGGTCAACATCCTGTGGGCCGCGGTCGGGGTGCTCCTCGGCACGGCGATCGGGGTGCTGCCCGGCATCGGCCCGGCCATGGCGGTCGCGCTCCTGCTCCCGGTGACGTACGGGCTGGATCCGATCGGCGCGTTCATCATGTTCGCGGGCATCTACTACGGCGCGATGTTCGGCGGCTCGACCACCTCGATCCTGCTCAACACCCCCGGTGAGAGCGCGGCGGTGGTCGCGGCCATGGAGGGCAACCCGATGGCCAGGTCGGGGCGCGGCGCGCAGGCGCTGGCCGCCGCCGCGATCGGGCACTTCGCGGGCGGCATGGTGGGCACGGTCCTCCTGGTGGCGCTGGCGCCGGCGGTCGCCGAACTGGCCGTGGACATCGGCGCCCCCGACTATTTCGCGATCATGGTGCTGGCGTTCATCGCCGTGACGTCCGTGCTGGGCTCGTCCCGGGTCCGGGGGCTCGCCTCGCTGCTGATCGGCCTCACGATCGGCCTGGTGGGGCTGGACCGGATGACCGGGCAGCAGCGGTTGACGTTCGGTTCGCTCCAGCTCGCCGATGGCGTCGACGTCGTGATCGTCGCGGTCGGTCTCTTCGCGATCGGTGAGGCCCTGTGGGTCGCCGCCCATCTGCGGCGCAGGCCGGGCGAGCCGATCCCGGTGGGCCGCCCGTGGCTCGGCCGCTCGGATCTGCGGCGGACGTGGAAGTCATGGCTGCGCGGCCCGTTCATCGGTTTCCCGTTCGGGGCGATCCCGGCGGGCGGCGCGGAGATCCCCACGTTCCTGTCGTACGTCACCGAGAAGCGGTTGTCGAAGCACCGGGACGAGTGGGGCAAGGGCGCCATCGAGGGGGTGGCCGGACCGGAGTCGGCGGCGTCGGCCTCGGCGGCGGGCACCCTGGTGTCGATGCTGACGCTCGGTCTGCCCACGACGGCGGTGGCGGCGGTCATGCTGGCCGCGTTCCAGCAGTACGGCATCCAGCCGGGCCCGCTGCTGTTCGAACGCGAGCCGGACCTCGTGTGGGGTCTGATCGCGTCCCTCTTCGTCGGGATGGTGCTGCTGCTGGCGCTGAATCTGCCGCTGGCCCCGCTGTGGGCGAAGCTGCTGCGCATCCCCCGGCCCCATCTGTACGCGGGGATCATGTTCTTCGCGGCGGTCGGCGCGTACGCGGTCGGCGGCGAGGTGATCGACCTGGTGATCCTGCTGGTCATCGGTCTGATCGGCTTCGGGATGCGCCGTTACGGACTGCCCGTGCTGCCCGCCGTCATCGGGGTCATCCTCGGACCGGGCGCCGAACAGCAGCTGCGGCGCGCCCTGCAGATCAGCGACGGCAGTGTCACCGGTCTGGTGAACACGCCGTTCGCGGTGACGGTGTACGCGGTGATCGTGGTGCTGCTGGCCTGGCCGCTGCTGAAGCGGCTCGTGGCCCGCACCCGACCCGCCCGCGACGTGTGAGGGGGGTGCGATCCGGCACGCTCACGGGACGGCCGGGCTCAGCCCGCGCCGCGCTCCGCCTCCTCGTGGAGGAACGCGCTGATCTGCCCGGCGAGGCTCTCCCGGACGGTGCCGGAGGCCGGGTCGAGGAGTTCCTCGCCGACGCCGATGCCGCCGGCCCACAAATGGCGGTCGGTCCACTCCTCGTCGGCCCGCAGCTGGACCTGGATGTCGAGCTGGAGGAGCTGGGCCTCGGGCGCGGCGGCGTAGAGGACGGCCGTGGCGCGGCGCAGCGGGTAGAGGTCGAAGCCCTCGATGAACTTGGAGTTGCGCCAGTCCAGGAAGGCGCTCTCACCGTCGGGGCCGGTGCGGATGTCGAGCTGCCCGTCCTCCAGGTGGAGGCCGACGTGGCCGGTGCCGCGGTTCTCCACGGTCACCCGGAACCGGAAGTACGTCAGGCCCTCGGCGGCGTCGTCACCACCGCGCGGCGGTTCGGCGCGTTCCAGGCCGTGGACGCGCACGCGCAGGCCGGCCAGGTCGCCGTCGTACTCCTGCCAGTCCCCGATCACGTTGGGCTCGCGCACCGTCCACCTCTCCACGTCGGCGGGACGACTCCCGCGCTCGCGCGCACCACAGTGCCACACCCGTCGGGGGTGCCGGATTCACCCATCGCCGCCGGTCAGACGTGATCAAGCCGTGTGCAGCGACGATTCCCGCCAAGGGGTCCGGGAAGGGGTCCCCCACGTGCCGTACATCACGTCGGCCGCCCGCTGTGCGGATAGGTGAGGGGTGACCCGGCCGTTCCGTCACATGGCGACGACTTCCCCATTCCGTGGGCGCGCGTCGGCGCCGTACGCTACGTTCGATCACCGCCGGTCGCCGCACCATCGGCGAGATCGCGCGCAGGGAAGGTCTGGGGAGCAGCGCATGAGCACGTTCGGCATTGCTCCGTCGGCGGCCCGGCCCATGACCGGGGGACTCGCCGACCCATTGTTCGAGACGGCGCAGCGCGATCCCGCGCTGCCGCAGATCGCCCGCCGTGAGACCGGCACCCCGGACACCTGGACGTCGCTCGGCGCGGCCGAGGTGCGGGACGAGGTGGTGAGCCTGGCCAAGGGGCTGGTCGTCTCCGGGATCCGGCCGGGCAACCGGGTGGCCGTGATGGCGCGGACCCGTTACGAGTGGACGGTGCTCGGCGTCGCGCTGTGGTCGGTGGGCGCGGAGATCGTGCCGATCTATCCGACGTCGTCACGCGACCAGGTGGAGTGGATCCTGCGGGACGCGGCCTGTGTGGGTGTCGTCGTCGAGGACGAGCAGGGCGTGATGACGGTCGGCTCGGTCTGCGCCAAGCTGCCACTGCTGCGCCATGTGTGGCAGCTGGACGCGGACGCGCTGGCCCAGCTGGTCGAGGCCGGCCGGGACGTGCCGGACGCGACGGTGGACTCGTTGCGCCGCATCGTGATGCCCGACTCCACGGCGGTGATCGCGTACACCTCCGGCACGACCGGTCAGCCCAAGGGCTGCGCGCTGTCCCACCGCAGTCTCGCCAGCCCCTGCGACGTGCTGCTCGCCGGGTGGCGGCACACCGCGGCGGCGCCCGGGGAGCAGCCGGCGATCCTCGCGTTCCTGCCCTTCTCCCACGTCTACGGCCTGATGATCCAGGGGATGTGCCTGCGGGGCGGGCTGCTGCTCGGCCATGAGCCGGAGCTGACCGAGGAGGCGCTCTCGGCGGCGCTGCTGTCGTTCCGGCCCACGTTCCTGTACGGCGTGCCGTACGTCTTCGAGAAGATCTTCAAGAACTTCCTGCGCAAGGCGCAGCAGGCGGGCCGGGGCGCCGTGTTCGAGCGCGCGGTGCGCACCGCGCAGGACTACGCGCTCGCCGCCGAACGGCACCGTCTCGACTCGGGTGCCGGTCCCGGCATGGATCTGCGGCTCCAGCACGCGTTCTACGACAAGACGGTGTACCGCAAGCTGCGTGCCGCGCTCGGCGGCCGGGTGCGCGGCGGCTGTTCCGGCGGCTCCCCCCTCAACCGCGACCTCGCGCTGTTCTACGCCGGGATCGGGATCCTCGTCCACGACGGGTACGGCCTGACGGAGACCGCGGGCGGCATCACGGCGCAGCCCGTGGGCCGGGAGAAGTTCGGCACCGTGGGCCGGCCCCTGCCGGGCACCGAGATCCGGGTGGCGCGGGACGGGGAGCTGCTGGTCAGCGGGCCTTCGGTGTTCCAGGGGTACATCAACGACGAGGCGGGCACCCGGGCCGCTCTCCAGGACGGCTGGCTGGCCACGGGGGACATCGGGCGGCTGGACTCCGAGGGCTATCTGTCGATCACCGGGCGCAAGAAGGACATCATCATCACCAGCGGCGGCAAGGGCGTGGCCCCGGCGCCCCTGGAGGAGCAGCTGCGGATGCATCCGCTGATCCACCAGGCGGTGGTCGTGGGCGACAACCGGCCCTGCGTGGGTGCGCTGATCACGCTGGACCCGGAGTTCCTCGCGCACTGGCGGGGTGCGCTCGGCCCGGCGAACGAGCTGATGGGCCCGGAGGCACGGGAGGAGAACGCGCTGCGGCAGGAGGTGCTGCGGGCGATCGCCGGTGCCAACAGCACGGTGTCGCGTTCGGAGTCCATCCGGGTCTTCCGTATCCTCCCCGAGCCGTTCGACCTCTCCAACGGCATGCTGACCCCGTCGATGAAGCTGCGTCGCGACACGATCGTGCAGCGGTACGCGGCGGAGATCGAGGCGATGTACGCGACGTCCGCGCGGGCCGCCCGCCGCTCCGTGACGGAGGACTTCCCCGGCTGGGACGACTCCGACGACGTCTTCCGCCGCCCGCGCCCGTGACGCCCGCCCTGACCTGCCTCTCCGGTTCACCTTCTGTTGACGAAACGGTCCTGCAAATGCGGAGATGCTTCAGTGGGGCGGTGCGCCGCCCCCACGAGCACCCCGTTCGACCGTGAGACGAAGGCAGAGGACCCATGGCACTGCAGATCAGCGCCACCAACCCGGAACACCCCGCGCTGCTCCTCGAACTGCCGTGGCACCTGCCCCTGGAGGAGTGGCCCGAGCACCACCTCGTGCCGCTGCCCCGCGGTATCTCCCGGCACGTCGTGCGCTACGCCCGCGCCGGCGACGAGGTGATCGCCGTCAAGGAACTCGCCGAGCGGCCCGCGCTGCGCGAGTACGAGCTGCTGCGCGACCTGGATCGGCTGGGCATCCCGGCCGTGGACGCCCTCGGCGTGGTCACCGGCCGCACCGACGAGGCGGGCGATCCGCTGGAGTCGGTGCTGATCACCCGGCACCTCGGCGGTTCGATGCCGTACCGCTCGATGTTCGAGACGACCATGCGTCCGGCGACGATGCACCGGCTGATGGACGCGCTGGCCGTGCTGCTGGTGCGGCTGCATCTCACGGGGTTCGCGTGGGGCGACTGCTCGCTGTCCAACACCCTCTTCCGACGGGACGCGGGCGCGTACGCCGCGTATCTCGTGGACGCCGAGACCGGTGATCTGCACACGCAGCTGAGCACCGGGCAGCGGGAGTACGACCTCGACCTGGCCCGGGTGAACATCAGCGGTGAGCTGCTGGACCTGGAGGCGTCCGGGGCGCTGCACCCGTCGGTGGACCCGATCGACTTCGGCAACGAGATCTGCTCCCGCTACCGCCGGCTGTGGCAGGAGCTGACGCGCACCTCGGTGTACCCGGCCGGGAAGTACCACTACATCGAGCGCCGTATCCGCCGGCTGAACGACCTGGGCTTCGACGTCGCCGAGATGCAGATCGAGCACTCCTCCAACGGCGACACGGTCACCTTCGTGCCGAAGGTGGTGGACGCGGGCCACCACCAGCGGCAGCTGCTGCGGCTGACGGGCCTGGACACCGAGGAGAACCAGGCGCGCCGGCTGCTGACCGACCTGGAGAGCTGGATGGCCACCCAGGACGACTACGCCCCCGGCGATCCTCCCCCAAGTTCTCGGCTTCGCTCGAACAGGGGGGACCCCCATGGCGCCCGCCCCGAGGTCCTGGCGCACCGCTGGGTCCGTGAGGTGTTCCGCCCGACCGTGCGGGCCGTGCCGCTGGAACTGCGCGGCACGATGGACCCGGCGGAGATCTACCACCAGTTGCTGGAGCACCGCTGGTATCTGTCGGAGCGGGCGCAGCACGACATCGGCCTGGACATCGCCGTGAAGGACTACATCGACAACGTCCTGCCGAAGGCGCGCGCGGTGCTGCCGCCGCCGATCGACGACGTCACGGCGATGTGAGCGACGTGCGCCTCATGCCTCGGCGCCGACCCCGGGCGGGACGACCGCCACCGGGCACGGCGCGTGGTGGAGGACGCCGTGGGCCACCGAGCCGATGCGGGCGCCGACGGCCGTGCGGCGGGCGCGGCGGCCCACGACCATCAGCTGGGCGTGCCCGGCGACGGAGAGCAGGACCTGACCGGCGCTGCCGATCTCCACGTGTTCGGTGACCGGTACCTCGGGGAAGCGTTCCCGCCACGGCTGGAGCGCGGCGGCCAGCGCCTTCTTCTCGTACGGTTCGAGGCCGCCCGCCTCGTCGAGCAGCTTCAGCGAACCGGGGCTGTACGCGTACAGCGGCGGCAGCGTCCACGCGCGGACGGCCCGCAGGGAGGCTCCCCGGGCGGCCGCCGTCTCGAAGGCGAACCGCAGTGCGGCGCGCTGTCCTCCGGTGTGCCGTCCTGGCCGACGACGACCTCGCGTCCGGCGGCCTCGGCGGAGGCCTCGTCACCGGCGCGGACGAACACGACGGGACGCGGGGAGTCGACGAGGACCTGCTGTCCGACGGAGCCGAGGAGGAAGCCCACCACCGCTCCGTGGCCGCGCGAGCCGAGCACCAGGGTCTCGGCGTGCTCCGCCGCGGCGGTCAGGGACTCCACCGGCGGCCCTTCGACCAGGTCCGTGGAGACCTCCAGGCCCGGGTGCCGCTCGGTGACGCCGCGGACGGCCTCGGCGAGCGCGTCCCGCGCCCATCCGGCCTGTCCGTCCCGGTCCACGGTGATCGCCTCGTGCGGCTGCCACTGCCAGGCGTGCACCACCCGCAGCGGTACGTCCCGGCGTACGGCCTCCCGGCCGGCCCACGCCAGTGCGGCGAGGCTCTCGGGCGTACCGTCCACTGCGGCGGTGATCGGGCGCGTCGACATCGGCCACCTTTCTTCGTCTCATCAGGCTGACGGGCCCAGTCTTCACTACGCTCGCGCCATGGACCTGGACTGGGAGCAGGTAGTGGTGGACGCCGCCGATCCGGTGGCCCTCGGGCGCTGGTGGGCCGAGGCGCTCGGGTGGGTGGTGGTGAACGACGCGCCGGAGGAGTACGAGATCCGCCCGGAGCCCGACCGCGTGCCCGGCCTGCTGTTCACCCCGGTCCCCGAGGCCAAGACCGTGAAGAACCGGCTGCACCTCGACTTCCGCCCCGTGGACCAGACGGCGGAGGTGTCCCGCCTCCTCGCTCTCGGCGCCCGCCACGCGGACGTCGGGCAGGGCGACGAGTCATGGGTCGTCCTCATGGACCCGGAGGGCAACGAGTTCTGCGTCCTCTCCGGACGCCCGAGCTGACCGGCCGCTCGGCGCGCGCCGGGGCGGAGACCTCGAAGCCGAGCGAACCCGAACGTCCGAACATACGATGAGCACATTGGTTCGGGGCGGGAGGCATATGACTCAGGCGGTCGGTCCGGCGCGGAACGTGATCCTCACCGTGGATGACGATCCGGGGGTGTCTCGCGCGGTGGCCCGGGATCTGCGACGGCGCTACGGCGAGTCGTACCGGATCGTGCGGGCCGAGTCCGGCGAGGCGGCCCTGGAGGCGCTGCGGGAGCTGAAGCTGCGCGGCGACCAGGTGGCGGTCGTCCTGGCCGACTACCGGATGCCGCAGATGAACGGCATCGAGTTCCTCGAACAGGCGTTGGACGTCTATCCGGGGGCGCGCCGGGTGCTGCTCACCGCGTACGCCGACACCCACGCGGCCATCGACGCGATCAATGTGATCGACCTCGACCACTATCTGCTGAAGCCGTGGGACCCGCCGGAGGAGAAGCTCTACCCGGTCCTGGACGATCTGCTGCGGGCGTGGCGGGCGGCCGACCGGACCTGTGCCGGCACGACGAAGGTGGTCGGGCACCGCTGGTCGGCCCGGTCCTCGGGCGTCCGGGAGTTCCTGGCCCGCAACCAGGTGCCGTACCGCTGGTTCTCGTCCGACGAGCCGGAGGGGCGGCGGCTGCTCGCCGCGGCCGGCGCGGACGGACGGCGGCTGCCCCTCGTGGTCACCCCGGACGGTACGCCCCTGGTCGCGCCGGAGGACCCGGAGCTGGCGGAGAAGGTGGGGCTGGCGACGACCCCGGCCGAGGACTTCTACGACCTGGTCGTCATCGGCGGCGGCCCGGCCGGGCTGGGCGCGGCCGTGTACGGGGCCTCCGAGGGGTTGCGGACGCTGCTCGTCGAGCGGTCGGCGACGGGCGGCCAGGCGGGGCAGAGCTCACGCATCGAGAACTACCTCGGCTTCCCCGACGGGGTGTCCGGCGCGCAGCTCACGGACCGGGCCCGGCGGCAGGCCACCAAGTTCGGCGCGGAGATCCTCACCGCCCGTGAGGTCAGCGGTCTGGAGGTGAACGGGGCGGCGCGGACCATCCGGTTCTCGGACGGTTCGGCGGTCGCCGCGCACAGCGTGATCCTCGCGACCGGCGTGTCGTACCGGCAGCTCGCCGCGCCGGGCTGTTCCGACCTCAACGGCTGCGGGGTGTTCTACGGCTCCGCGCTCACCGAGGCCGCCGCCTGCGAGGGGCACGACGTGTACATCGTGGGCGGCGCGAACTCGGCGGGGCAGGCCGCGATGTATCTGTCCCGCGGCGCCAAGTCGGTGACGCTGCTGGTGCGCGGGGAGTCGCTGGCGGCGTCCATGTCGCACTACCTGATCCAGCAGCTCGCGGACACGCCCAACATCGTCGTGCGCACCGGCACCGTCGTCGAGGCCGCGCACGGCACCAACCAGTTGGAGCGGCTCACCCTCAAGGACGTCGCGAGCGGGCACGAGGAACTGGTCGACGCGCAGTGGATGTTCGTGTTCATCGGCGCCGAGCCGCTGACGGACTGGCTGGACGGCACCGTGCTGCGCGACGAGCGAGGCTTCATCCTGGCCGGGCCCGACATGACCGTCGACGGGAGTCCCCCGCCGGGCTGGGAGCTGGACCGGCCGCCGTACCACCTGGAGACCAATGTGCCCGGTGTGTTCGTCGCCGGGGACGCCCGGTACGAGTCCGCGAAGCGGGTCGCGTCCGCCGTGGGAGAGGGAGCGATGGCCGTCATGCTCGTGCACCGTTATCTGGAGCAGTCATGAGAACCGCGCGGGTCTCCGGAGCGGTGTCGTGAGCGGGCAGCCGCTCGCCTGCGACCGGGCGGAACTGGCCACGCTGTTCCTGTTCGAGAAGCTGTCGCCCGAGCAGTTGGACCGGCTGTGCCGTGAGGGCCGCGTCGAGCGCTTCGAACCGGGCTGGGTCTATCGCGAGGGTGAGCCCGCGACCTGCTTCTTCGTGCTCCTCCAGGGCACGCTGGTGATGTCGCGGCAGGTCGGCGACGACGACGTGGAGCTGAACCGCACCTCGCAGCGCGGGGTGTACGCGGGCGCGTTCCAGGCGTATCTGGGCGACCAGGCGGACCAGGCCCGCTACAAGGGGTCCATGCGGGTCATCGAGCCGTCGCGGTTCTTCATCCTGCCCTCGGCGTCGTTCGCGGAGATCATGCGCGAGTGGTTCCCGATGGCCGTGCATCTGCTGGAGGGCCTCTTCTTCGGCAGCCAGAACACCCAGCGGACCATCGGGCAGCGGGAGCGGCTGCTGGCGCTCGGCTCGCTGTCGGCGGGCCTCACCCACGAGCTGAACAACCCGGCGGCGGCCGCCGTGCGGGCGACCTCCGCGCTGCGGGAGCGGGTGGCCGGGATGCGCCACAAGCTGGGTGTCATCGCGTCCGGGGCGTACCGGCGCGAGACGCTGGAGTCGCTGGTCGAGCTCCAGGAGCGGACCGCCGAACAGGTCGCCAAGGCGACCCCGCTCAGCCCGCTGGAGGCGGCCGACCGGGAGGACGAGCTGACCGACTGGCTCGACGACCACGGCATCGCGGGCGGCTGGCAGCTCGCCCCGAACTTCGTGCAGGCGGGGCTCGACACCGCGTGGCTGGACCGGGTCGCGGCGGCCGTCGACGAGCACACGCTCGAAGGGGCGGTGCGCTGGCTCAACTACACGGTCGAGACCGAGCTGCTGATGAACGAGATCGAGGACTCCACGACCCGGGTCAGTCAGCTCGTCGACGCGGCGAAGCAGTACTCTCAGCTGGACCGGGCCCCCTACCAGAACGCCGACGTGCACGAGCTCCTCGACAGCACCCTGCTGATGCTGTCCGGGAAGATCGGGGAGCGCATCCGGGTGGTGAAGGAGTACGACCGCACGCTGCCGAGGATCCCCGCCTACCCTGGCGAGCTGAACCAGGTGTGGACGAACCTCATCGACAACGCGGTCGCGGCGATCAACGACACCGGCGGCGAGGGCACCCTGACGGTGCGCACGGCCCGTGACGAGCGCGATCAGCTGCTCGTCGAGTTCCGCGACACGGGACCGGGCATCCCGCCCGGCATCCGCGGCCGGATCTTCGATCCGTTCTTCACCACCAAGCCCGTCGGGCAGGGCACCGGGCTGGGCCTCGACATCTCCTGGCGGATCGTGGTCAACAAGCACCACGGGCACATCGAGGTCCACTCGGCACCCGGCGACACCCGTTTCCAGGTGCTGTTGCCGCTGACGGCGCCCGCACCGGACCTGGACCTCACCCTCGCCCCCGAATCCGACGCGCCCGAATCCGACGCGCCCGATTCCCACACGCCCGAGGAGACGTCATGAGCCTGCCCGCCGGGATCGATCCCGCCGTGCCGCCGACCGGGGCCGGCTGCGTGGAGTGTGACGCCGTCGGCGGCTGGTGGTTCCACCTGCGGCGCTGCGCCCAGTGCGGACACATCGGCTGCTGCGACTCCTCCCCGGCGAAGCACGCCACCGCGCACGCGACGGCCGCCGGGCACCCCTTCGTCCAGAGCTACGAGCCCGGCGAGACCTGGTTCTGGAACTACGAGACGTCCGAGATGTACGAGTCGGGCCCCGACCTGGCGCCACCCCACAGCCACCCCGCGGACCAGCCGGCCCCGGGGCCCGCGGGCCGGGTGCCGCCGGACTGGGCGCAGCGCCTGGCGTGAGCCGGGTGCCCACTGGCTCCGGGGTGCGCGGTACGTCGCCTGCGGCCCGCCCTTCATCGAGGACGCCGGTCGTGTCATGCGCCCGGCGGCAGGAGGTTCGCCGACACCCGGGCGAGCGGCTACCCC
>NZ_OLMK01000108.1 GCF_900290235.1 Streptomyces sp. MA5143a
GCCGAGGAAGTCCGCCACGAACGGCGTCCTGGGCCGCTCGAACAGCTCCCGGGGACTGTCGAACTGCTCGATCAGACCGTTGCGCATCACCGCGATACGGTCCGACATCACCAGCGCCTCTTCCTGATCGTGCGTCACATAGATGACGGTCAGGCCCAGTTCCTGCTGGATGGACTTGATCTCCACCTGCAACTGGTCACGCAACTTCTTGTCCAGCGCACCCAGCGGTTCGTCCATGAGGATGACCGGCGGGCGGTAGACCAGCGCCCGGCACAACGCCACACGCTGCTGCTGACCACCGGACAGCTCACGCGGCTTACGGCCACCGAACCCGGACAGGCCCGCGATCTCCAGCGTCTCCCCCACCCGCCGGCGGATCTCGTCCTTCGAAACGCCGCGCAGGGTCAACGGGAAGGCGACGTTCTCACTGACCGTCATGTGGGGGAAGAGCAGGTACTGCTGGAAGACGAAGCCCAGGCCCCGCTTCTGCGGCGCGAGCCGTGTCACGTCCCGGCCGCCGACGGTGATGGTGCCGGAGTCGGGTTCGCAGAACCCGGCGATCATCATCAGAGTCGTGGTCTTGCCCGACCCGGAGGAGCCGAGGAAGGTGACGAACTCCCCCGCCGCGATCTCCATGGACGCCTCGTCGACGGCGACGACGTCGCCGTAGGTCTTGCGAAGAGCCACCACCGACAGCGCTTTGCCACTCGCGGTGGCCGGCTTGCCGCCGGCCACCCCGATGGACGGTGTGGCGACACCGAATTCAGCCACGAGCCCACTCCAACCAGCGCTTGGTGACGGCCGACTCGTTCTTCAGCCACCAGTCGACATCCGTGTCAAAACCCTTGTCGTAGTACTTCGGCGCACCGGCCAGAGCGTTGCGCTCCTTCTCGGTGAGCTTGGCGTAGGCCAGCGGGGACGACGGGTTCGACGGGAAGGCCTTCGCCAGGTTGGCCTGGCTCTCCGCACGCAGGGAGAAGTCCATGAGCTTGTAGGCGTTGTCCACGTTCGCCGCGCCCTTGGCGATGGCGTAACCCTGGAACTGGCGGCGCATGCCGTTCAGCTGCCTGGTGACCGGGACGCCCTGCTTCTCCAGGTCGGCGATCCGGCCGTCCCAGACGGTGGACATCGTCACTTCCTGACGGCTGAGGAGCACACCGGGCAGCGGGCCGCTGTCCCAGAACTTCTTGATGTCGCCTCGCAGTCGGGTCAGCACCTTGAAGGCACGGTCGACGTCGAGCGGGTACAGCTTGTCCATCGGGACACCGTCGGCCAGCAGCGCGAACTCCAGCTCCGGCAGGTCGCCGTCGGGGCTACACATCGCGCGGCCGCCCTTGAAGGACTTGGTGTCGAAGAAGTCCGCCCACGACTCCGGCTTGCGGCCACCGAAGGCGTCCGTGCGATACGCGATGCACTGGCCGTAGAAGCTGCTGCCGATGGCATGGTCGGTGACCTGGGCCTCGGGGATCTTCGCGCTCTTCACGCTCTTGATCCGGTCGTGGTCCAGCATCTCCAGGGCGTTCTGGCCCAAGTACTTGAGGTGGGACATCATCGAGTTGTTGATGAGGTCGCACTGCGGCCGGCCCTGCTTGATCTGGGCCAGCAGCGGGGCGTCGTCCAGGTTGAGGACCTTGACCTGGATGCCGGTCTCCTGGGTGAACGGCGTGTAGATCGCCTTCTGGAGAGCCGCACCGTAGGAACCGCCGCTGTCGCGGACGACCACCGTCTTGCCGCCGCCCTTGCCGCTGCCGGACGAGACGCGGCTGGTGCCGGTGCCGCAGGCGGAGAGGGACGGGAGAGCGGCGAGGGCGGCCAGGCCGCCTGCTCCGCGCAGGAGCGCTCTGCGACCGATCATGGGATCACTCATGACAAATCTCCTGGAAGTAGCGCAATGGGGGACCAGCTGGGGAGGGTTGGGGGGGGTGGAGTCTGTGGGCGGACACACGGTCCGTGGGCCGGTCGACGGGCAGGCGTTGCCGCCGACCGGTCAGTTGTGTGGTGTGGCGATGGCGGCGAGTTCGGTGCCGGGGCGGACGGTGAGTCCGTTCATGCCGTAGATGATCGTTCCGGTGGCGTTGGCCGTGACCTTGTGTTCGGTGCCGTCGACGGGGTCGATGATGCGGCCGATGGTCTGTCCTTCGGTCACGTCGTCGCCGGTGACCGCGTCCGGGTACCACAGGCCGGTGGTCTCGGAGGCAGCCTCGCCGGTCCACATCCAGTCACGGGGCCGGGCAGTCGGCGGCTTGACGCGCTCGGAGGCCTCGATGACGCCGAGGTGGTGCAGGATCCGGTGGAGTGCGTCGAGGAGCCTGTCCGTGGTGGCGGACTCACGGTCGCCGAGCTGGCCGGTCTCGACGAGGATCGCGGGGATGCCCTGGCGGTTGGCGGCGGCGTGGCTGTTGCCGCCCTCGGGGCTGGTGCCGAAGATGGCCCGCTCGTACCCGACCGCGTGGGCCAGGGCCCTGTTCTTGGCGTCGAGTTCACTGTCGCCGGTGCGGCGGTAGCCGACGAAGTCGAGCAGGTGCTGGTCGATGCCGCCGCTGTGCAGGTCGATGTAGGCGTCGGCACCGTCGAGGAGGTGCTCGAACAGCCAGGCCGCCATCCGGTCGGTGGGGCCGCCGTCCTTGTCGCCGGGGAAGACGCGGTTGATGTTCACGCCGTCCAGGGGTGAGATGTTGAGCCTGCCGCCGTAGACGGCCGGCGGGTTGGAGACGGGGCAGATCACCACCTGTCCGGCGACGTCCTCCGGTTCCAGCAGTCCGGCCAGGCGGGTGGTGGCGTCGACACCGATGAACTCGCCGCCGTGTACACCACCGGTGATGACGACCCGGGGGCCGGGGCGGGACCCGTTCACGAGGATCAGGGGTACCTCGACCGTCGTGGTGCCGAGGTCCGCGGGCAGCACCCCGCGGGTCTTCCGGCCGGGCTCCGCCCGCAGCGTACCGATGGTCAGAGTCATGGCTTACCTCGTTGGAGCTCAGGCCGCGGCGCGGTCGACGGTGGATATGAAATCGATGGGCTGGGCGGAGGTGCCGTCCAGCGCGAGGTCGGCGGCGATGTCGCCGAAGGCGGGGGAGAGTTTGAAGCCGTGGCCGGAGAAGCCGGCGAGCAGGACGACGTTCTCGGCACCGGGCAGCGGGCCGACCAGCGGGCGGCTGCTCTTGGTGTAGCCCTCCATGAAGACGGACAGGCGCGTCGGGTCGGGGTGCAGGTCCGGCAGGTAGCGGCCGATCAGCTCGGCGAAGATCTCCAGCTCCTCCGGCTGCACCGTCCGGTCCAGCTCGTTCGGGTCGCCCGCGAGCTTGTGCAGGGCCTGGGAGAGGCCGAGCTTCACCGACACTCCGTCCGGGGAGGGCAGGCCGTAGCAGTGGGTGGGCGCGGTGCGGATGAACGCGGGGCGCTCCTCGCCGAACCAGGCGTCGGTGGTGGGCACGAACCAGGCGCTGATCAGGCGGCGGACCTCCACCTCCCACGGCAGGTCGGGCAGTAGGTCGTTGACCCAGGGGCCCGGAGTGACCACGGCCGCGTCGAAGCGCTCGCTGCCGGCGTCGGTGCGGATCTCGACACCGTTCGCGACGGGGACGATCTCACGGACCGTGGTGTAGCGGTGGATGACGGCGCCCAGCTGCTCGGCGCGGCGGGCGGCGGTCTGGATGGTCAGCTCGGGGCGGATGAGGCCGGCGCGGCGGTCGAGCACGGCCGCGTCGCCCTCCTCCAGCCGGTACTGCGGGAAGCGCTTGGCGAGGGCCTCGGCGTCCAGGACCTCGTGGTCGAGGCCGTGCTCGGCGATGGACTCCAGGACGGTGGCCATCTGCTGCTGCTCGGTCGGCCCCATCAGCAGGCAACCGGTCAGACGACGCAGTTCGCGGCCGGTTTCCTGCTGGAGCTGCTCCCACAGGGTGTCGGCGTGCTTGAGGAGCGGGACGTAGCGGGAGTCCTCGAAGTGGGCGCTCCGGAAGATCCGGGTCTCACCGCCGGCGGCGCTGCGGTCGTGGCCGGGGGCGTACCGGTCGTAACCGACGACTTCGGCGCCGCGGGCGGCCAGCCGCCAGGCGGCCTGGCTGCCCATCGTTCCCACGCCGACGACGGCGACCCGCTTCCTGGCAGCAGACACAGGACTTTCCTTTCGTACCGTCGAGGCGCATGCTGGCCTCGACGCGAGGGATGTTCGTTTCGAGTGGGTTTGGACGGGGGCTGTGTCCTCCGGGGACCCAGGGCTCGCATCCGTCCGCTTCTCGGAGTCGCTCCGGCTCCCCCCTTGGACCTTCACTCGAGGAACCGTGCCACATTGTGGAACGCTGTGCTAGAATCTGGCACAGACAATGACAGTGGCACGGAGGGGAGTCAAGAGGGTGTTCACAGAAAATTCCGTGGATTAACGGGGGGAAACCGGATGGAAATGAAGAGCGTCACCAGGTCGCTGCGCATCCTGGAAGCCGTCGCGCAGCACCAGCCGGTGACCGTGGGGGAGTTGACGAAGCTCTTCGGCCTGCCGAAGTCCACCGTGCAGCGCACCCTGGTCACACTGGCCGAGGCCGGCTGGCTGCGGGCCAACCGCAAGGACACCACCCGCTGGGAGATCGGCGCACGCGTCCTCGCCGTACGGCCGGCCGCACTCCAGGGCTCCAGCCTGTTCGCCGCCGCCCGCGAGCCCATGATGCAGCTGCGGGACCAGGTCGACGAGACGATCCACCTGTCGGTGCCCGACGCCCTGGACGGCATGGTCGTCGTCGACCGCGTCGACTGCGCGCAGGCCGTGCGCACCTTCCACACGATCGGCGACCTGTCACCGCTGCACGCGACCGCCGTGGGCCGCGCCGTGCTCGCCCACCTCCCCAAGCAGGACGTCGAGGAGTTCATCGCGGGCGGCCTGGAGCGCTTCAGCGACACGACCCCGGTCGACCCCGCCGAGCTGCGCGCCGAGCTGGACCGGATCCGCACCGAGGGGTACTCGGTCAACCACAACCAGTTCCGGCCGGGGGTCTGCGCCGTCGCCGCGCCCGTCCTGGACGAGGACGGCACCCCCCTGGCGGCCGTGGCCATCTCCATGCCCGACTCCCGCTACGACGCCGAACGGATCCCCGAGTGGGGCCGACTCGTCAGCGAGACGACCACGGAGATCGCACGGCGCCGCCTGGGCATCTGACCCAGCCACCGCCCTGCGCCCGGCCGGGGGGAGCCGGGCGCAGGGCGATCGCGTTCCCGCGGCACGGTATGGCCTGGTCGGGGCCATCGCTGCCCATCGCCGCGAGGGCACCGGATTCCCGCCCCCCGTCGACGCCGATCCGAACCTCGGACAGCCGACGAGTGTGCGTGCCATATTGTGGAACGCCATGCTAGAATCCGGCACGATCTTGTGTGGACCCCCAGGGGGTCAGGACATGAACAGGACGACCTCACCGACCTGAGGGGGCACCGGATGGAGATGAAGAGCGTCACCAGGTCGCTGCGCATCCTGGAAGCCGTCGCCCGGCATCAGCCGGTGACGGTCGGGGAGTTGACGAAACTCTTCGGGCTCCCGAAGTCCACCGTGCAGCGCACCCTGCTGACCCTCAACGAGGCCGGCTGGCTGCGGGCCAACCGCAGGGACACCACGCGCTGGGAGATCGGCGCGCGGGTCCTCGCCGTACGACCGGCCGCGCTCCAGGGCTCCAGCCTGTTCGCCGCCGCCCGCGACCCCATGATCCGGCTCCGTGACGCGCTCAACGAGACCATCCACCTCTCGGTGCCCGACGCGCTCCAGGGCATGGTCGTCGTCGACCGCGTCGACTGCGACCACGCGGTGCGCACCTTCCACGCCATCGGCGACGCCTCGCCGCTGCACGCCACGGCCGCCGGCCACGCCGTCCTCGCCCATCTGCCCGCGTCCGACCTCGACGAGTTCGCGGCGGGCATCCTCGAGGGCTACGGCGAGGAGACCATCACCGACCCCGGGGAACTGCGCGCGGAACTGCGCCGCGTCAAGGACCGCGGATACGCCGTCAACCACAACCAGTACCTCCAGGGTGTCTGCGCCATCGCCGCCCCCGTCCTCGACGGTGACGGCGTTCCACTGGCCGCCGTGGCGGTCTCCCTGCCCGACTCCCGCTTCGAGGCCGGCCGGCTCCCCGAGCTGGGACGGCTGGTGACCGACACCGCGGCGGAGATCACCGCCCGCCACCCGCGCTGAGGAGCCACGCGCGGGCGCGGACGGGGCACGGCGCCGCAGCAGTCGTCCGACGGCACCGCGCCGCCGCTGTCAGCCGACGGGCACCGCGAGGTACTGGTACTCCAGGAACTCGTCGATGCCGACCCTGCCACCCTCGCGGCCGAGCCCCGACTGCTTGACGCCGCCGAAGGGCGCCGCCGGGTTGGACACCAGACCGGTGTTGAGGCCGACCATGCCGACCTCCAGGCGCTCGCTGACGCGCAGGGCGCGGTCCAGGCCCTCGGTGAAGACATAGCCGACGAGCCCCCACGGGGTGTCGTTGGCCCGGCGGACCACCTCGGCCTCGTCGTCGAAGGTGAGGATCGCCGCGACCGGGCCGAAGATCTCGGTGTCCATCAGACGGCTGTCGGGATCGACGCCGGTCAGCACGGTCGGCGGGTAGAAGCAGCCCGGACCCTCCGGAGTACGGCCGCCGACCAGCACCCGGGCACCGCGCTCGACCGCGTCGGCGACCAGTTCCTCGACCTTGCCCCGGCCGTTGCGGTCGATCAGCGGGCCGACGTCGACACCGTCGCGCGTACCGGGTCCCACGACGAGCGCGCCCATGCGCTCGGCCAGCCGCCGCCCGAACTCCTCCACCACGGAGGTGTGCACGAAGAAGCGGTTGGCGGCGGTGCACGCCTCGCCCATGTTGCGCATCTTGGCCACCATCGCGCCGTCCACGGCCTTGTCCAGGTCCGCGTCCTCGAACACGATGAACGGCGCGTTGCCGCCCAGTTCCATGGACGTGCGCACCACCGCGTCCGCGCTCTGGGCGAGCAGCAGGCGCCCGACGCCCGTGGAGCCGGTGAAGGACAGCTTGCGAATCCGCCCGCCGCGCAGGAGCGGTTCGCACACCTCCCCCGCACGGGAGGTGGTGACGACGTTCAGCACGCCGTCGGGCAGCCCGGCCTCCTTGAGGATGGCGGCGAGGGCGAGGCTGGAGAGCGGGGTCTGCGGGGCCGGCTTGAGCACCATCGTGCAGCCCGCGGCGATCGCCGGGCCGATCTTGCGGGTGCCCATGGCCAGCGGGAAGTTCCACGGGGTGATCAGCAGACAGGGGCCCACCGGGCGGCGGGAGAGCAGCATCCGGTTGCGGCCGTCGGGCAGGGTGCCGTGGCCGCCGTCGATCCGGACGGCCTCCTCGGAGAACCAGCGGAAGAACTCGGCGGCGTACGCCACCTCTCCCCTGGCCTCGGCGAGCGGCTTGCCCATCTCGGCGGTCATCAGATGGGCCAGCTCGTCGGTGCGCTCGACGATGATCTCGTAGGCCCGGCGCAGGATCTCGCTGCGGGCCCGGGGCGCCGTACGGGCCCACTTCTCCTGCGCGGCGACGGCCGCGTCCTCGGCGCGCTGCGCGTCCTTGGGGCCCGCGTCGGCGACCTGGCAGAGGATCTCGCCGGTGGCGGGGTCGTCGACGGCCATGGTGGCGCCGTCCGCGGCGTCGACCCAGGCGCCGCCGATGAACAACTGTGTGGGTGTGTCGGTCATGGGGTTCCTCCAGGTTGGTCGGCGGCGGGGTCGAGCAGTTCCGCGAGGTGCAGGGCGCGGACGCCCCGGTCACCGGCGAGATGGTCGATCTGGGTGGCGCAGCTGAAGCCGTCGGCGACGACCACGGCCGGTCCCTGGGCGTCGACGGCGTCGAGGCGCGGCTTCAGGGCGAGATCGGCGACGGCCATCGAGGTGTCGTAGTGGTCGGCCTCGAAGCCGAAGTTGCCGGCGAGTCCGCAGCAGCCCTCCGCCTCGTCGACGTTCCGCACACCGAGGCGGCCGAGCAGGTCGCGCGGGTGGTGGCCCTTGAAGGTGGCGTACTCGTGGCAGTGGGTCTGCAGGACGACGTTCTCCGGCAGTTCCGGTGGCGTCCAGCCGGGCTCGGCGAGCTCGGTCAGCGCGCCGGTGAGGGTGTGGACGCGGGCCGCGACGCGTCGGGCGGCGTCGGTGCCGAGCAGTTCGGGCACGTCGCGCTTGAGGGCGGCGGCGCAGCTGGGTTCGGCGACGACGACGGGGCGGTCGTCACCGTTGTCGAGTCGGGCGACCGTGCGGGCCATGACGCGGCGGGCGACGGACAGCTGGCCGGTGCTTACCCAGGTCAGGCCGCAGCACAGGCCCTCCTCCGCCGTGCAGGGGATGCCCGCGTCGGCCAGGACTCGGCTCGCGGCCCCGGCGACCTCGGGCCGGAAGGCGCGGGTGAAGCTGTCCACGAAGAGCAGCGTCTTCGCCGGTTCGCCGGTCCGCGCCCTTCTGAGGGCCTGCCGTAGCGCGTGCCGGGAGGCGAAGGCCGGGATGCGGCGCTTCACCGTCACCCCGCCGAGACGGGCGAGGAGCCTGCCGACCGGGCCGCGCAGCAACGCGTTCAGGGGGCGGGCGGCGTAGCCGGCGAGGGCCGAGGTCAGCGGCAGCCAGCCCAGCGAGTAGTGGGAGCGGGGTCTGAGCCTGCCCTTGTAGTGGTGGTGCAGGAACTCCGCCTTGTACGTGGCCATGTCGACGCCCACCGGGCAGTCGCTGGAACACGCCTTGCAGGACAGGCACAGGTCGAGGGCGTCCCGCACCTCGGTGGAGCGCCAGCCGTCCTCGACGGTCCCGCCGCGCACCATCTCCTGGAGCAGCCGGGCCCGGCCCCGCGTGGAGTCGCTCTCCTCCCCCGTCGCCCGGTAGCTGGGGCACATCACGCCGCCCGCGTCGCTGCGGCAGCGGCCGACGCCCACACAGCGGCGGACCGCGCCCGCGAAGCCGTCCTCGTCGTGCGGGAAGGTGAAGAGGGTGTCGACGGGCACCACGTCGGCCGGGGTGTGCAGGGCGAGGTCGGCGTCGAGGGGGGCGGGGTCCACGATGACACCGGGGTTGAGCAGCCCCTCGGGGTCGAAGATCTCCTTGAACGCGGCGAACGCCCGGATCATGCGGTGGCTGTACATGACCTCCAGCAGCTCACCGCGCGCCCGCCCGTCGCCGTGCTCGCCCGACAGGGAGCCGCCGTGGGAGACCACGAGGGTCGCTGCCTCGCCGAGGAAGCGGCGCGCGGCGGCCCGGCCGGGGCCGGTGGCGAGGTCGAAGTCGATGCGGACGTGGACACAGCCGGCGCCGAAGTGGCCGTAGAGCACCCCGGTGAGCTGGTGGGAGACCAGCAGCTTGCGGAAGTCGCGCAGATAGGCGGCGAGGTTCTCCGGGGCGACGGCCGCGTCCTCCCAGCCGGGCCAGGACTCCCCGCCGTCGACGAGCCGGGCGGCGAGCCCGGCGCCGTCCTCGCGGACCCGCCACAGCGAGCGCCGCTCCTGCGGGCTCCGTACGACCCGCCCGCCGGTCGTCCGGCCGAGGGCGGTGAGCGCGTCGAGGAGTTCGGCGGCGCGGGCGTCGACCGTCGCCTGGTCGTCGCCGTCGAGTTCGACGTACAGCCAGGCCCGTCCCTCGGGCAGTCCGGTCACGGAGTCCGGGCCGCGGCGGGCGCGCATGGTGGCGACGATCGCCTCGTCCATGCCCTCGACGGCGGTGGGGTTCCAGCGCAGGATCTCGGGCACGTCCTCGGCGGCGTCGACCACGTCGTCATAGCCGAGGGTGAGGAGCGTGGAGGCCTGTGCGGTCGCCACCAGGCGGACCGTCGCGGCGGTGACGACCGCACAGGAGCCTTCGGTGCCGACCAGGGCACGGGCCATGTCGAAGCCGTGCTCGGGCAGCAGGTGGTGGAGCTGGTATCCGGACACATGGCGCGGGACGCGGCCCAGTTCGGTGCGGATCGGCGCCAGGTTGGCGTCGATCAGGGCGCGTACGTCGGCGCGGAGCCGGGCGACACGCCGGACGGCGGCCGTGTCGTCCGGGTCCGCCGCGCGCAGGCCCTGGTGGTCGGCGACGGCCCGCACGCCGTCGGCCGTCACGAACTCCAGGGCCTCGATGTGGCTGCTGGTCCGGCCGTGGCGCACCGACCGGTTGCCGCACGCGTCGTTGCCGATCATGCCGCCGAGCGTGCAGCGGCTGTGCGAGGACGGGTCGGGGCCGAAGGTCAGGCCCTGGAGGGCGGTGGCGCTGCGCAGCGCGTCGAGGACGACGCCGGCCTCGACGCGTGCGGTGCGCGCGATCGGGTCGATGTCGAGGATCCGGTTCATGTGCCGGGAGAAGTCCAGGACCACGCCGGGGCCGACGGCGTTGCCGGCCATGCTGGTGCCGCCGCCGCGCGCGGTGACCGGGATTCCGGTCTCCCGGCAGGCCCGCAGCACCGCGACGACGTCGTCGGCGCTGCGGGGGAACACCACGGCCCGCGGGGGGACCCGGTAGTTGGAGGCGTCGTAGGCGTAGGGGCCGGTGGTGCCGGCTCCCGTCTCCACCCGCAGACCGGGCGCCGTCCCGTTGAGCCGCGCGACCAGCTGGTCCAGCGCCGGGGTGGTCGGCGCCGACTGCTCCAGGGCCGTGGTGGTGTCGGTCATCGCTCCGCCGCTCCGGATGTGCCTGCTTCCACGGCCGTCGCCCAGGCCTGGAGGCCCTCGTCCACCGCGGTCTCGTCGATGACGAGGGCCGGGATCATGCGCACGACCTGGTTCCAGGCGCCGCACAGCAGCAGCAGGAGGCCCTCGTCGATGGCGGCGCGCTGGACGCGGGCGGCGGTCTCGGGGTCGGGGGCGCCGTCCTCGGTGACGAACTCGGTGGCCAGCATCAGACCGAGGCCGCGTACGTCGCCGATGCCGGGGGTGCGGTCGGCGACGGCCTCCAGGCCCTGGCGCAGCCGCTTGCCCATGGCCTCGGCGTTCTCCACGAGCCGCTCGTCGCGGACGACGTCGAGGGTGGCGCAGGCCGCGGCGCAGGCGACGGCGTTGGCGCCGTACGTACCGCCCTGCGAGCCCGGCCAGGCCTTCGCCATCAGTGCCTCGGAGGCGGCGATGCCCGACAGGGGAAAGCCGCTGGCGAGGCCCTTGGCGGTGACGAGGATGTCCGGGGTGACGCCGAAGTGATCATGGCCCCAGAAGCGGCCGGTGCGGCCGACGCCGGTCTGCACCTCGTCGAGGATGAGCAGGAAGCCGTGGCGGTCGGCGCGTTCCCGCAGCCCTTCGAGGAAGGCGCGGGTGGCGGGCACGTAGCCGCCCTCGCCGAGGACCGGCTCGACGATGATCGCGGCGGTGTCGGCGGACGAGGAGATCGTCTGGAGCGTGTAGTCCAGTTCCTGGAGGGCGAAGCGGGTCGCGGCGTCCTCGTCCCAGCCGTAGCGGTAGGCCGCCGGGAAGGGGGTGACGACCACGCCGCTCATCAGTGGGGAGAACCCGGACCGGAAGCGGGTGCCGGAGGTCGTCATGGAGGCGGCGGCGACGGTGCGGCCGTGGAAACCGCCGTGGCAGACGATGACGTTGGGCCGACCGGTGGCCTGGCGGGCCAGGCGCAGGGCGGCCTCCACGGCCTCGCTGCCGGAGTTGGTGAAGAAGAGGCTGTCGAGGCCGGTCGGGAGCACCTCCCCGAGCTTCTCGACGAGCTGCCGCAGGGGCTGGTGCATCACCGTCGTGTACTGGCCGTGGACGAGGGTGGCCACCTGTTCCTGGGCGGCCGCCACGACCTTGGGGTGGCAGTGCCCGGTGCTGGTGACGCCGATGCCGGCGGTGAAGTCGAGATAGCGGCGGCCGTCCTCGCCGTAGAGGTGGACGCCCTCGCCCCGGGTCGCCACCACGGGCGTGGCCTGGCGAAGGTGCGGCGACAGTGCGGTCATGTTCGTCTCCCGGCCTCGATCTCGGTCTGCTGCGGCCCTTCGAGCATCTCGGCGGGCCGGGGCGGCGCCAACGCGCGAAGTGTCCGGACGGGACGCGACATCCGGACGTTGTGTCAGCGCCATCGGCACGGCGCCGGTTGTTCGCCTGCGCGACCTCTCTTGCGCAGGTCAGCGACGCTTGTCACAGTGGCCGGGCACTCCCCCGCGGGCACGGCCCGGTGCGAGCGGGGCACCCCCTGGAGGCACCGTGAACGACAACCGTCCGGCCGCTCAGGGGCCTGCCCGTCCGCTCACCGTCGCCGAGGCGCTGGCCCTGCCCGTGCTGGCCGCCGGGCAGCCGCTGGTCGTGACCGGTGAGGCGGGGCTGGAGCGACCGGTCCGCTGGGTCCACATCACGGAGCTGACCGATCCCGCGTCCTTCCTCAAGGGCGGCGAACTCGTCCTCACCACCGGGATGCCGCTGCCGCAGGATGCGGCCGGTGTGCGCCGGTACGTGGACGAACTCGCCGACGTCGGGGCCGCGGCGCTGGTCATCGAACTCGTGCGCCGCTACCACCGCCCGCCGGACGCGCTGGTCGACGCGTGCCGTGTCCGGGGCCTGCCCCTCGTCACCCTGGCCAGGGACGTCAACTTCCTGGAGGTCACCCAGGTCGTGCACGCCCTGCTGCTCGGCAACCAGGCGGACGCGATGCGGCGCACCCAGCGCGTCCACGAGGCGTTCACCGCTCTCACCCTGCGCGGGGCCGGGCCGGAGGACGTGGTGCGTGCGGCGGCGGAGATGAGCGGCCGCACGGTGGTCCTGGAGAACCTGGTGCACCAGGCACTGATCTGCGAGCCGTCCGGGGGCACCGTCGAGGAGGCGCTCACCGGCTGGGAACACCGCTCCCGGGCCACCGGGACGGGCGAGGGGACGGTGGTCCAGGGACCGGAGGGCTGGCTCACGGCCCCCGTCACGTACCAGGGGGAGCGGTGGGGGCGGGTGGCGATGCTCCCGGCCGGGCCGGGCGGTCCGGCCTTCGGGCCGGAGGACCGCACCGTGCTGGAGCGGACCGCCATGGCCCTGACCGTGGCCCGGCTCATCCACCCCACGCCCTGGGAGCACACCGCCCATCGCAACGCCCTGCGCGACCTGGTCGAACACCGCCACCGCTCGGCGGAGGACGCCCGCGCCCGCTGTGCCGCGCTGGGGCTGCCCGCCGACCGGGGGCGCTTCGTCGCGGTCCTCGTGGACCTTCCCGCGGGTCGCGAGGGGCAGGAGGCCGAGGCCCGACTGCTCCAGGGGTTGCACGCGACCGGTGTCGCGGGGCTCGTCGGCGAGCTGGCCCCCGGTCGGGTCGGCGTCCTGCTGGCGCTGCGTCCGGCCCAGCCCTGGCGGCCGGTCGTCGAGCAGGTGTGCGGCGCCGTGCCCGGTGGGGAGCCCCGGCCGGTCGTGAGTGTCGGTTCCGAGGTCATGGACCTGGCCGACACCGCCCGTTCCTTCCGGGAGGCGGCCCGTGTCGCCGAGGCCACGCCCGGCGGCCTGCCCCTGCCCGAGGGACGGTCCTTCCACGAGCTGTCCGACATCGGTCTGCGGCGCCTGCTGTACGCCCTGCGTGAGGACACCCGGATCCAGGAGTACACCGAGCGGCAGCTCGGCCGGCTCATCGAGCACGACACCCAGCACGGCTCCGACCTGCTGACGACGCTGCGCCACTACCTCGACTCCGCCGGCAACAAGACGACCGCCGCACGCCGGGGCGGCCTCGCCCGCGAGACCATGTACCAGCGTCTGCGCACCATCGAGCGGCTCCTCGGCCGGGACCTCGAATCCGGGGAGGAGCGCACCGAACTCCATGTGGCCCTCGCCGCGCTCGACGCGCTGCGGGCCAGGTGACGCGGAACGACCCGCCGTACTCCGCCACTGCACCAGGGTTGTCAGGGGCATGGCCGCGCTCCTACAGTCCACAGCGGAACAGGAATTGGGAGCGCTCCCATCACGGGGGATGCCCGGAGCGCCTGCGCGACCCCACCTTCCCGGCCGTACCTCCGAAAGAGGACCCCCATGCGACCGTCACCATGCCTTCCGCGCGTCCCGCGCGGCCCGCTCGGCGCGTTCGTCACCGCGCTCGTCACCGTCGCGGCGCTCTTCGCCGCCACACCGCAGGCCCAGGCCGACACCACGGTGTGCGAACAGTTCGGCTCGGCCGTCATCCAGGGCCGGTACGTCGTCCAGAACAACCGCTGGGGCACCGAAGCGCCCCAGTGCGTCACCACCACGGGCTCCGGTTTCCGGGTCAGCCGGGCCGACGGCTCCGTCCCGACGAACGGCGCGCCGAAGTCGTACCCTTCCGTGTTCAACGGCTGCCACTACACCAACTGCTCGCCGGGGACGAACCTCCCCGCGCAGCTCTCCCGCATCTCGAGCGCGCCGAGCAGCATCTCGTACGGGTATGTCGGCGACGCGGTCTACAACGCCTCGTACGACATCTGGCTGGACCCGACGCCCCGGACCGACGGGGTGAACCGGACCGAGATCATGATCTGGCTCAACAAGGTGGGCCCCATCCAGCCCATCGGTTCACAGGTCGGCACCGCCACCGTGGGCGGACGCAGTTGGCAGGTGTGGCAGGGCGGCAACGGCTCCAACGACGTGCTGTCCTTCGTCGCCCCGTCGGCCATCGGCAGTTGGAGCTTCGACGTGATGGACTTCGTCCGGCAGGCCGTGTCCCGCGGAATGGCGCAGAACAACTGGTACCTGACGAGTGTTCAGGCCGGCTTCGAGCCCTGGCAGAACGGCACGGGCCTGTCCGTGAACTCGTTCTCCTCCACCGTCGAGACGGGCGGCGGGCCCGGCGGTCCGGGCGGCGGTTCCGGCTGCGCGGTGTCGTACGCCACGAACGTGTGGCAGGGCGGGTTCACCGCGAACGTCACCGTCTCCAACACCGGCTCGTCACCCGTCGACGGCTGGCGGCTCGCCTTCACCCTGCCCTCCGGTCAGCAGATCACCGGAGCCTGGAGCGCGTCCGTGTCCCCGTCGTCGGGTTCCGTCACGGCGAGCAACCTGGCGCACAACGCGAGCATCTCCCCCGGCGGCAGCCAGACGTTCGGTTTCCAGGGCGCCTACAGCGGCGCCTTCGCCTCGCCGGGCGCGTTCAGCCTGAACGGCACGGCCTGCACCAGGACGTGAACGCGGCCGACGCCGGACGCTCGTACGGCGTCCGGCGCCGGCCGGTCACGGTCGGCCGGTCCCCCGTGGCCGGCCCGCCCGGGTCCGGGCGTGGTGGTCTAACCGAACTGGGTGAAGAACTTCCAGATCTCGCCCGGCAGCCAGGTCCGGGAGCCGCTGTCACCGCCGCGTCCGTCCTGCGGAGCGGCGATGTGGCCCTCGTCGAAGGCAGCCCAGGCGACCGGGTAGCCGGCCGCGCATCCCGAGTAGGTGGTGACCCGGTGCTGGAGGCTGCCCTGCGCCGGCTCGGGCGGGTTCTGGGCGGCGCAGCCGTTGTTCCTGACGAACCTGTCCCGCATCGACCGTCCGCCGGAGATGTTCAGGACGCTGTCCCGGAGGCCGTGCACACCGAGGTAGGCGATGCGCTGGCCGCCGCCGTTGCATCCGCTGAGGACGCCGCCGCTCTGGACGGCGACCGCGCGGAAGACGTTCGCGCGGGAGCACGCGATCGAGTACGACATGGCGCCGCCGTAGCTGAAGCCGAGGGCGAAGCGCTGTGTCGTCTCGACGCACAGGGCCCCCTCGATCCGCCTGAGCATGTCGTCGACGAGGGTGATGTCCTCGCCGCCCGAGTTGGCCCAGCCGTTGTTGAGTCCCTGCGGCGCGACGAAGATCGTGCTGTTGTTCGCCAGCCGCTGGAGTCCGTAGTACGCCCAGGTGCCGGTCTCCACGGTGCGGCCCGTGGCGACGTCGTTGGAGGTGCCGCCCAGCCAGTGGAAGCCGAAGACCAGCCGGTAGGCGCGGTTGCGGTCGTAGCCGTCCGGGACCTTCAGAATGAAGTTCCGGTTCTTGCCGCTGCTCTGGATCGTGTGGGTACCGCTGGCCAGACCGGGCGCCTTGCCGCAGCCGGGGCTCCCGGCGGCCTCTCGGGCGGGTCCGGCGGCGGGGTCGGAGGCCGCGAGCGCGGCGCCCGCGCCGGGGCCGCCGGTCAGGGCCGTACCGGCCATGGTCAGGACGAGCAGGACCGCGACCATGGCTGGCCGTAAGAGGTTCTTTGTCCTGGTGATCATGCGACTCCCTCTGTCTCGGAATACGGCTGTGCGGGGAGAGCGGGGCCGAGGCGTCACGTCACGAACCGATGAATGTCGTGCACCTGACATAGATGACCGGGCGCAAGATTCGAGCTTGTTCACGATCGAACCACATCGGCCGCCCGATGGTAGTCCGGGAGCATAGAGAGGCAGCGTCACATGTCAACACCTCTCGACCGACGCATCTCGCGCCCCATCCGCTCGATTCCAGCCCCTGATCAAGCGAAAGATTTCGAGTTCAAAGGCGAATCATGCGAGGGGTATTGACTCGGTTCATCGTCCTCCTATCATCCAAAGTGCTCGATGAGTCGGCTGGTGTCCGAGATGGCGAACGAGATTGACCCTCCGATCGCCGCACACCGCGAGACCTGATCGCCGCACACCGCGAGAAGAGACAGAGCACCCCCACGCACGCGCACCTCGCCGCACCCCGCACCTCGCTCCGGCAGCACTCCCCCCCACCGCCCGGCCGCCGGCGGTTCGCCCGCCGTCCCCGACGGCCCGGCCACACAAGGAGACCGACATGGATATGTCATGCCCTCGTCACCAGTGGGGCCGTCGTCGAGCGCTCACCGCGGCCGCGGGACTGGCGTCGGGTGCCTTCCTCCCCCTGACCGCGGCGGCCCGTGGCATCGCCGCCGAGGGGCCGGACGGCGCCGCGGCGAACTTCACCAACCCCGTCGTCTGGCAGGACTTCGCCGACATCGACGTCATCCGCGTCGGCGACACGTACTACGCCTCGGCCTCGACGATGCACTACTCGCCGGGCGCCCCCGTCCTGCGCTCGTACGACCTGGTGAACTGGGAGATCGCCGGCCACTCGGTGCCGAGCCTCGACTTCGGCGCCAAGTACGACCTGAACGGCGGCCGCGGGTACGTCCGGGGCATCTGGGCGTCGTCGCTGGCCCACCGGCCGAGCAACGGGACCTTCTACTGGCTCGGCCAGATCGACTTCGCGAGGACGTACATCTACACGGCCACCGCCGCCGAGGGGCCCTGGAGCAGGCTCACCACCCTCAACACGCCGTACTACGACGCCGGGCTGCTCGTCGACACCGACGACACCCTGTACGTGGCGTACGGCAACACCACGATCAGCGTCGCGCAGCTGTCCCCCGACGGGCGCACCCAGGTCCGTAACCAGCAGGTGTTCACCACCCCGTCGAGCGTCGGCACCCTGGAGGGCTCCCGCTTCTACAAGATCAACGGGCAGTACTACATCTTCCTGACCCGCCCCGCGAACGGCCAGTACATCCTCAAGTCGTCCAGCGGCCCCTTCGGTCCGTACACCATGCGCCAGGTCCTGCTCGACCTGCGTGGGCCGATCCCCGGCGGGGGCGTCCCGCACCAGGGCGGGCTGGTGCGGACGCAGAGCGGCGCCTGGTACTACCTGGCGTTCGTGGACGCCTACCCGGGCGGCCGGGTGCCGGCGCTGGCGCCCATCACCTGGACCTCGGACGGCTGGCCCGTGGTGCAGTTGGTGAACGGCGCGTGGGGCGCCTCGTATCCCGCCCCGGTGGTGCCCGCCCCGCCCCGGCAGGTCACCCCGATGATCGGCGTGGACACCTTCGACGGGACGGCCCTCAAGCCGAAGTGGGAGTGGAACCACAACCCCGACAACACCAAGTGGTCCGTGAACAACGGTCTCACTCTGCGGACGGCGACGGTCACCAACGACCTGTACTGGGCCCGCAACACGCTCACGCACCGTATCCAGGGACCGACCTCCACCGCCACGGTCCAGCTCGACCACTCGGCGATGCGGGACGGCGACCGGGCCGGACTCGCGCTGCTGCGGGACTCCTCCGCGTGGATCGGGCTCAAGCGGGACGGCGGCGTGACCCGGCTGGTGATGGTGGACGGGCTGACGATGGACGGCAGTTGGAACACCACCGGCACCGGTGTGGAGCGGGCGGGCGCCAACGCGCCCGGCGGTCGCGTCTGGCTGCGGGCCACCGCCGACATCCGCCCCGGAGCACCCCGGCCCGCCACCTTCTCCTACAGCACCGACGGCGTCACCTTCACCCGCCTCGGTCCCGCCTTCTCGATGGGCAACGACTGGCGCTTCTTCATGGGCTACCGGTTCGCCCTCTTCAACCACGCCACGCAGGCGCTGGGCGGCGCGGTCCGCGTCACGCGGTTCGAGCTGTCCACGCCCTGAGGTCGCACCCGCATCACCATCACCCGCATCCGACCGTACGAGGAGAACGATGAACCCGTCGAAACGGCTCGGCCGGCGCCGCGCGTCGGTCCTGGGCCTGGCAGCCGTCGTGTCCCTGGTGACGCCCGGCATCGCGAACGGCGCGGACCGCGCCCCGGACGCGCCGAGGGCCAGCACGCTGGGCGCCCAGGCGGCCCAGTCCGGACGGTACTTCGGCACCGCCGTGGCCGCGGGCCGGCTCGGTGACGGCCAGTACACCGGCATCCTGGACCGCGAGTTCAACCAGGTCACCCCCGAGAACGAGATGAAGTGGGACGCGACCGAGCGCAACCGCGGCCAGTTCACCTTCGGCTCCGCCGACCAGATCGTGAACCGCGCCACGGCCCGGGGCCAGAAGGTCCGCGGCCACACGCTGGTGTGGCACTCCCAGCTGCCCGACTGGGTCAAGGCCATCAGGGACGCGAACACGCTGCGCAGCGTGATGAACAACCACATCAACACCGTGGCGGGCCGCTACAAGGGCCGCATCCACTCCTGGGACGTGGTCAACGAGGCCTTCGCCGACGGCGGCAGCGGCCAGATGCGCAGCTCGGTCTTCCGGGACGTGCTGGGCACCGGCTTCATCGAGGAGGCGTTCCGCACGGCCCGCTCCGCCGATCCGTCGGCCAAGCTCTGCTACAACGACTACAGCATCGAGGACTGGAACTCCGCGAAGACGCAGGGCGTCTACCGCATGGTGCGCGACTTCAAGGCGCGCGGCGTGCCCATCGACTGCGTGGGTCTCCAGTCCCACTTCGGTGCCGGCGGCCCTCCCGGCAGCTTCCAGACGACGCTGTCGAGCTTCGCCGCTCTCGGGGTGGACGTGCAGATCACCGAGCTGGACATCGCCCAGGCCCCGGCGAACGGGTACGCCAACACGGTCCGGGCCTGTCTGAACGTGGCGCGCTGCACCGGTATCACGGTGTGGGGCATCCGTGACAGCGACTCGTGGCGCAGCGGCGAGAACCCGCTGCTGTTCGACCGCGGCGGCAACAAGAAGCAGGCGTACCGGTCCGCGCTCACCACGATGGGCGGCACGCCCTGACCTCGGGGGCCGGCCGCCGGTGCGTACCGGAACGACTCCGGTGCGCCGACGCCGGATACTGACGGCCGCGGGCCCCCGGCGTGGTGCGCCGGGGGCCCGTCCGTCGTGGTCGGCCCGTGGAACGGGGGAAGGCCCCTCCGCCAGGGGGCGGCGGAGGGGCGCCCGCCGGCGTCAGGAGGACGTCCGCTCAGGGGGCGGTGTCCTCCGCCGCTTCACGTCGGCGGTGTGGGGGGGACCTTCCGTGTTCCGGCCGCCTCGTGTGCGCGGCATGGCCCATCCCATCGTGCCGGCGGCCCGCCGTCACTCCGCCGATCGGCGGGGGGACCCCCGCCTGTCGGCCGGGGTTCCTGCGCCGGAGCCGTCCGACCGGTCAGAGGGCCGTGAACGTCCACTGGAGGTTGGTGCTGCTGCCGTTCGTCCACTGCTTGGTGACGGAGCCGGAGGAGACGCTGCCCCCTCCGTCGAGGACCAGGCCGGTGGCGCGGTTGGCGATGGTGTAGCGGTCGCCGCCCCGGTTCGTGATCTTCCACTGCTGGTTGGAACTGCCGCTCCAGGACGCCTGCCTGGCCGCGGAGCCGTCGGAGGTGGCGCCCCAGCCGTCGGCGACCATGCCGTTGGTGCGGTTGACCAGCCGGTAGTAGCCGCCCGCGATCGGCTCGGCGTGCCACTGGAGGTTGTTGTGGCCGTCCCACGTCCACTGCTTGAGGTTCGACCCGGAGGCGACATCGCCGCCGCTGTCCAGGGCCAGGCCGTTGGTGACGTTGGTGATCCGGAAGTACGTCGCCGGGTTGAACTGGACCCTCAGGGAGGTGATCTGGTCGTTGTTGCCGGTGTTCCTCAGGTCGGGGTTGTTGGCGGTGAACGTCCAGGAGGTGCCGGTGAAGTTGTCTCCGGAGTACCCGATCACCTGGAGGCCCGGGCCCAGGCGGAGGGAGGAGATGGTGCGTGCGCTCAGTCCGGCCGTGGTCAGGTCGGCGGCGGTGTAGTCGCCGAGGGCCAACGGGGCGGAGTTGCCGGAGTAGTTGACGTCCGAGAAGGCGGTGGCGCCGGTGGGCTGCGCCACGGCCGGGATGGTGCCGGAGAAGGAGAGCTTCAGGACGTAGGCGTTGGCGCTGTAGGGCGCGGAGGACGGCAGGGCGACCGTGAGGCCGGAGGAGTTCTGCGTGGGGGCGGGCAGGTCGATGGTGGTGCCGGCGGTGGAGCCAAGCAGCTTCACCGAGGTCAGCGAGGAGAGGTTGATGCGGTCCGAGCTGAGCGTCTTGATGGTCAGGGAGCTGCCGGGCCAGCCGAGGACGGTGGCGTACAGGACGTTGTCGGCCTTGTTGCGGGTGAAGCGGATGTCCTGCGCCGTGCCGGCCGTCGGGTTGGTGAAGGCGCCACCGCCCATCTTCGTGGGGCCCTCGCCGTAGACCGTCCAGGCACGGGTCGAGTAGATCGACTCGCCGAAGCGCTTCAGGTAGTCGCCCATGCCGAGCAGGATGTCCTTCTGCGCCTGCGGGATGGTGCCGTCGGCCATCGGCGCGATGTTGAGCAGCACGTTGCCGTTCTTGCTCACCCGGTCGATGAACGAGTGCAGCATCTGCTTGATGCTGTAGTAGCCGATGCCCTGCGTGTAGCACCAGCTGCTGTTGGAGATGCTGTCGTCGGTCAGCCAGTACGGGGTGGTGAGGTCTGCCGGGCCGCCGCGCTCGTAGTCGAAGACCTCGCCCTTGCCGTTCATGCCGTCCTTGTAGGTGGCGACGACCTCACGGCCCCAGCTGTTGGCCTGGTTGTAGTAATACGCCAGGAAGTTCAGGCGCTGCTGCTCATCGACGGCGTCCAGATTGAAGTCCTGCCACAGGATGTCGGGCTGGGCGCGGTCGATGACCTCCTTGAGCTTGTCGTACCAGAGCTGGTTCTCCGCGGTCGAACCCAACTGACCGTAGAGCTTTTTGAGGCTGGGGTCCGTCTGTGCGGGGGCGGCTTCGTAGAAGCCGGTGAAGTTGTACGCGTGGTGCATGGCCACCAGCAGCTTCAGGCCCTTGGCGCGGATGGCCGTGGAGAACAGCTTCAGCAGGTCAAGACCTGGGCCCTTCTTCACGGAGTTCCACTCGTTGACCTGGCTGTCCCACATGGAGTAGCCGTCGTGGTGCTCGGCGACCGGGCCGGCGAATTTGGCCCCGGCGTCGACGAACAGCTGTATCCACTCGTCGGGGTCGAACTTCCCGCCGGCGGACTTCAGCTTCGGCGCGAACTGTACGAAGTTGCCCGCCAGGTCCTGAGCCCCGTTGATGAAGTTGTGGTACGGCCACGCCGAGGGCTGGCCGTAGGTCGCGATGTGGTGCTGGTTGGCGGAGTCGCCGGCCCGGTACATGTTGCGCGGGTACCACTCGTTGCCGAAGGCCGGGACGCTGAAGACGCCCCAGTGGAAGTAGATGCCGAACTTCGCGTCCTGGAACCACTCGGGGGCCGGCGGGTGCTGGTCGACCGAATCCCAGTCGGGCGTGTAGGTGCTCGGTGCCGCCTGGGCCACGCCGGCGCCGAGGACATTTCCGGCTACGGCTGCCGCGGCCACCCAGGTGGCCCCGGCCAGGAGCCGGCGTCTGCTGATCGAACTCGACATGCTCACATCCCTGATGCGGAGGGGGAGGGGGGAACGCAGGGGAACAGGCACGAAGGTCGGGCACGTCGCCTCGCCATGTCAACCGGCGTGCAGGGATGAAAAGCACATGAGGGTAGCAATATTGTCCCACTTTGCCACTGTTTATCGCACTCTGAGCCTGCGTAGACATGGTATGTATTCACTTCCGGCCCCAGCACGTCCACAGCGCCGCCCGAGACACATTCATGGGATGGATCTTGCGCTCATCGGGTCACTCTTGCCCTCAGGGAGCCCTCTGAACTGCTCGTTTCCCAGGAGTTACGCAAGAGACTGGACAGCCGGGCCGGAACGAGCCTATAAAGACATCCCATCTCTACTCCGCCGCGATATCGGATGTCGTCGAGGC
>NZ_OLMK01000106.1 GCF_900290235.1 Streptomyces sp. MA5143a
TGGGTCTGCGGGCCTTCTCTCAAGGGGGCGTCCAGGGGGAGCGCGGGGGCCTTTCGCGTCGCCGCGGCAAGGCCCCCGCGGTGTCACGGGCGGTGGCGCCTGCTCAGAGCAGGCGGTCCTTCGCCTTGTAGTAGGCGCCGCCGAACGGCAGGAACCAGGGTGTGCCGTTGTAGAAGGGAACGGGGACCTTCGGGAAGCCGAAGCCGCGCATCGGGTTGGCCTCGGGATTGCCGTCCATCATCTCGGCGACCGCGCGGCCCATGAACGTGGCCATCTGGACGCCGTGGCCGCAGTAACCCATGGAGTAGTACAGGCCGTTGACCTCGCCCGCGTGCGGGATGCGGTCCCAGGAGAAGCCGACCATGCCGCCCCACACATAGTCGATCCTCACCCCTGCCAGCTGCGGGAAGATCTCGGTCATCTCCCGCTTGAGGATGTCACCGCTCTTGACGTCGGAGGCCGGGTTGGAGGGGGCGAAGCGGGCCCGGCCGCCGAAGGCGAGGCGGTTGTCCGGCGTGAGACGGATGTAGTTGCCGACGTTCTTGTGGGCGACCAGCAGGCGGCCGTTGGGAATGAGCTCCTTGGCGCGCGCCTCCCCCAGCGGCTCGGTGACGATGATGAAGCTGCCGACGTTGATCAGCCGCTTGCGGAACCACGGCATCGACTGGTCGGTGTAGGCATCCGTCGCCGCCATGACCTGCTTGGCACGGATGGTGCCGTGCATGGTCTCCACCACGAAGCCGCCGCCGGGGAGGCGGGTGAGGCCGGTGGCGGCGTTGCGCTCGTGGATCTCGGCGCCGGCACGCTCGGCGGCGTCCGCCAGGCCGACGACGAACTTGCCCACGTGCAGGGCCGCGCCGAGCGGGTCGAGCAGGGCCCCGTGGTAGTGGTCCGAGCCCAGCTCGGCGCGCAGCTCGCTCTTGCTCAGGACGACCGTCTCGTGGCCGAAGTTCTCGGCCAGGTCGCGCTGCTTTGCGTGCATGCCCTCGAGGTGCTTGGGCTTGCAGACCAAGCCGAGGCGCCCGGCACGGTGGAAGTCGCAGTCGATCTTCTCCTTGACCGCGATCTCCTCGACGAGGTCCACGGCGACGCGGAACGCGTCGTAGAGCTCGCGCGCACGTTCCTGCCCGTAGCGCTGGCGGGCCTGGGCCGGGCTGATGGTGATGCCGGGGTTGCAGTGGCTGCCGTTGCGCCCGGAGGCGCCCGAACCGACCTGGTCCTTCTCGACGAGGACGACCCGGGCACCCTTGCGGGCGGCGTGGTAGGCGGTGGACAGGCCGGTGAGGCCGCCGCCGATCACCACCACGTCCGCCTCGTCGGGCAGGTCCTTCCCGGAACGGTCGGGCAGGGCGGGAGCTGTGTCCATCCAGTAGGGGATCTGCTTCATGGCGTGCGTCCTCTTGTCTTCTCGCTCTGTTTCGCCGGTGCGCCGTAGGTCAGCAGCCGAGGAGCTTCGGCAGGCCCGACATGTCGGGCAGCTCGTCGTAGGGCTGGTAGTCGGCGCTGCCGGGGCGGCCGTAGCGGTTGATCCACACGCGGCGCTTCAGGCCGAGGTCGCGGGTCGGGATGTGGTCGTACTCCCAGCCCTGCGCGGTGTGGATGACCTGGGACGGCTCGACACCCATGGTCTTGAAGGCGTACTCGAAGGTCTGGCGGTCGGGCTTGTAGGCGCCGGCCTGCTGGGCGGTGATGACGTAGTCGAACTCGACGCCGATGTTCTCCACGTTCCGCGCGATCAGGTTGTCGTCGGTGTTGGAGATGATGGCGATCTCGTACTTCGTCTTCAGGGCGCGCAGCGCGTCCGGGACCTCGGGCCAGGGGCCGAAGGTGGGGACGGCCTCGACCAGGGCGTCGCCGTCGGACTCGCGGTACTCCAGGCCGTGCAGGCGCATGGCGTTGCGCAGGCTGGAGTGCAGGATCTCGTGGTAGGGGCGGTAGGCCTCCAGGACGGCCTGGAAGCGCATGACGCGGAAGTCGTCGAGGAACTCGTCGACATCCAGGTTGTCCAGGTCCAGCCGGTCCTCGAGGACCTTCAGGGTCGTGGGAGCCAGCTCGAAGTTGATCAGGGTCGCGTAGGCGTCGAAGGTGACGATTTCTCGCATGGTGTCCAGCCTTGCTCTCTCGCGGTTTTCAGAGGGGTGGGTGGGGGCTTCAGACGACGCGTTCGCCGGGGGCGACGATCGCGTCGAGCGCGGCCAGGTCGGCCGGGCTCGGTATCCAGTCGGCCGCCGCCGCGTTCGCGGTGACCTGTTGAGGTGTCATGGCTCCGCAGATGACGGAGCCGACGGCGGGCAGGGCCGCCAGTGCGCCGACCGCGACCTGGAGGAGGGTCAGGCCGCGTTCGGCGCCGTATGCGGTGAGGGCCTCGGCCCTGTCGAGGGCCGCGTCGGTGAGCCAGCCCTGGCGCCAGGACAGGCGGCTGCCGGGCGGGGGCTCCGCGCCGCGCCGGTACTTCCCGCTGAGCAGGCCGTTGGCCAGCGGGTAGTACGGCAGCAGGCCGAGGCCGTGGTGGAGGCAGGCAGGGATCAGGTCCCGTTCGGCACCGCGGTCCAGCAGGTGGTAGCGCGCCTGGGTGGACACGAAGGCGTCCGTGAGCTGCTCGGCCGGGAGGTTGGAGCAGCCGATGTACCGGATCTTGCCCTCGTCGACCAGCTCCTGGAGCGCGGCCACCGTCTCCTCCAGCGGCGTGATGCCGTCCGGTTCGTGGTACTGGTACAGGTCGATGCGGTCGGTGCCGAGCCGACGCAGTGACGCCTCCACCGCGTACCGGATGTAGGCGCGGGCCCCGCGGGGGCCGTACAGGTCGGCGTCCCGGTCCATCTCCATCCCGAACTTGGTGGCCAGGACCACGTCGTCGCGGCTGCCCTTGAGCGCGGCACCGAGCAGCCGTTCGCCGTCGCCTCGGAGGCCACCCCGCTCGCCGGACCCGCCGTACATGTCGGCGGTGTCGAACAGGGTGATCCCGGCGTCGAGGGCGGCGTGGACGACGGCCTTGGTGCCGTCCTCGTCGAGGCGGCTGCCGATGTTGTTGCCGCCCACGCCGACCACCGACACTGCCGGGCCGCGCTCTCCGAGCGAGCGGTATCTCATGACCGGTTCCCGAACCCGATGCAGACGTTCTTGGTCTGCAGGTAGCTGGAGAGGCCTTCGAGGCCCTTCTCCCGGCCCCAGCCGCTGTGCTTGTAGCCGCCGAAGGGCAGCTCGACGCCCGTGCCGACACCGGTGGCGTTGACGTAGACCTGGCCGGCCCGGATGCCCTCGGCGAGGCGCATCGCCTTGTCGATGTCGCGGGTCCAGACGTAGGAGGCGAGGCCGTACGGGCTGTCGTTGGCGATCTCCAGGGCCTCGGCCGCGTCGTCGAACTCGATGACGGTGACGACGGGGCCGAAGATCTCCTCGCGGGCGCACCGGGCCTGGTTGTCCAGTCCGGTCAGGACGGTCGGCCGGACGTAGTAGCCGTCGGCCAGCTCGGGCTCGGTGGGGGCGCCGCCGCCGGCCCGTGCCACCGCGCCCTCCTCGCGCGCCAGTTCCAGGTAGCCGAGGACCCGGTCCCGCTGCCGTGCGGCGACGAGGGGGCCGACGTCCGGATCGCTGAGTCCGGGGCCGACGCTGAGGGAGTCGGCGTGCGCGACGAGCTTGTCGAGGAACTCCTCGGCGCCGCGCTGGAGCAGCAGCCGGGTGCCGGCCGAGCAGGTCTGCCCGGCGTTGCCGAACGCGGAGGCGGCGACGGCGCCGAGGGCCGCGTCGAAGTCGGCGTCGGCGAAGACGACGACCGGGGACTTGCCGCCCAGTTCGGTGACGGAGGGCACCACGTTGGCGGCGGCGGCCTGGGCGACCTTGATGCCGGTCGGCACCGAGCCGGTGAAGGTGACCTGGTTGATGTCCGGGTGCCCGGCGAGGGCCGCGCCGGTCTCGCCGTCACCGGGGACCACGTTCAGCACGCCCGGCGGGAGACCGCACTCCAGGGCGATCCTGCCGATCTCCAGCGGGGTGAGCGGCGCTTCCGGAGACGGCTTGAGCACCACTGTGCAGCCCGCGGCCAGGGCGGGGGCGGAGCCCCGCGCGGTGTTCTGGAGCGGGTAGTTGAACGGGATGATCTGGCCGGAGACGCCGATCGGTTCGCGCACGGTGTAGTCGAGCAGACCGGGCCCGAGGGGGACCGTCGAGCCGCCGAGCTTGTCGGCGACGCCCGCGTAGAACTCGAAGTAGCGGGCCGCCGCCTCGACATCGTTCCTGGCCTGGCGGAGCGGCTTGCCGACGTCCTGGCTCTCCAGGCGGGCCAGCCGTTCGCCCTGGTAGCGGATGGCCTCCGCGATCCGGTACAGGATCCGGCCGCGGTCGGCGGCCCGCATCCCGGCCCACTCGGGGGAGGTGAAGGCCGTGCGGGCGGCGGCCACCGCCTGGTCCACGTCCGCTTTGCCGCCCAGCGCCACCTGGGCGATCGCCGTGCCGTTCGACGGGTCGAGGACGGTGAAGGAGCGGCCGTCGGCGGCGGGGACCTGCTTGCCGTCGATGAGGAGCTCGGTCAACTGCAGTTCGTTGGTCATGGCCGGATCTCCCCGAGCACCTCGCCGAAGATGACGACCTCGTCGCCGGGGCGGACCGTGCGGATGCGGCGCACCCAGAGCACGATGCCCTCCTGCGGCGCGCGGACCTCCTCCAGCGTGGTGCCGTAGTGGTCGGTGATGGTGGCGATCAGGTCGCCTTCCTTGCAGGTCTCCCCCGGCTCGGCGTGCGCGACGAAGAAGCCGCCGGCGGCGGAGCGGGCGAAGGTCCCGGAGACCGTGGTGTAGGTGTCCCGCAGTTCCGGCTCGCCGTCGGTCAGGCCGAGGCGGCGCAGGATGTTGCGGATCGAGTTCATGTGGTGCTCGACGTTGGTCTCGCGGTAGGTGGCGCCGCCGCACTCGATGGTGATGGCGGGCTTGCCGGCCTCCAGGACGGGGTGGCGGACGGTACCGCCCCACTTGCCGCCCTTCCAGACCAGTTCGTGTCCGGCCGCGAGGGCGAGGTCGGTGGCGAGGTCCTCGTAGCCGCCCTGGAGGATGACGAGCGGGGCGATCTCGCCGTAGGCGCCACCGGTGTGCAGGTCGACCACGGCGTCGACGGCGGGGACGACCTGCTCGACGAAGGTGGCGGCCAGCCGCTGCGAGTAGGAGCCCTCCGCGTCGCCGGGGAAGATGCGGTTGAGGTTGAGGTGGTCGATGCCGCTGGCGCGGGCGGCGGCCTCGAAGGCGGGGGTGTTCAGGCAGGGAATGCCGACCACGGTGCCGCGCAGGGTGGCCGGGTCGAGCTCGGCGAGCACTCGCCGGATGGCCTCCTGCCCGTCGTACTCGTCGCCGTGCACGCCCGCGTCCACACACAGGACGGGGCCGTCGAGGGCGCCGTTGACGACGATCAGCGGAATGCCGAGCTCCACGCCGTAGCTGCTGGTGCCGACGGGGATCAGACCCTGGGCGCGCTCGCCGGGAGCGACGGTCAGCGGACCGATGGAATACATGGGGAACCTTTCCATGACGTGGATCAGATGCGGGCCGACGCCTCGGCCAGGACGCCCGCGATGATCGCGGCGATACGGTCGAGGACGGCGCGGTCGCTGATCAGCGGGGGTGCGATCTGGACCAGCGGGGCGGAGCGGTTGTAGACGCGGGCGAGCAGGCCGGCCTCGCGCAGCCGGCGCGGGATCAGGTCGGCGATCAGACCGGCGCGGGCGAGGTCGCTGAATTTGCCGTCGTCGAGGTCGCCGACGAGTTCGCAGGAGTAGAAGAACCCGGTGCCGCGGACGTCGCCGACGATCGGCAGGTCCGTGAGGGCGGCCATGCGCTGGGCAAGGTCGCCCTGGAGGGCGCGGACGTTGTCCAGGACGCGGTCCCGCTCCAGGATCTCCAGGTTGCGCAGGGCGATGGCAGCGCTCAGCGGATGCCCGGCGAAGGTGTAGCCGTGGTTGAGGACCGCACCGGGCCGGTTGAGGACGTCGGTGACCTTGGTGCCGACGAGGGTCGCGCCCAGGGGCGCGTATCCGGAGGTGATGCCCTTGGCGACGGTGACCATGTCCGGGCGGGCGTCGTAGCGGTCGCCGCCGAACCACTCGCCGAGCCGGCCGAATCCCGTGATCACCTCGTCGGCGACTAGCAGGAACCCGTAGCGGTCGGCCAGCGCCCGCAGTCCGGGCCAGTAGCCCCGGGGCGGTGTGATGCAGCCGCCCCGGTTCTGCACGGGTTCGGCGATGAGCATCGCCACGGTCTCCGGGCCCTCGGCCAGGATCGTGGCCTCCACCTCGGCGAGGAGCCAGGCCGTCCACACCTCGTCGTCCGCGAACTGGGGGTCGAGGCCGAAGCGGCTGGTGTTGGACACGAACCGGGTGTCGATGGCCGGCGGCCCGTACGGCTCGGTGAGGCCGGGGTCGTCGGTGAACGACAGGGTGCCGACGGTCAGCCCGTGGTAGGCGCCGCGGCGGGCGATCGCCTTGACCCGGCCCGGTTCCCCGCGCAGGGCGTGGTAGCGGCGGGCGATCTTCCAGGCGGTCTCGACGGCTTCTGCGCCGCCGCTCGAGAAGAAGGTGTGCTCGATGTCGACGGGGGCGATCCGGGACAGCCGCTCGGCGAGTTCGATCGCCGTCGGGTGCGCGGATCCGGTCCACAGCGGGCTGTAGCACAGCTCGCGCAGTTGCCGTTCGGCGGCCTCGGCGAACTCGGGGCCGTAGGAGTAGCCGAGCTGGCAGCAGTACAACCCCGACAGGCCGTCGATGTAGCGCCTGCCGTCCGTGTCGTCGACGTACGGGCCCTCCCCGCGCCGGACGACGAGGAGGTCGTCCCCCTCGGCGCCGAGCGATCCGTTGGCGGTCATGTTCAGCAGCAGATGCCGCTGGGCGGTGGCCGCGATCGGCTGAGCGGCGGCGGC
>NZ_OLMK01000099.1 GCF_900290235.1 Streptomyces sp. MA5143a
TCCCACGCGAGGTCCGCCCCCTTCCGGAGCGCGGGACGGCTGCCCCATCCCCCCTCGGTGTGGTGATGGAAGCCGTCTCCTCCAACTGTGAAGCCAAGATGTGAAGCTCCGGTGGAGGAGTGATGAGCATATGACTCCCACGTGCTCGAATGGCCCGGAGTGGCAGCTTCCGTTTGTGCAGGTTGAGTCCTGGACCAGTGGCCGGCAGGGCTCAGCCGCGCCCCACGTACGGCATCGTCGTCGCCATCACCGTCGCGAACTGCACATTCGCCTCCAAAGGCAGCTCCGCCATGTGCCGCACCGTGCGGGCCACATCGGCGACATCCATCACGGGTTCGGCCATGAGCTGCCCGTTCGCCTGCGGAACCCCGCGGCTCATCCGCTCGGTCATGTCGGTCGCCGCGTTGCCGATGTCGATCTGCCCGACCGCGATTTTGTACGGCCGGCCGTCGAGCGACAGCGACTTGGTCAGGCCCGTCAGCGCGTGCTTGGTCGTCGTGTAGGCCACCGAGTGCGGACGGGGCGTGTGTGCCGAGACGGAGCCGTTGTTGATGATCCGGCCGCCCCGCGGGTCCTGCTCCTTCATCTGCCGGTACGCCGCCTGCGCGCACAGGAACGCCCCGTTGAGGTTGGTGTCCACCACATGCCGCCAGGCCGCGTAGTCCAGCTCCTCCACCGGCACCCCGCCCGGCCCGAACGTCCCCGCGTTGTTGAACAGCAGGTCCAGCCGGCCGAACCGCTCCCGCACGGCGGAGTAGAGGGTCGCCACCTCCTCCGGCCGTGACACGTCCGTGGGGACGCACAGGGCCTCCCGCGCCCCGCCCGCCGTCTCGAGGAGCTTCTCCTCCCGCCGCCCCGCGAGCGCCACCGACCATCCGGCGCCGAGCAGCTCCAGGGCCACGGCGCGCCCGATACCGGAGCCCGCACCCGTCACGATCGCGATCTTCGTTTCCTCGGTCCTCATGGGCCCGCAGCGTAGGGGAGGCGGCGCGGCGGACCGGGCAGGAGGGGGCCGGACATATGGAACTCATGCGTCCGCCACCTGGCTGTTGTGTACGGGACAGAAGATCGTCGAACCTGGCCACTCCAATGCTCATGGACAACTACCTTCAGGAGAAGGCCAGATGACCCACGCAGCCCACGGGGCGACCCAACCGCACTCGTCCCATTCGGCCGAACTGCGTTCCGCGGCACGGCACTTCGACCGCCGTCGCTTTCTCACCCTCACCGGCGCCGCCGCCGCGCTGGCCCTCGCCACCAACCTCCCGACGGCGGGCGCCGCGGCCGCCGCCGAACTGGACCCGCGCCACATCACTGAGAACCCCTTCACCCTCGGCGTGGCATCCGGCGACCCGCTGCCCACCTCCGTGCTCCTGTGGACCCGGCTCGCCCCCAAGCCGTACGAGCCCGACGGCGGTCTGCCCGCCGAACGCGTCGTCGTCCGCTGGGAGATCGCCCGCGACGAGGACTTCCGACGCGTCGTCAGACGCGGTGCCACCCTCGCCCACCCCGAGTTCCACCACACCGTCCACGTCGAGGTCCCCTACCTCGACCCGGGCCGCGAGTTCCACTACCGCTTCCGCGTCGGCTCCTGGATCAGCGACACCGGCCGCACCCGCACCGCCCCCGGTCGCGGCCATCTGTCCGGCGCCTCGGGGCTCTCCTTCGCGGCCGTCTCCTGCCAGCGGTACGACCAGGGCTACTACACCGCCTACCGGCACCTCGCGAACGAGGACATCGATGTCGTCCTCCACCTCGGGGACTACCTCTACGAGTACGCCGTGAACGCCGTCGGCGGCGCCCGCAACTACACCGACCGCGTCCTGCCCGCCCACTTCAACCACGAGACCGTCACCCTGGAGGACTACCGGCTGCGGTACGCCCTCTACAAGACCGACCCCGACCTCCAGGCCGCCCACCGCGCGCACCCCTTCGTCGTCACCTGGGACGACCACGAGACCGAGAACAACTACGCCGGCGACAACGACGAGCACGACAGCCCGCCCGAGGAGTTCCTGCTGCGCCGCGCCGCCGCCTACCGCGCCTACTGGGAGAACCAGCCGCTGCGCCGTCGGCAGCGGCCCGACGGCCCCGACATGCGGCTCTACCGCCGCTTCTCCTGGGGCCGCCTCGCCCAGTTCGACATCCTCGACACCCGCCAGTACCGCGACAACCAGGCCCAGGGCGACGGCTGGCAGATACCCGGCCCGGAGTCCGCCGACCCGGCGCGCTCCATCACGGGCGACGAGCAGGAGCAGTGGCTGCTGGACGGCTGGGCCGACTCCGACGCGATCTGGAACGTCGTCCCCCAGCAGGTCGTCTTCTCCCAGCGCCGCAACGCCGTCGGCGAGACCTACAAGGTGTCGATGGACTCCTGGGACGGCTACCGGGCCTCCCGCGAACGCCTCCTCGCCGGCGCGGAGGACGCCGGCATCGAGAACCTGATGGTCCTCACCGGCGACGTCCACGTCGGCTACGCCTTCGACATCAAGCGCGACTTCGACGACCGCTCCTCGCGCACCGTCGGCGCGGAACTCGTCGCCACCTCCGTCAGCAGCGGCGGCAACGGCTCCGACAAGCCCGCCAACTGGGACACCTACATGACCGCCAACCCGCACATGCGGTTCTACAACGGCCGTCGCGGCTATCTGACGGTCTCCCTCGGCCGGACGCAGGCCCGCGCCGACTTCCACGCCCTGCCGTACGTGACCACGCCGGACGCGGGCCTCACCACGGTCGCCTCGTTCGCCATGGAGGCGGGCAACCCCGGCCTCACGCCGGTGTAGCCACCAGGTCGCCGTCCCGCAGGCCGTCCTCGCCGGGGTAGCGGACGCCGACGCGCTCCCGGATCGCGTCGAGCGTCCGCATCACGGCGAGGGTGCCGTCCAGCGGGACCAGCGGGGACTCGGTCTCGCCCGCGCGCAGCGCCCGCATCACCTCGGTGGCCTCGTGCCGGAAGCTGTTGCGGGGTCCGTCGGCCGGGTCCGCGGCGAAGGTCTGCGGCTCACGCCCGTCGCGGTGCAGCACGAAGTGGTCCGGGAAGAAGAAGCCGTTCGGGATGTCGATACGGCCCTGCGAGCCGGTGACCGACGCCGACGTGGCCGTACCGCCGACGATGGAGCAGTGCACCGAAGCGATGGCACCGCTCTCCCAGGAGAGCAGTGCTCCGGTCTGGAGATCGACGCCCTCGTCCGAGAGCACCGCTCTCCCCGTGACGTCCGAGGGCTCCCCGAGCAGCAGCTGCGCGAACGAGATCGGGTACACCCCGAGGTCCAGCAGCGCGCCCCCGCCCTGCGCCGGGTCCCGCAGCCGGTGCGACGGCGGGAACGGCCCCGCCAGCCCGAAGTCCGCCTGCACGGTCCGCACATCACCGATCGCGCCGTCCCGCACCATCTCCGCGAGCCGCCGGACCAGCGGATTGCAGTACATCCACATGGCCTCCATCAGGAACCGCCCGCGCCCCCGCGCCAGCGCGACCAGTTCCTCGGCCTCCCGTACGTTCAGCGTGAACGGCTTCTCGCACAGCACACCCCGGCCCGCCTCCAGACACATCCCGGCGGCGACCCGGTGCGCCGAGTGCGGCGTGGCGACGTACACCACGTCGACGTCCTCGTCCTCGGCGAGCGCGCGCCACTCGCCGTACGCCCGAGGTATCCCGAACCGTTCGGCGAACGCCTTCGCGGACTGCTCGCTGCGTGACGCGACCGCCACGACCTCGGCGTCCGGCAGATCGACGAGATCGGCCGTGAAGCTCGCGGCGATCCCTCCGGTCGCCAGAATCCCCCACCGCACCCGTCCGTCCTGCGCCATCGCCACCCCTGTCCTCGGGCCCCGGGGCGCGGTGGTGACCCCGCCCACGTCGTACGAGCTGAGAGCATAGGTGGCGGACCGAACAGACAGGGAGGGGCACATGCCCGAGGGGCACATACCGGGCTCGGCGGCCGCCGAGCCGAATCCGCAGGCGGCCGCGCCGCAAACGGTGGAGGCGGCCGGTCACCCGTCGCCGGGCGCCGACCTGACGGGGCAGGAGGGGACCCGGCCCGACCCGGCACCGGCGCGGCGGGCCGCCGAACGCCCACCGTCGGCCCCCGCCCCCTCGACGCCGACGCCGCACCCCGGCCCGGCGAAGGCCACCCCCGCCGCCCTGCGCCGCACCGGGCTCCTCGTCACCCTCATCCTCGGCGGGCTCACCGCCACCCCGCCTCTGGCGATGGACATGTACCTCCCGGCCTTGCCGGAGGTCACCAACTCCCTGCACGCCCCCGCCGCCACCGTCCAGCTCACCCTCACCGCCTGCCTCGCCGGCATGGCCCTCGGGCAGCTGCTGATCGGCCCGATGAGCGACCGCTGGGGCCGCAGGCGCCCCCTCCTGCTCGGCCTCGCCGTCTACATCCTGGCCACCGCGCTGTGTGCTCTCGCCCCGACCGTCGAGACCCTCATCGCCTTCCGCCTGGTGCAGGGCCTCGCCGGCTCCGCCGGGATCGTGATCGCCCGGGCCGTCGTACGCGACCTGTACGACGGCGACGCCATGGCCCGCTTCTTCTCCACCCTGATGCTGATCTCCGGCGTGGCCCCGGTCGTCGCGCCCCTCGTCGGCGGCCAGATCCTCCGCGTCACCGACTGGCGGGGCGTCTTCGTCGTCCTCACCGTCATCGGCGCCGCCCTCCTCGCGGTCGTCTGGGCGCGCCTCCCCGAGACACTCGCCCCCGCCGAGCGCCACGGCGGCGGCGTCGGCGAGACCCTGCACGCCATGCGCGGCCTGCTCGCCGACCGCGTCTTCATGGGCTACGTCCTCGCCGGCGGCTTCGCGTTCGCCGCGCTCTTCGCCTACATCAGCGCCTCCCCGTTCGTGATCCAGGAGATCTACGGCGCCTCCCCGCAGACGTTCAGCATCCTGTTCGGCGTCAACTCGGTCGGCCTCGTCATCGTCGGCCAGATCAACGGCAAGCTCCTCGTCGGCCGGGTGAGCCTCGACAAGGTGTTCGCGGTCGGCCTCACCGTCATCACGCTCGCCGCGACCGCCCTGCTGCTGATGTCGCTGGGCGCCTTCGGCGAGGTCGGTCTGGTCCCGGTCGCCGCGGCGCTGTTCGTTCTGATGTCCGCGATGGGTGTCACCCTCCCCAACACCCAGGCGCTCGCCCTCATGCGGGTGCGGCACGCGGCGGGTTCGGCGTCGGCACTGCTGGGTACCTCGTCCTTCCTGATCGGCGCGATAGCGTCCCCCCTGGTCGGCGTCGCCGGTGAGGAAACCGCCGTCCCCATGGCCGTCGTCCAACTCACCGCGACACTGGTGGCGGCGACCTGCTTCGTGGCACTGTGCCGTCCTTGGAACAAGCGTACGAAGGCAGCGGATGGGGGTAGGCCCCTCCCGAGCGGAACCGAGAGGAAGGGGGAGGACAGCTGAGCGCGCCGAGACTGCGCACGGACACCCCGGAACGGGCCGGACTCGACCCCGAGGAACTGCGCCATCTCGTCCGCGAGGTGCGCGCGCTGACGGAAGGCGACCGGCCCCGGGCGCCCGCCGCCGTCGTCCTCGCCGGTCGCGGTCCCGTCGTCGCCGTCGAGGAGGCGGCCGGCTGGGCGGTCCGCTACGAGTCCTACGACGAACGCACCGACAGCGGGGTGGAACCGCCGCCCGGTTCCCGCGTCCCGGCGACCCCCGACACCCCCTTCGACCTGGCCTCCCTCACCAAGCTGTTCACCGCCGTGGCGGCGGTCCAGCAGCTGGAGCGCGGCACCCTCGGCATCGACGCGAAGGTCGCCGCGTACCTCCCCGACTTCTCCGGCGCCGCCGCGCACGGCCTCACCGTCCGCCACCTCCTCACCCACACCTCGGGGCTGCGGCCCGAACTCCCGCTGTACGACTGCGGGTCCGCCGAGGCGCGGCTGGCGATGCTGCGGCGCGAGGAGCCGATGACGGCGCCGGGCATGGTCCACCTCTACTCCGACCTCAACCTCCTGCTCCTCCAGCACGTCCTCGAACGCCTCACGGGCCGGGGCCTGGACGATCTGATCCACGCCGGCATCACCCGACCCCTGGGCATGACGGCCACGGCCTTCGGGCCCTGCCCCGGCGCGGCGGCGACGGAGGACCAGCGCCGGCCCTGGGGCAAGGCCGAGCGGGGGATGCTGCGGGGCGAGGTCCACGACGAGAACGCGTGGGCGCTCGGCGGAGTCGCCGGGCACGCGGGACTCTTCTCCACGGCCCGGGACCTCGCGGTGTTCTGCCGCACCCTGCTGGCCGGCGGCTCCTACGGCCCCGCCCGCATCCTCGGCCCCGACTTCGTGGAGCTGATGCTGACGCCACCGGGGCTCGGGTTCGCGCTCGACCAGCCCTGGTTCATGGGCGAACTGGCGGGCCGCGGAGCCGCCGGCCACACCGGCTTCACCGGCACGTCCCTCGTCCTCGACCAGGCCACGGACACGTTCCTCGTCCTCCTGACCAACGCGGTCCACCCACGCCGGGGCAGCCCGCTGAACGAGGCCCGCGCGGCGGCGGGGACCCGGGTGGCGCGTGCGGTGCGGGGGATGTGAGCAGGGTCGGCCCGACGGGCCCGGCCCGGCGGGGCTGGGACGAGCCCGCGCCGCAGCGGGCCGTGCCGCGCGAGGGGCCGGGCTTCCGTGCTGGCGCGACTCCCGGCTCTCTTAGACTTCCTTCGTGAACGCCCCTCTCTCCCCGTCCGACACCCTCCGGACCGCTCTCGCCCATCTGCTCGACGGGCTTCCGCCGAAGGCGGCCGCGCAGGCGGTGGAGCGGCTGATCGTGAACTACCGGGGGCGGACGCCCACCGACGCGCCCGTGCTGCGGGACCGGTCGGACGCGGTGGCGTACGCGGCGTACCGGATGCCGGCCACGTTCGAGGCGGTGTGCGCGGCGCTGGAGGCGTTCGCGCGGGCCGTGCCCGACTGGGAACCCGGCAGCCATGTGGACGTCGGCGGGGGGACGGGCGCGGCGACCTGGGCCGTGAACGCGACCTGGACGGGCGGGCGCCCGGTGACGGTGCTCGACTGGGCGGAACCCGCGCTCGCGCTCGGCCGGGAGATCGCTGCCGCCCACCCGGACCTCAAGCCCACCGAGTGGCAGCGCTCTCGTATCGGAGCGGCGCTCACCATCGAGAGCACTGATCTCGTCACCATCTCCTACGTCCTCGGCGAGCTCACCGACGCCGACCGGACCGCCGTGGTCGACGCCGCCGCGAGCGCCGCGCAGGCCGTCGTGGTCATCGAGCCCGGCACCCCCGACGGCTACGCCCGTGTCATCGACGCCCGCGACCGCCTGGTCGCCGCCGGGTTCCACGTCGCCGCCCCCTGCCCGCACAGCGCGGCCTGCCCGATCGTCCCCGGCGAGGACTGGTGCCACTTCGCGGCCCGAGTCAGCCGCTCCTCCCTGCACCGTCAGGTCAAGGGCGGCTCCCTGGCGTACGAGGACGAGAAGTTCAGCTACGTCGCCGCGACCCGCTTCGCCCCGGCCCCGGCCGCCTCCCGGGTCGTGCGCAAGCCCCAGATCCGCAAGGGCCAGGTCCTCCTCGACCTCTGCGCAACCGAGACCCCGGCCCCCACCGGTACCGACGTCGGCCCCGTTCCCGCCCTCGGCCGGACCACCGTCACCAAACGCCACGGCCCGCTCTACAAGGCGGCCCGCGACGCCGACTGGGGAGACGCCTGGCCCCCGCCGTTGTGACCGTCAAAATCGGTTGCGGCGCCAGGGGTGCCTCGGGCTGAGTCGTGATCATGTCGACGACAGCGCTCCACCTGGAAGAGATCACCCCGGCCACCATCGAGGCCGCACTGGCCCTTCGCGTCCGCCCCGACCAGGAGCACCTGGTGGCGCCGGTCGTGAAGTCCCTCGCGGAGGCGTACGTCCATCCCGACGTCGCCTGGCCCCGCCTCATCCGGGACGGTGACCGGGCGGTCGGATTCCTCATGGCCTTCCTCGACATCGACTGGAAGGGCGACGGCAGCGGCACGGACATCCGCTCCGGCCTGTGGCGTCTCAACATCGGCGCCGGTGAACAGGGCCGGGGGTACGGCCGGTTCGCCGTGGAGTCCGTCGCCGCCGAGATCCGCCGCCGGGGCGGCACCCGCCTCCACGTCACCTGGCATCCGGGCCCCGACGGCCCCGAACTCTTCTACCGCCGCCTCGGCTTCCAGCTCACCGGCGAGACGAGCGACGGCGAGACGGTCGGCGTACTGGACCTGTCCGACCGCCCCCTCGTCCGACTCCCGCCGCCCCTCGTCCGACTCCCGCCGCCCCTCGTCCGACTCCCGCCGCCCCTCGTCCGACTCCCGCCGACCGCTCGCCTGATCCCCGCCGACCCTCGTCTGACTCCCGCCGACCTTCGTCTGACTCCCGCCGACCGCTCTTCTGACTCCCGCCGACCGCTCGCCTGATCCCGGCCGACCCTGCGCCCGACCCCGGCCGACCGCGGCCCCGGAACCCGCGCGGCGCCCCGCCCCGGCCCATGAGCCGCGGCGGGGCGGAGCCGCACGGGTTCACGCGGGTTCACGACGCCTCGCCGTCCGCTTCCGACGCCTCCGGCGCCCCGGTGCCCTCCTCCGCGCGCTTCTCCTGGAGCTTCCGCAGCAGTTCCCGCTTCTGGCTCTGCGGGTCGACGCCGCCGCCGACCCGGCCACCCCGCCCTGCGCCCCGCAGGGCCTCGCGGCCCAGGTTCCGGCGGGCGCCACCCACTCCCAGCATGTTTCCTGCTCCACCACGAGTCATGACGGTCTCCTTCTCCTCATCGGGCAAACGCGTGACGATACGTTCCGTCTCGCTTGTCGACTGCTCCACTGTCCGGCGAGACGCACCGTCTTGTCAACCTGATAAGTTCGAGCCATGGCCAACAAGACCGCCCCTGACTCCACCCGCCGCAGCGAGAAGTCCCGCCGCGCCATCTACGACGCCGCCCTCGCCCTCGTCGGCGAGGTCGGCTACCAGAAGACGACCATCGAGGGCATCGCCGCCCGCGCCGGCGTCGGCAAGCAGACGATCTACCGCTGGTGGTCGTCCAAGGCGGACGTCCTGCTGGAGGCGTTCCTCGACCTGAGCGCCCAGGCGGCCCAGGCGGCGGCCCGGCCCGAGGTCCTCGGGGAGCAGGCCCAGTACGAGATCCCCGACACCGGGGACCTGGAGGCCGACCTCAAGGCCGTGCTGCGCGCCACCGTCGACGAACTGCTCGACCCCAGGTTCGAGGTCCCCTCGCGCGCCCTGGCCGCCGAGGGTGTCGTCAACCGGCAGCTCGGCACCGAATTCGTCGCCAAGCTCCTCGAACCCCAGCTCCAGCTGTATGTGAAGCGCCTGCGCGCGGCCCAGGAGCAGGGTGCCGTGCGCCCCGACATCGACCCGCGCATCGCCCTGGAACTCTTCGTCTCCCCGCTCGCCCAGCGCTGGCTCCAGCACACGGGCCCCATCTCGTACGACTACACGGACGCCCTGGTCGAATACGCCCTGTACGGCCTCGCCCCCCGCTGACGCCGTCAACTCTCCGCACCGGTGTGACCAAACCGACCGGACCGAGCCTCGCGGCGGGCCGTAAGTCCAGGCAAATCACGGAATAGCACACCATCCCTGTCCGCGCTCCGGCTTCGCCCCACCTACCCCGGATGGGCGCTCCGGTCCCCTGCGACGCAGGATGGTGGGACGATGAGGCATGCTGTCCGCACCACAGCGAGGCGAGGGGATAGATGAGCGCGACGTTCGGCGGCCGGTCCGGTCGGCAGGGCAGGATCTCCGAGTGGCTGCGGGGCCGACGCGCAGGCCGCCCGCTCGACGAGACCCCCGACGCCGCCGGCCGTGAGGCGCTGCTGCTCGCAGCCGCCGCCGCCGGACTCCCGCTCGCGCCCGCCGCGTACCCCTCGGGCTACCGGTGCTCCTGCGACCGCGTCGGCTGTCCGACGCCCGCCCGCCACCCGGTGTCCTTCGCCTGGCAGACGCAGTCCACCACCGACCGCTCCCAGGTGGAGCGATGGGCCCGGCACCAGCCGGAGGCCAACTTCATCACCGCCACCGGCATGGTCCACGACGTGCTCGACGTGCCGCTCTCCGCCGGCCGGCAGGCCCTGGAGCGGCTGCTCGCCGCCGGTGTGGAGGTGGGGCCCGTCGCGGAGTCGGAGTCCGAGGCGGAGGACGGACGGCTCCTCTTCTTCACCCACACCCGGGGCACCCCCGAGGACGAGGACGAGTGGTGGCCCTGCGAGCTGGACTGCCACCCGGAGACCATGGACGAGCATCCCGGCCTGCGCTGGCACTGCCGGGGCTCCTACGTCCTCGTACCGCCCGCCCGGCTCCCCGGTGACCTCGCCGTCCACTGGGTGCGCGGCCCGGAGCATCCGCTGCCCGACCCGCTGAGCCTGCTGGAGATCCTCACCGACGAATGCGCCCGCCACGCGGCCGGGGAACCGGACACGGCCTGGCCGCAGCACGGCTGAACCCCGGCGTCACCCGCCCCAGGGAACGGGCCGCCGTCACTCGCCCTTCGCGGACGTGAGGCCGCCCACCTGGCCGAGGAACCTCACCTGCTCGTCGGAGGCCGTCCGCGCCGGGTCCAGGACCGCCTGGTTGGACACGAACTCCAGCGTCAGCGACTGCCGCGGCTCGCCCGTCATCAGCGCCCGGACAGCCGCGTCGTTCACGGGGATGTCCACGCCCTGCGCGGCCGTCTGCTTCTCGTAGTGGCGGGTCGTGAAGAAGACCAGCGCACCGCCGTCCGTGGTGCGCAGCCCGACCGGCGCGTAGTCGCCGTTCGTGAGGGGCTCGTCGACGTACTGCCGCACGATGCCCGGCCGTTGCGCGTTCTTCTGGCGCTTCGCGCGCTCCTCGGAGGTGTACGGGCCGTCGGCGAAGAGGGCGCTGTCCTCCTTCAGATACGTCACGTACTTCTCGGGCAGCTCCGCCGGGGCCACCGACAACTGGGGGTCGTCGGCGGACACCACCTGCGCGTGGCCGTCCTCGTCCTTCTTGAACTGCGGGACGTCGGAGGCGGGCATGATCGTGAGGAAGGACACCTCCCACACGTCGTCCAGACCGTCGCGGGTGAACACGAAAAGCCAACGGTCGCTGTCGCGGCCCTTGTTGGCGGCCGCGTCGACCACGAACCAGCGGGGCCAGGCCGCCTTCTCGGGGATCGTGTACTTCACGTCGCTCAGCTTCAGCGGCACATGGTCGGGGTTGCCGCTCGGGTTGATCTTCGCGCCCGAGCGGAGCTTGCCGCCGTCGATGTCGGCGAGCGCACCGGTCACCCGCGAGGCGTCCCGGGACTGGTCGTACTCCTTGTCCGCGTCGTTGTACGCGGTGGTGAAGTCCTCCAGCGCCCGGGCCGCCTCGCCCCGGGTCGACGAGGGCACGATCTCCAGATCGCCGCGGACCACCACGCACCCGCTCGCCGTCAGCGACAGCACGGCCACCGCCGCGGTCAGCAGCGCTCCCTGGCCGTGACGCCGAAGCCCGCGCCGCCCCTCGCGCGTACGAACCGGACGAACCTCACGAAGCCTTCGTGTGCTCGGAACCCCGCGAACCCTGCTCATCAGGAACCTTCACCTTCCCCTTCCCGGAGGCGAACCCTACCGGGGCGAGGAACAGCGCGAGCGTCGGGACCAGATACAGGACCCAGACCGTGACTTGGAGGACCGTCGGGTCGGCCTGGAAGTTGAACACGCCCTTCAGCAGGGTGCCGTACCAGCTGTCCGGCGGGATCGTCCCCGTGATGTCGAACGCCTTGTCCGTGAGCCCGGGGAGGAAGTCCGCCTCCTGGAGGTCGTGGAAGCCGTACGCGAGGACGCCGGCCGCGACCACGACCAGCATGCCGCCGGTCCACGTGAAGAACTTGGACAGGTTGATGCGCAGAGCACCCCGGTAGAACAGCCAGCCGAGGACGACCGCGCTCGCGAGGCCCAGCAGCACACCGATCAGCGGGCCCTCCGTGCCGTCGCCGGACGCCCGGACGGACGTCCACACGAACAGCGAGGTCTCCAGGCCCTCCCGGCCCACCGCCAGGAACGCGGTCGCCACCAGTGCGCCCGTGCCCAACCGCAGGGCCGAGTCGAGCTTTCCGTGCAGCTCCGACCGCAGGTGCCGGGCCGTGCGCCGCATCCAGAAGACCATCCACGTCACCAGGCCCACCGCGATGATGGACAGTGAGCCGCCGAGCGCCTCCTGCGCCTCGAACGTCATCTCCTGCGAGCCGAACTCGAGGACGCAGCCGAAGCCCAGGGCGAGAGCGACGGCGGCCCCGACACCGATCCAGATGGGCCGCAGGGCGTCCCGGCGTTCCGTCTTCACCAGGTAGGCGATGAGGATGCAGACGACGAGACTGGCCTCCAGGCCCTCGCGGAGCCCGATCAGATAGTTCGCGAACACGGTGTCAGCCCTCCGTCGTCGAGGAGAACAGCGCCCGGCCCCACCAGTCGTCCGCGTCCCGGACGCCCGGCGGGACGGCGAAGACCGCCGAACCCACGTGCTGGATGTACTCGTTGAGCGCGTCCGTGGCCAGGTTGCGCTGGATCGGGATGAACCCCTTGCGCACGTCCCGCTGGTAGGCGAGGAAGAACAGCCCCGCGTCCAGCCGGCCCAGGCCGTCGGAGCCGTCGGTGAACGAGTAGCCGCGGCGCAGGATCGTCGCCCCGTCGTTGGAGTCGGGGTGCGCGAGCCGTACGTGCGCGTCGGGCTTCATCGCCTTCAGGAACGGCTTGTCCCGCTCCTTCGCCTTGCCGACGGGCGCGCCCTCGCCCTTGTCGCGGCCGAAGATGTCCTCCTGCTCCTGCAACGAGGTCCGGTCCCAGGGCTCGATGTGCATCCGGATGCGTCGGGCCACCAGGTACGAGCCGCCGGCCATCCAGGCGGGCCCGTCCTTCTCGTCCACCCACACGTGCTTCTTCAGCCGGGCGGTCTCCGTGCCCGCGATGTTGCGGGTGCCGTCCTTGAACCCCATGAGGTTGCGGGGGGTCTGCGCCTCCGGCGTGGTCGACGAGGTCTTGCCGAAGCCGAGCTGGGACCAGCGCACCGACACCTTGCCGAAGCCGATGCGGGCGAGGTTGCGGATGGCGTGCACCGCGACCTGCGGATCGTCCGCGCACGCCTGGACGCACAGGTCGCCGCCGCTGCGGGCCCGGTCCAGGTTGTCGCCGGCGAACTGCGGCAGGTCCACCAGCGCCTCGGGCCGCTGCTTCGCCAGCCCGAACCGCTCGAACAGCGAGGGCCCGAAACCGATCGTGAGCGTCAGCCGGGACGGCTTGAGCCCCAGCGCCTCCCCGGTGTCGTCCGGCGGCGCCTCCGCGAGACCTCCGTACGCGCCGTCGCCGACCGCCTTCCCGGCGGTCATCCGGCGCGCGGCCTCCGTCCAGTCCTTCAGCATCGCCACGAACGCCTCGCGGTCGTCCGTCTCCACGTCGAACGCGGCGAAGTGCAGCCGGTCCTGCACCGGCGTCGCGATACCGGCCTGGTGGGTGCCGTGGAAGGCGATGGGACCGCCGGCCGCGGCCACCGTCTCCCCGGTGTCCTCGCCGGGCCGGGCCACGGCCACGGCGCCCCCGGCGACGGCGGCGCCGAGCGCGAGCCCGGCACCGCCCCAGCCGATCAGCGCACGCCGTGACGGCGCCCGCGAGCCGTCACCGGCCGGGGTGCCGGCCCCCGCGGTGCCGTTCGAGGCGGTGCCCGCCGAGGCGGTGCCCGCCGAGGCGGTGTCGCCGCTGGTCGCGCCGTTGGTGCCGCCGGCGGCGTCGGTGGTGTTCTCGGTGGTGTCCGTCATGACTGCCGACTCTCTTCCGTCGCCTACTTCACGACCGCCGCGGCGAGCTGCGAGAGCGGCTCCGCCAGCGCGTTCACCGCGTCCGACAGCTTGTTCTGCTCGGCCTCGCCGACCTTGTCGTAGGAGACGAAGTCGTAACCCGTCTTGTCCGCGCGGTACTTGTCGAGCAGCGTGTTCAGCGCCGTGAACTGCTTGTCGAGCTCCTTGGTCAGCTCCGGGTCGTTCTCGGCGGCGACGGCCTTCAGCAGCTTGTACGACTCCTCGGCGCCCTCGACGTTCGCCTTGAAGTCGACGAGGTCGGTGTGCGAGTAGCGCTCCTCCTCGCCGGTGACCTTGCCGGTGGCGACCTCGTCGAGGAGCTCCTTGGCACCGTTGGCCATGGACGTCGGGGTGATCTCCGCCTTGCCGACCCGCTTCTGCCAGTCCACCAGGTCCTTCACCAGCTGGTCGGCCAGCTCGGAGTCACGGTCGGTGAGCTTTCCGTCCTTCCACAGCGAGCGCTCCAGACGGTGCCAGCCGGTCCAGTCCTTCTCCGGGTCCTGGCCCTCCTCCAGACCGTCCTCGCGGACGTCGACCTTCGGGTCGATGTCACCGAAGGACTCGGCGACCGGCTCGGTGCGCTCCCAGCCGATGCGGGAGGGCGCGTACGCCTTCTTCGCCGCCTCGACGTCGCCGTCCTTGACGGCTTCGGCGAACACCTTCACCAGCGGGATCGTCTCGTTGGCCTGCGTCTGCACGTACTTGCGGTACGAGGCCACGGCCTCGTCCAGCCGCGGGTCGCGCTTCGCCACCTTGCCGGAACCGGTCGCGGTGACGTCCTGCCGTATGCCGTCGCCCTTCATGCCGGGCTTGCAGGCGATCCGGTAGTCGCCCGCCTTCACCTCGGCGGTGACCTTCTGCTTGGTGCCGGGGCCGATGTTCTCGCGCTCGGTGACGACACGGTCGTCCGGGAAGAGGAGGTAGACCTCGGTGACCTTCGAGCCCTTGTTCTCGATGGCCAGCTCGACGTGCCCCGCCGGGAACTCCTTCTTCGACACCTCGCACTTGGTGTCGGTCGCGGTCACCGAGATGACCCCGTCCGCGCCCGCGCTGCTCTTCTCGGTGCAGCCCGTGACGGCGGTCAGGGCCGCGACGGTCGTGGCGGCGGTGACGAAGGACAGTCTGAGGGGGCGCATTTCGGCTCCAAGGAAGGACACGGGGGACACACAGATAAGGTGAGGCTGCCCCAAGTTATCTGAGGCTTACCTCACCAATTTCCGTGCCTCCAGTGAAGCCCGCGCCCCGCTGCCCGTACGAGCACGACCCGATCACGGAGGCCAAAAACAGGGCCCATCGTTCGGTCAAGGGGCGGTCAAGTTTCCCATTCCGTGGTCAAGAACCCCGTTTCGGTGTGATCAAGGCATCACCGGTGCGCGGCCGCGGGCCGGCAAGCGCGCGGAAGCGACTGGACGGCCCCGGGGGTGCTTCAATTCCGCATGTGACCGACTTCGATGTGCTGCGGGTGTTCTGCGGGCCCGGCGGCGGATACGGCAACGAACTGGGTGTTGTCCGCGAGGGCTCCGTGATGCCCGACCGCGCCGACCGTCAGGCGTTCGCCGCCAAACTCGGCTTCAGCGAGACCGTGTTCGTGGACGACCCCGAGCGCGGAGTCATCGACATCTACACCCCCACGCTGCGCCTGCCGTTCGCCGGGTACCCCTGCGTCGGCACGGCCTGGCTCCTCGACGTACCCGAACTGGTCACCCCGGCCGGTGTCGTCGGCGCCCGGCTGGACGGCGAGTTCAGCTGGATCGAGGCCCTGCCGGAGTGGGCCCCGCCCCGCACCTTCCGCCAGTACGGCACCGCCGCCGAGATCGACGACCTCGCGGTCCCGCCGCCCGGTGAGTGGATCTACGCCTGGGCCTGGGAGGACGAGGCCGCCGGCCGGATCCGCGCCCGCGCCTTCCCCGGCCGCGACGACGGCATCGACGAGGACGAGGCCACCGGAGCCGCGGCCCTCCAGCTCACCGCCCAGCTGGGCCGCGCCCTGAACATCACCCAGGGCGCGGGCTCCCAGCTCCTGACGGCCCCGCAGCCGCACGGCTGGGTGGAGGTCGGCGGAAGGGTGTTCCTGGAACGGTGAGGCGGGGGTGCGGCCCCCGGTCCGTCCCGACCGCGGGGGCCTCCTCGGCCTTCCGCCGCGCCCTCACGCGGACAGGGGGAACTCCTCGCCCAGCGCCAGGAACACCGCCGTGTTCAGGGCGAACGCTCGCTTGCACTCGCTCACGATCCGCTGTTTCTCCAGATCGTCCGCCCGCACCCGGTCCAGCAGCTCGCGGTACCCCCGCTTGAAGGCGGCCGGATTGGCGATGTCCTCGAACACGTAGAAGCGGACGCCGTCGCCCTTCCGCTCGAAGCCCCACGTCTTCTCGGCGCGGTCCCGGATGATCTGCCCGCCGGAGAGATCACCGAGATAGCGCGTGTAGTGGTGGGCCACATAGCCGCCGGGCCAGCTCCGCGCGCACGCGGCGACCCGCGCCGCGTACGCCTCCGTCGCCGGCAGCGCCGAGAGCGTCGAACGCCAGCGGGGGCCGCGCAGGTGCTCCAGGTCCCGCTCCAGCGCGGCCAGCCGCATCAGCTCCGGCTGGATGAACGGCCCGGCGACCGGGTCGTCGACCAGCGCCCGCGCGCCGCTCTCCAGCGCCTCGTACACGAACCACAGCTGCTCGGTGTACCGCGCGTACGCCTCGACGCCGAGTTTGCCGCCGAGCATGTCGCCGATGAACGTCGTGGTCTCCGCCTCGGCGTGCTGCTCGTGCGACGCGGTGCGGATGAGCGTGGAGAACGCCGTGTCCGAGGTGACCGACGCGTTCATAAAGGCCTCCGATGCCTGGGGGAGACGAGAAGCTGCGCTCAGTTTCGATGGTTAGGCTTACCTAAGTCAACAGGTTCCCGACTCCCTGTCGGTAAAAACGTTACCCCGGATCGTCACGACTCCCACATGGAACGAGGACGAGATGAGAAACCCGCCTGCCGGCCGGGAGGGCCGAAGGCGGGTGGGGTGGCGGGTGGGGCGGCACGGGGCGGCTGGGGCCGCGGGCGGACCGGGTGTCACGGGAGGGTGAGGATGTCCGCCCCTGTCTCCGTGACGACCAGCGTGTGCTCGAACTGGGCGGTGCGCTTGCGGTCCTTGGTCACGACCGTCCACCCGTCGTCCCACATGTCGTAGTCGTACGACCCTAGGGTGAGCATCGGCTCGATCGTGAAGGTCATTCCGGGCTGCATCACGGTCGTCGCGTGCGGCGAGTCGTAGTGCGGGATGATCAGCCCGGAGTGGAACGACGAGTTGATCCCGTGCCCTGTGAAGTCGCGCACGACCCCGTACCCGAACCGCTTGGCGTACGACTCGATGACCCGCCCGATGATGTTGATCTGCCGCCCCGGCTTGACGGCCTTGATGGCGCGGGTGAGGGACTCGCGGGTCCGCTCGACGAGCAGCTTCGACTCCTCGTCGACGTCACCCACGAGGTACGTGGCGTTGTTGTCGCCGTGGACGCCGCCGATGTACGCCGTCACGTCGAGGTTGACGATGTCGCCGTCGCGCAGCACGGTCGAGTCGGGGATGCCGTGGCAGATGACCTCGTTGACGGAGGTGCACAGCGACTTGGGGAAGCCGCGGTAGCCGAGCGTGGAGGGGTAGGCCCCGTGGTCGCACATGTACTCGTGGGCGACGCGGTCCAGCTCGTCGGTGGTGACGCCGGGGGCGATGTGCTGGGCGGCCTCGGCCATCGCCCGGGCCGCGATCCGCCCGGCGATCCGCATCGCCTCGATCGTCTCGGGCGTCTGCACCTCGGGTCCGGTGTACGGGGTGGGGGAGGGCCTGCCCACGTACTCGGGGCGGCGGATGTGCCCCGGGACGGAGCGGGCGGGGGAGAGCTTCCCCGGTGCGAGCAGCGACTGGCCAGACATGCCAGCGAGTTTAACCAGCGGTGGTGGGGGACCATGTCGGTGACGACTGGTGAAGGGAACTCAGGCCATGCCCCTGTTCAAACGCCGCGCGGCCGGCAAGCCCGGCGAGTGGTTCTACTGCCTGGAGCACAAGAAGGTGGAGGAGGGCCCGGACTGCCCCGGCAAGGACCGCATGGGCCCGTACGCCAGCCGCGAGGAGGCGACCCGCGCGATGGAGACGGCCCGCGACCGCAACGCGGAATGGGAGAACGACCCCCGCTGGCACGACGCCCCGAAAGGCCAGGACGACCACCAGGGCTGAGCGCCGGGCGGGTCGCGGTCCCGGGGGGACGGGGCGGGTGAGCCTGGGCGGGGGGTGTTGTTCGGGGCGGGTGGTGTTGCTCGGGGCGGGCGCCCCCGCCGCTCCGGTGCCCGGGACGGAGATGTGCCCGTGTGGGTGGGGGTGCGATCCGCAGCGGCTTGGGCGAGGCTGACGGTATGGCTTCTGCGATGCCCGTGGTCGTGTACCCGCCCGACGAGGACGGGGGCCGCCGCGTACGCGTGGACGGCGAGATCCTGGGCCGCGCGTACGACCTCCGCGACATCGGCGAGTTCCTCCGCCGGGCGGGCATCGAGGACGCCGACGAGACATACGTGGCCCAGTCCGCCCTGATCGAATGGCGAGGCGGAGGCCCGAACACGTGGACCCCGTGAGGCCCCCACAACCCGAAAGCCGCCGACGGCGCGGGCCCCCAGGGGAGAGCCGCACGTGTGACTGGGGAGTGCCGGGCGGTGCGGGGCGGGGCGAGTCCGTGACCCGCAGCCGCCGACGGCGCGGGCCCCCCAGGGGAGACCCGCACGTGCGACTGGGGAGTGCCGGTCGGTGCGGGGCGGGGCGACTCCGTGACCCGAAAGCCGCCGACGGCGGGGGCGCCCCACGGGAGACCCGTACGTGCGACCGGGGAGTCAAGGGCGGGGCGGGTGGGCAAGCGCCCGCCCCGCCCGCACCTGCCCCAGCTGGGGCCCCACGGAGTACGACAGCAGCTCGATCCCGGCGAGCCGCCCCCGCAACTCGTCGGGGATGGTCTGGTTCCACATGGCCGCCCGGAAGATCCCGCTGATCATGTCGAACCCCCCGCCCAGCACCAGGCACGCCAGCACCAGCCACACCTCACGCACCAGTCCCGCCGCCACCACGGACAGTCCCCACAGCGCCGCGGCGAGCACCACCATCCGCCCGTGCCGATGCACCCGCGACGTCCACCCACTCGTCAACGTCACCAGCAGCGCCCCCGTGGGCAGCGCCGCGTACATCAGCCCCAGCGACCACTCCGCGTCCAACTCGTCCGCGAGGAACGGCAGTACGGCCAACGGCATCGCCAGGAACATGGCGGCGAGATCGACGGCGTACGTACCGAGCAGCTCCTTCCGGCTCCACGCGTACCGCGCGCCCTCCGCGATCGACCGCCACGACGGCTTCGCGGCCTCGCGCGAGGCCGGGGAGGGTGCCAGCCCCACGGCCAGCGCGACGGAGACCACGAACGTCGCGAGATCCGCCGCGTACGCCCAGCCGAGCCCGGCGTACGCGACGACCACGCCGGCGAGGGCCGGCGCCGCGACGCCGCCGACGGTCCACCGCAGCGAGTTGAGGGAGGCGGCGGCCGGCAGATGCTCGTGCGGGACGATCCGGGGGACGATGGAGTCGAGGGCCGGCCGTTGCACCGCGACGAGCGCGGAGGAGAGGGCGGCGACGAGGTACAGGGGCCACACGAGCGGCTCGGGCAGCAACGCGTTCACGAGGAGCGCCGCGCACAGCAGCCCCTGCCCGACCTCGGTCCACAGGATCAGGGCCCGCTTGTCGAGGGCGTCCGCGAGGGCCCCGCCGTAGAGCCCGAACACGATGAGCGGTACGAGTTCGACGGCCCCGATGGCGCCGACCGCCGCGACCGACCCTGTCAGCTCCTTCATCTGCACGGGCAGCGCGACGAAGGTCAGGAAGCTCCCGAAGTTGGTGATCAGCCCGGCCACCCACATCCGGCGGAAGTCCACGGACACCCGCCAGGGAGCGAGATCCGGCAACAACGAGACGAGCCGCGCGGCCACGCCGGAGGGCGGGGGAGCGGCCGCTGGTGAACGCGTGGTCGAGGCATCGGCAGAGGCGCGCTCGTTGTCTTGGGGTCTACCTTTGATCTTGCGCAGTGCTCACTCGTTTACGGGGGTGAAGCGCATCTCAATGCTGCTCTGACCTCGGCTTGAGGTACGGAACTGCACCATTGGCCTCGGCCAGGTCACACGGGGCGCTGCTGGTTTTCGATGTACTGGCGTACGACGGCCAACGGCGCTCCGCCGCAGCTTCCGGCGAAGTAGGAGCCGGACCAGAAGTGGCCGCCCCACAGGTAGCGGCGGACGTGAGCGTCGTACTCCTTGCGCAGGTAGCGGGAGGAGACGCCCTTGAGGGAGTTGACCAGCTTGGAGAGCTGGACTTTGGGCGGGTAGTGCACGAGCAGGTGGACGTGGTCCTCTTCGCCGTTGAACTGTTTCAGTTCGGCCTCGAAGTCCTCGCAGACCTCTCGCATGATCTCTTCGCAGCGTGTCAGCATCTCGCCGGTCATGGCCCTGCGCCGGTACTTGGTGACGAAGACCAAATGGACATGAAGGTTGTAGACAACGTGTCGGCCCATGCGTACGTCGGGATTTGGATTCCAGCGCGGTGACATAGGCCGAATGATATCGTGATCGCGTGGGTACGGAACGTGCACAGGAGAAGCGGCAGTTCGGGCACCGCGCCCGGCTGGCGCTGGCCCCTGCGCAGGTCCGGCTCGTCGATGCCCAGGCGCACGCCGCCCGTGCGACGTGGAACCTCCTGCACGACTGGTGGACGATGCTGCCGAAGGACAAGCGCACGCTTGCCGCGGCGGACGCCGCGATCCGCCAGGCCCGCAAGGACATCGACTGGCTTGCGGCCCTTCCCGCCCAGGCCGCCCAGGCGGTGTTGAAGACGTACTTCCAGGCATGGAAGAACTGCTGGGACGGCCGGGCCGAAGCGCCGAACTTCAAGGCCCGCTTCCGCACGGTGATGAGCGTGGACGTCCCGCAGGGCCGCGACCTGCAGATCAAGCGCGTGCACCGCCGCTGGGGCATGGCCAACATCCCCAAGGTCGGCCGTGTCCGCTTCCGCTGGACCAAAGACCTCCCCATCGGCAAGGCCCCCGGCACCGACAACAAGATCACTGGCGCCCGGCTGGTCAGGGACGCACTCGGCTGGCACATCGCCTTCCGTGTCCAGACCCTCGTCACCGTGCCCGAGCCGCACACCGGTCCCGAGGTCGGCATCGACGCCGGAGTCACCATCCCCCTGGCCCTGTCCGACGGCCACCACCAGGACCACGGCCGCCCCGCCCGCCTCCCGGACGGCACAGCCGACCGGGACAAGTGGCTCAACCTCGACGAGAAGGCCAAGCTTCTCCGCCTGGAAAAGCGGGCCGCGCACCGCAAGAGCTTCCGCAAGCCGGGCCGGAAGACCTCCAACCGGCTGAAGCGGACCTATGACCAGATCGCAAGCCTCCGCGCGACAGCCAAGCGCAGGGCGAGTGACTGGCAGCACCAGACCACCACCCGCCTCGCCCGCACCTACGGCGTGATCGTGGTGGAAAAACTGGACATCCCGAACATGGTCAAGAGTGTCAGAGGCACCATCGAGAACCCGGGGAAGAACGTCGCCCAGAAGTCCGGCCTCAACCGCTCCATCAGCCAAGAGGCATGGGGACGCACCGTGACGATGCTGACGTACAAGGCCGCCCGCCACGGCGGTGCCCTGCACAAGGTTCCCGCCCCCGGCACCTCCCGGCGCTGCTCGATGTGCGGCTTCACCACACCGGGCAGCCGGGAGTCCCAGGCCGCGTTCGTATGCAAGAACGAAGGCTGCGGATGGTCCGGCAACGCCGACCACAACGCCGCACGGAACGTCTTGCACCTGTACCGGATGGGCCACGCGCTCGTCCCGGCTGCCGGAAGGGCAGTCGTCAGGCGCCCCCGCGGCGTCAAGCCCGCCACCGCAAGGTAGGCAGGAATCTCCCGGCTTCAGCCGGGAGAGCACTTCAATCACGCCGTCCCATGCTCGCTCAGCCCCGCCACCGCCTGGAGCAACCAGTTTTTCAGGCACCCCGGCCGCCCGCAGCGGCGACCCGTCCGCCGTAGGCAGCTCACGTGGGCTACTCGGGTGGGTGGGTGGGTGGTCGGGCGGGCGGGCACAACCCGTCACCACCGGGCCGGCGGTGGGGACGTCAGATGGTCCGCCAGTCGGGACAGGCGGTCACGCAACCCGCCCCGTCCCCTCCGCCGGGGCACCATGTTCTCCCCGGCCGCCGCGCTGACCAGGTGCTGCACGGTGTCGAGGTCGACCTCCCGCTCGTCCGGCGCCACCAGCGCCTCGTGGGCGATCGCGTCCAGCTCCCGGTGCCCGGCGTCCAGCGCGAGGACCGTCGCCCCGGCCCGCCGCGCGTCGTCGACCCGCTCCAGCAGACCGACCCCCGGCGCGGACGGCGCCACCACGAGCAGGGTCTCGCCGCGGTGGGCCCGCGACAGCCGGCCCAGCCCGACCGCGAGGTGCGCCGGATCGGAGGGGCGCGCGGCATGCCGTACGAGCGTGGGGGACAGCTCCGGGGTCCCCGACCAGGCCGCCTCGTCCACCAGGTGCGCCGCGAGGTGCCACGGCTCGTACTCGGCGGTGCCGACGAGGAGCAGTCCGCCCCCGTACGACTCCACGGACCGCCGCAGTGTCCCCGCGAACCGCCGTGTCGCCCCCAGCCACTCGGTCCCGGCGAGCACCTCGCGCAACAACGCGACCCGTATGGCATCCATGCGCCAGCATCCTGCCGCAACCGGCCACTCGTGACCCGGTGTTCACCGCGAATTCGCCCGAGCCGGGCACGCACGGCGAGTCAGCCCCGCACCCACATCCCGCAAACCCCAAGGAGCCCCCCCATGCCCCCCACGGCCGACACCACCACCCCCGAATCCACCACCCCCGAATCCACCACCCCCGAATCCAGCACCCCCTTCCGAGGCGGCCGCGAAGGCTACGCCGGCTTTCGGATCCCGGCGGTCGTGCGGACGGCGTCCGGCGCTCTGCTCGCCTTCTGCGAGGGGAGGGTCGGCGGGCGGGAGGACTTCGGGAACATCGACATCGTGGTGAGGCGGTCGACGGACGGCGGCCGCAGCTGGGGCCCGCTGCGGGTCGCCGCGGAGAACGGGGACGGCCTCGCGGGCAACCCCGCCCCCGTGGTGCTGGACACCGGCCGCGTCCTGCTCGTCCACGTCCGGAACGCCGCGTCCGCCACCGAGGACGCCATCCGCCGGGGCACCGTGAGCGCCGCCGACGGGCGGCGGGTCTGGGTGCGGCACAGCGACGACGAGGGGGAGACCTGGTCGAGCCCCCGGGAGATCACCGAGGACACCAAGAGGCGGGAGTGGCGCTGGTACGCCACCACCCCCGGGCACGCGATCCAGCTGCGTTCCGGCCGCGTCGTCGTCCCCGCCAACCACTCCCTCCCGCCGACGGGCACCGACAACGGCACGGAGGGCAAGTACAACGGCGGCCACTGCCTGCTCAGCGACGACCGTGGCGGGACCTGGAGGATCGGCTACGTCGACGACAACACCGACGGCTACATCAACGCCAACGAGACCACCGCCGCCGAACTCCCCGACGGGCGCGTCTACTTCAACACCCGCAACGACTCCCCGGCCCCCGGCACCCGCGCCGACGCGTACTCCGCCGACGGCGGCGCGAGCCTGATCAAGCCGTTCCGGCCGCAGGCGGGCCTCGTCGGCCCGGTCGTCGAGGGCAGCCTCCTCCAGCTGAGCGACCCCGATCCGAGCGTCCCCGACCTGCTCCTCCACTCCGGTCCTGCCGACCCCGGCTTCCGCGCCCTGATGACCGTGCGGGCCAGCACCGACCACGGCACGACCTGGCGGGTCGCCCACACCGTCGACGGGCTGCCCGCCGCGTACTCCGACCTCGTCCGCGTCGACGAGCACACGGTCGGGCTGCTCTACGAGACGGGCGACTTCAGCGCGTACGAGACGATCACGTTCCGCCGGATCCCCGTCACCACCCTCCTGTGACCGCCCCCGGCCCGGCCCGCCCCTTCCACGACCGCGCACGTAAAGTCAGCCCATGACCTCTACCGACAGTGCACAGACGCCCCCCGGCACGCCCGAGACTCCCGGCGCGGCGCCCGCCAAGGCCCCGGCCAAGGACCCCTGGGACCTTCCCGATGTCTCCGGGCTCGTCGTCGGCGTGCTCGGAGGCACCGGGCCGCAGGGCAAGGGCCTCGCGTACCGCTTCGCCAAGGCCGGCCAGAAGGTGATCATCGGCTCGCGGGCCGCCGACCGCGCGCAGGCCACCGCCGAGGAACTCGGCCACGGCGTGGAGGGCGCCGACAACGCCGAGACCGCGCGCCGCAGCGACATCGTGATCGTCGCGGTGCCCTGGGACGGGCACGCCAAGACGTTGGAGTCCCTGCGCGAGGAACTGGCCGGCAAGCTCGTCGTCGACTGCGTCAACCCGCTCGGCTTCGACAAGAAGGGCGCCTACGCGCTGAAGCCGGAGGAGGGCAGCGCCGCCGAGCAGGCCGCCGCCCTGCTGCCCGACTCGCGGGTCACCGCCGCCTTCCACCACCTGTCCGCCGTCCTCCTGGAGGACCCGGCGATCGAGGAGATCGACACCGACGTGATGGTGCTCGGCGAGGTCCGGGCCGACGTCGAGATCGTGCAGGCGCTGGCGGGCCGCATCCCCGGTATGCGGGGCGTCTTCGCGGGCCGGCTGCGCAACGCCCACCAGGTGGAGGCGCTGGTCGCCAACCTGATCTCCGTGAACCGCCGCTACAAGGCGCACGCCGGGATCCGCCTGACCGACGTGTGAGGCCGCGCCGGGCATGGGGGACACTGGACGCCGTACGACCCTGTCGTACCGCCACGTCCGACCGCCCTGTCAGGAGCCGACCCCCATGCCCCGCCTCGCCCTGTACGCCCTCGTCGTCTGTCTGCTCGCGATCACCGCGGCCGTGGTGTCCTTCGCCCGGGGCAGCTGGCTGGGTGTGGTGTGGGTGCTGATGGCCGGGCTGTCGTCCAACATGACCTGGTACTACGTGCGCCGCGCGAAGCTGGAGCGCCGGTCCGCCGCGAGCTCAGGCTCCTAGGCCCCCTGGTCGTCACGGACCGGTCAGGCACACGTCGCTGTCCTCGCGCCAGAAGCGGTAGAGCCAGTAGCCGCAGTCGGAGAGCTGGTCCTCGATGCCGAGGCCCCGCATGAACGCGTCGATCACGTCCCAGAACACGCCGTTGACCGCCGGGATCCACAGCACCGCGAAGACGAGCAGCAGCCCGAACGGCGCGAGCGGCTCCACCTGACGGCGGATCTTGTACGACAGCCAGGGCTCGATCACGCCGTAGCCGTCGAGGCCCGGCACCGGCAGGAAGTTCAGGATCGCCGCCGTGACCTGGAGCATCGCGAGGAACGCGAGGGCGAACAGGAACGCCGCCGGCACCCCGTCCGTCACCCCCAGCCAGAACGGCGCCGTGCAGACGGCGGCGAACAGCACGTTCGTCAGCGGGCCCGACGCCGAGATCAGACTGTGCTTCCAGCGGCCCCGGATACGGTTCCGCTCGATGAAGACGGCGCCGCCCGGCAGACCGATACCGCCCATGATCACGAACACGACCGGCAGCACGATGCTGAGCAGGGCGTGCGTGTACTTCAGGGGGTTGAGCGTGAGATAGCCCTTCGCGCCGATGGAGAAGTCGCCGCTGTGCAGGGCGGTACGGGCGTGGGCGTACTCGTGCAGACAGAGCGAGACGATCCACGCCGACGTCACGAACAGGAAGACGGCCAGACCGGGCTGCTCGGCGAACCCGGTCCAGGTGGCCCAGCCCGTGACCGCCATGACGGCCACGATCCCCACGAAGACGGGGCTGATCCTCCGGTCGCTCCGGCGGGACGCGGCGGTGGTCATGGGGCTCCTAGGGCTCTTGTGGAGGATCGATCATTCGTACGGACTGCCCGACCGTACCGGGCGCAAGGCGAAAACGTCTCGCGGTCACCTCCTGGTTCCTAGGAAGGTGGGGGCATGAAGGCGGGGACGTACGGTCGGGGGACGTGCGGTCGGCGGTCCGGGGCCGTCCCGGGCCCCCCGCGACGGCCCAGCCACCGGCACCGAACCGACGGAGACAATGGACCCCGTGCGTTACCGCATCCTCGGCACCACCCAGGCATCGCACGCCGACGGCACCCCGGTCCCGGTCGGCGGCGCCCGACTGCGTGCCCTGCTGACCGTGCTCGCGCTGCGCCCGGCCCGTACGGTCACCGTGTCCATGCTGGTCGACGAGGTGTGGGCCGGTGACCCGCCCGTCGACGCGAGCGGCGCGCTCCAGGCGCTGGTGGGCCGGCTGCGCCGGGCGCTCGGCGCGGACGCGATCCTGTCGGCGCACGGCGGCTACCGGCTCGCCGCCGCCCCCGACGACATCGACCTGCACCGTTTCGACCGTCTCGCGGCCGAGGGCGCCCGCGCGCTGGCCGACGGCGACCCCGCCGAGGCGGCCGTGGTCCTCGACGACGCGCTCGCCCTCTGGCAGGACCCGCCGCTGGCCGACCTGCCCGACCGGACCGCCGAGGCCGCCCGCTGGGAGACCCGTCGGCTCGACGCGCAGCGTGCCCGACTCACCGCCGCGCTGGCCCTCGGCCGCGCCGGGACCGCGCTCCCCGAACTCACCGCCCTGTGCGACACGCATCCCCTCGACGAGCCCCTCCAGTGCCTGCGGCTGCGCGCCCTGCGCGACACCGGCCGCCCGGCGGAGGCCCTGGCCGCGTACGACTCCGTACGCCGCCTCCTGTCCCACCGCCTCGGCACCGACCCGGGCCCCGAACTACGGGCCCTGCACGAGGAACTACTGCGCGCCGACGGCACGACGGCCGCACCCCGCCAGGCCCCCGGGCTCCACGCGCGCACGGACACGGGAACGACGGCCCCGCCCCCGCGGACCCGCCCGGCATTCGGGGACGAGCCCATGGGACGGCGGGCCTCTCAACGCCCCGTGGACGGCGCCGCCGCCCGGCAACCCGCCGACGGCCGTGCCGTCCCGCCCCCCATGGACGGCCGCCCCGTCCAGTCGGCCCCCGACGGCCGCCCCGTCCAGTCGGCCCCCGACGGCCGCCCCGTCCAGCCGTCCCCCGGGCGGCAGCCCGCGGAGGACGGCCGCCCGCGCGGCAACCTTCGGGCCCGGCTCACCTCCTTCGTGGGCCGGGACACCGACATCGACACCATCCGCACCGACCTGGCCGCCGCCCGCCTGGTCACCCTCCTCGGGCCCGGTGGCGCCGGGAAGACCCGGCTCTCCCAGGAGGCCGGCGAGGCGGTCGCGGCCTCCGCTCCCGACGGGGTCTGGCTCGCCGAACTCGCCCCCGTCGACGACCCCGCCGACGTCCCGGAGGCCGTCGTCACCGCCCTCGGCGCCCGCGAGACCGTTCTGCGCGGAGCCGGCGCCGAGGAGATGCGCGTGGTCTCCGACCGCCACGACGACCCCCTGGGCCGGCTCACCGAGCACTGCGCCAGACGCCGGATGCTGCTCATCCTCGACAACTGCGAACACGTCGTGGGCGCCGTCGCCCACCTCGTCGAGCACCTCCTCCAGCACTGCCCAAGCCTGACCGTCCTCGCCACCAGCCGCGAACCCCTCGGCGTACCGGGGGAGTTGGTGCGGCCGGTGGAACCCCTCGACCAGCCCCACGCCCTGCGGCTGCTCGCCGACCGGGGCGCCGCCGCCCGGCCAGGCTTCACCGTCGCCGACGACCCGGAGGCCGCCGCCGAGATCTGCCGCCGCCTCGACGGCCTCCCCCTCGCGATCGAACTCGCGGCGGCGCGGCTGCGCATGCTGACACCGCGCCAGATCGCCGACCGGCTCGACGACCGCTTCCGGCTCCTCACCTCCGGCAGCCGCACCGTCCTGCCCCGCCAGCAGACCCTGCGCGCGGTCGTCGACTGGTCCTGGGAGCTCCTCGACGACGAGGAACGGGACGTCCTGCGGCGGCTGTCCGTGTTCGCCGGCGGCTGCGACCTCGCCGCCGCGGAGGCCGTCTGCGGCCCCGCCGCGCTGGAGGCGCTCGGCTCCCTCGTCGACAGGTCCCTCGTCGTCGCGGCCCCCACCGCGACCGGCGGGATGCGCTACCGGCTCCTGGAGACCGTCGCCGAGTACGCCGGCGAACGCCTCGCCGAGGCCGGCGCCCGCCCCGCCGCCGTACGCGCCCACCGCACGTACTACCGCGAACTCGCCCGCACCACCGACCCGTTGCTGCGCGGCCACGGCCAGCGCCGGGCCAACGAACTGCTGGAGCTGGAGTACGAGAACCTCCGCACCGCCCTGCGGCACGCCGTCGCCGAACGCGACGAACAGGAGGCGCTCTGCCTGGTCCTGTCGCTGGCCTGGTACTGGCAGATGCGCGACCTGAAGACCGAGGCCCGGCACTGGGCCACCCAGGTCATGGCACTCGGCCCCGACCCGTTCGCGCCGCCGGCCCGCCCCGTCCCCGATGTGCGCGAGGGCCTCACCGACAGCCCGCCGCCGATGCGCCCCGAGGTGCTCGACGAGGCCCGGCGCGCACTCCACCTCATCCATCTCGCCTGCATGGACATGGAGATCTCCGCCTGGGAGACCCCCGAGGGGAGGGAGAAACTCCAGGTCATCCGGGACACCTACCGTCCGGGCCAGCCGCAGACCTGCCGATTCCCGGGCTTCATGTGGTTCTACGCCGTCGTGCTCTCCGGCGACATGGAGCGGCTGCGGGGGATCCTCGACGCGAGCATCGCCACCGCCCGTGACCTCGGCTACACCTGGGAGCTGGCCCAGGCCCTGCACATGCGGGCCAACATCCTCGCCAACCGCAGCGACTGGCCCGGCGACGCCACCCGCGACGCCGACGAGGCGCTGGAGCTGTGCGAACGGCTCGGGGACGCCTGGGTCACCGCCGAGGCGCTCTCGGCGCGCGCCATGAGCCACGAGCGCACGGGCCGGTTCGACCTCGCCGCGGCCGACTACCGGCGGGCCATCGTCCACGCCGAACGGATCGGCACCAACGCCCACTCGGGCGTCCTCGGGGTCCGGCTCGGCAACGTACTCCTGGAGTGCGGGGAGGCCGAACTCGGCGAGAAGATGCTGCTGGACGTGCTGGCACGGCACGACACGCCCCAGGAGGCGCTGCCCGCGGCCCGTCTCTATCTCGCCGTCTGGTTCGGCCGCACCGGGCGCCTGGAGGAGGCGTGGCGGCACATCACACGACTGCGCGAGGAGTTCGAGGCCGTCGACTTCGTGCTGTTCGCCGGCTTCGTCCTCGGCCTGGAGGCATGGCTGATGACCATGGACGGGCGCCCCACCGAGGCCCGCGCACGCATCCGGCAGGCGTTCGAGCAGGCCATGGACCCGCTGGCCCAGACGATCACCCCCCAGCTGCCCGCCTCCCACCTCGTCACCGCCGCCGTCGCCGTCACGGGCGTGGACGGCGGTGCCCGCGCCGGGGACGCGGCCCGGCTCCTCGGCGCCTCCGACGCGCACCTCCCGCCCGGCCACCACCCCAGCCCGCTGGAGGCCGAGGGACGCGCGCAGGCGGAGGCCGAGGTCCGGGCGCGACTGGACGACGAGGCGTACGAGGCGGCGTACGCGGAGGGCGCCGGACTCACCCTGGAGGAGGCCGGCGCCCTGATCTAGGGTCCGTTTGGCGCCCTGGTCGGGCGCTCTGATCCGGTGCCCTGACCGGCGGATCAGCTCTTGGTGCGGAACTTGTGGATCGCGATCGGGGCCATGACCGCCGTCAACGCCACGGACCAGCCGAGCGTGATCACCACGTCGTGGGCGACCGGCCCGCCCGTCATCAGACCGCGGGCCGCGTCCGCCAGGGAGGACAGCGGGTTGTAGTCGGTGAAGCTCCGCAGCCAGCCCGGCATCGACTGCGGCGGCGCGAAGATCGACGAGCCGAACTGGAGCGGGAACAGCACCAGGAAGCCCATCGCCTGCACCGACTGCGCGTTCTTCAGGGTCACGCCCAGCACCAGGAAGATCCACATCAGGGACGAACCGAAGACGACGGACAGGCCCACCGCGGCGAACAGGCCCGGCCAGCTGGTGATGTCGAAACCGATGAGGACGGCGACGGTCAGCAGGATGGTCGTGGCGAGCAGCATCCGCAGCAGCTCGACGGAGATCTTCGCGAGCAGCACCGAGGACCGGCCGATCGGCAGCGACCGGAAGCGGTCCATGATGCCTTTCTGGAAGTCCTCGTTGAAGCCGGTGCCGACACCCATCGCGATGTTCATGCCGAGCATCGCCATCAGCCCCGGGATCACGTACTGCACGTACCGCTCCTGGCCGCCGCCCAGCGCCTGCCCGATGGAGCCGCCGAAGACGTACACGAACAGCAGGGCGAACACGATCGGCATGAGGACCGCGTCGGCGACGGACTGCGGGTCGTTGCGGATCCACAGCAGATTGCGGCGCACGAGGGCGCCCGTGTGCCGGGCCTGCGCGCGCAGCCCGATCCGGCCGTCGGCGTCGCCGGTTCGGGACAGGGTGGTGGAGCTCATACGGCGACCTCCTCGTAGGTGGTGGACGGGGCCGGGTCCTGCGGGGCACTGGCCTTGTGGCCGGTGAGGGAGAGGAACACCTCGTCGAGACTGGGCAGTTCGGTGCCGATCGAGCCGAGGGTGACGCCGCGGTCGCTGATCGCGCCGACGACGGCGGTGAGCTGCTCGTCGCTGAGGATCGGCACGAGCAGGGTGCCGTTCTCGGCGTCGACGGTGGTGGTGGCGAGCCCGGTGATCCCCAGGCCGTCCAGTTCCCTCGCGAGCGGCCTCAGTTGCGCCGGGTCGGCCGTGCGGACCCGCAGCGTACGGCCGCCGACCTGCGCCTTCAGTTCGTCGATGCCGCCCTTGGCGATGACCTTGCCGCGGTCGATCACGGTCAGCTCGGAAGCCAGCTGCTCGGCCTCCTCCATGTACTGGGTGGTCAGCAGCACGGTCACCCCGTCGCCGACCATGCGCTTGACCTCGTCCCACACCTCGATCCGGGTGCGCGGGTCCAGGCCGGTCGTCGGCTCGTCCAGATAGAGCACGCCCGGGCGGCCCATCATCGACGCGGCGAGGTCCAGCCGCCGCCGCATGCCGCCGGAGTACGTGGCCACCGGGCGCCCCGCCGCCTCGGTCAGCGAGAACCGCTCCAGCAGACCGTTCGCCCGGCCCCGGGCGTCCTTGCGGGACAGATCGAGCAGACGGCCGATCATGTAGAGGTTCTCGAAGCCGGAGAGCTTCTCGTCCACCGAGGCGTACTGGCCGGTGAGGCCGATCACCCGGCGCAGGGCGCGCGGCTGGCGCACGACGTCGTAGCCGGCCACGGTCGCCTGCCCGGAGTCCGGCGTGACGAGCGTGGACAGGCACCGGACGAGTGTGGTCTTGCCGGCGCCGTTCGGGCCGAGCACGCCCATCACGGTGCCCTCGCGGACGTCCAGATCGACACCGTCCAGCGCCCTGGTCTCGCCGTAGTGCTTGACCAGCCCCCGTACGGTGACAGCGCGGGTCGCGCCGCTGGGTTCCTTGTCGATTCGTGTCATGCGGACGACGGTGTCAGGCACCGCCGACAAACGACCGACAGGTCACCGACAGCGCCCGGGTGAAGGCCGGGCCGAAGGCCCGAAGCCTTCAGGGGCGCGGGGAACTGCGCGAGAAACCACGACGCACCCGCACCCGCCATCACCACCCGCAACCCCCGAGCTACTAGGGCGCGTTGCGAAAGTAGCGTCGTCTGCC
>NZ_OLMK01000098.1 GCF_900290235.1 Streptomyces sp. MA5143a
ACTCAGCCGCAGTCATCCAGCGGCCGTAACCCGCCCGCGCCCGCTCCGCGAAGCCCTCGCGCTCAGTGTCGGTGCATGCGGTTCGCGATGGCGTGGCCCACGAACAGGTAGACCACGGCGGCGAGCCCGTACCCCGCGACGACCCGCGCCCACTGCTCGTCGAAGGTGAACAGGTCGTGGGACCAGCCGGCGAGCCAGCGGGCCGCGTCATGGACGAACTGCACGAAGTCGTTCGCGCCGTTCGCACCGAGCAGATACATCAGGATCCACAGGGCCAGAATGAAGGCCATCACGTCCGCGACGATCGCGATGACCCGGCCCGCCTGGTTGGAGCCGCTATATCGAGACATGCTTGACGGGTTGCCGCTCACTCGTGGCTGAAACCCTAGGAGTTCAGCTCGGCGAGCACCCGCAGCGTCGGCCGGTCCGGTGACACGACGAGCAGATCCGTCACCGGCCCCTTCCGCCACACCTCCAGCCGCTCGGCGATCCGCTCCCTCGGCCCCACCAGCGAGATCTCGTCGGCGAACGCGTCCGGCACCGCGGCCACGGCCTCCTCGCGACGGCCGTCGAGGAACAACGCCTGGATCCGCCGGGCCTCTTCCTCGTACCCCATGCGTGCCATGAGGTCGGCGTGGAAGTTGCGCTTCGCGTGCCCCATCCCGCCGATGTAGAAGCCGAGCATGATCTTCACGGGCAGCAGCCCCTCGGCGACGTCGTCGCAGAGCTGCGCCCGAGCCATGGGAGCGACGAGGAACCCCTCGCGCGGCTCGCCCAACGACGCCTCGTACACGTCCGTCCGCGTCGGCGACCAGTACAACGGCAGCCAGCCGTCCGCGATCCGCGTGGTCTGCGCGATGTTCCTCGGCCCCTCGGCGCCCAGCAGGACGGGCAGATCGGACCGGAGGGGATGGGTGATGGACTTCAGCGGCTTGCCCACGCCACTGCCGTCCGGACCGCGGTACGGCACCGCGTGGAAGCTCCCGTCCAGTTCGACCGGGGCCTCCCGCCGCAGCACTTGCCGTACGACGTCGACGTACTCCCGCGTCGCGGTCAGCGGCGACCTCGGGAACGGCCGCCCGTACCAGCCCTCCACGACCTGCGGACCGGACAGCCCGAGCCCCAGGAGCATCCGCCCGCCGGAGAGATGGTCGAGGGTGAGCGCGTGCATGGCGGTGGTCGTCGGTGACCGCGCCGCCATCTGCGCCACGGCCGTACCGAGCTTGATCCGCGACGTGTGCGCCGCGATCCAGGTGAGCGGCGTGAACGCGTCCGACCCCCACGACTCGGCGGTCCACACCGAGTCGTACCCGAGCCGCTCCGCCTCCTGGACGAGCGGCACATGATCCGCGGACGGACCACGCCCCCAGTACCCCAGTGCCAGACCGAGCCGCATACGCCGCCTCCTGACGCTCCGTCAGTTCCGCTGACCAGGAGGGCGACTGTACGACAACGGCCCCCCGCTCGGAAGAGCGAGGGGCCGGTCGTACGGCGAGGGTGCGGCGTCGCGCTCAGCCGCGCTGGATGCCGGTGGTGTCCTGGAGGACACCGCGGCGGCCGTCCTGGGTCTGGGCGACCAGGTTGGCGCCGCGCTGCTCGACCGCCAGGTACCAGGTACCGGGGGCCAGTTCGGCGATCGTCGACTGCGAGCCGTCCTCGGCGAACAGGGGACGCGCGACGGGCACGGCGAACCAGAACGGGGAGAAGTCACCCGCGGGCGGCTGCGGAGCGGCCTGCGCCTGCTGCGGCTGCTGCGGCTGACCCCCACCGAACGGCGCGCCCGGCTGCCCCGGCTGGGGCTGGCTCGCACCGAACGGCGCCTGGGCACCGGCACCCGGGTAGCCGTAACCACCGGGAGGCTGGGCGCCGTAGGGCTGCGGGGCCGCCGGACGCGGGGCGCCGACGAGGGCGGCCTTGAGCGCGGGGACGAGGGGGGTGGCGAGGGCCGCGGCGGCCAGGAGCAAGGCTGCGATCAGGCCGAGGATGAGACCGGCCCCGGCGTCGGGCTCCGAACTCCCGAAGGCGCCGAAGAGCTCCTCAACTGCTCCCAGGGGGTCGATGATCGACCAGAACGAGGTCCACGCGGCGAAGATCGTCAGACCCACTCCGAGCTGAGCCACGTCGAGACCGATGAGCTTGGGCGGCTGCGGCAGCGCACGGGAGATGACGATCAGCACCGCACCGATGATGCCGCCGACGTACATGCTCATCACCAGGCCAAGGTTGTCCCAGGCGTTGGGGATGTCGTCTCCGGAGCCGTCGAACGTGTCGAGGAACGACGCGATGAACAGCAATACCGCTGCTCCGATCACGACGCCGTCGCCTCTGGTGAGGGAGCGGATATTCACTTCAGGTCCTTCGTCAGTCGTCTCGTCATCGGTGTGGAGGCGTCGCTGTTCACCGTGGCGCCGTCAGGCTCTGGTGGGAAGCGCGGGGGTGGCCCCTCATCGTAGGGATGACCATATCGTCCACCCGACGTAGGTGTACGTCGGGATTGCCACGATGATCACGACCCTCCCCCTACCCGCGCAGGAAACTCACGATTCCCTCAGAGATCCCCCGCGCGGCCTTCTGCCGCCATGTGCCGGTGGTCAACAGTGCCGCGTCCTTGCTATCGCGCATATTGCCGCACTCGATGAACACCTTGGGAACCGTTGACAGATTGAGACCGCCCAGGTCCTGACGTGTGACGAGACCGGTACCTCCGCCCACGTAGTTGGAGGGAGCGCTGCCCGTCTCGCGGACGAACTTGCCCGCGATGCGCTCCCCGAGGTCACGGGAGGGACCGACGATGGGCCGGGTGTCGGCGGCGCCCTCGTGGACCGCGCCCGGCAGGATGACGTGGAAGCCGCGGTTGCCGGCCGCCGAGCCGTCCGCGTGGATCGACACCACCGCGTCGGCCTCCGCCGCGTTGCCGATACGGGCCCGCTCGTCGATGCAGGGGCCCCACTCCCGGTTGCCGTCCTGCGTGAACTTCACGGTGGCGCCCTGCTGTTCGAGGAGCGCCCGGACCCGGCGCGACACGTCCAGCGTGAACTCGGCCTCCGTGTACCCGTCGTTGGTCGACGTCCCCGTGGTGTCGCACTCCTTCATCCCGGTGCCGATGTTCACCTTGCGGTTGATCTCGGCGGTGTGCCGGAAGTTCCCGGAGTTGTGGCCGGGGTCGATGACGACGACCTTGCCCTTCAGGGGGCCGTCGGCGGCGGCACCGGAGGAGGCCGTAGGGCTCGCCTTCTCGCCGTCGTCCCCCTTCTTCCCGCCCTTGCCCTCGCCGTCCTCGGAGGCGGTCGGCTCGGTTGAGGGCGTCGGCGACGCCGGGGGAGCGGTTCTCGGCTGGTTGCGCGCGGCCGCCCGGTTCGACCCGTCGTCCCCGCCGCCGGGGTCGCCGACGGCCTGCCACACCCCCCAACCGGCCACCGACCCCACCACGACGGCGGCGACGGCCACGGTCAGCGGGCGGCGGAGAGGCGAACGGCGGGGCTGGGGCGGCTCGAAGTCCGGTCCTACGTACGACACGCCTGCCACCATACGGGGCGGGCCGGCGCCGGCGGCTTCACGACGCCGTACCGCCACGCCTCGCGCCCTCCCGCCGCCCCCCTTTCCCCCGTGCGGGGGCGCGGCCCCGAGACAGGGCGTGACCAGCGGATGGGCGGACGCCCGGTCGCACGGTAGAGTCGGCCAATTACTGCTTGTCGTGGGGCAGGGCTCGGCCGGGCGGTGGCAGGGCCCTGGGGGGAGGGCCTGCAAGGGATGAGTCGTCGCTCCAACGGGTTGGTCGGGGTCTGGGCCGAGGCACAGCGCCAGCAACAGCGTCAGCTGGAGGCGCGAGCCAGGCAGCAACGGGAGTACGAGCGCCAGCAGCGCGCGTACCAGCGGGAGGTGGCCCGCAGCCACCGCGAGCAGCAGCAGGCGTACCGGCAGCAGCGTGAGGCGGAGGCCCGGCGGCGTACCGAGGAACTGGACGCGCAGGTCGCCGCCCTCCAGGGACTGCTGGCCGCCGGCTGCCGGGCCCCGGCGTTCCGCGCCGCCTCCCTCACCCGCTCCGAGCGGCTGGAGCCCTTCGCGCCCGGCGCGCTCGCCCAGCCGGTACCCATGCCGGACCCCGGCCAGTACCAGGCCCAGGGCGGCTGGACCGCCGCCCGGCGGGCCCAGGCGCAGGCCGAGGCAAGGGCCCGCTTCGAGCAGGACTGGCACGCGGCACAGGCGGCGGAGGCGCAGCGGCAGCGGCAACTCGACCAGTACCAGCGGCAGTACCAGCAGTGGGCCGACGGGCAACTGGCCGACATCCGGCGCCACAACGCGGGCGTCGCCGAGATGACGACGGCCCTGCGCGCCGGCAGCGACCCGGAGGCCGCCGTCGAGTACTTCTCCGCCGCGCTCTACGCCTCCGCCGCCTGGCCCGAGGGCTTCCCCCGCCAGGTCTCCGCCGCGTACGACGCGGCCGCCCGCGAACTCGTCCTCGACTGGGAACTGCCCCGCTTCGACGTCGTCCCCGAGGCGAAGTCCGTGCGCTACCAGTCCGGCGTCGACCAGGACAAGGAGACGGCCCGGCCCGTCACCCAGCGGCGCGCCCTCTACCGGGACGTCCTCGCCCAGTGTGTCCTGCTCGTGCTGCACGACCTCTTCGCGGCCGACGAGTTCGGCGCCCTGGAGGCGGTCACGCTGAACGGGTTCGTCGACGACCACGACCCGGCGACCGGCCGACGCGCGCAGATCGTCCTCGCGAGCGTCATGGCGCCGCGCGCGGTGTTCACCGGCCTGAACCTGGAGCAGGTCAGCGCCGTCGACTGCCTGCTCGACGGGCTGCGCGGCCAGCTGTCCGCCAAGCCCGACCAGCGCACCGCCGTACGGCCCGGCCGTCGGCCCGCCGACGTCGGCAACGGTGTCGTCACCCACGGCGGCGACGAGGAGCCCGACCTGCTGGAGATGGACCCCGTCGCCTTCGAGGCGTTGGTCGCCGAACTCTTCCAGGCCATGGGGATGCAGGCGGTCACCACCCAGCGTTCCAACGACGGCGGGGTGGACGTCGACGCCCTCGACCCGGCGCCGATCCGCGGCGGCAAGATCGTCGTGCAGGTCAAGCGGTACCGCAACACCGTCCCGCCGACGGCCGTCCGGGACCTCTACGGCACCGTCCAGCACGCGGGCGCCAACAAGGGCGTCCTCGTGACGACGTCCAAGTTCGGACCCGGCTCGCACACCTTCGCCAACGGAAAGCCGCTCGAACTCGTCTCCGGCAGCGAACTCGTCGACCTGCTGCACCGGCACGGGCTGCGCGGCCGCCTGGGCACGGGCGGCGGGCGCGCCGTCCCCGCCCAGCGGACGGCACCCGACCCCCGCCAGGCACTGGCCACGGCCCCGGACTCGCCGCCGGGCGACGCCGACGACCACAGCGTGCTGGGCATGGGCTGGAGCGGCACCGTCGCCCTGGACGTGTGCGCGCTCGTCTGCCACGGCAACCGGGTGCTCAGCGACGACCACTTCGTCTTCTACAACAACCTGCGCACCCCCGACGGCACGGTTCGCGCGCTTCCCCCGGCGGCACCGGACAAGGCCGCGATCCGGGTCTCCTTCGACGCGCTGCCCGCCGAGGCCGACCGGCTCGTCCTCGTGGCGGCGATCGACCCGGCCGTCAACCCCGAGGCCGACCTGTCCGGTTTCACCGACGCCTGCATCCGGCTCCTGGACCCGTCGCGCACCGAACAGGGCCGCCTCGACGTCTCCGACGGCCGCCCCGGCGAGACCGCCCTGGTCCTCGGCTCCTTCCGCCGCCGTACCAACGGAGACTGGGACTTCGTCCTCGGCGGCAAGGGTTACCGCGGGGGCCTGGAGGAACTGGTCCAGGACTACGGGATAGAGGTGGCGTAGGCGTAGGCGTAGGCGACGGGGGCGGGGCCGGCGCGGGGTGCCGGTGCCGGTGCCGACGCGGGACGCTGTGCCGGGTGCCGGGCTCGCGGGGCGCGGCAGGCGCGGGCAGGGCTGAACGGTGCTGTGCGAGCGACGCGGGTCCGCGCCGGTTCGCGGGGTGGCGCGGACGTTGCCGACGGCCAGCCGGTGCCGGGGGCGGCGCGCGTAGGCCGTCAGATGCCGGCGGCCACGCGGCGCAGCACCCGCAGTGAGTCCGTCGCCGAGACCTCCGTGAAGGCGCCGGAGGCGAGGGCGCGCAGGTAGACGCGGTACGGGGCCTGGCCGGTGAACTCGTCGACCGGGTCGGGGAACACGTCGTGGATGACGAGCAGGCCGCCCTCGGCGACATGCGGGGCCCAGCCCTCGTAGTCGGCGGTGGCGTGCTCGTCGGTGTGGCCGCCGTCGACGAAGACGAGACCGAGGGGGGAGTTCCAGACCTTCGCCACCTGCGGGGACCGGCCCACCAGGGCGATCACATGCTCCTCCAGACCCGCCCGGTGCAGGGTGCGGCGGAACGTGGGCAGCGTGTCCATCAGCCCGATCTCGGGGTCGACGGTCTCCGGGTCGTGGTACTCCCAGCCCGGCTGCTGCTCCTCGCTGCCCCGGTGGTGGTCGACCGTGATCGCCGTGACGCCCGCCTCGCGCGCCGCGTCCGCGAGGAGGATCGTCGAGCGGCCGCAGTACGTGCCGACCTCCAGCAGCGGGAGCCCCAGGCGCCCCGCCTCCACGGCCGCCGCGTACAGGGCCAGCCCCTCGCCCACGGGCATGAACCCCTTGGCCGACTCGAACGCGGCGAGGATCTCCGGCTTGGGGGCCGCGGGCATGGGGTCCTCCGTGGTGGCGTAGACGGGTGCGGGTGTCGTACGGGCGTTGCGGGGCCGTACGCACCGGGGGCGCCCCATGCTGCCATGCGGCCCGTCGGCGGTGTCAGGACACCCGGCGGCTCGGCGTCAGGACACCCGCTCGACCGAGCGTTCGACGGTCGCCTTGTCGTCCGCGCTGCTCGCGAGGAGGGTCGGGCCGTTCGCGGGACGGCGGCCGGGGAGGAACACGGCGAGGAGGATGCCGACGGCGACCGCGGCGGTGGCGATCAGGAACGAGACCCGGAAGCCGTGCATGGTGGGGATCGCGACCCCGCCGACGTGGTGCGCGGTGTTGGCGAGCACCATCCCGATGACGGCGCTGGACACGGACGTGCCGATGGAGCGCATGAGGGTGTTGAGGCCGTTCGCGGCGCCCGTCTCGGACGGGTCGACGGCGCCGACGATCAGTGCGGGCAGCGAGGAGTAGGCGAGGCCGATGCCCGTGCCGAGGACCACCGACACCACCACGGTCTGCCAGGCGGCGCTCATCAGGCCGAGGCCCGCGCCGTAGCCGACCGCGATGATCAGCAGACCGAGGATGAGGGTGCTCTTGGGGCCGTACTTGGCGGACAGCCGGGCGTAGACGGGCGCGGTGAACATCATCGTCAGGCCGAGCGGCGCCACGCACAGGCCCGCGACGACCATCGACTGGCCGAGGCCGTAGCCGGTGGCGGTGGGCAACTGGAGGAGCTGCGGCAGGACGAGGGAGACGACGTAGAAGGAGACGCCGACCATGATCGAGGCGAGGTTGGTGAGGAGCACCTCGCGGCGGGCGGTCGTGCGCAGGTCCACCAGGGGCGCGGGGATGCGCAGCTCCAGGACGCCCCACAGCAGCAGCACCAGGGCCGACGCGGCGAACAGGCCGAGCGTGGTCACGGAGGTCCAGCCCCAGTCGCTGCCCTTGGTGATCGGCAGGAGGAAGAGGACCAGGCCGAGGGAGAGGCCGAGGGCGCCGAGGAGGTCGAAGGAGCCCTGCGCCCGTGTCTTCGTCTCGGGCACGGCGACGAGGGTGAGGACGATGGAGAGGACGCCGAGGCCGGCCGCGCCGAAGAAGAGGACGTGCCAGTCGGTGTTCTGGGCGACGGCCGCGGCCAGCGGCAGGGCGAGTCCGCCGCCGACGCCGATGGACGAGCTCATCAGGGCCATCGCGGAGCCGAGGCGTTCGCGGGGCAGCTCGTCCCGCATCAGGCCGATGCCCAGCGGGATCGCGCCCATGGCGAAGCCCTGGAGGGTGCGGCCCACGATCATCGGGATCAGGGCACTGGTGAAGCCGCTGATCAGCGCGCCGACCACCATCACGGCCAGGCTGGCGAGCAGCATGCGGCGCTTGCCGTAGAGGTCGCCGAGGCGGCCCATGATCGGGGTGGCCACCGCGCCCGAGAGGAGCGTGGAGGTCAGGACCCAGGTGGCGTTGCTGGGGGTGGTGTCGAGGAGCTGGGGGAGATCCTTGATCACCGGGACCAGCAGGGTCTGCATCACCGCGACCACGATGCCCGCGAAGGCCAGCACGGGGACGATCCCGCCGTTCGTTCTCGTGGCGGGTTCGTGGGCGACGGGTGTGTGCGGGTGCGTCATTGAGGGGGGCCTCCTGGCCGGACGAAGGTGCGTGACAGGCCAACCTCGTCGACCAGGGCAACTATTCCGATGGTTCGAGTGGCTAATGAATTCTTGACCAGACCATGGGAATGTGATCATCCGTCAGGTTTCGGGACGCCGCCGACCTGCCGCCGCACGGGCCCAGCGCACACACGGACCCGGCGAAGCCGTCCGAAGTTCTCCGCCGGACGAGGCAACGGATCCGGGCCCTCGTGGACTGTTAAAGACATCTAGGAGGTGCTCATGGGGGATCGGAAACAGGCTCGGGACGCGGAGTTCCAGAGCTTCCTCGTCGGCCGCTGGCCAAGGCTGATGCGCACGGCATTTCTCCTCACGGGGGAGCAGCACGCGGCGGAGGATCTCGTGCAGACGACGCTGGAGCAGGTCTACGTGGCCTGGCGCCGAGTCGCTTCGACGGACGACCCGGACACCTATGTACGGCGCGTCATGATCAACGCCCATGCGCGCAGGCACCGCAGACGCCTCAAGGAGTTCCTGGCGCCGAGGACCGACTCGGACCTGGTGCCCGAGGTGCCGGACAGCGGCGACCGCATCGCCCAGGCCGACGACCGCGGCGCGCTCCTCACGGCGCTCTCCCAGCTGCCGCCCCGGCAGCGGGAGGCCGTGGTCCTGCGGTACTGGGAGGACCTGAGCGAGAGCCAGGCGGCGGAGGCGATGGGCTGTTCCGTCGGCTCGGTCAAGAGCAACGCGGCGAAGGGGCTCGCGAAGCTCCGCGCCATACCGGGACTGGCCGAGACGGTGACGCAGGGAGGGTGGAAGTGAGGGACGCGGACGACACACACGGCATCGACGGCGGGCACGGCATCGACGACTCGCACGGCATCGAACGCGGGCACGGGAAGGCGGAGCGGCACATGACTCGGGGCGACGGCACCCACGGCGGCGACGACACGCTCGGCGGCCTCACCGGCAGCAGCGCGCTGGAGAGGGACATCGCCCTGCTGCTGGCGGACGCGGCGGACGAGGTGCGGATCGGCACAGCCCCCTACCAGGCGGTGGTCCGGGGCGGCCGGCGCCGCAAGGCCCGCCGCTGGGCCGTCGCGGCAGCGGTGACGGTGGTGCTCGCGGGCTCCACGGGAGCGCTGGCCTTGGCCGGGGCGGCGGACGGTGGCCGGGTCACGGCGCCCCCGGCCGCCACGGGGTCGGCCGACTCCGGGCAGCGGCACCTCTACCAGCCGCAGCGGACCCGATTGGCCACATGGCGTGAGCAGGGTCGCGACTGGAAGGTCACGGTGGACTGCTGGGACGCCCCGAGGACCGAGAAGGAAGCGGAGAAGCAGCTCGCCGCGATGGCCCTGCGCGGTGACAGGCCGACGGATGTGGACAGTCCCGCCGAACTCACGGGTCGTGCCTGGCACTTCGTGCATCTGTCCGTGGGCCGTGAGCGGACCGACAAGTTGCTCGACGGTGAGGAGTGGACCGCGGCCGGCACGGACCACCAGGCGTTCGCGATGCCGACCGGAGGTCAGGGCGCGGATGGCGCCCTCAAGCGCCTGGTCATAGGCGAGGTCGCCCCGACCGCGCAACAGGTCCGCGTCACCTGGTCCGACGGCACATCCGTCGACGTCAATCGCGACACCGACCTGCCCTGGTACGAGGACCTCCGCAACCCTCGCATCGTCGACGCCAAGGGCTCGCCGGTGAGCTGGTTCGTGGCCCTCGCGCCGAAAGGCGCGGAGTACGAGTCGGTGAAGGTGGTGCGGTGACGCGGGTGAGGCCGCGCCGAGGCTGGGCTGGCGGTGGTGGCCGGGTGGCCTACGGGGGTGGGCGCCCGGCTACGGTCCCACGCCCGGCGGCGGCTCGCGCTCCGCATCTGACACAGCGTCAGGAGTCTTCACAAGTGCACGCGCCTCGGCTATACAGAGGGTCGCCGGACTGGAACGCGTTCTAGAAGGGCGGGTTCCGGCCCCCCGTGACGACCTCGGCGCGGCCGCTGGTGCGGACGGTCGTGCCGAGGTTCCGAGGTTCTTCCCGGAACCCCGAGGTTCCACCCGGAGCCCGGGGTTCTTCCCAGAACAGGAGCCCCATGCCCATCGACGCAGCCAAGGCCCTCGCGGCCGAGCCCCGTTCCGCCGAGATCGCCTGGACCCGCAAGGACGTCCTGCTCTACCACCTCGGCATCGGCGCCGGCATCCCCGCGACCGACCCCGACGAGCTGCGCTACACCCTGGAGTCCCGGCTGCATGTCCTGCCGAGCTTCGCCACCGTCGCGGGCGCCGGCTCACCGGACGTCATCGGCGGCCTGAACGCCCCCGGTGTGGACGTCGACCTCGCCAAGGTCCTGCACGGCGGCCAGCGCGTCGCCCTGCACCGGCCCATCCCCGTCGAGGGCCGGGCGACCGCGACCTCCCGGGTGGCGGCGGTCTACGACAAGGGCAAGGCCGCCGTGCTCGTCATGCGCACCGACGTCGCCGACACCGACGGCCCGCTGTGGACGAACGAGGCCCAGATCTTCGTCCGCGGCGAGGGCGGCTGGGGAGGCGAGCGCGGCCCGTCCGCCCGCCAGGAACCCCCGTCCACCGCCCCCGACAAGGAGGTCGAGCGCGTCGTACGCGAGGACCAGGCGCTGCTCTACCGCCTCTCCGGCGACTGGAACCCGCTGCACGCCGACCCGGAGTTCGCCGCCCGCGCCGGATTCGACCGGCCGATCCTGCACGGGCTGTGCACCTACGGGATCACCCTCAAGGCCGTCGTGGACACGGTGCTCGACGGGGAGGTCGCCCGGGTCCGCTCGTACGGCACCCGCTTCGCGGGCGTCGTCTTCCCGGGGGAGACCCTCCGCATCCGGATGTGGCGGCCGGACGACCGCTCGGTACGGGTGGCGGTGAGCGCCGCCGACCGGGACGACGCGCCGGTGCTGGCGGACACCCTCGTCGAGCACGAATGAGCAGCTCAGCACAACCGTAGGCCAGGTACGCCGGACAGGTTCCGTACTCCTGACGGGTTACCGCCGGCAGGTACTTCTGAGGGGAGCCGCACCATGCGCGCAGCCGTACTGCACGAGATCGGCCAGGACAAACTGGAGGTGCTCGACGACGTCGAGGCCGCGGGCTTCGGGCCGGGCAAGGTGAAGATCCGGGTACGGGCCACGGGGCTGTGCCACTCGGACCTGTCCGCGATGGCCGGGGTGCTGCCGCAGCCGGGCCCGTTCGTCCCCGGACACGAGGGCGCCGGCGAGATCCTGGAGGTCGGGGAGGGCGTGAGCGGCCTGAAGCCCGGCGACCGGGTCGTCGTCTGCTGGCTGCCGGCCTGCGGCAGTTGTCCCGCCTGCAAGCGCGGCCAGACCCAGCTGTGCCTCGCCGGGTTCCTCAACGCCGGCACCCCCAACTTCAAGCGGCCCTCCGGTGACGTCTTCGGCTTCGCGGGCACCGGCACGTTCGCCGAGGAGGTCGTCGTCGACACGGGGTGCGCCGTGCCGATCCCCGACGACGTGCCGTTCGACGTCGCCGCCCTCATCGGCTGCGGAGTGACCACCGGGCTCGGCGCGGCCCTCAACACCGCCGATGTGGAGGCCGGTGCGTCGGTCGCCGTCATCGGCTGCGGCGGTGTCGGCATCTCGGCGATCCAGGGTGCCCGGCTCAAGGGCGCCGCCGAGATCGTCGCCGTCGACCCGGTGGCCGCACGCCGCGAGGCCGCCCTGAGGTTCGGCGCCACCAAAGCGGTCTCCCCGGAGGAACTGGCCGACGCCAAGCAGTCCGTCACCGGGGGCGAGGGCTTCGACTACGTCTTCGAGGTCGTGGGCCGCTCGGCCACCGCCCGCACCGCCTACGAGAACACCCGGCGCGGCGGCACCCTCGTCGTCGTCGGCGCGGGCGCCATGGACGACTTCCTCCAGCTGAGCATGTTCGAGCTGTTCTTCGACGAGAAGCGCATCCTGCCCTCCATGTACGGGGGCGGCGACGTCCTGCGCTCCTACGAGCGGGCCATCGCCCTGTGGCGGGCAGGCCGTATCGACCTGGAGGGCCTCATCACCCACCGGGTGCCACTCGCCGACATCAACGAGGCACTGGACCAGATGCGCACGGGGGCCGCACTGCGGACCTGCATAGAGATCTGACGCCTGCGGCGAGGAGGCCCGGCTCCGCTCCCCGTCGACTCTCCGCCGCTCTCTGCCGACTCATCGGCGAACTCCGACGACTTCGAGGATGCCCATGTCATTGCCACTGGAGGGACTGTCGGCGATCGTCACCGGCGCGGGTCGGGGTCTCGGCCGGGCCGAGGCGTTGGAGTTGGCCCGGCTCGGCGCGGCCGTCGTCGTCAACGACTACGGGCAGCCGGGCCGGGACGGCAGCGGTGGCGCGTCCACCGGACCGGCCGAGGAGGTCGCGGCGGAGATACGGGCCGCGGGCGGCCGTGCCCTCGTCCACACCGGGGACGTCTCCGACCACCGCCAGGCCCGCGAACTGGTCGAGTCGGCGATCGGCGCGTTCGGGAAGCTGGACATCCTGGTCAACAACGCGGGCATCCTGCGGGACCGGATGGTCTTCTCGATGTCCGAGGACGAGTGGGACTCGGTGATCCGGGTCCATCTCAAGGGCCACTTCAACACGATCCGCTTCGCGTCCGCGCACTGGCGGGAGAGGTCGAAGACGGCCGGTGCCCCGGTCTACGGGCGGATCGTGAACACCTCGTCGGAGGCGTTCCTCGCCGGTTCGGCCGGACAGCCCAACTACGCGGCGGCCAAGGGCGGGATCGTCGGTCTGACCACGTCCTCGGCGCAGGCGCTCACCCGGTACGGCGTCACGGCGAACGTCATCTGCCCCCGGGCGCGGACCCGGATGACGGAGGACGTGTTCGCCGGCCTTACCCGCCCCGAGCAGGGCCCCGACCCGCTCGCCCCCGAACATGTCGCCCCGCTCGTCGGCTACTTGGCCTCACCCTCCGCCGGACACATCAACGGACAGCTCCTCGTCGTCCACGGCGGCATGGTCGCGATCGTCGAACGGCCGCGGGTGCGGGCACAGTTCGACACCAAGCAGGACGCGTTCACCTACGACGAACTGGACGGCCTCCTCACCCCGTACTACGCCGACCGCCCCCAAGGGGAGACCTTCGCGGCGACGGAGGTGCTGGCACTCCGTAAGCGCGACGGCACCGACTGACCGACCTCACACATCGCCCCGCCTCACACATGTCCCCACTCCACGCAACAGCCCCGCCCCCTCGGGTGACGGGGCGGGGCCGGGTGTGGCGGTGGTATGCGGTCCAGCGTCGGATTGACGTTTCTTCAGATCGAAGGACCGCGGTGTCAGGCGGCCGTCGTCGTCTCCGCCTGCTCGACCGGCTTGCGGTGACGCCCGCGAGGCGTCGTCTCGGCGTCGTGGGCCGAGATCTGGCCCCGGTGCCTGCCATGGCCTTCCGCCTCGTGGGGGTCGGCAGTGGGCGGCTGAGTGGTGTGCGCGTCGCTCATGGAAAGTGTTCCCCGTCGGCATGATCTTCTTACAGGCGGGTGAGTTTAACGGCCCTTGGCACACGATCCGAAGGCGCCCAAGGGCGTGTCGGCCTCCTCCGTGACGCGTTGGCCGAAACTCGCACAGGCCCGGCACGAGCGCCTCACCCGACGGTCACCTCCTCGCTCACCCGCCCTTCCAGCGGAGCCTGTTGCAGTGGCACCGGCCGGGCGGCGACGGCGAGCCCGCCCGCCACCACACCCTGCGGTTCGGGCTCGGACTCGGGCTCGGGCTCGGGCGAGAGTGCCGAGGTGCCCGCCGCCCCCACCGCCCCGATCGGCTCCACCGCCCCTCCGGATTCACCCGGCGCTCCGGGCTCCTGGAGCGCGCCCACCCCTGATGCGCCGGGCGCGCCCGCCCCATCTGATGCGCTGGGCGTCCCCTCGCACCCCGGCGTCCCCAGCGTCCCCGGCGCACCGCGCACGCCCGGCGGCGCCCCCTCGCGCCCCGGCACCACTCCCACCGCCCCCTCATGCGCCGATCCCTCGTGCGCCGATCCTTCATGCGCCGATCCCTCATGCGCCAATCCCCCGTGCGGCGGTTCGCAGGCGTCCGGCTCGTCCCCCCAAGGCACCCCGACCCGTGCCACGCCGCACCGCACCGTCCCCGTGGCGTACGGCAGTTGCAGCACTCCGTCCCTGGTCCACAGTCCGGCCCCCGTCAACCACCCCTCGGGGGCGGGCAGATGGTGGACCTGCCGGGAGGCCGGGCGCCACAGACCGACCCAGCTGCCCCGGGCGCCGTCCACGCGGAGCGCGACCGCGCAGCTCTCCGGCGTCAGGATCTGGCCCGGCTGGATGGCGAAGGGCGTCATGCGGTGGTCGTCGGGGACCCGCAGGCACTCGGGGAAGCGGACCGGCAGGGTGCTGCCCAGTACGCCCCAGCCGAGCCGGTCGTGGCCGGGTGAGGGCGCGTCCGAACTGATCAGCAGCAGCCCGCTGTCGGGGTCGGCCAGCAGCAGCCGGTCGTCGCTGTCGTCCGCGATCTGGAGGAGGGGCGAGACCTCGCCGCCCTCCAGGTCCACCACGACCGTCTTGGTCCGGCCGTCCGACTCCCGGTCCAGGGCGAGCAGTCGGCCCGCCCCGTCCAGCCAGACCCCGCCCGAGCACCGCCCCGGTACCTCCGCCACCCGCTCCGGCCCGAACGCCCCGCCCGCCACCAGCCACACCGTGGTGGAGCTCCGGCCCACGGCGAGGGCGTAGGCCCACTCCCCGCACGGGCTGGGCGGCAGCAGCCGCAACTCGGTCGTGGGGTCCCCGCACTCGACGGCGCCGAGGAGCAGTTCGCCGGTGCCGGGTCCCGTCGGGTAGAGGAGCGAGAACAGATGCCGTTCGGCCGCCAGCCGGTGGATGAGGACACGGCCGTCGGTCAGGGGGAGGACCTCGGTGCCGGGCTCCTCGGGCTGGTTGGCGGGCAGCGGTACGGCGTACGGCTCGGGGCCGTCGAGGGTCCAGCGCTCGGGGAACCAGGAGTCGTCGCCGACGAGGGCGAGGCGCGCCCCGTAGCTCCCGTCCGCGGTGATCACGCAGCCGGGCGGTGACGCGGACCGTTTCTGCTTCCCGTCGCCGGGGGCGCCTTCCTCACTGTCGTCGTGCCCCTGTCCCGCCTCGTTGCCGTGGCCCGTCGTGGGGGATGGGGATGCACAGGCCGTCATCGTTCGATCACCTCCGGCCACGAAGCTAGTTTTCGCGCGCACAGACGTGGGACAACCGGGCTTCCCCTTCACACATAAGGGTGCTCGTCCAGCGATTCACCTGAGGGAACGGCGAGAGTTGTGCTGCTGGGCATGTCGGGGGGCGCGGACGGAGGCCCGGGAAGAGGGTGGTGGGCGGCCTGGGGTGCGATCGGCGAGGTGGGCGGGGGCGGTGAGTGCGGCGCGTGGGAGGCAGCGGGTCGCGGTGGTCGGATGTCGGGGCGGCTGGTCAAGTGACCCGTGGCCGGTCGGGGACGGCAGTGGTGCAGGTAGCCTTTGTGCGTGCCCCGTCTGTCTGAAGTCATCGCCGAGCTCGACGCCCTCTGGCCGCCCGAGAGGGCCGAGGGGTGGGACGCGGTCGGCACGGTCTGCGGCGACCCCGACCAGGAGGTCACCCGGGTCCTCTTCGCGGTCGACCCCGTGCGGGAGATCGTCGAGGAGGCGGTGAAGCTGGGGGCGGACCTGCTGGTCACCCACCATCCGCTGTATCTGCGCGGGACGACGACGGTGGCGGCCTCCACGTTCAAGGGCCATGTCGTGCACACCCTCATCAAGAACGACATCGCGCTGCACGTCGCCCACACCAACGCGGACACCGCCGACCCCGGCGTCAGCGACGCCCTCGCCGGGGCACTGGACCTGCGGGTCGTACGGCCCCTCGTGCCGGACGCCTCCGACCCCGCCGGGCGGCGCGGTCTCGGCCGGGTCTGCGAGCTGGACCACCCGTTGACGGTACGGGAGCTGGCCGCGCGGGCCGCCGAGCGGCTGCCCGCCACCGCGCAGGGCATCCGGGTCGCCGGCGACCCGGAGGCGCTGGTGCGTACGGTCGCCGTCAGCGGCGGCTCCGGCGACAGCCTCTTCGACGACGTCCGCGCGGCCGGTGTCGACGCGTTCCTCACCGCGGATCTGCGTCACCACCCCGCCTCCGAGGCGGTAGCCCGTACGACGGAGGCCGCCGCCACCCCCCTCGCGCTGCTCGACGCGGCGCACTGGGCCACCGAATGGCCCTGGTGCGAGCTGGCCGCCGCCCAGCTCGACGAGATCTCCGACCGGAAGGGATGGGACCTGCGCGTCCACGTCTCGAAGACGGTCACCGACCCCTGGACCGCCCACGCGGCGTCCACCACCGCCACCGAGAACCTGGGAGCCCCCAACTGAACGCCGCGCCCGCCGACCAGATCCGACTCCTCGACGTCCAGGACCTCGACGTACGCCTCCAGCAGCTCGCGCACAAGCGGAGGTCGCTGCCGGAGCACGCCGAGATCGAGTCGCTGACGAAGGACCTCACCCAGTTGCGTGACCTCCTGGTCGCCGCGCAGACCGAGGAGAGCGACACCGCCCGCGAACAGACCAAGGCCGAGCAGGACGTGGACCAGGTGCGGCAGCGCGCCACCCGCGACCAGCAGCGCCTGGACTCGGGCGCGGTCAGCTCCCCGAAGGACCTGGAGAACCTCCAGCGCGAGATCGCCTCCCTCGCCAAGCGACAGGGCGACCTGGAGGACATCGTCCTGGAGGTCATGGAGCGCCGGGAGTCCGCGCAGGAGCGGGTCGCCGAGCTGACCGAGCGGGTCGGCGCCGTCCAGGGAAAGATCGACGACGCGACCGCCCGCCGGGACGCGACCTTCGAGGAGCTCGACGGCGAGGCCGCCTCGGTGACCAAGGAGCGCGAGGTCATCGCCGCGTCCGTCCCCGCCGACCTCCTCAAGCTCTACGACAAGCTCCGGGAGCAGCAGGGCGGCATCGGCGCGGCCAAGCTGTACCAGCGCACCTGCCAGGGCTGCCGCCAGGAGCTGGCGATCACCGAGCTGAGCGAGATCCGCAAGGCCGCGCCCGACACGGTCGTCCGCTGCGAGAACTGCCGCCGCATCCTGGTGCGCACCTCGGAGTCGGGTCTGTAGCCGGGGGCTGCGAGCGGCCGTAGTCGACAGACCAAGAGGTTGATGTGGTGCGGGAGTTCATCGTCGAGGCCGACGGGGGGTCCCGGGGCAACCCGGGGCCCGCGGGCTACGGTTCGGTCGTCCTCGACGCGGCGACGGGGGAGCCGCTGGTCGAGGCCGCCGAGTACATCGGGGTCGCCACGAACAACGTCGCCGAGTACCGGGGCCTCATCGCGGGTCTGAAGGCGGCGTACGCGCTGGACCCGACGGCCACCGTCCGGGTGCGGATGGACTCCAAGCTCGTCGTGGAGCAGATGTCGGGCCGCTGGAAGATCAAGCACCCCGACATGAAGCCGCTGGCCGCCGAGGCCCTGCGGGTCTACGCACCCGGCCACGTCACGTACGAGTGGATCCCGCGCGACCAGAACAAGCACGCCGACCGGCTCGCCAACGAGGCGATGGACGCGGGCAAGCGGGGCGAGCAGTGGTCGCCGTCCACGTCCACGGCGGACCTGGACACCCGTTCGGCCCGGACGAGGGCGGGGGCCGCCGCGTCCGCCGCCGTCCCCGAGCCGTCGGGCCCGCCCGGGGACGCGGCCGCGGGCGCGGCGAGGGCCAGGGCCGCGCTGGCGGGGGCGCGGGGCGAGACCGGGAACGGGAACGGGAACGGGGGTGGCGCGGCGGGGAGTACGGCCGCGGCCGAGCCCGACGCAGCCGTGCCCGACGCCGATGAGCCCGACGCAGCCGTGACCGACGCCGATGAGCTGGGCGCCGTTGGGACCCGTGAGTCAGAGGTCGTTGAGGCCCGCCCTGCCGAGCCCGGGGCTGCCGTCGGGGCCTCTGCCGCCGGAAAGACCGCCGCTGACATCCGCGCCGCGAAGAACGTCGCCTCCGCGGCCCCCGACCTCGGAACCCCCGCGACCTTCGTGCTGCTCCGGCACGGGGAGACGCCCCTGACGCCCCAGAAGCGGTTCTCGGGGAGCGGCGGCTCCGATCCGTCCCTCTCCGACGTCGGCCGCTACCAGGCGGAACGGGTCGCCGCCGCGCTGGCCGCCCGGGGGACGATCCAGGAGATCGTGTCGTCGCCGCTGGCCCGCTGCCGGGAGACGGCGCAGATCGTCGCGGCCCGCCTCGGGCTCGGCGTGACCCTCGACGACGGGCTGCGGGAAACGGACTTCGGCGCCTGGGAGGGGCTCACCTTCGGCGAGGCGCGGGAGCGGTACCCCGACGACATGAACGCCTGGCTCGCCTCACCGGACGCGGAGCCCACCGGCGGCGGGGAGAGCTTCGAGGCCGTCGCCCACCGGGTCGCCGCCGCCCGCGACCGGCTGACCGAGGCGCACCGGGGCCGCACGGTCCTGCTCGTCAGCCATGTCACGCCGATCAAGACCCTGGTCCGGCTGGCCCTCGGCGCACCCCCCGAGTCCCTGTTCCGCATGGAACTGTCGGCGGCCTCCCTGACGGCCCTGGCGTACTACGCCGACGGCAACGCCACGCTCCGCCTCCTCAACGACACGTCACATCTGCGCTGAGCGGCGACGGCCGCACGCTCACCGCAGGGCCGCCGCGCCGCGCGCCAGCGCCTCGATCCGCCCCCAGTCCCGTGCGGCGATCGCGTCGGCCGGGAGCATCCAGGTCCCGCCGACGCAGCCGACGTTGGGGAGGGAGAGGTACTCGGGCGCGTTGTCGGGACCGATCCCCCCGGTCGGGCAGAACCGGGCCTGCGGCAACGGCCCCGCGAGCGACTTCAGATAGGCCGTACCGCCCGCCGCCTGCGCCGGGAAGAACTTCATCTCCCGTACGCCGCGCTCCAGCAGGGCAACGACCTCCGACGTGGTCGACACCCCCGGCAGGAACGGCACCCCGGACGCCCGCATCGCCGTCAGCAGCGCGTCCGTCCAGCCGGGACTCACCAGGAACCGCGCCCCGGCCCGCACCGCCGCCGTCACCTGTTCCGGTGTGACGACCGTGCCCGCCCCGACCACCGCGTCCGGCACGCCCCCGGTGATCGCCCGGATCGCGTCGAGCCCGGCGGGGGTCCGCAACGTCACCTCGATCGCCGGCAGCCCCCCGGCGACCAACGCCAGCGCGAGCGGCACGGCGTCGGAGGCGTCCTCGATGACGACGACCGGGACGACGGGGGCGAGGTCGAGCACGGAGAACGTCGAGACGGGACCGACGGGCGACGGAGAGGTCATGGGCTCATGCTGCCCGGCCTCAGCAGCATGCGCAAAGGTCGTTGCGCATGCTGCAATGCTCGGCTCGCATGCTGCATTCCCCCCTTGCTTGTGGCCGGCGTCCTGTCAGTGCACCTCGGTCACCAGCACGTCCAGCGTCCACGCCTTCCCCGCCCCGGCCGGAGGCTCCACCTCCACCACGTACCCGAGGTCCCGCAGCGCCTCCACCAACTGGGCGGGGCCCTTGGGCGCCGCGCCGACCGACAGCAGGCTGCGGACGATGCGGCCCTTGGTCGCCTTGTTGAAGTGGCTGACCACCTTCCGGGTCGGCGCGTGCAGCACCCGTACCGTCGCCGTGCGCCCGGCGATCCCACCCTTCGGCTTCCACGCGCCGGCGTAGGCCGAGGACCGCAGATCGAGGACGAGCCCGTCGCCGGCCGCCTCGGGAAGCGCCGACGCCATCGGCGTACGCCAGTGCGTGCCGAGCGCGCCCACGCCGGGCAGTTTCACGCCCATCGAGCAGCGGTACGAGGGGATGCGGTCCGTGACGCGGACGGCCCCCCACAGCCCGGAGAAGACCAGCAGCGAACGCGCCGCCCGCTTCTTCGCGGCGGTGTCGAGGGACGCCAGGTCGAGGGCGTCGTAGAGCACGCCGGTGTAGATCTGGCCGGCCGGGCGGGCCCCCGCCGTCCTCAGCTCCGCGTTCTTGGCGATCTCGCCGCGCAGCCCCTCGCTCAGGCCGAGCACCTCGCGGGCCTTGTCCTCGTCGCTCGCGCACAACTCGACCAGTTCACCGAGCACGGCCTCCCGCGCCTCGGTGAGCGCCGGGAGGGAAAGGGACTCCAGCTTCAGCGGAGCGCCGCCCGCTGAGGGGGCCTTTCCTTCGGACGGGGGCAGCAGGACGAGCACGGGTACTCCTTCGGATAGGGCTCCGCGACAGCGTACGGGGTACGAACCGGGCGTCCCGCGACCCGGTCGGTCGGCCCGCACGAGGCGCCCGCCGGTACGCCGGCCCCGAGCGACCCGAGCGACCCGAGCGGCCCGAGCGACCCGAGCGACCCGAGCGGCCCGAGCGGCCCGAGCGGCCCGGTCGGCCCGCACGAGGTGCCCGTCGGCATGCCGTCCCGCCCGCCCCGACCTAGGCTCGACGCATGCCCCGCCGCCACCTCAGCGTCCTGGCCGCACCCGAGGCCCCCGTGCGGGCGGCCCTGCGCGCGCTCCGCGGTGAACTCGGCGTGCCCGACGCCTTCCCCCTCCAGGTCCTCGTCGAGGCGGAGCGCGCCGCGAAGTCGCCCCGGCTCCCCTCGTACGACGCCACGGACGTCCCCCTCTTCACCATCGACCCGCCCACCTCCACCGACCTCGACCAGGCGATGCACCTGTCCCGCCGCCCGGGCGCGGCAGGCGGCCGGGGCTACCGGGTCCGGTACGCGATCGCCGACGTCGCCGCGTTCTCACCCCCGGCACCGCGCTCGACGCGGAGGCGCACCGCCGGGTCACGACCCTGTACTTCCCCGACGGCAAGGTCCCCCTCCACCCCGCCTGCCTCTCCGAGGGCGCCGCCAGTCTCCTCCCGGACCACACCCGCCCGGCGGTGCTGTGGACGCTGGACCTCGACGCGGACGGCCGTACCGAGAGCGTCGACGTGCGCCGCGCCCTCGTCCGCAGCCGCGCCAAGCTCGACTACGCGTCCGTGCAGAAGGAGATCGACGCGGGCACCGCCGAGGAACCCCTCGCCCTCCTCAAGGAGATCGGACACCTCCGGGAGCGCCTCGAAGTGGAACGCGGAGGCATCTCCCTCCACGTCCCCGAACAGGAGATCGTCGAACGGGACGACATCGGCGGCCACGAAGCCCCGGGGACGTACGCACTCGAACTCGCCTACCGGGCGCCCCTCCCCGCCGACGCCTGGAACGCCCAGATCTCCCTGCTCACCGGTATGGCCGCCGCGGAGCTGATGCTCGGCTTCGGCACCGGGATCCTGCGCACGCTGCCCGCCGCGCCGGACGGCGCCGTCGGCCGACTCCGCCGCACCGCGACGGCGTTGCACATCGACTGGCCGCACCACGTCTCGTACGCGAGCCTGGTCCGCGCCCTCGACCCGCACGAACCCCGCCATGCCGCGTTCCTCCTAGAGTGCACGACCCTGCTGCGCGGCGCCCACTACACGGTCTTCCGCGACGGCGCCGTCCCCGACATCACCACGCACTCTGCCGTCGCCGCGCCCTACGCCCACTGCACGGCCCCGCTCCGCCGTCTCGTCGACCGCTACACCGCGGAACTCTGCCTCGCCGCGGTCGCTGGCACCCCGGCCCCCGAGTGGGTCCTGGCCGCCCTCGACGCCCTCCCGGACGAGATGGCCGGCGGCAGCCGCCTGGCGGGCCGCGTGGAGCGCGAGTGCGTGGACCTCGTGGAGGCCGCGCTGCTCAGGGACAGGGTCGGCGAGGTCTTCGACGGCTGGGTGGTGGACGTGGAGGAGGAGCGGACCGGGAAGGGTGGACCGGCCAGGGGAATCGTCCAGCTGGAGACCCCGGCGGTCATCGGCCGCGTCGACGGCCGGGACGGCGAGCCGCTGCCGCTGGGGGAACGGCTGCGCGTACGGCTCACACAGGCCGAGCCGGGAGTGGCGAAGGTTCGCTTCGTGCCGGCGTGAAGTCCCCCTGGGCCCGGCGGAGTCGGTCGATCTCCCCCACGAGCCGATCGGCGTCGTCCGCGTGGAACCGTACGAGCCGGACCGCCCTGGGCCGCCCGAAGAACGTCACGTACTCGGCTTCGGCGGAGAGTTCGAGGGTGACGGTGGTCTGCGAACCGGCCTCCAGACTCAGCTCGCCGTCCTTCTTCTCGTGCGTCAGGCACAGTTCGCGGCGGACCGAGGAGACCGCCGTGAGCGGGACGAGGAGGTCCACGGTGGCGAAGCGGCGCAGCCGCAGGGTGGTGTCGGTGAGGACGTGGGGGCGGGTCACCGAGGCGGCGTGCAGTCCGGCGACGATCAGGATCGTGTAGAGGTCGAGGGCGAGGAGGATCCGGTGCGCCAGCGGATGGTCCTTCAGGAGCACGGACATGGTGACCGTCTCGACGACGCACACGAACCCGAAGCCGAGCATCATCGCGCCCTGCCCGCGCGCGTACCCGAAGGCCCACCCCTCGCCGACCCCGTGCGGCCGCCGGACCATCCATCGGAACAGGCTGGCCAGCAGCAGGAGTTCGTGCCGGACGAGGGAACGGCCGACCCGGTGGGCATCGATCAGTACGGCAGGTGTCCTCCGCGTCCTCGGTGTCCCTGGCGTCCCTGGCGACCCCGGTGTCGTCGGCGTCCTCGGTGGGTTCATCGGCGGTCCTCCGTGAGTATCCGGAACGTGCGGCGGATGGCCTCCGCCTGGGCTGGAGCGAAGTCGGCGAAGAAGGCCCGCAGGAAGGCGCTGTTGCCGCCGCCGCGCGCGTCTTGGCCGCCGGTGCCGGTGCCGGTGCCATGGCCGAGCCCGAGGTCGGCCGGAACGAGCTCGGTGGGGATGAGGTCGGCGAGGAGCCGGGCCGCCTCGTCGACCCGAGGGTCGTCGAGGCCGGCGTCGACGAGGTCGTCGAGCAGCGCGTACGCCGCGTGCGCCCGCTCCACCGCGCCGGGCGACGCCATCATGGCCTCCAGCCCGGCCAGCAGCTCGGCACGGGCCTCCGGGGGCGCGGTCGTCTCCAGGAGCGCGAACACCTCCCGGTCCTTGGCGGCCATGGGGGACGTGGGCGGAACGGGCCCGAACTTCCCGAAGAGAGCGGCGAGTTCCGGTGAGACGGGCCCCTCGGCGGGCAGCCGCCCCCGCCGCGCGTCCTCCCTCAGGACCCGCAGCCGGGCGCGCCGCTCCCGGAGCGCCGACTCCTGCCGCGCGAGGTCCTCGTCCAGCTCGCCGAGCACCTCGACGAGCTCACGTCCGGCGTCGTCGGCCAGCACGTCACGCACCTCGGCGAGCCCGAGCCCCAGCTCCGTCAGCCGCCGGATCCGCGCGAGCACGACCGCGTGCCGCAGGGTGTAGTCCCGATACCCGTTGGCCCGCCGCTCCGGCTCCGGCAGCAGCCCCAGGTGGTGATAGTGCCGCACGGCCCGAGTGGTCACCCCGACGGCCGCGGCCAGCTCTCCGATCCGCATGGGACCAGTAGAAACGTTGACGTCGCGGCAGGGTCAAGCGGCATCGGGGAAGCCCCGCGGCAGCTCGGGGCGGACGCGCACACGGCGCACGGGCCGCCCCGGCCGCGGGCGGCCACCCGGGTGTGCGAAACGCACGGACGCACCGTGCGGATCCCATGTTCGGCCGATGACAGACGAACGATGTAGGCCCCCGGAGCCTCTGCCATCGTGGGGAAGGACGGCTCGGGAAAGCCCTGAGGCGCACAGGGGAACGTCCTGGAACGCACCGGGGGAACACCCGAGAGGGGCGCGGCCCCACACACCGGGGGACGCCCCGACCGGCGCGGCCCGACTGGAGGCCTCGTGGACAAGAGGTATGAGCTCTACTGCCTCACCGACCCGCGTTTCTACGACACGCCGACGTCCCGGACGCGGATGCGCGAGGGGTTCCGGCAGACGCGGGACCCGCTTCCCGATCTCTGGTTCCGCCAGGAACTCGGCGACTGGCTCGTCTGCCGTCCCACCGACGTGGACCTCCCGCCCCAAGGCTGGAAGATTCACGTCTCGGCGTGCCCGGACAACGCGCAGGAGATCCTCGACGCGGTGTGGGACCACTGCGTGCCCCGCCGCATCCCCTTCAAGTTCCTCCCGAACGTGGACGTCCTCTTCCTCGCCAACATGAAGTACGCGCACCGCGGGTCCAGCGGGAAGTTCGTCACGATCTACCCGCGCGACGAGGTCCAGTGCGAGCGCACGCTCACCGAGCTGGACGCCGTCCTCGGCGGCAGGCCGGGACCGTACATCCTCAGCGACCTGCGGTGGGGCGCCGGCCCGCTCTACGTCAGGTACGGGGCCTTCGACGACCGGTACTGCGTCTCGGACACCGGCGTGGTGGAGCAGGCGGTGGAGGATCCCTCGGGGCGGCTGGTGCCCGATGTGCGCGGCCCGACCTTCCGGGTTCCGGAGTGGGTGCGGCTGCCGGGGTTCCTCGAACCCCACCTCGCCGAGAGCCGTCGGACCACCGTCACCGATCTGCCCTACCGCATCGAGAAGGCGCTGCACTTCTCGAACGGCGGCGGGCTCTACGCCGGTGTCGACACCCGCGATGGGCAACGGGTCGTCCTCAAGGAGGCCCGGCCCCACGCGGGGCTCACCCCCGACGGCGCGGACGCCGTCACCCGGCTCGAACGCGAGCGGGCGGCCCTGGAGCGCCTGCACGGCCTGCCCTGCGTCCCCGCGCTCCGCGACCACTTCGAACTCGGCGGCCACCACTTCCTCGTCGAGGACTTCATCGAGGGGACACCCCTGCACGACCTGTTCGTCGAGCGTTCCCCGCTGGCCGCGCTGGACCCGGATCCGGCGGCGTTCGCCGAGTACACCTCCTGGGCCCTGGACATCGTCCGGCAGGTGGAGGACGCGGTCGCGGCGGTCCACGAGCGGGGCGTCGTGATCGGTGACGTGCACACGTACAACGTTCTCGTCCGCCCCGACGGCGGGGCGGTACTGATCGACTTCGAGGGCGCGGCCGACGTGGAGCGGGCCTCCCACCAGGTCCTCGCGGCCCCCGGTTTCGTCGCCCCGAGCGGGGCCACCGGCTTCGACATCGACCGGTATGCCCTGGCCTGTCTGCGGCTCTGTCTGTTCATGCCCCTGACCGGCCTGATCGAGCTGGACCGCGGCAAGGCCGCACAGCTCGCGCGTGAGGCCGCGCGGCTGTTCCCCGTGCCCCGCCCGTTCCTCGACGAGGCCGTCCGCACCATCACCGGCGACGGTGGGACGACCGCCGGGACGATCACCGGGACGACCGCCGGGGCGGACGCGGAGCCCCGCCTCGAACCGGACCACTCCGGCTGGCTGCGCGCCCGCGAGTCGATCGCCGGCGCCGTCCTCGCCGCCGCCACCCCCGAACGGCACGATCGCCTCTTCCCCGGCGACATCGAGCAGTTCGCGTTCCCGGGCGGAGGCCTCGACGTGGCCCACGGCGCGGCGGGCGTGCTGTACGCGCTGGACGTGACGGGCGCCGGCCGGTATCCGGACCATGAGGAGTGGCTGATCCGGCACGCGCTCCAGCCGGAGCGCGGCACCCACCTCGGCTTCTACGACGGCCTGCACGGCATCGCGTACGTCCTCGAACACCTTGGCCATCACGAGGAGGCCGTCAAGATCCTCGACATGTGCCAGGGCGAACGCCTGGACGCCCTGGCCCTCGACCTCAAGGGCGGCCTGTCCGGCATCGGCCTCACCCTGCTGCACTTCGCGACGACCACCGGCGACAGCGCCTGCCGGGACGCCGCCCACCGCGTCGCGGGCCTGGTCGCCGACCGGCTGGGCCCGGCCGACGGCGTCGCCGAGATCAGCGGCGGCACCCACCCGAGAGCGGGGCTGATGTACGGGTCGTCGGGGCCCGCGCTGCTGTTCCTGCGCCTGTACGAGCAGGGCGGCGACCCGGCGTACCTCGATCTGGCCGCCACCGCGCTCCGCCAGGACCTGCGCCGCTGCGTCGTCCGCGAGGAAGGTTCCATGGAGGTCAACGAGGGCTACCGCACGATGCCCTACCTCGCTGACGGCAGCGTGGGCATCGGCATGGTCCTCGACGACTGTCTGACCCACCGCGCGGACGAGCGGTTCTCGTCGGCCGCCGCGGCGATCCGCAGGGCGGCGCAGGCGAACTTCTACGTGGAACCCGGACTCTTCGACGGCGTCGCCGGAATGATCCTTCACCTCAGCCGCGCCCACCCGCCCGGTACGGCCGCCGCCGAGGACCCCGTGATCGCCGGGCACGTACGCCGCCTGGCCCGCCACGCCTGCCTGCTCGACGGCCGCCTGGCCTTCCCCGGCGACCAGTTGATGCGGCTGTCCATGGACCTGGCCACCGGCGGCGCGGGAGTCCTGCTCGCGCTGGGCGCCGTCTTCCACTCCCGGCCCACCGGCCTGCTGTTCCTGACACCGGACGGGGCCGCACACGACCCTCCGTTCGCCACTCACGCACCAGAGAGGAGGTGAGGATCAATGTCGCTTCTCGAACTGCAGGGTATGACCATCGAGTCCGAGACCGGGCTGAAGCCGCCCCTGGGCAGCCGGGCGAGCAAGGGATGCTTCATCGTAGGAGGCAGCGTGTTCAGCGTCTTCTTCTGCGGCTAGGGGCCCGGCCTCCAACCGCCACTGCGGGGGCACTTCCGGTGCCCCCGCTCCTTCGTTGGCACCGTACGACGACGGGAGCGGCCGGTGGACCGACGGACGGCACCGGACAGGGACGCGGCGGACCACGTCCCCGTGGACCGGCGCGCGGCGGATCGTCTGCTACTGAGCGCGGTGCGCCGGGGCGGCGTCTGGGGCGGTGTCCTCGCCGCCGCGTCGCTGCTGCTGGCCGGCGTCTTCGTCGTCCTGCCCGCCGTGATGGGCCGCGCCGTCGACGCCGTGCTCGGCGACGGCGACGCCACCCTGTGGCTGACCCTGTCCGCCGTGGCCGTCGTACTGCTGGTGGTGTGCGACGCGGCGGACGACTACGCCGGTGCCGTCGCCAACGCCCGCTCCACCGCCTGGCTGCGCCACACCCTGCTCGGCCACGTCCTCGACCTGGGCGCCCGCGCCACCCGCCGCCACACCCCCGGCGAGCTGGTCGCCCGCCTCGTCGGCAACTCCGCCCAGGCGGGCAGCGCCCCGTCGGGCCTGGTGTGGGCGGTGACGGAACTGATCCCGCCGCTCGGCGCCATCGTCGCGCTCGCCCTCATCGACCCCTGGCTCTGCCTGACGTTCGTCGCCGGGCTCCCGCTGATCGTCCTCATCGTCCGCGCCTTCGTCCGTGACGTCTCCGACCTCAACGACCGCTACTTCGCCGTCCAGGGCCGTATCGCCGCCCGCCTCGCCGACGCCCTCACCGGCATCCGCACCATCACCGCCGCCGGAACCACGGCCCGCGAGGCCGACCGAGTCCTGGAACCACTCCCCGAACTGCACCGCCACGGCCGGGGCATGTGGCGCGCCTTCGCCCGCGTCTCCGCCCGTGACGCGGTGATCGTCCCGCTGCTGGAGGTCGCCGTGCTGGCCGTGGCCGGCTTCGAACTCGCCCGGGGCCGCATCACACCGGGCCAGATGCTCGCCGCGAGCGAGTACGTCCTGCTGGCCACCGGCGTCAGCTCACTCGTCGGCTCCGTGAACCAGCTCGCCGTGTCCCGCGCCACCGCGGGCCGCGTCGCGGACGTACTGAACGAGCCGCCGGCCCGGTACGGCAGCCGACGGCTGCCCCCGGAGGGCGGAGGCCACCTGGAGTTCCGCCGGGTGACGGTCCGCACCGCCGACGGCGCCACCGTCCTGAACGGCGTCGACCTCGACCTCGTCCCGCGCACCCTGACCGCCGTCGTGGGCCGCTCCGGGTCCGGCAAGTCCCTGCTGGCGGCCCTGGCCGGACGCCTCACCGACCCCGACGACGGCGAGATACGCCTGGACGGCGTACCCCTGCGGGACGTGGACCGTAGGGAGCTGCGCCGCGCCGTGGCCTACGGCTTCGAACGCCCGGCCCTGCTCGGCGAGACCTTCACCGACGCGATCGCCTTCGGCCCCCGCACCCCGTCGGCGCCGGAGGTACGGGCCGGGGCGTCCGCCGCGCGGGCCGACCCGTTCATCCGCACCATGCCCGACCGCTACGCCACGCCCCTGGCCTCGACCCCCCTGTCCGGCGGTGAGACCCAACGCCTCGGTCTGGCCCGCGCGTTCACGCAGTGCGCCCCGGCCGGCCGCCTCCTCGTCCTCGACGACGTCACCGCCAGCCTCGACACCGTCACCGAGCACCACATCACCCGGGCCCTCACCGACACGGGCCCCTTGGCTGACCGCACCCGCCTGGTCGTCACCCACCGAGCGTCCACAGCGGCCCGTGCCGACCGGGTCGTCTGGCTGGCCGACGGCCACGTACGGGCGGAGGGCACCCACCGGGAGCTGTGGGAGGACCCGGAGTACCGGGCGGTGTTCCGGGGGGAGGGGGAGGAGGCCGCCCCACGGATTGGGCGGGCGGATGAGGGAGCCGTACGGCCGGAGCGGGCGCTCGACGGGACCACGAGGGACGTGCGCCCCGAGCGCACCGACGTGGGGACCGTACGCTCCGCGTGGGCCGACGAGGGGGCCGATGAGTGGACCGACGACCGGATCGCGAGCGGGCCGGCGAGCGGGCCGTACGACCCCGCACGCGGCGTCGACGGGAGAGGGCGGTGAATGCGCTCGCGCTTGGCGCACGACGAGAGCGCGCGGCGCACGCGCCCAGCGCGCGCGGCCTCCTGCGGGCCACCCTGCGCACGCGCCGCCGGCAGTTCCTCCGACTCGCCGGCTGGTCCCTGGTCCAGGCGGTCCCCGCGCTGCTCTCGGGCTGGCTGGTCGCGAAGGCGGTCGACGACGGCTTCCTCGCGGGCAGCACCGCCGAGGGCTTCGGCTGGCTCGGCCTGCTGGCCGGCTCCGTGCTGATCGGCGCCTGGGGCACGCGCCAGGCCACGCGGCACCTCGCGGAGGTCGTGGAGCCGTTCCGTGACGACCTGGTCTCCCTGGTCACCACGGGCGCGCTGCGCCGCTCCGCGCACCTGGGCAACCCCGCGGACACGGCAGGGGTGGCCCGCCTGACCGAGCAGGTGGAGATCGCCCGCGAGTCCTACGGCGCGGTCGTGATGTTCGTCCAGACGTTCACGGTCACGGCGGTGAGCGTGCTGCTGGGCCTGACGGCCCTGGACCCGGCGCTGCTGCTGTTCGTCGTCCCGCCCCTCACCGCCGGGCTCACCCTGTTCCTGCTGGCCCTGAGGGCACTGGCGGCACGGCAGCGGGCGGTGGTCCTGGCGGACGAGGCCATCGCGGAGCAGGTGCACACGGTGGCCGGCGGCCTCCGCGACGTGACGGCCTGCGGCGCAGAACACCTCGTACGCACCCGCACCGGCGCCCGCATCGACAGGGCGGCCGAAGCGACGAGGGCTCTGGCCCGCCTCACGGCGCTGCGCACGGCGGCCCTCGGCGTGGGCGGCTGGCTCCCCCTGGCCCTCATCCTGTTCGGTGCGCCGTGGCTGGTGGACCGGGGGGTGACGGCGGGCGCGATCCTGGGCGCCCTCACCTACATCTCCCAGAGCCTCCAGCCGGCTCTCCAGGGCCTGGTCCAGGGCGTGGGCGGCAGCGGCCTGTGGCTCCTGGTGACGACGACCCGCATCCTGGAGACGACAGAGGAGCGGGTCACAGCGCCGAAGGCGACCCTGACGAAAACCGCCCCGGAGCCGACGACCGCTCCACCCCCGCCCCCACCCACAACCCCGTCCCACCCCGCTGACGGTGCCCTGGAGCTGCGACACGTCACCTTCTCCTACGCCCGCACCGCGGAACCGGTGGTGAAGAACCTCGACCTGACCCTGCCCCCCGGCACCTACCTGGCGGTGGTGGGCCCGAGCGGCGCGGGCAAATCGACCCTGGCCGCCCTGATCGCGGGCCTCCTGGAACCCCGGACCGGCGACATCCACCTGGGCGGCGCGGAGGTCGGCGCCCTGGACCCCGCCCACCTGTCCGACGCCCGCGTACTGATCCCACAGGAGGCGTACGTCTTCACCGGCACCGTCCGCGAGAACCTGACGTACCTCCACCCGGCCGCATCGCCGACGACCCTGGACTGGGCGGTGGAGGAGATAGGCGCGACGGCCCTGGTTGAACGCCTGGGCGGCTACGAGGCCCCGATGGACCCGGGTCGCCTCTCGGCGGGCGAACGCCAACAGATAGCCCTGGTGAGGGCCCTGCTACCCCCCACCCACCTGCACGTCCTGGACGAGGCGACCTGCCACCTGGACCCCCCGGCGGAGGCCCGCGCGGAGCGCGCCTTCGCGTCCCGCCCGTCCACGTTGATCGTCTGCGCCCATCGCATCAGCTCGGCCCTGCGCGCCGACCTGACCCTGGTGCTGGACGGCCCCCGCCACGACCTGGGCACGCACGACGAGCTGATGACGACCTGCGCGCTCTACCGGGACCTGATAGGCCACTGGGACAGGGCGACGACGAGCGTGCCGTCCTGACGCTCGAAGGGCCGCGGCCGGTCACAACCACCCGGCCTCCCGGGCGATCCGAATGGCGTCGATCCGATTCCGCGCGCCGGTCTTCCGGGAGACGGCGTTGAGATGATTGCGGACGGTCCCCACGGACAGGGCCAGCCGCTCGGCGATCTCGCGGGTGGGCATGCCTTCGGCGGCGAGCCGCAGCACCTCGCTCTCGCGGGCGGTCAGGGGGCTCTCCTCCGATGACAGGGCGAGCAGAGCGAGGTCGGGATCGATGAACCGCTCACCGGAAGCGACCTTGCGCACCCCGAGGGCGAGCAGATCGCTGGGGCTGTTCTTCCCGATGAGCCCCATGACCCGCAGGGCGAGCGCCCGCCGGAGGAACCCGGCGCTGGCGGACTCGGTCACCAACAGGGTCCGGCACTGGGGCAACCGCACGGCCAACTCACGCGAGGTCCCGAGCGCCCCGTCCTCACCCCCGTCGACATCGATGACGACGACATCGGGCCGATGCGAAAGAGCCCGGGCCACGGTCTGCTCGTGCCCCGGCGATGCAGCCACGACCTCGATGTCCTCCTCCCGGGCCAACAGGGCCGCCAACGCCCCACGCACGAGCCCGGTCTCCTCCACCAGGAGAACCCGAATCACATCACTCCCACCCGACCCCACTCGGCCTCCCTCACCGGCACTCCGGAATGCCCGCACTCCGGAATACCCGAAGACGACATGGGAAGTATCGCCGACCATCACACCATATGCCGGGAAAGCCCTGCTCCGGCCCGAGGGGTACCTCGTGAAGCCTGGTCCGGCGAGCCGTCAGTAGTGCTCTTCTCGGTAGACGCCGTCCGCCTCGACACCGCCGGCCCACTCACCGAAGTCGGTGTTCGCCAGCTCCATGTTGTCGACGAAGGAACCGGCGGCCGCGAGGGTGATCCTGAACGGGGCGTCGTCCTCGTCGGGCAGGTTGTTCACGGCCAGCAAGGGGAACTCCGCGGAGCCCAGTGCCCGCTCGTCGGCGATGAGGACGAGCGTGCTGTCCGGCCAGTCCTCGTCGTCGCGGCCGATCCGGGCCAGAATCTGCTCCGCGGTGAAGCCCGAGTAGGCGCGGTTGTCGACGACGGTGATCGACTCGATCGGCTCATGGCGCTCCGAGCCCTCTTCGATGGCCTGGAGCAGGCGTGCCCACTGGCCCGGCTGCTCGAAGGACGTCCGCACCAGGAGCGGCCCGGCGGCCTCCTCGATCGTGGCGGAGGGCGGCTCGGGCTCGGCGCCCGTACGGTCGCCGGGGAAGACCTGGATCAGGAAACGGGGCCGCTTGTCGTCCACCGAGCGGTCGCTGGCGTGGACGCGGACCAGATAGGTGCCGGCTCCCGCGGTGGCGAGATTCTCCTTGCGCAACGGCTCGTACCCGCTGTCGCACAGGGTGAGGAAGCCGGTCGTGGAGACCACGGTGATCTCCTCGACCTCGTCCCAGCCGTCCTCCGCGCCCGGGTCCTGACCGGCGTACAGGGTGACGATGGGGTTCTCCAGAGCGCTCCCGGCGTCGATGTGCAGCCAGTCCTTCTCGGCGGACAGGAACCCGCGTCCGCGCGGCGGCTTGCCGGCGTCGGGGTCCATGACGGCCAGGTCCCCCCACTCCTTCAACTTGAGCGGCCGGGTACGACCGTCGAGGAGCGGCCAGGTGGAACGCTGCATGGAGAACCCCCATCGTGCTTCTGTGCCCGCCGGTTACGTCTCGGAAGCGTAGACGGGCACGGTGGAAGGCGAGTCGCGTGCCTTACTGGATGTGGACGTAGTAGGCGTCACCGTTGAGGACGCGCTGGCTCTTGTAGAAGCCGCCGAGACGGGCACCGGCGCTGCGGTTGTCACCGGCGGAGATGATGCGGGTGCTGCCGAGGGCCGGGTTGCCCCCTTCCTTGCTGGCCGCGAAGGGGTACTCGTCGCAGTCGTACTTCTTGGGGTCGGGGTTGGGCACGTTCCCGCACATGGCCTTGCGGTTGGCGTTGATGGTCTTCTCGTTGGTGATGCGGTGCAGCGGGGTCGAGGCACCCGGATGACCGGCGATGCTGGTCTGCGCGTCGAGAATGTGCTGGGCGGACTCCTTCACCTTCGCGTCGCCGCGCGAGAGGGAGAAGACCGGTGAGGCGCCGGGGAAGACGCAGCCGGGGTTCTTGGTCCGCTTCTTGGGGCCCCAGAACGTGTCGTCGCACCGGTACTTGGCGGACTTGTAGGTGAAGCCGCCCGTCGAGTAGCCGGGCTTGGTGAAGGTGAACCGGTACGAGGCGGGACTGGCCAGCTGCTTCTTCTTCGCGACTCTGGCGGCGTAGCCGACGGTTCCCTTCCGGGCGGGCCCGAGCGCGGATCCCTGCGCGAACTTCACGGCGGTCTTGACACCTTTGCCGCCACCGACAGAAACATTTACGCGTATGCCGCCGGCGTTGACCAGCCTGGCCTTGCCGACGGTGAAGCTCTCCGCCCACTTCAGTTTGTCGGTCTTCAACGTCATGGAGTGCTTGAGGGCGAAGGTGGCGGAGCCGACCGGCCTGCCGTTCCTGAGGACGTCGACACGGGCGTCGACGTACAGGCACATGCTGGTGCGGGTGATGTTGATGGTGTTGATCTTGCAGCTCGCCGCGGCGGCCGTGTCGGCGTGGACGGTCCTGACGTTCGACACCTGAGCGGCGGTGAGGCTGTAGTGCGCCGACGCGGCCTGCGCGGTGGCGGCGCTGACGCCGGTGAGGAGGAGCGTGCCGAGACAGGCACCTATGACGACTTTTCCGGGCGCGCTGATGCGCATGGCTGTGCGTCCCCTCGTCGATGGAAGGACGACACCGCCCCGCGGCTGCCGTCCGTGAGGCAAGCACATTAGGGACGGCAACTGGCCTGTCTCTATTGGCCGTTGGGACACTGCCCCGTAGGACAGGTCCGGTTCGGCCAGGAGGGGGCGGCGGGGATCGCGACAACGGAACCGCTTGGTGACGGGGCCTAGGGGGCGGGGGCTGGTGACGGGGCTGTGTCACCGCCCACCGCGGTCGGCGGGGAAGGGAATCGAGCCACTCGCGCGTTGCACCGTCGGAGACGACCGTCGAAGGGGGCGCGGGACGTGGGCGGCACGGAACAGCAGGCGCGTCAGACGCAGGCACAGCAGACACATCAGGCGCAGCGGCAAACACCACAGGCCCCACAGGCCTCTCAGACCCCGCAGGCCCCTCAGACCCCACAAACCCGGTGGACAAGGGCGACCCTCGGCCGTCCCGACCGCCCCCTCGACCTGCTGACCGCCCGCTTCGACCGCCACCGCTACGCCCCGCACACCCACGAGGAGTTCAGCGTGGGCATCTGTGTGCTCGGCGCCTCGTGCATCGAGTACCGGGGCGGCGCCCTCACCGTGGGGGAGGGCTCGATCGTCGTGCTGGCCCCCGGGGAGGTCCACACCGGCGAGTCGGCATACGGCACCTACGCCTACCGCGCCCTCTACCCGGCCCCCACCCTCCTCACCGACGGCATCCTCGGCGGCACCCCGCACTTCCGGGAGCCCCTCCTGCACGACCCCGAACTCGCCGCGGCCCTGCGCAACGCCCACACCGAGCTGAGCACCTGCCCCGACCCGCTGGAGGCGGAGTCCCGCGTCCCCTGGCTGCTCACGGCCCTGACCCGCCGCCACTCCACGGCCCGCCCCACCTCCGACACGGTCCCCGGCGCCGGCACCATCGCCCTCGCCGTACGCGACCGCCTGGCCGACGAACTCCAGGCCCCGCCGTCCCTCGCGGACCTGGCCGCCGACCTGGGACTCTCCCGCTACCAGTTGCTGCGCGCCTTCCGTACGACGATGGGCATGCCCCCGTACGCCTGGCTGGCCCAGTACCGGGTGAGCCGGGCCCGCGCCCTCCTGGAACTCGGCGGACGCCCGGCGGAGGTCGCCGGCCAGGTGGGCTTCGCCGACCAGGCGCACATGACCCGCTGGTTCGGACGGGTCCTGGGGGTGACTCCGGCGGCGTACCGGACGGGCGTACGACAGTAGGCCCGGAGGGGCGGCCCGAATAAGCCCGGAGGGGCGCGTCCCCCGCAACAACGTTCAAGACCCGGACCCCCCACCGGCCGGACACTGATCCCATGACTGCACGCGGCTGGTTCCTCTTCTCGCTGATGGGAGTCCTCTGGGGCATCCCCTACCTGATGATCAAAGTGGCGGTGGACGGCGTGTCCCCGTCGATGGTGGTGTTCGTCCGCTGCGCCCTGGGCGCGGCACTCCTGCTCCCCTTCGCGATCCGCCAGGGCGGACTGGCCGCGACCGTACGGACCCACTGGCGCCCCATGCTGGCCTTCGCGGTGATCGAGGTGATCGGCCCCTGGTGGACCCTGACCGACGCCGAACGCCACCTCTCCAGCTCCACGGCCGGCCTGCTGATCGCGGGCGTACCGATCGTGGCCGTGCTCCTGACCCGCTTCTTCGGCGACACGGAGCACCTGGGCGCGCGGCGGCTGACGGGACTGATGCTGGGCCTGGCCGGAGTAGGGGTCCTCACGGTCCCGCACCTGACCGGGGGCGACGTCCGTTCGCTGGCGGAGGTGGCGGTCACGGTGATCGGCTACGCGACGGCCCCGCTGATCATGGCCCGCCATCTGAAGCAGGTCCCGACGTTGCAGCTGATCGCCCCGGTGCTGCTCCTGTCGGCGATCGTCTACGCCCCCGCGGCGGCCCTGACCTGGCCGACGACCATGCCCTCGACCTCCGTCCTCGCCTCGCTGGCGGGCCTGGGAGTGATCTGCACGGCGCTCGCCTTCGTCGTCTTCCTGGAACTGATCCGCGAGGTGGGCCCGACGAGGGCGACGGTCTTCACGTACGTCAACCCGGCGGTGGCGGTGGCGGCGGGCGCGCTCTTCCTGGACGAGAGGCTCACGACCACGGTCCTGCTGGCGTTCGCCCTGATCCTCGCGGGCTCGTTCCTGGCGACGGCGACGGCGACGGCGACGGCGCCGGCGGGGCCGGGACGGAAGCGGACAGGGCGAGGGCTGTCGCGCCCCTCACGGCCGACGCCGGCCGGACCGGAGCGCCCCAGCCGCCGGGTAGCATGGTCGACACGGCAGACGAGCCGGGCGGACGGCCGCGTGAAGTCCCTCTAGGGGCTTCCCGAGGAACGTCCGGGCTCCACAGGGCAGGGTGGTGGCTAACGGCCACCCGGGGTGACCCGCGGGACAGTGCCACAGAAAGCAGACCGCCGGGGACCTCGGTCCTCGGTAAGGGTGAAACGGTGGTGTAAGAGACCACCAGTGCCCAGGGTGACCTGGGCAGCTAGGTAAACCCCACCTGGAGCAAGGTCAAGAGGGGCCGCCGTCAAAAGCGACCCTGCGCGGACGTTCGAGGGCTGCCCGCCCGAGTCCGCGGGTAGACCGCACGAGGCCGGTGGCAACACCGGCCCTAGATGGATGGCCGTCGCCCGGGGCTCCGCGAGGAACCCCGGGAACAGAACCCGGCGTACAGCCCGACTCGTCTGCCGCTCAGTGCCTCTGACCGGCTGACGGCCGTATCGGCCGCGGCCGAGTGCCGGCAGAGCACCTCCTCGGGGTCACTCCATCGACGGGACCGCGGGCACGGGCTGTGTGGGCTGGAGGCCGAGCACCGAGCACACGCTCCGGCGGAGTTCGGCGGGGCGGTCCTCGGACCAGTCGGGTGCCCGCCAGGCGATGTGCCGGTCCGGGCGGACGAGCAGCGCCCCACTGCTGTCGATCTCGCGGACGGCGGCCCATTCGCCGTCGGGGTCGGTCCATTCTGAGCCGGTGCCGGTGCCGATGACACGGACGTGCACGGTCGCTCCGGTGTCGCCCGCCGCCTGCGTGGCCTCGGCCCACCGGTGGGCGTGCTCGGCGTTCACGAGCAGGGTGAGGCCGCGTGGGGCGATCAGCCGGTGCACGGACTGCCGGGATCCGCCGTGGCTGAGCCAGGCGTGGGGCAGATGGTGGCCGGGCCGTGTGGTGGGCACGTAGTCGCGCAGTGGGTGCTTTCCCTCTGGCGCGGGTGTGCCGTCGGGGACCAGCGCACCCGCGTCGTAGTGATAGCCGAGTTCCACCGCGAGCTGACTGAAGTCGTCGGCGTTGCTCGCGACGGCTTCGGTGACCGCGGCACGTTTGGCGTCGCCCTCGGCGGTGTCCGCGAACCACTCGGTGACGGCGTCCCAGCCTTCTTCCTCGCTCTGGTCGGCTCGCAGACCGAGTGCCGCGGCGATGCGGGCGTGTCCGCCGGCGTTGGTGAGGCAGTGCCGGACGTTGAACTCGCCCACCGGGCGGCGTTCGGTCTCGTAGCTGTCGAGCAGGGCGTCGGTGGCCTGGCCGGACAGGACGGCGTCCAGCTTCCAGACGAGGTTGTGCGCGTCCTGGACCGCGGTGTTCAGACCCAGACCGCCCGTCGGCGGGTGCCGGTGGGCCGCGTTGCCGGCCAGGAAGACGGGGCCCTTGCGCTGACGCCGCGCCACGACACCCTCCAACTCCCAGTGGCTGACCGCGTGCACCTCGATGTCCAGGTCGGGGACGCCGAGCATGCGGCGGATGCGGCAGAGGACCGCGGGCAGGTCGTTGCGGTCGGCGTCGGTGGTGCGGTAGCCGACGTGCGCGGCCCACTCGGTCGTCTCGCGCCCCCAGCGATCGGGGCCCATCGCGCACAGGGCGCCGGCGAAGGAACCCCGGCCGTCGGGGTTGATGAAGTAGTACAGCAGCGTCTCGTCGTCGGAGATCCACTCCGACAGGTCCATGGTGGCGCGCACGGTGACCATGTCGAGCAGCCCCGTGGGCCCGTCCATTTCGATGCCGAGCAGGTCGGTGCAGGTCCGGCCGCCGTCCGCCGCGACGACGTACCGGGCGTGGACCTCGTAGGACTCGTCGCTGTCCCGGTCCCGGACGGTCGCCACGGCACCCTCGCCCGCACCGTCATCGGAGAGGGAGAGGGCGGTGAGCTCGTGGTGGAAGCGGATGTTCTCCGGTCCGCACACGGCCTCCGCCCGGGTCCGCAGCAGGGGGTCGAGGCGCAGCTGTGGCACGTTGGCGTAGCGGCTGGGGCTGGCGCGGGCGTAGCGCTCGGTGTCCGGGCCGCCGCCCCAGGCGGGGAGTGCCCCGATCCTCTGTCCGAACGGCACGGCCGGTCCGGCCAGCGTGGTGTGCCACGCCACCCGGTGCCAGCGGTCCTCGGGCGGGGAGAGCGCGTACACGGCGTCGGCCACGCCCACGTCGGTGAAGATCTCCATCGTGCGCTGGTTGAGCAGATGCGCCCGAGGCAGCTTCGAGGCGTCCGGATGCCGTTCGACCAGGAGGACGTCGACACCTCTCAGGCCGAGCAGGACGGCGGCGGAGAGTCCGGCAGGGCCGCCACCGACTATCAAGACCGCTGGCTCACAATGGAGTTGACTGCTCATCACATGCTTCTCCTGGTCAAGCGGGATGGTCTCATCCGACCCTCTGCCCGCGGCAGGCCCTGGCGGGCTACGACTTGGCCCTGACCAGCCCGGTGTCGTACGCGGTGATCACGGCTTGGACGCGGTCGCGGGCGCCGATCTTGGCGAGGACGCGGCCCACGTGTTTCTTGACGGTGGATTCGGTCAGGACGAGGCGCTCGGCGATCTCGGTGTTGGTCCAGCCCTGGCCGATGGCGACGAGGACTTCGCGTTCGCGGTCGGTGAGGCTCGTCAGGCGGGGGTCCTCGGCGGGTGGGGTGTCCGTGGGGGCCAGGACCCGGTGGGTGTAGGCGTCCAGCAGGCGGCGGGTGAGGCGGGGGGCGACGACGGCGTCTCCGGTGGCGACCGCGTGGATGCCGGCGACGAGTTCCTCGGGGCGGGCGTCTTTGAGGAGGAAGCCGCCGGCTCCGGCGCGCAGGCCTTCGTAGGCGTACTCGTCGAGGTCGAAGGTGGTGACGATGAGGACGCGGGTGCGGCCACCGGCGGCGATGATGCGGCGGGTGGCCTCGATGCCGTCCATGCCGGGCATGCGGATGTCCATGAGGACCACGTCGGGGCGGAGTTCGGCGGCCATGCGGACGGCCTCGGCGCCGTGTGCGGCCTCGCCGACGGGGGTCAGGCCGGGGGTGCCCTCCAGAAGCATGCGCACGCCCATGCGTTGCAGGGGCTGGTCGTCGGCGATGAGGACGGTGGTCATGGCTGGTGATCTCCCGGGGGTACGTCGAGTACGACGTCGACGAGCCAGCCCTGGCCGGTGGCAGACGGGCCCAGGGTGACGGTGCCGCCGTACATGGCGGCCCGCTGGCGGATGCCGACGAGGCCGTGCCCGGTGTCGCCGGACGCAGCCCCGGCGGCGGCTGCGCCGGTGTCGGCGACCTTGACGTGCACGGTGCCGGTGTCCTTGGTGACGGTGACGTCGGCCGTGGAGCCCGGGCCGGCGTGTTTGAGGGTGTTGGTCAGGGCTTCCTGGACGATGCGGTACAAGGTGAGCTGAACGCCGCTGCCGAGGGCGTCGAGGTCGCCCATGGTCCGGTAGGTCACGGGCAGCCCCGCCGCGCGCACGCGCGCCAGCAGCGGGTCCAGGTCGCGGATACCGGGTTGCGGGCTGAGCCGCCCTTCCTCGTCCTGATCCTCGCGCAGCACGCCCAGGACGCGCCGGAGTTCGCTCATGGCCTGGCGGCCGGTATCGGCGAGGATGCGCAGGGCGTCGGCGGACGTCTCGCCGCGGTTGGTGGCGAGGGTGGCGGCGCCGTCGGCGACGCTGACCATGACCGAGAGGTTGTGGCCGACGATGTCGTGCATCTCGCGGGCGACCCGGGAGCGTTCGGCGGCGGCGGTGAGCCGGACGCGCTGCTCCTGCTCGATCTCCAGGCGTCTGGCGCGGTCCTGTAGGGCCTCCAGATACATCCGGCGGATACGGAGGGTCAGACCGAGGGTGACGGCCGCCGTCGTCGTGCCCAGCATGAAGAAGCCGCCGAGCACCGGATGTTCGATCGGCACCAGGACGAAGATGGCCAGCAGCAGTTGGCCGACGGCCAGTGCGACGGCCCAGCCCAGCATGCGCAAGGAGCCGTTGCGCGCCAGGGTGTACAGGGCGATGAGCGCGGCGACGCCCGTCGGCAGCCAGACTCCCAGGGACCACTGGGTGAGCGACGCCGCCGCGATCACGAAGTACGTGACGGCCGGTGCCCTGCGCCGCCACCACAGCGGCACGATGAGTGCGGCGACGAGGGCGAACCGGACGGCGGGCGGCAGCTGGTCGCGGGCGTCCTTCAGCCCGAAGGGGGTGTCGCCGTCGCCCCGGAGCAGGCCGGGCAGGGTGACGGCTACCACGAACAGCATCACCGCGGTGTCGAGCAGCCACGGATGCCGGCGGTCCAGCCGCTGCCGGCGGCTCTGGTCGCGCAGCAGCCGGCCCAGGAGCGGGTGGGCCCAGGCCGCCTCGAACCCGGGGGGCGGCCCGGCCGCCGTCCCCCGGGCCGGGGCCGCGGCGGCTGCCGCACGGTTCGCAGTCATGGACATCATTGTCCTCGTGCCCGGGTCAGGCTTCGCTCTTGAGGAGCCGCCAGGCGGCGCCGACGAGGACGAGGGCCACCCACCCGGCGAAGACGGCGAGTCCCGCACCGGGGGAGAGGGCATCGGAGGACTGGTGCAGTGCGTACATCGCCGAGCCCGCGTTGCTGGGGAAGTAGGGGTTGATGTTGTCGTAGAGGGAGTCGGGCAGCAGGGAGGCCAGGCCCGGGAGAATGAGCAGGACGCCGACCAGGACCGCGATCGCCCCGGCGCTGGACCGCAGCAGCATGCCCAGGGCGACACCCGCGACGGCGACCAGGGCGAGGTAGAGGCCGGCACCGGCCAGGCTGCGCAGCACACCGTCGTCGCCAGGGGACAGGGCGATCTTCTCGCCGTCCAGGCCCAGGGTGCCCAGCTGGAACGCGGCCAGGGCGCCGAGCGTGGTCAGGACCAGGGTGATGGGGCCGATCACGGCGGCCTTGGACCACAGGACCGGCAGACGGCGGGGGACGGCGGTGAGGGTGGAGCGGATCATGCCGGTGGTGTACTCGCCGGCCGACAGCAGGACGCCGAGCACGCCGACGGCCAGCGACGCGAACGTCACCCCCAGCAGGGCGAGGCTGACCGCGTTCTGGTCGCCGGAGCCGGGTCCGGGCGGCCCGCCCTGCGTGGCCCCGTCGGGGCTGTAGGTGGCCGAGGCGATCGCGCCGAGGGCGACCAGCAGGACCACGGCGACGCCGAGGGTGATCCAACTGGAGCGCAGCGACCAGAACTTGGACCACTCCGCGCGCAGCACCCGCGGACCGGTGACCTTGTAGGCCCGGGGGTTGGCCCGGGTGGGGGAGAGTTCGGTGACGGTCATCAGGCTGCCTTTCGCTCGGTCTCGGCCGGATGGCTCTGGTACTCGACGACGTCCCTGGTCAGGTCCATGAACGCCGCCTCCAACGAGACGGCCTGGGGGGTGAGTTCGTACAACGCCACCCCGTGCTCGGCCGCGATCCGCCCGATCTGGCGGGCGTCGCACCCGGTGACCAGGAGTTCCTCGGCGGACGAGGAGGAGATCGTCACGTCCGGGCCCGCCAGCAGCGAGCGCAGCCTGGCGGCCTCGGCGGTGGCGACCTTCACGCCGCCGCCGCTCGCCTGCCGGGTGAAGTCGTCCACGGTGGTGTCCGCGAGGAGCCGCCCACGGCCGATGATCACCAGATGGTCGGCGATCAGCGCCGTCTCGCTCATCAGGTGCGAGGAGAGCATCACCGCCCGGCCCTCGTCGGCGAGCCCGCGCAGCAGGTTGCGCACCCACAGCACGCCCTCGGGGTCCAGGCCGTTGACCGGCTCGTCGAGCATGACGATCGCGGGATCGCCGAGCAGGGCCGCCGCGATGCCGAGCCGCTGGCCCATGCCGAGCGAGAAGGCCCCGACCCGCTTGCCGGCCACGCTGGTCAGACCGGCCAGTTCGATGACCTCCTCGACCCGGCGGCGCCCAATGCCGTGCGTGTACGCGAGCGCCATCAGATGGTTGAACGCGCTGCGGCCGGGGTGGACGGACTTGGCCTCCAGCAGGGTGCCGATCTCGTGCAGCGGTGCCGTGTGCCTCGCGTACGACTTGCCGTTGACGGTGACCGTGCCCCTGGTGGGGGCGTCCAGGCCGACGACCATGCGCATGGTGGTGGACTTGCCGGCACCGTTGGGACCGAGGAAGCCGGTGACCTCGCCGGGCTTGACGGTGAAACTCAAGGCGTCGACGACGGTCTTGTCGCCGTACCGTTTGGTCAGCTCACGCGCTTCGATCATGGTGTATGTCCTTCGCCTCGGACGCGGCCGGGCGAGCGCCGCGGCCTGTGCAGTCGACGTTAGAAGCGCGGTCGGCCCTGGCCCTGGGACCACGGGAGATACTTGACCCGCCGAGTGGTACCGCGGTTCCACTCGGCGCCGATCACCGGTACGCCTCAGGTATGACACGTCGGCGGGTGGGCGTCGGCCTGCGGTCGCACACCACGGGCAGCAGGACGGGCACCGCGCGGCACACGCTTCAGCCGGTGTCCCGGCACGGCCGCAGCCAAACGACCAGGGGCACGCGACCCTGCCGCCTCGTGGTGCACGCGGGACCCAGGTGGCCGGTGGAGTTGAAGTCGATGTCGGTCGATTTAGGGGCCACCCGGTGCGTGCGCGGGTGGCCTTGTTGCTGCACGCGCAGTTCCGCTCAAACGGTTTTGCCCGGGGCGGCATGGCGAGGGGTGACGCCCCAGTCGTCCGAAAGGGCGGCGACGAGGAGCAGGCCCCGGCCGGACTCGGACAGCGAGTCGGTCACCGGAGGGCTGGACCGAGGCTGCTTCTCGGCGCGGGTGTCGGTCACCCTCGACCCGGACGATGCCCTCGCCCCGTACGGCCAGCTGTGATGTCACTTTTCGTTACGGCCGGGCTCGACGTCTGGTACGACCCGCACATATGGATGAACGCGACCGGCTGTCGGGCCACATCGGTGCCGGCCGCGGGCGATCAGCTGTCTGCGGAGTGGATGTCGGCGAGGAGTTGTGCCGTGAGTTCCAGACAGCGCATCCGGGCGGGAGAGAAGTCGTAGGGCATCTTGGTGGTCGCTGCGGAGGCGCTCATCTGCATGTCTTCCTCGCCTTTCAGGTCAGCGTCGTAGATCTCGAAGAGCTTCTCCTCGGCCGTGCCAAGACCAGCAGCCTCGATGGCCTGCTCCAGGGCCATCTGCTGGGCGCATCGCTGTACGGCGATCTCTTCGACGCGCGGGTCGTCGGGTTCGACGCCGTCGTCGAGGGAGGCCTCGACCGCGTCAAGACGGTCCTGCTCGGCCCGCAGGTCCGGATGGGTAGCCAGCACGATGAACACGCTGGCCTGGATGGCGGCGCCCAGCGGCCCGAAGATCCGCTCCGTGACCAGCAACTCTTCCACGTCCGACGGTCGCAGTGCGCCCGGGGGCAGGTGGCTGAGCCGGTCCGTGACCAGTTCGGAGAGCAGCCCCAGCGGACTCCCCACCACCACCAGGCGCTGGACAGCCGCGCGCCGACGCTTGATGGCGGCCTCCTGCGCCGCTAAGGCTTCCTCCAGTCTGCTCAGGATCTCCTCGATCCCCCGGGCCTCGTCGAAGGCGGCCCGTATGTCGTCCAGGCCGATGCCGGCTTCTGCCATCCTGCGGATCCACAGCAGGCGGATCATGTCGTCGTAGCCGTAGAGGCGACGGCCGTCCCGGCCGCGCTCGGGCTCCGGCAGCAGACCGATTTCGTGGTAATGGCGGATGGCGCGAGGGGTGGTCCCGGCGAAGGCGGCAGCATCACCGATCCTGACCTGACGGGGAGGCGTGACGGAGGGGTACATCGCAGACAGAGCCTTTCGTGCATGTGGTGCCTCGACCCCACCACATGCCGCTACGGCAGGTGCAACCACACCATCCAGGTGTCACCGGATCCAGGCCCTGGCTGCCGCCGGGACCGATCGAGAGGGTGAGCTTCGGCCGGCTTGGGGCCGGGGTCCTCACCGGCCTTCACCTTCGCGTTGTAGGCGTCGACCTTGGTGGTGTACGCCTCCACCGCCGCCTTCGACGCCTTCACGCCCGCCTGGTGGGCGTCGATGGCGTCCTGGGCCTGGCCCTGGGCCCACTTGACCGTGTCCGCGTACGAGTCGAGCGCCTTCGCGGCCTTGTCGCAGGCGTCCGCCGCGTGCAGCCACTTCTTGGGGTGCATGGCGAACTTCTCACGGAAGGTGTCGGCGGCTTGGCCCTTCCAGTGGGAGGAGTCCAGCTTGCGCATGCCGTCGCCGACCTTGTCGAAGGCCGTGTGGAAGTCCTTGAGGTGCTTGGCGCTCTCCTGGATGCGGCCGACATTGCCGTGGATCAGTTCGTCGGCCTGCTCGGTCTCCCCGAGCTGCTGTTCGCCGGGGGTGGCGCCCAGGGCGGAAGCGGCGCCGTCGCCTCAGTCCTCCACCTTGTCCGCCGCCTGGTGGAGACCCATCTCGTCCAGGCGCTTGCCGGCGTAGTCGGTGCCCTCGTCGATGGCCCTGCCGACGACCTCCTTACCGTCGTCGTAGACCTCTTCGGCCTTGCCGACGACGGCGTTGGCGGCTCCCTTGAGCTTGTCCTCCACACCGTCCGGGATCCAGCCACCCATCAGCTGCCGTCCCCGCTCTGCCGCTGTCCCTCGGCCTGGGCCGCCTGCTCGCGTTCCTCGCGGGAGGGGCCGTCGCCCTGCACCGGACCGGTGACCACCTCTCCGCCTGGGAGACCGCCCGAAGCGATGCGGACCTCGGACAGCGACCCTTCACGGTCGCGAGCCGGCACCTGCTGGACGCCTGCCGGTCAGGGCGATGGCGGCCCTGGCGCTCACGGCGGGGCGGGTCCGGGTCGCCCCGCGGACGGGGCGTGAAGGGGCAGAGAGTGCGGGCGCCGCGAACCCATTGCCCATGTCGGGGCAGTCCGTCGCGCGCGCAGTGAGGTCCACCGTGTGAAGACGGCGCATCAGGCTTCAACTGCCCATGCTTGTCGGCTGGTTGGGATGGTGGTTGGATCATTCTGTGGGTTGCTTACATGCTTCGACGTGTCCTCTCTTCCCCCATCTCAACCAGAGTCTGGCGGGCTGGCGCAGCTGCTATTGCGACAACGAGGACAGCTGGCGCGACTGTGCGCGCTACCAGGTGGCACTCACCGGCGAGCGGGTGCCGATCACCCTGCTGCCCAACGGGCGGCACGCCCATCACCTGGCGCCGAGTCCCGCGCCCACCGCTTCCGAGAGGCGAGGTGCCGGCCCCGCCGAACAGCCGCCGGCGGCCCCCGACGAGCCCGAACGGGGTTGGTGGGCCCGGTTGGCCGAGTGGATGAGAGGCAACGCATGACCGCTTACTGGCCCTGGTGGGCGGGTGCTGTCGGGCTCGCCGTACTCACCATCGGCTACACCCTCGCCACCGACCGGTCCTTCGGGGTGTCGGGTGCCTGGGAGCGAGTGCTGCACTGGCGGCGTGAGGCCGAACTGGAGCGCAGGGAGGCGGAGTTCGCCGACGAACAAGCTCTTGTCGCCGCTCTCGGTGCGGCCACCGCCGAACATTTCGGCACCGCGGCCGTCGCCCCAGTGGCCGCCCAGACCGTGCCCGTCGCGCCCATGCCCGTCGCGCCCGTGTCCGCCGCGTCTGCGCCCGTCGTGCCCCCGGGGGCGCCCGGCGCACCGGCCACGGACGGACGCCGCCGAGGCGCGCACCCGCGCCCCGCTCCGCTGGTCACCCAGGCCGTCCTGCTGGTCTCGATCTTCGTGGGCGGACTGATCGCCGCCGTCACCTCCGGGCAGTTCCACGTCCGCTCCGACATGGGCGCGGGCTACCGGCACCTGGTGACCGGCAACCCGGTCGCCATGGTCGCCCTGCTCTTCGTGGGAGGCGTGCTGGTCGGCTTCGGTACCCGGCTGGCCGGTGGCTGCGTTTCGGGGCACGGGCTCAACGGCTGCGGTCGGCTCAGCCCCGTCAGTCTCGTCGCGACGGCCACGTTCTTCGGTACCGCCGTCGTGGTGTCGTTCCTCCTGTGGAAGGTGATCTGATGCGTAGCCGGGGCGCAGTCCTGCTCGCCAACCTCCTCACCGGGCTCGCTCTCGGCTTCACCGTGACCCGCATCGGGTTCGGGGACTACGCCGAGCTGAACCGCATGCTCACCTTCCAGGACTCGCGGATGCTCCTCGCCGTCTTCGGCGCCATCGTGATCATCGCGAGTGTGTTCGCCCTGCTGCGGGTGCGCCGGGGCGCGGGGCGCCTCCACGCGGGCGTCGTCCCCGGCGCGGTCCTGTTCGGCATCGGCTGGGCGATCTCCGGCGGATGCCCCGCGATCCCGCTCGTCCAGGTCGCCAGTGGTTACCTGCCCGCCCTGGTCACCATCGCGGGCATCGTCGTCGGGGTCAGGCTGTGTCACTGGGCCGGCGGCCGGTTCTTCCGTATCGACAGAGGCTCCTGCGAAGGGTGAGCGACAGGGCCGGACCGGGCCCTCACGGCGTCGCCTCCGCCGGGTGCGGGGCGGTGGCCGGCGTTCGGCTGACCGTGGGATTGGCCCGTCGTACCTGTCACCGCCTACCCGAGCGGCGCGCGGAAGGAAGCGACGTGCGAACGGGGACGGGCCGTGCCCGGCTCAGAGCTACACGACCACCACGCGGTCGGCGCACGGTTTGCGCATGTCGCCCTCGTCCGACGTGAACATGGTGACCGGGCCCGTGAACATGGTGACCGGGCCGGGCTGCCGCCTGGTACCGAAGGCGCGAGGGAGGGGCGGCTCGGCAGAGGTCGGCCCAGCAGCGCCGCCAGCCGCCGCCACCCCTCCCTCGGGAGCGCGTCGCCCGTGCCCCGTCGATCAGCCGCAACGCCACATGGTGCGCCCCCGCCGCGTGGAACTCGGATGCTCTGAATGCCCGTGGTCACCGCGAGCCGGGTCGCCGCCTCGATCAGCGGGACGGCGTGGCGTACGGCCGAACTGCCTCCCAGCCAGACCGTGCCGAAGCCGAGTTCTTCCAACTCGCCCGCCGCTTCCGCCAGTTCACCGCGCCGCGCGAGATCGCCGTGTATTCCGCGTTTTCCGCGTATTCCGCCGAAGCCGTCCCTTCGGGCTCCTGGGACGCATCCGCCACGAAAAACAATGTCCGATCCATTGACGCCCCTCCTGCCTCACGCTTACCTTCTGGCCGAAGTTACGCACAGTGTTCGCCATGTCGAACATCTCCCACATCTCCCCCCGCTGAGCCGCTCCCGGAAGGGACTTGCCGTGGTCCGCATACGCGTCCGCCACTGGGTGACCTGGGGGGCCGCGCTGCTGGCCCTCCTCGCGTCGCTCCTCACCGTCCAGCCCGCCGGCACCGCCGCCGCGGCGGACGGCAAGCCGTTCACCAACCCGGTCAAGTCGCAGAAGGGCGCCGACCCCTGGCTGGAGTACTACAACGGCGACTACTACCTGGTGACGACCTCGTTCACCGGTGAGCTGACCATGCGGAAGTCGCCCACGCTCGCGGGGCTGAGCACCGCGCCGAGCGTCCAGGTGTGGTCTGACAGCACCGCCACCCGCAACTGGAACATGTGGGCCCCGGAGATCCACTTCTTCGACGGCAAGTGGTACCTCTACTACTCCGCCGGGCCACGCGGCGCCGCCTGCTGCGACGGTCAGCGCACCCACGTCCTGGAGAGCGCCGGGTCCGACCCGATGGGGCCGTACACCTACAAGAACACCCTCACCGGCGCCAACACCACCCCGGGCGGCTGGCTCATCGACGCCAGCGTGCTCAAGCACGGCGGCAAGCTGTACCTGGTGGGCAGCGGCTTCGTCGGCGGCGGCAAGCAGAGCCTCGTCATCGCGCCGCTCAGCAACCCGTACACGCTGGCCAGTTCCACCTTCACCGTGATCTCCAGCCCGACGCTCAGCTGGGAGACCCAGGGCGGTGAGGTCAACGAAGGGCCCGAGCCCCTCTACCGCGACGGGCGCACCTTCCTCGTCTACTCCGCCAGCGCCTGCTGGGGCCCCGACTACAAGCTCGGGCAGTTGGAGCTGACCGGTTCCGACCCGCTGCTCGCCTCCTCCTGGACCAAGAAGCAGACCCCCGTGTTCCAGCGCAGCGACGCGGCCGGGGTCTACGCTCCCGGCCACAACGGCTTCTTCACCTCGCCCGACGGCACCGAGAACTGGATCGTCTACCACGCCAACGACGCGGCGAGCGACGGCTGCGACAACGGCCGGACGACCCGCGCGCAGAAGTTCACCTGGAACGCGGACGGCACCCCGAACTTCGGCACTCCGGTCGCCCTCGGCACCACCCTCTCCGGCCCCTCCGGTGAGACGGCGACGACCCCGAAGGCGTACACCATCGTCAACCGCAACAGCGGCAAGTGCCTGGACGTCGATGGCGGCAAGGCGGCCGACGGCACCAACATCTTCCAGTGGACCTGCAACGGCGGCGCCAACCAGAAGTGGCGTATCGAGGACCGCGCCGACGACACCAGCCGCCTCGTGAACGTCGCCACCGGCAAGGTCGCCGACGTCGCCGAGTGCGCCACCGCCGACGGCACCGACATCCGCCAGTGGTCCTGGCTGAACAACAACTGCCAGAAGTTCCGCATGGTCTACCTCGGCGGCGACTACGTCCGGATCGTCAACGCCGCCACCGGCAAGGTCATGGACGTCGCCGACTGCCGCACCGCCGACGGCACCGACGTACGCCAGTGGTCCTGGCTCAACAACAACTGCCAGCAGTGGCGGCTCGTCCCCACCACCGCATGACCGCACGCATGACCGCACGCATGACCGCACGCATGACCGCCTGACCGCCTGACCGGCGGACGGCTCCGGTGTCACGTACGCCGACAGCCGTCCGCCGTTCCGCTCCACCCCGCACATCCGAACCCCGAAGGGCCGCACAACATGAGACGACTCGTCAGACGGGCCGTGGTGGCCGCGGCGGCGGCGCTCGCCGTGCTCACCGGCGTGACCACTCCCGCCCAGGCCGCCGCGCCCGCGTCCCCCGCCGTGACGTTCACCAACCCGATCGCGCTCCAGCGCGCCGACCCGCACATCTTCAAGCACACCGACGGCTACTACTACTTCACGGCCACCGTCCCCGCCTACGACAAGATCGTCATGCGCCGGGCCACCACCCTCCAGGGCCTCGCCACGGCCCCGGAGACCACGATCTGGACCAAGCACGCCAGCGGTGAGATGGGCGCCCACATCTGGGCCCCGGAGATCCACTTCATCGACGGCAAGTGGTACGTCTACTTCACGGCCGGCGCCTCCAACGACATCTGGAAGATCCGCCCGTACGTCCTGGAGTCCAGCTCCGCCAACCCGCTCACCGGCACCTGGACCGAGAAGGGCCGCATCGCACTGCCGCTGGACACCTTCTCGCTGGACGCGACGACCTTCGTCCACAACGGCACCCGCTACCTCAGTTGGGCGCAGAACGACCCGGCGGTCGGCAGCGGCACCAACCTGTACCTGGCGAGGATGTCCAACCCCTGGACCATCAGCGGCAGCCCGGTGATGATCTCCAAGCCGGAGTACTCCTGGGAGACCGTCGGCCACCGCGTCAACGAGGGCCCGGCCGTCCTCCAGAAGAACGGCAAGGTCTTCGTGACCTACTCGGCCAGCGCCACCGACGCCAACTACTGCCTCGGCCTGCTCACCGCCGACGCCACCGCCGACCTGATGAACCCGGCCTCCTGGGCGAAGACCTCCACGCCGGTCTTCAAGAGCAACGACAACACCGGCCAGTACGGCCCGGGCCACAACACCTTCACGGTCTCCGAGGACGGCAAGTCGGACGTCCTCGTCTACCACGACCGCAACTACAAGAACATCAGCGGCGACCCGCTCAACGACCCCAACCGCCGTACCCGCTACCAGAAGATCTACTGGAACGCCGACGGCACACCCAACTTCGGCATCCCCGTCGCCGACGGAGCGACCCCGGTCCGGCTCTCCTCGTTCAACTACCCGGACAAGTTCATCCGGCACTGGGAGTACCGCGCGAAGCTGGAGGGCAACGTCACCAACCTCGCCGACTCGCAGTTTCGGATCGTCACCGGTCTGACGGGCAGCGGCACGGTCTCCCTGGAGTCGGCGAACTTCCCCGGCTACTACCTCCGCCACAAGAACAACGAGCTCTGGGTGGAGAAGGACGACGGCTCGGCCCTGTTCGACGCCGACGCCTCCTTCCACGAGCGGGCCGGTCTCGCCGATCCCGCGGCCGTGTCGTACGAGTCGTACAACTTCCCCGGCCGCTACATCCGGCACTTCAACAACCTGCTCTACACCCAGCCGGTCAGCACGACCCTCGACCAGCAGGACGCCACCTTCTACAAGGAGTAGCAGGCCTCCACGGGCGGGCTTCCGCGAGCCGGCCTCCGTATTCGGTGCACCGTGTCCCCGTCGGGGGCGCGGTGCACCGCTCATTCCGGGGGTACCACCTGCACCAGGCCCGACTGGTACGCCATCACCACCAGTTGCGCCCGGTCGCGGGCGCCGAGTTTCGTCATCGCGCGGTGGATGTGCGTGCGCACGGTCAGCGGGCTGACGTAGAGCTTCTCGGCGATCTCGTCGTTGGACAGGCCCTCCGCCGCCAGGGACATCACCTCGCGTTCCCGGGAGGTGAGCGTGGCGAGCTGCTCGGGCGCGGCCAGCGGGGTGCCGGGGGCGGGGGCGGTGAGGAAGCGGGTGATCAGCGTGCGGGTGGCGGTGGGGGAGAGCAGGGAGTCCCCGGCGGCGACCGTGCGGATGCCGTCGAGGAGGGCGTCGGCGGTGACGTCCTTGCCGAGGAAGCCGCTCGCGCCGGCCCGCAGCGCCTGGGCGACGTACTCGTCGATCTCGAACGTCGTCAGGATCAGCACGCGGGTGTCGGACAGGTCCTCGTCGGCGCAGATCACGGCCGTCGCGGCGAGTCCGTCGGTGCCGGGCATCCGGATGTCCATGAGGACCACGTCGGGGCGGTGGACGCGGACGAGGTCGACCGCCTCCCGGCCGTCGGCGGCCTCACCGACGACCTCCAGGTCCGGGCAGGAGTCGATGAGGATGCGGAAGGTGGCCCGCAGCAGGGCCTGGTCGTCGGCGAGCAGCACACGAATGGTCATGGGAGTCGGTCCGCCTTCGGTCATGGGGTCGGTCCGCCTTCGAGCTGGGGGATGCGGGGGCGGGGGCGCAGCGGAAGGTCGGTGGTGACCTCGAAGCCGCCTTCGGGCCGGTGACCGGCGCTCAGGGCGCCGCCGACCGACTGGGCGCGCTCGCGCATGCCGATGAGACCGAAGCCGCGGCAGTTGTCGAACACACTGGTGGGCGGAGCCGTGGTGCCGCCGCCGTCGTCGGTGACCGTGATCGTCAGGTGCGACTCCCGGTAGGCGAGGCGGATCCGGGCCGCGTCCGCGTCGGCGTGCTTGCTGACGTTGGTGAGGGCCTCCTGCACGATCCGGTACGCGGTCAGGTCCACGCCCGGGTCGAGCGGCCCCGGCGGGCCCTCCGTGGTCATGGTGACGGTGAGGCCCGCGGACTCGCACGCGGCGACCAGGTCGGAGAGCTGGTGCAGGCCGGGGGTGGGGGCCAGGGGCGCCTCCGGGTCGTCGGGCTGGCGCAGCACACCCACGGTGGCCTTCAGCTCCCGCAGCGCCGACGACGTGGTGGCGGTCAGGTCGGTGAGGATCCGGTGGGCCTGCTCGGGGTCGACGCGGGTGAGGTGCGCGGCGGTGCCCGCCTGGGCGTTGGCGAGCGCCAGATGGTGGGCCACCACGTCGTGCAGGTCGCGGGCGATACGCATGCGTTCCTCGGCGACCCGGAGGCGGGCCTCCTCCTCACGGGTGCGCTCCGCGTGCTCGGCGCGGGCCTGCACCGACTTCAGATAGGCGCGCCGCACCTGGGTGGCCTTGCCCGCGGCGAGGGGCAGCAGCAGCCAGAAGACGGGGCCGATCGTCCTGATCAGCAGGGAGAAGTGGTCCATGGAGTCGGTGAACACCGCCGCGAGTGTGGTCGCGCCGATGGTGGTGAGGCCGTAGACGCGGGTGGTGTTCCGGTCGGTCTGGGTGGACAGCCAGTACAGGCCCCCCATGACCGGTGCCAGCAGCAGGGGGGTGACCAGATAGCCCAGGGAGACCGCGACGATCGTGCACAGTGCCGTGATGACCAGCGCGGTGCGCGGGTGGGCGCGGTGCTTGAGCAGGGCGAGGCAGGACACGCCCATGAGGGCGACGCCGACGTTGTCCTGGTCCGGCGGGTCGGCGCCGGGCAGGGTGAGGGCGCTGCCGAGGGTCGCGCACGCCATCAGCATCGCGGCCATCACCAGATCGATGAGGAAGGGGTGGCTCTCGGAGAACTCCTCCAGGCGGTCGGCGTAGCGCCGGTCCAGGCTGATGCTCATCGGGACTCCGGTCGGTGGGACTGGGAACCATGGTGGTCGACGTCGGGCGCGCACGCCCCGGGGGCCGCCCGTGGCGTTCGCCACGGACGGCCCCGGTGGGGGGCGGTGCGGTGGGGTCAGACGCGGGCCGCTTCGGGTTCGGCGGGCTCCGCCGGGCCGGGCTCCGCCTCGGGGCGGCGGCTGAGCGCCTCGCCCTCCACGTCGACCCGGGGCAGCGCGCGGTCCAGCCACTTCGGCAGCCACCAGGCCCGGTCGCCGAGCAGCGCGAGCACGGCCGGCACGATCGCCATCCGCACGACGAACGCGTCGAACAGGACCGCCGAGGCCAGCCCGAAGCCGATCATCTTGATCATGGAGTCGCTCTCGCCGATGAACCCGGCGAACACCGCGATCATGATCAGTGCGGCCGCCACGACCACCCGGGCGCTGTGCCGGAACCCGCTGGTGATCGCCTCGTCGGGCCGGTCGCCGTGGACGTACGCCTCCCGCATCCGGGAGACGAGGAACACCTCGTAGTCCATGGCGAGACCGAAGACGATGCCCACCAGGAAGATCGGCATCAGGCTCATGATCGGGCCGGTCTGCTCCACGCCCAGCAGCTCCGCGCCGTGGCCCTGCTGGAAGACCAGGACGACCACGCCGAGGGAGGCGAGCACCGACAGCAGGAAGCCGAGGGCGGCCTTCACCGGGACGAGCAGCGAGCGGAAGACGACGAGCAGCAGCAGGACGGCGAGGCTCACCACGACCAGCAGATAGGGGACCAGCGCCGACTGCACCTTGTCGGAGATGTCGATGTTCAGGGCGGTGGTGCCGGTGACCTCGTAGGTCGCGCCCGTCCTCGACTCGATGCCGGGCCGCTCGTCGCGGATGACCGTCACCAGGTCCTTGGTCTTCTCGTCGGTCGGCGCGGTGGCGGGCACGGCGGAGAAGACGGCGGTGTCGCCGGCCTCGTTGAAGCGCGCGGGGGAGACGGACACGATGCCCTCGGTGGCGCCGATGTCCTTCGCGACGGTCTCGGCGGCGCTCTTGGCGTCGTCGGCGCCGCGGGCGTCCACGACGATCGTCAGCGGCCCGTTGAACCCGGGCCCGAAGCCCTCGGCGAGCGCGTCGTAGGCACGGCGCTCGGTGGTGGAGGTCGGCTTGGCCTCGTCGCCGGGCATGCCCAGCTGGAGGTCGGTCATCGGTACGGCGAGCGCGCCGAGACCTATGACGCCGAGGAGCAGGACGGGCACGGGGCGGCGCAGCACGAACCGGGACCAGCGGGTGCCGCCGTTGTCGCCGCTCGACTCCAGCCGGCCGCTCTTGCGGGCCTTGCGGGCCAGGACCGCGTTCGGCCAGAACCCGAGGACGGCCGGGACCAGGGTCAGCGCGATCAGCACGGCGACGACGACCGCCCCGGCGGCGGCCAGCCCCATCTTCGTCAGCATCGGGATGCCCACCACGGCCAGTCCGGCCAGCGCGATGACGACGGTGAGCCCGGCGAACACGACCGCCGATCCGGCGGTGCCGGTGGCGAGGGCGGTCGCCTCCTCGGGCGTACGGCCCTTGGCGCGTTCCTCGCGGTAGCGGGAGACGACGAACAGGGCGTAGTCGATACCGACCGCGAGGCCCAGCATCATCGCGAGGGTGCCGGTGGTGGTGGACAGGCCGAGCGCGTCGGACAGGGCGAGGATGCCGGCCATGCTGACGCCGACACCGACCAGCGCGGTCAGCAGCGGCAGCCCGGCCGCGGCGAGCGAGCCGAAGGTCACCAGCAGTACGACGGCGGCGATGGCGACACCGATCACCTCGGCCGCACCGCCCGCGCCGCCCTGCTCGGAGACCGCGTCGCCGCCCGCCTCGACGGTCAGCCCGGCGTCCTGGGCCTGGTGCAGGGCGTTCTCAAGGTGCGTCCTGCCGGCATCGGAGAGCTGGTTGGCGCCGACCTTGTAGGTGACGGTCGCGTACGCCGTCGAGCCGTCCTCGCTGACGGCCCGCGCCTGGAACGGGTCGACGGCGTTCGCGACCTGCGAGCCGTCGGCCAGGTCGGCCACGGTCTCCTCGATCGCCTTCTTGTTCCCGGCGGCGGTGACCTTCTCGCCGCCCGGCGCGACGAACACGACCCGGGCGGTGGCGCCGTCGGCGGTCATGCCGGGGAAGCGCTGCTCCAGCAGGTCGAACGCCTTCTGGGACTCGATGCCCGGCATGGAGAACTCCTCGTCGGAGGCTCCGGGGGCCTGGACGGCGCCGAAACCGACGGCACCGAGGACCGCCACCCACACGAGGGTGACGTACCAGCGTTTGCGGAAGGCCAGCCGGCCCAGCCGATAGAGGAAGGTTGCCATGGGGCGCAGGTCTCCACGTCAGATGTCTGGGATACCCGCACAGACTCCCGTTCCGAGGCCCTCCGGGTCGTCGTGCGGCTGCCGACAATCCCGGGTACTCGAATCGCAGTACGACCCGGCCGACGGATCACCCCCCGGTATGACGGTGCGGAGCCCGCGCCGCTCCCACATGGTGTGCTGGGCGTCGCGCGACGCCTTGCCGGGCAGCCCGGATCGGGCGGCGGTCCAGAAGGCGTCGTCAGCCACGGCGGGTGTCCAGGGAGCGTTCCGCGACCCCGGCCAGATGGGCGGCGAGGACCGCGCGGGCGTCCGGGGCGAGGGTGCGCAGCGCCACCATCGCCGTGATGATCACATCGCACAGCTCGGCCCGCACGTCGTCCCAGGTGTGGGTGGTGCCCTTGCGCGGGTTGGACCCGGTGACACCGATCACCGCCTCGGCGACCTCGCCGACCTCCTCCTGGAGCTTCAGCAGCCGCAGCAGCAACAGCTCACGGCCGTTGTGCACAGGGTTCGACTCCAGCCAGGAGTACAGCAGTTCCACGGCCGGCCAGGGGTCGCCGGGGGCGTCGCCGGACTGCCGGGGGTCGCCGGGGGCGTCGCTCCGCTCGCTCATGGGCGCAGCTTGTCACGCCCGTACCGGGCGGGGAGGTCACTCCTCGAACAACGGCTCCTGCTCGCCCTCCTTCTGCCGACGCACCCGCTTGGTCCGGGCGCCGATCACCAGCGCCGTGGTGGCCGCCGTGAACGCGAGCGCCGACGGCACCATCCAGCCCCGGTCGACGACATGGCGGAACGCGTGGTCGAGGGAGAGCCTGCCGGGACCGGCGATCGCGAGTCCCGCGGCGGCCAGGCCCAGGGTCGCGGCGTACTCGTAGCCGCCGTTCGCGTTGAAGAAGCCGTTGGGGGTGTGGACGGCGGCGGCGCCCGCCATCGCGCCCGCGGCGGCGGCACCGGCGGCGGGGGTCGCGAGACCGAGGGCGAGCAGGGTGCCGCCACCCGTCTCGGCCAGCCCGGACGCGGTGGCGCTGGCCTTGCCCGGCGCGTACCCCACCGACTCCATGAAGGCGCCGGTCCCCTCGATGCCGTGCCCGCCGAACCAGCCGAACAGCTTCTGCGTCCCGTGCGCGGCGAGGACCCCGCCCGCGCCCAGGCGGAGGAGCAGCAGGCCCAGATCACGTCGGTCGAATGTGGTCACGGTGACTCCCGGAACGGACGGTGGCGCTCGGACGTTTTCCCCTCCCGCGTATCCACCGTCGCACCGATGACACGCCTCGGGGCTGCCCGCGCGGCCGTTCGAGTGGCGGGCCCGGAACGCGCCGTCGGCGACGCCGGTCCAGCCGCGACCACTCAGCCGGGCGCCTCCGGTGGCGGGCGTGTACCGGCGGTGTGAGGCTGACCGGCATGACGATCGCACCCGCCAGACTCAGTGATCCGACCGTCCGCGCCTTCGTCAACGCCGTGAACGCGCAGGACCGCGACGCCTTGATGGCCCTCCTCGCCGACGACGCGACCATGTCGGACGACGGCTCCGACCGGGACCTCGCGGACTGGACCGACCGGGAGATCTTCTCCTCCCACGGCCACATGGAGGTCCAGCGCGAGTCCGACGGCGGCCGCTCCCTGGTCGCCAACTACCGCAACGACACCTGGGGCGAGATGCGCACCGCCTGGCGTTTCACGGTCTCGGACGACGGCAGGATCTCCCACTTCGAGACCGGCCAGGCCTGACCCCGCCGAAGTTTTCCCCGCGATGGCTTGCCTTCGCGTGCGCTCCAACTCCTACCGTCCTCGGGCATGGAGACGAACACGTACACGAGGTCCCTCGGCCGCAGCGGCATCCAGGTCAGCGCACTCGGCTTCGGCTGCTGGGCCATCGGCGGAGAGTGGCGGTCCGCCGACGGGCAGCCGCTCGGCTGGGGCAGTGTCGACGACGAGGAGTCCGTACGGGCCGTGCGCCGCGCCCTGGACCTCGGCGTCACCTTCTTCGACACGGCCGACGTGTACGGGGCCGGCCACAGCGAACGCGTCCTCGGCCGCGCTCTCGGCCGGCGCCGCGCGGACGTCGTCGTGGCCACCAAGTGGGGCAACGTCTTCGACGAGCGCACCCGCACCCTCACCGGTCAGGACGACACCCCGGCCCACGCCCGCCGCGCCCTCACCGCCTCCCTCGACCGCCTCGGCACGGACCACATCGACCTGTACCAGCTCCACCTGTCCGACGCCGACCCCGAGCGGGCGGCCGAACTCCGTGACCTGTGCGAGGAGTTCGTCCGTGAGGGGCTCATCCGGGCGTACGCGTGGAGCACCGACGACCCCGAACGGGCCGCCGTGTTCGCGAAGGGCGCGCACTGCACGGCCGTCCAGCACCGGCTGAACATCCTCCAGGACGCCCCCGAACTCCTCGCCCTGTGCGAGGAGTCGAACCTGGCGAGCGTCAACCGCAGCCCCCTCGCCATGGGCCTGCTCACCGGCAAGCACACCCCCGGGCGCGCCCTGGCGGCCGGTGACATCCGCAGCACCCCGCCCGCCTGGCTGCCGGGCTTCACCGCGGACGGCGGGGCGGACCCCGAGTGGCTCGGCCGGGTCGAGGCGCTGCGGGAGATCCTCACCAGCGAGGGCCGGACGCTCACGCAGGGCGCCCTCGCCTGGCTCTGGGCCCGCAGCCCGCGAACGGTGCCCATTCCCGGCTTCCGCTCGGTCGCCCAGGCCGAGGAGAACGCCGGCGCCCTCGCGAAGGGACCGCTCACCGCGGACCAACTGGCCGAGGTCGACCGGGTCCTGGGGCGCTGAGCCGCCCGTACAGGAGTCGCCCGCCATGGGAGGGCGGTATGGCGGGGCAGCCGTCCCGTGCCCCGGTGCACACCTCGCGG
>NZ_OLMK01000069.1 GCF_900290235.1 Streptomyces sp. MA5143a
CTTCGGGCCCGGCGCGGCCGTCGGCAACCTGCTCGTCGTCGCCGCCTTGGTGTTCGGCCTGATCTACCTGAAAGTCCAGCGAAAGCAGGCACTGTCATGACGATCGCGCAGGCATCCCCGCACCGGAGCCGCGGCAGCTCGGGAAAGACGGCCATCGGCCTGCTGCTGACGGCGGTGATGCTCTTCCCGGTCTACTGGATGATCAACGTGTCCCTCACCCCTGAGCAGGACATGCGCAAGTCCCCGCCGGACCTGTTCCCCGCGCACGGCACCCTGGCCGGCTACCGCACCGTCCTGGACGAGCAGGTGCCGTACCTCGGCACCAGCCTGGTCATCGGTCTGGGCACGGTGGTGCTGACCGTGGCACTGGCCGCGCCCGCCGGCTACGCGCTGGCCAAGCTCCGCCCGCGCGGCGGCCTGCTCAGCTTCCTGCTGCTGGCCGCCCAGATGATCCCCGGCATCATCATGGCGATGGGCTTCTACGCCATCTACCTCCAGCTGGGCCTGCTCCAGTCGGTGCCCGGCCTGATCGTCGCCGACTCCACCCTCGCCGTCCCCTTCGGCGTGCTCATCTTCACCGCGTTCATGTCCGGCATCCCCGGCGAACTGCTCCAGGCCGCTCAGATGGACGGAGCCGGGCCGCTGCGCACCTTCGTGTCGATCGTCCTGCCGATGAGCCGCAACGCCGTCGTCACGGTGTCGCTGTTCGCGTTCCTGTGGTCGTGGTCCGACTTCGTCTTCGCCGGGACCCTCGTCAACGGCGGCGCCCACGAGCCGATCACGCTCGGCATCTACCACTACATCGGCAACAACAACCAGGAGTGGAACGCCATCATGGCCACCGCCGTCGTGGCCTCCCTGCCGGCCGCGGTCATCCTCGTCCTCGCGCAGCGCTACGTCGCCGCCGGCGTGACCACCGGCGCGGTCAAGGACTGACCTCCCCCTCCTCCCCCTCACGGCTCCACCGCCTCCCGGTGGCGGCGCGATCCCCCTGCCCGAGAAACGAGTGACCTCCATGACCGCCGCACCGTCCGGCCCGGCCTTCTCCGTTCACGACATCCCCTTCAGCACGTACGGGGCCTGGTTCGGCATCTCTCCCGTGCTCGCGGAGAAGACCCGGGCCGAGGACCTCCACCTCGTCTCCCACCAGAACGGCATGCACGCCGTGCTGCGTCTGGTCCCCCTGGACCCGGCGACGGGCGAGCGGGCCGACACCCGTGTCGAGGCGACCCCCGGCCTGCTCGCCTGGACCGGTCCGACCGGCCGCGTCGACCTCGCCTACGAGACACCGGACACCGTGCGGCTGCGGGGCGGCGGACTCGCCCTCGCGATCCGGGCGGCCGCCCGTACCCTCACCCCGTTCAGCGGCACCTACTTCTACCGGGAGCCCGGCACCGACGCGTACGTCCTCACCTCGTACGAGACCGGGCGGCGCTACCGGATCACCGTCCTGTCCGGCACCGTCACCGAGGTGCCCGGCGCGCAGGCCCTGGGTGGCGCGGACCGCGGTGTCACCGTCGGCGCCGAGGCCGGCGGGACCTGGGAGGTCGCCGTCGAGGAGTACGAGACCGCGCGTCGCCCCTACGCCTCGACCGCCGGCTTCGACCAGGTCGTGACGGGCGCGCGCACCGCGTTCGCGGCGTTCGCCGACCGTGTGGCGCCCTGGCGCTCGGCCGCGACCCCGGCCGCGGAACTCGCCGCGTACGTCCTGTGGTCGGCGACGGTCCGCCCGGCGTCCCTGGTCACCCGGCCCGCGGTGCTGATGTCCAAGCACTGGATGGACAAGGTGTGGAGCTGGGACCACTGCTTCAACGCCCTCGCCCTCGCCCCCGGCGCCCCCGACCTGGCCTGGGACCAGTTCTCCCTGCCCTTCGACCACCAGGACGAGACCGGCGCCCTGCCCGACTCGGTGACCCACTCCGAGGTCCTGCACAACTTCGTCAAGCCCCCCATCCACGGCTGGACCCTCGGCCTGCTGCGCCGACGGCTCCCCGCACCCCTCACCCACGGACAACTCACCGAGGCCTACGACCGGCTGACCCGCTGGACGGACTTCTGGCTCACCGCCCGCCGCACACCCGGCGCCACCCTGCCCCACTACCAGCACGGCAACGACAGCGGCTGGGACAACGCCACCACCTTCGACCCCGAACGCGTCGTCGTCACCGCCGACCTGGCCGCCTTCCTCACCCTGCAACTCCGCGAACTCGCCGCACTGGCAGATGAGTTGGGTCGTCCGGACGACGCCCGCCGCTGGACGCGGACGGCCGACGAGACCCAGGCCGCGATGCTCGGCGACCTGTGGAAGGGCGACCGGTTCGCCGCGCGGTCTGCCGACACCGGCGAGACCTGGACCAGCGCGAGCCTGCTCGACCTGATGCCCATCGCCCTCGGGGAGCATCTTCCGGGGACCGTCGGCGCCGTCCTCGCCGACCGGATCGGGACCCACCTCACCCCGTACGGCCTGGCCACCGAGCAGCCCGACTCGCCGCACTACCTCCCCGACGGCTACTGGCGGGGCCCGATCTGGGCCCCGGCCACGATCCTCGTCGAGGACGGGCTGCGCCGCGCCGGCCACCACCGGCTCGCCGACGAGATCAGCACCCGCTTCCGCGCCCTGTGCGAGACCCACGGCTTCGCCGAGAACTTCGACGCCCTCACCGGCACGGGCCTGCGTGACCGCGCCTACACCTGGACCGCCGCCGCCTACCTGCTCCTCGCCGAGGCCCACGAACTCCGGCACACCTCACCCGCCGCGCACACCGGCGGCTGAACGTTTCCGGAGCAGGACTACCGGAGGGGCCCTCGCCGCTGAGCGGCGCGCGCGTGATGACGCCGGTAGAGGGCGACGGCCTGCTCCGCCGGGAGGTTGGGGACGGTGACCGTCTCGCCGGTCTCCTTGGAGACCACGACCTTGGCGCCGCCCGGCGGAGCGGGCAGCGGGCGGTCGGAAGGACCGGTGCCGGGCGGAAGGGCCGCGTACACCAGATAGCCGATGTCGAACTCGTGGACACGCAACTCGGCGGGGGAGCCGTCGGCCTGCCGCGGCTGGGCGTACCGGGCGCGGACCAGCTCCACGGCCTGCTCCGGGGTGAGGGGCGGCGTACCGGAAGCCATGGGTGTCGTCCTGTGCGTCCTGTCCGAGGGAGGGGGCGGCCGGCGGGCGGCGGTCAGAGCTGGGCGGGGGCGCCGCCGAAGCCGATCTCGTTGCCGTCCGGGTCGTGGTACGTGATCTTGCGGACGCCGTTGGCGTAGGTCTCCCGGTTCGCGGGCTTCAGCCCCCGGTCCGTGATCCCCTCGACACGGGCGTCGAGGTCGTCGACGAACACGGTGTGCAGGGCGTGACCGCCGCGCCCCGGCCGGTGCTCGATGTACACGTACCGGTGCTCCGCCAGCTCCCACACCGCCTCCGTGTCGTTCGGGATGAACGTCGGCGGCGAACCGAACAGGCGCTCGTACCAACCGAGTGCCGCTTCGTAGTCGTTGACGAGGACGCCTGCGAACAGTTCGACGGACATGACGCCATGGTAGGGCCGCGGCGCCCTCCCGGCGGGGGACGTGATCACCGCTCGCGTCGCCGCGCTCCGTACAATTTGGAGCCGAACGACATCCGAGATCCGAGTGCCCCATGGCGTCAAGGAGTGTGCCCGTGCCCGGCCAACGATCCATCACGCAAGCCGAGAAGCTCGCGGAGGCGAAGCTCGGGGGCATCCCCGTCCGTCACGAGCAGATGGCGGTCGTCGCCAACATCTACCGGGCCGCGTCGGCCGTGAGGCAGCACCTGGAGAACTCGGTGCTGCGCGGCGCCGACCTGACCTGGACGGCGTTCGTCGTGCTGTGGGTGGTCTGGGTATGGGGCGAGTCGGAGACCCGGCACGTCGCGGAGGAGGCGGGCATCTCCAAGGGGACGCTCACCGGGGTCTCCCGGACGCTGGAGAAGCGGGGGCTGCTGCGGCGGGCCGGGCACCCCACCGACGGCCGGCTGGTGCTGCTCAGCCTCACCGAGGAGGGCGAGGAGCTGATGCGACGCGTGTTCCCCGCGTTCAACGAGGAGGAGGCCTTCGTCGCCGCGCAGCTCGACGTCGACGAGTGCCGCAGGGTCGCCGACGGACTGCGGCGTGTCGTCCTCCAGGTCGAGGAGCACGGCGAGGAGCGCCGCCTCGCCCTCCTCGACGGCGCGGCCCCGGCCCCCCGCCGCAGCGGCCGCCGCCCGCAGG
>NZ_OLMK01000139.1 GCF_900290235.1 Streptomyces sp. MA5143a
TCGCGGTACGGGTCCTCTTCTTTGAGGTGTGAGGTGGATCAGACGTACGAGGTGCTTCGGGCGTACGAGGTGGTCAGGCGTACGAGGAGGGGGTGAGGGGGTCCAGGGCGCGGGCCGGGCGGACGTGGCCGACCACGTCGCCGCCGCCGAGCAGCGGGGCGCCCGCGAACTCGGCGAGGGCGGCCGGGTCGACGCCGGCGCGGGCGAGGGCCGCCGCGGTGACGGGGACCCGGGCCCTGTCGGCACCGTCGGCGATCTTCACGGCGACGGCGCGGCCGTCGGGGAGGGCGGCGACCTGGACGCCCTCGAAGCCGTCCTTGCTGAGCAGCCCGGGTACGGCCCGCATCAGCGCGGCCACGTCGCGCCCGGCGCCGGAGGCCATCTCGGCGTGGTCGCGCATCGCGTCGGCGACCTGGCGCTCGGGGGTGCCCTCGGCGGCGGTGGTGATCCGGGCGAGGGCGCGGGCCAGGCCGTGCAGGGACACGGAGAACAGGGGGGCGCCGCAGCCGTCGACGGTCACCCGGGCGATGGCCTGCCCGGTGAGGTCCTCGACGATCTCCGCGATGGCCTGCTGCAAGGGGTGCGCGGGGTCGACGTAGTCGTCGACGGACCAGCCGTTGAGCTCGCAGGTGTGGAGCATGGCCGCGTGCTTGCCGGAGCAGTTCTGCGCGAGCCGGGAGGGCCCGCGCCCGTCCCGGATCCACGCGTCACGCACGGCGGGGCCGTACGGCATGTCCGGGACGTTGCGCAGGTCGTCCTCGGTGGCGCCGGCCAGCTCCAGGATCTGCCGGGCTCCGGCGAGGTGGCGTTCCTCGCCGGAGTGGCTGGCCGCGGTCAGTGACAGCAGGGCGCCGTCCAGGGGCAGCCCGGCGCGCAGCATGGCCACGGCCTGGACCGGCTTGAGCGCCGACCGGGGGTAGAACGCCGCCTCGATGTCACCGAGTTGGAGTTCCACCTCCCCGTCGGCACCCAGCACCACGACGGAGCCGTAGTGGATGCCCTCGATGACCCCACCGCGTACGAGGTGGGCGACGGGGGCGTGGAGCGGCTCCCGGATCGCGGGGGCCGCGGCCACCGGAGCCACGGGGGTACCCGGGGCGCCGGTGGTCGTGGGGTGGTACGTCACTGCCTGGTTCACGCATCCGCTCCGGTCGACTTCCGGGCGACCCGGCCGCGTATGCCGTACCAGCCCGCCACGAGCGCGCCCACGATCAGCGGGACGCACAGCACCGTCGTGCGGCCCGCGCCGCCGTCGGCGTACATGAGGACCAGCACGGACGCGAGGAAGAAGAGCGTGACGAGTTCGGTCCAGGGGGAGCCCGGGAGCTGGTAGCTCGGCCGGGTCAGTTCGCCCTTCTTGGTCTTCTGCCAGAAGAGCAGGTGGCAGAGCATGATCATGCCCCAGGTGGCGATGATGCCGATCGCGGCGAAGTTGAGCACGATCTCGAACGCCTCGGCGGGGACCACGAAGTTGAGGCCGACACCCAAGACGCAGATGCCGCTGGTGAGCAGGATGCCGCCGTAGGGGACCTGGCTGCGGCTCATCACGCCGGTGAACTTCGGGGCGGAGCCGGACATCGCCATCGAGCGCAGGATGCGGCCGGTGGAGTACAGGCCCGAGTTGAGGGAGGACATCGCGGCGGTGAGGACGACCAGGTTCATGATGCCGCCGGCCGCGGGGACCCCGATGTTGGAGAGCACCGTCACGAAGGGGCTCTCGCCGGCCTTGTAGGAGGACCAGGGCAGCAGCATGGAGAGCAGGACGACGGAGCCGACGTAGAACAGGCCGACGCGCCACATGATCGAGTTGATCGCCTTGGGCATGATCTTCTCGGGGTTCTCGGTCTCACCGGCGGCGACGCCGACCAGCTCGACGGAGGCGTAGGCGAAGACGACGCCCTGGATGATCAGCAGCATCGGCAGGATGCCGTTGGGGAAGACGCCGCCGTTGTCGGTGATCAGGGCCGGGCCGGGATTGTGGCCGTCGACGGGCTGCTGGGTGACCAGCAGGAAGATGCCGATGCACATGAACACGACGAGCGCGCCGACCTTGATGATCGCGAACCAGAACTCCAGTTCGCCGAACATCTTCACCGAGATCAGGTTCACGGTGAGGACCACCGCGAGGGCGATCAGCGCGATCACCCACTGCGGTACGTCCGAGAACATGCCCCAGTAGTGGGTGTAGACGGCGACCGCGGTGATGTCGGCGATCCCGGTGGTGGCCCAGTTCAGGAAGTACATCCAGCCCGCCGTGTACGCGCCCTTCTCGCCGAGGAACTCCCGGGCGTAGGACACGAAGGCGCCGGACGAGGGCCGGTACAGGACCAGCTCTCCGAGGGCACGGACGACGAGGAACGCGAAGACGCCGCAGACGGCGTACGCGATGAACAGGGAGGGGCCGGCGTCGGCCAGTCGGCCGCCGGCGCCCAGGAAGAGGCCGGTACCGATGGCACCGCCGATGGCGATCATGTTGACGTGCCGGGCCTTGAGGGACTTGCTGTAGCCCTCGTCGCCCGCGTCGACATGGGGTGCGGCCGGTGTGCGCGTCTCTTCTTTGAGGTGCTGCTCGCTCACGCCTCGGGTCCGCCTTCCGTGGAACTGGTCGTGCGTGGGGACCGCACGATGTCGGTGAGGGTGGTCTCGATGCGGTCGAGGTGGTGGGACATGGCCTCCACCGCGTCGTGTTCGGAACCGTCGATCAGTGCCTCGACGATGGCCCGGTGCTCCCGGTTGGACTGCTCGCGACGGCCGCCCAGTTCGTTGAGGAAGGCCGACTGACGCGCCAGTGCGTCCCGGATCTCCTCGATGACCCGGCGGAACACCGGGTTCTGGGCGGCCTCCGCCACGGCCAGGTGGAACAGCGTGTCCATCGCGACCCAGGCGGTGGTGTCGGTCTCCCGCTCCATCCGGTCCAGGAGGTGCGCCAGGTGGTCCAGGTTCTCCGGGGTACGGCGGACCGCCGCGTACCCGGCGACCGGGATCTCCACATGCCGACGCACTTCCAGCAGGTCGCTCGCCGCGTAGTCGCCGAAGGTGGGGTCCTCGACGGCGTTCGCGATCACGAAGGTGCCCTTGCCGGTGCGGGACTGGGTCAGTCCCATCACCTGGAGGGCGCGCAGTGCCTCGCGGAGCACCGGGCGGCTCACTTCGAGCTGCCGGCACAGCTCCGCCTCGGAGGGGAGCTTGTCACCGATGGCGTACTCGCCGCGCTCGATGGCGCCGCGAAGGTGGGTGAGCACCGCTTCCATGGCGCTGACGCGCCGGGGTGCCGAGCCACCTGTCTGGCTGTCTGACAGGTTCACGGGGGTGATCCTGCGGGTGACGGGACGGGGCTGTCAAGGGGTGACCGGTTCGATCTTGGCGCTGGTCGGAGGGTGGATCACCCTCCGACGGTCGGCGCCGGGGCCGTCGTCAGCTGAGGCCGCCCGCCGCGAGCAGCCCGAACAGCAGCACACCGACGACGATCCGGTACGCCACGAAGACGTTGAGCGAGTTGTGGGTCACGAACCTCAACAGCCAGGCCACCGAGGCGTATGCGACCGCGAACGATACGACCGTTCCGACGAGGAGCGGGGCGGCGCCCACGCCGGCCCCGAGGGCGTCCTTCAGCTCGTAGAGCCCGGCGCCGGTCAGGGCCGGGATGCCGAGGAAGAAGGAGAGCCGGGTGGCGGCGACCCGGTCCAGGTCGAGCAGCAGCGCGGTGGACAGGGTGGCGCCCGAGCGGGAGAAGCCGGGGAACAGCAAAGCGAGGATCTGCGAACCGCCGACCAGCATCGCGTCCCGGAAGGAGGTGTCGCCCTCGCCGCGCTTGTGCCGCCCCACCCGCTCCGCGGTCCACATGACCGCGCTGCCGCCGATCAGCGACCCGGCCACCACCCACAGCGAGGCGAGCGGCCCCTCGATCAGCGGCCGGGCGAGCAGCCCGACGAGCACGATGGGGACGGTCGCGGCGATCACCCACCAGGCGAACAGGTAGTCACGCTGCTGCCGCTCCCCCGCGTCGAACAGCCCCCGGAACCAGGCGCCGCAGATCCGCGCGATGTCCCTGCGGAAGTACACGAGCACGGCGGCGATGGCGCCGACCTGGATGACCGCGGAGAACCCGACGACCGCGCGGTCCTCGACCTGGATTCCCATGAGCCCTTCGGTGATCTTCAGATGGCCCGTGGAGGACACCGGTAGGAACTCGGTCACCCCTTCCACCGCTCCGAGGACGACGGCCTGACCGACGGTGATGGCGCTCATGTGGTCCAGTTCTGCTCAGCGGAGGACGCGACGACAGGCAGTGTCGTACTACAGCCGGGTAAGGGCCCCGAACAGCTGGACGAGTGCCCGGCTCATGTCCAGAGGGCCTCGGCCAGTGCCACGCCGGCGAAGGCCGCGCCCAGCCCCGCCGCGACGCTTGCGATCACGTACAGGGCGGCGTGGAGGCGGGCGCCGTCCTGGGCGAGCCGCAGGGTCTCGTAGGAGAACGTCGAATACGTGGTGAGCGCCCCGCAGAGTCCGGTGCCGAGGAAGAGTCGCAGGTCGGAGTCGGCGGCGCCGGCGGCCACGGCGCCGGTGAGCACACCGAGGACGAGGGAGCCGGCGGCGTTGACGGTGAAGGTGCCCCAGGGGAAGACCGTGTCGTGCCGTGACTGCACGGCCCGGTCGGTGAGATAGCGCAGCGGCGCGCCGACCATGCCGCCGACGACGACCAGCACCCAGTTCACGACGTTCTCTTACCTTCCTCATGTGTTCCGGTGGGGGCGGCCGGGGCGACGACCTCGCACGCGTCGAGCGTCACCAGCCCGTCGGGGACCAGGTCCGCCAGTTCCGGAAGAAAGGCCCGCACGCGTTCCTCGGTGTCGACGACGACCACCGCGACGGGCAGTTCCTCACTGAGCGACAGCAGACGTGAGGTGTGGACGATCGAGGAGGCGCCGAAGCCCTCGATGCCCCGGAACACGCTCGCGCCGGCGAGGCCCGCCGTGTGCGCCCGGTGCACGATCTCGCTGTAGAGCGGTCGGTGGTGCCAGGTGTCCTGCTCGCCGATCAGGACGGTCAGACGCAGGGCCGGCCCGGTGAGTCGGGGCCGCGTCGGGTGCTCCGCCGCCGCAGCGGTTCGCGCCGTGTCAGGGGTCATCGTCGCCTCCGTGCCAGGGTCAGGCGTGCCGTGGTGGCCGCGAGCCAGACCGCCGCGAGGGCGGACAGGAGGGTCGCGGCGAGATAGGCGAGGGCGGTGCGGGGGTGGCCGTCGCCGACCAGGGTCCGGATGTCGACGGCGTAGGTCGAGAAGGTGGTGAAGCCGCCGAGCACACCGGTGCCGAAGAAGGGCCGGACCAGACGGTGGGCCGCCCACACGTCGGTGATCACGACCATGAAGAGGCCGATGACGAAGCAGCCGACGACGTTCACCCAGAACGTGGTCCAGGGGAAGCCGGTGGCCTCGGTGGGCCAGAGCAGGGACGCGCCGTAGCGGGCGGTCGCGCCGATGCCACCGCCGACGGCGACCACCGCGACGACGGGCCCCTGGCCGTGCCACGGGGACGGCCGGCGGGCGGGGGTCCGCGGGGTGGCGGGGGCCTCGGCGGCTTCGGCGGCTTCGGCGGCCTCGGCCCTGCCGGAGTGCGGGACTGTCATGTGCGTACGTCTCCTACTCGCGTCCGCACCGCCGCGCCGCCCGGCGGATCGCGGCTGGTCGACAGCGTAACGCGGGGGCCGGACGGCGGCTCGGTCGCCCGGACCCGGCAGCTCGCACCCCGCGACGCCGCGTCCCCACAGGCTGCCCGGGACGAGGCGACCGTCGGCCACGCAGGCACTGGTGACCATGCGGAACCGGGAGTGGCGGTCGACCGCCGTGCGCACGATCCCGTCCCGGTCGTCGACGGTGACGACCCCGGCGAAGCCGAGGGGGCGGTAAGGGTCCCCGCGTTGGGGTACGGCGTCCGCACCGCGCCCCGGCTCGCGACCCGGCGCCCGGCGGGTGGGGCCCGCCATGGTGCCTCCCGGTGGTCGTCCGGTGGTGGTGGTCCTCGGGTCGGTGGCCCGTCCTCGCAGGCGGCAGCCCCAGTGTCCGCGCCCTCGGGTTAGGTTGAGCCCCACCGATCGGAGAGGTTGTGCCATGGCCACTCGCCCCCGCCTGCTGTACGTGACGGATCTGGCCTACCCGGCCCGCGGCCGGCGCTACGGCGACGAGGACGTCTTCCTCACCTCGCGGTTGCGCGCGGAGTTCGACCTCGCCCTGTGCCACCCCCTGGACGCTGCGGCCCTCATGGACGGCTTCGACGCCGTCGTGGTGCGCAACAGCGGGCCCGTGCTGCACTACCGGCGGGAGTACGACGCCTTCCGCGAGCGGGCGGCGGCGAGCGGCACCCCGGTCTACAACCCGCTGACCGGCCGGGCCGACATGGACGGCAAGCAGTATCTGCTCGACCTCACACGGGCCGGGTTCCCGGTGATCCCCACCGTCGACCGGCCCGAGGACCTGGGGCGTCTGCCCGGGGCCGACGCGTACGCGGTCAAGCCGACGGCCGGCGCCGACTCCATCGGCCTGCGCTTCGTGACCGGCGCGGAGCTGGCCGACCTGACCTGGGGCGACGTGCTGGTCCAGCCGCGCGTCGACTTCCGGTACGAGGTGTCCTTCTACTACGTCGACGAGGCCTTCCAGTACGCCCTGCACGCCCCCGACCCCGAGCGGCGCTGGGTCCTGGAGCCCTATGACGCCACGGAGGCCGACCTGGCCTTCGCCCGGCGGTTCATCGACTGGAACACCCTCGACCACGGCATCCAGCGGGTGGACGCGTGCAGGACCCGGGAGGGTGATCTGCTGCTGGTCGAGCTGGAGGACCTCAACCCGTATCTGTCCCTGGACCGCGTCCCCGAGTCCACCAGGGACGCCTTCGTCGAGGCCATGGCCGGCTCCCTCCACGGCTTCCTGCGCGCCGCCGGCCGCTGAACGGCCGGAGGGGCGCCGTACGCCGAGACGCTGGGTGTTCCCCGTCGGGCGAGGGTGCTGCCGAAGGGGCCGGGGTGGCCCGCAGCCGACGTCCAGGTGAACTCGCGACCCGCACGAAAGCGCGCCCTGCCACAGCCGTGTAACAGCGGCTTCGCGGGGCAACTCCCGCCCCACCCCGTCGGTCGAACCCGGTGTGTCGCACACCTGCGCCGCGGCGGAACCGGTGCCGCCCGGCGCGACTCCTCCAGTCCCGACCGAACCCGGAGTTGACCCGTGCCCAGGAAGTCCCTGCACACACGGCTCGTCGCCACCGCCGCCCTCCTGCTCACCGCAAGCGCCCTGTCCGCGCCCGCCGCCGCTGCAAAGCCCTCGGGCGCCTTCGCCGGTAACGCCTACGTGCTGAACGTCAGCACCAACCCGACCAGCACCGGCTTCGACAAACTCCGGGTCGACGTCACCGGCACCGTGACCAAGGCCGACGGCACCCCGGCGCCCCACATCCCCGTCACCGTCCAGGAGGTCATCCGCTTCACCACCTGGAATCCGTGGGGCGACCCGATCGACCCCAATTACTACGAGCCGCGCGACCTGGGCAAGCCGGTCACCGACGCCGACGGCAGGTTCACCATCCGCAACGTGAACATCGACCACGTGTCCGGCAGCAGCCTGCTCAACGTCCAGCGCGGCGTGGACATCACGGCCTTCTACGACGAGGACGGCGACCTCAACACCCCGCAGGACGGCTACTACGCCGACACCAGCGTGACAGCCGAAGCCAGGTCCAGCTCCGTCAGCTACAAGGTCAACAAGAAGAAGGTGAAGGCGGGCGACATCCTCACCGTTCAGGGCAAGGTCACCCTGCCCAAGGGGGTCGAGCCCGGGGATACCGAGGTCTTCCTGCAGACCAACTGGGAGAGCGAGTACGACGTGAGGACGACCACCGAGGACGACGGCTTCTTCGTGATGTCCGTGCGCGTCTCGGGCCACGACGACACGTTCGCGCTGCGCACGGCTCCGAGGGACTTCTACGTGGCGGGCGCGCACCGGACGCTCCCGATCACCAACACCTCGCTGCCGCGTCCGTAGCGCTCCCGAACACGACGGGTCACCACCGTGCGCGGCGGTGACCCGTCGCCGGGGCCTGCGGGCCGGCAGGCCCGCTTCCGCCCCCGGCGGCGCCATCAGCTCATTGGCCTTCAAACCAGTGAGACTCCGGCCACTCCGGCATCCAATCGGTGGCAATAGCCCCCGAGAACACCCCGACCAGCCAATCGACGACAGGTTGCTCGTAGGCGCACCAGTCCCCCCAGGATCGCCGGAAGGCGGAGACCACCCATTCCCCGTTTCCGCGATGCTCCAGGAAGAATTTGTCGCCTTCGACGGAATGACCCCAATGCAGCATTCCGCCCGGGTCCGGCAAAACGCTTCGAGGAATTACGGGATGCCCGCCTCTGACGAAGTCACTCATCCAGACGTTCTTATCCACCATAAACCGCTGTCCGAAAATGAAGAAATAATCCGAGATCAGCAGGTCACCATAAAATGAGCACACCTTTCTGAGATCCACCGGCAGGCCCGCGTTCAAATCTTTCTCCACCGTGTCGAAGGACACCATGGACCGCACCGGCGGAGCACCAAGCAGATCTCGCAACTCACCAATCGAAGACATCCCGCACTTTCGAAGCACCCGTACCGTACAACTTCCGGTGACAGTCGTCGGCGTATCCGGCGGCCGTCCAGGCCGGCTCCGTCGGGCTTCTCACGCTCCTTCGCCATGCTGCGGTGACGCCTCACCCCGTGCTGGGCGCACGGGATGAGGCAGGGCCACAGCCTGACGAGTCCCTTGTGCTAGCGGTGGCCGAACCACGCCATCGCCGGGAGCGCCCTGTCGTCGTAGCCGAACAGTGCCTGGTTCTCCCAGCCGTTTCCGGAGGACGCGTCCGTGGGGTCCCAGCCGTTGCCGTTGACGGCGGTCCAGGTCGACTCCCAGTAGAAGATGCCCAGGCCGCGGCCGTTCGGGACGGCCTCGACGATGCTGGCGACGTCCTTCATCCAGCGTGTCTGACCGGCGGTGCTGGCGGGGTAGCCGGACACCAGCTCGCTCGGCACGTCGATGATGTTCTCGTGCGCGTCCTCGCTGTCGAGGCGGAACGGATAGGCCGTCTCGGCGAGGAACACCGGCTTGGCGTAGCGGGAGGCCGCGTCGTCGAGGGTGGTCTGGAAGTCGGCGAGGGTGCCGTGCCAGTAGCCGTAGTAGGACAGGCCGATGACGTCGAACCTCACGTTGTTGGCGACGGCGTTGTCGAACCACCAGCGGGTGCCGGACAGGTCACCGCCCTTGGCGAGGTGCAGCGCCACCTGGGTGGAGGAGTTGACCGCCTTGACCGCGTCGTAGCCGGAGTTGAGCAGTCCGGCGAGTTGCGGCCAGTTGGAGGTGGAGCCCGCGTTCCACAGCATGCCGCCGTTGATCTCGTTGCCGACCTGCACCATGTCGGCGGTGGTGCCCTGCGACTTGAGGGCGCTCAGGACGTCGTGGGTGTGGTTGTAGACGTCCGTCCTCAACTGGCTGTACGAGTGGCCGGCCCACGTGGACGGCACCGCCTGGGCGCCGGGGTCGGCCCAGGTGTCCGAGTAGTGGAAGTCGACCAGCAGCTTCATGCCCTGCGCCTTGACGCGCTTGGCGGCGGCGAGCACGCGTGCCTTGTTGTTGTAGCCGTCGGCGGGGTTCACCCAGACCTTCAGGCGCGCCCAGTTCTGGCCGGCGCCCTTGAGGATGGCGAGGGCGTCGCCGGTGGTGCCGGAGCTGTTCTTGTAGACGCCGCCCTTGGCCTCGCTCTTGATGAGCGACGACACGTCGGAGCCCTTGATGGACAGGCCCGTCCTGCCGGAGGTGAAGGTGAGGTCGTCGACGTTGAGCCAGTTTGCGGCGTTGGCGTCGGAGTTGACGCTGATCGTGCACTGGTTGTTCGTCACCGTGATCGAGGTGACGATCCGGAGCCAGCCGCTCGCGGAGACCGGGATGTCGGTGCGCTGCTCGGCGCCGCCGCAGTTCCTCAGCGCGATGTACGCGGAGTTCTGGCCGCCGCCGGACCGCACCCACGCGGTGAGCTTGTAGTTCCCGTTGGTCAGCCCGGACAGGTACTGGTAGGTCTCCACCTTGTAGGCGGACGACGACCAGTGGGAGAGGCGGTAACCGCCGCCGTGACCACCGGACTCGGTGAAGGAGGCGGAGTTCTGGCCGGCCGCCGAGTACGTCGACCAGCCGGCCGGGGTCGCGGTGCCCGTGCCGTCGGACTCGAAGCCCCCGTTGGTCAGGGTGGAGGCCGCGTGGGCGGAGCCGGTGGGCACCGTCGTGAGCGCCAGGCCCGCGAACAGCGGTATGAGCAGGGCCTTGAGGGCGCGTCTCGCGTGGAACATCGTCGTCCCTTCGACGAAGGCGGGGACCTGGTCGCGCGGTGCGCGAGGGCGGCGCCGCGCCCGAAGGCCGTGGGCGCGGCGCCGCCGGACCGACCGGACGTCCCCAGGAATCCGGCCGGCGTTCAAGGGGTCGGTCAGGGGTCGAGTCGGACGACCCTGACGCCGCCGGCGGGCACGGCGAGGTGGCCCGCCGCGCGTTCGCCGGTGAGGAGTTCGGTGCCCTCGCCGTCCAGTGGCACCTTCGCGTCGAGCGCGGTGTGGTTGATCGCGAAGAGGAAGTCGCCCGACTCACCCGTGCGGCGCACCACCTCGACGTCGCGGGGCAGTTCGGCGGGGGGCGCGATGCCCGCGTCGTCGGCGGCCCAGCCGAGCAGCACGTCGAGGCCGTGCGCGTCGAGGCGGGTCGACACGTACCAGGCGGAGCCCTCTCCCAGCCGGTGCCGGGTGACGGCGGGCCGGTCGGCGGTGAGCCCGTCGGCGTACGTCCAGACCGTCTCGGCGCCGTCCGGCACCACGAACTCGGTCCACACGTCGCCGGTCAGCTCCGAGCCGTCGGGCCCGGTGATCCGTACGCTCTCCCCGGCGAGCAGCGGCGAGAACTCCTCCACCGTCAGGCCGAGGACCTCGCGCAGGGCGCCCGGATAGGGGCCCTCGTGAACGGCGTCGTGCTCGTCGACGATCCCCGAGAAGTACGACACGACGAGGGTGCCGCCGTTCTCGACGTACGCCGTGAGGTTGTCCCGTGCGGCCTCGGTCATCAGGTAGAGCGCGGGAACGACGACAAGGGGATAGGCCGACAAGTCGGCTTCCGGGTGGGCGAAGTCGACCGTGAGGTGGCGGTCGTAGAGGGCCGCGTAGAAGGCGTCGGCGCGTTCGCGGGCGTCGTGGTCCTCGCTGGGGCGCCACTGGAGGTTCTGCGCCCACCAGGAGTGCCAGTCCCACAGGACGGCCACGTCGGCGACGGTGCGGCTGCCGCGGATCCGGCCGAGCGAGTCGAGGGACGCGCCGAGTTCGACGACCTCGCGCCACACCCGCGAGTCGGTTCCCGCCTGCGGCAGCATCGCCGAGTGGAACTTCTCGGCGCCGCGCCGGGACTGCCGCCACTGGAAGAACATGGCGCCGTCGGAGCCGCGCGCCACATGGGCGAGGGAGTTGCGGGCCATCTGCCCGGGGGCCTTGGCGGGGTTGCGGGCCTGCCAGTTGACGCCGGAGGTGGAGTGCTCCAGGAGCAGCCAGGGGGCGCCGCCGGCGACGGACCGGGTGAGGTCGGCGGCCATCGCGAGGTTGACGTGGGTGCGGCGGCCGTCGGTGATCAGGTAGTGGTCGTTGGTGACGAGGTCGACCTCGCGGCCCCAGGCCCAGTAGTCGAGGGAGTCGCACTGGCTGAGGGCGGTCATGAAGTTGGTGGTGACGGGGATGCCGGGCGCGAGGCGGTGCAGGATGTCCCGCTCCCGGACGAAGTTCTCGCGGAGGGTGTCGTCGGCGAACCGCTTGTAGTCGAGGGCCTGGCCCGGGTTGCCGACGGTGGGTGACACGCGCGGCGGGTTGATCTGCGCGAAGTCGGTGTAGTGCTGGCCCCAGAAGGCGGTGCCCCAGGCCTCGTTGAGCGCCGCGACATCGCCGTACGCGCGCTCCAGCCAGCGGCGGAAGTGCGCGGCGCACGTGTCGCAGTAACAGGCGGAGACGGGCACGCCGTACTCGTTGTGCACGTGCCACAGGGCGAGCGCGGGGTGGTCGGCGTAGCGCTCGGCGAGCCTGGTCGTGATGTCGGCGGCGGCGGCGCGGTAGTCGGGGTTGCTGTGGCAGATGGCGCCGCGTGAGCCGAACTCGTAGCGGGTGCCGTCGGCGGCCACGGGCAGCGCCTCGGGGTGCTCCCGGTAGAACCACACCGGCGGTACGACGGTGGGGGTGCCGAGGTCGGCACGGATGCCGTGGTCGTGGAGCAGGTCGAGCAGGCGGTCGAGCCAGGCGAAGTCGTACACGCCTCGGGAGGTTTCCAGCAGGGCCCAGGAGAAGATGCCGACGCTGACCATGGTGACGCCCGCCTCGCGCATCAGCCGCACGTCCTCGTGCCAGACGGTTTCCGGCCACTGCTCCGGGTTGTAGTCCCCACCGAAGGCGAGCCTGGTGAGGCCCGTGGGGGTGGTCTCCGGCATGGATCTCTCCCGTTATGTCGATCATTTGGGAACGTTCACACACAGCGGTGGCGGTGTAAGCCCAACATAACCGCACAGCAACAACCATTGACAAGTGTCCGGGATGTTTCTCTACTGTGAACGCTCACAGAAGCATGGCACGGTCTTCGCGACAGGTGAGGACCCAGGTCAGGGGAGAAACATCCATGCCCAACATCACGAAGCAGCGGCGCTTTGTGGCCACTGCCGTCGCCGTGACGCTCGGCGCGACCACACTCGCCGCCTGCGGCGGGTCCGACGACGACGGCGAGGCCCAGTCGGGGCCCGCGAAGCTGACGTACTGGACCTGGACGCCGGGCATGGACAAGGTCGTCGACCTGTGGAACGAGGGTCCCGGCAAGGAGCAGCAGATCACCGTCACGGTGAAGAAACAGGCGTCCGGCGACACCCTCGTGACCAAGATCCTCACCGCGCACAAGGCGGGCAGGGGCCCCGACCTGGTGCAGGCCGAGTACCAGGCGCTGCCCACGCTGGTCAGCAATGACGCGGTCGCCGACATAGCGAAGGAGTCGGGCGACGCCAAGGGCAAGTTCGCCGACGGTGTCTGGCAGCAGACGACGCTGGGCTCGGACGCGGTCTACGCGATCCCGCAGGACATCGGGCCGATGATGTTCTACTACCGCGAGGACCTGTTCGAGAAGTACGGCCTGACCGTCCCGAAGACCTGGGACGAGTTCGCCGCGACCGCGCGGAAGCTGAAGAAGGAGGAGCCGGACGTCGATCTGACCACGTTCTCCGCCAACGACTCGGGCCTCTTCGCCGGTCTCGCCCAGCAGGCGGGCGCGAAGTGGTGGACCACCGAGGGCCAGAAGTGGAAGGTCGGCATCGACGACGCGGCGACGCGGAAGGTCGCCGACTTCTGGGGCGGTCTGGTGAAGGAGGGCGCCGTCGACAACCAGCCGATGTACACCCCGGCCTGGAACAAGGCGCTCAACACGGGCAAGCAGATCGCCTGGGTCAGCGCCGTGTGGGCGCCGGGCACCCTGACCACGGCCGCGCCCGACACCCAGGGCAAGTGGAAGATGGCCCCGCTGCCCCAGTGGTCCGACTCCGGACACGTCACCGGCAGTTGGGGCGGCTCGTCGACCGCCGTCACCACCGACTCGAAGCACAAGGGCGCCGCCGCCAAGTTCGCCGCCTGGCTGAACACCGACCCGCGGGCGCTGACCGCCCTCGCGAAGGAGGGCGGCATCTACCCCGCCGCTACGACCGCGCAGACCAGTGACGCGTTCGCCCAGCCGCCGGCGTTCTTCTCGAACCAGGCCGACTTCTACTCCGCGGCCTCCGAGATCGCCAAGACCACCGCGCCCTCCGCCTGGGGCCCGAACGTGAACGTCGCGTACACCTCCTTCAAGGACGCGTTCGGCGCCGCCGCCAAGGACAAGTCGGACTTCGGTGCCGCCCTGAAGAAGATGCGGGACGACACGGTCGCCGACATGAAGAAGCAGGGCTTCGAGGTCTCCGAGTGACCAGCGCACGCCGGAAGCCGTACGGGGTCAAGGCGGCCCCGTACGCTTTCCTCCTCCCGGCGACGATCCTGTTCTCCCTCTTCTTCGCGCTGCCCATCGGCTATGCGATCTGGCTCAGCCTGCACAAGGTGCGGGTCAAGGGGCTGGGCCTGGGCTCGGGCGCCCGGCAGGAGGTGTGGGCGGGACTGGAGAACTACGCCGACGCCCTCAGCGACTCCGAGTTCCTCGACGGCGCGCTGCGCGTGCTGGGCTACGGCGCGATCGTCGTCCCGGTCATGCTCGGCCTGGCGCTGGTCCTCGCCCTGATGCTGGACAGCGAAAAGGTACGGCTCGCCCCGTTCACCCGGCTCGCGATCTTCCTGCCGTACGCGGTGCCCGGCGTCGTGGCGGCCCTGCTGTGGGGCTTCCTCTACCTCCCGGACGTCAGCCCCTTCTACTTCGTGCTCGACGAGCTGGGCCTCCCCCAGCCGGACCTGCTCGACGGCGGCGGTCTGTACGCCGCGCTGTCGAACATCGCGATCTGGGGCGGCACCGGATTCAACATGATCGTCATCTACACCTCGCTCCAGGCGATCCCCGCCGAGGTGTACGAGGCGGCGAAACTGGACGGCGCGACCCCCCTCCAGATCGCCCTGCGCGTCAAGATCCCGATGGTGGCGCCCTCACTGGTGCTGACCTTCTTCTTCTCGATCATCGCCACGCTCCAGGTGTTCAGCGAGCCGACCACCCTCAAGCCCCTCACCAACTCCGTCTCCACGACATGGAGTCCGCTGATGAAGGTGTACGTGGACGCCTTCGGCAAGGGCGACATCCACGGGGCGGCCGCCGGCGCGGTGGTGATCGCCCTGGCCACGCTGGTGGTGTCGTTCGGCTTCCTCAGGGCCGCGAACTCCCGGAACAAGCGGGACGTCAGTCAAGGAGCCGCACGATGAGTTCTCTTGCCGTCCGCAAGCCCGCCCCGGCCGCGGGCACCACGCCCGGCACGGCGCAGGGCCCTCCGCCGCGCCGCCGGATCGCGCTCGTCCCGACACTGACCCTGCTGCTGGGCGCGCTGTACTGTCTGCTGCCGGTCGCCTGGGTCGTGATCGCGGCCACCAAGTCCGGCAGCGAGCTGTTCTCCACCTTCACCTTCCTCCCGGGCAGCGGCTTCGCGGACAACCTGTCCGACCTGAACGCCTACCGCGAGGGCGTCTACTGGCAGTGGATGGGCAACTCCGCGCTGTACGCGGGCGTCGGCGCCCTGCTGTCGACCGCCGTCTCCGCGATCAGCGGCTACGCGCTGGCGATCTACCGCTTCAAGGGCCGTGAGGCCGTCTTCAGCGTCCTGATGGCGGGGGTGCTGATGCCGCCGGTGATCCTGGCGATCCCGCAGTACCTGCTGCTGGCGAAGGCGGACCTCGCGGACACGTACTGGTCGGTGCTGCTGCCGCTGGTGCTGTCGCCGTACGGCGTCTACCTGTCCCGCATCTACGCCGCCGCCGCGGTCCCCGCCGACGTGGTGGAGGCCGGGCGGATGGACGGGGCGAGCGAGTGGCGGATCTTCACCCGGATCGCGCTGCCGATGATGGTGCCCGGTCTGGTGACTGTCTTCCTGTTCCAGTTCGTCGCCGTGTGGAACAACTTCCTGCTGCCGTTCATCATGCTCAGCGACGACGAGAAGTTCCCGATCACCCTGGGCCTGTACACGCTCCTGGAGCAGGGCTCGAACACCCCGGCGCTCTACACCCTGGTGATCACGGGCGCGTTGCTGGCGGTGATCCCGCTGATCGCGCTGTTCCTGGTCATCCAGCGGTTCTGGAGTCTCGACCTGCTGTCCGGGGCCGTAAAGTCATGACCATGAGCAACACGGGGGGCAGGCGCAAACCGCCGACCATTCACGACGTGGCGCGGGTGGCGGGGGTCTCCCGGGGCACCGTGTCACGGGTGCTCAACGGCGGTCACTACGTCAGCCCGGCTGCGCAGGAAGCGGTCAACGCGGCGATCCGCAAGACGGGTTACGTGGTGAACCGGCACGCCCGCTCACTGATCACGGGCCGTTCCGACTCGATCGGCTTCCTCCTCACGGAACCGCAGGAGAAACTGTTCGAGGACCCCAACTTCAACGTCCTGCTGCGGGGTTGCACCCAGGCGCTGGCCGCGCACGACATCCCCCTGCTGCTGATGGTGGCGGGCACGGAGGACGAGCGGCGTCGGATCATGCGGTACATCACGGCGGGCCATGTCGACGGGGTGCTGCTGGTGTCCAGCCACTCCGGTGACCCGGTCGCCGAGCAGCTCCGGGACGCGGGGGTGCCGCTCGTCCAGTGCGGCAAGCCCATGGGGCCCGGGACCAAGGTGAGCTATGTGGCGGCGGACGACCGGGACGGCGCCCGGGACATGGTGCGCCATCTGCTGTCCCTGGGCCGCCGCCGCGTCGGCGTGGTCACCGGGCCGCTGGACACACCGGGCGGCGTGGACCGGCTCGCCGGCTACAAGGAGGTGCTCACCGAGGCGGGCGTCGGGATCGACGAACGGCTGATCGTGTCCGGCGACTACAGCCGGGCCGGCGGTGAGGCGGGCGCCGAACGGCTGCTGGAGCGGGCGCCGGACATGGACGCGGTGTTCGTGGCGTCCGACCTGATGGCGCAGGGCGCGCTGAAGGCGCTGCGCCGGGCGGGTCGCCGGGTGCCGGAGGACGTGGCCGTGGGCGGGTTCGACGACTCGACCGCCGCGACGGAGTCCGTGCCCGCCCTCACCACGATCCGCCAGCCGTACGACCGCATCAGCAACGAGATGGTGCGGGTCCTGCTGGCGCAGATCGGCGGCGAGGACCCGGCCGCGGTGATCCTGCCCACGGAGCTGGTGCGGCGGGACTCCACCTGAGCGGGCGCGGCGGAGCCGGTGGTCGCGGACCCATGAGTGGGGCGTTCCTTCATGTCAGCCATGTGCCGCCTCCTCCCCTCGGGGGACGCGGAGCGCATGTGCGCGGTGGCTCGGGGTAAGTGCCGGAAGCCGCACGTCATCACCCGAACGGCCGCCCGAGGATCGGTCGTCACCGGGATCGGAACGCCGACACGGGGTACTCGGCAGGCGCCGACTCCGGTTCCGGTTGGACACTGGAGTGCGGCCGGTGTGTGCCGGTGGACGAGACCAGGACGCGACTGCCATGAACAGCGAGACGAAACCCAGGGGCGCGACGAGTGTCGTGTCCACCCGATCCGTGTGCGGAGCACCCTGCTGGGTGAGCCTCACCAGCCGGGACCTGCCGGCCACGGAGGACTTCTACGAGGCCGTGCTGGGCTGGACGTGGCGCACGGCGAAGCTCGGCGACCACTTCCGGATCGCGCTGGCGGACGGTGTGCCGGTCGCGGGGATCGCCGGGGTGGCGAGCCTGTGGCAGATGGCGGTCGCCTGGACGCCCTACTTCGCGGTGTCCGACGCGGACGCCGCCGCCTCACGGGCCCGTGAGCGCGGCGGCACCGTCGCGGTCGGCCCGCTGTCCTTCCCGCCGGGCCGGGCGGCCCTGCTGGCCGACCGCCACGGGGCCACGTTCGGGATCTGGGAGGGGGAACTCTTCACGAACTGGGAGGCCTGGCACCGGGCCGCGCCCGCCTTCGTCCGCCTCCACACCCGGGACGCCTTCGACGCGGCCATCTTCTACGGCGAGGTCCTGGAGTGGGCCTCCGGGAAGCCGGGTTGCTGCGAGGTCCGCTACGAGGCCAACGAGGTCGTCCTGCGCAGCCAGGGCGACGTCGTCGCCCGGATCACCTCCGGGGCGCTGGAGGCGGCGCCCGATCCCACGATCCGGCCGCACTGGCAGATCCACTTCTCGGTCTCCGACGTGGCCGCCTGCGTCGAGGCCGCCCAGCACCACGGCGGCACCGTCCTCACCCAGAGCCCGCGCGAGGCGGTGCTGCGCGATCCGGACGGCGCCCAGTTCACGATCACCTCGGACCGCGAGCCCTGACCGTCCCGAGCGGACCGCGAAACGTCCGCCGTGCCCCTGGTTCAGGCCGTCCTGGAGGGCCGCGACAGTACGACCAGGCCCCGCGCGGCGACGAGGATCTCGGTGCCTGCCTTGTGTTCCGTCTCGTCGGGCGTGCCGTCCGGCTCGGCGGCGGTGTCGACGCGGGTGGTCCAGCGCTCCCCGTAGGCGGTGCCGGGCAGGCGGAAGGCGACGGGCTCCCAGTGGCCGTTCAGCAGCAGGAGGAAGGAGTCGTCGACGACGGGCCTGCCGTACGGGTCGGGTTCGGCGATGGCGTCGCCGTTGAGGAACACGGCGACGGAGTGGGCGTCGGGGCGTGCCCAGTCCTCGTCGGTCATGTCGTGGGCGTCCGGCGTCAGCCACACCAGGTCGGGCAGCGGCTGGTCCGCGCGGGTGGCGGTGTCGCCACGGAAGTACCGGCGGCGGCGCAGCACCGGGTGGGCGGCGCGCAGGGCGATCAGCCGCCGGGTGAAGTCGAACAGCGCGCGCTGCTCGTCGTCGAGCCGCCAGTCGACCCAGGAGACCTCGTTGTCCTGGCAGTAGGCGTTGTTGTTGCCTTGCTGGGTGCGGCCCAGCTCGTCGCCGTGGCACAGCATGGGGATGCCCTGGGAGAGCAGCAGGGTGGACAGCAGGTTGCGCTGCTGGCGGGCGCGGAGCGTGAGGACGCGCGGGTCGTCGCTGTCGCCCTCGGCGCCGCAGTTCCAGGAGCGGTTGACGCTCTCGCCGTCCCGGTTGCCCTCGCCGTTGGCCTCGTTGTGCTTGTCGTTGTAGGAGACGAGGTCGCGGAGGGTGAAACCGTCGTGCGCGGTCACGAAGTTGACGCTGGCGCGCGGCCGGCGCCGGCTGTGTTCGTACAGGTCGGCGGAGCCGGTCAGCCGGGAGGCGAACTCGCCGAGCGTGCCGGGCCGGCCGCGCCAGAAGTCCCGTACGGCGTCCCGGTACCTGCCGTTCCACTCCGACCACAGCGGTGGGAAGTTGCCCACCTGGTAGCCGCCCTCGCCGACGTCCCACGGTTCCGCGATCAGTTTGACGCGGCTGATCACCGGGTCCTGCTGGATGAGGTCGAAGAACGCCGACAGCCGGTCCACCTCGTGGAACTGCCGGGCCAGCGTGGCCGCGAGGTCGAAGCGGAAGCCGTCCACGTGCATCTCGGTGACCCAGTACCGCAGCGAGTCCATGATCAGCTGGAGCACGTAGGGATGCCGCATCAGCAGGCTGTTGCCGGTGCCGGTGGTGTCGTAGTAGTGCTCCCAGTCGCCGTCCACCAGCCGGTAGTACGAGGCGTTGTCGATGCCCCGGAAGGACAGCGTGGGACCCTTCTCGTTGCCCTCGGCGGTGTGGTTGTAGACCACGTCGAGGATCACTTCGAGACCGGCGGCGTGCAGCGCCTTCACCATCGACTTGAACTCGGTGACCTGCTGGCCGCGGGTGCCGTGGGCGGCGTAGTCGTTGTGGGGCGCGAAGAAGCCGATGGTGTTGTAGCCCCAGTAGTTGGCGAGGCCCCGGTCCTGGAGCACCCCGTCCTGCGCGAACTGGTGCACCGGCATCAGTTCGATCGCCGTGACGCCCAGCTCGGTGAGGTGGTCGACGATCGCGGGGTGCGCCAACCCGGCGTAGGTGCCGCGCAGTTCGGCGGGGATGTCGGGGTGGGTGCGGGTGAGGCCGCGGACGTGGGCCTCGTAGATCACGGTGTCGGCGTAGGGCCGGCGGGGCCGGCGGTCCTCGCCCCAGTCGAAGTAGGGGTCGGTGACCACGCCGAGCATGGTGTGCCCGGCGCTGTCGGCGGTGCGGTCGTACAGCGAGGGGTGGTTGTCCACCTGCCCCTCCACGGCCCGGGTGTACGGGTCGAGCAGCAGCTTCGCGGGGTTGCAGCGGTGTCCGGAGGCCGGGTCCCAGGGGCCGTGCACGCGGTAGCCGTAGCGCTGTCCCGGTCCGATGCCGGGGACGTGGCCGTGCCAGACGAAGCCGTCGACCTCGGTGAGCGGGACCGTGCGGGAGCCGCCGTCGTCGTCCACGAGGACCAGGTCGACTCCCTCGGCGACCTCGCTGAACAGCGCGAAGTTGGTGCCGGTGCCGTCGTAGGACGCGCCGAGCGGGTAGGGCTGCCCGCTCCACACGGTGACGGGCTTTCGCGACGGCGGCCGCGCGGGCGGCGTCCTGTCCGCCCGCGCGTTGTCCTTGCCGGCCCGGCGCGCGGACCCGCTCCCGCCGGATCGCGCGCGCCCGTTCCGCTTCCCCCTCCCCGTCACCGCGCGGCGTCGCAGGTGCTCGACACGGTCGGCACCTGGCTCGCGGGCCGGTCCGCGGTCGCGGCGGCCGCGGCGGTGTCCGGTGCGTCGGCCGGGGCGTCGCCCTGCGGGCCGGCGAGCGCGACCACCCGTACCTCGCGCGGCACTTGGAGGACCTCGCGCAGGGTCGGCGAGGGGGCCGTGGGGACGAGGGGGACACTTTCGTCGACGGGGGCCCGCTGGGTGAACCAGATGACCGTGCTGCCGGTGTCGGTGGTACAGCAGCCCCAGCCGTCGCTGAGCGCGGCGATGCGGGTCAGGCAGGGGCGCAGCTCGCGGTCGGGGCGCAGCTCGCGGTCGTTCTCCGCGATCGCGGCGATGAGGTGCTGCCCGTTCCACCACATCTCGACCGAGGTGTTCTTGTCCGACGCGTGCTCGTCGATCGCGTGCAGCAGCAGTTCGGCGCTGTGGCAGACGGGTTCGACGAGGGTCTCCAGGTCCCAGAAGCGGAGGTGGGCGGCCAGGATGCGCCTGACCCGTCCGACCCCTTCCGGACTGACTTCCACGTCGAGGTGGTAGTAGCGAGGCACTGCGGTCTTCATCGTCGTTGGCTCCTCACCGGCGAAGCTCCCGCCCCGCTCCGTTCCTCCTGGAACGCGCCCCGGAACGGTCCGCGGGACGCATTCGGGACACGGAGCGTGAGCACCGATCACTTCTGAGTCAGCTCCCAGCGTGAGGTGGCTACGCCATTCGTGCAACACGAGCGACGGACGAGTTGGTTGAAGCGCCAACAAGACGGGTGGTGGCCGTCCGTGCACCATGAGTGAAGGCACCGGCTCCTCATGCGTCGGTGCTCCTCAGTGCACGGCCTCCCACGGGAAGCGTGCTCCACCGAGAGTGCCGGGAGGTGATCAGCACATGTTGCTGCCCGCCAAGAACGAGGTGGCCAGACAGCTGCGGCGCTACCGCATGTGGGAACGCGTGATGCTCGCCGCCCCCGCGGACAGGGCCGCCCGGGACCATTTCGAGGACTCGGGCTACACGCTGTGCGTGCTGATGGGAAAGCGCTGCGCCCGGGAGGCGGTGGCCGCGGCCGAGCGCTATCTCCAGACGACTCTGCCCGCGTACCTCCAGGAGCAGACCGGTCAGGCCCGCAAGGGCCGTGGGGTGCCCCACGGCCCTCCGTCCGAGCGGCGTTCCGCCGCGGGGCGGTAGGGCGCGTCACCACCCGTTCGGCGCAGTTCCCATCCCGAGTTCGGCGGAGGTGAGACCCATGAGCCAGACCCCGGCCATCGGCCGTATCCCCATCAGGGACGTCCGCCCGCTCGTCGAGTGCGGGAAGCGCCCCGCGAAAGCGGTGGTGGGAGAGACCTTCGAGGTCACCGCGACGCTGTTCCGGGAAGGGCACGGCGTCATCGCGGCCAATGTGGTCCTGAAGGACCCGGAGGGCCGCCCCGCGCCGTGGACGCCGATGCGGGAACTCGGGTCCGGGACCGACCGCTGGGCCGCCTCCGTCACTCCGACGTCGGTGGGCCGGTGGACGTACCGGGTGGAGGCCTGGAGCGACCCGGTCACCAGCTGGCGCCGGGTCGCACACATCAAGATCCCCGCCGGCATCGACGACGGTCTCGTCCTGGAGGAGGGCGCCGAGCTGTACGAGCGTGCCGCCGCCGGGGTCCCTGAGGCGGACGCGCACGCCGTGCTGATGACCGCCGTGCGGCGGCTGCGGGACGACGCCCT
>NZ_OLMK01000077.1 GCF_900290235.1 Streptomyces sp. MA5143a
GGGGAGGGGGAGGGCCCCCCCCCCCCCCCCCACGCCTGCGCCTGCGGCTACGCCTCGATCGTGGTGCTGACTCGGCGGTCGGCGATGGAGCGGCCCGCCGCCAGCTCGTACGGACCCTTCCGGTACGTCCAGGAGTCGGTCGTGCCGTCCCAGGTCTCGAAGGCCCTGCGCGGGAGTTCGACGGTCGTCTCCACCGTCGCTCCGGGGGCCGCCTCCACCGTCGCGAAGCCGGCCAGCCGGCCAGCCGGCGCGCCGGGCGGTCGGCGTCGGGCGCGGTCGGGGCGAGGTAGAGCTGGACGACCTCGCGGCCGGGGCGGGTGCCGGTGTTGCGCAGGCGTACCGTCGCCGTGGTGGTACCGGTGACCTCGATGGACTCGTAGGTCGGGGCGCCCTCGGGGAGGGCTGCGGTGAGGCCGTCGAGCGGGGAGACGACCCGGGCGGGGAAGACGGTGGCGGAGCCGCCGCCGAGGACCCGGGCGTCGCGGGCGGCGGCGCCGACGAGGGCGACCGTCGCGCCCGGCTCCAGGGGGAGCTCGGGCCGCTCGCCTCGGGTCTCGTTGCGTACGAGGACGAAGGAGCGGCGGGCGATCTCGCGGGCCAGGGCGGCGCCGTCGACGGGCGCGGGCGGCTCGGGGACGACCGGGTCGGCGCCCTTCAGGACGCCGACGCGGGCGGCGAGCCGCAGGACGCGGCGGACCGCCTCGTCGACCTGGGCCTCGGTGGCCTCACCGGCGCGTACGGCGGCGGCGAGGGCCTCGCCGTAGACGGTGACGGGGCCGGGCATGGCGACGTCGAGGCCGCCGGTGAGGGCGCCGGTGGTGGAGCGGGCGGCCGTCCAGTCGGAGACGTTGAAGCCGTCGAAGCCCCATTCGCCGCGCAGGACCTCGTTCACGAGGTAGTGGTGCTCGGTCATCGTGGTGCCGTTGACCGTGTTGTAGGCGGTCATGATGCCCCAGGGGTGGGCGTTCTCCACGATCGCCTCGAAGGGCGCCAGGTACAGCTCGCGCAGGGCGCGTTCGGAGACCAGGTTGTCGACGGTGAAGCGGTCGGTCTCGGCGTCGTTGGCGACGAAGTGCTTGACGGTGGTGCCGACACCGCCGGACTGGACGCCCTTCACATAGCCGGTGCCGATCTCTCCGGTGAGGTACGGGGCCTCGCTGTACGCCTCGAAGTGGCGGCCGCCGAGCGGTGAGCGGTGCAGGTTGACGGTGGGGGCGAGCAGCACGTGGACGCCCTTGCGGCGGGCCTCCTGGGCGAGCAGCACACCGGCCCGGCGGGCCAGTCCGCGTCCCAGGTGGCGGCGAGGGCGGTCGGGGACGGCAGGGCGACGGAGGGGTCGTCGGCGGTCCAGCGGACGCCTCGTACGCCGATCGGGCCGTCGGACATCACCAGGGAGCGCAGGCCGATCTCGGGGAGGGCGGGCAGCGTCCAGAAGTCCTGGCCGGCGAGGAGCCGGGCCTTCGCGTCGAGGTCGAGCGCGGTCAGAGCCGCGTCGACGACGGCCTCGCGAGCCGCCTCGTCGGCCGGGGTGGCGTGGGTGCCCGCCATGGGGTCCCGGGAGGGCTGAGCCCCGGTCCCGCACGGCACGCGGCATGGCGTGCGTCCCTTCCGTCACGCGATACTGCCGCGGTCCGGGCTACACCCCCCGCGGCGCGCTCGCGCCACAGCTACGGAAGGACTCGAACTCCCTTGCATTCCACAGGACTTGGTTTCAGGTTGGGGCGGCGCGGCAGGACCTCGGCGCGGGGAGCGGTGGGGCTGGTGGCCCTGTTCGCGGGGCTCGCCGTGCCCGGACCCGCCGCGGCTTCCGGCTCGGGTCCGGCTGCGGCCCCCGGGGCCTCGGCGGCCCTCACCGTCGAGGAGCAGCGGCTCGACCGTGCGGTGCCCCAGGAGATTCTGCGGCGGTCCGGATTCGACGGGGTGGCAGCGGAGTTGGAGCGGGCGCTCGCCGGGGCGCGGTCGTACGAGCAGGCGGAGCGGATCGTCGTCCGTGAGGGATCGCGGCTGTGGACGCGGGCCGTGGACCGGGCACAGGGGCGGGGGCCGGCGGGCGGTGACCTCAGCCGGGACGACGACCGGCCGCTGTACTGGGCCCGGTTGGGCATGACGCGGGAAGTACGCGAGTGGGCACCGAAGTTCGGGCTGAGCGACGCCCGACGGGCCTCGCTGCTGGGGAGGCTGGAGCAGTCGTCGCGGGGGCAGGACGCGATCAGTTATCCCCGCTCCGCCGACGGGAAGGGGCTGAAGCGGATCCTCGTCACCGGGTTCGACCCGTTCACCCTGGACCGGGACATCCGGATCTCCAACCCGTCCGGGGCGACCGCACTCGCGCTCGACGGCACGGTGATCCGGACCGCCGACGGTCCGGCGCGGATCGAGACGGCCGTCTTCCCCGTCCGCTGGCAGGACTTCGCCGACGGGACGGTGGAGCGCACCCTGCGCGGGCAGCTGCCCCGGGTGGACCTCTTCGCCACGGTCAGCCAGGGCCGGGTCGGGCGCTTCGACATCGAGCGCACCAACGGGGCCTGGCGGGGCGGCTTCCCCGACAACGACGACGTCGCGCGCACCGAGACCGTCCCGGTGACCGATCCCGCCACCCAGCCGCAGTGGACGTCGACGACCCTGCCGTACGCGGAGATCGTCGCCGCGGCCACGGGGCGCTTCCCGGTGTACGACAACACGAGCGTGACGGAGATACCGGCGGGCGGCACCGCGGCGGTCGTCCGGCCGGAGGGGCCGACCGCGGGCTCGACCGCCAGGGCCGGGGGCGGCGGGAACTACCTCTCCAACGAGATCGCCTACCGGGCGACGCTGCTGCGGGACCGGCTGGGGCTGCACGACACGCTGCCGGGCGGGCATGTGCACACGCCGGTGCTGGAGTTCGGGGCGGGCAACACCGACCCGGCGACCGGGACGGTCACCGACCCCGAGTTCGTGCGGAACCGGCTGGACATCATCGCGCAGGTACGCGCCATCGTGGGGGTGGCCGCGGACGCGTCGTGACCGGCTCGGGCGGTCAGCGCACCTGGGGCTTGGTCCAGGGGTCCGCCGGCCGGGGCCGGGGCGCGTGGCCGCCGCCGGGGCCGCCGCTCCGGCCGTCGTGGTCGTCGTGGTCGTCGCCGCCCGTCGTCTCCTCGCCGAGGAGGTCGCGGACCATCAGGGTGGCGCCCGCGACGGCGCCCGGCATCAGGAAGACGGCGACGAACGGGACGAGGAAGGCGAGGCCGAGCGGGGTGCCGAAGCCCCACACCAGCATCCGGCGGGAGCGCAGCAGCCCGAGCCGGTCGCGGAGTTCGACCCGGCGGCGCTGGAGGGCGACCCCCGTCAGCTCCTCGGTGAGGAAGAAGCCGGTCACGAAGAAGCCGATGACGGGGACGACGGTCTGCCCGACGAACGGGACGAAGCCGAGGCCGAAGAGCAGGACGCCCCACAGGGCCGCCCTGGCGACGATACGGAGGCTGTCGCGGGCCGAGATCCACAGCTCCCGCCAGAACGGCAGACCGGACTCGGGGGCGGTGCCGTCGGGGGACACGTCACGGTCGACCTTCTCGGAGAGGTTCTCGTAGAAGGGCTGGCCGATGAGGAGGGTCATGGCCGTGAAGGTCACGACGGACAGGAGGAGGGCGAGCGCGAACAGGACCGCGGTGAGGAGACCGCGGAAGAGCCCGGACCAGGGGCTGGACCAGTCGTGGGCGAAGGGGGTGCACCAGGCGACGAAGTCCGGGCCCCACACCGCCAGGGCGGTCAGGGCGGCCAGGTAGAGGACCAGGGTGATCAGGCCGGGGATCAGGCCGAAGCCGTACTGCTTGCCGTGCCGGGCCACCCACTTCTGGCCCTGGACGAGATAGTGGAAACCCACCCCTAGATCGCGCATGGCAGCACTTTATCCGTGGGGTGGGCGGGCGGGCAGGGCCAGGGGGGCCGCGGCCCCTCAGGGTGCGAAGGGGCCCTCGGCGGTGAAGGCGCGGGCGGCGAAGCGGCGGGCCATGAGCCGCTGGGTGGCCGCGTCCGGGTGGAGGTCGTCGGGGAGGGGATGGGCCTCGGCGTCCTTCTCGCCGTACAGGTCGCGGCCGTCCAGGTGGTGGAGGTTCGGGTCGCTCTTCGCCCGGTCCGCGACCAGCCGGGCGAGTTCGGTCCGGATCACCTCCAGGCTGAGCTTGCCCAGGGGCACCTCGGCGGGGTCGCCCATGGCGCGGAAACGCAGGCGGCCCTCCCCAACGCCGGTGAAGTCGGGGGCGCAGGGGCCGGGGGTCGTCTCGTGGATGGGGCACAGGATGGGCGAGACGACGAGGAGGGGCGTCGTGGGGTGGCCGTCGCGGACGGTGTCGAGGAAGCCGTGCACGGCGGGGGCGAAGGCCCTCAGCCGCATGAGGTCGTGGTTGACGATGTTGATGCCGATCTTGAGGCTGATCAGGTCGGCGGGGGTGTCACGGATGGTGCGGGCGGTGAACGGGTCGAGGAGGGCGCCGCCGCTGAAGCCCAGGTTGAGAAGTTCGACACCGCCGAGGGAGGCGGCGACGGCGGGCCAGGTACCGGTGGGGCCGGTGGCGTCGGAGCCGTGGCTGATCGAGCTGCCGTGGTGCAGCCAGGTCCGGCGGCCGGGGTCCGGGGCCGGCTCCACGGGGGCGTCGGTGCGCAGCGCGACCAGTTCGGTGGTCTCGTTGTGCGGGAGCCAGATCTCGACGGTCTTGTCGGTGGCCGGGAGGTCCGTGAAGCGGACGGTGCCCGGGGCTCCCGGTTCGCGCTCGGTGGTTCCGGCCGTCATGTCGATGGTGAGGGTGTGGCCCGAGGTGACGCTCCCCCGGCCGGTCGGGACGCCGTCCACGAGCAGTTCGTAGACACCGTCCGGGCGGGGCGGGGCACCGACGTAGTTCCGCTTGGTGGGCAGGGTGTCGAGCTCGACGGCGGTCGCCCGGGTACGGAAGACCAGGCGTACGCCGGAGGGCTGGGCCTCCGCCATGGCGAGTTGGGGGTCGGGGCACTGGGCGCGGGCGCGTGCGGGGAGCCGGTGCGGGAGCAGACCGTGCTCGGTGCGCTCCAGGTCGAGGGCGCCGCGCAGCAGGTCGGCCGTGAGGGAGGTGCTGATCCAGTGGTCGTCGGTGTGCATGCCTCACCTGGGGTCAAGGGGCGGAGGGTGCGGGCCAGTTGCGCAGCAGCGCGTCGAGGGCGTCGAGCAGCCGGGTCCAGGTCTCCTCGGAGTCGGGGAGGCTGTGGCTGAACCCGCCGCCGAGTTCGAGGCTGACGTAGCCGTGGAAGAAGCTGCCGAGCAGCCGGACGGCGTGGGTCTGGTCCGGTTCCGCCAGGTCGTAGCCGCGCAGGATCGCCCGGGTCATCCGGGCGTGCCGGACGCCCGCGCCGGCGGCGGCTGTCTCGGGGTCGAGCCGCATCCGGGCGGCGGTGGCACGGCCGGGGTGTTCGCGGGCGTAGTCGCGGTACACGTTCGCCATGGCGGCCAGGGCGTCCTTCCCGGCCCGTCCGGCGAGCGCGGCGGCGCCCCGGTCGGCGAGCTCCTCCAGGGCGAACAGGGCGATACGGGTCCGCAGGTCGTGGGAGTTGCGCACGTGCGAGTACAGGCTGGCCACCTTGACGTCGAACCGCCGGGCCAGCGCCGAGACGGTCACCTCGTCGAACCCGACCTCGTCGGCCAGCTCCGCGCCCGCCCGGACGAGACGTTCCGGGGTGAGCCCCACCCGCGCCATGGTCTTCCTCCCACCGAGTGGGATCGATTATGGAATTGCCTAAGGGTGTTAGGCAAGCGGGCATGGGTTTTAGGTTGCCCGGACGTGCCGTGGCCCGGCCTTGACCCTCATGGGTGTGAAGGCCGGTGCGAGCCGGTCAGCCGCGCGGGTCGGTCAGCCGGCGCGGGCCCGCAGCAGTTCTCGGGTCGGTCAGCCGGCGCGGGCCGGCAGCAGTTCCCGGATCAGGGCGACGACGTCCTCGGGGTGGTCGTTGAGGAAGAAGTGGCCGCCCTCGAACACGCGGGTGCGGAAGTCGCCCGAGGTCTGCTCGCCCCAGCCCCGGACCTCCTCGACGGTCGCCTGCGGGTCCCGGTCGCCGGCCAGGGCGACCACGGGGCAGGACAGGGGGCGGCCGGGGGTGTCCTCGTAGGAGGCGAGGGCCCGGTAGTCGCCGCGCAGTGCCGGAAGGATCAGCTCCAGCAGCTCCGCGTCGTCGAGGATCATGGCGTCGGTGCCGCCCAACCCCCGGATGCGGCGGACGAGTTCGGCGTCGTCCACCGGCCAGTACAGGTTGCGGTCGCGGCCCCGGGCCGCGGAGGGCGCGCGGCGGCCCGACACGACGAGCAGCCGGGGCTCACCGCCGGGCAGCCGGGCGAGCCGTACGGCCACCTCGTACGCCAGGGAGGCCCCCATGCTGTGGCCGAGCAGCGCCCGGGGCCGGTCGCCCGGCGGGCCCAGCGCCTCGGCGATCAGGTCGGCCAGCAGATGCAGATCCTCGACCGGCGCCTCGGACAGCCGGTCGAGGCGTCCCGGGTACTGCACGGCCGCCACCTCCACGGCCGGGGCGAGGGCGACGGCCAGGGGCCGCCAGTAGGCGGCGGAGCCGCCCGCGTGCGGGAAGCAGACCAGTTCGCAGTCGGCGTCGGCACCGGGTGCGGCCGGGGGGTTGCCCGCCTGCGGGAAGCGGCGCAGCCAGACGTCTTCTCGGCGGTTCACCCTCGCCCGACCTCCGCCCGCGCGCCCGACGGCCGTGTCACGGCCCCCACTTCGCGGTGCGTCCGCGCCTCACCAGACATCCAGGGCCCTCTCGAACGGGTTCGTGCGTCGTGCGACAGCACCCGCATCGTCGCATCCCCGCGTCCCCCGCCGTCCGGCACTTCCCCACGACGTCCGCCCACCGAGCCGTCCTGCCCGCCCCACACCCCCAACACACCCACGCCACCGCCCTGTTCGAAACCTCCGTGACGCGGGGGCCCTCTTGTTGCGCGGGAGTCGAACAGGTAGACCACCTGTGGTCGACACCCGCTCACCGGCCGTCAAGGATCCCCCACTCCAGGAGGTAGTGTGCGTCCGCCCCGACCCGGTCCGAGATCCACGCTGTTCAGTGCCGCCGTCGTCGCCGTCACCGCCGGCGCGCTGCTCATCGCCCCCTCTCCCGCGGGCGCCGACCCCCGGCCGACGGTCCGCGAGGGCGACCCGCTCCCCCGGGGCGCGTCCGACGCCCCCGCGAGCGCGGCCCGCCGGGCCCTCACCGCACCCGAGACCGACCTGGCGGACGACGCCGGGCGCGCCGTCCGCGGCTACCCCCGCGAGCAGGTCCTCGCCCCGGACCCGGAGAACCCCGCCGACAAGTCCATCAAGCTGGGCCTCACCCCGTACCACGCCATCGCCCCCAAGCTGAACGCCCTCCAGGCGCTCGGCGACCGGGTGAGCGTCGAGATCGCCGGGCGCTCGGCCGGCGGCCACCGTCTCTACCTGGTCACCGTGACCGCCCCGGAGACCGCGCGGCAGGCCCGCGCCCAGGCCCGGATGCGCGAACGCATCGAGCACGCGCCCCGGCTCGCGGCCAAGGACCGGACCCTCAGGAAGACGTACAAGACGCCCGTCTTCTTCAACAACAACATCCACGGCAACGAGTGGGAGGGCACCGACGCGGCCCTGCGGCTCGTCGAGCGGCTCGCGAAGGCGAAGGACCCACGGACGAAGGACCTGCTGGCGCACAGCCGGCTGTACTTCAACATCACGGCGAACCCGGACGGCCGGATCGCGGGCACCCGGACCAACGCGAGCGGCTTCGACATGAACCGCGACTTCGTGACCGCCTCGCAGCCCGAGGTGCGCGCGATGCGGCGGATCCAGATCGGCAAGCAGCCGGCCGTCATGCTCGACCTGCACGGGTACGTCAACGGCACCCTCATCGAGCCGACCACTCCCCCGCACGGCGAGAACTACGAGTACGACCTCTTCCTGAAGAACACCTACGCCAACGCCCTGCGCATGGAGGCCGCCGTCAACGGCCTCGGCTACACCCACGACAAGGACGGCGTGGACCCCGCCCAGATCCCGTTCCGCGACGCGGAGGAGGGCTGGGACGACTGGCCCCCGGTCTTCACCCCGCAGTACGCGGCTTTCCACGGCACGGTCGCCGCGCACACCGTGGAGATACCGCTCCAGGTCAACAACGCGGCGTACGAGTCGCTGCCGGTCGCCGAGCTGCGCCGCCGGTCCGCGATCAACGTGGACGTGGCGGGCGCGGCCATGGAGGCCACCCTCGGCTTCGTGCGGGAGAAGCGGTCCTCGCTCCTCGCCGACCAGATCGAGGTGTTCCGCCGCGGTGCCGCGGGCGCCGCCCAGGTGCCGGTGTCCGAGGAGACGGTGCCCGGTGTGCCCGGCATCGGCCCGGAGGACGTGTACACGGCCGAGTTCCCCCGCGCGTACGTCGTCCCGGCGGGCCGTACCCAGCGTTCCGCGACGGCCGCCGCGCGCCTCGTCGACCATCTGATCGCCAACGACATACGCGTCACCCGCGCGACGACCGGCTTCCGGCTCGGCGGACGGGCGTACCCGAAGGGGTCGTACGTCGTCGACATGCGTCAGGCCAAGCGCGGGCTGGCCAACGCGCTGCTGGCGGACGGGCGGGACATCAGCGACAAGGTATCGGTGATGTACGACATCTCCGGCTGGAGTCTCGGCCGGCTGTGGGGCGCGACCGTCGTGGCGGCGCAGAGCGGCCGGGTGGCGGCGCTGCCCGTGCGCCCGGTGCGGTCCGCGGCCCCCGTCGGCCGGGTGGCGCCGCACGGGACGCTCCGTCTGCGTCTCGACTCGCCGCAGGAGATCGCCGCCCTCAACTCCCTGCTGAGGGACGGCGTCCGGGTGCGGCAGGCGGCCGACGGCAGCGCTCTGGTGCCGTCCTCGGCCCGCCGGAAGGCGGCGGCGCTCGCCCGCTCGCACGACGTGGTGTTCGCGTCGACGAGGGCGAGCGGCGGCCCGGTGCTGCGGCCCGTCCGGGTCGCGGCGGCGGTCTCGGCGGGCGAGCTGTTCGCGCTGCGGGAGATGGGCTTCGACGTGGTCCCGGTGTCGACCTCGGTCCTCAACGCGGGCTTCGACTGGTCGCGGGCCGATGTGCTGTTCGTGTCGTCCGGTCTGTCGTACGGCGGGCTGAACGCGGCCGCGCGGACGGCGCTGACCGGCTTCCTCGCCGGTCACGGCCTCGTCGGCGGGGGCGCGGCCGGGGCCGCGCTCGGCAACGCCACCGGCCTGCTGAAGGCGACGGCGGTCGAGGGCAACGGGGACGCCAACGGCGTGGTGCGCGTGGTGAACGCGGGCGGACCGGTGACGGGCGGCGCCCCCGACCACGGCTTCGTCTACGCGCCCGTCTGGTTCACCGGCCTCGGCCCCGAGGTCACCGTGGAGCAGTCGTACGGCAGGGGTGACCCGCTGGTGTCCGGGCACTGGCGGCCCCAGGGCGACGGGAGCGGCGGCCCGGCAGCGGCGGCGGGGCAGGCGTCCGTGGTCCGCGGCCCGCACGCGGTCCTCTTCGGCACCGAGCCGCTGTTCCGCGCCCATCCGAAGGGGGAATTCCCGCAGGTGGGGCGGGCGTTGCTGACGGTGTCCCGATAGACCGCGCGATCAGTCGACCGTCGGAGGCGGTCGTGGACCGCCTGCGGCGGTCGGCGACCGTCGTCGGCCGAGCAAGGAGAGCACAGGTATGACCGAGGCGAACCGGACGGTCACCGTCCATGGCACGGTGGCCGCCGGATTCGAGGAGGTGCGGGAGCGCTTCACCGCGTTCGTGGCGGGCGAACGCCCGGACTACGAGGGCCAGTTGTGTGCCCATGTGCGCGGGCGCCGGGTCGTGGACCTGTGGGTCGGCCCCGACGGGGAGGCGTCCGCGGACGCGCTGCACGGCGTGTTCTCCTCCACCAAGGGGGCCGCCCATCTCGTGGTCGCGCTCCTCGTCCAGGACGGCGTCCTCGACCTGGACCGCGAAGTCGCCCACTACTGGCCGGAGTTCGCGGCCGAGGGCAAGGGGGCGGTGACGCTGCGGGAGCTGCTGGCACACCGGGCGGGCCTCCTCGGCCCGGACACCGGGTTCACGGCCGAGGAACTGGCCGACGACCGGGTCATCGCCGAACGCCTCGCCGGGCAGCGCCCGTTCTGGCGTCCCGGCGCCGCCTTCGGCTACCACGCGCTCGTCATCGGCGCCCTGACGGGAGAGGTCGTGCGCCGCGCCACGGGGCGTTCGCTCCAGGAGGTGTACGAGGAGCGGATCCGCGCCCCGTACGAGCTGGACTTCCATCTGGGGCTGCCGGCCGGTGACGAGCCGCGCTACCGCTCCGTCCAGCCGATGCTGCCGACGCCCGCCCAGCAGGCGGAGCTGGACGCGGTGGAGCAGGGCCCGCACACGCTGGCGGCGATCGCCTTCAACTCGCAGATCCCGGGGGCCGACGACCTGACCTCCTTCCCCAACTCCCGTCTCGTGCGGGAGAAGGGCCAGTCGTCGGCGGGCGGCACGGCGTCGGCCCGCGGTCTCGCCGGGATGTACGCGGCGGCCGTCGACGGGCTGAACGGCCGTCCGGCGCTGCTGAAGCCGGACACGGTCGCCGCGTTCGGCCAGATCCACTCCGTCGGCCACGACCTGGTGGCCCGCGCCCACAAGGCGTTCGGGCTCGGTTTCCAGGCCACCGCCGAGAACGCCTACCCGTTCCTCGGCGCCGGCGCCTTCGGGCACAGCGGCGCCGGTGGCTCCCAGGCCTTCGCCGACCCGCGCAGCGGCCTCGCCTACGGCTACACCCGGCGCCGCATGGCCTACCCGGGCGGGGCGGCACCGGAGAACGTGGGCCTGGTGCGGGCGGCCCACGCGGCGGCCCTGAAGGTCTGACCCGAGCGGCCGCGACCGAGCGGCCGGAACCGGGCTACCGAACGCGACGGAGTCCGCACCCCACGTCCAGGGGTGCGGACTCCGTCGTGTGCAACGAACGCGACCGGGGCGCGTCACGGGGGGCCCACTCCCGCTGGCGGGACCCGCCGTGCTCACGGAGTTCCTGCGGTGTACAACCTTCACTCGCGGTGATCCGTCTCCCGTTGCGTCACACACGTTCCGCACAGGAGGCACCGTGCCCCGCCGCACTCTCACCGCCGCGATCGCCGTCACCGCGCTCGCGACCCCCCTCGCGCTCTTCGCCACCTCCGGCACGGCGTCGGCCGCGCCCGTGCCGCCGCGTACGCCGATGACCGACTTCAACCACGACGGGCACGCCGACCTCGCGGTCGCGGCGCCCTTCGGGACCGTCGGCGGTGTGGAGAAGGCCGGTTACGTCTCGGTCGTGTACGGCACGGCCTCCGGGCCCGGAACGGCGGGCCACCAGACGATCAGCCGGGCCACTCCCGGCGTCCCCGGCGAGCTCCAGGGCACCTTCGCCTTCGGTGTCCAGACCCTCCCCGGTGACCTCGACGGCGACTCGTACACCGACCTGCTCGTGGCGAGCGGCGGCGACGACGGCGAGCCGACCGTGCTCTGGGGCTCCAAGGACGGCCTCACCGGCCAGAACACCGTTCTGCCGTACCGGTACTCCGAGTTCGCCCTCGGCGACTTCAACGGCGACGGCAAGCGCGACCTCGTCGTGAACTCCGCCCCGAGCGACGACCCGGACGTCTCCGGGATGACGATCCAGTACGGCCCGTTCACCCGCGACGGCAGGACACGCACCCAGGACAGCATCATCACGGATGACGGCTCCTCGGGTCTGCGCTCCTTCATCACCGGTGACCTCACGGGTGACGGTGTCGACGACATCGTCACCACGCACGGCTTCGAGGAGATGCAGCACGAGGCCCACTTCTGGAAGGGGTCGAGGACCGGCGTCGGCCACACCTCCAAGGCCCTCGGCACGGCGTACAGCGGCACCGTCGGCGATGTCGACGGCGACGGCTACGGCGACCTGATCACCCGCGACATCGGCAACGTCAGCGAGGTCATCGACGACTCTCCGGGCCGCATCATCATCCAGTACGGCGGCTCCACCGGACCGAGCAACTCGCGCAAGAAGGTCATCACCCAGGCCACCGCAGGGGTTCCCGGGGCGAGCGAGCTGCACGACGCCTTCGGCGCGTCCCTCAGCGCCGGTGACGTGAACGGCGACGGCAGGGCGGAGGTCGCGGTCGGCGTTCCCGGCGAGAGCCTCGGCGCGGCCACCGGTACCGGCGCGGTGATCCTGCTCAAGGGCGCGTCCAGGGCCGCCGGCGGCATGACCGGCAAGGGCGCGATCGCCTACAACCAGTCCACCGCCGGCGTGCCGGGTGTCTCCGAGTCGGGCGACGACTTCGGCCGCCGGGTGAGCCTCTCCGACCTGAACAAGGACGGCAAGGCGGACCTGACCGCGACGGCCCCCGGCGAGGACGGTGCCTTCGCCGACTCGGGCGCCCTGTGGAACCTCTACGGCTCCGCGAGCGGCCTGACCGCGACGGGCGCCGGCACGCTCAGCCCCGTGAAACTCGGTGCCCCCGAGAAGGACGCCAAGTTCGGCCACACGTTCGGGGGCTGACCGGTTTCGGCGCCGGGGCGAGACCGACCGCGATTCGACCTCGCCGGACGAACGACAAGATCAGAGCTTGACGATCATCTTGCCCGTGTTGTCGCCGCGCAGGACGCCGAGGAAGGCCTCCAGGTTGTTCTCGATGCCCTCGACGACGGTCTCGCGGTACTTGAGGGCGCCCGAGGCGACCCAGGGGCCGACCTCCTGGACGAACTGCGACTGGAGGTCGTAGTGGTCGCCGACGAGGAAGCCCTGGATGCGGCCGCGGGTCTGGATGAGGCGGGCGAGGTTCTTCGGGCCGGGGGCGGGCTCGGTGTTGTTGTAGACGGAGATCATGCCGCAGACGGCGATCCGGCCGTCGCGGTTGAGCTGCCCGATGGCGGCCTCCAGATGGTCGCCGCCCACGTTGTCGAAGTAGACGTCGACGCCGTCGGGCGCCGCCTCGCGCAGCTGCTCGGCGACGGAGCCGTTCTTGTAGTTGAAGGCCGCGTCGAAGCCGTACTCCTCGACGAGGAGCTTGACCTTGTCGTCGGAACCGGCCGAGCCGATGACGCGGGAGGCGCCCTTGAGCTTGGCGATCTGGCCGACCTGGCTGCCGACGGCACCGGCGGCGCCGGAGACGAAGACGGAGTCGCCCTCCTTGAAGGAGGCGGTGCGCAGCAGACCGGCGTAGGCGGTGAGGCCGGTCATGCCGAGGACACCGAGGTAGGTGGACAGGGGCGCGGCGTCGGGGTCGACCTTGACGGCCTGCTTGGCGTCGAAGGTGGCGTACTCGCGCCAGCCGCCGAAGTGCAGCACGTGGTCGCCGACGGCGATGCCGTCCGCCGCGGAGGCGACGACCTCGCCGACGGCGCCGCCCTGCATGGCCTTGCCCAGCTCGAAGGGGGCGACGTACGACTTGGCGGCGCTCATGCGGCCGCGCATGTACGGGTCCACGGAGAGGAACTTGTTCCTCACCAGGACCTCACCGGCGGCGGGCTGCCGGATCTCCGCCTCGACCAGGGCGAAGTCCTCGGACTTCGGCCAGCCGACGGGGCGGCTGAGCAGGCGCCATTCGCGGCTGGTGGCGGGGAGGGCGGAGGTGTCGGACATGGGGGGCCTTCCTGCGGGTGCGTGCGGCGTACGGATCACCGGGGTCGTCCGTACATACCGTGCGGTTACTTCAGTACCTGAAACAACCATGCTCCTGAATATTTCATGCTGTCAAGTAAAGGGGTAGCCTGGAGAGCATGGCCACACAGAGGACGACACCCCGCGCCGACCCGTTGACCGTCGAGGTCGTCGAACTCATCGGCACCGTCGTGGCCCGCTACCACGCGGAGTACGAGGACGCCGCGGCCGAGCACGCCCTCACCGGAGCGCAGGCCCGCCTCCTCGGGCTCCTTTCCCTCGAACCGCTCCCCATGCGTCAGCTGGCCCAGAAGTTGCGCTGCGAGCCGTCGAACGTGACCGGCATAGTGGACCGGCTGGAGGCCCGGGGCCTGGTCGAGCGCCGCCCCGACCCCAAGGACCGCCGGGTGAAGCTGGCCGCCGCGACGACGGAGGGCCGCCAGGTCGCCCGCGGCCTGCGCGAGTCCCTGAACTTCGCCCGGGAGCCACTGGCCGGCCTGTCGACGGAGGAACGGGAGTCCCTGCGGGACCTGCTGCGGCGGATGCTGGAGGCGTAGCGCATCAACGACAGCGGCCCGGCGCACGAGGTTCGTGCGCCGGGCCGCTGTCGGTGTCGAGGACGGCTGTCGCCGGCGGTCAGGTCTTCTTGCGGGACGTCATCGCGCGCTGGATCAGGATGAACGCGCACAGCAGGACACCCGTGGCGATCTTCGTCCACCAGGAGCTGAGGGTGCCCTCGAACTGGATGATGCTCTTGATGAGGCCCAGGACGAGGACGCCGAACAGCGTGCCGATGACATAGCCGGAGCCGCCGGTCAGCAGGGTGCCGCCGATGACGGTCGCGGCGATCGCGTCGAGTTCCATACCGACGGCGTGCAGCGGGTCACCCGACTGGATGTACAGCATGAACAGCAGGCCGGCCAGGGCCGAGCAGAAGCCGCTCACCGTGTACACGGCGATCTTGGTGCGGCCCTGCGGGAGACCCATCAGCATCGCCGACTGCTCGTTGCCGCCGATGGCGTACACACGGCGTCCGAAGCGCGTGTAGTGCAGCACGTAGAACGCCACGCCGATGACCACCAGGGCCGCGATCGCACCGATCGACAGATCCCCCAGGCCGAGCGACACCCGCGTCTGAGCCAGGCTGCTCACCGAGGCGTCGCTGACCGAGATCGACTCCTCGGTGATGACCAGGCACAGTCCACGGAAGAGGAACAGTCCGGCGAGGGTCACGATGAACGGCTGGATCTCGAAGTTGTGGATCACATAGCCCATCAGGAAGCCGCCGAACGCTCCGACGCCCAGGGCGAGGAGGACGGCGAGCGGCAGCGGCACCCCCTGGCGCTCCACCATCCAGGCCGTGAACATCGTCGTGAAGCCGATGACGGAGCCGACGGAGAGGTCGATGCCGCCGGACAGGATGACGAAGGTCGCGCCGACGGCGGCCACCAGCAGATAGCCGTTGTCGATGAACAGGTTCAGGAAGACCTGCGGTTCACCGAAGCCGTAGTTCTGGTAGCGGCTCAGGCCCGCGATGTACATCACGAGGAAGAGCGTGGCGGTCACCAGGACCGGCAGCCGACGGTCGCCCAGCAGCGTGCCGAGCTTGGACGGCGGCGTCGTACGGCTGTCCGGTGCCGTCGGGGTCTGGGTGGTCGCGCTCATCACGACACCTCCATCTTGGGGGCGGCCTCGGCGGTCGTGACGGTCTTCGCCGGCCCGGCGGCGGCGCTGCCGCCGCTCGCCGCACCGGACTTGGGCCCGAACTTGGCGCCGAAGACCTTCGCGCGGAACTTCGGGGACTGGAGCAGGCAGACGACGATGACGACCACGGCCTTGAAGACCAGGTTCGTCTGGGTCGGGACGCCGATCGTGTAGATCGTGGTCGTGAGGGTCTGGATGACCAGGGCGCCGATCACCGTGCCGCCGATGGAGAACCGGCCGCCCAGCAGCGACGTACCGCCGATGACGACGGCGAGGATGGCGTCCAGCTCGATCCACAGACCCGCGTTGTTGCCGTCCGCGGCCGAGGTGTTGGAGCTGATCATCAGGCCGGCGATGCCCGCGCACAGGGCGCAGAAGATGTACACCATGATCTTGATGCGGCGGGAGCGGATGCCGACCAGGCGGCTGGCCTCGGCGTTGCCGCCGACGGACTCGACGAGCAGACCGAGGGCCGTGCGGCGGGTCAGCAGGACGGTGACGGCCACGACGACGGCCACCACGAAGATGGAGAACGGCAGGGTCAGCCAGTAGCCGCCACCGATCAGCTTGTACGGCTCGCTGTTGACGGTGATGATCTGGCCGTCGGTGATCAGCTGGGCGACACCGCGCCCGGCGACCATGATGATCAGCGTGGCGATGATGGGCTGGATGCCCATGCGGGCGACCAGGAAGCCGTTCCACAGACCGCAGACCACCGCCGCGACGAGGCCGATGCCCATGGCCAGGAATACCGCGGACAGCGCGTTCTGGTCGGCCTGGTCACTGATGTACGAGCAGGTCAGGGCTCCGGTGATGGCGACGACCGCGCCCACGGAGAGGTCGATGCCGCCGGTGGCGATGACCAGGGTCATACCGACCGCCACCAGGATCAGCGGCGAGCCGAACAGCACGATCGAGACGAGGCTGCCGTAGAGGTGGCCGTCCGTCATCTTGATCGAGAAGAAGTCGGGGGTGAAGGGCACGTTGACGAGCAGCAGGGCTACCAGGACCGCGACCGGCCAGAACAGGTGGTGGTGCGTCAGCGCCCGCCAGCGGGACGTCGTGGCTGCGGATGGGGTGCTCACTGGTCTTCTCCGCTCGCGATGGTCTCCAGGATCCTGCTGGTGGTGATCTCCGGCCCGTTGGTCAGGCGCGCCACCAGCTTGCGGTCGCGCAGCACGCCGATGGTGTGGCTGAGGCGGAGGACCTCCTCCAGCTCGGCCGCGATGTAGAGCACGGACATGCCGTCCTCGGAGAGGGACACCACGAGTTTCTGGATCTCCGCCTTGGCGCCGATGTCGATGCCGCGCGTGGGCTCGTCGAGGATCAGCAGCTTGGGCTGGGTGATCAGCCAGCGGGCGAGCAGCACCTTCTGCTGGTTGCCGCCGCTGAGCTGGCCGACGCGGGCCTCGGGGTTGGCGGGGCGGATGTCGAGGGCCTTGATGTACTTGGCCACGAGTTCGTCGCGCTGCGCGGCCGGGATGGGCCGGGTCCAGCCGCGGGCCGCCTGGAGGGCGAGGATGATGTTCTCCCGCACCGTCAGGTCCGGTACGAGGCCCTCGGCCTTGCGGTTCTCCGAGCAGAACGCGACCCCGGCGCCGATGGCGTCGTTGGGGGCGTTCATCGGGACCTGCTTGCCGCCCACGGCGACCTTGCCGCTGTCGGGCTGGTCGGCGCCGAACAGCAGCCGGGCGAGTTCGGTGCGGCCCGAGCCGAGCAGTCCGGCGAGGCCCACGACCTCGCCCTTCTTGATCTCCAGGTCGAAGGGGGCGATACCACCGGTGCGGCCGAGTCCCTCGGCGTGCAGCAGGGTCTCGCCGACGTCCGCGCGCAGCTGGTGCTCGTGGAGCTCCTCCAGCTTGTCCAGCTCCTTGCCGATCATGAGCTGGATGAGGCCGACCTGGTCGAGGTCGCTCACCATATGCTCGCCGACGAGGGTGCCGTTGCGCAGGACGGTCATGCGGTCGCAGATCTCGTAGATCTGGTCGAGGAAGTGGGAGACGAAGAGGATCGCCACGCCGTCGTCCTTCAACCGCCGCATGAGGCGGAAGAGTTCGAGGACCTCGTCCCGGTCGAGGCTGGACGTCGGCTCGTCGAGGACGAGTACCTTGGTGCCCTGGCCCTCGCCGTCGCCGCTGCTCACCGACCGTACGATCGCGACCAGTTGCTGCACGGCCAGGGGGTACGCGGACAGCGGGGCGGTCACGTCGATGTCGAGGCCGAGCCGGTCGACGAGCTCCGCGGCCTCCTTGCGCATCCGCTTCCACTGGATGCGGCCGAAGCGGGTGGGCTCACGGCCGATGAAGATGTTCTCCGCCACCGACAGGTTGGGGCAGAGGTTGACCTCCTGGTAGACGGTGTTGATGCCGGCCTGCTGCGCCTGGAGGGGGCTGGCGAACCGTACGGACTTCCCGTCGAGGGTGATCGTGCCGCCGTCCAGGGAGTAGACGCCGGTCAGCACCTTGATCAGGGTGGACTTGCCGGCGCCGTTCTCGCCCATGAGGGCGTGGATCTCGCCGGGGAAGAGCCGGAAGTCGACGCCCGACAGAGCCCGTACCCCCGGAAACTCCTTGACTATGCCCGTCATCTCCAGGACGGGCCGTGGCTCTGCCATGGCAGCGCTCCTCTTGGATTTCGTTCAGGCCCGCAGGGAGCCCCGGGACCGAGGGATCGGTCGGCCGGAGGCTCCCTGCCGGAAGGTGCGGGTCAGTACTTGCGGGTGGGGAGGGCGTCCTTGGCCTGGTCCTGCATGAAGTCGCTCTCCTTGGTCTTGATCCAGCGCTCGACCGAGCCGCCGTCCTTGACCGTCTTCACGACCTCCATCAGCTGGGGGCCGAGCAGCGGGTTGCACTCGACGATGGCGTTGATCTTGCCCTCGGACATGGCCACGAAGCCGTCCTTCACGCCGTCGATCGAGACGATCAGGATGTCCTTGCCGGGCTTCTTGCCGGCCGCCTCGATGGACTGGATGGCGCCGATGGCCATGTCGTCGTTGTGCGCGAAGAGGACGTCGATGTCCGGGTTGGACTGGAGGAAGGCCGCCATGACCTGCTTGCCGCCGGCGCGGGTGAAGTCACCGGTCTGCGTGACGACGATCTTCCAGTCGTCCTTGTGCTCCGCGTCCATGACCTCCTTGAAGCCCTTGGCGCGCTCGATCGCGGGGGCGGAACCGGTGGTGCCCTCCAGCTGGGCGATCTTCACCTTGCCCTTGTGGCCGGCCTTCTCCAGGACCTTCTCCAGGATCTTGGCGGCGCGACGGCCCTCGTCCGTGAAGTCGGAGCCCACCAGGGTCACGAACAGGGACTCGTCCTTGGTCTCCACGGAGCGGTCGGTGAGGACCACCGGGATCTTCGCGGCCTTGGCCTCCTGGAGCACCGCGTCCCAGCCGGTGACCTTCACCGGCGAGAAGGCGATGACGTCCACCTTCTGCGCGATGAAGCTGCGGATCGCGGAGATCTGGTTCTCCTGCTTCTGCTGGGCGTCGGAGAACTTCAGGTTGTAACCCGCCTCCTTGGCCGCCGACTTGACCGAGTCGGTGTTGGCGCTGCGCCAGCCGGACTCGGAGCCGACCTGGGAGAAGCCGAGGGTGATCTTCTTGTCACCGCCGCCGCCGGAGGAACCACCGGTGCCGCCCCCGTCCTCCTTCGCGCAGGCCGCCAGACCCGTCGCTGCCGCCACGCCGACCGCCGCGGTGAGGAAGTTCCTTCTGTTGAGCATGTGTCTTCTCCTTTGAAGAGCCGGTCCGGGTGGACCTGCTGGTACTGGGTGGACCGGCCGCATGACGTCCAGCCTGTCGATCATCGTTCGAAATGTCGGCCGTACTGAGGGATGCTGAGGAATGGTCAATTCGGGGTGGGTGGGACGCCGGGTCAGCCGGGTGGTGCGGTCCCCGGCGGGGACGCGTACGGGTAGGTGCTGGCCCGGACGACGAGTTGGGGTTCGATGGCGATGCGGGTCGGACCCGAGGGGGTCCGGCCCTCGATCAGGTCCAGGAGCAGTGCGATGCTCCGTTGGCCCACCGCGGAGAAGTCCTGTCGGACCGTGGTGAGCGGTGGTGCGAAGAACTCCGACTCGGGGATGTCGTCGTAGCCGACCACGGCGACGTCCTGGGGAGTGCGTACGCCGGCCTCGCGCAGGGCCCGCAACACCCCCAGGGCCATCTGGTCGTTGGCTACGAAGACGGCGGTCAGACCACGGCCCACCCAGCCGGCGAGTTCCTGGCCCGCACGGTAACCCGAAAGCGGGCTCCAGTCACCCCTCAGGGGCATCGGCGGTTCCACGCCTGCCTCTTCGAGGGTCTCCCGCCAGCCGACGACCCGGTCGGCGGCCTCCTGCCAGTCCTCGGGACCGGCGAGGTGCCAGACCGTACGGTGGCCGGCGGCCAGCAGGTGACCGGTGGCGAGCCGGGCACCGAGGTACTGGTCGACGTTGGCGCTCGGGACCGTGGACGCGGAGCCCGTGCCCACGGCCACCACCGGGAAGGGGCGGCGGAGTTCGGCGAGGGCCTCGACCGCCGACCGCTGCGGGGCGATGGCGATCACACCCTCCACCCCGCCGTCGCTGAGGTGGTCCAGAGCCTCGGAGAGGGTTTCCACGGTCAGCTTGCGCAGACTGACCGTCGAGACCAGGTACCCCTCGGCCCGGGCCGCCTCCTCCAGCGCGAACAGGGTGCTGGCCGGTCCGTAGAGCGTGGTGTTCGAGGCCACCACACCCAGGGTCCGGGTGCGCCGGGTGGCCAGGGCCCGCGCGGAGGAGTTGCGACGGTAGCCCATCTCCTCGATCGCGCGCTGCACCCTGGCGCGGGTCTCGTCCCGCACGTTGGGGTGGTCCCCCAGGACCCGGGAGACGGTCTGGTGGGACACCCCCGCGAGGCGGGCGACGTCCGCCATGGTGGGCGGCCGGAGCGGTGAGTGTGTCACGGCCGCACCTCCTCGGCGGTCGTCGGCGGATAAGACCTCTGCTGCGGGCGGAGCGCTCCGCGTCGGCGGTTTCACGCCGGGGTTCCGGACGTTCCCATGGCACCGGCGGGGAAAGCGGGTTGGAGTACTGCTGGCATGACGCTCGTACCTCCTCGGGTGCCGTCGAGAATCGACTGGTGAATGCGGACGTCATTGTGAGCGCTAACAATTCCCGCGGGTCAAGAGGGCTGCGGCAGGGAAGTCGTCACGGTTGAGTAACGCGACCTCCCGCCCGGGTCGCGCCGGGCCCCTTCCCGGACGCGCGTTACGCCCATGAAAAACGCCCAGGTCCTGCGGTGTTGACACCACGAGCCCTCGCTTCACCACCCCCGCCGAGCGCCTCTCGGGCCACCGCTGTGGACATGCGCCACGGAGGTGTTCGCGACACCATCGCCGAGCCCATGAGGCCCTGCGCGAGGGCCCTCAAGAGCCGCCACGGGACCGGGATCGAGCCTGTGACGCCGGGTGCCGTTGAGGGGCGCTCACGGCGGCTTCGAGGCGGGTGCGCGGGCGGCTTCGGGGCGGCCCCGGGGGCTTCGGGGCGGCCCCGGGGGCTTCGGGGCGGGGGTGCGCGGGGGCTTTGGGGGGCGCGGGGGTGGGGCGGGGTGCGCGCGGGTGCCGGCGGGTGTTGCTCAGGCTTCGGGGAGAGCCCCGTCGGGGCCGAGGGTGGACCACCCCGGCCGCGCCGAGGTCAGCTCGGGCCCGCGGCCTCGCCGGGTTCGCCGTCCGGTCCCGCACCGACGTCCTGACCTGCGCTCATGCCGGGCCGGCGGCCACCGCCACCGGCCCCTGGGAGAGCCCTCGCGCCCGACGGGCCCGCCCGCCGGGAAACCGTGCTCTGCCGGCGCTCCCAGCAGGAACTCCGCGCCTTGGAGGCGCCGCCCGACGACAGTTTTGCGCCAACGAGCAGCAGCCAACAGGAATTCCGCCCGCCACAGCACCACGAGGCAGGATCCCGCACGCCACAGCGCCGCTCGGCGGAATCCCGCACCTCACGAGCACCCAGCCAGGACGGGATCCCCGCGCCCTCACGAGCACCCAGCCAGAACGGGATCCACGCACCCTCAGGGACGCCCAGCCAGGTCCGAACCGCCCGCACCCGCACGAGCACCCAGCCAGGACGGAACCGCCCGCACCCGCACGAGCACCCAGCCAGGACGGAACCGCCCGCACCCGCACGCCGCAGGCCATCCGGCAGGGCACCGCACGCCGCAGGCCATCCGGCAGGGCACCGCACGCCGCAGGCGACCCGGCAGGTCCACGCGCCACGGATCCCCGCCGCGCAAGCCCCGCTCAGCCCTACGAGCACCACCACAGAAAGCGCGTGCAGGTTTCGGACGGGGACGGGGTGGGCGTGGGCTTCGGGGTGGTGGGGGCCGAGTTCGGGGGGTCGGGGTCCTGCGGGGCCTCGGTCTCGGCGGGGGCCGCGGCCGTGGGGCGGACCGAGGCGTTCGACGCGGAACGGTCCTTCGGCTTGTCCTCGCCCTCGGCGTCCTCGTCGTCCTTGGACTTGCGGGACTTCGAGGCGGACGGCGAGGGCGAGTCGTCCGGCGACGTGCCCTCCGCGCCGTCCGCCCCGCCCACACCGGAGTCGCCGTCCGGCCCGCCCTCCGCCGAGTCCGCCGGCGACGGGGTGACCGCGTCGTCCACGGACGCCGCGTTCGGGTGCGACGGCGGTGCCTCCATGCCGAGTTCGGCGAGGCTCAGCCCGCCCGCGGCGAGCACCAGCCCCGCCCCGACCAGCAACAGACGCTTGCGACGGCGGCGGTGCGCGGCCGCCCGCCGGTCCCGCCGGGCGGCACGGTCGCCGCGTTCGCGGCCCGTGGACCGGGACCGGGCGGCGCGGGCGGCCCGGCGCCCGCCGGCGTTCACCTCACCGTCGCCCTCACGCGCCTCACCGTCGCCTTCGCGCGCTTCGCCGTACACATCCACTTCGTCGCGCTCACGCGCTTCATCACGCTCATGCGTTTCGTCGCGCTCGTACGCTTCGCCGCGTTCCTCCGTGGTGAAGGCGTCCGATTCGGGCGATGCGCCCATGTACGACCGGCTCTCTTCAGCCGGTGCGCCGCACCCGGGACAAGCCAGGGCGCCGTTGAGGTGCCGTTGGCACGGGTGGCAGTAGTCCATGACGCCGGAAGATTATTTGGCGCGCCGGTGACGTTCCGAGGCGTCCTCGTGAAAGTTGTGTAGGAACCTCGTGTACTGGCGGGTCAGGACGGCTCAAGCCCTGCTCATCGCCCACCTTCGGGACCTTCGTGACGAGACTGTTGTGTGTTCGACCCATTGACACTAAGAGCGCGTCGTCCTTACTGTCGCGCCAGCATTTCGAACGAGCTTCGAAATTTCGAACAGAACCGATGAAGGACAGGGAGCACCGTGCGCATCACGGGAATCAGCACACACGTGGTCGGAACGCCGTGGCGGAACCTGACCTACGTCCAGGTGCACACCGACGAGGGACTCACCGGAGTCGGCGAGACCCGCATGCTGGGCCACACCGACGCCTTGCTCGGCTACTTGCGTGAGGCGGAGGTCAACCACATTCTCGGGTCCGACCCGTTCGCTGTCGAGGATCTCGTCAAGCGGATGAAGTACGGCGACTACGGTCGGGCCGGCGAGATCGTGATGTCCGGCATCGCCGTCATCGAGATGGCCTGCTGGGACATCAAGGGCAAGGCCCTCGGCGTCCCGGTGTGGCAGCTGCTCGGCGGCAAGGTCACCGACAAGGTCAAGGCGTACGCGAACGGTTGGTACACCACCGAGCGCACGCCGGAGGCGTACCACAAGGCGGCGCGGGGCGTCATGGAGCGCGGCTACCGGGCGCTCAAGATCGACCCCTTCGGCACCGGCCACTTCGAACTCGACCACCAGCAGAGCCTGTACGCCGTCTCGCTGATCGAGGCCGTGCGGGACGCCATCGGCCCGGAAGCCGAGCTGATGCTGGAGATGCACGGCCGGTTCTCCCCGTCCACCGCGGTCCGACTGGCCAAGGAACTGGCCCCCTTCAAGCCCGCGTGGCTGGAGGAGCCGGTGCCGCCGGAGAACCTGAAGGCGCTGGAGAAGGTCGCCGCCAAGGTGGACATGCCGGTCGCCACGGGCGAGCGCATCCACGACCGGATCGAGTTCCGGGAGCTCTTCGAGAGCCAGGCCGTGGACATCATCCAGCCGGACGTCGGCCACATCGGCGGCATCTGGGAGACCCGCAAGCTGGCCGCGACCGCCGAGACCCACTACATGCTGGTCGCGCCGCACAACGTGGGCGGCCCGGTGCTGACCGCCGCCTCGCTCCAGGTCGGCTTCACCGCGCCGAACTTCAAGATCCTGGAGCACTTCAACGACTTCGCGGACGCGGACATCAAGAAGGTCATCAAGGGCGCCCCGCAGGTCAACCCCGAGGACGGCTGCTTCCACCTGTCCCACGAGCCGGGCCTCGGCGTCGAACTGGACGTGGACGCGGCGGCGGAGTTCCCGCAGCAGCAGGCCCGCTTCGACCTGTGGGCCGAGGGCTGGGAGCAGCGCAAGCCCAAGGGGACCCAGTGACGACCTCGCCCGACGCGGCCAGCGCCGTCGTCATCGAGGCTCCGGGCGAGCACCGGCTCGTCCCGCACGAGCCTCGGCAACCCGCGGCGGGCGAAGCACTGGTCCGTGTCCACGCCTCCGGGATCTGCGGCAGCGACCGCGAGGTGTATCAGGGCAACAGGCCCGAGGGATACGTCCGTTACCCCCTCGTCCCGGGTCATGAGTGGTCCGGGACGGTGGTCTCCGTCGGCGACGGCGTTCCTTCAAGTCTCGTAGGCCGCAAGGTCGTGGGCGAGGGCTTCCGGAACTGCCAGGTGTGCGACCGCTGCCACGCTGGCGAGACCACGCTGTGCTCGGCGGGGTACGAGGAGACCGGCTTCACCCAGCCGGGCGCCATGGCCACCACACTGACGCTTCCCGCCCGTTTGCTGCACGTTCTCCCGGACGACGCCGATCTGACGGCGGCGGCGCTGCTGGAGCCGGCCGCGTGCATCGCGGCGGCCGCGCTCAAGGCCAACGCGGTCCCCGGGGAGCGGGTGGCCGTCGTGGGCACCGGCACCCTTGGAATGTTCGCCGTTCAGTTCTTGAAGGCGGCGTCCCCGGCCGAGCTGCTCGTCGTGGGCACCCGTCCGGACCGTGCGGAACTGTCCCGGCGGTTCGGCGCCTCGGACTTCCGCACGAAGGACGAGGAGCTGCCCGGCGACTTCGACGTCGTCATCGAGACCGCCGGTTCCGCGGACGCGGCGGTCACCGCCGCCGCGCTGCTGCGGCGCGGCGGACGGCTGGTCCTGACAGGCATCCCGGCGTCGGGCGCGGACGGCCTCGACCCGACGGACCTCGTCGTACGGCAGCTGGAGGTGCACACCGTGTTCGGGGCGCCTCCGGACGCCTGGGCGCACACGGTCCGGGTCTTCGGGGCAGGGCTCCTCGACCCGCTGCCGCTCGTCACGCACGAGCTGCCGCTGCACGAGTTCCCGGAGGCCATCGAGTTGGTGGGTTCCGGCGACCCGAAAGTCGGAAAGGTCCTCCTGCGGCCGTGACACAACCCTGAGTCGTACGCCGGTACGGATGTCCTGACTACTCCGTACCGGCGTACACCCCAAGATTTCTGTGCGATGAGCCGCGAACCTCGTCCGAAATATCGAACCTGAAGGACAGCTTGTGACCGAGACCAACGCTTCGGCGCCCCGTCGGCCCGGCGAGCAGGCGCTCGCCGCGCTCGGCCTGGACGCGCCCGCCCTCGACCCCGCCGACGCCTCTCCGCACACCTTCCCCGGCGGCGGCCGCTGGCGCACCGAGGTCCCCTCCGTGGAGGGGCCGGAGGCGCTCGCCGTGGTCCTCAAGGAGGCCTCGCGGCTCGACGTGCCGATCCACCGGATCAGCCAGGGCAGCGGTGTCTGGATGCTCACCGACGCCGAGATCACCGAGATGGTGGAGGCGACGGCCGAGCGCGACATCGAGCTCTGCCTGTTCACCGGCCCCCGCGGCACCTGGGACATCGGCGGCTCCACCCGTACCGACTCCCGGGGCGCCGGGCTGCGCGCCCGTGGCCACGACGCGGTCGCCGGCTGCGTGGAGGACGCCGTGCGCGCGACCGAGCTGGGCGTGAAGTGCCTGCTCGTCGCCGACGAGGGTGTGCTGTGGACGCTGCACCGCGCCCGTGAGGCGGGCATCCTGCCGGCCGACACCACCTTCAAGGTCTCGGCGCTCATCGGCCCGGTGAACCCGACCGCGTACGCCGTCTACGAGAACCTCGGCGGCGACTCGATCAACGTGCCGAGCGATCTGACGCTCGATCACCTCACCGAGATCCGGCGGGTGTCGGGCGCTCCGATGGACATGTACATCGAGGCGCCCGACGACCTCGGCGGCTACGTGCGGATGTACGAGGTCGCCGAGCTGATCCGGCGCGGCGCGCCGATCTACCTGAAGTTCGGCCTGTCCAAGGCGCCCGGGATCTACCCCTACGGGCACCACATGCGCGACGTGACGCTGTCGACCGCCAAGGAGCGGGTGCGGCGCGGTCGGCTCGCTCTGGACCTGCTGGCGCGGCACGGGGCGGACGGCGACATGGCGCCGCTCGGCACGCGTCTGCCGGGGAACCTGAAGCGATTTTGTAATCCCGCATAACGAACCGGCCAACTGTCTTCACAGAAGAAGACGCGGTCACACAGAATCCCCCACATCTTCTTCTGGCGTCCTTTCGGCTCCTCCCTCGCTCGCGAAGCGCCGTCCTCACCGCCAGAACGTTCCAGGCACCAAGACATCAAGGATGATGATCATGCGCACTCGTCGAGCCGCTCTCACCGCCATAGCCTCCGCCGCCTCCCTCGCCCTGACCCTGTCCGCCTGCGGTCAGAGCGGTGAGGGCGGCAGCAAGGAGGAGGGCGGCAGCACCAAGGGCGCCACCATCGGCATCGCGATGCCGACCAAGTCCTCCGAGCGGTGGATCGCCGACGGCAACAACGTCGTCTCCAACCTGGAGAAGATGGGCTACAAGACCAAGCTGGTCTACGGCGAGGACGACCCCGACCAGCAGGTCGGCCAGATCGAGAACCTGATCACCCAGGGTGTGAAGGCCCTCATCGTCGCCGCCATCGACAACAAGTCGATGAACAACGTGCTCCAGCAGGCCAAGGACGCGAACATCCCGGTCATCTCCTACGACCGTCTGATCCTCGGCACGCCCAACGTCGACTACTACGCCTCCTTCGACAACGAGAAGGTCGGCGAGCTCCAGGGCGGCTACATCGTCGACAAGCTCGGCCTGAAGGACGGCTCGAAGAAGGGCCCGTTCAACGTCGAGCTGTTCGCCGGCTCCAACGACGACAACAACACCCGCTACTTCTTCCAGGGCGCGATGAACGTCCTGCAGCCCTACATCGACAAGAAGCAGCTCGTCGTCAAGTCCGGCCAGACCAAGCTCACCCAGGTCACGACCCTGCGCTGGGACGGCGGCACCGCCCAGAAGCGCATGGACGACATCCTGACCTCGACGTACAAGAGCGACCGGGTCGACGCGGTCCTCTCCCCGTACGACGGCATCTCCATCGGCATCCTCTCGGCGCTGAAGTCGGACGACTACGGCTCCAAGAGCAAGCCGCTGCCGATCGTCACCGGCCAGGACGCCGAGGTCGCCTCGGTGAAGTCGATCATCGCCGACCAGCAGTCGATGACCGTCTACAAGGACACCCGCGAGCTGGCCAAGGTCGCCTCGAACATGGTCGACGCGCTGCTGAACAAGAAGAAGCCCGAGGTCAACGACACCAAGACCTACGACAACGGCGCCAAGGTCGTCCCGGCGTACCTGCTCGAGCCGGTCAGCGTGGACAAGGCCAACTACAAGGAGGCCGTCGTCGACTCCGGCTACATCAAGGAGAGCGACCTCAAGTAATCCGGCGGAACCCGAACCACTGATTGGAAGGCACGACCATGGCGGGACCCGTCCTGGAAATGCGCTCGATCGTCAAGACCTTTCCCGGCGTCAAAGCGCTGTCGGACGTCACCCTGACCGTCCAGCAGGGCGAGGTCCATGCCATCTGCGGTGAGAACGGCGCCGGCAAGTCGACCCTCATGAAGGTCCTCTCCGGCGTCCACCCGCACGGCAGCTACGAGGGGGACATCCTCTTCGAGGGCGAGACCTGCGAGTTCAAGGACATCAGGGCCAGCGAGCAGCACGGCATCGTGATCATCCACCAGGAGCTGGCCCTGGTGCCCTACCTCTCCATCGCGGAGAACATCTTCCTCGGCAACGAGCACGCCACGCGCGGGTTCATCAGCTGGACCGAGACGCTGAGGCACGCGACCGAGCTGCTGCGCCGCGTCGGCCTCGACGAGCACCCGGACACCCGGGTCGCCGACATCGGGGTGGGCAAGCAGCAGCTCGTCGAGATCGCCAAGGCGCTGTCGAAGAAGGTGAAGCTGCTCATCTTGGATGAGCCGACCGCCGCCCTGAACGACGAGGACAGCGACAAGCTCCTGGATCTGATCCTGGAGCTGAAGAAGCAGGGCATCACCTCGATCATCATCTCGCACAAGCTGAACGAGATCCGCAAGGTCGCGGACTCGGTGACGATCATCCGCGACGGGCAGACCATCGAGACCCTCGATGTGAAGTCCCCGGAGACCACCGAGGACCGGATCATCAGCGGGATGGTCGGCCGGGACCTGGAGCACCGCTTCCCGGAGCGCACGCCGCACGAGCCCGAGGAGGGCGCGGCCCCCGCGCTGGAGATCCGCAACTGGACCGTCCACCACCCGATCGACCAGCAGCGCAAGGTGGTCGACGACGTGTCGCTCCAGGTGCGGCGCGGCGAGATCGTCGGTATCGCCGGGCTCATGGGCGCCGGCCGCACCGAACTCGCGATGAGCGTCTTCGGACGGACGTACGGCCGGTATGCGGGTGGCACGGTCCTCAAGGACGGCCGGGAGATCCGGACGAAGACCGTCCCCGAGGCGGTGAAGAACGGCATCGCCTACGTCACCGAGGACCGCAAGCACTACGGTCTCAACCTCATCGACACCATCAACCGGAACATCTCGCTCAGCGCGCTGGGCAAGGTCGCCAAGGGCGGTGTGGTCGACGAGCACGGGGAGCGGCAGGTCGCCGAGGGCTTCCGCAAGTCCATGAACATCAAGGCGCCGACCGTCTTCGAGCCGGTGGGCAAGCTGTCCGGCGGCAACCAGCAGAAGGTCGTCCTCAGCAAGTGGATCTTCGCCGGGCCGGATGTGCTGATCCTTGACGAGCCGACGCGCGGTATCGACGTCGGCGCCAAGTACGAGATCTACACGGTCATCGACAAACTGGCCGCCGAGGGCAAAGCGGTCGTCTTCATCTCCTCCGAGCTGCCGGAACTGCTCGGGATGTGCGACCGCATCTACACCATGGCCGCGGGGCGGCTGACAGGTGAGTTCCCGCGTGCGGAGGCCACGCAGGAGTCGCTGATGCGTCAGATGACTAAGGACAAAGAGGTAACCCGATGAGCACGGAAGTGACCGCCAAGAGCCCGGCCCCCGCGCCGCCCGGCAAGACCGGGGCGGCGGCGGGCGGGGGTCTGCTCCAGCTGATGCTGGACGGCATGCGCCGCAACATGCGCCAGTACGGCATGCTGATCGCCCTCGGCCTGATCGTGGCGCTGTTCGCGGTGTGGACCGACGGCGACCTGCTGCTGCCGCGCAACGTCTCGAACCTGGTGCTGCAGAACAGCTACATCCTGATCCTCGCGATCGGCATGATGCTGGTCATCATCTCCGGGCACATCGATCTCTCCGTGGGTTCGCTGACCGCGTTCATCGGGTCGATCGCCGCGGTGTTCATGGTCAACAACGACATACCGTGGCCGCTGGCCGTGGTGCTCTGTCTGGCCGTGGGCGCCGTCGCGGGTGCCGCGCAAGGGTTCTTCATCGCGTATCTCGGGATACCGTCGTTCATCGTGACCCTGGCGGGCATGCTCGTCTTCCGCGGTCTCACCGAGATCTTCCTGGAGGGCCAGACCCTCGGCCCGTTCCCCGAGGGCCTGCAGAAGGTCGCCAACGGCTTCCTCCCGGAGGTCGGCCCGCAGACCAACTACCACAACCTGACGCTGCTGATGGGCTTCGCCGTCATCGCGTTCGTGGTGATCCAGGAGTTCCGCGACCGGCGCCGGCAGCAGGAGTTCGCGCTCGACGTGCCGCCGATGAACCTGTTCGTCCTCAAGCTCGTCGCGATCTCCGCCGCCCTGCTCGTCGTCACCATGCTGCTCGCCAGCTACAAGGGCGCCCCGATCGTGCTGCTGATCCTCGGCGCGCTGGTCGTCGGCTTCGGCTACGTGATGCGCAACGCGATCATCGGCCGCCACATCTACGCCATCGGCGGCAACCTGCCGGCGGCGAAGCTGTCCGGTGTGAAGGACAAGAAGGTCGTCTTCCTGATCTTCCTCAACATGGGCATGCTGGCGGCCCTCGCGGGTCTGGTCTTCGCCGCCCGCTTCAACGCCGCCTCACCGAAGGCGGGCCTCAACTTCGAGCTGGAGGCGATCGCGGCGTCGTTCATCGGCGGCGCGTCGATGAGCGGCGGTGTCGGCACCGTCCTCGGCGCGATCATCGGTGGTGTCGTCCTCGGTGTGCTCAACAACGGCATGAACCTGGTCGGCATCGGCACCGACTGGCAGCAGGTCATCAAGGGCCTGGTGCTGCTGGCGGCGGTCGGCTTCGACGTGTGGAACAAGCGAAAGGGCGGTTCCTGACGGAACCCGCAAGGGGGCCTCGCCTGCGGGCGGGGCCCCCTTTTCCCGTGAGAGGAGCAAACCGGTGAAGGAAGTCTTCGGCAAGCTCGCCGACGGCACCGAGATCCACCGCTGGTCGCTGGAGAACGGCGGCACACGGCTGCGGGTCCTGTCGTACGGCGGGATCGTGCAGTCCCTGGAGGTCCCGGACCGCGAGGGCCGGTACGCGAACATCTCCCTCGGCTTCGACTCCGTCGAGGAGTACGTCGCCGACTCCCCCTACTTCGGCGCCCTGATCGGCCGGTACGGCAACCGCGTCGGCGGGGGCCGGTTCACCCTCGACGACACGGCGTACGAGCTGTCCGTGAACGACGGCGGAAACAGCCTGCACGGCGGTGCCGGCGGCTTCGACAAGACGGTGTGGGACGTCGAACCGTTCGTTCAGGACTCGAACGTGGGTCTGCGTCTCACCCGCACCAGCCCCGACGGCGAGATGGGCTACCCCGGCACCCTGCGGACCGCGGTCACCTACACCCTCACCGAGGAGGGCGACTGGCGCGTCGACTACGAGGCCACCACCGACCGGCCGACCGTCGTCAACCTCACCAGCCACGTCTACTGGAACCTCGCGGGCGAGGGCAGCGGCTCCGCCCACGACCACGAGCTGGAGATCGCCGCCTCCCGCTACACGCCCGTCGACGCCGGACTCATCCCCACCGGTGAACCGGCCGAGGTGGCGGGCACACCGTTCGACTTCCGCCGGGCCAAGCCGATCGGCGCGGACGTCCGCACGCGTGACCAGCAGCTTCTGTACGCCAAGGGGTTCGACCACAACTGGGTGCTCGACAAGGGGCGGACGGATCTCCCGGAGCGGGCCGCGACCCTGCGCGACCCGTCCTCGGGCCGCACCCTGACGATCTCCACGACCGAGCCGGGGCTCCAGTTCTACTCGGGGAACTTCCTCGACGGCACGCTCGCCGGACCGTCGGGGCGGATCTACCGCCAGGGGGACGCCGTGTGCCTGGAGACCCAGCACTTCCCGGACTCGCCGAACAAGCCGTCGTACCCGTCGACGGTGCTCCGGCCGGGGCAGACATACCGCTCGACGACGGTCCACTCGTTCGGAGCCTGAACACGGCAGTGCACAGGTTCTTCACAAGTTCCTGCCAACTTCCCAGTGGTTGAACAGCGTCACCGCCTTCTCCGTATGTAGGGGCGGCCCGTGCTCCCCCGCACGGGCCGCCCTTAGTCGTCGGACCCGGTTCGTCCTCACGGGTCCGCCCCCTACGGAGGTTCCATGGCCGACAACGTCACCTCGTTGTTCCGCAGCACGACGGCGCACAGCCCCTCGATGGCGGCGCTGACGCGTGAGGGCGGCGACGGGGTCGGCCCGGTGGACTTCTGCATACCGTGCAACCCGTACTTCCCCACTCCGGCCATGTTCGACGAGTTGGCGAGCAGGCTGAAGGACATCATCACGTACTACCCGAGCAGTGCCGACACCATCACCGCGGAGCTGTGCAACCTGCTGCAACTGCCGCCGCAGTGCGTGGCGATGGGCAACGGCTCGACCGAACTCATCACCTGGATCGACCATCTGCTGGTCCGGGAGTCCCTCGCCGTCCCCGTCCCCACCTTCGGCCGCTGGACCGACCAGCCGATGGAGACCGGCAAGCGCGTCGACATGTTCCCGTTGCAGGAGTCCAGCGGTTTCGCCCTGGACCTCGCCCAGTACGCCGAGTTCATCCGGGCGCGCGGCACGCGGGTCGCCGTCATCTGCAACCCGAACAACCCCGACGGCGGCTTCCTGCACCGGCACGCGCTGGTGCAGTTCATGGACGCGATGGCCGACCTGGACCTGATCGTCATCGACGAGTCGTTCCTGGAGTTCGCCGACGCCGAGTCCGAGCCGAGCACGGTTCAGGACGCGGTGATGCGGCCCAACGTCGTCGTGCTGCGTTCGCTCGGCAAGAACTTCGGGCTGCACGGCATCCGTTTCGGCTATCTGGTCGCCAACCCGGCGCTCGCCGGGAAGATCCGCTCGATGCTGCCGAAGTGGAACCTCAACTCCTTCGCGGAGCACGTGGTGTTCATGCTGAAGAACCACGGCCCCGAGTACATGGAGAGCCTGCACCAGGTGCGGCGCGACCGCCTGGACATGGCCCGTCAGCTCTCCGCCCTCCCCGGTCTGACGGTGTATCCGTCGCAGGGGAACTTCCTCTTCGTGCGCCTGCCCGTGGGCGCCGAGGGCACCGTGGTCCGCGACCGGCTGCTCACCGAGCACCGGATCCTGGTCCGCGAGTGCGGCAACAAGGTCGGCTCGTCCAGTCGCTTCCTGCGACTCGTGGTCCGGCCCCAGGTGGACGTGCGTCGCCTGGTGTCCGGCCTGGAGTCGGTTCTCTACGGGTCCAGGAGGGGAGCCGCCGTACCCGAGCTGGGCACCGGGACCAGCTACAGCTCGGGTACGGCGGCCGTGGACCGGCTGATGAGCGAGACCAACGGCGCCGGTATGGCGGGGCTCGCCGCGCAGGCCACCGGCCCGGTCGGCATGCCGGGCATGAACCCGGCCCCGGCCCCCATGCCCACCCCGGCTGCCGCCCAGATGCCCACCCCGGTCGCCGCCCAGATGCCCACCCCGGTCGCCGCCCAGATACCGACCCCGGCACCCGCTCCGGCGCCGACGCCCATGCCGGCCCCGATGCCGGCGCCCGTTCCGGCGGCCCCCGCCCCCATGCCGCAGGGGCCGTCGATCCCCTCCATGCCGAACGTGGCCTCCATGCCGGGCATGCCGGGCATGCCGGGCATCCCCGGTATGACGCCCGCGCCCGCCACCGGGCTGGAGCCGGTCGCCCAGACCGGGATGCCCGGCATGGCCACCGCGGCCGCCAACCGTCGCGCGATGGGCGCCGCCCAGGGGCTCACCGCCGCCCAGGTGCGCGGCCGTACGGCCCCCGAGGAGCAGCCGGAGCCGCTGGGCTGGCCGGCGGCGGGGGCGGTGTACAACCAGGTGGGCTGACCGTTCCTGAATGCTGAGCGGTAGTGGGTCCTGTTGCCAGGACTCATGCTCAGCCGGACGCCCCGAGCGGTGTGGGGCGGGGTCCCTCACGCCCCGGGACACCTGGCGGGGCCTGGACGGTCGTACGACCGCGCGCGGACAGGCGATCCCGACGACCGACAACTTTCGGCGGCCGTGCGGACGTCGGCTCCGGTCAGTTGACGAAGGTGAGGCGGAAGCGGGGGTGGGGCGCTCCGCCCTCCACCGTCCTCTGGCGCGGGTCGAGGCCCAGGGTCCGAAGGCGTGGATGGACGGTCAGCGAGGACAGGTCGACGGGGTCGGGGCTGTGGTCGAGCAGCAGGGTGTGCAGGTCGGGGAAGGCGGCGAGCCATGCCCAGTCGGGCGCCTGGTCGGCGCGCAGCCACAGGCAGGTGAGGGGCCGGCCGACGAGGCCGTGCACCAACTCCTCGGGAGAGAGGTCCCCGCCGACACGCAGCCGGGAGTGTCCGCCGAGGCGGCCGATCGCCGCCAGTTCGGCCGGGGTGACGATCTCGACGTAGAGGTCGTCCCCGACGAGGCGGGCGATGACCTCGCTGGCGTACGCGTCGGTGTCGAAGCGGTGCCAGGCCTGGGCGACATGACTGCGTACCGTCGGATCGGGGTGTTCCGCGTACCGGGCGAGGACGGGGATCGCCGCGTCGCCCCCGATCAGCGTCGCCGTCAGCACGGTGAGGACCGCCGTCTCGGGCTCCTGGTTCTCCGGACCGGGGAGCAGTTCGAGGACCACCGGGCCCACCTGGGCGAGGTCGTGGGCCTCGGCACTGCTTCTCGGCGGGATGAGCCGGGCGGCCCGCTCCTCCACCCGGGCCCGCACCGACGGTTCCAGCTCGGTGGCGTGTTCGAGCGACACCATGGCGAGCAGGTGCAGAAGAGTACGGCGCCGGGGTGCGGCGACATCGCCGCGGGCGATGAGTTCGCTGAGCAGCACCGCGCGTTCCTTGGGGCGGGCGTGCGCGATGGCCATGCGGATGACGTCCTCCCACTGGCTGTCCGTCGCCCGGAGGACCAGCAGCGACAGATCCCCCTCCTCCACGGCCGCCCGGGCGCCCAGGTAGTCCTGGAAGGTGCGGTGGATGAAGTCGATCGTGCCGGGCACCGGTTCACGCAGCACGCCGCTGCGCAGCAGCAGATGCCGGAAGATCTGCTCGGCGGTGCCCTGGCTCGCGGCGGCGGACACCGACGGCAGCGTATGACGGATGATCATGTGCGCCTGGGCGATGTCGATCTCCGACTTGCCGTTGAGCAGGAACTTGTAGGCAAGTTTCTGGAGGAGCTGTGTCTTGGGCTCCTCGGTGAGGTCGATGCTGTCGGTGAGGCCCATGTTCCGTTCGATGTCCCGGCGGGACAGCAGCATCGACAGCGCGGCGTCGTACAGGTCCTTGCGGGCACGGGGCAGGAAGCCGCGGCGGTCCCGGTGGAGGGCGCAGATCAGTCCGCACATCAAGGGGTTGGTGGCCAGCCGGGAGAGATCACCTTTGGTGCGCACCGCCTCCATCAGCGACTGCTCGTAGCTGTCCAGGAGTTCCCAGTCGGAGGTGTCGGTGGCCCGGGCCGCCGAGTGCCAGCGCCGGATGAAGTGGTTGACGTCGGCCGTGCTCATGGGGGCCAGCGCCCCCTCGGTGAAGCCCTGGCCGTCCAGCCAGTGTTCCCGGACCGCCGAGGGACGGGAGGTGATGAGCCACAGGTTTCCCGGATAGGCGGCGATGAGGTCACGCAGCCACACCTTCGCCTTCTCCCGGACGGAGGACGGCACTTCGTCCATCCCGTCGATGAGGAGCAGGCCGCGTCCGGCCTCCAGCACACGGTCGGCCCAGCCGTGCGGCTGCGCGTCGGCCAGCGGGTTACGAGCGGCCGTCAGAAAGCGGCCGGGAGTGGGCAGGTCGTGCCACGAGTGCGTCAGGGTCCTCAGGGCGAGGACGAACGGGACACGGCCGGTCAGTGACGCCAGGTGCCCCTGTCCCGCCGTGGAGCCCTGGCGGGCGGCGGTCACCGCCAGCCACTGCACGAGTGTGGTCTTCCCGGATCCGGCGACCCCTCTCAGCAGGACCCGGTCGCGTCCCTCCAGCACGTGGTCGGCCCGGATCGGAAGCTGCCGGGTGCGCTCGCCGACACCCAGTTCCAGGCTGAGGTAGGCCGTGTCCAGGGGCCACTCCGCGGGCGAGTGGGTGAAGTCGATGCCGTAGATGGTGAGCGTGCCGTACTTCTCGATGACGTAGGCGGCGTAGCGCGCCTCGAAGGCGGCGTCCTCGCCGATCGGCGAGGGAGTCCGTTCGAGGAGGAGGTCGATCCGGTTGACCGCGTCGTCGAGTTGGGTGCTCTGGTCGACCAGGGTGCGGGCCACGAAGGTCGACCGCTGGGTGAAGAAGTGCAGGATGTGCAGGCAGGCGACGTCCACCAGGGTGTCGTGCAGCCGTGCCGCGTCGTCGGACAGGTCGAAGGTCACCCGGGGATCCGCGTCGCGCAGCCGCCGGGCGAGCGCCCGGTGACCGAGCCGCACCGCCTGGACGTCGTCCATGTCCAGGTCGCCCAGGGCCCGTAACGTGCGCGCCAGCGCCGTGGCGAGGGCCTCCTCCTCGTCGAACGCCACCGGCCGCTCGACCGGCCCCGCGGATCCGACGGCGCGTGCCACGAGTTCCGCGGCGACCTTCCGCAGCTCCCGCTCCCCCAGAACGCGCTTCTCGCCCCGGAACGACACGAGCCCCGATACCTTCACGGGCTCCGGGACGAGTCCCGCTCCCGCCCCCTCATGGACGAAGAGCTTCCTGACCAAAGGCCCGATCACACTCGACGCCAGACGGGCTCCGACGGCGGCAGCGTCCACATGTCCCCCTTCCCCGGCGCGACGGCCGCGGCGACTCGGATGGCTACCCCATCGTGCTGCCCCTGTGGCGTACGGGCTACGCCGGTGCGATACCGGCGGAAGGGCCGGAGGGATGGGGTGCCGGGGGGATGCCGGGGACGGGGCGTCGGGTGTTCTCAGGTGAGTCGGAGGGCCAGGGTGACCTCGGCGCCTGATCCTGTGGTGTCGGTGGTGACCGTCAGGCGGTCGGTGACCAGGTGGGCGAGCCAGAGGCCGCGGCCCGGGCAGCCTTCGGTGAGGCCGGGGAGGAGTTCGGGGATGGTGGGGACGAAGCCGGGGCCGTCGTCGGTGATCCGGCACTCCAGTTCGTCCGGGAGCCGGCGCAGCTCCAGCCGGCCGCGGCCGCCGGCGTGCTCCACCGCGTTGGCGGCGATCTCGCTGACGGCGAGGGTGAACTCGCCGAGCCGTACGCCCCCGAGGCCCGCGGCGGCCGCCGCGTCCTCGACCTGGGCCCGTACCAGGGCCAGGTTCTCGCCGGTGAAGTGCCGTGTCAGCAGGAGTGTGCCGCGGCGGTCCGGAGCGCCGCCGGCAGGGGTGCCCACCTGTGTACCGGCAGGGGTGCCGACCTGTGTGCCGGCAGGGGCGCCGACCTGTGTGCCCGCGGGAGCACCGAGGACGCTGCCGCTCGGGCCGCCGGTGTCGCCGGTTCCGCCGTCTGTCTCCCCGCCCGGCATCGCAGCCGCCTCCTCTCGATGGGGGTCGAAGTGCCCGGGCACGGGGCGCTGGGCGTCAAAGGCGATCTGCCGCACGCCGCCCACGCTAGCCGTGCTCGCCCGATGAGTACCCAGGAGATCGAGAGGGCATTGTGCCTGGTCGGAACCGTACGAATTCGACCGAACCGCGATCACTTCCGCTCGACCTCGGCTGATCGGTTGCCGTCCGCCGATCGGGGCGGTGCGGCTCCGGCTCCGCCGAACACGACGGCACCGGCCCCCTCCCGCAGGGCGCGGCAGGGGGCCGGTGAAAGGGGGCGCCGCCTCAGTCGCTCATTCGGCCGTCTTCGCGACCGTCGCTATCGACTCCAGGACCGTCCGCGGATCGCCGTTCGCCTTCACCGCCCCGCCGATCTGCTTACGGATGGCGGCGGCCACCTGGGACCAGTTGGTCTCGGCGACGGGGTAGAGCCGCAGGTTCTGGAGGGTGTCCAGGCCGCTCCACAGCGCCTTGTGGCGCTTGTCGGCGCGCATCGCGTCGGCGGCGGTCGTGGTGACGGGCAGCAGCTCGTACTCGGCGGCCTGTTCGATCACGTACTTGTCGCTGTAGAGGAAGTCGAGGAACTGCCCCATCGCCTCGCGATGGTCGTCGTTCTTGAAGGCGACGATCCAGTCCGCGGTGCCCATGGCCGGTGTGGCCCGGCCGTCGCGGCTCGGCAGCGGGACCGACCCGTAGGGCACGGAGTCGGAGGAGTCCTCGATCTGGCGGATCAGCGACAGCGGGCCGTTGACCATGGCCGCGTCACCGCGCAGGAAGGTCTGCACGGCGTCGTCGCGGTTGAGCTGACCGGGCGGGATCGGGCCGGCGAGGCCCTCTCCGACCAGCTTGTCCCGCAGCCAGGTCAGCGTCCGCACATTGGCCGGGGACGCGAGGGCGTAGCTGTTGGAGTCGTTGGTGTAACCGCCGTCGCCGGCCAGCAGCCACATCAGCGTCTCGGCCTCCGCCTCCTCCGGGCCGAGCGGCACGGCGATCGGGGACTCCACGCCCTGGGCCTTCAGCTTCCGCGCCGCCGTGAGGAGGCCGTCCCAGCTCTTGGGGGGCTGCAGACCCGCCGCGGCGAACAGGTCCTTGTTGTAGTAGAGCAGCCGGGTGCTCGCGGTGAACGGCAGCCCGTACTGCACCCGGTCCAGCTCTCCGGCGTCGGCGAGGCTCGACACGAAGGACGCCTGGACCGGCACCGACAGCACCTCGTCGGCGCTGTAGAGGAGGCCCTGGGCGGCGTACTGCGAGTAGCCGTCGGCCTGCACGATGTCGGGCGTCTCGCCCCGCTCGACCAGCTCGGCGACCTTCTCGTCGACCTCGTCCGGGGCGTACACCTCGACGTTCACGTCGATGTCGGGGTGCTCGGCGTTGAAGGCGAGGACGACCCGGTCCCAGTAACCCTCGGAGTTCTTGTGGACGTTGTCGCCGTAGTTGGTGGCGACGACGGTCAGGGAGACCCGGCCGGACTCGGCGTCCGCGTCCCCGCCGCAGCCGGACAGCCCCGCCGCGAGCGTCAGCGCGGCCGTGGCCGCCACGATCATCCGGGCCTTGTGGCGCACGGTTTCCCCACTTCCAGCTGCCGGCACTTCTCCCAGGTCGAGCACGCCGGGCACGTCCCGTCGCCCGTCGGCGCCGCCCGCGCCCGGCCGATGCCGCCGGCCGGACCCGGGACGCGTCTGTACGTATATACGGATCTCGCCCGTACGTGCTCACGTTCGGGCTTGATCGTATGGTGCGTGCCCGCGTCGCACGGGCCGGGGGCGTTGCGTTTTGATTCCAACGCTGTGACACGCGGGGGCATCCCGCGGGCGCCCTGCCAGCCCGTCCTGCGGGATGCCGTTACTTGGGGAGCAGGATGTACCCACGATGGAGCCGGTCTCCGAAAGCTTCTCCTCCGACTATGGGCGTACCTTCCCAGATCTGGCCCGTCAGTGTGAGACGCAAGCCGGGAAGGCTTTGCAGGGCGGTCAGATCCACTGGGTCCGTCGTCTCCACCGAGGGCCGTAGATGCAATGTCAGCCCTTCGAGCTGAGGAAAGACTCGGCACAGCGAGGCCGTGCCGCTGCTGTCGACGACGCCGTACAGCTCGAGTCGCCGAACATGCGGCAGCGGTTCGGAAGCAGCCAACTCGTGCAGTGATCGGACGTTCAGGCCCACAGAACTTATCCGGGGTACCCCGGAGACGGCGCAGAGAATCTCGGACACTCCCTGACCAGAGCCTCCGAGCACCTTCAGGCCCTCAAGGCTGGCCCAGTCGTCCAGACGCGCCAACCAGTCTTCGTGCGGGGAGTCCACCGTCAGCTCGCGGACCCCCGGATGTGGCTCGAAGACCGTCCAGCCACCGCTTGGCGTACCCGTGAGACCGAGGGCCCGCAGTGTGGGCAGAGCTCCCGCCTCCCTGAACTCCTCGACGGACAGCCCATTCACATTCAAGGAAAGCTCTTCCAGGCTGAGCTCCCGCAGAGCGGAAAAATCTGTCACTCGCGGGCAGGACTGGAGGGCCAAGTTCTTCAGGTCGCTGCGTTGTCGCAGGAAATGCAGATGCGTGACCACGTGGTTGGCGAACAACAGGATCTCCTTGAGACCTGCTGTCGGGAGGTGCGCGTCCAGTTCTTCCGCCGTGTAGGAGCCTGCGAGGGTGATGTTGGTGATCGATGCGAAGCGACGCAAATGGGGTAGCTGCCACCTTCCTTCGACCGTCAGAGCGTGTACACGGATACCGGACAGTACTTCGCGGGCGTACTCGTCGGTGGGGTGCCGGCTCCAGCCGTCCACGATGTAGGAGCGGATGGACTCCGATGGATGGACCGCGAATCCCTTGAGCGCCTGACGGGCCTTCGCACTGCGAATGCGCGTAAGGGCGGCCACAGTGATGTGGGCTTCGCCGAAGTCAGGCACAACCTCAGGGTCCGGTAGCAGGTCGACGGCCCAGTCGCCGAGTCCCGCCAGTTCGTCGGCTTCCCGCCAGCTTTTCAGCGGCATCAACGCGCCGACCCGCTCGCGCACCCTTTCCATCAGCGCCGCGTCCAGGGACAACAGACTGGTCGCGCACCGGGCCGCCAGAAGGTGGAAGTACCACCGCTGCCCCCGTTCTTGCGCGGCGTCCCCGGAATCGACAAGTCTCTCGACGATGTGATGGGCGTCCTTGCGCGTCGCGTGCCCGACTGCCAGCACGATCACGTCTCGCCAGGCCTCGTCGGCCGCGTGCCGCAGAAGTTCCAAGACGTAACCGCTCTCGTGGAACTCCTTCGCCGCCAGGAAGTCCTGGAACGTGCGGTGGATGAACTGGATCGCGTCATTCGAGCGCTCCTGCAGCAGCCCACTGCGGTCCAGGAGGAAGCGCAGGACGTCATCGGGCTTCGACTGCTCTCGTATGTGCGTCATGTCCCGCAGCGCCTGGCCGAGTTGCTGAGCAGCCATACCGTGGGTCATCTGCTGTTGTCCGGTACGCACGAGCCAGACGGCGAGCCGCTGCAACAAGGCGTGCTGCTCGTCGGAGTCGAGAGGCACCCGTTCGGAGTGGCGGACACCACGGCCGGCATCACGGCCTCCGAGCAGCATCGACAGGGCAGCCCGGTAGAGCGACCAGCGTGTCGTGGGCAGCAGTCCGCGGCGACGACGGTGAAGGGCACAGATCACCGCGCACAGCAGTGGGGTTCGCGCCAGGTCACGGATCGCGGCGTTCTGGCCGAGCTGGTGGATCAGTTCCTGTTCAAGGGTGGTGAGGAGGTGCCGCTCGTCACCGCCTCGTCCGGTGTCGTACAGATGCTCGCACTCGAGGCGGGCGGCGTCGTGCCATGCACCGACGAACGCACGGATGTCGTCATCGGTCATGGGCAGCAGCGTCAGTTCCGCGAACCCGTCCTTTGCCAGCCAGCCCTTCTCGACGGCGTTGGGACGAACCGTCGCCAGGCACCGGGTACGCGGATAGCGGTCGAGGAGCGCGGTGAGCCACCGGCGGGCCTCCTCCCGCTCACGTTCGGGGACCTCGTCGAGACCATCCACCAGGAGCAGCCCCCGGCCGGCTTCCAGCACCCGCCGAGCCCACCCCTCAGGGGCGTCGTCCGTCATGATCCGTCCGGCGGACAACAGCTCCGAGACCCTGGGGAAGTGTCCGCCGCGAGCGTGCACCTCGCGCATGGGGATCACGAACGGGACCAGGCCATTGAGGGCTGCGAGGTCTGCCCCCAGGCTGCCGTTCGCCGCGTGCGCCGCGAGCCACCAGACCAGCGTGGTCTTCCCGGCGCCGGCCTCGCCACGCAGAAGGGCACGCGGCCGTTCGCTCAGCAGGGAGTCGATGCGCTGGTGCGACGAGCCGGGGCCGCCCTGCTGCCGGGTCGCACGGGCGGCCTCCGCCTGCAGGCTGAGATAGGCGGTGTCGAGATCCCAGCGGGACTCGCTTCTACCGAGTTCGTCGATGCCGAAGATCTCGGTCCTGCGGTACTGGGAACTCAGGTCAGCCGCGTAGCGTGCCTCGAAATGCTCGTCCTGAGGGTGAACGTCGGTGATCTCTTCCCATGGTCCGAAGTTCAGCCCCATGGCGTTCATCGCGGCCTCGACCGCGACTGCCTCGATCCGCCAGTGGTCGCGCCCGCGCGGCACTTGGATCACCACACCGAGCAGCACGGATCCGGCGAACACCGCCGCGCCGGAGAGCCCTTGCAACGGTGAGTTCCTGTGCTCCCGGTCCTTGGCCCCAGGCGCGTCGAGTTCACATACGAGGACGCTCCGCATCCGCCCGGCCATCGGCAGGATGCTCACGCGGTACTGGTCGTACTCCAAATCCTCACCACGCACGCCGTACCTCTGGTTCTGCGGGAAGCCGACGATCTGGCAGTGCGGTAGCGGAGCGTCGGTGGCGACCACGCCGAGCCTGGGGCTGCCCAGCGGGGCTGCGCGCTCGGCGCTGATCACATCCGACTCCGCGACCAGCAAGGCGACGTCGAAGGTCTCGTCCGCGCAGACGACCCGGCACTTCACCGGCACCGCACAAGACGGATGGATCACCTCGAGGTCACCCTCACCGGCCACGACATGCCGTGCGGTCAGTACGCTCCGTCGGCCGAGCAGCACTCCGCTTCCCTGCCCCCGCCCGAGCACCGCCACCACGCGGTCCAGGGCGCCGCCCCCGATCACTGCTCGCCGCCGCTCCTCCCGAAGCGGGCCACACTCCCCCGGCTCTGGTTTCGTACGCGCCACGGCTCACCGGTACTGGAGTCAAGCGCTTTCAGCGTCACGGCGACCCGATGGGTGCGCGTGCTGTCACCCCCACCGTCGACACCCGCCTCGACCACCCATGCCTTCACCTTGAGACCACCCTTGATCTCCTTGTGCAGCTCGACGCTGAACTCCAGCTCGATGTCCCCCACTTCGAAGATCACGTCTTGACCGGAGGAGCGTGCCGCCGCAGTGATCAGTTCGTCCCGTACCGCCTGCACGGCGTCGGCCAGCTCGATCCGGTTCTCGGTCACGTCTCCCCCTCAGCGCCTACGGTGTTTCAACGCTAGAGAGAACCTGCGGCTGTTGTCAGCACTTCACCCCGAAAGCGGCTTCTCAGAAGCCGGACCGGCCCGTAGTCCCGTGGGGCTACGGGTTCTCCCAGGCCGCCGGTTCCGCCGCCAGGCGCCGGACCGGTTCGGGCAGCGCGCCGGCCGCGATGTCGGCGACGGTGACGCCTTCCAGGATGCGGCGCACGTTGGCGCGCAGCGCGATCCACAGGGGCAGCAGCGGCTCGGCGGAGCCGGTGTAGGTGAGGCCGGTGGGCCGCTCGCCCCGTACGGACACGATCGGTCCGTCCACCGCGCGGATGATGTCGGCGACGGTGATCGCGGCGGGGTCCCGGGCCAGCCGGTACCCGCCGCTGCCGCCGCGGCGGCTCGTCACGAGGCCGCCGCGCCTCAGGTCCCCGAGGATGCCCTCCAGGAACTTGTGGGGGATCTCCTGCACGGTCGCGATGACCTCGGACTTCACCGGGTCGTCGTCCTGCCGTACGGCGAGCTCCAGTACCGCGCGTACGGCGTAGTCCGCCCGTGCAGAGATCCTCATGGGCCACATTGTCGGCCACGCGGGGCGGGCCGGGAGACCCGCCCCGCGTCCGCGTGGCCGTGCGCGCCGGTGGGCCCGTCCGGGATCAGCCGAGGCGGATCACGTTCCAGGAGAGCGGTTCGAGGGCGGCCTTCAGTACCCCGCCCTCCAGCGTCGTCCCCTCGCCCGCGTGCGGGCCGACCCGCTCGGGCTCCGCGAGCGTGTTCCGGGCGTCGGGGTCGGCGTCGGCCAGCACGCTGTGCTCCACCACCCGGCTCAGGTCGAGCCCGCCCAGCGCGACCTCCAGCGGAAGGGCCTCCGTACGGCTCCGGTTGACCGCGAACACGGTCACCGACCCGTCCTCTGCCCGCACGGCGGTCGCGTGCAGCAGGTCCGCCTCCCCGTACTTCTCCGTCACGTACGTCGGCGAGTCCACCCGTACGTCGAGGACCCGGCCACGGCCGTAGCGCGCGGCCTGGGCGAAGGGGAAGAACGTCGTCTGCCGCCAGGCGGGACCGCCGGGCTCGGTCATGATCGGGGCGATGACGTTGACGAGCTGGGCGAGGCAGGCGACGGTGACGCGGTCGGCGTGCCGGAGCAGCGCGATGAGGAGGGAGCCGAAGACGACGGCGTCGGTGACGCTGTAGTTGTCCTCCAGGAGGCGGGGGGCCTCCGCCCAGTCCCGGGTCTCGGAGTCCTCGATCTCGTGCCACTTCGAGATGTACCAGACGTTCCACTCGTCGAAGGAGAGGTTGATCTTCTTCTTCGACTTGAGCTTCGCGCCCACGTGGTCGGCGGTGGCGATCACGTTCTCGATGAAGGACTCCATGTCGACGGCGGAGGCCAGGAAGGAGTCGATGTCGCCGTTCTCGGGCTGGTAGTAGGCGTGCAGGGAGATGTGGTCGACGAGGTCGTACGTCTCCTCCAGGACCGTCGCCTCCCAGGCGGCGAAGGTCGGCATGGACTGGCTGGAGGAGCCGCAGGCGACGAGTTCGACACCGGGGTCGATCTGGCGCATGGCGCGGGCGGTCTCGGCGGCGATCCGGCCGTACTCGGTGGCGGTCTTGTGACCGGTCTGCCAGGGGCCGTCCATCTCGTTGCCGAGGCACCAGAGCCTGATGCCGAACGGGTCCTTGTCGCCGTGCGCGGCACGGAGGTCCGACAGGGCGGTGCCGGCGGGGTGGTTGGCGTACTCCTGGAGTTCGAGGGCCTCGGCGACGCCCCGGGTGCCGAGGTTGAGGGCCATCATGGGCTCGGCCCGCGGGCCGATCTTCTTCAGGAAGGCGATGTACTCGGAGAGGCCGAAGCGGTTGGTCTCCGTGGAGCGCCAGGCGAGGTCGAGGCGGCGGGGGCGGTCCTCGACGGGGCCGACGGAGTCCTCCCACTTGTAGCCGGAGACGAAGTTGCCACCGGGGTAGCGGATCGTGGTGACACCCAGCTCACGGATGAGTTCCAGCACGTCGGTGCGCAGGCCCGCCTCGTCGGCCGCCGGATGGTCCGGCTCGAAGATCCCGGTGTAGACGCAGCGGCCGAGGTGCTCGACGAAGGAGCCGAACAGTCGGGGGTTGACCTCGCCGACCTGGAAGGCGGGGTCGAGGGTGAAGCGGGCTGTGCGGGCCATGGACATCCTTCGCGTTCGACATTACGGATGCAGCTCGTTCAGTCGAACGGGACGCTATGTTCGCCGGTGGAGAGAGTCAATGGGGGCCGACCGGGCGGGCGGGGCCGACCGGGCGAGCGGGCGAGCGGGGCCTGTCGACCGGCGTGTCGTCCGTCGAACGATCGTTGGTCCGGTTTCAACGATCGTTGGATTTCCGTGGTGTTCAGGCCATTGGGCACGTAGGGTCTGGCCGTGCCCGACCTCCCCGTACCCCTCCCCCGGACCCTCGCCCGGCTCGACGTCCTCGCCGCCCGGACGGGGGCCGATCGGGGGCGACTCCTCGATGTTTCCGCGCTGTCGGAGCGCACCGCGCTCGGTGAGGACGTGGTGCGGACCCTGCTCGACGGGGGTGAGCCGCCGGGCGACCGGATCGACGACCGGGTGCGCGGGCGGGTACGGGCGCTGCACACGGCGTATCTCGCGCGGAGCGGCAAACGCACCGTCGACGTCTGCAAGGAGGTCGCGGAGCGGCTGTCGATCAGCCCGGAGTGGGCCCGGCAGCTGCTGCTCGGCAAGAAGATGCCGAACGTGCCCGACCTCACCGAACTCGCCGCGTTCTTCGGCGTCGAGGAGGGCGTCCGGTTCTTCACCGACCCGGCCGCCGCCGTCCTGGACCGGGAACTGCGCCGGGTGCTGGAGGGCCTGGAGGGAGCCGGGGGCGAGGGCCCGCTCGTCGAGTTCGCGACCCGGCACGGAGTGGTGACCCTCGCGCTGCGCGGGGGGCGGATGCACCTGACCCGGCGCAAGCAGGAGGCCCTCGCGGTGATGCTCGAAGGGCTGCTCGGCGTCGACGAGGAGGAGCCCGGAAATGAGCCGTCGTGAACCGGGCGGCGCACGGCCGCGCGGGTCGACCGGGGCCGCCGGGGCCACCGGTGTCCTCGGCCGGGTACGGGCCGCGCTGCTGCCCGCCCGGTCCGCCGCCGAGCGGCGCGGGCTGACCGCGGGGCTCGTCAAGGCGGTCCGGGCACGGCTGGACGGCCCCCTGGGGGTAAGGGAGTTGGGGGCGGCGCTGTGCGCGGAGATGAGCGCGCGGCGCGGTGGGCGGCCCGTGGAGCTGCGGTTCGAGCGGTTCCCGGACGAGATAGAGGTGACGGGGCTGTGGATGGAGTTCCCCGGCTTCGACCTGGTGATCGTCGAGGAGCGGGCCGCTCCCGTGCAGCAACTGGTGATCCTGGGGCATGAGTTGTGGCATCTGCACACCGGGCACAGCCATCACCGGGTGCCGGGCGCGGACGCCGCCGCGTTCGCGCTGTCCGGTGGGCCGGGCTGGCCCGGGTCCGCCCTCGGGGTCGCCGCGCGCGACGGCTCGCACGCCTCGGCCGAACAGGAGGCCGAGGACTTCGGCCACCGGCTCGCCACCGCCCTGCGCCCCTGGGTGGACACCGGACACGGCGACGCCACGGGTCCGGCCCCCGCCGGTCCGGCCCCGGACAGCCGGGCTCCCGGCGCACCGGCCCCCGCCGGTCCGGCCGACCGGGCGGACTCGGTGCGGCAGGCCCTCCAGGCGTCCCTCGGCTATCGCGGGCGGCGCGGATGAGGGGGGCCACCGTCTCCGCGACCACGACCGGTGCCATGAGTCCCGCCGACTTCTTCGGCGGGCTGTACATCTCGTTCTGGATCCCCACGGCCGTCCTGACGGCCGCGCTGGTGATCAAGCTGCCCAGCATCGTGAAGCTGTGGAAGGACCCGCTCCTGCGGGCGGTCGGCGGTCTGCTGCTGCTCGCGTGCAGCGTGTTCCTGTTCGCGGTGCCGTCGGTGATCGCCTGGACCAACCAGGTCGTCGGCGTGCCGAACATCGCCGCGCCCTGGGTGTACTCGCTGATCACCGCGTACTGCGCGGCCTGTCTGCTGCTCATCGTCGCCTGGCGCAACGGCCCGGCGGACCGCTCCCCGACGACCCGCCGCGCCATGCGCTGGGTCGTCAGCGTGTACACGGCGGTGATCGTCGTCCTGTGGGTGCTGTTCGCGCTGGCGGACGTCCCCCGGGAACGGCTGCGCGACCTGGACACGTACTACGCCACCACACCCTTCATGCGCGAGGAGATCCTCCTCTACCTGGCCGCCCACACCGCCGCCTGCCTGATCACCTGTCATCTGATCCGCAGCTGGGTCCGCACCCAGGGCCTGGACCTGTGGCTGCGCGGCGGTCTGAAGGCGCTCGGGATCGGCTACGCGCTCAACCTGGTGTACGACGCCTCGAAGCTGACCGCGCTGGTCGCCCGCTGGACGGGCCACGACCTGGACTGGCTGAGCACCCATGTGGCGCCGCCGGTGGTGGCCGTGGCGGCCATCTTCATCGCGGTCGGGTTCATCCTGCCGCACGGCGGCCAGTACCTGCACGAACGCTGGCGGGTGCGGGTGAGCCACCGGCGGCTGCGGCCCCTGTACCTGCTCACCCGGAGCGTCAGCGGCTCCGGGGTGCCGTTCGCCCTGCGCGCCACGGCGGAGCTGCGCCTCACCCGCCGCGAGACCTTCATCCGCGACGCCCTGCTCCAGCTGGCCCGCCACTTCGACGACGATCTGCACCGCCGCGCCTACGCCGGAGCCCTCGCCCTCGGTCACGGTCCCGGCCGGGCGCGGGCGCTGGCCGCCGCGGTGACGATCCAGGACGCGCTGGCCGCGCGGAAGGCGTCGCCCTCCCCCGGGCCGCCCGCCGTCTCCCTGACGTCGGGCCCGCTGATCTTCCCCGACCTCACGGCCGGTCCGGGCCGCACGGGGTACCCCGAGTTCACCGTCTCCTCCGACCTCACCGACCTCCTCCAGGACATCGACGCCGTCTCCCGGGCGCTGCGCCACCCCGCGGAGATCGAGGAGGTCCGCACCCTCGCGACCGGCCCGACCGGCTCGGCGGACCCGACCGGCTCGGCGTGCCCGACCGGCTCGGCGTGCCCCACCGACCCCGTGGACCCGGCGACCTCCGCCGCCGAGAGCAGTGTGTCCGCGCACGAGTGACGGCCCGCCGGCCCACCGGGGTACGGGTGGGGCCGACGGGCCGTCGACGGACGTGCGGTACGGGTGGGCTCAGCCGGCGAACGCGGGCTGCGCGAGGCCCTTGCCCGCGCCCGGTACCACCAGCAGCGAACCCGACAGCGGATGCGGGGTGTCGGTGCCGACCCGGGCCGTGGTGACGTACAGGTCGGTCAGGTCGGCACCGCCGAACGCGCAGGCCGTGGGGCGGGGCGTGGGCAGCCGGACGACCCGGTCCAGTTCGCCGGAGGGGGTGTAGCGGCGTACGGCGCCGCCCTCCCACAGGGCGACCCAGACACAGCCCTCGGCGTCGACGGTGAGGCCGTCGGGGAAGCCGGCACCCTCCTCGATGGTGACGAACGGCCGCCGGTCGACGGGGAGCCGCACGCCGTCGGTCTCCGCGTAGTCGAAGACGTCGATACGCCGGGTCGGCGAGTCGATGTAGTACATCAGCTGCCCGTCCGGGCTCCAGCCGGTGCCGTTGCTGACGGCGACGTCGTCGAGGACGCCCTGGGCGAGGCCCTCGGCGGTGAACCGGGCGAGGGTGCCGCCGCCCGGGGCCTCGTCGTAGCGCATGGTGCCGGCGAAGAGGGAGCCGTCGGGGGCCACGGCGGCGTCGTTGGCCCGGCGGCCGGGGACCGGCTCGTGGTGCAGCCAGCGGAAGCCGCCGTCGGCGTCGCGCAGCCCGACACCGTCCCGCAGGTTCAGGACGAGGCCGCCGCCGACGCGGGGCTTGGCCGCGCCGACGTGCTGCTCGGTGACGAGGATGGTGCGGCGGCCGGAGGCCGGGTCGAAGGTGTAGACCCGGGAGCGGAGGATGTCGATCCAGATCAGCCGCTGGGCGTCGGCGTCCCAGGTGGGCCCCTCGCCGAGGGTCGCGTACTCGCGTACGGCGATGTCGTACGTGCTCATGCCACGCTCCGGTATCCGAGGCGCTCGGAGAGTTCCGCGGCGCCCTTGGCGGCGAGCTGCTCCAGCTCGTCCCGGCGGTCCTCGCTCCAGCGGATCATGGGGATCGAGATGGAGAGCGCGGCGACGACCTTGCCCGTGCGGTCGCGGACCGGGGCGGCCACGCAGGAGACGTCGGGGTTGGACTCGCGGTTCTCCACGGCGAGACCCCGCTCACGGATCCGGGCCAGGGTCTCGCGCAGCGCGTTCGGGTCGGTGATGCTGTTGGGCGTCATGGCGACCAGGTCGGCGTCGTCCGGGATCCGGGCGTTCAGCTCGGCCTCGGGAAGGGAGGCGAGGAGCATCTTGCCGACGGAGGTGCAGTGCGCCGGAAGGCGACGGCCGGCGGCGGACACCATACGGACGGCGTGCGTGGAGTCGACCTTGGCGATGTAGATGACGTCCGTGTACTCCAGGATCGCCACGTGCACCGTCTCGTCGCAGGTCTCGGCGACGGTCCGGGCGACCTGCTGGCCCTCGGCGGCCAGGTCCAGCTGCTCGGCGTAACGGCTGCCGAGCTGGTACGGACGGACACCGAGGCGGTAACGTCCCGGCTGTCCCGCCACCGGCACGATGTAGCCACGGGCGGCGAGCGTGGTGACCAGTTCGTGGACGGTGGTGCGCGGCAGCTGGAGCTTGCGCACGATGTCGGGGGCGGAGAGCGTGCCGTCCCCGTCCAGGAAGAGCTCCAATATGTCGAGCGCCCGGGTCACGGCAGGTACTAGGCGTCCCACGGTCGGCCCCCTCCCTTGTTTCTTCGTTCTCGGTACCGGCTGTGTTCGAAATTTCAACAGTCGATCGGCATGACGAACACAGGCTAGTCAACGTGGTGCGGGCGGGCAATGGCCGAGAACGCCCCGTGTTTCCCGGCATGTGGGTGAGGGCAGCCCTTTTCCACATCAAGGGGACGGGGGAGGACGATGACGGAGGCCGACAGAGCGGCCCGATTCCTGCTCGGCGGCCTGGTCGGCCTGGCGCTCGGGGTGGGGCTCGTAGGCGGGGCCTGGCTGATCACGGGGGACGATGGCGACGCGGCGCCGGGGGCCGCGGGGGCGTCGGCCGGCCGGGGCGGGGAGCTGTCGGCGCCGGTGAAGCTGGGCGCGTTCGTCCATCAGGACAAGGCCGTCCTGGAGCTGGACGCCTCGCAGGGGAAGGAGCAGGCGGAGCGGACCCGCGACTGGGACGGCAGGAGCGGGGAGCTGCTGTCCGAGGCGCACGGGGGCGCGGCGGCGGTCGTCCAGTCCTTCTCCGACTCCCGTCTGGTGTCGTTCTTCCAGTTCGCGGCCGTCCGTGGGCCTTCCCCGCGGCCGTATGTGCCGTACACGGACCCGGCGGCGCTCGGTCTGGAGAAGCCGACCGGCGAGAGGGTCACCTTCGGGAAGGTGGACTGCGTCCTCCACCACCAGCCGACCAACGCCGGGAACGAGCCGGAGCCCGACAGTGTGTCCACGGTGTCCTGTCAGCGCAGCGACGAGCGGCTGACCGTGCTGGTCCGCGACGTCACGGGGGACCTCACCCACGAGCCGAGCAAGGTGGCCCGGCTGGTGGACGAGGCGTGGTCCGGCCTGACGTAGCCCCGGTGCCCCCGCCCGGCCCCCGGTGCGCCCGTCGCGCCCGCCGCGCGCCCGTCAGCGTCTGCCGCGCGGGTCGCCCAGCTCTCCCCGGAGCCGTTGCGCCCTGAGGACCAGTTCCAGCTCGAAGCGGCGGTCGGGGTCGTCGACCTCGTCGCCCCACAGTTCCCGGATCTGGCGCAGGCGGTAGCGGACGGTCTGGGGGTGGACGCCGAGGCGGGTGGCGACCTCAGGGGCTCCGCCCCTGGTCTCCAGCCAGGCGAGGAGGGTCTCGGCGAGGCGGCGCCCGTGGGTGGGGCCGCAGTGCGCGAGGGGCGCCAGGCAGCGTAAGGCCAGGTCGTCGATGAGTTCCTCCGGCTGGAGGAGGACCAGGGCCTCGGTGTGCTCGGTGCAGTGCAGCACCTCCCCGGCGGGCAGCAGCCGGCGTTCCATCAGGCTCACCGCGGCCTCCGCCCAGCGCAGCGACTTCGCCGCCTCCGCCAGTGGCACCGGCGGCCCGATCGCGCCCGACCACCCCGCGAGGGCCCGGTGCAGGAGTTCGTGCCGCCCGGCGGCGTCCGGTTCGGGCACGACCATGCGGGGCTGCTCGTACTCCATGTCGAGCAGGACGCCCTGGCCGACGGCCGGGGCCATGGCCTCGCGGGCGGGCCGCAGCAGGACGCCGACGGCGACCTTCTCGGGCAGGGGCCAGCCGATGCGGGCGGCGCGTTCGGTGAGCGCGTCCGCGGGGTCGCCCCGGTGGTGCTCGACGAGGAGCAGCTCCATGAGGCGCCGCTGGAGCCGGAGCCGTTCGCCGGCCTGCCGGGCCGCCGCCTCCGCGTAGCCGCGCACCGACTGGTCCACCAGCCCGTCCAGGTACTCGTATCCGGCGTCGACCAGCTCGTACATCGCGGGCGGCGGGATCTCCACGCGCTGGCCGATCTCGGCGAAGCGCCGCCAGGCGAGGCGTACGCCGAGGCGGTAGATCGCCTGGAGGGAGTCCAGGCTGCGGCCGTGCAGGCCCTCGCCCCGGCCGAACTCCTGGAACACACCGGGAGGCACCCGCGGGCGGCCCTCCGCGGTCTGGAGGTGCTGGACGAAGACCTCGATGGCGCGGCGGATGCCGATGAGGGCCATCGGCTCTCCGGAGTCGTCGAGGACGACCGGCAGATGGGGGTACTCGCGGCGGATCTCACCCAGGATCTCCTCGGCGAGGGCGGGTGCCTCGGCCATGGCGATCGCGGCGAACTCCCGCACCTGGTCACGTGGAACGTCGTGCCAGGCGGAGCGGACTGAGACGGTTCCCGGGCGCCCGGTCACCCCTCAGCGCTCCTGACCGGCGTTCTCGTACGTGATGAGCGGGGTGTTCGGCTGGTCCGGGGTCGCCTCCAGCAGCGCGACGACACCGAACGCGGCCGCCACGGCGAGCGCGGCGGCGGCCACCATGGTGAGCGCGGCGGCGAGGGCACGCCGCGGAAGTCCCGTCGCCCGCGCGGAGGGCGGGTCCGGTGGCGTCTGGTGCGTGGTCTCGGCGTGCGACATCGCAGGGTCAGCCTCTCGGTCGAAAGGTCGGCCCCACCCAGGGCACCCCGCACCCCGGGACCTCCTGACGGTCCCGGTACTCGTCCACCTCGCCGGGGGCATTCTGACGACCCCTCAGCCGGTCGTCCGTCCCGGACACCGGCTCCGGCCCAGTGTCAGCAATGCATTGACACTGCGTCAAGACTCCGCCTACGGTTCCCGGCCCATACGTCACGCGCACCTTCCCCCTTGGCGTCCCCCCTTCCGAGACGCCTGCCCGAGTCGCACCTTCCAACGCCCCTGGAGTGCCCGGATGCGCCGTACAGCCTCGCCCCTGTCCCTGGTCCTGCTGGGCCTCGGCACCTTCCTGCTGGTCCTCGCACCCCTGCTGGCCTGGTACGTGGAGCCACGGGCCGCGGTGAACCCGATCGACATCGACACGACCGCCGTCTACACCGGCACGGGCAGCGTCTTCGACGTGGAGCAGGTGCGGACCGTACCGGACCAGAAGATCACCGTGACCCAGCGGGTACGCGGCGATGTGGCCGAAAGCGAACGCAGCGGAGCGGCCGTGTGGGACGTGATCACCAGCGTCGACACGGAGAAGTCACTGCCGGCCGCCGACCCGCACGACGCGCTGGACTTCAGCCCGCACCGCTGGGTCAGCGACCGCAGGACCAACCGGCCGGTGCACTGCTGCGAGGAGAAGCCGTACATCGAGGGCGAGGCGTACCTGAAGTTCCCCTTCGACGTGCGGGAACGCTCCTACCGCTGGTGGGACAACACGCTCGGCGCGACGGTCACGCTCCACTACGAGGGCCGCAAGAAGATCCGCGGCTACGAGGGAATGCGTTTCACGGCGACCGTTCCGGCGACGAGGACGGGCACACGGCTGGTGCCCGGAGCCCTCGTCGACGAGCCGGGCCGGCCGCAGGTGCCGGCCGAGGAGTGGTACGCCAACCACGGCCTCGAACTCGTCGTCGACCAGGCCACGGGACGCGTGCTCTACGCGCGGACGGGGCCGCGCCGGACCCTGCGGGCGCCCGGCGACACCGAGGACGCGGCGGTGCTGCTCGACAGCCGGAAGCTGGCGTTCACCGCCGAGACGCAGAAGTTCGCGGTGGAGCAGGCGGAGCGGGACAGCGGACTGCTGCGGCTGGTGGGGCGGACGTTGCCGATCGGTACCGCTGTGGTGGGGTTCGTCCTCGCCGTGACGGGTGGCGTTTTGGTGGTGCGCGGCAGGCGGCGCCCCGAAACGTCCGAGTCGCCCCAGGATCCGATCACGATATGACAGGGCGTCAGTTCAACAAACCCCGGAAATTGTCACGTCGGTGAGTAGCAGCTTCGAAACTCTCGGCGAAAACTGTCCACCCCACCTGAGCACAGCCCACCCATACCTCGCTCCCGACCTCGCTCCCGCGCACCACGACCTGCCCGCCGCGACCGGACCGTCCCCCCACACGCCCCACCGGAACAACCCTCACAGCGAACCTCCTTCTCCCCCGCTGAGTTCCGCACCCCGAGACGAGTTGGAGCACCCATGCCCCAGCACGTGCCGTTCTCGCTGGTCGACGCGTTCCCGCGCGGCGTCCGGCACGCCCCGGCGGGCGCCCCACCGCCACGCCGGATCGTTTTCCTCGCCCGCCGTGACCTCGGTAACCCGGCGGCGGGGGGCTCCGAGCTCCTCGTCCACCGGCTCGCCGAGGGCCTGACGGGGCTCGGCCACCAGGTCACCCTGCTCTGCGGGGGCCCGGCGGCCCTGCGCGACTACCGGGTCGTGTCCGCGGGCGGCGACCTGAGCCACCACTTCCGGGCCAGAAGTGCCCTCGCCCGCCAGGTCGGCGACTGCGACCTGCTCGTCGAGGTGTGCAACGGCATGCCGTACCTGACACCGCTGTGGCATCGCGGGCCGACGCTGTGCCTGGTCAACCATGTGCACACCGATCTGTGGCGGATGCGGTTCGGCGGAGCGCTGGCGCCCGCTGCCCGGCTCGGCAGAAGCCTCGAACACTGGGCGCTGACGGGCGCGCAGCGCGGCAACCTCGTGGTCGCCGTGTCCTCGTCCACGGAGACGGCGCTCCGCGCGATCGGCGTGGACGGCGAACGGATCCGGGTCGTCCACAACGGGGTCGAGGAGCCGGGGCCGCGTGCCGAACGGTCGCCCGAGCCGCTGTTCGTCGCCGTGGGACGGCTGGTCGAGTACAAGCGGATCGATCTGCTGCTGCGCCTGTGGGAGCGGGTCAGGCCCGTCACCGGCGGTCGGCTGGTCATCGTCGGCGACGGCCCCGAGCGGCAGCGGCTGGAGGCGATGGCCGGGCCCGGCGTCGAGTTCGCCGGGCATGTCTCCGAGGCCGAGAAGCACCGGCTGCTGTGCGCGGCCTGGTTGCTGCTGCACCCGTCCGCCGTGGAGGGGTGGGGGCTCGTCGTCACCGAGGCCGCGGTGCGGCAGACCCCGTCGGTCGCCTTCGACGTGCCGGGGCTGCGGGACTCCGTCGTGGACGGGGAGACCGGGGTGCTGGCCCGGGGGGAGTCGTCGTTCGCCGCGGCCTGGTGCGCGCTCGCGCTGTCGGCCGACCGGCGGGAGCTGATGGGGAGGGCGGCACGGGAACGGGCGGCGCACTTCCGGTGGGGCCGTACGGTGCGGCAGTTCCGGGCGGTCGCCGCGGAGGCGGTGCGGGGTGGGGGCTCTTGAACGCGCGACCGGGTGCTTGGAAGGATCCGTCCCTGCGGCGGTCCCTCGCCCTCTTCCGGGCCTTCATGAGGGAGCAGGACGACCCCGCGTCCTGCTACGCGCTGCTCGCCCGGGACGCCGTCGACCAGGTCGCGGCGTACGGCGGGGCCCTGGAGGGCCGCACGGTCGTCGATGTCGGCGGGGGCAGCGGCTACTTCACGGAGGAGTTCCGGCGCCGCGGGGCGCACGCGTACCTCTTCGAGCCGGACCTCGCCGAGCTGGGGACGAAGCCGCCCGACGGGGCGGTGGTCGCCGACGGGTATCTGCTGCCGCTGGCCGACGGGGTCGCGGACGTCACGTTCTCGTCCAACGTGCTGGAGCACGTGGCGGATCCGCCGACGTTCCTCAGTGAGCTGGTGCGGGTGACCCGGCCCGACGGGCTGATCTATGTGTCGTTCACCAACTGGCTGTCCCCGTGGGGCGGCCACGAGTGGGCGCCCTGGCACTACCTGGGGGCGGAGCGGGCGCGGGCCCGCTATCGGCGCCGTACCGGGAAGGACGCCAAGCACACGCTCGGCGAGAACCTGTTCGCCGTGCACATCGGACGCACTCTGCGGCAGGTGCGCGCACGGGACGACGTGACGGTCGTGTCGGCGCGCTCCCGCTACTGGCCGTTTCTCGCGGAGACCGTCGTGAAGGCGCCGGGCCTGCGCGAGTTCGCCACCTGGAACCTCCTTCTCATCCTCCGGCGGTGTGCACCATGACGAGCACGGTCCAGGCTCCACCTCCCGCGCCGGTGCGGCCGGCGGGCACGACGGGGCGGCCCCCCGAGGGGCGTCGGTCGCGCCGCTGGCTCCTGGGGTTCTGGGCCGTGGTCTTCGTGCTGCTGGTCCTCGCCCGGCCCGGGCGCCAGACCTTCGACACCAAGCTCGGGGTGACCACCGACCCCTGGCAGTTCGTGTCCGACCTCGGGCAGTTGTGGCACGACCGGGGCGGGTTCGGCGGGATCCAGGACCAGTACGTCGGCTATCTGTGGCCGATGCTGCCCTACTACGGGGTCAGCGATCTCGTCGGGCTGCCCGTGTGGCTCGCCGAGCGGCTGTGGATGTCGCTGATCGTGTCGGTGGCCTTCTGGGGCGCGCTGCGGCTGGCCGAACGGCTGAGGATCGGGAGCCCGGCATCGAGGCTGGTGGCGGCCGCCGCGTACGCGCTGTGGCCGGTGTTCACCACCGTCGTCGGGTCGACGTCGGCGGCCGCGCTGCCGGGGGCGTTCCTGCCGTGGGTGCTGCTGCCGCTGACGAACGAGCGGTACGGCGCACGGGTGGCCGCGCTGCGGTCGGCGCTGTTCGTCCCGTTCATGGGCGGGGTCAACGCCGCCTCGACCCTCGCCTCGCTGCTGCCCGTGGGCCTGTACCTGCTCAGCCGGCCGCCGGGACCACGCCGGCGGAGACTGATCCTCTGGTGGGTGCCGGGGGTGATCCTGGCGACCCTGTGGTGGGTGGTGCCGCTGCTGCTCCTCGGCCTCTACGGGGAGAACTTCCTGCCCTACGTGGAGACGTCGCAGACCACGACGGCCACCATGTCCGCCACCGAGGCGCTCCGGGGCGCCGGGAACTGGGTGGGCTATCTGCACTTCGGGGAGGCATGGCTGCCGGCCGGCTGGTCCGTGGCCGCGTCGGCGCTGGTGATCCTGTCGTCGGCGCTCGCGGCGGGCCTCGGCCTCGCCGGGCTGGCCCGGCGGGACCTGCCCGAGCGGCGCTGGCTGGTGCTGACCGTGCTGACGGTCGCCCTCGTCACGCTCGCCGGGTACGCGGGATCGTTCGGGGCGCCCTTCCACGGGGTCGTCCAGGACCTGCTGAACGGGGCCCTCGTGCCCTTCCGGAACATCTACAAGTTCCAGACGGGGCTGGCGCTCGCCCTGGTCCTGGGACTCGCGCACCTCGTGGGCGTGGCCGCGCGGGAGCGCGGGGCCCGGCGGGTGCGGGGGCGCGGGTTCGCGCCGCTGGTCGCGGCCGTGGTCGTCCTGCCGGGGCTGCTGTGGCCGTACCTCAACGGGTCCGTGCTGCAACCGGGCTCGTTCCAGGAGCTGCCGAAGTACTGGCGGGCCACGGCCGACTGGCTGGAGAAGTACTCCCCGGACTCCCGGGCCCTGGTCGTGCCCGCCACCGCGCACGGCATCCACACCTGGGGCTCCACCATCGACCAGCCGCTGGACGTGCTCGCCGAGTCCCGCTGGGCGCAGCGCGACTACGTGCCCTTCGGCACGCCCGGCAACCGGCGCGCGATGGACGCCGTCGAGCAGGCGCTGCTGACGGGCGCCGAAGTGCCGGGGCTGGCCGACTACTTGAGCAGGGCGGGCCTGTACTACGTCGTCGTCCGCAACGACCTGGACCCCGACCAGATCGGATCCGTGCCCACCACCACCGTGAAGCGGACCCTGGAGCAGTCCGGGTACGAGCGGGTGAAGGGGCTCGGGCCGGTGATGACCGGCGGGGTGATCGCCGAGAACACCCCCTTGCAGGTGGAGGGGTTGTACGCGCGGCAGCGGGCCGTGGAGATCTACCGGCCGGCCGAGGACGTGCCGCGTCCCGGGCAGGCCGGGCTGAAGGGGATCGCGGACACCGCCGTCGTGTCCGGCGGCCCGGAGTCGCTGCTGCCACTGGCCGCCGACCCGTCGATGCGGGACCGCGCGACCGTGCTGACCGGCGACAACCATCCCGGTCTCGGCACCCCGGCCGTGCAGGTGGTCGGCGACGGGCTGCGGCGCGCGGACACCCGCTTCGGCCTGGTCAACGCCAACACGTCGTACACGTACACGGCCGACGAGCGGAACCCCAGTGGGAGCGTGCAGGACGCGGGCGGGAAACCGCGGCAGATCCTCCCCCTGACGGGGCTCGGCCATCAGACGGTGGCGGAGCTGCGGGGCGCGAAGTCCGTCACCGCGTCGACGTCCGGCAACTGGCTGTTCCACCTCCCCCAGTTCGACCCGGTGAACGCCTTCGACGGCGACCCGGCGACGGCCTGGGCGGAGGGTGCGCCGGGGTCGGCCAACGGGCAGTGGCTGCGGATCGACTTCGAGGACGCGCAGGACCTCCCGTCCACGTTCGAGGTCACCCCGCTGCCGCAGGACGGGGTGCGGTCGGCGCCCACCCGGATCAAGGTGGAGACCGAGCGGGGCTCACGGTCGACGAACCTCCAGGCCGACGGCTCCACCCAGAGGGTCAGCGTCCGTCCGGGCGAGACGAACTGGCTGAAGATCACGATCCTGGACTCGGCGGAGCGGCACACCGGGCTGGTCGGCGCGGGCTTCTCCGAGATCGAGATCCCCGGCGTCCAGGTGACCCGGACCCTGCGGCTGCCGACGGACGCCCAGGGCCCCGACCACACGGGCGCCCCCGCCGAGGTGGTCTCGCTGCGCCGCGCCGCCGACCCCACCGGGCTCTCCCCGACGGGCACCGAACCGGGGCTGCACCGCGTCTTCGGCACGACCACGGCGGGCACGTACGAGGTGAGGGCGAGCGCCGTGCCCGTGCCGGGCGCGGAGCTGGACAAGCTGCTGTACGAGGTCGCCCCGGAGCAGGAGAACCGCATCACGGTGACCGCCGACTCCACCGCCTCCCTCGGGGCCGGGCTGTCGCCGCGCAATCTGACCGACGGGGACCTGACCTCCGCGTGGATCGCGGGCGACGACCCGACGCTCCATCTGCGCTGGACGGGCAAGCAGCCCATCGGCTCGCTCGTGCTGGCCCCGGCGGGCGGTCTGTCCACCCGGGCGACCAAGGTCGCGATCAGCTCCCCGGACGGCGCGGCCGTCGCCGCCGTCGACGAGAACGGCTGGGTCCGCTTCGACCCGATCACCACCGACCGCCTCGACATCACCGTCACCGAGACGGCCCGGCTCACCGTCCACAACCCCGTCGCCGGTGACGACCTGCGCCTCCCGGTCGGCCTGGTCGAGGCGTACATCCCGGCGCTCGCCCCCTACCGCACCGAGCAGCCCGCCCCGACCCTCGACGTCGACCTCCCGTGCGGCGAGGGCCCGGTCGTCGAGGTCGACGGCAAGCGGTACGAGACGAGCGCGAAGGGAACCGTACGGGACCTCACCGAGCGCCGCCCGCTGGACCTGACGCTCTGCCAGAACGACCGGCCCGACGCGGCGTTGGAGCTGGGCGCCGAGGACCGTCACACCGTCGACTCCGACGACTCGGGCGCCCTCGCCGTCACCGAGGTCACGCTGACCCGCGGCACGGTCACCGCGCCCGCCGCCACCGGACGCGACCTGCGGATACGGGACTGGCTGGGCGACCGCCGCGAGGTGACCGTCGGCGACGGCGCCGCCTCGTACCTCACCACGTACGAGAACTACAACGACGGCTGGAAGGCCACCCTGAACGGCCGGGAGCTGACCCCGGTACGGCTCGACGGCTGGCAGCAGGGCTGGCGGATACCCGGCGGGTCGGGCGGCGCGGTCAAGCTGTCCTACGAGCCGTCCGTGACGTACGAGGCCGGGCTGATCGGCGCCGGGGTGGGCCTCGCGGCCCTCGTCGGGCTGGCGCTGTGGCGGCGCCGGGAGCCCAACCCGGACGCGCCGCAGCCGGCACCGCCGGCCCCCGGCCCGTGGCTCGGCACGGTCGCCCTCACCCTCGTCGGCATCGTGATCGCCGGCTTCCTCGCGCTACTCGTCCCGCTGCTGGCGCTCCTCGCCCGGACGCGGCACGCCCTGCTGGTGCCGATCGCGTTCCTCGCGCTCGCCGGGGCGGGCGTCGCGGCGGCGACCGGAGCGGGCGAGCCGGTGGCGGCGGACCAGGGCGCGTTCGGGCCGGTGGCCCAGCTGCTCGCCCTGCTGGGCCTGTTCGCGGCGCTGGTGAGCGTGGGGGCGGGAGCCGAGCCGTCCCCGGACCGGCCCGGCTCCACACGGGAGTTCCAGGTACCGCCGGGGGCGGAGGAGCCGACGGAGCCGTTGCCGCGGCGGACCCGGACCACCGGCCCCGCCGCGAGCCAGACGATCTCCGCGCGCGGACCCGGCGCCCCGTACCGGGAGCCGGACACGCCGACCCGCGGGATCCCCCTCATCAAGCCGAAGCGCGGGGCCGCAGCACCGGCGGACGGCGGGGGCGGTGCGGCCCCTGCGGGCGAGGCCGGCGCCGCGGGTGGTGCGGGCGCCGCGGGTGGTGCGGGCGCCGCGGGTCGTGCCGGCGCCGTGGACGACAACGACGGCGTCTCCGGGAGGGGCGAGCGGACATGACCACACTGGACCATCCGGCCCGCGACGACGCCGCCCGAGGCCCCGTCCGCATCCCGTTCCCGGTCGTCGACGAGGTCTCCCGCCACTGCCTCCAGGAGGAGGAACCCGAGACCGTCCACATCGAGGTCCATCTGCCGGGCCCCCTCGCCCCCGACCGCCTCCGGGAGGCGTTCACCGAGGCCCTCCACCGGCACCCCCGCAGCCTGATGCGCCAGGCCCCGGCGCACTGGTACAGCCGCCGCTACGAGTGGGAGCTGACGAAGGAGCCGGAGGTGGAGGTGGTGAGCTTCCCGCCCCCGGGCCCGGACGCCCTGCGGGACGCCCGCACCAGGTCCCTGACCCAGGCCCCACCGCTGTCCCTCTCCCCGCCGATCCGCCTGGAGGTGGTCGCGGACGCGGGCCCGGAAGGTGAGGGCACCGTCCTCTTCCTCACCATCAACCACACCGCCCTGGACGGCCCCGCCTGCCTCCGCATCCTCGCCACCGCGGCCGAGCTGTACGGCGGCGAGGACAACGCCCCCACCGCGCCCCCGGTCCGCGCCACCACCCCCGACCTGCCCCTCGCCGGTCCCGAGACCCCGTCCACCTGGGCCCCGCCCGCCCGAGTCGCCCCCGGCACGCCCGAGCCCTCCCCGGGCAACGGCCTGCTCGTCACCGAACTGCCGGTGCCCCGCCGCCCCAGGTCGGCCCCGTACACCGTGAACGACCAGCTCATGGTCACCACGGCCCTGATGCTGGCCCACTGGAACCGGGAGCACGGTGCCCGCCCGCGCCCCTTCCGCATCACCATGCCCGTGGACGACCGGCCCCGCGACACCCGCATGCCCATCGGCAACGGCACCCGTCTGGTCGACGTCGCCTTCCTCCCGGATGAGGTGGACCAGCGCCGCACGCCCACCGCCGTCCTGCTGCGCCGCACGGCCGACCGCACCCGTGCCCTGAAGTCGCTCAGCCGACCCCAACTGGGCCACGGCGCCTCGCTCCTGACCGCGCCCGTCGTCCCCGTCTCCTGGCGGGCGGCCCTCACCCGGGGCCTGCGCCGGGCGGCCGCCCCCTGGACGTCGACGACCCTGCTCAGCAACATCGGCCGCATCCCGTACTCCCTGGACTTCGGTCAGGAGGCCGGCCGCGCGCACGCCGTGTGGTTCTCCGCGCCCGCCCGCATGCCACGCGGCCTCACCGTCACGACCGCCTCCACGGCGGGCCGTCTCCACCTGGCCCTGCGCTGGTCCCGTGCCCTGCTCGGCCACGGCGACGGCGCCCACCTCCGCGACCTCTTCGAGCACTACCTGCACGCGACGGAAGAGGACACCCCCTGATGTCCACGAAGACACCGAGGACACCGAGGACAGCGAGGACAGCGACCCCGGCGGCCACCACGGACCGCCCCGGGCTGCGGGACTTCTACGAGGACCCGACCGTTCCCGTCGCCTCCGGCAGCCCCCGCACTCTCCGCCAGGCCCGGATGCTCGCCGAGGCGCTCGGCCCGGCCGCCCACGGCGCCCGCACGATCCTCGACATCGGTTGCGGCGACGGCACCGCCGCCGCCACCGCCGCGCCCCTCCTGCCCGGCCACCGCCTCATCGGCATCGACTGGTCCCAGGACGCCCTCCGCCGCGCCCGCACCCGTCTGCCGTACGCCGTGCGCGGCGAACTCACCGACGGGGGGCTGCCGTTCCGGGCCGAGTCCGCCGACGCCGTGCTGTTCAGCGAGGTGATCGAGCACCTCGTCGACCCGGACGCGGCGCTCGACGAGATCCGCCGCGTGCTGCGCCCGGGCGGCCATCTGATGCTCTCCACCCCGAACCTCGCCGCCTGGTACAACCGGGCCCTGCTGCTCGCGGGCGTCCAGCCGGTGTTCTCGGAGGTCAGCCTGCGCGGCATCCACGGCCGGCCGGGCACGGAGGTCGTGGGCCATCTGCGGCTCTACACGGCCCGCGCGCTCAAGGAGTTCGTGGCCGCGTCGGGCTTCGAGGTCGTACGGCTGCGGGGCGCGCCCTTCCACGGCGTACCGCGTCCGGTGCGCCCGCTGGACCGGCTGGTCTGCGCGGCCCCGTCGGCCGCGTCGATCCTGCTGCTGCACGCGCGCAGGCCGTCGACGCGGGGCGCGTGACCATGTGGTGGGGGGTGGCCGCGGCCCTGCTGGCGAACGCGCTGTACAGCACCGGGTTCGTGCTGGAGAAACGGGCGCTCGGCGCGCTGCCCCAGGTGTCGGTGCGGCAGCCGCTGAGACTGCTGCGGCTGGTCCTCGGCAGCCCCCTGTGGATCGGGGGTTCGCTGTCGCTGGCCGCCGGGTTCGGGGCGCAGCTCGCCGTGTACCGGACGCTGCCCATCGCCGCCGCCCAGGGCATCTTCGTCTCCGGGCTCGTGCTGCTGGTGCTGCTGTCGGCGCGGCTGCTCGGGGAGGAGACGACGGGCCGGGAGCGGTACGCGCTGGGCGCCATCCTCGCCGCGCTGCTGATGGTGGTGCTGTCGCTGGACGAGGGCTCCGACACGGTCAGCCGCGACGCGCCGTACGCGCTGGTCCTCACCATCTGTCTGCCGTCGCTGGCGCTGGGCGTGTGGCTGTACCGGTCCGCGGAGCGGCGCGCCCGGCACCGGCACCGGCTGCCGACCACGGGCGTCGAGTACGGCGTGGCCGTGGGTCTGCTGTACGGCGTCAGCTCCCTCGCGATCAAGGGGGTGTCGAGCCGACTCACCGTCGGTGGGGTCGGGGACGCGGTGGTCGCCGTGCTGCGTTCCCCGTACCCGTATCTGCTGCTGTTCACCGGCGCGTTCGGCCTGGTCATGTCGCAGGCGGCGCTCCAGCGCTGCCGGGCGTCGCTGATCGTGCCGGTGTGCACGACGGTGACCAGCCTGTTCACGGCCGTGCTCGGCACGCTGTCGTTCGGTGAGTCGCTGCCGGACGATCCGCTGCGGCTGGCGCTGCGGCTGTCCGGCACGGTGCTCGCGGTCGGTGTCCTGCTGAGCATGCCCAAGCACGACGCGCCGCCGTCGGCGCCGCAACCCTCCACCCCCGCCAAGGAGCTGACCCCGCCATGAACCCCGACGACCCGTTGCTTCAGATCCTGGCGTGCCCGCTCGACAAGGGGCCGCTGCATCTGGTCGTGCCCGAGGAGGGCGCGGACGAGGCGTCCCGGGCACCGGAGTCGCTCTACAACCCGCGGCTGCACCGCCGGTACCCGATCGTCGACGGCATCCCGCAACTGCTGCCGTCCTCGGGCGAGCAGGTCACGGAGGACGAACACGAGGAACTGCTGAGGAGGATGTGTTCATGACCACGCTCGCCGCCCGGCTGGCCCCGCTGCTGCCCGACCGGGCGGTCGCCGCGACCGCCCGGTTCGTCTATCCCCGGTTCGAGCCCGAGCTGGCCCGGCTCGACGAGCTCTGTCCGCCCGGCTGCGGCACGGCCGTCGACGTCGGCGGCTGGTACGGCCCGTGGACGCACCGGCTCGCCCGGCGGGCCGCGCGGGTGGTGACCGTCGAGCCGGTGCCCCGGCTGGCCCGGCTGCTCGTCGCGGGCGCCCCCGGCAACGTCCGGGTCGTCCAGGCCGCCGCGTCCGACCGGCCGGGCACCGCCCGGCTGTGGCTGCCGCCCGGCGACGACGGCGGGCGGGGTGTGTCGTCGCTGGTCCGCCGGGACATCCACGCCCGCGCCCTCGACGTCCCGTGCGTCACCCTCGACGGGCTCGGCCTGAGCGAGGTCGGCTTCGTCAAGATCGACGTGGACGGCAACGAACTCGCCGTGCTGCGCGGTGCCTCAGCGACCCTCGCCCGTGACCGCCCGGCCCTCTTCGTCGAGCTGGAGTCCCGTATCCAGCCGATCGCCCCGGTCGTCGACCTCCTCACCGGCCTCGGCTACACCGGCTGGGTGCTGCCCGCCGGGACCTGGCACCGGCTGAACCCGGCCGTGCTGGAGGCCCACCAGGCGCGCACGTCGTACGTGGCGTCGCACGGTCTGCTGCGCCGGGTCCTGCCGTTCGGGGGACCGCGGTACGTGAACTCGGTGCTGTTCCTGCCGGACGGGCGCCGACCGGGCGGGGGGACGGTGGGGGAGCATGGCTCCCATGCCCTCCGCGAAGCGCCCCGGTAGCCCCTCGGGTCCGTTCACCCCGCTCGACTTCCAGCTCGTGCTGCTGCGGCGGATGGCCGACCACAATCCCGGGCTCGTCGAGGAGGCCCGGCGGGAGCTGGGGGTGTCGATCGCGGAGATGCGCGAGGCGAACAAGCGGTGGCAGGCGATGGTCCGCTCGCCCCGGGCACGGGGCGCCGCCGCCCGGTACCGGTCCGTGTTGGGCGCGCCGGAGTCCGTGGCGCCGCGCCGCATCGGCGACCTGGACTGCGAGGCCCGGCTGTGGCCGGTGCCGCTGTGGCCGGACCTCCGGTTCGAGGTGCTGGTCGGCCCGGACGGGGCGGTCTGGAACGAGTGGCTCGTCCGGGCACCGGGGGCCGCCGGCCCCGCCCCGGCCACCCTGGAGGACCTCACCCCGTGGTCGTGCACGGTCGACGAGGTGGCCCGCGCGTTCGCCCCGGCCCGGCCGCTGGAGGGGACGGCGCCGACCCGCTGGGGGCTGGCGTTCGCCGCCCCGGACGCGCGGGGCACGCGACGGGAGGTCGTCGCCGAGTTCACGTGGGGACTGTTGCAGCGGGTGAGTGCCCGGTAGGGCCCGCCGCCGGTTCGGGTCCGGGTCGCGGTCACGCGTGGGGAACGTGACCGTTCATCCTTGCCCCTCATTCGCTCGCCGCCGGACCCAAGTCGACCAGTCGTGATCATCCCCTCAACGGCGGCCCGCGAGGGCTTAACCTCCGCGCAGAGTCCCGTACCGCCAGGAGGCGCCCCCATGTCGTCCGAACGTTCCGCGGAGCGTCGCATCGTGTCCGTCGACGCGCTGCGGCTGGGGGACCACGCGTGCATGGGGACGGCGGACGTGGCCGGGGAGTCGCCGTGGAAGGTGTTCACGGCGTACACCCGGACCAGTCTGGCGCGCCGGGAGAAGGTGCTGCTGGTGATGGACCCGGACGACCTGACGGACGACGAGGTGGTCACCCTGGTGGACGGGGGCACCGGACAGGCCGTGGCGGCGCGGGACAGCGGTCAGCTGGTGCTGCGGCGGAACACCGAGATGTACGTCCCCGACGGCCGCTTCGAGAAGGAGCGCACGATCGACGCGTACCGCGCCGAGGTCGACCGCTCCTACGCGGAGGGCTGGTCGGGGCTGCGGGTCACCGCCGACATGAGCTGGGCGCCCCGCGTCCGTCTCGCCCCGGAGCGGCTGCTGGACTACGAGGCGTCGGTGGCGCCGCTGTTCGCGGACCCGAGGTTCACCGCGATCTGCTGGTACGACCGGCGGCGGTTCGCTGACGAGCTGACGGCCCGGGTCACGGAGGTGCACCCGGTGCGGGCCGTGGAGCTGCTCGACTCCCCGCCGGTCACCGGGACACCGGAGGGCGCCAGGATCGCCGGTGGGGCGGAGCCGGGCACGGGCCCGGAGTTCGTGGAGGCCCTGCGTGAGGCGCTGAACCACCGGGACGACTCGGGGCCCGGCCACGTCGTCCTCGATCTGCGGGACCTGTGCTTCATGGAGGCGCACTGCGCGTGGCAGTTGATCAGTCTCGCCGCGTCCCTGCCGTCCGGCAGCGCGGTGACCGTGCGCTGCGGGGAACTGCTCGCGCTGGTGCTGGAGCAACTGGGCGCGGCGGAGGTGCCGCAGCTCGTGGTCAGGGTGGAGGACGAGGCGGCGGCCGCCGGGTGAGGCGTGGAGAGCGGCATCCCAGGCCGTGTCCGACAATGCGCGTCGTCGCCCGGAGGGCGAGGCGGACGGGAATCGTCGGACACGGCCTACGACCACGAGCGCGCGCTGAACCAGGCCGCCACCTGGCTGCGGTTGTGGAACCCCAGCTTGTTCAGGATCCGTTCGACATGGCCCTCGGCGGTGCGGCGGGCGATGACGAGATGGTCGGCGATCTGCTTGTTGGTGCGGCCCTGGGCGACGAGGGCGGCGACCTGGAGTTCCCGCCGGGTGAGCGGCACGGGCTCGGCGGGGAGCCCGGTGGTCACGGCGGTGTCGGGGGCACGGCTCCCGGCCGGCGTACGGGCGTCGCGCAAGCCGGGTGCGGGCCCGTCGGCCACGGCCGGGGCTGGCCCCGTGCGCCCGGCCGGGGCGGGCCGGCCGCCGTGCACGGCAGCGCCGGAGGAGGCGGGGCCCCTGCGTGGGCCGGGGGTGGGGTCCTCGCCCACGGTCGCCGTCGCCTCCGCCCTCCCGTCGAGGGCGTACGCCACCGTCTCCTCGGGGGACAGGGCGGCGCCGCGTCGACGGGAGCGTTCGTAGGCGTGGTCACCGAGGAGTTCACGGGCCCGGTGTTCGGCGGCGCCCAGCTGGCCAGGTCGCTGGGCGGCCGTGGGGTCGCCGCCGATGGCGTGCCAGATGCGGTCGACGGCGCCGTGCAGGACGGCGGCCCGCTCGGCCCGTCCCGCCATGGCCTCGGCGGCGGCGAGCAGGGCGAGGGTGCGGGCGAGGCTCTGGTGCTGGCGCTCGGTGTACGGCAGCCGCAGGCAGGCGCGGGCGTGCCCGGCGGCCCGCTCGTACTCCCCGGCCGACCAGTGGGCGAGGGCGAGCGTGCGCAACGCCCAGGAGCGGGCCCACTGTTCGCCGTGGGCCTCGCACAGGGCGACGGCCTCGGCGCACAGCGGGATCGCCTCGGCGGCACGGCCCCGGCTGACGAGGGTGCAGGCCAGCTCGATCCGGGTGAGGACGACGAAGGAGGCGTGGGACGTCCGGACCAGGCCGGGGCCGAGGACGACGGGCGGCGGCGCGGGCACCGGGAGTTCGGAGTCGTCGGCGGACGCGGCCCGGGTGGGGTCGAGACCGGCGAGGACGGCGGCCGAGCGGCTGTGCACCAGTGAGGTGAGCGCGCCCGCCCACAGGGCGCGGGTGAGGGACCCGTCGGGTCGGGCCCCGGCCAGCAGCGCGCCGTCCATCCAGTGCCGGCCCTCGCCCCAGATGCCGTACGCGACCCAGTGGAACCACAGGGTGGAGGCGAGCCGCAGCCCGTGCTGCGCCTCGCCGGGGGTGGTGAGGCAGAAGTCCAGCGCGGCCCGGAAGTCGTCCTGGTCGATACGGAGCCGTTCGGTGATGCCGACCTGGTCGGGGCCGAACCAGGCCCGCTCGTACGCGGCGCCCAGCCGGGCGAAGTGGTCGCGGTGCCGCCGCCGGGTGGCGATCGTCTCCCCGAGGTCGTTCAGCTTCTCCAGGCCGTAGTCGCGCAGGGAGACCAGCAGCCGGTAGCGGACCCGGCCGTCGTGCTCCTCCCGGACGAGCACGGACTTGTCGACGAGCCCGGCCACCGCGTTGAGCACGTCGCCGCCGCAGACGGCCTCGGCCGCGGCCAGGTCGAAGCCGCCGACGAACACCGACAGCCGGGCCCAGACCGCCTGTTCCTCGGGGGTGCACAGCTCGTGGCTCCAGTCGACGGCGGAGCGCAGCGTGCGGTGGCGGGGCGCGGAGGTGGGGCTGCCGCAGGTGAGCAGCTGGTAGCGGTCGTCGAGGCGTTCGACGAGCTGGTCCACGCCGAGGGCGCGGACCCGTACGGCGGCGAGTTCGATGGCGAGCGGCAGCCCGTCGAGGCGCCGGCACAGACGAGCCACGGCCCGCTGGTTGGCCGCGCCGACGGTGAAGCCGGGGACCACGGCCGCCGCCCGGTCCGCGAACAGCCGCAGCGCGGGGAAGGTCTCGACGGCCTCGGGGCCGACGTCCTCCGCCGGGGGCGCGGGCAGCGGCGGCACCTCGAACAGCCGCTCCCCGGCGACCCCGAGCCGGTGCCTGCTGGTGGCGAGGATCCGTACGCCCTCGGTGGCCGCCAGCACGGTCCCGGCGAGCGTGGCGCAACTGCGCGGCAGGTGTTCGCAGTTGTCGAGCACGATCAGTGACCGCCGGTCGCGCAGATACTCGACGAGGACGTCCAGCGGCGGCCGTACGGTCTCGTTGCGCACCCCGAGCGCGTCGTTCACGGCGTGCGGGACGAACGCCTCGTCCCGCAGCGCCGCCAGCGGCACGAGCCACACGCCGTCCGGGAAGGCCCGCGCGACCTGTTCCGCGACATGTCCGGCGAGCCGGGTCTTGCCCACCCCGCCGGGTCCCGTCAGCGTCAGCAGTCTCCCCGCCGACAGCAACCGTCTGACTTCCGCCGCCTCGTCCCGCCGCCCCACGAAGCTCGTCAGCTCCGCCGGGAAGCCGGAGGTGCGCCGCGACTCCGATCCGCACACGACCCTGGTCACGCCCTCACTTGTGGTTGCCGTACAGGCTGTTGTAACCGTGAAGACCAGCCACCGGGCACGGGCGGGCCGCCGGGGAACCGGATTTGCCGCCGGTTCGGGTGAGCGACCGGAACCGTCCGAGGAGGACGCCGGGGCAGGGCCCCGGGCCGCGACGTCAGCGTGCGGCGGCCGCCAGCACCGCTTCGACGACTCGTCCCACCGACTCCGTGTGCAGCCACAGGAACAGGTTCGGCTCGACGAGCTCCAGTTCCATGACGCACGGCCGTCCGTCCGACCCGGTGACGAGGTCCACCCGCGCGTACAGCAGCTCCGGTTGCCCCGGCACCGCCGCCAACGCCCGCCGGGCCACGGAGAGTTCGTCCTCGGTGGGCGTCCAGCGCCCCAGGTCCGGGTGGGCCACCTTGTCCTCGTCGTAGGCGGTGCCCGGCGACAGCACCGCGCCCTTGCGGCTGGCGTGCAGCAGCCGGCCGCCGAAGAACTGAAGCGCCCGCTCCCCGTCGGTGTCGATGCTGGCCACGAACGGCTGCACCATCGCGGTGAGCCCCTCGGCGTGCATCCGCTCGACATGCCGTACGGCGATCTCCCGCTGCTCCGGCCCGGCCCCGTACCGCGCGGCGAACCGGGCCCCGGCCCCGGACGTCGGCTTCACGACGTACTCGTGGGCGTCGGGCAGCTCCACGGGGTCGCCCGGCGCGAGATAGGAGGTCGGGACGACGGGCACCCCGGCGCGCGCGAGGTCGCCGAGGTACCGCTTGTCGGTGTTCCAGCGGACGACGTCGGCCGGGTTGGCGAGCCTGGTGGCCCGGCCGCACTTCTCCACCCACGCCGTGAACTCGGCCGCCCGCCAGCTGTAGTCCCAGGTGGACCGGATGACGACGAGGTCGTGGGCCGACCAGTCCACGTCCGGGTCGTCCCAGTGCACGGCCTCCGCCTCGGCGCCGGCCGCGCGCAGCGCGCCCACCAGCACCGGCAGATCCCGGTCGGCACTGGCCTTGGCGCCGGGGTCGTAGGTGGCGAGGGCGATCCGGGGGGCGGCGGTGCGGGCCACGGGGACTCCGTTCTCGTACGGGGGCCCGTACATCCGTCCAGGCGTGGACGGCTGCTCGGGCAGCTGGCTCTCCCGCGCAGGCTAACAACCGGGGGCACCGGACCGGGCACCCGTCACGGCACGGCGGGCCCGGTGATGAGCCTCCCCTTCGCGTCGTAGGGCCAGACGTTGGGGACGCAGCCCTTCATGCCCTTGATCTGCTGCATCATCGCGGGGGCGGGCCTGCCCCGGCCGGGGCAGCCGACGTGGCCCTCGCCGAGGAAGTGGCCGACCTCGTGGTTGATGATGAGGGCGCGGTAGGCCGTGACGTCGTCGGCGTAGACGGGGGTGGCCAGCTCCCACCGCTTGAGGTTGACCATGACGTTGTCCTCGACGTTGCAGTTGACCTCGCCGCGGGTGTTGAGGCCGTACGCGCCGCAGATGTCGTCGACGGTGCCCGGCGTGGCGACCTTCACGACGAAGTCGGTGGCGCCGCCGGAGACCCGCTGGAACGCGGAGTCGCCGCTCGCCGTCCATCCGCGCGGGTCGCCCAGGATGCGCTCCACCTCCTCGGCGACGTCGGCGGCGGACAGGGACAGCCCCTTCTCGACCTCGACGCGATAGCGCAGGACCTTGCCGTCACCCACCTTGGGGCCACTGCCGGGAGCCCTGGCGAAGGTGCCCGGCCCGGTCTCGGGGATGGTGCGCCCGGACGGCGACGGCGACGGCGAGGCGGAGCGCCCGGCGGAACCGCCGGAGGAGCCACCGGAGCCACCGCCCGCCGACTCGTCGCTCGGCTCACCGCTCGCCCCGTCGGTGGAGTCGTCGGCCGAACCGCCCGTCGAACCGCCCGTCGAGCGGCTCGGTGACGTGCCGGGCGGGACGACGCGCCCGCGCTCACCGTCGGCCCCGGTCCCCGCACCCGCGCCCGATGTGCGCCGGGACCGCTCCGGTTCGGGCTCGGCGGAGACGGCGGACCGGCCCCCGGCGGACTCCTCCCGGTCGACGGGCGCCCAGCCCACGGCCGCGAACCCGGCGGCGCCGAGGACGGTGATCGCTCCCAGCCCGCCCCACAACCGCCCGCGTCCCGGACGCCCCGCACCCGACCGCCCCTTCCCGCGGCGACCGTGGCGGGCCCGGCGGCCCCGGCCCACACGGCTGTCGACCTCACCACCGCTGACCGCTCGGCCGCCGCCCTCGCCACCGTTGCCCGTGCGGGCGTCGTCCTCCGGCACCGTCCCGACGCCGTCCTCGGTGTCACCGGGTTCGCGGTCCCGGCCAAATCGTGCGGGGGCCTTGCGGCGGTGCCCGCCGCCCTTGGCCCGACGTCCGGCGGGCTCCGCGGAGCCGCTCCGGCGGCGACGGTCAGGGGAAGGCGTTGCTCTGCGCTCGGTCATGTTCCTTCAGAGTGTGATCAGGTTGTGATCGGATGAGACCCATTCGATCACGAAACGATAACGGATGACCGGCATAGTTCCGAACACGCGCTTGACCTTCACCTTTGGTGAAGCCCCAGCATCGAGAGCGGAACGAGGAAGAGTCGGTGCACGATGAACCGGCCTGCGCAAAGGGGGAGTTGTGGCCGAATCAGGGGCCATGCTGACGATCGGCGCGTTCGCGAAGGCGTGCCGGCTGTCGCCCAAGGCGCTGCGGCTCTACGACGAGTTGGACCTCCTGCGCCCGGCGCGGGTCGACCCGGACACCGGCTACCGCTACTACGCCACGGGGCAGTTGGAGCAGGCCCGGCTGGTGGCGTGGCTGCGCCGCCTGGGCATGCCGCTCGCCCGTATCCGTACGGTGTGCGCGCTGCCGCCCGGCCCCGCGACCCGGGAGATCCGGGCGTACTGGGCCGGGGTCGAGGCCGACACGGCGGCCCGGCGCGAGCTGGCGGCGTTCCTCGTGGACCACCTCACCGACACACCGGGAAGGAACACCACCATGCTGGAACTTCGTTACGCCGCTCTCTCCGACACCGGACGCGTGCGCGCCGCCAACCAGGACACCGCGTACGCCGGCGACCGCCTCCTCGCCGTGGCCGACGGCTTCGGCCCCGGCGGGGCCCCCGTGAGCACGGCGGCCGTGGAGGCGCTGAAGACCCTGGAGCGCGAGCCACTTCCGGCGGGCGACGTGCTGAACGTGCTGGAGGACGCCGTACGGAGCGCCACCGACGCCGTACGGGAGAGCGCGGCGACCGAGGACGACGGCACCACCCTGACCGCGCTGCTGTGGACCGGCTCCCGGCTCGCCCTCGTCCACATCGGCGACTCCCGCGCATACCTCCTCCGCGGCGGTGAACTGTTCCGGATCACCCATGACCACACCGTCGTCCAGTCCCTGGTCGACGAGGGCCGGCTGACCCCCGAGGAGGCGACGACCCACCCCCAACCGGCGCTGCTGCTGCGGGCGTTGACGAGCCGCGCGGACACCTCCGCCCCGGATGTGCGACTGCGGGACGCGCACCCCGGCGACCGCTACCTCCTGTGCTCCGACGGGCTCTCCACGGTCGTCGCCGACCCGGACATCCGACGCGTCCTCGGCTCGTCCGGGACCCCTGCGGCAGCCGTGGACGCCCTCGTCGCCGAGGCGAACGGGGCGGGCGGACCGGACAACGTCAGCTGCGTGGTGGCCGACGTGGTGGAGGGGTAGCCACGGCGGGGCCGCCTGAGGGGGCGAGGGGGGGGAGGACGGGGAGGCGGCCGAGGGAGAGAGGGCTCGGGCCGGTGTCGCCACGAACGGTGCGCTGGTGCCGACGGTGGTGGGGCTGGTACTGCTCGTGCCGGGAATCGGGTAGGCCCCCATGGACCGCCCGGACCCTCAACCCTCAGCCCCCACCCTCAGCTCCCGACCCTCACCCCTCAGCTCCCGACCCTCACCCTTCGCCTCCCGCAGCGACCAAGGAGTACGACGCGTGTCCCCCCTCTTCCCGGACCTGGCCCTGCCCGTCCCGCCCGACCGTCCCGCCCTCCGCTTCGGCGACCGTTCCCTCACCTACGCCGGTCTGGCCGCCGCGGCGGGCGCCCTCGCGCCCCGCCTGCGGGACGCGGGCCGCGTGGCCGTGTGGGCAACGCCGACACTGGAGACGGCGGTCGGTGTCGTCGCCGCGCTGCTCGCCGGGGTCCCCGCCGTACCGCTCAACCCGAAGTCGGGCGACAGCGAGCTCGGCCACATCGTGAAGGACAGCGCCCCCACCCTGATCCTGACGGCGCCGGGCACCGAACTCCCGGCCGCGCTGGGCGACTTGGCACGCGTGGACGTCGTAGACGTCGAGGACGTCGAGGACGTCGACGCCGCCCCGGGCCGCGGAGCCCCGTACGCCGTCGAGGACGTCCCGGACACCGCCCCCGCCCTCGTCGTGTACACCTCCGGCACCACCGGGCCGCCCAAGGGCGCCGTGATCCCCCGCCGCGCCGTCGCGACCACCCTGGACGCCCTGGCGGACGCCTGGCAGTGGACCGGCGACGACGTCCTCGTCCACGCCCTGCCCCTGTTCCATGTGCACGGCCTGATCCTCGGCATCCTGGGCCCGCTGCGCCGCGGCGGCTCGGTGCGTCACCTGGGCCGGTTCGGCACCGAGGGCGTGGCCCGGGAGCTGAACGCGGGCGCGACCATGCTGTTCGGCGTGCCGACGATGTACCACCGCGTCGCCGAGGCCCTGCCCACCGACCCGGACCTCGCGAAGGCCCTGGCGCGGGCGCGGCTGCTCGTCTCCGGTTCGGCCGCGCTGCCCGTGCACGACCACGAACGGATCGCGGCGGCCACCGGACGCCGGGTGATCGAGCGGTACGGCATGACGGAGACCCTCATGAACACCAGCGTCCGCGCCGACGGCGAACCCCGCGCCGGCACGGTCGGAGTCCCGCTGCCCGGCGTGGAGTTGCGGCTGGTGGAGGACGACGGCACCCCGCTCACCGCGTACGACGGGGAGTCGGTCGGCGAGATCCAGGTGCGGGGCCCGAACCTCTTCACCGAGTACCTCAACCGCCCCGACGCGACCGCCGCCGCGTTCACCTCGGACGGCTGGTTCCGCACCGGCGACATGGCGGTCCGCGACCCCGACGGCTACGTCCGCATCGTCGGCCGCAAGGCCACCGACCTCATCAAGAGCGGTGGCTACAAGATCGGCGCGGGCGAGATCGAGAACGCGCTCCTCGAACACCCGGCGGTGAAGGAGGCCGCGGTCACCGGCGCGCCCGACCCCGACCTCGGCGAGCGCGTGGTCGCCTGGATCGTCCCCGCGGACCCCGGCGCCCGCCCCACCCCCGACGAGCTGGCCGCCCACGTGGCGGCGAGGCTGGCTCCCCACAAGCGGCCCCGGACCGTCCACTACCTCGGCTCCCTCCCCCGCAACGACATGGGGAAGATCATGAAGCGGGCGCTGAAGACGGATGACTGACCGCCGTTTCTCGGCCCGCGAGGCCATCGCGTTCCTCACCGACGACTTCACCCGTCTCCCCGCCCCGCCGGAGGAGTACGCCCCCGACGGCCCCCTCGCCTGGCAGGGCTACGACACGGCCCGCGCCCGCGCCGCCGAACGCACCGGGGAGGAGGAGTCGGTGGTGTGCGGCGTGGCCACGATCGGCACGCCGCCACCCCCGTCCCCTCCCGCGCAGGCCACCGCCTCCGCCCATGCCGCCGTCTCCACCCCTGCCTCCGCACCCGACCCTCTCCCTGCGCCCGCAGCCGCACCCCCACCCGCACCCGCACCCGCACCGGCCGCAGTCCCCGCCGAGCCCGCCGGCCCGGCGGGGGCGGTCCGTGCCGTCCTCATCGCCTTCGAGTTCGGCTTTCTCGGCGGTTCCCTCGGCGAACGCACCGGCGACCGGCTGGAGTCGGCGTACCGGTACGCGCGGGAGCACCGTCTGCCGGTCGTGTCGCTGGTGGCGACCGGCGGCAGCCGGATGCAGGAGGGCATGCGCGCGCTGACCCAACTCCAGCGGGTGGCCCGCCAGTCGGCCCTCACCCGTGCGGCGGGCCTCCCCCAGATCGCCGTACTCCGCGACCCCACGACGGGCGGCGGCTGGGCCACCCTGGGCGCCGGCGCCGATGTCGTCCTCGCGCTCCCCGCCGCCCAGGTCGGCTTCGCCGGCTCGCGGGTCCGCCCGCCGGACGCCGACCCCGCCGCCTACACGGCCGAGGCGCAGCGGGATGCGGGCGCGGTGGACGCGATCGTGGCCGCCGAGCACCTCCGCGAGACCCTGACCCGCTGGCTCCGCCTCCTGACCGCCCCTTCGACGACCCCGGCCCCGCCCCCGCCCCACCTGCCGACGCCGCCCCCGGCCACCACGCCGGCCACGGGCGCCCCGCCCCCGAGCGCCCCGCGTCCCCTCCCCGCCACCGGCTGGGAAGCCGTGGAGCGGGCCCGCTCCCCGCGCCGCCCGCGCGCCGACGCCTACCTGGACGCCTACTTCACGCACCGCACGGCCATCAGCGGCGACCGGGCGGGCGGCACCGACCCCGGCATGCTGTGCGGCTTCGGCGAGCACGAGGGCCGGACGATCGCCTACGCGGCCCAGTGCGGCACCGCCACCCGCCCGGCGGGCTACCGCACCGCCGCCCGACTGATCCGCCTGGCCGACCGGCTCGGCATCCCCGTACTGACCCTGGTGGACACCCCCGGCGCGGCGAACGACGCCGAGGCGGAACGCCAGGGCACCGGCGCCGCCATCGCCGACCTGTTCACGGCCGTCGCCACCGCCCGTACCCCCGTCACCACCCTCGTCATCGGTGAGGGCGGCTCGGGCGGCGCCCTCGCCCTCGCGGCCCCCGGCAACACCTGGGCCACCCCCGACAGCTACTTCTCGGTGATCGCCCCCGAACCGGCCGCAGCGATCCTCAAACGCCCGGAGAGCCAGGTCAGGGCCACGGCCGACGAACTCCGCATCCGTCCACAGGACTTGGTGGACCTGGGGGTGATCCGGGGCATCACGAGCCCGGTGGCCGGAGGGTGACCCGCGGGCGAGTGGCCTCGTGACCGGAGGGCGACGGGCGGGCGACCGAGGTGACCGGGTGTCACAGAAACCACCCGTCCAGCCGCACCCCACCCGGCCCAGCCCAGCGGGCACCCGGCCCCCCGCCCGCGCACGATGCAAGGGAACCAGGGAACCGCCACCCGGCGGCCCGCACGGCCCGTGCTCTCGGGAGGATCCGCCGCCATGACGACCATGACCGCCAGTCTGGAGCAGCTGCGCCGCTGCCATTTCGCCGTCGACCTGGGTGCGGCACGGACCCGTGTCTATGTGAAGGGCGCCGGGCTGGTGGTGGACCAGCCGAGCGTGGCCGCCGTGAACACGAGGACGGGCGCGCTGATCGCCGTCGGCGAGTTCGCGGAGAAGATGACGGGCCGTACGCCCGACTACATCCGCGTCGCCCGGCCCGTCTCCGGTGGCACGGTGGTGGACATCGACATGGCCCAGCGGATGCTGCGCCAGCTCCTCGGCGACAAGGTCCGCCGCACCCTGCGCCGCAAGCCCGTGCTCCGGGCGGCGGCCTGCACCCCGCACGACGCGGACCCCCTCGCCCAGCGCGCCACGATCGAGACGCTGGTGGGTCTGGGGGCGCGCCGGGTGGAACTGGTGGACACGCTGATCGCGGCCGCGGTCGGCTGCGGTCTGCCCGTGGAGCAGCCCGAGGCGACCATGATCATGGTGTGCGGCGCCGCGGCCACCCAGCTCGCCGTGCTCTCCCTGGGCTCGGTGGTCAACGCCGTGCGCATCCCGGTGGGCGGCGAGGCCATCGACCACGCGATCGTGCAACACCTGCGGCTGCGGCACGAGCTGACCCTGCCCAGCCAGTCGGTACGGCCGCTCCAGCTGGCCCTGTCCGGCAACGGCCTCACCCCGCACGGTCCCGCCTCCACGGAGATCCACGGCCTGGACGTGGCGACGGGCCTCGCCCGTTCCGTGCAGGTCGACACGGCGGCCGTGCGCGACGCCATCCAGACGCCGCTGACGGCGGTCGTCGACGGCATCGGCAAGGTCCTGCGCGACTGCCCGCCCGATCTGGTGGCCGATCTCGCCGACCGCGGCATCATGATGGTCGGCGGCAGCGCCCTGCTCCCCGGCTTCGACCAGATGCTCCGACACGCGACGGGCATGCCGGTGGCGATCGCCGAGCGACCGGACGTCTGCGCGGCCCTCGGAGTCGGCGCGATGCTGGAGGGCCGCCTCGAACCCATCTCCCTGGACCCGGTGGGCGACTGACCCTCAGCAGCGGCACACGGGCCGCCCCGGCCCGCTTCCCAGCCCGGCCCCGGCCTCAGCACCCCGCCCCGGCCGTCCGCCGGACGGCCACGCGGCGGACGGCCGCCCCTCGCCGTCCGTCGTTCGCCCGCCGCCCCCCGCCGTCCGTCGTTCGCCCGCCGCCCCCGCTCGCACCGGCGGCGGCGGCATTCGAGGCATGCGGGGGCGGTCGGCGGCGGGCCGGTCGCCCGCCCGTCGCCCCCGTGAGCCCATGACGCCCCACCGAACGCCCGTACGTGTCGTTCTCGCTGAAGTCCCGCGCGGCTAGGGTGGGTTGGACGACCGCGGTCGGCCACGGAGGTGAGCGCACGGATGCCAGGGCCCGTGACCCGGATCGGCATCACCGGACATCGGCAGATCCCGGAGGCCGCCCTGTCCACCGTACGGTCCGGCATCCGGTCGGAGCTGCGCAACCGTCCGACGGCCCGGGCCCTCAGCAGCCTCGCCGCCGGAGCCGACCAGTTGTTCGCGGAGATCGCCCTGGACTGCGGTGTCCCGCTGACCGCCGTGATCCCCGGCATGGACTACGAGACGCACCTGGGCGGCGACGAGGTACGGGCGGAGTACCGCCGGCTCCTCAAATGCTGCGCGGACCGCGTGGAGCTGCCGTACGAACACACGCACGACGAGGCGTACTACGCGGCGGGCCGCTACATCGTCGACCACGCGGACCGCATGGTCGCCGTCTGGGACGGCGCCCCGGCGCGCGGCCTGGGCGGCACGGCCGACATCGTCGCGTACGCGCGGCGGACGGGCGTCCCGGTGACGGTGCTGTGGAGCCCCGGAGTACGCCGAGCCTGACGCGTCGACAGCGGCGCCGGGCCCTCGCAGAAGCCGACCCGCGCGCCCTCAGGACCCGAACCGCACGAGCCAGTCCGTGTGCTGGGGGGAGACCAGGCGCTCGGCCTCGGCGACGGCGTCGGCCCAGCCGTCCTCGGTGACCGTGGTGCCCATGGCGACGCGATGGGTGTCGAGGTCCTGTTCGACGAGTTTGTGGGCGTAGGTGAGCGGGCGGTGCCGGCGGACCTCCTGCCAGGCCACACCGGCCGCGGCGGCGGCGCTGAGCACGCCGGTCGGGTCCCAGCGGCTGCCGATCGCGCCGAGGGCGCGCAGCACGGCGGTGATCAGGGCCAGCCCGGTCAGTGTGGTCGTGACGCCGGACCAGCGCACGGAGGCCTGGTGGGCCTGCCCGGCCTTGCCCCCGTACCAGGCCAGTTGCTCCAGCACCCGGTCCCGGAGGTAGATGTCCCGCCGCGCGGCGAACCGCTTGGCGCGCACCGCCCGCATCCGGGGGGTGATCTGCCCGAGCCCGAGCTCGGCGGAGCTCTCCCGAGGGTCGTCCCACCCCACCTTCCGCAGCTCGCTCAGCCGCTCCTCCAGCCGTTCGGCGAAGAGGGCCTCGGGGTTGACGTGCCGTGAGTGGAAGGGACCGCCGTGCACCATGTACTGCCAGGCCAGCGACTTGATCACCTCGGCGGCGGCGCGATGCGCCTGCCAGTGCACCCGGGCCCGGCGCCGGGAGGCGTGGATCCCGATGGCGATGGTCGCGGCGTACAGCACGGCCGCGACGGCGGACGGTATCCGACTCCCCACCCGCTCCGCGAGCGAGGCGGTCCCGGTGGCGAGCAGCAGCGTGAACAACTGCCTCCGCACGATCCGGAACGACTCCCCCTGATGGACCAGCGCGAGCTGATCGCACACGTGGAACAACGGGGGTAAATCACGATCACTCACCGTGGTGCTCGGGCCGGGCGTGGCAGCCATAGAAGGACCTCGCACAGATGTCTGGAGACAAACGGGCAGATCATGCTCTCGTCAATCTGCAAACTCCACCAGAGCGCCCCGCATCCGCACATACGCCCAAGGCACCCTTTACCTCGGGAGGCGTGCATGGTATAGGGCGTGCATGATAGAAACGTCACCCACAGTGTCGTCCTAACCTCAATGACCAGGCCCTCGCCACGGGATCTCGTCGGCCAGGGACCGATGACAGCACGTTGGTCCCCTGATCCAGACGGGAAAGACATGAACCCTTCGCTCACGACGTCGAAGCACCGGCCGGACGCGGCTCGACCGGCCACCAGGCGAACGCCCTCCCTCCAGGCGATCGACTCGCGCGCCCTGCACGCCCAGCGGTCCACCGATCGGCTGATCGACCCTCGCGAGACGCAGCGCCCGGGGTTCAACTCGGCCGTCTGAGCCCAGCCCCTCACCGACCCCAACCTCCTTGATCAACAAGGAGGTTGGGGTTTTGTGTATCGGCTCGGACGGAGCGAGGCCGGTACAGTTCCAGAAGTGACGGACTCTCACGGCCGGCAGACGATCCAACAGCTGGTCCTCAAGGTGCACAGCCGATGCGATCTGGCGTGCGACCACTGTTATGTGTATGAGCACGCCGACCAGAGCTGGCGTGGGCGGCCGATCGTGATCGCCGAGCACGTCGTCGGCCAGGTCGCCCGCCGGCTGGCCGAGTACGTGACCGACACGTCCCCGGAGTCGGTCACGGTCATTCTGCACGGAGGCGAACCGCTGCTCGCCGGCCCGGCCCGACTGCGTGACATCTGCGCGGAACTCACCGGCGCGCTGACCCCGCTCACCGAGCTCGACCTGCGCATTCACACGAACGGCGTACAGTTGGGCAGGCCGCATCTGGAGGTCTTCCGGGAGTTCGGCGTGAAGATCGGAATCTCCCTGGACGGCGACCGGGTCTCCAACGACCGCCACAGACTCGACCGGCGGGGCCGCAGCAGCTACGACCGGGTCCTGCGCGCGATCGACCTGCTGGGTCTCCCGGAGTACCGGCATCTGTACCAGGGCCTGCTGTGCACGGTGGACGTGGCGAACGACCCGATCGCGGTGCATGACGCACTGACCGCGCTGGAGCCGCCCCGGATCGACTACCTGCTCCCTCACTCCACCTGGGCCGCCCCGCCGCCCGGCCACGGCGCCGGGACGCCCTACGCCGACTGGCTGCTCAAGGTCTTCGACCGCTGGGAGGAGCAGGGGCGCCCCATGCCGGTCAGGACCTTCGACTCGGTGCTCAGCACGCTCCGAGGCGGCCCCAGCCTCACCGAGGCCCTGGGGCTGGCGCCGTCCGACCTCGCGGTCGTCGAGACCGACGGCTCGTTCGAGCAGGCCGACTCCCTGAAGACGGCGTACGACGGCGCCCCGGCCACCGGCTATGACGTCTTCCGGCACAGTTTCGCGGAGTTCGCGGACCATCCCGGCGTCCGCGCCCGGCAACAGGGCGAGGAGGGCCTGAGCGAGACGTGCCGCGCCTGTCCGGTCGTGGAGTCCTGCGGTGGCGGGCTCTACGCCCACCGGTACAGCGACGAACGCGGGTTCGACAACCCCTCCGTCTTCTGCACCGATCTCCGGGCACTCATCGTGGGCGTCGCCGAGCGGGTCACCGAACGCGCCCTGGTCCCGTCCGTCACCGGAGTCGAGGAACTCCGGCTGGCGCAGACCGAGCTGACCCGACTGCTCGTCGCCGGTGCGCACGAGCACCTCGCCGGCCACCCCGACTGGGACACCGCCTGGGAGCTGCTGCTGGGGCTGGACACCGGTGAGACGAGCGGAGTGGCGCTCGACGCGGTCCTCTCCCACCCCTATCTCCGGCCCTCCCTGCTCAGGGCCGACGCGCGGAGCCGGTTGCCCCGGCTCATGGCCACGGCCGTCGCCGCCTCGGTGCGAGCGGGCGTGGAGACGACCCTCGACTGGGACGAGCCGGACACCGAGGTGCACCTCCCGACACTGGGGACCGTGCGGTTGCCACAACCGGGCCGCGTGCGGTTCACGGTCTCCGAAGGTGACTTCCGGTGGCGCACCCCCGAGCACGGCGGCTCCCGGTCGTCGGCACGGTGGCGGCCGCTGGAGAGGCTGCGCCCCGCCGACGGTCCGACCCTGCTGATCGACGACGCCGACCCGTACCGGAACCGCTACCCCACACCGGTCGCCTCCCCGCTGAGCCCCAGCGATCTCGCGCTCTTCGGCAAGCGGCTGCGGACCGCCCACGACCTGCTGGACGAGCGCCACCCCGGTCTGCGCGACGACCCCCGCGTTCTCCTCGCGACCACCATCACCCCCCTCCGGGCGGGCTCCGGGCTGGAGCTCAGCACGTCCGCGCCCGACGCGCTGGGCCTGGCCGTCGACTTCGAACCCGAGGAGTTCGTCCGCGAACTGCCCCTGCTGGCACGGCGGGCGCGTCTCGCCGCCCTGCGCCAGGTGGCGGACCTGCATGTACCCGGAACGGGTGCCGGGCGCCTCCTCGACGAGGCGAGCGCCTGCCTCGGCAGGGCGGCGGCCCTGGCACCGGACCGGTTCGCCACCGAAGAGGAACTGCGAAGGGCCCGGCACGCACTCGACCGCCTGGCCATGCTCCCGGCAGACGAACTCACGGAGAATGGGACGTACCTGGTCCAGGAACTACAAGAGGAATGGGTAGCGCTCCATGGCTGATGCCACTGGCCCTCAGAACCTTTTGCACAAGCTCCGGAACACTCTGGCCGAGGTCGGTGTCCGCCCGGGAAGCACCCTCATGGTGCACTCCTCACTGGGCGGCACCGGGCTCGGTGCCACCGCCGTACGTGACGTGCTGCTGCGCGCGGTGGGACCGGACGGCACCCTGGTCGTGCCCGCGTTCACCCCGGAGAACTCCGACACCTCCCGCGAGTACCGCCGCATGGTCGAGGGCATGACGGAGCAGGAGAGGGCCGAGTTCCGGGCCGGGGTGCTGCCGTTCGAACAGGGCGCGACACCCTGCCCGACCATGGGCGCTCTCGCCGAGTGCGTGCGGAGCACACCGGGCGCCCTCCGCAGCGCGCACCCACAGACATCCTTCGCCGGCCTCGGCCCACGCGCGGCGGAGTTGCTCACCGGCCACGATCCGCACTGCCACCTGGGTGAGGGCTCCCCCATGGCCAGGCTGTACGAGGCCGACGCGCGGATACTGCTCCTGCGGGTGGGTTTCGAGGTGTGCAGCGCCTTCCACCTCGCCGAGTACCGCATGACGCCTCCCCCGTCACGTCGGACGTACCGCTGTGTGGTGGAGGAGAAGGGCAACTGGATCGAGTACGAGGATCTCGACCTGTACGACGGGGACTTCGGCGAGATCGGGGCACGGGTCCCACGCGACCTGTACGAGGAAGGGGAATGGGCGGGAAGCCGGGTCGTGCACATCGGAGTGCGTGACGCGGTCGACGCCGCAAGCAGGATCATGTCCGGATATCGCAGATGATTGGCGTGAAACACGCCATCCGACAGCCGGACGGGTCAGGCACATTGTTGGCTCCGGCCAGATGACTCTTCGGCGGGGGAACGAGGGCGTCCAGAGGCGGGGGGCATGTGAACACGTACGCACGGGGGCGGGTCGTTCCGGACAAGAGGCCCTATTTCTTCCTGAGTTACGCCCACACGCCGTCCTCGGGGCCCGGTAGCGGCGACCCGAACCACTGGGTGCACACGCTCTTCAAGGACCTGTGCAAGGACATCCTCGAACTCACCGCCATCGACGGCACCCCCGTGGGTTTCATCGACCGGGAGATGCGGTCGGGAGCGGGCTGGCCGGAGCAGCTCAGCCTGAATCTCGCGCACTGCCGCGTCTTCGTGCCGCTGTACTCCCCGCGCTACTTCAGCAGTCCGTACTGCGGTCGGGAATGGTTCGCCTTCACCGACCGTATGCGCCAGGCACGGGACACGGGCGTCGGCGACATTCCGGCCATCGTGCCGGTGCTGTGGACCCGCGTCGACCTCAACCGGCTCCCGGAGTCGGTGCGCAACATCCAGGTGGAGCAGACGGCTTTCGGCGAGCGTTACCTGTCCCACGGAATCTACGGACTGATCAAGCTCAAGCGGCTGCGGGACGAGTACGACGAGACCGTGCTGATGCTGGCCCAGCGCATCGTGCAGATCGCCGAGGAGACACCGCTGCCTTCCAGCGACCCCCGCCCGTTCGAGTCGCTGCCGAGCGCCTTCCGGCCCTCGGGTGACGGGCCCCGCCGGATCCACGTCAGCGTGGCCGCGCCCACCCGCCACACTGTTCCGGAACACCGTGGCCGTGACCCGTACGGTGACAACGCCCTCAAGTGGAACCCCTACCACAACGAGTCGCGACGGCCGCTGCCCGTGCTGGCGGAGGAGCTGATCCGGTCACTGGACTACCAGATCACCGTGTCCGACTTCGACGACTCCGATCCGGTCACCGCCGACCTCACCACGGGCGGCGCCGACGCCGAACCCGGCACCGAGTCCAGCCCGTCCGGTCATCCCGCGCTGCTGCTCGTCGACTGCTGGTCGGTCCTCGACGAGGAACGCCGGCGCCGGCTCAAGGCCTTCGACTCCGCCGCCCAGCCCTGGGTGGCGGCGGTGGTGCCCTGGAACCGCGCGGACTCCCCCTGCCAGGGTGACGAGGGGCGCCAGGTCAAGGCCGAACTCGAGCGCACCCTCCCGTCGATCCTGGACCGCGGCCGCCGCACCGACTTCCGGATCGCCGTCAACGGCGTACCGACGCTCAAGGCGTTCACCGATGTGCTGCCGTCCGTCGTCGCACATCTGACCCGGCAGTACCTCAAGAAGGCCGAGGCGCATCCACCCGAGGGCCCGCACTTCGAGCAACCCCGGTTGAAGGGCCCCACCTACCCGCCGTACACCACCGCGGGTCCCGACCCCCGAGGAGAAGCATGACGGCCCGGCCCGGCGGACGCATCATCACCTTCTACTCGTACAAAGGCGGAACGGGCCGCACGATGGCCCTGGCCAACACGGCCTGGATCCTCGCCGCCAACGGCAAGCGCGTGCTGGCCGTCGACTGGGACCTGGAGGCGCCGGGCCTGCACCGGTTCTTCGAACCGTTCCTCGACCCCAACGCGCTGGCCGCGACCTCAGGCGTCATCGACATCATCACCGAGTACTCCTGGGCGGCCACCACGGGCGAACCCCGCCCCGGGCCCTGGCACCTGGACTACGCCCGTGTCGAGGACCACGCCGTCTCCCTCGAACCCGAGCGGTTCGGCCTGTCCTTCCCGGACGGCGGCACGCTCGACTTCCTGTCCGCCGGACGCCAGAACCGGGAGTACTCGGCGACCGTCTCCTCGTTCGAGTGGGACAACTTCTACGAGCGGCTCGGCGGCGGTCTGTTCCTGGACGCGCTGCGCGACGACATGAAGGCGTCGTACGACTACGTCCTCATCGACAGCCGCACGGGCCTGTCCGACAACGCGGACATCTGCACGATCCAGATGCCCGACGTGCTCGTCGACTGCTTCACGCTCAGCGGCCAGGCACTGGACGGCGCCGCCGCCGTCGCGCAGACCGTGGCCATGGGCTACCGCAAGCGGCACATCCGGGTCCTGCCCGTCCCGATGCGGATCGACGAGGGCGAGAAGGAGAAGGTCGACGCGGGGCGGGCGCTGGCCCGGCTGAAGTTCGACGGGCTGCCCAAGGGAGCCGACGGGCAGGAGCTGAGCCCGGAGGAGCAGACCACGTACTGGGGCACGGTGGAGATCCCCTATCGTCCGTACTACGCGTACGAGGAGACGCTCGCCACCGTCGGCGACAAGAGCGGCATCGCGAACTCCCTGCTGTCGGCCTTCGAACGGCTGACTGCGGTGCTCTCCGACGGCGAGGTCACCCAGCTGCCGCCGGTGCCCGAACCGCTCCGGCTGCGCTGTCTGGAGGCGTTCACACGGCAGTCTCCGGCGACGCGGACCGTGCATGTCCTCGTGGCGTACGCGGCGGAGAACCGCATGTGGGCCGAGTGGACCGAAGGTGTGCTCAAACGGGCCGGCTGTCGGGTGGCCCTGCACGAGGTGGCCACCGAACCCGGGGAGAGGCCCGCCGCGGAGACCCGTGTGCTGTTCCTGCTGTCACACGCCTTCCAGAAGTCCCGCAACGCGGAGTCGGTGCGGCGCGTCCTCACCCCCACCCTGCAGAACGCCCCCGCCGCCGTCCACGCCCACGCGCGCGTGGACGACGTCCGGCCGACCGGCCATACCTCGGACCTGGTCGACCTGCACCGCATGGACGAGACGGGCGGTGCCAGGGCGCTCCTGGAGGCCTTGGGCCTGCGGGCGGAGCCCGTGACCACCGGAGCGTCCGACCCTCGCTTCCCGGGCCGGACACCGGCCATCTGGAACGCCCCCCAGCGCAACACCACCTTCACCGGGCGCGGCGTCATCCTCGACGAGCTGCGGGAGCAGCTCCGCGGCGGCATGTCCGTCGTACTGCCGCGCCCGCAGGCGCTGTTCGGGCTCGGGGGTGTGGGCAAGACCCAGTTGGCGCTGGAGTACGTGCACCGGTTCATGGCCGACTACGACCTGGTGTGGTGGATCTCCGCCGAGCATGTCGACAACGTCGTGGACTCGCTCGCCCTGCTCGGCTCCAGGATCGGTGCGCCCGGCGGCGACGACATGGCGCTGGCCAGCCAGGAAGCGGTACAGATGCTGGCCCGGGGAGTGCCGACCACGCGCTGGCTGCTGGTCTTCGACAACGCGGACGACCCCGGAGTGCTCTCGCCGTTCTTCCCGATGGGCGGCGGCGGGCACATCCTCGTCACCTCCCGCAACCAGTCCTGGGCCGACCGGGGCGCCTCACTGACGGTCGATGTGTTCCTGCGTCAGGAAAGCATCGAACATCTCTCGCTGCGGGCACCCGGACTGAGCAGCGAGGAGGCCGACCGGGTCGCGGAGGCGGTCGGTGACCTGCCACTGGCCGTGGAGCAGGCGGCGGCCTGGCTCGCCGAGACGGCCACCCCCGTGGAGGAGTACCTGCGCGAACTCACCGAGCAGACCACCCACGTCCTGGACCTCAACCAGCCCACCGACTACCCGATGACGGTGGCCGCGACCTGGAACATCTCGATCGCCCGGCTGGCCGAACGTTCCCCCGCCTCGGTGCGGCTCCTCCAGCTGTGCGCGTTCATGGCCCCCGAGCCGATCTCCTCCCGGCTGCTGTACAGCAAGGAGATGCGCGACGAGCTCCGGAAGGTCGACCCCGCTCTCCAGGAGAACCTGATGCTGGGGCGGGTGATCCGGGAGATAGCCCGCCTGGCTCTCGCCAAGGTCGACCAGGTCAGCAACAGCGTGCAGATCCACCGTCTGGTCCAGGCCGTGATCCGCTCCCAGCTCACCGTGGACGAGCAGCGGCGCGCCCGGCACGTCGTCCACACCGTCCTGGCGGGCGCCCGCCCCGACGTCGACGAGCCCACCGACGACCCCGCGACGTGGCCGCTGTTCGAGGGCATCTGGCCCCATCTGCGTCCCTCGGACATCCGTGACTGCACCGAGGTCGAACCCCGTCGGCTGCTCATCGACCGCATCCGCTACCTCTGGAAGCGCGGCGCCTTCCCGGACGCCCAGCGCCTGGCCGAGGAACTGCTGGCGTACTGGCGGCAGACGCTCGGTGAGAACGACCGGCAGCACCTGTACCTGCGGGGCCAGCTCGCCAACGTCCTGCGTTCCCAGGGGCGTTTCGTGGAGGCGAAGGCGATCGACGAGGACCTCGTGGAACACCAGCGCCGCGTCCTCGGCCCGTCCGACGCCCACACGTACATCACCACCTCGTCCCTCGCCAGCGACTACGCGGCCCTCGGCGAGTACCGCAACGCGGTGGAGCTGGCCCGCGACGCCCACCAGGGGTTCAGCCAGATCTTTCACGAGTCGCATCCGCGGACGCTCAGCGCCGCGAACAACCTCGCGCTGGCGCTGCGGATGGTCGGCCGCTACGACGACGCCCGGGACATCGACCAGGACACCTACGGCCGCCGCAAGGACGTCCTCGGCCCCGACCACCCGTACACGCTGTCATCCGCCACGAGTCTCGGCCGTGACCTGCGCGAGGTGGGGCGGTACACGGACTCGGTGGACCTGCTGTCGGAGGCGTACGAGGCACACAAACGGAAGCTGGGCAAGAACTTCCCCGGCACCCTCAGCTGCGCCAAATCGCTTGCCGTGTCGCTGAGACGAGCGGGGGACTTCACGAACGCGAAGGCGCTGACACGGGCGACCCGGGAGCAGTACCACAAGCAGTACGACGCCCACACCCCGGACTCCCTGGCCTGCGACCTGAACTGGGCGGCGGACCTGTACGCCGACGACAAGCGGGAGGAGGCACGCCGGATCGCGCTGGCCGCGCTGGCCGAGTACGTGCGGGTGCCCGGGGAAGAGCATCCGTACACTCAGGCCGCGCTCAACAACCTCGGCATCTACCACTGGGCCTGCGGGGACGTCGAGGAGGCGGACGCGGTGTTCCAGCGCGTGATGCACCGGATGGGGGACGTGCTGGGCGACCAGCATCCGCACACGCTCTTCTGCCAGGCCAACTACGCCAACATCTGCGCCGAGCAGGGCCGGTACGAGGAGGCGTGGGCGCTGGAGGAGCCGGCCCGGGCCGCGCTCCAACAGGTACTCGGCCCGCACCATCCCGAAGCGCTGGGTGTCGTCGCCAACTCCACCCTGACGCTGCGACGGCTCGGCCGGACCGAGGAGGCGGAGCGCCTGCGCGCGGAGACGATCGCGGAACTCACCCGGCAGAGTCGCCAGTTGGGCGAGGGCAACGGCATCTCCCACCTCGTCTCCCGGGAACGCCGGATCTACCGCGATCTGGAGCCACTGGCGGTCTGACGGTGTTCCACGGACGTCCGCCCGGCTCAGACCGGCGGTGTCATGGGCAGGGGTGTCCCCTTGAGGAGCCAGCCCAGCACCGTCGGCAGGGCGCGAAGCGAGGCGAAGTGGGCGGCGGCCGGTTCCAGGACGGCGGTGGCACGCGGAACGCGTTCGGCGAGCCACGACGAATGGGCCGCCGGGGAGAAGACGTCCTTCGCCCCGAACCAGAACAGCACGGGTACCCGGATCTCACCGGGGTCGAAGCCCCAGGGCGAGGTCAGCGCCAGCGCGTCGTCGAGCCATCCGTACGGGGAGAGCCGCACCGCCTCGTGGTAGTTGCGCAGCAGCATGGAGCGAATCCCGTTGTCGGAGACGATCAGACGGTCGTCGTCGGTGAGATCGGCGCGGAGGTCCTCCAGCAGGCGGGCGGGGTCGGAGCGGATCGCGTCGGAACGCGGGATCAGCCGGTCGGTGAAGCCCTGCGGGTCGGTGAGCAGCGAGCGGAAGTCCCGCACGTTCGACGGCGCCATGCCCGCGAACCAGTCCAGGCCCGCCGCGTCACGGGGCGCGAGGGTGACGAGTGCCGCGGCCCTCGTCACCCGGTGCGGCAGCAGGGCGGCGCACGCCAGGGCGTGCGGGGCGCCCCCGGAACGGCCCACCACCGCGAACCGGTCCACCCCGAGGGCGTCGGCGACGACGGTGACGTCCTCCACCGCGTCCACGATGCGACGCCCCATTCGGCGGTCGGATCCTCCGTAGCCGGGCCGGTCGTAGCTGATGAGGCGCGTCCCCCGCTGGTAGAGGAACATCGGCCGCGGCCGGGGGCCGACTCGGCTGCCCGGCATGCCGTGGAAGAGAAAGACGGGCCGTCCTGCCGGATCCCCCGAGCACTCGACCCGGAGCAGCCGCCCGTCGGGCGCCCGGACATGGTCCGGTGCCCGTGCGAGATCATGCACAGCGCTCCCCCTCCCTCGGTCCGTCAGGACCGGGACCACGCTGCCCGGACCGTTCCCGTTCGTCCTTCCCGCGAAACGGTTCGAGCGCGTGACGGCGGCGCGGGCGCCGGGCGACGCACCTCTTCCGGCCATGCGCGCCTCACGGTGCCGACACCTCCTGGCCCGGCGCCCGCCACCGGGTCGTGCGCCACGCCGACGGCTGCGCGAGACGCGTTCTCGTACGGAACATCCTGCCCGACGCATGCCTTGACTTCGCCATCCCCGCCCGTCAGATTCGAGGCTCCGCACCCCACCCGGGACACACGGCAGACGTGTGTCCGCCGGGCGAACAGCACGGCCACCCACCCCTTCACCAGGCTGGAGCGACCTGCATGTCCAAGAGCGCGGACCCCCACAGAGGTTCGACCGTACCGGCCGCCACCCCGTCGCGGCGGCATGTGCTCGGGGCCGCCGCCGGTGCCGGGGCCGCCGTGGCGGCCGGGGGGCTCGGCGGTACCGCCGTCGCGGCGGAATCGGCTGCCGCCCCTCCCCTGCTCGGCACCTACGACGTCGTCGTCATCGGCTCCGGTGCCGCCGGGATGACCGCCGCGCTGACGGCGGCCAAGAAGGGGCTGAGCTGTGTCGTCGTGGAGAAGGCGCCGACCTTCGGGGGGTCGGCGGCCCGTTCCGGCGCGGGGATCTGGCTGCCCAACAACAGCGTCATCAAGGCCGCCGGTGTGCCCGACACCCCGGCGAAGGCCGCCCAGTACCTCGCGGCCGTGGTCGGCGACGAGGTGCCGGCCGACCGGCAGAAGGCGTTCCTGGACCACGGCCCCGCCATGCTCTCCTTCGTCATGGCGAACAGCCCGCTCAGGTTCCGCTGGATGGAGGGGTACAGCGACTACTACCCGGAGCTGCCCGGCGGTCTGCCGAACGGCCGCTCCATCGAGCCCGACCAGCTCGACGGGAACGTGCTGGGCGCCGAACTCGCCCGGCTGAACCCGGCGTACCTGGCCACCCCGCCCGGCATGGTCGTCTTCAGCGCCGACTACAAGTGGCTCGCCCTGACCGCCGTGAGCGCCAAGGGGCTCGCCGTCGCCACCGAGTGCCTCGCGCGGGGCACCAAGGCCGCGCTGCTCGGGCAGAAGCCGCTCACCATGGGCCAGGCCCTCGCGGGCGGACTGCGCGCCGGGCTCCTCTCCGCCGACGTCCCGGTGTGGCTCGACACCCCGCTCACCGACCTGCACATCGAGAACGGGGCGGTCACCGGGGCCGTCGTCACCCGCGCCGGCACCCCCGGGCTGCTGCGCGCCCGACGCGGCGTCGTCGTCGGCTCCGGCGGCTTCGAGCACAACGCCGCCATGCGCGAGCAGTACCAGGAGCCGCCCGTCGCCCACTGGTCCGTGGGCGCCAAGGAGAACACCGGCGACGGCATCCGCGCCGGGCAGCGCGCGGGCGCCGACGTGGCGCTGATGGACGACGCCTGGTGGGGGCCGGCCATCGCCACACCGGGGCAGCCGTGGTTCTGCCTCGCCGAACGCACGCTTCCCGGCGGGCTGTTGGTGAACGCGGCGGGCGCCCGGTTCGTCAACGAGGCCGGGCCGTACAGCGATGTCGTCCACACGATGTACGAGCGCGACACCCCGGCCGCCCGGCACATCCCGGCCTGGCTGATCGTCGACCAGAACTACCGCAACCGGTACCTGTTCAAGGACATCGTGCCGACGTTCCCGTTCCCCGCCGACTGGTACGACGCGGGGGCCGTCCACAAGGCGTGGTCGCTGGACGCGCTCGCCTCGGCGATCGGGGTCCCCGCGGGCGCGCTGCGCGCCACCGTCGACCGCTTCAACTCCCTGGCCCGGCAGGGCGACGACACCGACTTCGGGCGCGGCGACAGCGCCTACGACCACTACTACACGGACCCGTCCGTGCAGCCCAACTCCTGTCTGGCGCCGCTGTGGCTGCCGCCGTACTACGCCCTGCGCATCGTCCCCGGCGACCTCGGCACGAAGGGCGGGCTCCTCACCGACGCCCGCGCCCGTGTGCTGCGCCCGGACGGCTCGGTGATCCGCGGCCTGTACGCGGCGGGCAACGCCAGCGCCGCGGTGATGGGCCGCAGTTACGCGGGGGCCGGCTCGACGATCGGGCCCGCGATGACCTTCGGTTACGTGGCGGCGCTGGACCTCGCGGGCGCCCTGTGAGCCCGGCGGCCGGACCGCTCCGCGGGCGGGGCTACCCGGCCAGCCGCAGGTCGATCCACCAGGCCGGGTCGCCGTCCAGTCGGTAGCGGTCGATCTGTACGAAGCCGTGTTTCCCGGCGAAGCGGAGGCCGGTCTCGTTCGATTCCAGGACACAGGTCTCGATGACCCGGGCGCCCAGCTCGCGTGCCTTCAGGAGGGCGCGTTCGTACAGGTGCCCGCCGTGTCCGCGGCCGCGGTGCCCGGCGAGGACGCGGGCGATGACCACGGCCGTGGCGTCGTCGCCGCCGGGCGGGCGGACCGTGGAGTTGCCGATCAACTCGCCGTCCGCATAGGCCAGTTCCAGGTGGTTGCGGATGGCGCGCTCACGGACGTCGTCCAGGGAGAGGACGTGCGCGGGGATGATCGTGTTGTGGACGTACCGCCAGGCTTCGAGCTGCTCGTCGCCTGCGGCACCGTCCACGTGCTGGATGTCGAGGGCGGTCACCGGCTCAGCCTAGGCATCCCGCACCGCCCCGCACACCCGGTATTTCAGCGACCGTCCTCGGTCTGGCCGTCGTCCCCCGTGGCGTCGAGGAGTGCGTACGCCCTCACGGGGAACGTGCCCATTCCCTCGACGGCCGGTGGCGCGGCGTGGAAGCGGAAGCCCTGTGGCGGGAGTTGCTCCAGGCCGCGCAGGTGCTCCACGACGGGGATGCCCGCGGCGAGGAGCCCGGTGTGGGCGGGGCGGGTGCCGTCGTCGGTGTCGTCGATGTTGAGGGAGTCGATGCCGACCAGGGCCGCCCCCCGGTCCACCAGCCAGGCCACGGCGTCCTCCGTCAGGTAGGGGTGGCCGTGGCCGTACCGCTCGGTGCCCCAGTGCCGGTCCCACCCGGTGTGGATCAGTACGGCCCGCCCCGTGACGTCGTACGGCAGCAGCGCCGCCCGGTCCACGGCCCGGCGTCCGGCGTCGTGCACGCGGACGACGAGGCCGTCGAGGTCGGCGAACGTGCCGATCGGCAGCCCGGCCAGGTCGTGTCCGCCGCTGAAGCGGTGGAAGGGGCTGTCCAGGTAGGTGCCCGTGTTGGAGACCATCGCGATGCGACCGATGGCGAACTCGGTGCCGGGCGCGTAGTGGTCGCGGGACGCGTCCCGTGTCAGGTGCTCGCCGATCTCGGGGCCGGGCAGTCCGGGGTACGTGGTCATCCCGTGCCGGATGGTGTGGCTGAGGTCGACGATCCGGCGGCCTTCCCCTCTGGGCCCACCGTCCGCCCCGGGCACGGCGCCCGCCTCGCGCGCGCCGCTCTCCGTGCCGTCCACGGTCCTGCGGCCCTCGCCGCTCGTGCCGCGCGACCCCTTGTGCGGCTCCCGCACCGCCTCCCGGCCACTGACGTGCACCTCGTCCACCATGAGCAGCCCGAGATGCCGGACGAACAGCTCGGCCAGCTCCCCGTCGCCGATCTCCGGTCCGGGCACGTCCAGCATGAAGCCCTGCGTCCGCAGTCCACCGCCGTTGCCGAAGGTCACCTCGGCGTCGAACCGAATCCGCCACTGCTCGTCGTTCTCGCTCATGAACCGATCCTCCATGCAGTGGTACTTCACCACAAGCAAGGATTACTGAAGCGGAGCTACAGTGCGGCTTATGGAACTCGACCCCCGCCGCCTGCGCGTCCTGCGCGCCGTGGCGCTGCGCGGCGGTGTGGTGGACGCCGCGAAGGTGCTGCATCTGACGCCGTCGGCCGTCTCGCAGCATCTCGCGCAGCTGGAGCGGGAGGTCGGCCGTCCGCTGGTGGACCGCTCGCGCCGCCGGGCCGGGCTGACCCCGGCGGGGCGGCTGCTGGCGGCACGCGCCGAACGCATCGAGCAGGAGCTGGCCGAGGCGCGCCGTGAACTCGCCGAACTCACCGGCCGGGCGACCGGGCCGGTGGCGGTCGCCGCGTTCTCCTCGGCGGTGTGCCACCTCCTGGTCCCGGCCCTCGCCGCCCTCGCCCGCACCCATCCGGGCCTGGAGCCTCGCGTCATCGAGGCGGAGGGCCCCGATGCCCTGCGGGAGCTGCGCACCGGCGGTCTGGACGTGCTCGTCGTCGAGTACGACGGCGCGGACCCCGACCCGGACGAGCAGTGGCGCGACCTGGCGTCCACGCCCGTCGCGGACGACGCGTACCGGGTGATCACTCCGGCGGACTGGTCGCCGCCGCCCCGCTCCGTGCGTGACCTCGCCGAGCGGCCCTGGGTCGCGGCGCCGTCCGACACCGCGTGCGGGCGCGCCCTGGAGCGCATCTCAGCGGAGTACGGCTTCACCGCGCGGCGCGCCCATGTCGGCCGGGAGTTCCCGACCGTCCTCGCCCTGGTCCGGGCGGGGCTCGGCGCCGCCGTCGTCCCGGCGCTGGCCCTCGCCGACGCCCCCGCCGAGACCATCGCCCTTCCGTCGGCACCCGTGGCGGGCCACCGCCGCGTCGCCGCGGTCCACCGGGCCTCCCGCACAGGCCCCGAGCCCCTGATCGCAGCGGTGACGGACGCCCTGCGCAAGGCCGCGGTGGACCTGGGACTGACCCCGACGACGGCGGGTTGACCGACACGGCCGCGGGTTGACCGCGCGGACGGGGGTTGACCGATGCGGACGGGGGTTAACGCCCACGAACGGCTGGTGGCCCCACGAGAGTCGGCTCGCCCTGGGGCCCTGGCCGGCCGCAACCCGGCCCCGGCTCCGGCGTTGCAGGGGTGGCCGACGGGTCGGCGAGGGAGGCCCCCGACGGCGTCGCGGAGGCGGTCGTCGGCGGCGGCCGGGGGACGCGGGTCCAGGACGGACGCGGTGGGGGTGCGGAGATTTCGCAGTGCCGCCCGACTGCCTCCGCTGCCACGGCTGCCGACCAACCCGCCCGTACGCGGGCACCGGCGGCCCGCCGGACCTACCCCGGCCGACCCCATGTCCATCTGTTCACCCCACGGCCCCCGGCCGATCCCCGTACGCGGGGCGGTGGCGCGGGGGCCGTGCAGCGGGGTCGGTGGTCAGGGGGTCTTGATGATCGTGTCTATCGCCCGGACGAACGCGTCGGGGCTCTCCTCGTCGCCCATGGCCAGGCGCAGGGTGTAGCCGGTGAGGAGGGCCAGGAGGACATGGGCCGTTCCGGTGGCGTCCGGGTCGGCGGGGACGCCGTGGACGGTGCGTTCCACGCGGATGAGGTCGGTGGCCTTGGCGTGTGCCGTCGCCAGGTGGTGGCGGACCCGTTCGGCCAGCCGGGGCGAGACGGCCGCCTCGCCCCAGATCTGCGCCATCAGCCGCGCGTGTTCCCGCCCGTCACAGCTGCCGTGGACGCGTTCCGGCGACTCGGGCAGGCTCGACGAGGTGACGTCGTCCAGAGCCGTGTGGATCGCGTCCTCGCACACGGCCTGGATCAGATGGTCCTTGCTCGGGAAGTAGTGGTAGAGCGCACCGGCGGACAGTCCGGAGCGCGCCACGATGTCACCGGTGGAGGACTGGGCGAATCCCTTCTCCGCGAACACGGTGCGGGCGGCGTCCAGGATCTGCCGCCGGCGGGCGTCCCGGTGGGCCTGGGTGACCTTCGGCATGGCGGACGGCCTTTCGTCGTGTCGGGACGGTGGTGGCAGTGGTGGAGGGGGTGGTGTCAGCCGACGGGTGCGGCCGTCCTGTCGGGGGCCGGGGTGGACGCGGGCGTGTCCTCGGCGGCGTGTTCCATCCGGTCGAGGCGCAGGGCCCGGTGCAGTGCGCGCAGAGGCGACGGGGCCCACCAGTTGGCCGCGCCGAGGAGGGCCATCAGGGAGGGGACGAGGAAGGCGCGTACCACCGTCGCGTCGATGAGGACGGCGAACGCAGCGCCGAGGCCCAGTTCCTGGATGAACACCAGCCGGGACATCGCGAGCGCGCCCACCGGGATGCAGAACAGGACCGCGGCCGAGGTGACGATCCCGCCGGTGCGGGACAGACCCTGGGCGACCGCCTCGCGGTTGTCCAGGCCCTGGGCCCTGGCCTCCTTGATACGGCTCAGCAGGAAGACGTTGTAGTCCGTGGACAGGCCGAAGGCGAGCGCGAAGACCAGGACGGGCGTGGTGGCCTCCAGCCCGGTCTGCGGGGCGAAGCCGAGGTTGCCGTCCTGGAACACCCACACCAGGAAACCGAAGGCGGCGCCGGTCGACAGCAGGTTCATCAGCAGGGCCTTCAGCGGCAGCACCACCGAGCCGGAGAAGGCGAACAGGAGCAGCAGCGTGACGACGACCAGGATGCCGCCGGCCAGGGGCAGGGCGTCGGCGATGCTCTCACGCTGCGCCAGGAAGTCGGCGGTCCGGCCGGTGTACCGGGCGGTGTACGGGGCGGCCAGGTCCTGCACGGCCTCGACGGCGTCCATGGACGAGTCGGTCAGCGGGTCCTCGGCGAGGACGGCGTCGATCTCCCAGTACCGGTCGTCGAGTTCGACGGGGGTGCCCACCGACTTGACGCCGGGGACGGCGCCGATCCGCTCGGTGTAGTCGGCGAGCCGAGCCGTGTCCGGGGCGCCGTCGGTCTCCAGCACGATCTGCAGGGGCGAGGTGGCCCTCGCGTCGTAGTCCTCGTCGAGCACGGCGGCCACCCGGCCCGCGCTGGTCTCCTCGGGCAGGAGGGTGGGGTCCACTCCGGTGAAGCGCACGCCCAGGATCGGCGAGGCGATGAGCAGCAGCACGGCCGTGGCGGCGAGCGCGAAGACGGCGGGGCGGCGCATCACGGCCTGCGCGACGCGGTACCAGCGTCCCTCGGTGGCGCGGGCGGCACCGGAGTCACGCTGCCAGCGGCGCGGGGCGAGGGAGTTGATCCGATTGCCCAGCAGGGCGAGCAGCGGGGGCAGTCCGAGGAGGGCGAACAGGGCCGCGGACACCACGGTGATGACGCCGGCCAGTCCCATGGACCGCAGATAGGGCTGCGGGAACGCGATCAGGGCGGCGAGGGCCGCGGCCACGGTGAGGGCGCTGAACAGCACGGTGCGGCCGGCGGTGGCGACGGTCCGCCAGACGGCCTCGGCGCCCGGTCCGCGCTCGGCGAGTTCCTCGCGGTAGCGGGAGACGAGCAGCAGTCCGAAGTCGATGGACAGACCGAGGCCGAGGGCGAAGGCGAGGCTCGTCGCGCCGGTGGAGACGTTCATGAACTCGGTGGCGACGCGCAGGCCCGCCATGGTGAGCAGCAGCGAGACGATGCCGCCCAGCAGGGGGATCAGCGCGGCGACCAGTCCGCGGAAGACCAGGAAGAGCACCACGAGGATCACCGGGGTGGCGAGGAGCTCGGCCTGCCCCAGGTCGGTGCCCGACACTTCGGCCACCTGGACGTGACCGGGTGTGGCGCCGCCCAGCCAGGTGCGGCCGCGCAGGGTGGGATCGTCGTCGATGGCCTTCTGGAGGCCCTCCACGGCCCGGGCGCTCTCCTGGTCCGTCATGGAGCCGGTGGCGCCGACGACCACGGTGCTGCGTCCGTCGCGGGAGATGAGCGCGGCGCCGTCCGGGGAGGTGTAGTTGAGCACCTGCTCGACCTCGGGGCGGGACCGCAGGAGCTCCGCGGCGGCCGTGACGGCCTTCGGCGGGGCGGTGTCCTTGGCGAGCCGCCCGTCGGTGCGGACCAGCAGCAGGTGGCCCTGCTGGGGGTCGATGCCGGTGGCCCGTTCGATGATCTCGCGGGCCGCGACGTTGCCGCCGCCCGGATCGTCGTAGTCGGACAGGCCGTTGGAGAGCTTCTCCTCCACGGTGCCGCCGTACACCGTGGCCAGGGCGGTGACCAGGAGGGTCAGCAGGAGCACGACGATCCGCCGGCGGTGCAGGGCCGAGCCCAGAGCCGAGAACATGGGTTTTCCTTCCTTCGCGCCCGTGGGGGGGCGGGACGCGTACGCCAAGCGTCGGGCAGGGCGCTGGATTCTCACTGAAGCGTCCGGAGGGGACCCTGCTGACCGGCGCTAAGGTCGCGCTAGAGCCGGAGGCCCGCGGACCGCGCCGGTCCGGGTCCGGCCGGTAGCGTCGGCCTCCCGAGGCCCTTCACGGCGCGCCCTGCCCCGCCGCCGGGACTCCGGCCGCCCCGGTCCCGGTCCCGCCGCCTCCCGCCCCTGCCCCCTTCTTCGTCCGCACGACCGTCACGGGGCCGCTTCGTCGCGCCCGTGTTCACCGCAGTCCGTCCCGGAAGGAACGTCATGCGCCGTATCTCGTCCGCCGTGCACATCCACAGCACCGTCGACCAGGTGTGGTCGGTGCTCACCGACTTCGAACGGTTCCACGAGTGGAACCCCTTCCTCGTCGAGGCCGCCGGCCGGGCCGAGCCGGGCGCCCGGCTCACCCTGCGCTTCCGACTGCCCGGCAGCGGGAAGGAGATGGTGTTCCGGCCGACCGTGCTGGAGAGCGAGCCGGGGCGGCTGCTGCGCTGGCGCGGCCGGCTGGGCGTGCCCGGGGTCTTCGACGGGGTGCACAGCTTCGAGCTGATCCCGCGCGACGGCGGCACCCACGTGGTGCAGACGGAGCGGTTCAGCGGGCTGCTGGTGCCGTTCACGGATTCGATCATCACGCCGTCCGAGCAGGGGTTCCGCCATCTCACCGACGCGCTGAAGACCAGGGTGGAGTCCTCCGGTGTCAGGGGCGTGTCCGGGTGGTCGGGCGCGGAGCGGTCGCTGCAAGGGGAGCTTTAGCCCGCGGTCCCACCATCGACCGACCATGACTCCGCTGGAGAGGCAGCAAAAACGATGACAGCAGAGCTGACCGCACAGGTGTGCGTGGTCGGAGGGGGGCCGGCCGGGCTCACTCTGGCCGTGGAGCTGGCCAAGCGTTCCGTGTCGGTGGTGGTTCTGGAGCAGAGCGGGCACTTCAACCGGTCCTTCCGCGGCGAGTCGGTCTCCCCGGACTCGGTGTGGCTGCTCGACCGGCTCGGTCTGCTCGACCGGCTCGACGGAACCTACGCGCAGATGCACCACATGGAGATCGTCGACTCCGGCAGCACCGTGCTGAGCGTCGACTTCTCCGACTTCCGCTACCCCCACCCCTACCCGGTCGAACTGCCGCAGCCGGCTCTGCTGTCCGCCCTGGCCGACGCCGGGCGCGCACACCCGGGCTTCACGCTGCGTCAGTCCGCCACCGCCGTCGGCCTGCTCAGGGAGCAGGGCGACAGCGGCCCGGTGACCGGTGTGCGCGCCCGCACCCCCGACGGCGAGCTGGTCGTGCGGGCCGCGCTGACGGTCGCGGCCGACGGACGGTTCAGCAAGGTCCGGGAGATGTCCGGGCTGGCGTACGAGAAGCAGCCGCTGGACCGGGACGTCATCTGGCTGCGGCTGCCCTTCCCCGAGGAGTGGGACAGCCACACGTACCGCATCCGTATCCGGGGCGGTGAGCACGGGCTGTTCATCCCCACCCATCCGGACAGCGTCCGGGTGGGCCTCAACATCCCGAAGGGAGGTCTGAAGGACCTGCGCGCCCAGGGGTTGGGCGCGCTGCACGAGCGGCTGGACCGGCTCGCCCCGGAGCTGTCGGACACCGTGCGCAAGGAGGTGCGGGCCTGGTCGGACACCTCGATGCTGGACATCTTCACCACGGTGGTGCCCCGCTGGTCCATGCCCGGTCTGGTCCTCATGGGCGACGCGGCGCACACCCTGACCCCGATCCTCGGTCAGGGCGTCAACCACGCCATCATCGACGCGGTGACGCTGGCGCCGCTGGTCGGCGAGGCGCTCGCCGACGACAGCGCGGCCGCGCTGGTCCGGGCCTGCGAGACGTTCCAGTCCTCGCGGGAGGAGGCCGTACGCCGCTCCCGTGCGCTCCAGCTCCGTCAGGAGCGGCTGTTCGCGCTCGACGGGCGGCTCGGCGGTCTGGCCCGCCGGTCCCTGTACCGGGTGGTGGACCGCAACCGTGCGCTCCAGCAGAAGGTGCTGGCCAGGGCGTACTTCCAGGTGCAGGGGCCGGGGCCGGTCGTGGCCCCGCGCGTGGTGCGGCAGCCGGCCGGCCGCCCCTGAGCGCGGAGCGCCCACCACAGACCGCTGCCCGGGTCCCTCGGAAGGGACCCGGGCAGCGGTCTGTCTGCCGGTGACACCGGCGGAGGTCACCAGGTGACGGGCATCCGGCTCAGGGCGTGCACCATCATGCCGCTGGTGAGGCTGAGGTTGTCGACGTCGTCGGCCAGGGCCAGCCGGGGGAAGCGGCGGATCAGCGAGGAGACGGCGATCTGAAGCTCCGCGCGGGCGAGGGCCGCGCCCAGGCAGAAGTGCGCGCCGTGGCCGAGCGCCAGGTGGGCGCCGGCCGAGGACCGCGCCGGGTCGAAGGCGCCGGAGTCCGCCCCGAAGCGCTCCGGGTCCTGGTTGGCGGAGGCGACCGCCGCGATGACACCGCTGCCCTTGGGGATGGTGGTGCCGGCGATCTCGACGTCCTCCAGGGTGATGCGGAACGGGCCGCCGTCACCGATGGGGTTGATGCGCAGCAGTTCCTCCACCACCTGGTCGATGCTCTCCGGGCGCTCCCGCAGGGCGGCCAGGTGCTCGGGGTGGCGCAGCAGGGTCAGGACGCACTTGCCGATCATGCTGACCGTGGTCTCGTGTCCGGCGACCAGCAGGGTGATGCCCATGGTGATCAGCTCGTGCTCGCTCAGCCGGTCACCGTCCTCGTCGTGCACGGCGACCAGGGCGCTCATGAGGTCGTCGGCGGGCTCCTCGCGCTTGCGCTGCACCAGCTGGGCGAGGTACTGGACCATCGACATCCGCTGCTCCATCACCTCCTCGGCGGTGTGCGCCGTGAGGGAGACGAACGCGTCGGACCAGCCGCGGAAGCGGTCCCGGTCCTCGAAGGGCACGCCGAGCAGTTCGCAGATGACCATCACCGGCAGCGGGAACGCGAAGGCCGGGTTGAGGTCGACCGGCGGGGACAGCTTCTCCATCTCGTCCAGCAGTTCGTCGGTCATCTGCTGGATGCGCGGGCGGAGGTTCTGCACACGTCGTGCGGTGAACTCGCGGGAGACGAGCCTGCGCACCCGGGTGTGCTCGGGCGCGTCCATGGTGAACAGGCTGCCCGGCATGGGCGGGGCCGCGGTGAGGCGGGGCGCGCCCTCGTCCAGCATCGCCGCCCGGCTGAACCGGGGGTCGGCCAGCACGACGCGGGCGTCGTCGTACCGGCTGACGACGTAGCCCTCGTCGCCGCTGGGCAGCCTCACCTTGGCCACGGGGCACTTGGCGCGCAGCTCCTCGTAGACGGGGGGCACCTCCACCGCGGACGGGCGGTGGAAGGGGTACTCGTACTCGGTCTCGCTATCGGTCCCGGTCCCGGCGGGGGGCACTGAGGCGGTGTCCATCGTGTGGCCTCCAGGGCTACTTCGGTTCACAGACATGTCGGGCTGTCAGCCGACAGTCGCAGGACCGCCTTGTGCAGCGATAAAGGCTCCCTGTACCGGACCGGGCGCGGGCCCGGGGCATGGAACAGGCCCGCTGCCCCGGGGGAAGGGCTGCGGGCCTGGGACCTGGCGCCGGTTCAGCGCTGCCAGCCCTCCGGTGTCCGCAGGCCGAAGCCGAGGGCGCGGACGAACGCGATGGAGGTGAGCCAGCTCATGCCGAAGGTGAAGGGGGCCGCGATGTCCTCGGGGGCGTCCCCGACGAACGTGAAGACGACCATGATCGCGAACGGGATCAGGGCCAGGTTGAGGATGTTGTGGAGGGGGACGGCCCGGGGAGCCAGCTGACCCGGCTCATGGGCCTGGCCCAGCCCGGCGAGCCGGGGGAGGAAGGGCAGGACGGCGCCGAGGGCGGCCCCCGGGATCACCCAGCCCATGTGCTTGACCACCTCGAAGACGTCCCAGAGCAGCAGGAAGGCCGCCAGCACGCCCCAGGCGACGCGGAGCGGCACGGGGGTGGAACTCCTCGTGGCGCCGGTGGAATCGGTCATCACCATGTATTTCTCCTCGGTGTCGAGGCGTACGGCCGGATCGGCCGTGCCGGCCGTGGGGACCGGCCCGGCCGTACGTCACGAGCGATCGAACAACGCAGTATGCGGCGGGCCGCTGGAGCGCCGCTGAAGCCGCAGGTGGCGGGCGGATCCTGCCCGCCCGCGCACCCGCTCACGCGTGGGACGGCCCGTCACCGCCCGCCGCCGCGGAAGGGCTCCCACCGCGGTGCGTCGATGATCTCCACGACGGCGCAGGTGCAGCTGAACCCGGAGCCGCCGCCGACGAACAGGACCCGGTCGCCCGCGGCCAACTCCCCCCGCTCCAGCAGGTCGTTGAAGCCGGCGATCTGGTCGCCGGCGCCCAGGTGACCCACCGTGCGGGAGAACTCCCAGGTGGCGCGCTCCACGGGGATGCAAAGCAGCTGCGGCACCTGCCACTCCAGCCGGCTGCGTCCGCTGGAGAGGGTCACCACCCGGTCGACGTCCGTCCTGGCCATGCCGGCGTCGGCCAGCACGGTGTCCACCACGCCGTTCACCACCGCCGCGACCCGCTCGGTGGCCTCCCGGACACCGCCGTGGGTGCGCATGTAGTGCCCCACCCGGCCCAGCAGGTCCAGCGGTTCACCGGACGGCAGGGGGCGCAGTCCGGGGCCCCGCACCACGGCCTCCAGGGAGTTGTCGGCGCCGGTGGCCGTGGACAGCAGACGGGCGAAGCCGCCCCGCGCGGACAGCAGCAGCGCGGTGGCGCCGTCGCCGTAGACGAATCCGGGCTCGCTGCTCCAGCGGCGCACCAGGGGCGCCCCGAAACGGTCCGCGGTGGTGACCATCGCGGCTCCGGTGCCCGGGCGCGCGGCGACCTGGCGGGCGGCCATCTCCAGCGCGCCGAGGCCGCCGTTGCACTCCTGCTCCAGCCCGTACGCGGGCACGCCCCGGCCGAGCGCGTGGCCGGCCACGTAGGAGGCGGCGGGCCACATCTCGACGCCCTGGAACCAGATGCCGCTGTGGATCAGCAGCTCCACGTCGGAGGCGTCCACCCCGGACCGCTTCAGCGCGGTCGTCGCGGCGTGGACGGCCATGTCCGGTGGGGCCATGGACTCGTCGGCGACGGAGACGGAGACGATCTCGTCCGCCGCGTACTGCTCCGCGTCGTACGCGCCGGACTCCACGGCCGACCGGGCGTCCTCGGGTTCGCCCAGCCACACCCCCGTCCCGGCGACGTACACACCTTCCCACTGCATGAGGTCTCCTCTCCGGTCGCCGGCGGTCAGGCCGAGCCGACGGACTGCTCCCGCAGGGCGGCCACCACACGCCACAGGGAGGCGGGGGTGGCGAAGGTGTCGGCCATCAGCTCGGAGTCGGGTACGGCGATGCCGTACGTCTCCTCCACGCGGACCAGGACCTCCACCATCGCGAGCGAGTCGAGGCCCGCCGCCTTGAGGCTGCTGTCGGCCTGGAGTTCGCCCTTGGCGGCGAGCCGGGGCAGGGCCTCCAGCAGCAGCGCCTCGAACGTCGCGTCCCAGGGGGCGGCCGGTTCGTCCGCCGCGGCGGGCGCCGCCTGAGTGGTCGTCTCGGTCATGGTGGTGAGGTCCTCCGTACGGGATCCGGTGTGGGGGGCGACGGTGTGGCGCCGCAAGTCCAGGCGGGTGGCGGAGACGGTCTCGCCGCCGTCCACGACGATCTCGGCGGGCGCCGGGTGGCCGAGGAAACCGAGCAGGCTCGCGGAGAGCCCGTAGGCGCCCACGTTGGGGAAGGCCAGCAGGTCGCCCGCGCGCAGCCCCGGCAGTTCGGCCGCGCGGGCGAGGATGTCGGCGGGGGTGCACAGCGGGCCGGCGAGGGTCACGGTGGCCGCCTCGCGGTCGGCGGGCTCGTCGGCCGCCCGGCCGGTGTCCGCGAGCGGCTGGGCGTTCAGGGGCAGCAGCCGGCCGAGGCCGGACAGGCCGCCCAGGTGGTTGATGCCGGAGTCGAGGACCGCGTAGGTGCTGCCGCGGCTGTTCTTCACGTCGGTGACGGTGACCACCAGTCGGCCGCTGTCGCCGATGAGATAGCGCCCGGACTCGAAGGCGATGACCGGTTCGCCGTCCCGCCAGCCCGGCAGGTGCTCGTCGAGCACGGCGGTCAGGACCGTGCGCAGCCTGCCGTACACGGGCCGCTCGCCGGGGTTCGCGTACGGGGCGGCGAAGCCTCCGCCGAGGTCCAGCAGGTGCAGGGGGATGCCGAGTTCCTCCCGGAGCTGGGCGGCGGTGCGCACGCTCTGGGCGAGTTCGGCGATGAGGCCGTCCTCGTCGCGGGAGTTGGTGAGCGGGAAGAAGTGCATCCCGACGATCCGGACGCCCTTCACCAGGAGCCTCGCCCCGTGCTCGGCCAGGTCGTCGAGGTCGAAGCCGAACTGGGAGGGGCCGCCGGTCATCCGCAGCCCGGCCTGGCCGGGCGCCCCGGCGGCGTTGATCCGCAGGACGCAGTCCGCGGTGACCCCGTGGGCGTCGGCGGCGGCGCCGATCCGCTCCAGGTCGCCGAAGGACTCGGCGGAGAAGGTGCGCATCCCCGCCGCGATCGCCTCGTCGAGCTCCGCGGGCACCTTGCCGGGGCCGGAGTACATCAGTTCCGCCGCCGGGTGGCCCGCTTCGAGGGCCGCGGCGAGCTCCCCGCGCGAGGTGACCTCGGCGCGGGCCCCGCCCCGGCGCAGCTCGGCGACGAGATCGGGATGGGAGTTGGCCTTCAGGGAGTAGTAGACGCGGCACGGCTGGGGCAGGGCGGCCCGCAGGTCCTCCAGGGAGGCGCGCACGCGGGCCAGGTCGTAGATGTAGAGGGGGCTGCCGTACTGCTCGACGAGCCGGCGGGCCGTCAGGTCGTCGGCGGGGTGCCCGGTGCGGTCGTGGTCAGTTGCCATCGGTGCCCTCCATGAGCCGTCGGCGCAGCTCCTTGCGGTCGGTCTTGCCGTTGGGGGTGAGCGGGAGCGCGGGCAGGATGTGGCAGACGTCCGGCACCTTGGCGGGCTCCAGACGGTCGCCGAGCCGGGCCAGCACCTGCTCGCCGGTGACGTCCGGGGTCTCGCCGACGACGAACAGGACCATGTCGCGGTCCTCCTCGGGGACGAGGAGCGCCGCCTCCCGGACGCCGTCGATGTCGAGGACGGCGGCCTCGATCTCGACGGAACTCATGCGTGAGCCGCGCCGCTTGAACAGGTCGTCCCTGCGGCCCTGGAAGTAGACGTGGCCGTCCGCGTCGAGCCGGCCGTAGTCACCGGTGTGCAGGGTGACGGGGCCGCCGTCGGCGCCGGGCCGGAAGCGCAGCGCGGTCTGCTCCGGGGCCCGCCAGTAGCCGGCCATGACATGCGGGCCGCGCACCACGATCTCGCCGGTCTCCCCGGTCGGCAGCGGCCGGCCGTCGTCGTCGACGACGAGCACCTCGGTGCCGGGCAGCGCGGGCCCCACCGAGCCGGGGCGGGCCAGGTCGCCGTCGGGCTCCAGGATGGTGATCCGCTTGCACTCGGTGGTGCCGTACATGGGGGCGACCGACGCGCCGGGGAAGGTCTCCCGCAGGGTGGCGATGAGCGGGGCGTTGAGGGCGGCGCCGGTGTTGGTGAACAGGCGGATCCGGGTGGGCCGCGGGTCGCGGGAGGCGAGCTTGACGAGGAGTTCGCCGAGCGACGGCACGAGGGGCACGACGGTCGCGCCGTGGTCCCGGGCGAAGCCGAGCAGCCGGGCGTGGTCGGCGGGGCCCGACAGCAGCAGTTCGGCGCCGGCCAGCGCGCTGAGGAAGACCTGGTAGAGGCCGTAGTCGAAGGAGAGCGGGACGGCGGTGAGCACGATGTCGTCGGGGCGGTAGTTCAGCCGGGCCTGGATGGCGCGGGCGGCGAACGCCACGGGCCCGTGCGGGCAGGCCACCCCCTTGGGCGCCGCGGTGCTGCCCGAGGTGTAGATGAGCAGGGCGAGCCGGTCGGCGGGCACCTCGGTCTGGGTACGGGCGTCCGGGTCGGCCGGACCGGACAGGTCCAGCTCGGACACGACGGCGACCGGCACCTCGGACGGCCAGCTCAGGCCGTCGGCACCGTCGCGCTCGGCGTCCTGGACGACGATCAGCGAGGGTTCGGCGTCGGCGATCACCGACTGGAGGTGGAAGGCCTTCATGCCCGGGTTGATCGGCACCAGGACGGCGCCGCTGCGCCAGGTCCCGTAGAGCAGGGCGGTGAACTCCTTGACGCTGTCGACGCGCGCGAGCACCCGGTCGCCGGGGCGGATGCCGCGGCGGTGCAGTTCCCTGGCGAAGGAGTCGGCGGCGGCGTCGAGTTCGGCGTACGTCCACACGCCGTAGCGGTCCCGCACGGCGGGGGCGTCGGGGTGCCGGGTGGCGGCGGCGGTGAGGAACACCTCCGCGGCGTTGTCGACCCGGGGGGCGGTGTCGGTGCCCACGGCGTTGTCGATCAGTGCCGTGCCGGGGAAGGTTCCGATCACGGTCGCGGTCATCGCTGCTCCTCGGGTGTCTGCGGGTCGGCGGCCGGGGTCGTCCAGCCCGGTGTGCGGAGGATCTCCAGGACGGCGCAACTGGCGGTGCCGGGGCCCGCGGAGAGCATCAGCACGCGGTCGCCCGGGCGCAGTGCGCCGGTCTCGGCGAGGTCGTTCAGCGCGGCGAACTGGTCGCCGGCGCCGAGGTGTCCGGTGCGGCGGCCGAACTCCCAGGTGGTGCGCTCCTCGGGCACCCCCAGCAGCTGCTCGGCCTGCCACTGCATCTTGCTGCGGCCGCCGGTCGGGATGACGGCGTGGGCCAGCTCGTCCGGGGTGGTCCCGGCCTCGGCCAGGGCGTCGTCGACGGCGCCCTTGACCATGGCGACCAGCCGGTCGGTGGCCTCGCGGATGTTGCCGCCGCGGGAGCGCAGGTAGTGGGCGAACCGTTCGGCGTGCTCGTACGGCTCCTGGGTGGGCAGCGGGGTGAGGCCCGCTCCCCTGGCCAGCGCCTCCATGCGGTTGTCGGCGCGGGTCACGGTCGACAGGACGCGGGCGAAGCCGTCGCGGTTGGAGAGGACCAGGGCGGTGCCGCCGTCGGCGTAGACGAGGCCCGCCTCCGCGCTCCAGCGGTGGATGAGCGGCTCGGCGAAGCGGTCGGCGGTGGTGAGCACCACCGCGGCCTCGTCCTGTTCGGTGGTCAGCTGCCGGGCGGCCAGCTCCAGCGAGCCGACGGCCGCGTTGCACTCCTGCTTCACCTCGAACGCCGGTACGCCCCAGTGGACGGCGTGGTCGGCGACGTAGGACGCCACGGGCCACATGGTCTGGCCCTGGAACCAGACGTAGTTGTGCAGCAGCAGACGCACGGTCTCCGGGGCGAGACCGGACCGCTTGAGCGCGGTGGTGGCGGCCTGCACCGCCATGTCGGGGGGCGGGACGTCCTCACCGGCCACCCGGACGGACAGCAGGCCGTCCGCCTCGAACTGCTCGGGGTCGTAGTCACCCGCCTCCACGGCGGCGCGGGCGGAGAACGGTTCGGGGAGCCAGGCCCCCGTCCCCGCCACGTAAACGCTTTCCCAGCGCATGGTTCTCCCATCGTCGGTTGGCTCACCCATGGATGACCGGGCAGCCGGGCCGCACGGCCGGGCTCCTGGGATCCGCCCTGCCGGGATCGTCGGCCCTGACGCTTTGGCCCGACTAAAGACCGGGGGCGGGCTCGGGGCGGGGGCGGGAGGACGAGACTGGGTGTCAGCGCGCGGGGTGGAGCGGGAACGCTCGTGCCCCGGCTGCCGTTCGGGCAGCCGGGGCACGACCGGGTGGGCGCCGCGCCGGGGGACGCGCGGGCGCCGTCAGCCGACAGTGGTCCTGGGCGCCTCGGGACGCGGGGCGCGGGCGGAGGAGTCGGCCGGTTTAGGCGCGGCCAGGGAACGGGCCACCAGCAGGACGCACAGCACCAGCAGCAGCGGCACGCACATGGCCGCGCGGTAGGAGACGGCCGCTCCGACGGCCCCGACCAGGGGTGGGCCGATCAGGAATCCCACGTAGTTGAAGAGGCTGACGCGTGCCACGGCGGTGTCCTCGGCCCCCGGCAGCCGCTGCGCGCCGATCACGAGGGCCTGGGGGATGATCACGGACAGCCCCACACCGAGCACGGCGAAACCGAGGACGGCGGTCAGGGGTTCCGGCGCCGCGGCGACGACGGCGAACCCCAGGGCGGCGAGCACGGCGCCCGCCCGCACCACGGCCGCCGCGCCCCACCGCTGCACCCAGCCGTCACCGAGCGCGCGGCCCAGCAGGGTGGCCACCATGTAGAGGCCGTACGGGACGGTCGCCATCGCCTCCGAGCTGTGGAGGGTGTCCTCCAGGAACTTGGCGCTCCAGTTGGTCGCGGTGGAGTCCGCGACGACGGACACCGCCATGATCAGGCAGAGCGGCAGCAGCGGCTTCCAGGGGACGCCACGCCGGCCGCCCGGCCGCGCCTCGGGCGTCCCGGCGGCGGTCGGGGCGGTGGACGGAGCGCCGCTCCCGGCACCCGGCCCGTCCGGGCGCACGTCGAGGCGGGGGCCGGCCGCCACCGCGGCAGGGAGCAGCATGACGACCGAGGAGGCGAACACGGTGAACAGCGAAAGGTGCCAGTGGGCGCCGGCCCAGGACAGGGCGGCGCCGAGGATGCCGCCGAGGCTCGCGGCGCCGTGGAAGCCCAGCATGATGCTGCGGCCGTAGCCGCGCTGGATCCCCACGCCGGTCATGTTCAGGCTGGCCTCCATGGCGCCCACCAGCAGCCCGAAGGCCACCAGGCACACGGCGAGTTGCCAGACGGCCTGGCCCGCCCCGACCCCGGCGAGCGCCAGGCAGATCCCCGGCTGGACGACCCTCACCACGAGGGACGAGGGGACCCGGCGGACCACCCGCGAGGCGGTGACCGTGCCGACGCCGGCCAGGACCGGGACCGCCGCGAGGAACAGCGGCAGCTCGGCGTCGCTGAGGCCGTACCGGTCCTGGATCGCCGGGATACGGGTGACCAGCAGGGCGAAGACCGCGCCGTGGACGAAAAAGATCAGCAGTAGTGCGGAGCGGGACTGCCGCAGCCGAACCGGGAGCTCCATGGCACCTCCTTCGGTGTTCGCCGCCGCTCACCCGAGGGCAGCACCGCCGGGACCGTAGGGAGCGGCGCTGAAGCGCGGCTTGAGCGGACGGCGGCCCGGACCGGGACGGCGGGCCCGCCGCAAGTCCCCCTTCAGCGGGTCCCGTGAGGGTGGCGGGGACCGCTGTGCCCGCCACCGACGGAGGACCGAACCATGACCGGCACCGAGACCGCGGATCCCCGCCGCTGGTGGATCCTCGGTGTGCTCTCCCTCGCCCTGTTCGCGATCGTGCTCAACAACGGCCTGCTCAACGTGGCCATCCCCCAGATGATGCGGAGCCTGGACGCCGACGTCGGCCAGATCCAGTTCATCGTGGACGGCTACGCCCTGGCCCTCGCCGGGGCGTTGCTGACCGCCGGAACGCTCTCCGACCGGTACGGCCACAAGCGCGCGACCCTGCTCGGCACGACCGTCTTCGGCGTGGGTTCGCTGGTCGGCATGACCGCGGACGGCACCGGCCAGCTGATCGGGGCGCGCGTGCTGATGGGGCTGGGTGCCGCGTGCATCATGCCCGGCACGCTCGCCGTCCTGGTCGACGTCTTCCCGCCGGCCGAGCGGGCCCGCGCGATCGGTGTGTGGAGCGGCTGCTCCGCGCTGGGGGTCGCGGCCGGGCCGGTGGTCGGCGGAGCCCTGGTCAGCCACTTCTGGTGGGGGTCGATCTTCCTGGTGAACCTGGTGCCGGTGGCCGTGGTGCTGGTCGCCGGGGCCCTGCTGCTGCCGGAGTCCGCCGATCCCTCGCCGCGCCGCCCCGACCCGGTGGGCGCGCTGCTCGGCACGGGCGCCATGGTGGGGCTGGTCTTCGGGACGATCCAGGCGGCCAAGCACGGCTGGACCTCCACGTGGCCGGTCACCGGCTTCACCGTGGCCGCCGTCGCGGGCGTCTGCTTCGTGCTGTGGGAGCGCCGGCACCCGTACCCCATGGTGGACTTCGCGCTGCTGCGCCGGGCGCCGTTCATCGGGGCGAGCGTGAGCATCCTGCTGCTGATGTTCGGCCTGGCGGGCACGCTCTTCGTCCTCACCCAGCGGTTGCAGTTCGCCTTCGGGTACGGGCCGCTGCGTGCCGGTCTCGCCGTGATGCCGGTGGCGTTCGCCGTGCTGCTCGGCACGATGGTGTGCCCCGCGGTGGTCCGCCGGGTCGGTCCCGGCGGCAGTGTCGCCGTGGGTCTGGCGCTCGGGGCGGCGGGGGTGCTGGTCCTCGGCCGGGTGGGCGAGGGTTACGCGCCGGTGCTCGCCGGGCTGGTCCTCGCGGGGATCGGCTTCGGGCTGGCGATGGGGCCCACGACGGACGTGGTGATGTCCCTGGTGCCGCCGGAGCGGTCGGGTGCGACGGGTTCGCTGGACATGACGATGCAGGAGTTCGGCAACGCGCTGGGGGTCGCCGTGGTCGGCAGTGTGCTGGCCCACAGCTACACGAACGCGATGACCGACGCCGGCCGGCCGCCGGCGGCGAGGCGCACGCTGGAGAACGCCCTGGCACTCGCCGAACGCACCGGGGGCGACGCGGGAGCGGCGCTCGCCGCGGCCGCGAGGTCGGCCTTCGACCACGCCGCCGGGGTGGGCCTGACCGTGGCGGCGGCCGGCGTGGCGACCGGCGCGGTGGTCGCCGCCCTGCTGATGCCGGGCCGCACGGCCGCCGGGGAGGCGGAAGCCCCGGTCGAGGACACCGACGCCCCCGGAGCCCCGGCCCCGGCCCCGGAGATGCCGTCGAAGACCCCGGCCCCGGACACCCCGGCCTCGGAGATCCCGGCCCCGGAGATCCCGGCCCCGGAGATCCCGGCCCCGGAGATCCCGGCCCCGGAGATCCCAGCTCCGGAGATCCCAGCCCCGGAGATCCCGGCCTCGGAGATCCCGACGGGGCGGACGCCCGTCGGCTGAGCCGCTCTACCGGCGGCGCCTCGCGAACGAACGACCGCCCCGGCACGCGAGACGACGGCCCGACCGACGGAGGGCGGTCCCTCGGACAGGCACCCCGGCGCGCGACACGACCGCCCGATCGACGGAGGGCCGCCCTCGGACACGCCGCCCGGCGAGGCCAAGGCACCGCCCAGCCGACGCGAGGCCGCTCCTCGACCGGGCGTCCAGCACACCGAACCACATCCCGGCCCGCCGACGGCCGCCTCGCGGACAGGCCGTCCGGCGCGCGTAGTGACCGTAGGGGTGGGCGCGGACTGCGGCTCGTGCGGCAGCCCGGCGGTGTTCGGTGTGCGAGCATTCGCGTCCTCGGGTGAGCGGTTCCCCGCACGCGAACGGCCGCCTCCCCTCCCTGAGTTCGGGAGGGGAGGCGGCCTCTCGGAGTTGCCCCGGAGGGCCTCGTGCCGGAGGAGGGCGCGTCAGTCGCTCGGGGCTCCCACCAGGTCCATGCCGAGCAGGTCGGCGATGTCGGTGTACCGGCTCAGGACCTCCGTGAGCCGGTCGAGGAAGGCGCTCTCCTGCTCCCTGATGTAGAAGTGGCCGCCCGGCACCACCACGGTCTCGCAGTGCACCGTGGAGTACAGGGACCACTCCCGTACCTCGGGGACGGTCACCAGCCGGTCCTCCGCGCCGGCGAACGTGTGCAGCGGAACCGGCAGCGGGGTGCGGTCCACGCTCCCGGCGCCCTCACAGAGCATCAGGTCGCCCCGGACGACGGGCAGCAGGGCCGCCAGCCATTCCGGGCGGTCCAGCAGCACCCGCGGCAGACCTCCCAGCGCGGACAGCCCGCGCATCAGCTCCATGTCGTCCGCCACGTAGCCGTGGGTGAGGGGCGGGGCGGGCAGATGCGGGGCCCGGTGCGCGCCGAGGAGGAGCGCGAGGGGCAGCCGTTCGCCGCGGGCCCGACGGTACTGCGCCAGGGCGAACGCGACAAGGGCTCCCATACTGTGCCCGAACAGCACGTGCGGACCGTCGAGTTCCTCGCCGAGCTCCCGGTCCAGATCGGCCACGAGCGCGGGGAGGTCGGTGAAGCGCGGCTCCGCCATCCGGCCCTCACGGCCGGGCAACTGCACCGGCAGCACCTCCACGCCGGATCCCAGCCACCGCTGCCAGCCCGCGTAGGCGGAGGCACCGCCACCCGCGTAGGGGAAGCAGAACATGCGCAGGCGACCGTCGTGGCGTGTGCCACCGCGTCTCAGGTATCGCGTCATAGTGCCCCGGAACTCCTCTCGTCACGCGGTGGCCACCAGGTGACCAGCCCCCGCAGTGCCCACAGCGTCGGGAGCGGCGCTTAAGGGCCGCCAAACGACGACAGAGTCCGAAGAGATCCGAAGAGAGAGGTACGTCCCCGATCGCCCGCGCGGCCGGCCGACCGCCGGGCGGACAGGGGCCCGCGGCGGGGCGCCGGTCAGACCGAGGCGGGGGTCAGGGGCCTGAGGCGTGGCGCGGCGCCCTCGGACACGGTCGGTTCGGGGGACTCCAGGACGGGGTCGGCCCGCAGGATCGCCTGGTGCAGCCGCTGCAACCGCGTCGACGGCTCCAACGCCAGCTCACGGATGAGGCACTGACGCAGCCTCTGGTAGATGCCGAGGGCGTGGGAGGGCCGGCCGCAGCGGTACAGCGCCAGCATCAGCTGGGCGTGCACGGTCTCGTGCAGGGGGTGCTGGGCGGCCAGCGCGGTCAGCTCCCCGAGCAGCGCGGCGTGCCGGCCGAGCCGCATGTCCGCCTCGATCCTGGCGTCGAGGGCACCCAGCCTGGTCTCCTCCAGCCGTACCGTCTCCACCTCCAGCGCCCGGCCGATCTGCACGTCGGCCAGGGCGGGGCCGCGCCACAGCGCCAGCGCCTGGTGCAGCAGGACGGACGCCTCCCGGACGGAGCCCTCGCGCAGGGCCGTCTGCCCGGCAGCGGACAGCCGCTGGAACTCCGTCGCGTCACAGGGGCCGGCCACGTCGAGCGCGTAGCCGCCGTACCGTGTGCACAGGACGTCCTTCGGCCCGCGCACCGCGGTCGGGCCCAGCGCCGTCGCCAGCCGGCGGCGCAGTTGCCGTATGTAGGTCTGGAGGGTCGCGGGCGCGGTGCGTGGCGGCGCGTCCCCCCACAGTTCGTCGAGCAGGGTGGACACGGTCACGACCTGGCCGGCGTGCAGAGCCAGCAGGGCGAGCACCTGGCGGGGCTTGGCCGCGCTGGGCACTACGGACGTGTGGTCGAGCTGGGCGACGAGCGGCCCCAGGACCCGGACCTCCATTGTGGTTCTCCCTCCAGCCAAAACCGCTCGGCTTGCGTTTCCGAGCGCTCCACAGTGGCATGGCGGGCCACGCCACTCCCAGTGAGCGCTTCATCGGCGCCGCGTGAATAACGGAGGCGGTGACCCATGACGAATTCACATGGGAGGCATGAGGGGAACACTGTCGGTGACGACCCCGCTGCCCGAAGAATCCTGTCTGCCGGTCCGATCACGGCGACTTCCGATCCATACACAGGTCTTTGCGGAGGGCAACGTGCACGAAGGCGTTATTTCCACTCTCGACGGTACGTCCGCCACGGAGCAGACCGTGGCCTTCGACCGGATGCCCGGCCAGGAACTGCGGTTCATGGAACTGGTCGCACGTGCGTGGTTGGAGCCGGAGCTGTCACGCCGCTACCAGGTGGACGCCACATCGGTGCTCGACGAGTTCGGCGTCACGCTCGCCCACGGGCAGCAGCCCCCCTCGCTGCCCGAGAACCCGGTCGGTGAACTGACCATCGAGGAGCTCTCCCAGCCGACGACCACGCACGCGTTCCTCTGCTTCTGCCTGACCGAGGACGTGTCCCCCGAGGCCCGTTACACGTCGTCGGGGACCGGCGGCCGGAGGATCGTGCGGTGACCGCCGTCTTCGGTGAGCGTCCCGCGCAACCGTCGAGGACGCACGACCCGCGGCTCGTGGGCTTCCGCAGTCACCTGAGAGCGGAGGTCGTCGCCGACGACGCCGCGTACCTCCTGTCCGACCGGGGGGTGACCGCGTTGCAGGGCGATCACATCGAGGCCCTGGTCCCCCTGTTGGACGGCACCAGGGACCTGCCGTCCCTGCTGCGGGACGCGGCCCCCGAGATACCGCCCGAGCAGGTCGGCCGGCTGATCGCGCGGCTCGCCCAGGCCGGTCTCGTGGGCTATTCGGCGCCGGTCGCGGTCGCGGGCGGTGCCGAGGAGGCGGGCCGGCCGGCCCGCGCGTTCTGGGAGCTGGCGGGCCTGGACGGCACGGTGGCGCTGCGGCGGCTGGCGGCCGCCCCGCTGGAGGTCCTCACGGTGGGCGGCGCGTGCGCCGAGGGGGTGCTGGAGGCGTGCCGGGCAGCGGGGCTCGCGGTGGCCGGGAACGGACGAGCACACGGCGCGCACGGCGGGGCCGGGAACGACCTCGCCTCGCTGTCCCTCGTCGTGTGCGACGACTACCTGAACCCCGAACTGCGTGAGATCGACGCCCTGCACCGGGCCACGGGGCGGCCCTGGCTGTTGTCCCGGCCCGGTGGTTCCACGGCGTGGGTGGGTCCGGTGTTCCAGCCGGACTCCGGCCCCTGCTGGTCGTGCCTGGCCCACCGGCTGCGCGGCCACCGGCTGTGCGAGGCGCCGGTGCGGCGGGCGCTCGGCCTGACCGGCCCGGTCCCCCGGCCGGCCGCCCAGGTGCCGCCGTCCGCGGCCGCCGCCGCGCAGCTCGCGGCGCTGGAGACGGCGAAGTGGCTGGCCGGCTACCGCTATCCGGGCCAGTCCGCGGTCCTGACCCTGGACACCCTCGCCCTGACGACCCGTCACCATGAGTTGCGGCGGCGCCCCCAGTGCCCGGACTGCGGTGACCCCGGCCTCGTCGCACGTCAGGTGCGGCAGCCGGTGACGCTGGTCTCCCGGCCGAAGGCCCCGTACGCGGGGGGCGGGCACCGGGCGCTCTCCCCGCAGGAGGTCCGCGACCGGTACGCGCATCTGGTCAGCCCGGTGACCGGGGTGATCGAGGAGATCCGCAGGGACCCGCGGGCACCGTCGGGCCTGCACTGCTATCTGGCCGGCCGCAACGCCGCGCTGGGCGGAACCGACCTGGCGCGGCTGCGGGCCGGGCTGCGTCACCTCAGCGGCGGAAAGGGCGCCACCGCGCTCGACGCCGAGGTGAGCGCCATGTGCGAGGCGCTGGAGCGGTACAGCGGCACCCTCCAGGGGGACGAGCCGCGCACCAGGGACAGCCTGCGGGGCCTGGGCGACATCGCCGTCTCCCCGGACGCCTGCCAGCTGTTCGCCCCCCGCCAGTTCCGCGACCGGGAGCGGTGGAACGCCCTGCACGACGCGTTCCAGTACGTTCCCGAGCCGTTCGACGACCGGGCCCCGGTCGACTGGACGCCGGTGTGGTCGCTCACCGAGCAGCGGCAGCGGCTGCTGCCGACCGGCATGCTGTACTTCCCCGGGGCCGCCGACGGGTCGTCCCGGCCGGTGGCCGGCAGGCGCTCGCTGCGCGCCGACTCCAACGGCAACGCCGCGGGCAGCAGCCCGGAGGACGCGATCCTGCACGGCTTCCTGGAGCTGGTGGAACGGGACGCCGTCGCCCTGTGGTGGTACAACCGCACCCGGCAGCCCGGTGTGCGGCTGCACGGCGCCGACGGCTTCGGCGACGCCTGGACCGAGGAACTCCTCGACCGGTACCGGCACATGAACCGTGAGGTGTGGGTCCTGGACCTCACCTCCGACCTGGGCGTGCCGGTGTTCGCGGCGGTGTCGCGGCGCACCGACAAACCCGCAGAGGACATCATGTTCGGGTTCGGGGCGCACTTCGACCCGGCGGTGGCGCTGCGCCGCGCGCTGACCGAGATGAACCAGCTGCTGCCCGCGGTGGTCGACGCACGGCCCGACGGCACGGGCTACGGCACGACGGCGCCCGAACCGCTCGGCTGGTGGTGGGGGGCGACCGTGGCCACGCAGCCGTATCTGCTGCCCGACCCCTCGCTCCCGGCGCGCGGTCCGGCCGACTTCGCCTTCCGCAACCGGCCGGACCTGCGGGACGACGTCGAGGCCGTCGTCGAGCTGCTGCGCGGGCACGGCATGGACCTGCTGGTGCTCGACCAGACGAGGCCCGACATCGGGATCCCGGTGGTGAAGGTCGTCGTACCGGGGCTGCGGCACTTCTGGGCCCGGTTCGCGCCCGGCCGGCTGTTCGACGTGCCGGTGCGGCTGGGCCGGCTGGCCGCGCCGACACCGTACGAGGACCTCAACCCCGTCCCCTTGTTCCTCTGACTGTTCATCTGCACGGGACGGCGCCCCACCGCCGTCCCCGTCATGCCCCCAGGAGCCCCTATGACCGCCGAGAGGCCGTTGAGCACCGTCGTGACACCGCAGGGCGAGAGGCGCTGCGTCGCCCTGTGGTCGCTCCGCGAGGACGTCCTGGTGGACATGGGCGGCCCGACCAGTCCCGTGGTGCTCTCCGGCCGGTGGGGCGAGACCCGGCTGCACCGGGCGGGCCCGCTGGTCCGCGAGGCGCTGCGGCGGATGAGCCTCGGCCCGATCTCGCTGGCCAACGTGGCGGCCGAGCTGGCCGCCGACAGCTCCGTGCGCCCCTCCTCCCCCGGGGGGCGCACGGCCACTGTCACGGGTGCGCAGGCCGAGATCCTGATGGTGCTGCACCGGTTGCAGCACATGGTGGTGCGTTCACTGACGCTGGAGGGCGCCGACCATCCCCTGTTGTCGGTGGTGCCGATCGCGCAGTCGGCCCGGTTCCGGCCGGACGCCGTCGACCGGCGGCGTCCGGTGCGGCTGTCCCGCTTCGCGTTCCTGCGCAGCGAGGGCGAGGGGTTCGTGCTGGAGGGGCCGGTGTCGCTGTACCGGGTCGTCCTGCACGCTCCGGAGGCCGCGTGGGTCGTGAGCATGCTCGGCCGCGCGCTCACGGTCGACGAGATCGCCGCGGCCGTGCCGCTGCCCGCCGCGGTGGTCGCCGAGATCGTCGGCCATCTGCTGGGGACCGGCATGGTGCTCTCCGCGGAGCAGCCGTCGCCCGCCGCCGACCACGGCGGTCCGGGCGGGTACGAGGAGGGCCGGGGCGGCGGTGACCCGGTGCCGTCCTTCGCGGAGGACCGGGACCCGGCGCTGCTGTCGTGGGGCGCCGTCGACCTGCTCTTCCACAGCCGCTCCACGCTCGGCCGGCACGACGCGGACTTCGGCGCGACGTATCCGCTGGCCGGGCGGCTGCCCCCGGCCCCGGCCGTCAAGCCGCTGCCGGACGGCCCGCGTCTCGCGCTGCCCCGGCCGGCCCTGAGCGAGGTGACGGCCCAGGACCCGCCGCTGACCACCGTGGTGGAGGAGCGCCAGAGCATCCGGAGTTTCGGCGCGGAGCCGCTCACGGCCGCCGTGCTGGGCGAGTTCCTGTACCGGGCGCTGCGGGTCCGCGGTCTGCACGAGCGGCAGGGCGAGGGCCGGCAGGAGGAGGCGTACACCGACCGGCCGTACCCCAGCGGCGGCCGCGCCTACGAGTTGGAGTTCTATCTCACCATCCGGGACTGCGCCGGCATCCCGTCGGGCACCCACTACTACGCGCCGCTGGAGCACTGCCTGGTGCAGGTCGGTGACGGGGAGACGGACCCGGCGACGGCGGAGCTGGTCGCGGAGGCGCAGATCAGCGCCGGACTGGTGGACCCGCCCGCGGTGGTCATCACCATCACCTCGCGCATCCACCGGCTGTCCTGGAAGTACAGCGGCCTCCCCTACGCGCTGACGCTGAAGCACGTTGGCGCGGTCATTCAGAACTTGTATCTGATCGGCACCGCGATGGGCCTGGCCGCGTGCGCCCTGGGGAGCGGTGACGTCGAGCTGGCCGCCCGCACCACCGGCACGGACTGGCTGACCGAGCCCAGTGTCGGGGGATTCGTCCTGGGCATGGCTCCGCAACTTTCACCAACCATTCCTTTAAATCGCACAGTTGGTCCATGAGTCCTGCATTTAATACTTACAGTTCAATGATCCCGCATACACTGGTCGCTCCTTGATCCCGTTCTGGTGAGGGGCTTTCATGGAGGCAGCCGCGCCGACCGCAGAGACACAGGTCGACCGCTCCTTAGGAGAGACCGCCACCGGCGGGGCCGGCGGCAATCCCACCCTGTCGGCGGCGGTGCGCGCCCTGGGCCTCAGTGCCCCGCCGCCGCGGCTCGCCCAGAGTGTCGTCCTGATCGTCGAGTGCGGCTTCGTCCTGACCGGCTTCCTGAACATCGCCGACGCGAGGCCGGGTCCGTTGACGCTCGTCGCCTCGGCCCTCGGCTTCAGCCTGGTCTTCCTTCTTCAACTCGTGCACACCACCCAGCGTCTGCGGCGGTTCCGGGCCCGCTGGTACCGGTGGACGCTCACCCTGCAGGCCCTGCTGACGTATCTCCCGCTGTTCGTCCTGGGATTCGGCTGGGGCGGGATGGCCGGCTTCCTGGGCGCCTCCCTGCTGCTGGTGCTCCGGCCGACGGTGGCCTGGCCGCTGTTCGGGCTGGTCGCCGCGACGGCCGCGGGCACCGGCCCCCTGCTGGGCATGCACTTCGTCGGCTCGGTGTACATCGCCGTCTCCACGGTGCTGACGGGGCTGATCGTGTACGGCCTGAACCGGCTCGCCCAGCTGGTGGTCGAGGTGCACGCGGCCCAGACGGAACTCGCCCGGCTGGCCGTCACCCAGGAGCGGCTCCGCTTCGCCAGGGACCTGCACGACCTGCTCGGCTACAGCCTGTCGGCGGTGACCCTGAAGAGCGAACTGGCGTGCCGCCTGGTGCCCGCGGCCCCCGAGCGGGCCCTGGAGGAGCTCAAGAGCATCCTGGAGATCTCCCGGCAGGCCCTCTCCGACGTGCGCACGGTCGCCCGCGGCTACCGGGACATGTCGCTGTCCACGGAGGCGGTGTCGGCGCAGGCGGTCCTGGCGGCCGCCGGCATCCAGGCGGAGGTGGAGTGCCGGGTGGACCTTCCCGAGGGTGAGGTGAGCACCATCCTGGCGACCGTGCTCCGCGAGGCCATCACCAACCTGCTGCGCCACAGCAAGGCGGAGCACTGCCGGATCCAGTTCCGCGGGACGTCGTCGGGCGATCTGGTGCTCACCATCGCCAACGACGGGGTGCAGAAGACCGCCACGGCCTTCCGGGACCTGTCGGACGGCTCGGACGGCAGCGGCCTGGGCAATCTGCAGTTCCGGCTCGCCTCGATCGGGGGCCATCTGCAGTCGGGGCTGGACGAGGCGGGCTGGTTCGTCCTGCGGGCCGCGGTCCCGCTGGGTCAGGCCGGCTGAGAGCCGCGGGCGGGGACCGGTGAGGAGTGCGGAGCCGCGGGCCGGACGGGGGCGTCGCGCCCCGTCCGGCCCGCGGCCTCTCACAGCCAGCCGCTCTCCCTGGCGACCCGGATCGCGTCGACCCGGTTGCGGGCGTTGAGCTTGGTGACCACCGTCGTCAGGTAGTTGCGCACCGTCCCCACGGACAGGAACAGCAGGCGCGCGATGTCCGCGGCCTCCGCCCCGTCCGCGGCGAGCCGCAGCACCTCCGTCTCACGGGGCGTCAGCGGGTTCTCCCCGTTGTCCAGGGCCGCCAGGGCCAGCTGGGGGTCGATCACCCGCTTGCCGGCCGCGACGTCCCGGACCGCGTCGGCCAGCCGGTCCGGCGGCGCGTCCTTGAGGAGGAAACCGCCCACCTGGGCCGCGAGCGCCTTGCGGAGCGTGCCCGGCCGGCCGAGGCTGGTCAGGATCAACGTGCGGCACGAGGGCAGCTGTTGGGCCAGCTGGGCCGCCGCGCTCAGGCCGTCGAGGCCGGGCAGGTCGACATCGATGATGGCGACATCCGGCTGGTGCTCCAGTGCCGTGGGGAGGATCCGGTCCCCGCGTTCGACCTCGGCCACGACCGTGAGGTCACCCTCCAAGGCCAGCAGTGCCACCAGGGCCCCACGGACCATGTGCATGTCCTCGGCGAGCAGAATGCGTATCACTGTGCTCCCCCCGGGGGGCCGAGAAGGTCACGTCGGCCCGATTGACGAGGACATTACTTGACAGAGGGTGTCCGTAAAAGATCAGAGAGCGATTTCCTTTAAACTTCACCTTAATCCTGGGCCCACTGCGCCACCTCGATCCGCATGGCGGTGGTGACGGTGCTCTCCTGCACGGCCTGCACCTCGACCGGGATGGTGAAGGTGCCCAGTTCCTCGTCGGAACGGAACCCTCCGACCGTTGCCCGAAGGCTGGTGATGCGGTCCAGCTCGGCGTAGTCGGTGAAGTCGGTTTCTATGGACGCGATCGACAGGCTGCACGGGTCGAGACCGTGCAGCCGCGCCACGGAGGCCACCGCCAACTGCCGCGCCGCCTCCATCTGCAGATGGCCCGGCACATGGTCCAGCGGGTGGTCGAAGACGTGCGGGTGGCTGGTGTCCACCACCAACTGGCAGGAGAAACCGCCCTGTTCACCGTCCGCGACGGGTTCGGTGACGAACACGTTCCTGGCGTCGCGGCGGCCCACGGCGTACGGTTCGGCCGCCGTGAAGCGCGGCAGCAGGAAACCGGGGTGGTCCGGCAGCTGCCGCCTGCTCCGCATGGCCTGGTAGGCGACCCTGGACAGGATCAGCAGCCCGCCCTCCCCGCGCATCGCGGGCCGACCGTCGACCGCGACGTCCCCGGTGAAGGTGAACCCCTGGACGCGGCCCGCCCGGTTGCGCCGGGTCCGCACGGTCACCTCGACCCGCAGGTCCGCCGGCCGCCGCCCGATGCGCAGCGGTTCGAACGCGGTGACCCGCAGCCTGAGGTCACGGAAGATGAACGCCGAACCCAGCTCCACCCCGAGATGGCGGTGGGCGATCAGGACCCCGGCCTGCCGCACCACTTCCACCAGCAGCGTGAAGTCGTACGACGGGGAGGCCTCCCCGATCAGGTGGCCGCGCGGCAACTGGGCGGCGACGGCGAAGGTGTCCTCACCCGTCTCGGCGGAGTCGGTGACGAAGACCTCGGCGATCGAGGCCCGGTGGACGAGGGTGCGGGGAACGGTCGCGTCGTAGCTCAGCTCCACCTCGGCGGCCCCCGGACGCTCCGGGGCCGCCTCGGAGACGCGGGGGTCCACGACGGCGGACGCGGTGGCGGACGTGACGGCCGACGTGGTGGCGGACGTGGACATGCTCATGGTCGGTCCTTCCAAGGAAGTCTGGGTGTCGCGATCAGTCGACTCGCGAGGGGGTTGGCCGGGCCCGCTCAGGGCCGCAGGGACGGCACCGGTGCCGTGAGGGGCTCACGGGACGGCAGCCGGGCGAGGAGCGCGTCGAGGCCGGCCGGGGCGGAGCGGGCGGCGACGACCCCGTCCGGACGCACGTAGGCGACCCACGGGGAGCCGGCGGCGCCGAGCGTGCGGCCCTGGTCCCGGGCGACGACCAACTCGCCTCCCTCGTGCGGTACGTGCGCGGCGGCGGCGTCGGCGGGCTGGATCCACAGCACCTGGGCCGTGTCGCCCACTCCCCGCTCCCGCACGACCCGCGCGGCGCGTACGGCCGCCTCACCGGCCGTCCCCGCGCCGTACACCAGCAGCGTGTGCCGTCCGGCCGCCAGATGGTCGTGCAGCGACGTCGCGGCCGTGCCGAGCACCGGGGTCAGCGCCGCGTCGGGCGCCCGGCGACCGGGCTTCAGCGTGCGCGGCACGCCCGCCACGGCGTCGGACGCGGCCACCGCCGGGCTCCCTGAGTGGTCCAGGTCGAGTTGGGCGAGCAGGGGGATCGCCTTGCGCTCCAGCAGCCCGGTGGCGGACAGCACCCGCATGACCGTGTTCCGCAGGAGCCGGGCCGCCGGACGGCGCAGCAGCCACATCCGGGTCTGCTGGTCACCGTTCGCGACCGCCCGGACGGACGCGGGACGCCGTTCGGCCTCGTAGCTGTCGAGCAGCGCCGGGTCGCCGCCGCGCACCACGGTCGCCAGCTTCCAGCCCACGTCGTAGCCGTCCTGGACACCGGTGTTGAGGCCCTGGCCACCGGCGGTGGTGTGGGCGTGCACCGCGTCGCCCGCCAGCAGCACCGGGCCCTCACGGAAGCGGGGGGCGACCTTGGCGTGCACCCGGAAGCGGCTGGTCCACCAGGTGCCGTGCAACCGCAGCCCGCCCGGACCCCGCTCGTCGAGGAGCCGCTGGAGCAGTTCCTCGGAGGGCGGATCGGTGCGCTCGTCCGGTTCCGTGTCGAAGAAGACCCGGTGGCCGTCGGGCTGCGGGACGATCACCAGCACCCCGTCGGGCGTGATGTGGTGCTGCACCTCGGCCTCCTCGGGCGCGCCCTCCAGCCGGCCGTCTCCGATGAGGAACGTACGGTCGAAGGTGTGGCCCTCGAAGGGGATGCCGACGCTGTCGCGCACCAGGCTGCGGGCGCCGTCGGCGGCGACGAGCCAGGGCACCGTCACCGTCTCCTGCGCGCCGCCCGCGCTCAGCGTCACGGTCACCGACTCCTCGGGGCCGCCGCGGTGGACGGTCACCGCCGTGGCCTCGGTCTCCCACTCGACGGCGCCGCCCAGCTCCGTCAGCCGCTCCAGCAGCGCCCGTTCGGTGACGGGCTGCGGTACGCAGAGGGGGCCGGGGAACGCGGTACCCGTCAGTCCGCCGAACCGCACACCCGCGATCCGCCTGCCCTTCGACCAGTACGACGCCCCGGCCAGCGGGAGGGCCGTCCCGGTGAGCTTCTCGGCGACCCCCAGGCGGTCCAGGCATTCCAGGGCGCCGCTCCACAGCACCAGCCCCTTGGGCGCGATGCCGGGGCCGGGACGCCGGTCGACGACACGGCAGGGCACGCCGAGGTCCCACAGGGCGCACGCGGCGGACAGCCCGGTGGGCCCGGCGCCGACGACGAGAACCGGGGTGGCGGTCATCGGGCACCTCCCGCGGCGCCGGCGGCCACGGCCACGGGGCGGTGGAGCAGGGCGGAGATCTCGCGGACGGCGCTGTCGGTGTCGGCGAACCGCACGGCGCGCATGCCGAGTTCGGCGGCGGCCCGGCAGTTCTCCTCCGTGTCGTCGACGAACAGGCAGCGCTTCGCCGGGGTGCCGAGCCGGTCGAGCAGGATCCGGTAGATCTCCGGTTCCGGCTTGCGTACGCCTTCCCGGTGCGAGTCCACGACCACGTCGAAGAGTTCGTCGACGGGCAGCTGGGCGCGCCACAGCGGCTCCCACTCGCGGACGTTGTTGGTCAGCAGGGCGAGCCGGTAGCCGTCGCGGCGCAGGGCCCTCAGGAAGGCCAGGAACGGCTCGTTGGCGCGTCGGCCCCGGAACCACAGCTCGCCGAAGCTCTGTCCGTCCGCGAGGATCCGGCCCGCCCCCTCGGGGAGTTCGGCGAGGATCCGGTCCACCATCTGCCGCTCGGTGATCGTGCCGGTCTCCAGGGCGGCCATCGGGGTCTCCCCGTGGCGCTCCGTCGCCGCCAGGAACGCCTGCGCCAGGTCGCCCGCGTCGATGTCGGCGAGTTCGGCGAAGGCGGCGAAGGTCTCCACGAGCGGGTTCGTGAGGACCCCTCCGTAGTCGACGACGACGGTGTCGACCGCCATGGCGCTCCCCTCGCCCACCGCGACGCGGCGTACGGGCCGGGCCTGCGGCCCGGTCTGGTGTGTGGATGTCATCGGGCTGTTCCCCCTTGCTCTGGTCGATCTGCTCGCTCTGATTGCTCGGTTTGCTCTGGGTGATCCGGTTGTGCTGGTGGATCCGGTTGTTCTGGGCGATCCGGTTGTGCTGGTGGATCCGGCTGTTCTGGGCGATCCGGTTGTTCCGGTGGATCCGGCTGTTCTGGGCGATCCGGCTGTTCTGGTGGATCCGGCTGTTCTGGTGGATCTGGCTGTTCTGGTGGTCCGGGAGATCCCTTGGGCCGGGATCGGGTGGCGGGTGCCGGAGTAGGTGGGTCGGGTGAACCGCTGGACCGGGCAGCCCGGTGGGCCGGGTCGAACCCGACCGAACCTGGCTGAACCGGTCGGGTCGGACGGCCCGGACGGCCCGGTCGGCCCGGTCGGGTCGGTCGGCTCGGTGGGGTGGGCGGGGTCGGTCGGGTCGGCCAGTCGTCGGCCGGTCCGGTCGCGGCCGTTCCACTGATCGCGGCCGGCCGGCTGCGGCCGGTACGGCGCGCAGGGCCGTTCGGGGCGGGCCCGGCGGTGCCGTGGCCACTCGGCCGGGTCGGGTGTCCGTGCGGCGCTGCCGCGGCGTCCGCCCGACGCGTTGCCCGGACGCTAACGGCGATCGCTTGCGCCCCGCCAAAGAGGTGCGGGAGGACCCGTCGAGGTCCTCCCGCACCCTGTTTCCCGCGTATTCACCTACTCGCGCGGCCATGTGGCCGTCGCGGCGTCAGCCGGAGTGTTTCCCGGCCGCCGCGCCGGCCCGTTCCCTCTCCTGCGTCACCGGCGCCGGTGTGTCCGCCGCGGACGGCGGGACGGCGGCGTCCGGCGTGTCCGGCGCGGCCGGGGCCGGTGTCGCCGGGGCCGGGCCGCCCTCACGGATGCCGAAGCGGGCGTGCAGGCGACGCAGCGGTCCGGGCGCCCACCAGGTCGCCCGGCCGGTGAGCGACAGCACCGCGGGGACGAGGAGCGTACGGATCACCATGGCGTCCATGAGGATGGCCAGGGCGACACCCAGTCCGAGCATCTTGGTGTTGGTGATGCGCGACGTGCCGATGGCCACCATGACCACCGACAGGACGATCGCGGCGGCGGTGATGACACCGCCGGTCGAGCGGATCCCCTCGACCACCGCGGCCTTGTGGTCGAGCGTCCGCTCCTGCTCCTCCTTGATGCGGGAGAGCAGGAAGACGCCGTAGTCCATGGAGAGTCCGAACGCGAGGCAGAACATCAGCACCGGGAGTGCCGTCTCGATGCTCCCGGTCGGGGTGAAGCCCAGCACTCCCGACAGGTGCCCGTCCTGGAAGACCCACACCACGGCGCCCAGCATCGCGGTGAGGCTCAGCGCGTTGAGCAGGACGGCCTGCAACGGCACCAGCACGCTGCCGGTGAGCAGGAACACCAGGACCAGCGTGGCGAGCACGATGATGCCGATCGCCCACGGCAGGCCGCGGCCGATGGCGGCCTGGCTGTCGATCAGGGCCGCGGTCGTCCCGGAGGTGTAGCTGGGGAAGTCGGCGTCGACGGCCCTGACGTCCCGCACCAGGTCCTTGCCCGCGTCGGAGACGGCCTCCACGCCGGGCACCACGGTGAGGTACGCGATCTCACCGGCGGCATGGCCCGGCTGCGCCGGTCCGGCTGCCCGGCCGTCCTGGTAGCTGCCGGTCGGCCCGTCCACCCGGATCACTCCGTCGAGCCGGGACAGCCGCTCGGCGTAGTCGCCGAGCTCGCCTGCGGGCGCGTCGCGGGTGACGACCTCGATCGCTCCGGTGGGGCTGCCCTGGAAGTGGTCCCTGATGTTCTCCTGCACCACGCGGGAGTCGGCGGAGGAGGGCAGCTGCCGGTAGTCGGCGGTGCCGAAGTCGACGTTCAGGAAGGGCGCGCCGAGCAGCAGCAGGACGGCCAGGGTGCCGGTGGCGACCAGCGGCGCGCGCCGCATCACTCCCCGGGCGAGCCGGGCCCAGCCGGCCCCGGGGGCCGCGGGCTCGGGGGTCTTTCGGGAACCGCGACGGACCAGCTTGCGCACGTCCCAGGCGTCGATCCGCCGGCCGAGGACGGCGAGCAGGGCCGGCAGCACCACCAGGGCGGCGACGGCGGCGAGGACGACGACGCTGATCCCGGCGTAGGCGAGGGACCGCAGGAAGTACAGCGGGAACACCATCATCGCGGCGAGCGACACGGCGACGGTCGCGGCCGAGAACAGCACGGTCCGCCCGGCGGTGTTGAGGGTGACGGCGAGCGCGGCGGGCGTGTCGCGGCCGGCGGCGAGTTCCTCGCGGTAGCGGCGCACGATGAGCAGCGCGTAGTCGATGGCGAGGCCGAGGCCGAGGGCGGTGGTGAGGTTGGTGGCGAAGACGGAGACGTCGGTGAAGGAGGTGAGGACCCGCAGCACCGCGTTGGTGCCGAGGATCGCGATGACGCCGATGCCGACGGGGAGCAGCGCGGCCACGGCGCTGCCGAACACGACCATGAGGATGAGGAGCGTGATCGGCAGCGCGATGACCTCGGCGCGCACGAGATCCTCGCGGATGAAGGTCTGCTGCTCGTTCTGGACGGCGACGCTGCCGCCGATGCGGACCGTGAGATCGCCCTGGCGTCCGTCGAAGTGCCCGACGATACGGTCCTTCAGGGTGCGGTCGGCCTCCAGTTCGTCCCCGGTGAGCCGGGCCACCACCAGGGCCTCCCGGCCGTCGTCGGAGCGCAGGGCCCCGGCGCCGGTGTCCCAGTAGGAGGTGACGCCGGTGACGCCCTTCTCGTCGGCGAGCCGGGCGGCGAGTTCCCGGCCCTGGCGTGCCACGTCGGCGTCGTCGACCCCGCCGTCGGTCCGCGCCAGCAGCACGAGGTTGGGGCGGGCCCCGGGGAACTCCCGTTCCAGGATGTCCGCGGCGTACGAGGACTCGGAGGACGGGTCGACGACACCGCCGCTGCCCCCGCTGCGCAGCCGGTCGGCGACGCCGCTGCCGAGGACGACGGCACCGGCCAGCAGGACCACGGTGAGGACGAGCAGCAACCGGGACCGGCGGGCGGTCAGCCCGGCGAGCGCGGTGAACAGGCCCCGGGGCGGGGCGGTTTCGGGGGGCGGGGTGGGTGTGGTGGCGGGGGACATGGGGGCTCCCGGAGGTCGGGGTGGGTGAGGTGCGGGCCGGCCGTACGCCCGGGGACGCCGACCGGTGTCGTCAGCGGCGACGCAGGTGGAACTGGCCGGGCGTGGTGGAGGGGACGCCGGTGAGGATCTCCCGGAGCCCGCCGCTGACCACGTAGTCGCCGTACGGGGTCACGGCGACGGTGGTGGGGTCCTCGAACGGCCAGGTCTGGTCCCGCACGGTGCGCGCGCTGCGCCAGCAGTCGGTGGACCGCAGCTCCAGGACGGCGTCGCGGCCGGGGCGGCCGTCGGCCGGTGACAGGTCGTTGGACACGACGACCAGGGAGCCGTCCGGGCGCAGGGCGATGCCGTCCATGGTGGCGGGCGCGCGGTCGAGGCGGACCTCGCTGACCTTGGGCCGCGCCGAGCGGGGGCGGTCGACGCGGAAGAGGCGGCCGCCGTCGTACTTGCCCATGAGGAGGAAACCGGCGGGGTGGTGGACGATGCCGTTGGGGCCGGTGGCCTCGGTGAGGAAGCGGTCGTCGCGGATGACGTGGAGGAGCCGGCCGGCGCGGCTGACCACGCTGATGGTGTCGACCCCGGTGTCGGTGACGTAGATGGTGCCCTCGCGGTCGACGGTGACGTCGTTGGCGCGGGGCTGGGCCTGTCCGTCGGACAGGTCGACCAGGTGCTGGACGGCACCTGTGTCGAGGTCGAAGACACCCACACCGGAGACCGGGGGCAGCGTCGGGTCGACGATGCCCATCAGCCGGAAGAAGTAGTCGGTGTAGGCGGCGAGGACGCGGCGGCGGGGCGCGTCCACGACGATGCCGAGAACCGACACACGGGCGAACGGGGCCACCAGCGGGGTCACGGTGCCGTCGGCGCGGACCACCGAGATGGTGCCCTGCGCACTGGACCCCACGAGGAAGGCCTTCCTCGTGGGGTCCCAGGCGACGCCCTCCGGGTACACGCCGGGGGCGGTGACGCTGAGGCTGCGCGGCAGCGGGCAGCGGGTGGACTTCGCGAACGCCGGCAGCGGGGTGGCGGCGACCGCCCCGCCCAGGGAGACCGCGGTGGCGAGTCTGAGCAGCGTGCGGCGGGAGGCCGGGGATGACACGTCCATGGTGTGCTCCTGGGAAAGGGGTGACGAAGTAACGGGAAAGTGGGCTGGGGCGACGCGTGGTCGCGCGGGCCGGGTCGTGTGATGGCGCACCTGATGCCCCGCTGGGGGGAAGCGCCGGGTCCGGCTGTCCAGCGGACATGGGAAAGGGTCCCGAGCCGCTCTGGAGAACCACTGAACCTGCGCTGAACCGGCCATGGGCGGGCCGGAAGCGGTGCACGGCGCCCGAGGGGGGCGCTTTGGTCCGGCGCAAGGCGGGCTGCCTAACGTCCCGGCCTGCCAGGTCCCGTCGGCGTGCCCGGCGTCCCCGAGTCACGGGAAGCGCCGACGGGGTCCGGCCCACGCAGCGGCGCCGGACAGCGGAAAGCCAGAGGAGACGAGTCGCGTGACGGTAGACACCGTGGACATCGAAGAGGCCGAGCCGACATCGGCCGGGATCCGCACCAAGGAGGTGCACCGTCTGGACCGGGTGGTCATTCGGTTCGCGGGTGATTCCGGTGACGGTATGCAGCTCACCGGTGACCGTTTCACCTCCGAGACCGCCTCGTTCGGCAACGACCTGTCAACCCTGCCGAACTTCCCCGCCGAGATCCGCGCCCCCGCCGGCACCCTGCCCGGCGTCTCCAGCTTCCAGCTCCACTTCGCCGACCACGACATCCTCACCCCCGGCGACGCCCCCAACGTCCTGGTCGCCATGAACCCCGCCGCCCTCAAAGCCAACATCACCGACATCCCCCGCGGCGCCGAGATCATCGTCAACACCGACGAATTCACCAAACGCGCCATGCAGAAAGTCGGCTACACCACCAA
>NZ_OLMK01000094.1 GCF_900290235.1 Streptomyces sp. MA5143a
CAGCAGCAGCGTGTGGCCGGCGAACATGTTCGCGAACAGACGCACGGCGTGGGTGAAGGGCCGGACGATGAGGTTCGAGAAGAGCTCGATCGTCATCGACAGCGGGAGCACTCCGCCCAGCGACTTGTCGTAGCCGGTGAAGTTCTTGAAGGCACCGACGAAGCCGTGCCGCTTGAAGGTCAGCGAGACCCACAGGACATAGACGATCCCGGCCAGGACGGCGGGATACGAGATGATCGCGGTGACCGGGAACTGGGCGATCGGGATGATCGACCAGACGTTCATGATCCAGACGAAGAAGAAGAGGGAGACGACGAGCGGAACGTACTTCTCGCCTTCCTTCTTTCCGAGCGTCTCGTAGACGACGCCGCGTCGCACGAAGTCGTAACCCGCTTCGGCCACCATCTGGAGCTTGCCCGGGACGACCTTCGGCTTGGCGAAGGCGGCCCAGAAGAAGCCCACGATGATGATCGAGCCGAGCAGCGCCAGCAGCATCGTCTTGTTGAAGTAGACGGCGTCGTCCTGGTGGCCCAAGAGGGGCTCGAAGAGGAACGAGTGCAGGCCCGGAGCGACATCGGCGAAGCCACAGCCGTCGAAAATGTGGCAGTCGGTCTCGAAGGCGAGCACCTGCGTCGGATCAGCACTCACCGCGGGCTCCTTCAGCGTGGCGCATGGGTACGGCAACCTCGTTGTGTCGGCGCGGCGCGCAGCCGCGGGTCGGCACTGGACTGGTGTTACGGATGTGGGGGCGGCTGTGGGGCATCGAGCCTCGCACTAGGGCAGGCGTCAGCTCGATCGCCCGCGCCCGCGATGCCGCAGTTGGCACCGGACGATAGCAGGATCTCCTGCGGTCACTTATCCCGCCCCTACCCCTCACGACGAGTGCCCCGATTTTTCGGGCTTGTTGCCCGTGGAGGAATCGGGTTCGACGTAGAGGACCTTGGCCTTCATGTGGGCGCGCGTCTGTGCGCCGATCCACACGAGGGTGGTGGCGACGAGCGTGAACGCGAAGGCGCGAGGGTGGAAGAGCGTGGTGTTCTTGAACGCTGCCAGGAAGATGAACAGCAGCAGAATTTGTGCCGCGTAGAGCATCAGGCCCATCGCCTGGAACAGATGAGGAAGCGATTTGGCAGTGCGCTGCAGAACGTAGAGCCCGATTCCCATGAAGAGGATCGTGATCACCGCGGCGACAATGGCGCCGACCGCCCCCTTGCCCCCGACGACCGCACCGCTGATGACTGCGGCGATCGCGCCGGCGGCAGCCGTGGGCACGGCGGCCTGAAGGAGGATCCGGGCGTCATTGGACGGCATGGCGGCAACTCCGCTTACTAAGGGGGCAGGTGTCGTCATGGACGAGCGTAGACCCCGGGGGCGAGCGGAATTCTCACGCCGCTGGACCGTCGCACTGCGGTCCTTCGGCTCCATCCGGGGTTCTCGTGAACCGTATCACAAACTATTTGATGAGGTCTTTACCTGAATGGTGTGCACGACGTCACACATGAGAGTGAACCCGCCCGTCTGTGCAAAATCAGCGCCGACTTGTCTGGTATAAGGACGGTTTGCCCTCCCAGCTTCTTGCATGCCATCGGCAAAGGCTTAGTCAGATTCTTACCTTGGCGTCAGCGGCGTGCGGACCACCGCCCCCCGCACGACGGACGGCCGGAGGGCCCCGAGCAGGACGTCGTTCGGGGCCCTCCGGCCGTCGGAGGACTCAGGGCGTCAGCGTCGCGCGCCCGCCGGGCTCGGCTCCTCGTCCTTGGTCCGGCTGCCGATCGCCGTCGCCCCGTTGAGGGACGGCGTCCAGTCCGTGACCGTCGCGGCGGGTTCCGCGGTGGTCTGCGCGGCGGCGCGACGGCGGCGGTAGCGGGGCGGGACGAAGGACTCGGCCCAGCGGGGCGCGCGGGGCGTGAAGCGGGGCAGCAGCAGCAGGAAGAGGCCGACGCCGCTGAGGGCGGCGATGCCCAGGACGATCCACATGGACGCCGCGTTCACGGTGTAGGCGAGGGCGCCGAAGGCGATGACCGCGGACCAGAAGTACATGATCAGCACGGCCCGGCTGTGGGAGTGGCCGATCTCCAGCAGCCGGTGGTGCAGATGGCCCCGGTCGGCGGCGAACGGCGACTGACCGCGCCAGGTGCGGCGCACGATCGCGAGGATCAGGTCGGCCGCCGGGATCGCGATGATGGTCAGCGGCATCAGCAGCGGGATGTAGACCGGCACCAACTGGTACACGGTGTCGCGCTCGGAGCGGGAGAACAGCTCCAGCACATCGGGATCGACCTGCCCGGTGATGGAGATCGCGCCCGCGGCCAGCACCAGACCGATCAGCATCGACCCGGAGTCGCCCATGAAGATCCGCGCCGGATGCATGTTGTGCGGCAGGAAGCCCAGGCACATGCCCATCAGGACGGCCGCGAAGAGGGTGGCGGGGGCCGCGGCCTCGATGCCGTAGCTGTACCAGAGGCGGTAGGCGTACATGAAGAACGCCGCCGAGGCGATGCACACCATGCCGGCCGCGAGACCGTCGAGCCCGTCGACGAAGTTCACCGCGTTGATCGTGATGACGACCAGGGCGACCGTCAGCAGGGTGCCCTGCCACTGGGTCAGCGCGACGATCCCGACGCCCGGCACGGGCAGCCACAGGATCGTCAGACCCTGCATGACCATCACGCCCGCGGCGATCATCTGCCCGCCGAGCTTGATCAGCGCGTCGATCTCGAACTTGTCGTCCAGCACGCCGATCAGCCAGATCAGCGCGGCCCCGGACAGCAGCGCGCGCGGTTCGTTGGAGTCCGCGAAGACCTCGCTGAGGTTGGTCAGGTGGTCGGCGACCAGCAGACCGGCGCACAGCCCGAAGAACATCGCGATGCCGCCGAGGCGGGGCGTCGGCTCACGGTGGACGTCGCGCGCACGGATCTCCGGCATGGCTCCGGCCACGATCGCGAACTTCCGCACCGGCCCTGTCAGCAGGTACGTCACCGCGGCCGTGATGCAGAGCGTCAGGAGGTATTCACGCACGGGCTTCCCCACAGGTCTCGCTGGCCATCTCAGCCCCACACCCTAGCGATGCATGCATATGGTTGGGGACTTCCGGGTAGCGACGATGGTTGCACGTGATGCTGTGTGCAGGGGTGCGTCTACCCCACCTCAGCGCGGATACGGCGGAAATCTTCCGGCCAGGTCCCGTACTTCTTCACGCGTCCGCTTGCCCTCGCCGCCGTCCCTGAGCGCCCGTGCGAAGAGCCCGGCGAGGTGCGTCATCTCGGCCTCGCCCATGCCCTGCGTGGTCAGCGCGGCCGTGCCGAGCCGCAGGCCACGGGCGTCGCCGTGCGGCAGCGCACAGCAGTCCAGCACGATCCCGGCCGCCGCGAGCCGGCCGCGGGCGGTGCGGCCGTCGACCCCGAGCGGCGCGGGATCGACGGCGAGGAGATGGGTGTCCGTGCCGCCGGTCACCACGACGAGCCCCTCGCGGGCGAGGCCCTCGGCCAGGACGCGGGCGTTGGCGACCACCTGATGGGCGTACCCGGTGAACGCCGGAGTTGCCGCCTCCCCGAACGCGACGGCCTTCGCGGCGACGGAGTGCATCTGCGCCCCGCCCTGGGTGAAGGGGAACACCGCCCGGTCCACTCGCTCGGCCAGCTCGCTCCCGCACAGCAGCATCCCGCCGCGCGGCCCCCGCAGCACCTTGTGCGTGGTGGCGCAGACGATGTCCGCGTACGGCACCGGATTGGGCGCCGCTCCCCCGGCCACCAGCCCGATGGGGTGCGCGGCGTCGGCGATCAGGAAGGCCCCGACCTCGTCGGCGACCTCCCGGAAGAACGCGTAGTCGAGATGACGGGGGTAGGAGATGGAGCCGCACACGATGGCCTTGGGACGGCGCGTACGGGCGAGGGTGCGCACCTGTTCGCGGTCGATGAGGCCCGACTCGGCCTCGACGCCGTAGCCGACGAAGTCGAACCAGCGGCCGGAGAAGTTCGCCGGCGACCCGTGGGTGAGGTGGCCGCCGAAGTGCAGGCCCATCGCCAGCACGGTGTCACCGGGGCGCAGCAGGGCCGCGTAGGCGGCCAGGACGGCCGAGGAGCCCGAGTGGGCCTGGACGTTGGCGTGTTCGGCGCCGAACAGCGCCTTGGCCCGCTCCACGGCGAGCCGCTCGGCGACGTCGACCATCTCGCAGCCGCCGTGGTAGCGGGTGCCCGGATAGCCCTCCGCGTACTTGTTGGCCAGCGGCGACCCGAGGGCCGCGAGCACCGCGGGCGAGGTGAAGTTCTCGGCGGCGACGAGCTGGAGCGTCGTCGCCTGCCGATCGAGCTCGCCGAGGAGGATGTCGGCCAGTTCGGGGTCCTGCCGTCGCAGGACATCGGCCTCTAGGACAGGGGTGACCGACATGGTGGGCTCCGGGCGTCGACGGTGACGTACGACCAATGTAGGCCCGTGTGTCCGGGGACGCCCGGTGTCGTCCCCCGCTTACGCCCGGGCGGGCACCCCCGTCAGCGCGGTCACCACCGGATCCAGCGCCTGGTGTATCTCGTCGCCCACCGAACGGAAGAACGGCAGGGGGGCGCCGTACGGGTCATGGACCTCGTCCGCGTCGGCCGTGGGGGCGAGGAGCCACCCGCGTAGAGCGGCGGCGGCACGCACCAGCGCTCGCGCCCGGACGACCATGCCCTCCTCCAGCGGCGGCAGGGTGGCCGGGTCTATCGCCCGGACGAGGCGGGTGAACTCCTTCAGGGTGAAGGTGCGCAGGCCCGCCGAATGGCCCATCGAGATGACCTGGGCCCGGTGGTCGCGGGTGGCGGTCAGCACGAGGTCGGCCATGATCACGTGCTCGTCCAGCAGTTCCCGCCCGGTGAAGCCGGAGGCGTCCGCGCCGAAGTCGGCGAGGACGGCCTCCGCGTTGGCCTCCATGGGCGCGCCCTCGTGTCCCCAGGTCCCGGCGCTCTCGACGATCAGTCCGCCGCCCAGCGGGTCCCCGAGCCGGTCCGCCAGGGCATGGCGGGTCAGCCGCTCGGTGATCGGCGAGCGGCACACGTTGCCGGTGCTGACGTGGAGGATGCGGAAGGTGTCACGCGGCAGACCCGTGAAGGTCCGTGTCTCTTCCCCGTCCCATATGCCACGCCCCGCGTCAGGGGCCGTCAATTCGCCACCTCGAGGTCGGGTACGACCTTGCGCAGCTCCTCCGCCGACAGGGCGCCCGCACGCAGCAGCACCGGCACCTTGCCCGTGACGTCGACGATGGACGACGGCACGTTCCCGGGGGTGGGGCCGCCGTCGAGGTAGACGGAGACGGAGTCGCCCAGCATCGCCTCGGCGGCGTCGCAGTTCTCCGGCGCCGGGTGGCCGGTCAGGTTGGCCGAGGAGACGGCCATGGGGCCGACCTCGGTGAGCAGCTCGATGGCGACGGGGTGCAGCGGCATCCGGACGGCGACCGTGCCGCGGGTGTCGCCGAGGTCCCACTGGAGCGACGGCTGGTGCTTGGCGACGAGGGTGAGCGCGCCCGGCCAGAAGGCGTCGACGAGCTCCCAGGCCATTTCGGAGAAGTCGGTGACGAGGCCGTGCAGGGTGTTCGGGGAGCCGATGAGGACGGGGGTGGGCATGTTGCGGCCCCGGCCCTTGGCCTCCAGCAGGTCGGCGACGGCCTCCGAGGTGAAGGCGTCGGCGCCGATGCCGTAGACGGTGTCCGTGGGCAGCACCACGAGCTCGCCCCGGCGGACGGCGGACGCGGCCTCGCGCAGACCGGTGGCGCGGTCGGTCGCGTCGTTGGTGTCGTATCGCCGTGCCATCTAGCGGGCCTCCTCGTACACGTACTGCTGGGGGGTGGTGGGGGGCGTGCTCATCAGGGCAGCGCCTTGCGTGCGGTCGCGAACCGCGGCCGGTTGTTGAGGTCCGGGTGGTCGGCCGCGTCGGCCCAGCCCCGTTCCTCGGTGAAGATCCAGGGCACCTGGCCGCCCTGGGTGTCGGCGTGCTCGACGACGACGACACCGCCGGGGCGCAGCAGCCGGTGCGCGGTGCGTTCGAGGCCGCGGATCAGATCCAGGCCGTCCTCCCCTGAGAACAGGGCGAGTTCGGGATCGTAGTCGCGGGCCTCCGGTGCCACGTACTCCCACTCCGTGAGCGGGATGTACGGCGGGTTGGAGATGACCAGGTCGACCTGGCCGTCGAGGTCGCGGAAGGCGTCGAGGGCGTTGCCCTGGCGCAGGTCGACCCGGGAGCCCGCCACGTTCTTGCGGGTCCACACGAGGGCGTCCTCGGACAGCTCCACGGCGTGCACGCGGGAGCGCGGCACCTCCTGGGCGAGGGCGAGCGCGATGGCGCCGGAGCCGGTGCACAGGTCGACGATGCAGGGCTCGACGACGTCCATCGCGCGGACGGCGTCTATGGCCCACCCGACGACGGACTCGGTCTCCGGGCGGGGCACGAACACCCCTGGCCCCACCTGCAGTTCGAGGTAGCGGAAGTAGGCGCGTCCGGTGATGTGCTGGAGCGGCTCACGCTGCTCGCGCCGGGCGATGACCTCCCAGTACCGGGCGTCGAAGTCGGAGTCCTTGACGGAGTGCAGCTCGCCCCGCTTCACGCCGTGCACGAACGCGGCGAGCTCCTCCGCGTCGTTGCGCGGCGAGGGCACGCCGGCGTCGGCCAGACGCTGGGTGGCCTGGGCCACTTCCGCGAGCAGCACGCCGCGGGGGTTGGGGGGCCGCCCCCCAGGATGATGCTGCACGCAAGTCCTCCGGTCGTGCTCGTCGTACTCGTACGGGCCTACGCGGCTGCCAGCTTCGCTGCCGAGTCCGCGTCGACGCATGCCTGGATCACCGCGTCGAGGTCGCCGTCCAGGACCTGGTCCAGGTTGTACGCCTTGAAGCCGACACGGTGGTCCGAGATGCGGTTCTCCGGGAAGTTGTACGTACGGATCTTCTCGGAGCGGTCGACGGTACGGACCTGGCTGCGGCGGGCGTCGGCGGCCTCCTTCTCCGCCTCCTCCTGCGCCGCGGCGAGCAGCCTGGAGCGCAGGATACGCATCGCCTGCTCCTTGTTCTGCAGCTGGCTCTTCTCGTTCTGGCAGGAGGCGACGACTCCGGTGGGAATGTGCGTGATGCGCACGGCGGAGTCGGTGGTGTTGACGGACTGCCCGCCGGGCCCGGAGGACCGGTAGACGTCGATGCGGAGGTCGTTGGGGTTGATCTCGACGTCGATCTCCTCGGCCTCCGGGGTCACGAGGACACCGGCGGCGGAGGTGTGGATGCGGCCCTGGGACTCGGTGGCGGGGACGCGCTGGACGCGGTGCACTCCGCCCTCGTACTTCAGCCGGGCCCAGACGCCCTGGCCGGGCTCGGTGGCACCCTGGCCGCCCTTGGTCTTCACGGCGACCTGGACGTCCTTGTAGCCGCCCAGCTCGGACTCGGTGGCGTCGATGATCTCGGTCTTCCAGCCGACGCGCTCGGCGTACCGCAGGTACATGCGCAGGAGGTCACCGGCGAACAGGGCGGACTCGTCGCCGCCCGCGCCGGCCTTGATCTCCAGGATGACGTCCTTGTCGTCGCTGGGGTCGCGCGGGACGAGCAGGAGACGCAGCTTCTCCGTCAGCTCCTCGCGCTGCTTCTCCAGCTCCTTGACCTCGGCGGCGAAGTCCGGGTCGTCCGCGGCGAGTTCGCGGGCCGTCTCGATGTCGTCACCGGTCTGCCTCCAGGAGCGGTACGTGCCGACGATCGGGGTCAGCTCCGCGTACCGCTTGTTCAGCTTGCGCGCGTTGGCCTGGTCGGCGTGGACCGACGGGTCGGCGAGCTTCTTCTCCAGATCGGCGTGTTCCCCGACCAGTTCCTGGACCGCCTCGAACATCTCCGGCTCCCTGTACGACGTGATAAGTGGGCTGCACCGCAAAACGCCGGTCCCGGAAGCCCCCGACGGGGGCACCGAGGACCGGCGCTGTGGGCTCGCTACTTCTTGGCAGCGGCAGCCTTGCCGAAGCGGGCCTCGAAGCGGGCCACGCGGCCACCGGTGTCGAGGATCTTCTGCTTGCCCGTGTAGAACGGGTGGCACTCGGAGCAGACCTCGGCACGGATGGTGCCGCTCTCGATCGTGCTACGGGTGGTGAACGACGCGCCACAGGTGCAGCTGACCTGCGTCTCGACGTACTGGGGGTGGATGTCGCGCTTCAAGGTGTCTCCTAGTTTCGGGAGGGCGCCGGGTCGCTGCCGCGGGATGCGAGAGCGTGAACCGGAGCCGACGTACCAGTCTGCCAGGACTGGCCGCATCTCCCAAAACCAGGGGGTGCGGACATGTATTCCCGGGAGCGCCCCCGGGGGTGCCTCGGGAGCACCGTGGGCGGCTGCGGCGCCGTCGTGGCTGGTCGCGCCGTTCCCCGCGCCCTTCAGTTCCCGGCGCTGACGACGTCCCCGGCCGTTCCCGTCGCCGTGCCCTTCGTCGCCGACTTCGGGATGGGCTTGTCGGCCTTGAGGGCGGCCCACACCCGCTTCGACTTGTCCTCGTCGACGAGGACGCGGTTGGGGTCGGCGGGGTCGTACTGGACCGGCATGGTGACCATGGTCATGTTCTTGGCGCTGATGCCCTTGAGGCCGCCCGCGAAGGAGGCCAGGTCCTTGACGTCGTCGAGGTCGGAGTCGGTGGTGACGGCGTCCGTGGCGGTGTCGGCGAGGTCGTAGAGCTTCTTCGGGTTGCTGAAGATGCCGACCTCCTTGACCTGCTTCAGGAGCGCCTTGATGAACGCCTGCTGGAGCTGGATGCGGCCGAGGTCGGAGCCGTCGCCGACGCCGTGCCGGGTGCGGACCAGTCCGAGGGCCTGCTTGCCGGTGAGGGTGTGCTCTCCGGCCTTGAGGTTCAGATGGCTGTCGGGGTCCTTGATGTCCTTGGTCGTGGTGATGTCGACCCCGCCGAGGACGTTGATGAGCTTCTCGAAGCCCGCGAAGTCGACCTCGAGGTAGTGGTCCATGCGGATGCCGGTCATGGACTCGACGGTCTTCACCGCGCACGCGGCGCCACCGGTGGAGTACGCCGAGTTGAACATCGCCAGTCGCGCCGCCGGGTACGTCTTGCCGTGGGTGTCGGTGCACTCGGGCCGCTCCACCAGGGTGTCCCTGGGTATGGAGACCACGCTGGCCTTCTTGTGGCCCTCGTAGACGTGCACGATCATCGCGGTGTCGGAGCGGGCGCTGCCGTCGTCGACGCCGCCGCCCAGCTTCTTGTTGCTGCCGGCGCGGGTGTCGGAGCCGAGGACGAGGATGTCCTGCGAGCCGTTGTCGACGTCGAGGGGCCGGTCGGTGCCGAGGGCCTGGTTGATGTCGACGCTCTTGAGGTTGCCGTTGAGCTTGAAGTACAGGTAGCCGACTCCGGTGCCGCCCAGCACCAGGACACCCGCGGCGGTCCAGACGACGGCGAGCGCCGCTCTGCTGTGCCCCTCGCGGGGTTTGCGGCGGCGGCCCTTGGGCGCGCGGTGACGGCCGGCGGTGCCGGACGCGTCCTGCGTGGCGGGATCCAGTGTGCTCTCGGCGGACATGCGCTCCTCGTCCTCTTTCCCGGTCGGTTACCCCCTGCGTTCAGGCCCAGGCCTGCTTGGGTCGGATGTGGCCGTACCGCTCATGGTCACTCCGATCGGTCAGACGGAGTAATTCGGGAAAGGGTTGCACAACGAACGGTGCCCATCGCGCAAAGAGCGATGGGCACCGGGTGTGCCGGATGAGCCCGGTGGGACCGGGCTCACCTGGTGTTTCAGCCGAGCAGGTCGTACTGGGCGTAGCTGGTTCCGACGGAGACCCGTGTGCTGAAGATCTCGCTCGTGGCCTTCGAGGTGCCCTTGTAGAGGTACAGCGTGCCGCCGCTGGTGCGGGCCAGCAGGTCCGCGCGGCCGTCGCCGCTCACGTCACCGGGAGTGATGAGCGTGTTGTACGAGCTCCAGTCGGAGCGGACCTTGATCTTGGTGGCGAAGGCGCCCGTGCCGGCCTTGCCGGTGCCCTTGAACAGGTAGATGTTCGAGCCGGTCTTGGTGCGCGCGATCAGGTCGGCCTTGCCGTCACCGGTGAAGTCGCCGTGACCGAGCACCGCGTTGTACGAGTTCCAGCCCGTGCTCACCTGGACGCGGGTCCCGAAGGTGCCGTTGCCCTTGCCCGGGTAGATCCACAGGGCGCCCGCCGAGTCGACCGAGAGCAGGTCGGGCAGGGCGTCGCCGGTGACGTCGCCGGGGGTGACGATCCGGGTGCGGGTCGCCCAGTTGTCGAAGATCTGCGTGGTCGTCCAGGTGCTGGACGACGCCGTGCGCCGGCGCCAGAAGACATCACCGTCGGAGGCACGGCGCAGGACGTAGTCCTGGTAGCCGTCCCGGTTCAGGTCGGTCTGCTGGACGAGGTTGTAGCCCTGCCAGCTGCCCTCGGCGGTCAGCGCCTTGCGGTCGGCGAGCGCGGAGCCCGTGGAGGCGCGGACATAGCCCGAGCCGGTCTCCGTGTTGCGCAGGAAGACGTCGGCCTTGCCGTCCCGGCTGATGTCGGTGTCGTCGACGCGCGGGTAGGCGGCGCCGACGTACTTGCTGACCTTCGCGAAGACCGGGTACGCGCCCTTCTTCACGCAGTTCACGACGCCCCACGAGACGACGCCGATGACCTTGCCGCCCACGACGAGCGGGCCGCCGGAGTCGCCGTTGCAGCTGGCGGTGGTGGTGGCGTCGGAGCCGCCGGCGGGCTTGCCCGCGCAGAACATGTTGCCCTTGACGAAGTAGCTGCCCCAGGTGTTCCCGCAGGTCGTGTCGCTGACGACGGGCAGCGTGGCCGTCTTCAGCTTCTCCGAGATGTCGTCGCTGGCGGAGCTGGTACGGCCCCAGCCGTAGACCTTCGCGCTGGTGCCCGCCGCGTACGAGGACGTGTCGGTCGACGTCGTCATCCTGATCGGCGTGGCGGTGACCGGCTTGGCCAGCGTGAGGACGGCGACGTCGTTGTTGATCGTGTCCTCGTTGTACGAGGAGTGGTTCCACTGGCGGGACACCTTCGTGGCCTCGCCACCGTGGTAGTCCATCCCCACCAGCTTGCCGTCGCTGTCGTAGACGGCCGTGGGCAGCTGGTCGGTGCCGGTGACGACGGAACCCCACTTGGCCCAGTCGTACTGGCTCTTGTCGACGCAGTGGGCCGCGGTGAGGATCTTCGTCGGCGAGACGACCGAGCCGCCGCAGAAGAAGCCGAAGTCCGCGGTCTTGTCGTAGTACCAGAGCTGCGCCATCCAGGGCGCCGTGCCGATGGTGGTCTCGGAACCACCGATGATCTTGGCGTCCGGCTTCAGGCCGTCCGCGTCGGTGCTCGAAGACGACTCGTTCGTCGACGTCGACGGCTTCGCCGCCGTCTCACCGACGGTGTCGTCCGCCGCCATCGCGTGGGCGATCCGCACGTCCAGCTCGTCGCTCCCCGACGAGCCGACTGCGTTGGCCGCACCGGCCGATGACAGGAGCAGCGCCCCGGCTATCGCGGTGGCGACAGCTCCGGACATAGGTATGGCCACTCAAGTCCCCCCTGAGAACTCAAGAATCAAAACAAGACAGAAGAACCGTGATCGTACACGTGTCCCATACAAAGACCGGGGCCACCCTCACGAAGGAGGGTGGCCCCGGTTCTGCTCTGTCGTGGAGCAGTCGTGAACTACTGGTCGGGCTAGTCGCCGTTGCCCGGCGTCGGCGTCGTCTTCTGAATCTGCATCAGGAACTCGATGTTCGACTTCGTCTGCTTCATCTTGTCCAGCAGCAGCTCGATGGCCTGCTGCTGGTCCAGTGCGTGCAGCACCCGGCGCAGCTTCCAGACGACCGCGAGCTCCTCGTTGCCGAGCAGGATCTCTTCCTTGCGGGTACCGGACGCGTCCACGTCCACCGCGGGGAAGATGCGCTTGTCGGCGAGCTTCCGGTCGAGCTTGAGCTCCATGTTGCCGGTGCCCTTGAACTCCTCGAAGATCACCTCGTCCATGCGGGACCCGGTGTCCACCAGCGCGGTGGCGAGGATGGTCAGCGAGCCGCCGTCCTCGATGTTGCGGGCCGCACCGAAGAAGCGCTTCGGCGGGTACAGGGCGGTCGAGTCGACACCACCGGACAGGATGCGGCCGGAGGCCGGCGCGGCCAGGTTGTACGCACGGCCCAGACGCGTGATCGAGTCGAGCAGCACGACGACGTCGTGACCCAGCTCCACCAGGCGCTTGGCGCGCTCGATGGCGAGCTCGGCGACGGTGGTGTGGTCCTCGGCCGGACGGTCGAAGGTCGAGGAGATGACCTCGCCCTTGACCGACCGCTGCATGTCGGTGACCTCTTCCGGACGCTCGTCGACGAGGACGACCATCAGGTGGCACTCGGGGTTGTTGTGCGTGATCGCGTTGGCGATCGCCTGCATGATCATGGTCTTGCCGGTCTTCGGCGGGGCCACGATCAGACCGCGCTGGCCCTTACCGATCGGCGACACGAGGTCGATGATGCGGGTGGTGAGCACGCCCGGGTCCGTCTCCAGACGGAGGCGGTCCTGCGGGTACAGCGGGGTCAGCTTGTTGAACTCCGGGCGGCCGCGGCCGTGTTCGGGCGCCATGCCGTTGACGGAGTCCAGGCGGACCAGCGCGTTGAACTTCTCACGGCGCTCGCCCTCCTTGGGCTGACGGACCGCACCGGTGATGTGGTCGCCCTTGCGCAGGCCGTTCTTGCGGACCTGCGCGAGGGAGACGTACACGTCGTTCGGGCCCGGCAGGTAGCCGGAGGTGCGGATGAACGCGTAGTTGTCGAGGATGTCCAGGATGCCCGCGACGGGGATCAGGACGTCGTCCTCGGCGAGCTGCGGCTCGGCCGCGCCCATGTCGTCACGGCCACGACGGCCACGGCGGTCGCGGTAGCGGCCGCGACGGCCACGGCGGCCGCCCTCGAAGTCGTCGTCGTCCTGAGGACCGTTGTCGCGCTGGCGGTCCTGGCGGCCGCCGCTCTGCTGCTGGCCCTGCTGCTGGCCGCGGTCGCGCTGCTGCTGACCGCCGCCGCCCTGCTGCTCGTCGCCCTTGCCCCGGCGGTCGCCGCGGTCACGGTCGCGGCCACGCTCACGCCGGTCACGGCGGCCCTGGCGACCGTCGGCGTCGGCGGCGTCGCCCTTGGCCTCGGCCTGCGGCTGGGCCGGCGTCTCGGCCTTGGGCTCGGCCTTCGCCTCGGCGGTGACCGTCTCGGGGCTGCCCGCGTCGGCGGTGGCCCGGCGACGGCGGCGCTCGGTGGGCGCCTCGTCCCCGCCGGCCGGCTGGCCGGGGATCTCGATCTGCTGCTGGGCGACGGCCTTCTCGGTCTTGTCGACCTTCTCGGCGGGCGCCTCGGCCTTCTTGGCGGCCTTCTCGGCCGGGGCGGCGTCCTCGCCCGTGCGTGCCTTCGAGGTGGTCCGGCGCTTGGGCTTGGTCTCGGTGGCGGCCTCGGCCTTGGGAGCCGCGGCACCCCCTCCGGCCTGCGCCTCCTTGATGACCTCGATCAGCTGGCTCTTGCGCATCCGCGCGGTGCCCCTGATGCCGAGGCCGGATGCGACCTGCTGCAGCTCGGCCAGCACCATGCCCTCGAGGCCGGTGCCGCGGCGCCGCCTGGAGCCGGCACCGCTGGCAGGCGCGGCGTCCGTGGCGGGCGCGGCAGCGGTCTCCTCGACACGTGCGCCCATCAGATCGGTGGTGTCGCTCACGAAGGGTCCTTCCCTGGAGCGGACGTCGGCCTTCTGGCTCGGCGACCGGTTGTGCTGTCCGGCTTCGGCCCTGTTCGGGTGGACCGTGCCGGGGCGGTGGTCCGCCAAAGCGGCGGAGGAAAATTTGCTGGTGATTCGGCGCTTACGGGGCCGTGGCACTCGGTGTCTGTGTCACGCGGCTCGGTCACGCCGGTTCCGGAGCCTGCTCGGCAGACCGCTCAGTGCCTGCGTACGGCGTACAGCTTGACGTACGAAGCACAGTGCGGCTTGGGAGACTCCCGGAAGAATGGTTGTCCCGGACGGGGACGATAAGCACCATGCCATGGCTGGGGCAGGTGCAGACTTGAGGTTAACACTACCGGATCCAACAAACATTCCCCCTCTCGAAATCCGGCAACCGTACGCCCCTATGCGTCGCCGGTGTCGGCGCCGCTATCGGCGACGGTGGTGGTGAGCGGCAGGACGCACGCCCCTCGGGCGTCGAGATCCAGCCGGTTGGCGGCCCATTCCGCGCCCGCGAGGTGGGCCACCTTGTCGGCGCTGGCCTCGTCGGCCAGGGCCAGGACCGTGGGTCCGGCACCGGAGATGACCGCCGGGACGCCGTCGGCCCGAAGTCGCTCGACCAGGGCCGCGCTCTCCGGCATGGCGGGCGCCCGGTACTCCTGGTGCAGCCGGTCCTCGGTGGCGGGCAGCAGCAGCTCGGGACGCCTGGTCAGGGCCTCCACGAGCAGGGCGGCGCGGCCGGCGTTGGTGGCGGCGTCGACGTGCGGGACGGTGCGCGGGAGCAGTCCGCGCGCCGTCTCGGTGAGCACCGGCTTTCCGGGGACGAAAACCACCGGAACGATGGAATCGGCGGGATCCATCCTGATGGCTCGCGCGGAGCCGCCCTCCATCCAGGAGAGCGTGAAGCCGCCGAGGAGGCAGGCCGCGACGTTGTCGGGGTGTCCCTCGATCTCGGTGGCGAGTTCGAGCAGGGCGGCGTCGTCGAGCCGGTTCTCCCCGCCTATGGTCACGGCGCGGGCGGCGACGATGCCGGCGCAGATGGCGGCGGAGGAGGAGCCGAGGCCGCGGCCGTGCGGAATGCGGTTGGCGCAGACGATCTCCAGGCCCCGCGGCTGGCCGCCCAGCAGGTCGAAGGCGGTGCGCAGGGAGCGGACGAGCAGATGCCGCTCGTCGCGCGGGAGGGTCTCGCTGCCCTCCCCGGCGATGTCGACGTGCAGGCCGGAGTCGGCCACCCGGACGACCACGTCGTCGTAGAGCCCCAGCGACAGACCGAGGGCGTCGAAGCCCGGGCCGAGGTTGGCGCTGGTGGCGGGGACGCGCACCCGTACGGCGGCGGCGCGGAACGCTGGACCGGCCATCGCTCGATGACTCTCCTTGAGCTGCGTGATTGACGATTGTCGAATGACATTCGATGACGTACGCGGGAACCCGGCGGCCGTCGGCGGACGGCGCGGCGCCGCACCCTTGCGGGGCATATGCAGCGGGCGGGTTCGGTACAGCCTATCGAAGGTGGGTTCTGTGGCGACATAGGGCGCACAGGAGGCGCACGATGCGTGTCGTAAGCCCCCTGTGCACCCCCTGTCGGGTCCTGTCAGGGTTATCCCCCGGGAAACGGCGTCTACGCGCGACTCACTGGCCGTTTCGCGCCGTTGCCCGGACGGCTGGTGCCGTGACCGAAAGGGTTTGCGCGAGCCGGTGAACCTTGCCGGTCACGGCCCTAGGCGAGACCGAGGCGCTCGGCCGCCGTCGCCGCGTCGACGGGGACGGTGACGGGCTGCGGGGCGCCCGCGACGGCCCAGTCGGGGTCCTTCAGGCCGTTGCCGGTGACCGTGCAGACGATGGTCTGGCCCGGGTCGACCTTGCCGTTCTCGGCGGCCTTGAGCAGACCGGCCACGGACGCGGCGGAGGCGGGCTCCACGAAGACACCCTCCTGCGCGGCCAACAGCCGGTAGGCGCGCAGGATCTCACGGTCCGTCACCTCGTCGATGGCACCGCCGGACTCGTCCCGCGCGGCGAGCGCGTACTGCCAGGACGCGGGGTTGCCGATGCGGATCGCGGTGGCGATGGTCGAGGGGTCCTTGACGACCTCGCCGCGCACGATCGGCGCGGAGCCGGACGCCTGGAAGCCCCACATGCGGGGCGTCCGCGCGGCGATGCCGTCGGCGGCGTACTCCTTGTAGCCCTTCCAGTAGGCCGTGATGTTGCCCGCGTTGCCCACCGGCAGGACATGGATGTCGGGGGCGTCGCCGAGCATGTCCACGATCTCGAAGGCGGCGGTCTTCTGCCCCTCGATACGCACCGGGTTGACGGAATTCACCAGCGCCACGGGGTAGTTGTCGCTCAGTTCACGCGCGAGGGTGAGGCAGTCGTCGAAGTTGCCGTCGACCTGGAGGATCTTCGCGCCGTGCACCAGGGCCTGGCCCATCTTGCCGAGCGCGATCTTGCCCTGGGGCACCAGCACGGCGGAGACCATGCCCGCGCGGACGGCGTAGGCGGCCGCGGAGGCCGACGTGTTGCCCGTGGAGGCACAGATGACGGCCTTCGCGCCCTCCTCCTTCGCCCGGGTGATGGCCATCGTCATACCGCGGTCCTTGAAGGACCCGGTGGGGTTGGCTCCCTCCACCTTGAGGTGGACCTCGCAGCCCGTGCGCTCGGAGAGCACCTGCGCGGGGACGAGGGGCGTGCCGCCCTCGCGGAGCGTCACGACCGGCGTGCTGTCGGAGACGGGCAGCCGGTCCCGGTACTCCTCGATGATTCCGCGCCACTGGTGGGTCATTGCTGGTTACTCTCCTTCAACCCGCATGATGCTGGCGACACCCCGCACGGTGTCGAGGTTGCGCAGCGCCTCGACGGTCCCGTTGAGGGAGGCGTCGGACGCTCGGTGGGTGACGACGACGAGGGAGGCCTCGCCGTTGTTGCCCTGCTGGCGAACGGTATCGATCGACACCCCGTGCTCGGCGAACACGGTCGCCACCTGGGCGAGAACACCTGGTTTGTCCGCCACATCGAGGCTGATGTGGTAGCGCGTGACGACCTCGCCCATGGGCGAGACCCGCAGGGCGGCATACGCGGACTCACCGGGTCCGGTGGCGCCCGCGAGCCGGTTGCGACAGACGGCCACGAGGTCGCCGAGGACGGCGGAGGCCGTGGGCGAGCCGCCCGCTCCGGGGCCGTAGAACATCAGCTGCCCCGCGGCGTCCGACTCCACGAACACGGCGTTGTACGCGCCGCGTACGGAGGCCAGCGGGTGGGTCAGCGGGATCATCGCGGGATGCACGCGCGCCGTGACGGAGCCACCGTCCGCGGCCCGCTCGCAGATGGCGAGCAGCTTGATGGTGCAGCCCATGTTCTTGGCGGAGGCGAAGTCGGCGGCGGTGACCTCGGTCATGCCCTCGCGGTACACGTCGTCGAGCCGTACCCGCGAGTGGAAGGCGATCCCGGCGAGGATCGCGGCCTTGGCGGCGGCGTCGAAACCCTCGACGTCGGCGGTCGGGTCGGCCTCGGCGTAGCCGAGCGCGGTGGCCTCGTCCAGGGCCTCCTGGTACCCGGCGCCCGTGGAATCCATCTTGTCGAGGATGAAATTGGTGGTGCCGTTGACAATGCCCATCACCCGGTTGATCTTGTCCCCGGCGAGCGACTCGCGCAGCGGGCGGATCAGCGGAATGGCGCCGGCGACGGCGGCCTCGTAGTAGAGGTCCTTGCCCGCCTCCTCGGCGACCGCGTGCAGGGCGGCGCCGTCCTGGGCGAGGAGCGCCTTGTTGGCGGAGACCACGGAGGCGCCGTGCTCGATCGCGGTGGTGATGAGGGAGCGGGCGGGCTCGATACCGCCGATGACCTCGACGACGACGTCGATGTCTCCCCGTTTGACGAGGGCGGTGGCGTCGGTGGTGACGAGGGCAGGGTCGATGCCCTCACGGACCTTCGAGGGCCGGCGCACGGCCACGCCCGCGAGTTCGACGGGGGCCCCGATCCGGGCGGCGAGGTCGTCGGCGTGCGTCGTCATGATGCGCGCCACCTCTGAGCCGACAACCCCACAGCCCAGCAGCGCCACCTTCAGTGGACGCGTACGCATCATCCGACCTCGTTTCCTCATACCGAATACGGTGGAACCAGTCTCACTCACCGGACGGGAGTTTCTATCCCTCGTCCGGATCGTGAGACATCTATTTCATTTTCGCGGGGCCGTAGGACGGAGATCTTTCGGCCCCGCAATTCCCGGCATTCATTATCCGCCCCGTAGCGAACCCGGCCGGACGCGCGTCACCCGACGTCGAGGCGGAAGTGGACGCGCGTCACCCGGATCCTCCTCCGTCAGCCGACGTCGAGGCGGAGCAGATCGTCCTCCGTCTCCCGTCGGACGATCACCCGGGCCTCCCCGTCCTTGACCGCGACGACGGGCGGGCGCAGTACGTGGTTGTAGTTGCTCGCCATGGAACGGCAGTACGCGCCGGTCGCCGGCACGGCGATCAGGTCACCCGGTGCCAGGTCGGCCGGCAGGAACGCGTCCTTCACCACGATGTCACCGCTCTCGCAGTGCTTGCCGACCACCCGCGCGAGCATCGGCTCGGCGTCGGACGTGCGGGACACCAGCGCGACGCTGTACTCGGCGTCGTACAGTGCGGTCCGGATGTTGTCCGACATGCCGCCGTCGACCGAGACGTACGTCCGCAGCCCGTCCAGCGGCTTGATGGTGCCGACCTCGTAGAGCGTGAAGGCGGTCGGCCCGACGATGGCCCGCCCCGGCTCGACGGAGATCCTCGGTGTACGCAGCCGGGCGCCCTCGCACTCCCGCGTGACGATCTCCGTGAGCGCCTTGGCGATCTCGTGCGGCTCCCGGGGGTCGTCGGCGCTGGTGTAGGCGATACCGAGCCCGCCGCCGAGGTCGATCTCGGGCAGCTCGACGCCGTGCTCGTCGCGGATGTCCTTGAGCAGCCCGACGACGCGGTGGGCGGCGACCTCGAAGCCGGAGGTGTCGAAGATCTGGGACCCGATGTGCGAGTGGATCCCGATGAGCTCCAGCCCGTCCAGCTTCAGCGCCCGCCGTACGGCCTCGGCGGCCTGCCCCCCGGCGAGCGGGATGCCGAACTTCTGGTCCTCGTGCGCGGTGGCGATGAACTCATGGGTGTGCGCCTCGACGCCGACGGTCACCCGGATCTGCACGCGCTGCCGCTTGCCGAGCTCCTGGGCGATGTGCGCGACCCGCACGATCTCCTGGAAGGAGTCGAGGACGATACGGCCGACGCCGGCCTCGACGGCCCGGCGGATCTCCTCCGTGGACTTGTTGTTGCCGTGGAAGGCGATGCGGTCGGCGGGCATACCGGCGGACAGGGCGGTGGCGAGCTCGCCGCCGGAGCAGACGTCGAGGTTGAGCCCCTCCTCGTGCAGCCAGCGCACGACCGCGCGCGACAGGAACGCCTTGCCGGCGTAGAACACGTCGGCGTCCGGCCCGAACGCGGTGCGCCAGGCGCGGGCGCGGGCGCGGAAGTCGGTCTCGTCGAGGAAGTAGGCGGGCGTGCCGAACTCTTCGGCCAGCGCCTTCACGTCGACCCCGCCGACGCGGACGACACCGTCGTCCCCGCGGTCGACGGTCTGGGCCCACACCTTCGGATCGAGCGTGTTCAGATCGGCGGGCGGGGCGCTGTAGTGCCCCTCCGGCAGCACATCGGCGTGACGGGGCCCGGCGGGGTGTGCGGAACGGCTCATGACTGGTCTGACTCTCTTTACCTATTGGGACTCTGTGCGTGCTCACGGGCCCGGGGCTTTGGTGCCTGGCTTGGGCTCAGTCCTGGGCTTTCGGCTGGTCTTAGGGCTTGGGCTTTTGGCCTGGGCCGTCGACCTGGGATTTTGACCGGGCCGGAGGCTTGGGACCGGTGGACCCAATGACGGGACCACTGGAACCAATGACTTGGGACCGAGGGCTTGGAACCAATGACTTGGGACCGAGGACTTGGGACCGAGGGCTTGGGACCGAGGGCTTGGGACCGATGGGCTCGCTCAGAGGTATTCGGGTGCGTCGATGCCGAGCAGGGACAGGCCGCCGGCCAGCACCGTCCCGGCGGCTTCGGCAAGCGCCAGCCGGGCCCGGTGGGCGGCCGAGGGTTTCTCTTCGCCGCGCGGCAGCACCGTGTGCTGGAAGGCCAGCAGGGCGTCGGCGGTGACGACCAGGTGCCGGGCGAGACGGTCGGGCGTTCGATGGGTCGCGGCGCGGAGAAGGACGTGGGGGTACTCGGAGATCGCGGTGAGGAGGGGGGTGGTGGGGTCGGAGACGGGTACGACGTCCGGGGTCGTGAAGGCCGGGGCGCCCGGGTCCGTGAAGGGTGCGGCGATGACGCTGTGGTCGCCGCGGGCGGCGACCGCGCTGGTGGCGAGGCCGAGGCCGGCCGACGCGATGGCGTCGAGGTGGCCGGGGGTACCGGTGAAGCCGAGGGTGGCGGCGTTGCGGGTGAGTGCGCGGGCTCGGGCGTGGGCGTAACGGACGCGGAAGAGGGGGTTGCTGGCCCGCTGCGCGAGAAGGTCGGCGGTGATCCTGGGCCGGTCGTGGGCGGCGGGGTGCAGCAGGGCCCAGCGGAGGGCGTCGGGGCCGAGGGGCGCGGGGTCCTCGGGGGCGGGGACGGGCCGGAGGTCGATGGGCTCGGGGGCGTTGCCTTGCCGGTCCGGGCGAATGGCGTCCGGCCTGGGGCCGGGCTCACTGGCGTCGGCGGTCCGGGGCCCCGCGTTCCCGTCGGCGACGCGGACTTCTTCCAGGGCCCGATCCTGGGGGGAGGGGAGGTCGTCACTCCCCCGAGGCTCGGCCAGGTCGGTGTGCACCTCTGATGCGTCGGATGCGTCGGATGTATCGGACGTGTCGGAGCCGAGGGGCGGACGCTCGCCGGGCGCCCCCAACGCCCCCGCCGCCCCCGCCGCCCCTGGCGCACCCGGCGTATGAGACTCCACCCCCGGGGTGGTGACCTGCGGCCTGACGTGATGGACCTCGACCCGGCCCCCCTGGCTGGCGACGATCCGCCCCACCGCGTCGGCGACGACCTCCGCGCGGATGTCGTACGGGATGCGCAGCCGGAGCACCTGCCCGGCGAGGGCGTCGCTGTGGCCGTAGGGAAGGCCGTGACCCCGCCGATCGAGGACGTCCCGCACGAGGGAGGCGACGGCGTTCCGATCGAGGTGGATGTTGAGGAACCCGGGCCCGGTGATCTCGACGGCGGCGACACCCTCGGTCCGGCTGAGGTGGGGCCGAAGGATCTCGGCGACCTGCAGAGGCGGCCGCCCGGCGGGCCGGGCCAGTTGCAGGGCGATGTTGGTGGCGTAGTCCCCACTGCCGCCGGGTCCGGGCGGGGTGACGACCGCCCGTGCGGGTACGGCCACGCTCAGCTCCCCTTGATCCACAGCACGGCGCACCGCGTGCAACACGGTGCGGGAGAGCTCGACGGGGGTCACGGGGACAAGCGTATGGGAGGAGGGGGGTGGGTATGCGAGCAGGTTTCCCGTGTGGTCCGGGATGTGGACACCCGTGGATGGCTGGGCAAGCGACGCGGCCGCGCGGAGGGACGGAACCAGGGGTGGGTGCGGGGTCCCGCCGCAGAAGCCCTGCCGCATAGGGATCGCCGGGCCAGAGGGCCAGGCTGGAACCGACTCGGGAGCCATACCGGGAACCGAGGCCGAGGACGGACGAAGAAACGGCCAGGCCGACCGGGACCAGGACAGGACGACGAGGCCCGCCGAACCGACAGTCAGCTACCGGACCGTCCGGCACACTCCGCGCCCTCGCCCCCGCCCCCACCACTCGTGCCGCCGACGTTGCCCCCCGCACCGGTGTCCATGCCGAACTGAACGGAGGGATCGGACTCCCCTCGCTCGACCAACTGCCTGACAAGGGCCACGAGTTCGTTGGGTTCGAAGGGCTTGGCGAGGAAGGCGTCGACGCCGACGTCGAGCCCGGCTTCGACCTCGTACTGGGTACAGGCACTGACGATGGCGAGGGGCAGCCGCTGGGTACGGGAGTCACTGCGGAGCCGGGCGGCGGTACGGAGACCGTCGAGCCGGGGCATCACGACGTCGAGGGTGATCACGTCGGGTCGAACGTGATGGACGACATCCAGACACTCGGCACCATCGGCCGCGGTCACCACCTCGAAGCCCTCCAGCTCGAGGTTGACCCTGATCAGCTGCCGGATGACCTTGTTGTCGTCCACAACAAGCACCCGACCGGACACGCCTGGCACAACTCGAGAGTAGGTCCGCACGCACCGCCGCGTCCGGGTTTTCCCCACTTCCGCCCCCTGCGGGCGACCTCCCCCAGCTCAACCCCTCTCCCACACCCCAATAACCGTTCATGACCTGCCCCAGGGAGCTGGTAGGGTTCTACCCGTCGCCGCCAAACAAGGCGCCCGACACGCCCCCGTAGCTCAGGGGATAGAGCAACGGCCTCCGGAGCCGTGTGCGCAGGTTCGAATCCTGCCGGGGGCACCTTGTATGAGGTGCCCAAAGACCCCGTCACCAGCGGAAACGCTGAGGCCGGGGTCTTCGTGTTTGTGCGGCGGGCGTGATCCGGTGCCGCCTTGAGGGAACGCTGCCCGTGTCACGCGAGTCATGGTCCTGGTGTGACCTTCGCCCGGTCCTGCCTCAGGTCGTCTAGGGTCTGTCGTTTGGATCATGCAGACTCGGGCTACGGGCACCAATGGCTGCCGGTGAGCGGGGCTTGGTGCGTGCAGCTGCAAGGCGGAGGAGGGAGTCAACGCGGAGCGTTGGCAACCGACGACAACGCCGCAGATGCGCGTGCCAAGCCCCGCGGCCCAGGCGTGATCCAAACGACAGCCCTAGGTCCGGTCTTGTCCGCTTGGTCGTCGTCCTCGCGTCGTGGGCCATGCCATGGGGCAGGGGGCCGCTGCTAGGTTTGCCCGCCATGCGTTCACGTGAGTATGACCTCGATTTCCGTGACCGGGCCGGGCGACTGCGGGCCTGGGGGATCGGGCTACTGGTCGTGGCGACGCTTCAGTGGGTCTGGTGTGTCCTGCTGCTGGTCACGCCCTAGACGGTCGACGAGAAGCCCGACGACCCTTACCCCGCGGAGTGCGAGCCGCGGTTGTTCACCGATCGCGGTACGGCCAACGGCGGCGTGTATCGGGGGGATTGGTGTCAGAACGAGCGCGATTGGCCTGAAGCCCTGGCTGTGCTCGGGCTGTCCGTGCCGGTATCGGTGGCCGGTGTGGCTCTCTTCACCAGCGGAAGTGTGAGTATCCGGATGAGCGCCCACGCCGAGGCCATGCGCGAACTCGACAAGTACGCCGACACACGCTCACGGAGCACAGCGCGCAGTGTCACGGGGGGCACGGCTACACGCCCGTCCGTCTCCGAGTGAGTCCAGCCTGGGCGGACCGACCTCTTCGTTGAGTTGAGAGACGGTGACGCGTTCTCGGTGTCTGTAGATCTTCCCTCTTGCTCGGGTACTCGGGCGGCATGAGTGACGTGTTGTTGGCTGGCGTTTGGGGGCTGGTGGCGGGGGCCGCCCTGTTGGTGGGGGCCCTCGTGGGGTTCGCCGTGCGTGTGCCGCAGAAGGTTATTGCCGGGGTGATGGCCTTTGGGGCCGGGGTGTTGATCTCGGCGGTGTCCTTCGAGTTGGTGGGGGAGGCCTACGAGGAGGCCGGGCTTGCTCCTGCTGCCGTGGGGGCATTGGTGGGGGCGCTGGCCTATACCGGGGGGAATGTATGGCTCGCCCGGCGTGGGGCCCGGCATCGTAAGCGGTCCGGGTATCGGCGGGCGCAGGCGCAGCCGTCCGAGGGCGAGCAGGGCGGGTCCGGGATGGCGCTGGCCCTGGGTGCGCTGTTGGACGGGGTGCCCGAGTCCGCGGTGATCGGGGTGAGCCTGCTGGATGGTGGTGCCGTCAGTCTTGTGACCGTCGCCGCGGTGTTCATCAGCAACGTTCCCGAAGGGCTGTCCAGTGCGGCGGGGATGAAGAAGGCCGGCCGTGGTCGTGGCTATGTCTTCGGGGTGTGGGGAGCGATCGCCGCCGCCAGTATGGTCTCGGCGGTTCTCGGCTATGCCGTGGTCGGTTCCTTCTCGCCCGCCGTGATCGCCGGCGTGACCGCTGTGGCCGCGGGAGCGATCCTCGCGATGATCGCCGACACCATGATTCCCGAGGCGTTCGATGACGCCCATCTGGCTGTCGGGCTGATCACTGTGAGTGGGTTTCTGGTTTCCTTCGCTCTCTCCCACCTGTGAGCTCGGGCCATCTGTGAGCGAAGATCGTGACGGACGCGGGGGCGTGCCGTCGGGGCGCCCGTGACGTTCATACGGAATCAATCCCGAGGGGATCTCCTCCCCGACGGACCTCGCCAGGAGCGGACTCAAGGTCGTGCTGTACGACAAGGAGGTGCCCTGCGGTGCCGCCGCTCAGAAGGCCCTCGACGCGAGCGGGCTCCGGGTCACACCCGTCTCCTATGAGCAGGACGTCAAGGCCGCACTCACCAAGGTCGGTGAGGGGGCGGGAGGTTCCACGACTCCGGCTCCGGTGCCGGGGCCGCTCCCTGGGCCACGGTCAAGGCGACGCAGACGCGCGCCTACCCGGTCTGAGCCACCACCGGCGTCATCCGGCTCCGCGCCGGTGGGGCGGGGTGAAGACGTACAGGTCGAGGATGGGTGGCATCGGGGCCACCCCCGGGCCGCCCGCGCGTACCCAGGCGACGATGTCCTCGGTCGCGTCGGGGTCGTTGACGAGGCCGAGCCAGACCGGGCGGGCGCCGGCGGCGCGGCCGGCGGCGGAGGGCTGGACGACGACCACGTTGGCCTGGTCGCACACGTCCAGGCAGGTGGAGACGCGGGTGGGGACCGTCTGCCGGAGCCGGGCGGACTGGGCCTCGTGGTCGACACCGGGGAGCTTCGACGTGCCGCAGCAGCAGTCGCGGCAGACGACGACCCGGCTGGGTGCGGGAGGCGGCGGCGTGGTCACGGACCGACCCGGATGATCTTCACTTCGGCGAGTCTACTGGGCGTCCACGGGCCGCGGTTCGGCCTTCCGCCGTCGTCCGCCGTCGTCCGCCGTCGTCCCTCTGTCCGCCGTCGTCCCTGTGTCCGCCGTCGTCCACGGCGGGCAGGGCGGCCCCCTGTCACCCGTCGTCCCTCTGGCGGGCGGCCCGCACTTGGGCGGCCGGCACTTGGCGCTGACGTCGGGTCACGGCAGCGGCTGCTCCGCCCAGATGATCTTGCCTTCGGGGGTGTAGCGGGTTCCCCAGCGTTCGGTGAGCTGGGCGACCAGGAAGAGGCCGCGGCCGCCCTCGTCCTCGGTGCGGGCGCGGCGCAGCCGGGGTGAGGTGCCGCTTCCGTCGAAGACCTCGTAGATCAGGGCACGGTCGCGCAGCAGGCGGAGCTGGACGGGGCCGGTGGCGTGGCGGATGGCGTTGGTGACCAGCTCGCTGACGATGAGTTCGGTCGTGAAGGCCAGGTCGTCCAGGCCCCAGGCGGTCAGCTGCCTGGTGGCGGCGACGCGGGCGCGGGAGACGATCGCCGGGTCGCCGGGCAGCTCCCACTGGGCGACCCGTTCCGCGCCGAGCGCGTGCGTGCGGGCGACGAGCAGGGCCACGTCGTCGCACGGCCGGGTCGGGAGCAGCGCGTCGAGGATCGCGTCGCAGGTGTCCTCCGGGGTCCGGTCGGCGCCGGACAGGACGGAACGGAGCCGTTCCAGGCCGGTGTCGATGTCCCGGTGCCGGTCCTCGACCAGGCCATCGGTGTAGAGGACCATGCGGCTGCCCTCGGCCAGTTCCAGCTCGACCGTCTCGAACGGCATGCCGCCGAGGCCGAGCGGCGGACCGGACGGCAGGTCGACGAGGTCCACATGGCCGCCGGGGCCGACGATCGCCGGCAGGGGGTGCCCGGCGCGGGCGAGGGTGCAGTGCCGGGAGACGGGGTCGTAGACCGCGTAGAGGCAGGTCGCGCCGATGATGCCGGAGTCCTCGTGGGTGTTCTCCACCGCCCAGCCCTCGCCCCGGTCGAGGCGGGCGACCAAATCGTCGAGGTGGGTGAGGAGGTCGTCGGGGGGCAGGTCCAGGGAGGAGAAGTTGTGGACGGCGGTGCGCAGCCGGCCCATGGTCGCGGCGGCGTGCAGGCCGTGGCCGACCACGTCCCCGACGACCAGCGCGACGCGGGCGCCGGAGAGCGGGATGACGTCGAACCAGTCGCCGCCGACGCCCGCCTGCGCGGGCAGATAGCGGTACGCGACCTCGACCGCGCTCTGTTCGGGGCGGCCCCGGGGCAGCAGGCTGCGCTGGAGGGCGAGGGCGGTGTTGTGCTCGCGGGTGTAGCGGCGGGCGTTGTCCACGCAGATCGCCGCGCGGCCGGCCAGTTCCTGGGCGAGCGACAGATCGTCGTCCTCGAACGGGGCGGGCTGCCGTGAGCGGTAGAAGCTGACCACGCCGAGGGTCGTGCCGCGGGCCCGCAGCGGCACGGTGATCAGGGAGTGGATGCCGGCCGCGAGCGCGCGTTCGAGGCGGGCGGGGTCCTGGGCGAGCCAGCCGCCCGCCTCGGCGAGGACGGGTTCGAGCACCGAGCGGCCGGTCTCCCAGCTGCGGGCCTGCGGGGTGGTGGCGACGTACTGGACGCGGTCGCCGGCCTCGTACAGATGCGAGTCGCGGTGGACGGCGCCCAGCGCGACCCGGCGCAGTGCCATCCCCTCCCCCAGTGGTTCGGGCTCGTCGCCCAGGAGGACGGAGTCGGGCAGGTCCACGGCGGCGAAGTCGGCGAACCTCGGCACCGCGACCTCCGTCAGCTCCTCGGCGGTACGAGTCACGTCCAGCGTCGTGCCGATACGGATCCCGGCGTCGTGCAGCAGCTCCAGCCGACGGCGCGCGAGCACCGCCAGCCGGCCGACCCCGGGTTCGCCCACGAGCAGCAGCCAGGCGTCGGCTACGGGGGCGCCGCTGGGCCCGGCTGACGCGTCGCCGCCGGTCCCGGGCGATGGGGCGGGGGCGGGGGCGGGCCGCGTAGCCGCCGGTGGGGGCTGCGGGGAGGGTGGGGCGACCGCGGGCAGGACGACGGCGGGGCGGGGCGAGGCCGCCGGGTGGGAGGGCTGGGCGGCGGGAGGTGGAGCGGGGGGTGCGGTGGGGGTGGCGGCCGGAGTGGGTGGGGCGGGCGGGGAGGTGGTGGCCGGGGCGGTGGGCGCGGCCTGGGTGGTGGGCGCGGCTGAGGACGTGGGGGCGGTCGCGTCCGGCGGCGCTATGGGTGCGGCCTCCTCAGTCGGTGTGGTGGGGGTCGGCGGGGCAACGCCCGGCGGCGTGACCGGAGCCGTCGGCGAGGTGGGCGAGGTCGTCGGCGACCCCGGGGGCGGCATCGGCGAGGTCGGCGAGGTCGAGCCCGTCTCCGCCCACGGCGACACGGTCGGGGTGCCCCGCCCACTCGGTGTCACCGGCTCAACCGGCGGCGTCGGCCCCATCGGCGTCACCGACGGCACCGACGGCGTCAATCCCGGCGTCACCGGAGGCGAGACAGGCGACGTCGATGTCGGCGTCACCGGAGGCGAGACGGGCGGCGTCAGCGTCGGCGTCACCAACTGCACCAACGGCACGGGCCGTGTCGACGCCCTCGCCTCCCCCACCTCTGCCCCCTCCCCTGCCTCCCCCGCCTCCCCCATCTCCGCCCCCACCCCCTCCGCCGCTCCCGTCGGCGCCGTTCGTTCCATGTGCCGTAGTCGGGGCCCGCCTTGGACCCGGGCCTCGACGACGACGCCGGTCTCGCCCGACGCGCCCATCACCGGGCGGCGCAGGAGGGTGGCTACGCGGCCACCGGGGAGGGTCACCTGGTCGAGGGTGAGGTGGGGGGAGGCGATGAGTTCCTCGGCCTTCTCGCGGAGGACGGCCAGGTCGACGCGGCCGAGGGTCTCGGCTCCGTGGCCGTACGGCCCCCGCGTCCGGGCGGGGCCGTCGGGCTGGCGGGGCCACGGCTCGGAGGGCGGCGCGGCCCGGCGGTACGCGGCGAGCAGGGCCCGCTCCCGGTCGGTGGCCTGTTCCAGCAGGCGGGCCTCGATGTCGTGGGCGGTCTCCCGGACGAGGCGCAGCATGGCGGGGTCGCCGTCGTCGCGGAGGCAGGTGAGGTCGAGGATGGCCTCGATACGGCCGCTGAGCGGATCGCGGACGGGAGCGCCGGCGCAGGCGAACGGGGAGAGACAGTCGGCGAAGTGCTCGCGGCCGAGGACGTACACCGGCCCGCGTTCGGCGAGGGCGGTGCCGACGCCGTTGGTGCCCGCGGCGGCCTCCGAGGCACAGAAGCCGGGGGCGAAGTTCACCTCGTCGAGACGGCTGAGGAGCCGGCGGTCGCCGCCGTGCCGCTGGACCACGCGGGCCTGGCCGTCGCAGAGCACGATGGTCATGCTCACGTTGGAGAGGGAGGCGGTGAGCCGGGAGAGCACCGGGTCGGCCGCGTGGAGGAAGGGGTCCTCCAGGGCGAGATCGGGTGCGTAGGGGATCAGCAGCCGGTCGGGTTCGAGGCCCGCGGAACGGCAGCGTTTCCAGGAGTCGAGCACCGGGTCGCGCACCTCCGTGTCGACCCGCGCACCGGCGAGGAACCGCTCGTGCGCGTCGACGAGCCCACCGATGTCGTCCCATGCGACGGACAACGGGATCACTTCCCTCGCCCGGAGGTCTCCCCGTCGCTCGCCGCCACTCGGCGCGCGCCCCGAGGACCCGCCAAGCGATACAACCCTAGACCTCGCGTGACACGAATCACAACATCGTTCCCACAAGGGCACGGGAGAATACAAAACGCCTGTACGGACGCCTGACGGTGGCTCCGGCGGCGGTGGGAATTCGGTTCCCCCACATGTGAGCGTCACATCCGAAGGGAACGCTCCTGTCATCCCCCTCGTTCTTGTCACGCCTTGCCTCCGCCGGTCCGGTCCCCGTCCGCCCGGCGGCGACACGGAAGGACGACGTGCCCTTTGTATCCGCTTCCGCTCGACGCGCCGCCCCCCGCGCGGCCCGCCGCCACTGACCCCGAGCCCGAGCCCCCCTGCTCCACGCTCGCCCTCCCCAAGAAACTCCCCGCGAACCTCCCCACGAGCCTCTCCACGAACCTCCGGAGCCGCCTCCCCAGCGGACTCCGCCGACTCGTCCCCACCCGATCCACCACCACCGCGCGCCGGTTGCGGCTCACGCTCACCCTGCTGCCGCTGCTGCTGCTCGGGGTGTGGGCCGCGGTCGACTGGCGCACCGTGTACGGCGGCGCCACCCGGCTGGTCTCGGCCGACCCGCGGTGGCTGCTGGCCGGGGTCCTCTTCACCGCCCTGTGCTCCGTGGCCGCCGCGTTCGTCCGGCAGGGCGCGGTGCCCGAGCGGCTGCCGCCGGGGCGGCTGATCGCGACCCAGTTCGCGGCCGGCGCGGCGGGCCAGGCGCTGCCGGGCAACATCGGCGCGCACGCGGTCGTCCTGCGCTTCCTGCGCGGCCAGGGCATACCCCTGCCCCGGGCCACGGCCTCCCTCGCCCTGTACTCGGCGGTGAAGCCGGTCGCCAAGACGCTGGTGATCCTCGCGTTCCTGGTCGCCTTCCCCGGCACCCTCAAGGTGACCGAGCTGCTCCCGAAGGGCGAGACGCTGGCCCTGGCCGGCGCGATCACCGGGGTCAGCGTGGCCGCCGTGGTCACCCTGATCACGACCGTACGGCCGCTGCGGCAGCCGCTCATCGGGGGGCTGCGGACCGCGCTGACCGACACGCGGGTCGTGCACAGCCGGCCCGTCCGGGCCCTCGCGCTGTGGGGCGGGGCCGCCGCGTTCCCGTTGTGCCAGGGCGCGGTCGTCGCCTCCGTCGGGACCTCCCTCGGGCTGCCGCTGTCCTGGATCCAGATGGTCTTCGCCTACCTCGTCGCCAGCACCGCCGCCGGTGCGGTGCCCGCGCCGGGCGGCCTCGGCCCGATGGACGCGGCCCTCGTCTTCACCCTGGTCGCCTTCGGCGCGCCGGCGACGGTCGCCACGACCACGGTCATCGGCTACCGGGTCCTGACGGTGTGGCTGCCCCTGCTCCCCGGCACGCTGGTGCTCTCGGCGCTGGTACGGGCGAAGGTGCTGTGAGGGCCTGAGCGCCCGGCTGGAGAGCTGACGGCCGCCGCCACGTGCCACACGGCGCCCGCCTCCCGCCACACAGCACCCGGCACCCGGCACACAGCACCCGGCTCCCGGCTCCCGGCTCCCGCCACGCAGCACCCGGCTCCCGGTAATCGGTGCCCGCCGGTGTCTCAGGCCGGGCGCTTGCGGGGCGTCGTCTTCTTGGCCGGGGTCTTCTTCGCGGTGCTCTTCGCCGTCGTGGACTTCTTCGCCGTGGACTTCTTCGCCGTCGTCTTCTTGGCGCCCTGGGCGCTCCGTGTCCCCTGGGACGACTTCGACGTGGACTTCCTGGCGGAGGCGGCCGACGGCGCCGACTTCTTCGCCGTGGCCGTGGACTTCTTGCCGGCGGGTTCCTTCGGGGTGCGCATGGGGGTCACGGCGGCGACGTCCTCGCCGCGGGACTCCTTGGCGGCGCGGACGCTGTTCTCCAGGGCCGCCATCAGGTCGAGCACCTTGCCGCCCGTCTCCGGGGCGGGCGCGGTCGGCGGCTCCTCGCCGGAGGCCTTCGCGGCGATGAGTTCCTCGACCGCCTCGCGGTAGTCGTCGTGCAGCTCGTTGAGGTCGACCTCGCCGAGGGTCTCCATGAGGGCGTCGGCGAGATCGAGTTCCTTGTCGCGGACGGTGACGCCGGCGTCGGGCGCGACCCCCTCCGTGGTACGGATCTCGTCGGGCCAGAGCAGCCCGTGCATGGCGAGCACGTCCTCCACCACCCGGAGCATCCCGAGCCGTTCGCGCCCGCGCAGGGCGAACTTGCAGATGGCGACCTTCCCGCTGCGCTTGAGCGCCTCCCGCAGCAGGGTGTACGGCTTGGCGGCCGGCACACCGTTCGGCGCCAGGTAGTACGCGGCGTCCACCTGGAGCGGGTCGACCTTCTCGGCCGGGACGAAGCCCTCGATCTCGATGGTCTTGGCGGTCGGGATCGGCAGCGACGCGAGGTCCTCGTCCGTGATCGGGATCATCGTCCCGTCGGCGTCCTCGTACGCCTTGCCGATCTCCCCCTGCGCCACCTCGCGCTCCTCCAGCTCGCACACCTTGCGGTAGCGGATACGGCCGCCGTCCTCGGTGTGGATCTGCCGGAAGGAGACGGAGTGGCTCTCGGTGGCGTTCACGAGCTTGATCGGGATGCTGACCAGACCGAAGGAGATGGCGCCGTTCCAGATGGATCGCACGAGCAGCACACCCCTTTCGGATTGGTTTCCACCGAATCATCCACACCGTATCCCCGGCCGGTCACCCCTGCCCGCCGACCGGTCACCCCACCCGGCCCGACCGGGCACCCCACCCGACTCGACCGGTCGCCCCGCCCGTTCGCCGGTCGCCCCACCCGCCTACTGATCGCCGACCTCCAGGCAAGGCACTATGCCCCACTCTCGTGCGATTCTCGTTGCATGACGCCGATCACCGAGGTGGAGGGGCACCGGGTCGCCCTGTCGAATCTGGAGAAGGTCCTCCATCCGGCGACCGGCTTCACCAAGGGCGAGCTGCTGCACTACTACGCCACCACCGCGGACGCCCTCCTCCCCCATCTGCGGGGCCGGCCGGTGTCGTTCCTCCGCTACCCGGACGGCCCCGGCGGCCAGCAGTTCTTCGCCAAGAACGTGCCGCCGGGCACCCCCGAGTGGGTCACGACCGCCGAGGTGCGGCGCATGGAGGGGCCGTCCCGGATGGTGCTGGTGCAGGACCTGGCCAGCCTGATGTGGGCGTCGAACCTCGTCACCGAGTTCCACACGCCCCAGTGGACCGTGGACTCGCCCGACGAGGCCGACCGGATCGTGTTCGACCTGGATCCGGGGCCGCCCGCGAGCGTCGTGGAGTGCTGCGAGGTCGCATGCTGGCTGCGGGAGCGGCTGGCGGCCGACGGGATCGAGGTTCTCGCCAAGACGTCCGGATCGAAGGGGCTGCATCTGCTGGGCGCGGTGCGCGGGGCGTCGTCCGAGCGGGTGACGGAGTACGCCAAGGAGCTGGCCGTGGAGGCGGAGCAGGCGCTGCCCCGCCGGGTCGTCCACCGGATGACGCGCAGCCTGCGCCCCGGGAAGGTGTTCGTGGACTGGAGCCAGAACGCCGCCCGCAAGACCACGGCCGCCCCGTACACCCTGCGGGCCCGCACCGAGCCGACCGTGTCGGCGCCCGTCACCTGGACCGAGGTGGAGGAGTGCTCCTCCCCCGGCCGGCTGGTCTTCCGGGCTCCCGACATCGCGCCCCGCCTCCAGGACTACGGCGACCTGCTGGCCCCCCTGCTCGACCCGGCCGCCGCCCGTCCACTGCCCTGACGGTCCGCCTTCCCGGTGAGCCCCCGTCCCGGCCCTGTCCGTCGACGGACGGTCCGGGCGGTCAGGCCCTCGTCCAGGTGCCGCGGTCCCTGGCCGTCGCGTACAGGGCCTCGATGTCGGCCGGTTTGAGCACACCTCCGGTGCGGGCGAGGCCGGGGAGGTCGGCGTCGGTCAGGACGCGGGCCTCGCGCGGGGGCGCGCCGACGCGCAGGCCGGCGGGTTCGACGAGGGCGAGGACGGGGTGGACCTCGGCGGTGAGGGCGTAGGCGGCCCGGTCGGCGTCGGCGCGGAGCCGGCGCAGCAGGGGGCGCGGCTCGTGGCGGCCGAGGGCGACGAGGGGGTCGGAGACGGTGACGCGCTGCCTGCGGGCGTAGAGGGAGCGGACGCAGTACAGGCCACCGGGGCCGATCACCAGGTGGTGGATGCGGTCCCCGCCGGGCAGCGGCACCGAGTGCAGGGTGCGCCAGCCCGCGCCCTCCAGCCCGTCGAGCAGCGCCCCGATCGTCTGTTCCGCCGTGAGGGCCCGGCGGCGCGGGTCGGGGCGCAGCCGGTGCGGCGGTCCGGGGTCGCGGTCGAGGTCGACGAGCAGGGCCTCGCCGGGGCGGTTGGGGGCGAGGTCGTCGTCGGGGTGCAGGGTCAGCCGGGCCAGCTCGGCGGCGGTGGGCACGGGTGGCGGGCCCACCGTGACCGGTCCGGCGACGAAGGGGTGGAGGGCGGCGAGCACGTCCGCTCTCGACTCCTCGCTCAGGAGGTTCACCCGGCCCGTGTCTCGGTCGTACCAGGCGACGTTGCTCCCGTCGGTCCGGCACACGTACAGGCGCTCCTGTCCGTGCCGCCGGGTCGGTATGACGCGCAGTCCGTTCATGCACCATCACCCCCGACCATGGGAACAGGCAGGGTGCTCCATCGGCAAGAACCCGGATACCTTTGGGGGGACGACCCGTCGTCAGGGGCTTGGGGAGGCCGCCGTTGCCGCCGCGCAGAAAGCAACCCGACGTTCCGGCTCCGCTCGAACCGTGGAGCGAGATCGTGCCCGGCCTGTGGATGGGCGGGCACGAGTTCGCGGGGCGGACCGGCACCGGAGAAGTCGAAGTCGCCGTCGTGGGCGATGAGTTCGATCTCGTGCTGTCCCTGCTGCGGCTCCCCGGGTACGGGCCGGGGGACGGCGTCGAGCACCATGTGTGGCCGATCCCGGACGGACCGCTCGACGGGACGCAGCTGGCGGGCGTGATGCGGCTGGCGCAGGCCGCGTGCGACGCGCTGGAGGACGGCCGGAAGGTCCTCGTCCGCTGCTTCCACGGCTACAACCGGTCCGGTCTGGTCGTCGCGCACGCGCTGGTCCGCGACGGGCACTCCGCCGAGGAGGCGATCCGGCTGATCCGCACCCGCCGCTCGCCGTGGGCGCTGCACAACGAGCTGTTCGTGGAGTATCTGCACACCGGCCTGCCGACCGTGCGCCTCCTGGAGGAGCTGGAGGAACTCGCCGAGTAGGGTCCGTCGTCCGGATCACGCCGACCGCAGGCGGCCCTGAGGGCGGATCGAGCCACGCATAAGGTGTACGGGACCGAAAGTCGTCCTTCCGCATCCAGGAGTCCCGTGTTCCGCAGCCGGTCCGCGCGCGCGGCCGTCGGCGCCGCGTTCGTCGCGGCCGTCGTCGTGCCGTTGACGGGCTGCGGCGACTCCGGGGCTCTGGTGAGCGCGGGCGCGACGCCCACCGCGAACGGCCCGACCCGGCTGTGGCCGGGGCAGCCGCCCGCCTCCTCCCCCGCCTACGACTTCGGCGAGGCCGACACCGAGGTGGTCAAGGGGGTCACCGCGCCCGGCGGCGACCTCCGGAAGGTGGACCCGGTGGCGGTCGTGCGCGCGGAGATCGCCGCGCACCCGGACGTGTACGCGCCCTCCACCGGGCCGTACCGCGGAACGGTCCGGCGCATGGCCGACTGCGGGCCGGGCGGCGACCGGGAGGAGTGCCCCGTCCTGGAGGCCTACTACCGGGACCTCACCGGCGACGGGCACGACGACCTGGTGCTGGGCTTCCGGCTGCTGCCGGGCAACCAGACGGCCGTGCGGATGTACACCTTGCGCAAGGGCCGGCTGGTGCAGGTGCTGGCCAACGACGACGCGGTGATCGCGGTGGAACTGGCCGGCCGTACGGTGATCATCCGGTCGCCCGCGGCGATCGAGGGTTACGAGTACCGCACCCAGTGGAACTGGGACGACGAGCAGCGGGCGATGCTGCTCACCCGGGACGAGATCCTCCGGGTCGGGGGGTCGGCGGGGCCGTCCGGGAGCCCCGCCTCTTCGCGTGCGCCGTCCGCGTCGCCGTCCCGGTCGTCGTCCGCGTCGTCACCCACATCGTCCACCTCGTCCTCGCTGTCCACCTCGTCCTCGCTGTCCTTGTCGTTCTCGTCACCCTTGTCGTTCTTGTCGTCCTCGTCGTCCGTCCTGCCGGCGGAGGGCCCATGAAGTCCGGCGGAGGGCTCGGGACGCGCGCCCCGGGGAGGCGACCGGGGCTGCGTCGGCGGGCCGCCTCGCTCACCTGGAAGGCGCTGGCCTTCATCACCGTCATGTGCTGCGGTCTGGCCGCGCTGCTCGGTGCCCTCGTGCATGTCTCCGTGACCAACCAGACGGTCAGCGACGCCCGCTCACGGGCCCTCGGCCGGCTGGAGAGCGCGACCCGGGCGTACGAGGCGGGGAACCGGCTCCCGCCGGACGCCGAGGTCGATCCGCCGGGGCTGCCGCGGTCGCTGCGCGCGCTGGCGGAGAGCGGGCGGCGCGGCACGATGGTCGGCGTCGTCGACGGCCACCCCACGATGTGGGCGGCGACCCCCGCCGACGGCCGCGCGCTCGCCGTACGGCTCGACTACGCGCAGAGCGCGGACACGATCGAGGCGCTCGACCGGGCCATCCTGGGCTCGTCGGCGCTGGCGATCGGGGTGACGCTGACGCTGGGCGCGCTCGGCGTCACCCGGGTCACCCGACGGCTGCGCACGACCTCCCAGGTGGCGCGGCGGATCAGCGCGGGCGACCTGGACGCCCGGGTCGGTGATCCCCGGACGACGGATCCGGCGCGGTACCGGGACGAGGTGGCGGCGGTGGCCGCGGCGCTGGACACGATGGCGTCGACGCTCCAGCGGAAGCTGCTCAGCGAGCAGCGGTTCACGGCGGACGTGGCGCACGAGCTGCGGACGCCGCTGACGGGACTGCACGCGGCGGCCGAACTGCTGCCGCCGGGGCGGCCGACGGAGCTGGTGCGGGACCGGGTGGCCGCGTTGCGGACACTGACCGAGGACCTGCTGGAGATCTCCCGCCTGGAGACGGGGAGCGAGCGGCTGGACCTGGAGGACGTCCGGTTGGGCGTGCTGGCGGAGCGGGTGGCCGCGCACGCCGGTGCCGGCACGCAGGTGTGCGTCGTCGAGGACAGCTGTGTGGAGACCGACCGGCGACGGCTGGAGCGGGTGTTGGGGAACCTGGTGGCCAACGCGCACCGCCACGGGGCGCCTCCCGTGGTGCTCACCGTGGACGGGCCGGTGGTGACCGTGCGGGACCACGGGAACGGGTTCCCGGAGTACCTCGTCGCCGACGGGCCGCAGCGGTTCCGCACGGAGGGCTCCGCCAAGGGGCACGGGCTGGGGCTGACGATCGCCGTGGGGCAGGCGGAGGTGCTGGGGGCGGAGCTGGAGTTCTCGAACGCCTCCGACGGGGGCGCGAGGGCCGCGTTGCGGCTGCCCAAGAGCGAGGACTGACAGCTCCTCAGAGTGCGGCGCTGCTCCGATGGCCCAACGCAGAAGGCGTCCTGCTCCCCCTCCTCCTAACGTGGCGATTAGTCAGCTTCGCCCCCTTTCTGGAGGAGCATCACATGTCCCTGCGGATTCTGCTCATGCGATTCGGCATAGCCGCCGCCGGTGGCGCTCTCGTGGCGCTCGCGGCCACCACCCCCGCCGCCGCCGACGACGAACGGGGCCTCGCCGGCCCCACCAAGAAGACCGTCAAGGGGCAGGTCACGGCCCGCTCCGGACTGATCCTGCGCAGCGCGCCGAACCGCGGTGGCGCGGTCATCCGGGTCGCGCCGTACGGCGAGATCGTCTCCATCTTCTGCCGGACCACGGGCCAGAGCATCGACGGCAACCGCTACTGGTACCTGCTCACCGACGGCACCTGGGCCTGGGGGTCGGCCCGCTACATCGACGCGCGGAAGACGCCACGCTGGTGCTGAGTTGAGCGACACGGCGCACAAGACATTCCATTTGGGTAAGTTCCGGACATGACCACCAAGGCCGGAACGACCCTGGCGGCGGGTCCGGCGGACCCGTCCCCGCCCGCCGTTCGCCTCCCCCGGCGCAGAGGCGTCGAGTTCAGCCTCGTCGTCATGGCCGTCCTGCTCTCCGTGTACGGCTACTGCGCCGTCGGCCTCGCGAAGAACGGCACCGTCCCGCCCGGCGCCGCCGATTACGGCGCCGGGCTCGGCGTGCTCGCGCTGCTGGCCCATCTGGCGGTGCGGCTGCGGGCGCGGTACGCCGATCCGCTGCTGCTGCCGATCGCGGTGCTGCTGAACGGGCTGGGACTGGTGCTGATCCACCGGCTGGACCTGGAGACCCCGGCCGACCAGGCGGCACCCGCCCAGCTGAACTGGTCGGCACTGGGCATCGGGCTGTTCATCGTGGTCATGGTCCTGCTGCGGGACCACCGGGTGCTCCAGCGGTACGCGTACGTCTCGGTGGTGGGCGCGCTGGTGCTGCTGGCGCTGCCGATCCTCTTCCCGCCCGTGAACGGTGCCCGGATCTGGGTGCGGATCGCCGGATTCTCCCTCCAGCCCGGCGAGTTCGCGAAGGTGCTGCTGGCGCTGTTCTTCGCCAGCTATCTCGCGGCCAACCGCAACGCGCTGGCGTACGCCGGGCGACAGATCTGGCGGTTCAAGCGCCTCCAGTTGCCGACGGGGCGGGTGCTCGGGCCGATCGTCACGATCTGGCTGCTGAGCGTCGGGGTGCTGGTCCTGGAGCGGGACCTGGGCACCTCGCTGCTGTTCTTCGGCCTGTTCGTCATCCTGCTGTACGTCGCCACGGGCCGTACCGGCTGGATCGCGGTGGGACTGCTGCTCGCGGGGGTGGGCGCGGTGGCCGTCGGCTGGCTGGAACCGCATGTGCACGTCCGGGTGGAGGACTGGCTGCACCCGTTCGCGTCCATCGAGGCGGGCCACGGTCCCAACCAACTCGCGCAGTCGCTCTTCGCGTTCGCGGCCGGGGGGCTGCTCGGCACCGGGCTGGGTCTCGGCGAGTCGATCCTGATCGGCTTCGCCGCCAAGTCGGACTTCATCCTGGCCACGGCGGGCGAGGAGCTGGGCCTGGTCGGGCTGTCGGCGATCTTCCTGCTCTACGCCCTGCTGGTGGAGCGCGGCTACCGCGCCGGTCTCGCCCTGCGCGACCCCTTCGGGCGGCTGCTCGCCATCGGTCTGGCCTCGATCATCGCCCTCCAGGTCTTCGTGATCGCGGGCGGCGTGACCGGGCTGATCCCGCTGACCGGCATGGCCATGCCCTTCCTGGCCCAGGGCGGCTCCTCGGTCGTCACCAACTGGATCATCGTGGCCCTGCTGATGCGGCTGAGCGACTCGGCCCGCCGGCAGTACGAGGGCCCGGAAGGGAAGGGCGCGTGACCAAGTACATCCGCCGTGCCGCCGCGCTGTGCGCCCTGCTGCTCGTCGCCCTCCTGGTCAACGCCACCCGCGTGCAGGTCCTCCAGGCCCGTGCCTACGACGCCAATCCCGCCAACCGCCGCCCCGAGATCGCCCGTTGGAGCCAGCCGCGGGGGAACATCCTGGTCGGCGGCCGGCCCGTCACCGGTTCGAAGGACACGGGAGAGCAGCTCCGCTACGAACGGACCTACCGGGACGGCCCGTTGTACGCGCCGGTCACGGGCTTCGCCTCGCAGGTGTACGGGACGACGCTGCTGGAGCACGCCGAGAACCCCCTCCTCGACGGCAGTGACCCGATGCTGTCCTTCCTGCCGCTGTGGAACGACATCACCCGCGACCAGAACGCCGGCGGCGAGGTCGTCACCACCGTCGACGCGGCGGCGCAACGGGCGGCCTACCGGGGGCTGGGCACCCGCCGGGGCGCGGTCGTGGCCCTCGAACCGGCCACCGGGCGCGTCCTGACGCTGGTGTCCCGCCCCTCGTACGACCCCGGACTGCTCTCCGGGAACGGCCCCTCGGTGGCGCGGGCCTGGGCACGGCTCAACGGGGACGAGGGCAAGCCCATGCTCAACCGGGCGGTGCGGCAGACCTATCCGCCGGGCTCCACCTTCAAGGTGGTGACGGCCGCCGCCGCGCTGGACGCCGGGGTCGTCGAGGATGTCGACGCCCCGACCCGCTCGCCCGCCCCCTACACCCTGCCGGGCACCACCACCTCCCTCGCGAACGAGGTCGAGGGCTGCGAGAACGCCTCGCTGCGGTACGCCTTCGAGTGGTCCTGCAACACGGTGTTCGCGAAACTCGGTGTGGACGTCGGCCTCGGCCCCATGAGGGACACGGCCCGCGCCTTCGGCTTCAACGACTCGGGGGTGCGCATCCCGTTCTCCGTGGCGCCGAGCAGCTTCGACACCCACATGGACCGGGCCCAGCTCGCCCTGTCCTCCATCGGCCAGTTCGACACCCGGGCCACGCCGCTACAGATGGCGATGGTCACGGCGGCCGTCGCCAACGGGGGCACCGTCAGGTCGCCGTACCTCATCGAGCGCACCACCACGGCCGACGGCCGCACCGTCTCCACCGTCGGCACCCGGACCTTCCGCCAGGCGATGACCTCGACGACCGCGAGACGGCTGCGCGAACTGATGCTCGGGGTCGTCACCGACGGCACCGGCGGCAAGGCCCGTATCCGGGGCGCCGCCGTCGGCGGCAAGACCGGCACCGCCCAGCACGGCCTCGGCAACTCCGGCACCCCGTACGCCTGGTTCATCGGCTGGGCCCAGTCCCATGACGCACTGGAGCCCGAAGTGGCCGTGGCGGTGGTGGTCGAGGACGCGGACGCGGTACGGGGCGAGATCAGCGGCGGCGGGGACGCCGCCCCGATCGCACGGGACGTGATGAGGGCGGTACTGAAGAGGGCCGGGTGAGTGTCCGCCTGCTGAGATAACGGGTGTCTCCCGCGAGACGCCCGACCTATCGTCCGGTTCATGACCGCCGTCGCGTACGAACTCGCCCAGGTGAACATCGCCCGCCTGAAAGCCCCCCTCGATTCGCCCCTGCTGAAGGACTTCGTCGACGCGCTGGACCCCGTGAACGCCGTGGCGGACGCCGCCCCCGGCTTCGTCTGGCGTCTGCAGAGCGAGTCGGGCAACGCCACGGACGTCCCCGTCCTCGGGGACGCGTGGCTGATCGTCAATCTGACGTCGTGGCAGGACATCGACGCCCTGACCACGTTCATGTACCAGGGGCGGCACCGGGAGCTGCTGGCCCGCCGCAGGGAGTGGTTCGAGCGGCCGACGGAGGCGGTCACCGCCCTGTGGTGGGTGCCGGCCGGCCACCGCCCCTCCGTCGCCGAGGCGGAGGAACGGCTCCTGCACCTCAGGGCGCACGGCCCGACGCCGTACGCCTTCACCCTGCGGACGACGTTCCCGGCGGGCCCGGCGGAGCCGCACGGGGGGCCGGCCACCGAGCCGGAAGCCGGGGTCACCGTCGGCTGACGCCGCCGCGACCGGGGGCGGGGGTCAGCGGATCGGCCGACGCATGTCGTCCCGCACCCGCAGGGTCGGCTCGGCGCTCGCCTCCAGGTCCACCTTGTCCGGGTCCTCGCTGGTCAGCGCGGGGTCGACCACCAGGACCATCACCCCGGTGTCGCCGTCGTTCCAGGCGCACTGCGGACCCACCGTCCGCGCCCCGAGGTCCTGCCGGGCGAGAAGCCGGCAGGTCACGGTGGTGTCGGAACCGGAGGGACGGAAGTCGCGGGGCGGCACGGCGATCTCGGTGCCGTCGGCCCCGGCGGCACGCTCCAGCATCGTGTCGCGCGCCCCGCCGGGGTCCGCGAAGCGGCCGTACAGGCCCGAGATCGACAACTGCCCGCCACGGTTCACCGGTGTGTACGTGGCGACGGCCGCCTCGACGTCCCGGCCGCCCAGGGTGCGCCCGGCGTCCCGCGCGAAGGCACCGTCGGACGCGTCGGAGTAGTCCCGCTCCAGCTCGTACGCGCCGTCCAGGAGCTTCGGGGGCAGCGTCAGCCGGTACTCGGCGTCCGGGTAGGCGGCGTCGGAGCCGCCCTGGAGGACCACGAACGCGGCCCCGCCCACCGCCAGCAGGGCGACGGCCCCGCCCACGAACCCGAGGACGAGCCCGATCCGGCGCCCGCGCGCGGGCGGGGACGGCGGGGGCAGGGGCGGAGGAGGCATGGACACCCCGGGCAAGCTACTCAGCCGCCGGCCCGCGCAGGAGACCCCGGCGTCTTCCCCGAGCGCCTCTTCACCGACAGTTCCGGCCGCGTTCGCTCCGCCGTCGCCGCATGCGCCCGACCGGTCCGCCGACGCCGCGCGGACCCCACCGGTAGACGTGTCGTCAACAAGTCTCGCGCAGGGGATTGACGCTCTTGCTGACAAGTAGTCTCATAAGCGATGACCGCCGGTAACTGACCGAAAATCCCCGTACGACGAGGTGGGAACAGCCATGACGACGGTGACCTCGGTGTCCGAGGCGGAGGTGCTCCGTGACGCCCTCGGCCTGCTCAAGGACCGTGAGCAGGTGGCCGAGCGCCTGCTCGCCTCCTCGGCGAAGCACTCCTTCGACCCGGACAAGGAGCTGGACTGGGACGCGCCCTTCGAGCCGGGGAAGTGGTTCTGGCCGCCCGAGCTGGTGTCGCTGTACGGGACGCCGATGTGGCGGCGGATGTCGGAGGAGCAGCGGATCGCCCTGTCCCAGCACGAGGCGGCCGCGCTGGCCTCGCTCGGCATCTGGTTCGAGATCATCCTCATGCAGCTGCTCGTACGGCACATCTACGACAAGGCGGCGACCAGCGCGCATGTGCGCTACGCGCTGACCGAGATCGAGGACGAGTGCCGGCACTCGAAGATGTTCGCCCGGCTGATCAGCAAGGGCCAAACCCCGTACTACCCGGTGAGCCGTACGCACCAGAACCTGGGGCGGGTCTTCAAGACGATCTCCACGACCCCCGGGTCCTTCACGGCGACCCTCCTCGGGGAGGAGATCCTCGACTGGATGCAGCGACTGACGTTCCCGGACGAGCGGGTCCAGCCGCTCGTCCGCGGGGTGACCCGGATCCATGTGGTCGAGGAGGCCCGGCACGTGCGGTACGCCCGCGAGGAGCTGCGCCGGCAGATGGTGACGGCGCCCCGGCTGTCCCGCAGCTTCACGCGGGTCACCTCCGGTGAGTTCGCCCGGGTCTTCTCCGTGGCGTTCATCAATCCCGACGTCTACACCAACGTCGGCCTCGACCAGCGCGAGGCGCTCGCGCAGGTCCGCGCGAGCGCGCACCGGCGGGACATCATGCAGACGGGGGCGCGCCGGCTGACGGACTTCCTGGACGACATCGGGGTGCTCCGGGGTGTGGGGCGGCGGATGTGGAAGTCCTCGGGGCTGCTGGGGTAGGCGGTAGGGCGCCGCATGACTCGGGGGCACGGGTTCGTCGACGACTGAGGGTGAGTGGGGGCCTCCCGAAAAGCACGGGGCGCAGCCCCGGGCGCGTTTCAGGGGCGCGGGGAACTGCGCGAGAAACCACGACGAACCCGCACCCGCCAACGCACCCCCGGCCCCGTGCTGGAACGCGCCCGACCCCCGTCACACGACTACCCTGCCGGTATGACGTCCGAGGCCCCCACCCGCGCGTACCGCCGCCTGAGCGTCGAGGAGCGGCGCAGTCAGCTCCTCGACGCGGCCCTGGAACTCTTCGCGCACAACGCCCCGGAGGACGTCTCCCTCGACGACGTCGCGGAGGCGGCCGGGGTCTCCCGCCCCCTCGTCTACCGCTACTTCCCCGGCGGCAAGCAGCAGCTCTACGAGGCCGCCCTCCGCTCGGCCGCCGAGGAGCTGGAGCACTGCTTCGACGAGCCCGCCGAGGGCCCCCTGACCGCCCGGCTGTCCCGCGCCCTCGACCGGTATCTGACCTTCGTCGCCGGGCACGACGCCGGTTTCAGCGCCCTGCTCCAGGGCGGCAGCGTCGTGGAGACGTCACGGGCGACGGCCATCGTGGACGGTGTGCGGCGGGCCGCCGCGGAGCACATCCTGCGGCATCTGGAGGTCGCGGAGCCCGACCTCCGGCTGCGGATGACGGTCCGGATGTGGATCACCGCCGTGGAGGCCGCCTCCCTCATCTGGCTCGACGAGGGCAAGCAGCCGGACGTGGCGGAGCTGCGGGACTGGCTCGTGGAGCAGTTCGTCGCCTGTGTCATCGTCACCGCCGGCCGGGACCCGCAGACCGCGGCCGCCGTGCGCGGCGCCCTCGCGATGGAGGCCGCGGAGGGTGCCGTCGGCGCTCTGGCCCGCCGGGTCCTGCCCGTGGTCGGCGACGCCGCCCACCTGCTGTGACACCGGTCCTGTGACACTGGTCGGGTGAAGACACAGGACACCCCTTTCGTCGGCGGCCCCCTGGACGGGCGCGTCCTGCCGGTGCTGCTCGGCATCACCGGGCACCCGCCGAAGACGTACCGGGTCCCCGTGCCCGATCCGGCGGGCGGACCCGACACGGTGCTCGTGTACCGCAGGGTCGACGCCGGGCGGGGCGGGTTCATGCAGCAGCTGTGGACGTACGAGTACGCGCCGGACGCGGACCCGGGCCGGGGCCCGAAGTGGCCGTGGTCGGGGCCGCGACGGCAATCCGCCACGCCGCCCGAGCGGCCGCCGTCCCCCGACGAGTGACCTCCGCGGGCCGGACGGCCCACCCGGCGCGCGCCCGCCCGCGGCTCCTCCCATCCTGCCGGTGCGAGATGGACGGCCCATCCGCGCACCGGAGGTGATGACGTGTCAGGAAAGGTCCTGCGCCTGGTCCGTACGGCGACGGCCACGGCGGTCGCGGCGGGCACACTCCTCACGACGGCACCCGTCCAGGCCGCGGCGGCCCCGCTGCCACCGCCGCCGGGCGACTCGGCCGGACCCGCGCCCGACAGCGACATCGCCGTACCCACCGCCGACGACGACACCGCCGGGGCCACCGCCGACGACGACACCGCCGCCGGCGACGCCCGCTCGGTGGCCGGGCTCCTCGCCGATCTGCGGCGGCTGTTCCAGGAGGCGGAGGAGGCCACGGAGGCATACAACGCCACCGAGGAGGAGTTGCGGAAGCAGCGGGCGGAGGTGGCGCGACTCGACCGGCGGCTCAGCGCGGCCCGGCTCTCCCTGCACGACAGCCGGGGCGCCGCGGGGCGGCTGGCCCGCCAGCAGTACCAGAACAGCACCACCGACCTCTCCCCGTACGTGCGGCTCCTCCTCGCCCGCGATCCGAACCGCGCGCTGGAGCAGGGCCATGTGATCGGCCAGGTCGCCCAGGAGCGCGCGCAGACCGTGGAGCGGATGACCGGCAGCGAGCGGACCACGGACGCCCTCGCCCGCCGGGCCCGCGCCGCCCTCGACCGCCGGCTCACCCTCACCGAACGCCGCCAGGAGGTACGCGACGCGGTACGCAGCCGTCTCGGCGAGGTCGAGCGGCTCCTCGCCTCCCTCACCGCCGAGCAGCTCGCCGGGATCGAACGCCTGGACAGGGACACGACGGCCGAGGCCCAGCGCAGGCTCGTCGCCTCCGGCGCGCTGAGTTCTGTCCGGCCGCCGACCCGCACCGGGGCGAAGGCGCTGCGCTACGCGGTCGCCCAGATCGGCAAGCCGTACAAGTGGGGCGCCGAGGGCCCGAAGGCGTACGACTGCTCGGGGCTGACCTCCCGTGCCTGGTCGCACGCCGGACGCCGCATTCCCCGCACCAGCCAGGCCCAGTGGGCCCGCCTCCCGCGCATCCCCCTCACCAAGCTGCGCCCCGGTGACCTGGTCCTGTACTACCCGAAGGCCACCCATGTCGCGCTCTACCTCGGCAAGGGCCTGGTCGTGCAGGCCCCCCGCCCCGGTACCACCATCAAGGTCTCCCCGATCGCCGCCCACCCCCTCCTCGGTGCCGTACGCCCCGATCCCAAGGCCAAACCCCTGAAACGGTTCGACCTCCCGAAGCTCCCGAGGGCGGCGAAGAAGGGCTCGGACACGGGCTACAACGTGTGGTGAGGGAGGAGCGGCCCCGGCCCGGGGTCGCTGCCGCGGCGCTCAGCCGCCCGCGACCTCCGACAGGTACGCCTCGGTCTTCTCCGCCTCGAAGAAGTAGTTCTCGAAGTCCGCCGGGTCGTCGAAGCCGTTCGCGAAGCGATCGGCCACACGGGGCAGGGCGCCGGCCGCGCCGATGAGGGTCAGCACGTGCTCCGGAGGCTCCCCGAGCATCGCGTTCGACCACTTCGTCGCCGGGCCCGCCGTCTGCGTCCAGAACCGTTCGAACGTACGCCGCATCCACGCCTCGTCGAACTCCGCGTCCCCGTGGTCCAGGATGGCCCGCAGATACGCCGCCGCGCACTTGGACGCCGTGTTGGCGCCCTGCCCGGTGAGTGGATCGTTGGCCACGACCACGTCGGCGACGCCGAAGGCGAGCCCGCCGCCGGGCAGACGGGCGACCGGCTGCCGCACGACGGGGGTGTACCGGCCGGCCAGTACCCCGCCGGCGTCGGTGAGTTCGACCCGGCCGGTCCGCGCGTGCTCCCACGGGACGAACCGCTCCATGAGGTCCAGGGTCAGGGCGAGGTGCTCGGCCGGGTCGGTGACGCCCTGGAAGACGTCCGCCGGACCGCCGGGCACCCCCTCCCAGAAGAGCAGGTCCGCCCGCCCGGACGTGGTCAGCGTGGAGGTGACGAAGAGTTCACCTACGCCGGGCACCAGGTTGCAGCGGGCCACCTCGTGGTCGGGGTGCTCGGAGCGGGGCTCCAGGCCGTGGACGTACGCCGCCGCGAGGGAACGCTGCGGCCGGGTGAACGGCGAACGGGCGGCGTCGCGGGCGAACATGGAGACCAGCTCGCCCTTGCCCGCGGCGACCAGGACCAGGTCGTAGACCCGGGCGAAGTAGTCGAGGTCGGAGACGGCCGCGCCGTGGACGACCAGTTGGCCGCCCCGCTGGGCGAACGTGTCCAGCCAGTCGGCCATCTTCACCCGCTGGTCGACGGACTGGGCGTAGCCGTCGAGCCGCCCGACCCAGTCGACGAGCCGCTCGGCGCCGGGGCCGGAGACGGAGACACCGATGCCCGTCATCCTCGGCGCCTGGGACTCCCAGAAGTTCAGCCCGAGGTCCCGCTCGTGCTGGAGGGCGGTGTGGAACATGCACTGCGTCGACATGACCCGCCCGTGCCGGATCTCGTCCGCCGTACGGTTGGACATCAGCGTGACCTCGTACCCGTGCGACTGGAGGCCGAGGGCGAGCTGGAGCCCGGACTGGCCGGCTCCGACGACGAGTATCTTCCGCATCCGGACTGGTCTCCTACGCCTCTGTGCCCCGCGCCCCCGCCGGGGCTACTCGGGGCTGACGGATATCGCGTGGCCGCAGAGCGCGAGCAGGGTCTCCAGCACCGAGGCCCGGTTCCGCGCGTCCATGATCATGACAGGTACATGGGCGGGCACGGTCAGCGCGTCCCGTACGTCCTCCGGCTCGTAGCGGTCGCTGTCGTCGAACTCGTTGACGGCGACGATGTACGGCAGGCCGCAGCTCTCGAAGTAGTCGAGCGCGGGGAAGCAGTCGGTGAGACGGCGGGTGTCGGCGAGGACGATGGCGCCGATCGCGCCGCGCACCAGGTCGTCCCACATGAACCAGAACCGCTCCTGGCCGGGCGTGCCGAACAGGTAGAGGACGAGGTCGTCGTCGAGGGTGATGCGGCCGTAGTCCATGGCCACGGTGGTGGTGATCTTCTCCGGGGTCGCGGAGAGGTCGTCCGTGGCGGCGCTGGCCTCGGTCATCAGGGCCTCGGTGCGCAGCGGGGTGATCTCGGAGACCGCGCCGACGAGGGTGGTCTTGCCGACGCCGAAGCCGCCCGCCACCACGATCTTGGTGGCGATGGGGGCGCGGGACAGGTCCGCCTGCCAGGGTTTCAGGTCCTCCTCGGGCTCCGGCTCGTACCGGGGCGCGGGCGCCCCGGCCAGGCGGTCGAGACCGCGGGAGGCGGCCCGGGCGAAGCCGCCGGGCCGGGGGGCGTCGACGGTGACGCCCGGGGTGACGCCGGGCGAGGCGTCGGGGGTGACGCCAGGCGAGGCGGCGTCAGAGACTGCGGAGTCCACTCAGCACCCTTTCCAGCAGAGCGCGGTCCGGCTGTCCCGGGCCGTGACCTGTTCCGTACACACGGATCTTTCCCTGGTCCGCGAGATCGCTGAGGAGGACGCGGACCACGCCGAGCGGCATCTTGAGCAGCGCGGCGATCTCCGCCACCGTCCGCATACGGCGGCAGAGTTCGACGATGGCCCGCACCTCGGGCATCACCTTGCCGGTGGGGGAACCTCCGCCGCCGGACGTGTGGGCGGTGGGCCCGTCCGGCTCCGGCCTGTCGGCCGGGGCCTCGAGTACGGCGACGAAGGTCTCGACGAGCAGCACATGACCGAAGCGGGTGCGGCCGCCCGTCAGGGAGTAGGGGCGTACGCGGGCGGGTTTGCGGTCCCCGCCGCGCATCGGGAGTCTTTTGTGGGCACTCCGCTGCGGGCCCGGCTTCCTCGCCGAGCCCGGCTTGGGGGCGCGCGCCCTCGTCTTCTTGGCGCCGCTCATCGCCTGCTCCCGGCCGCCTCGATCTCCTCGGCCTCCAGGGACTTGCGCAGTTCGCTGCGGAGTTCGGGCGTGAGGACGTGTCCGGCACGGCCGACGAAGAGGGCCATGTGGTACGCGACGACGCTCATGTCGCAGTCCGCGGAGCCATGGACGCCGAGCAGCGAGCCGTCGCTGATCGACATCACGAAGAGGCTGCCCTCGTCCATCGCGACCATCGTCTGCTTGACCCCGCCGAACTCCATCAGCTTGGCGGCGCCGATGGTGAGGCTGCCGATGCCGGAGACGATGGTGGCGAGGTCGGCGGCGGAGCCCCGGGGGCCCTGGGGCCGTTCGCCATGGGCCTCGCGGGCCTCGGCGTTGCGGCCGGGGTCGGAGGAGAGCAGCAGCAGACCGTCGGAGGAGACCACCGCGACCGACAGCAGTCCCGGCACCTCCTCGACGAGGTTGGTCAGCAGCCAGTGCAGGTTGCGGGCTTCACTGCTCAAGCCGAAGGTACTGGGCGCGGTCAACTGCTTGCCTCCTCGGAAGTGCCCCCCGTGGTGTCAACTGCCTCTGTCCGGTACTCCTGTGGCTCGGGTGCCCGTGTCTCGCCCGACTGCTCGGCGATCTCCGCCTCGACGTCACGGCGTCCCTCCCTGGCCCCCTGGTGGAATCCGCCGAGCCGACGCCTGAGCTCCTCGGCGTTCACGCCCCCCGCGCGCGGCTTGGGCACCGTGGGCACGGGCGCGGTGATCCGGGGCGTGCGCTTGGGCAGGCCCTTGTCGGTCACGCGCGGGGCCCTCGCCGAGGTGCGCGCCGCGTCCCCCTCGTCGGCGGCGCGCTCATGGGTGTCGGGGCCGATGGGGTACGGGTCGTCGGCGTCCTCGTCGGCGTCCTGCTCCGGGACCACGGGAGCGAACAGCTCCATGGTGGTCTCGGAGACGGACTCCGTCGGGGCCCCCGGCGGGTCCTCCCGTACGTTGTCGTCCTCGTCCCCGGCCGTGTCCGCGTTCCCCGCGCGGAGGGCCGTGTCGGTGTCCGTGGCCGTGTCCGCGTTCCCCGCGCGGACGGCCGCGTCCGTGTCTGTGGTCGCGTCCCCGTCCGAGGCGGGTGCGGTGTCCTCGTCGTCCGCCGTGCTTGCCGCGTTCCGCGCGCGTCCGGCGGTGCGGGCGGCGTCCCGGGCGAGCAGCGCCCGTTCCGCGGCCTCGATCAGCGGGTCGCCGTCGCCCTCGGGTTCGCGGACGGCGACGGTACGGGCGGGCAGGGCGCCGTCGTTGGTCTCGGCGGCGATGCCGGGCAGCGACAGCACGGGCCCGGCGGTGGGCGCCGGCCCGGTGGCGGGCGGGGCCGGTGTCGTGGCCAGCAGCGTCGTGGGCAGGACGACGACCGCGGCTGTGCCGCCCGAGGTCTGCTCCTGGAGCTGGACCCGGGTGCCGAGCCGGTGGGCGAGGCGGGCCACCACGTAGAGGCCGAGGCCGAGGTCCTCGCCGTCCTCCTGGTCGTGGGGGGCGTCGGGGTCGAAGTCGGTGAGGCGGGCGTTGAGCTTGGCGAGCCGGTCGGCGGGGATGCCGATGCCGCCGTCCTGGACGGAGACGGTGACCTCGCCGTTCTCCGTCAGCCGGCCGGAGACCTCGACGCTCATCTCCGGCGGCGAGAACGTCGTGCCGTTCTCCAGGAGTTCGGCGAGGAGGTGGCTGAGGTCGTCGGCGGCGAACCCGGCGATCTGCGCGCTCGGCGGCAGCGCGGCGATACGGACCCGCTCGTAGCGCTCGATCTCGCTGACCGCGGCGCGCACGACGTCGACCAGCGGGACGGCTCCGGCGTGGTGCTGGATGTGCTCGTGGCCGGCGAGGACGAGGAGGTTCTCGCTGTGGCGGCGCATCACGGTCGCGAAGTGGTCGAGCTTGAAGAGGGTGGCGAGCCGGTCGGGGTCCTGCTCGCGCTCCTCCAGGGACTCGATGACGGCGAGCTGCCGTTCGACGAGGCCGAGGGTACGCAGGGCGAGGTTGACGAACGTGCCGTTGATGCTGTGCTGGATCCTGCCCAGGTGGGCGCCGGCCTCGGCGAGTTCGGCGCGCAGCCGATCGCGTTCGTCGGCCATGGTCTGGCGCTGGCCGATGAGGTGCTTGCGGTCGCCCTCCAGGGGAGCGAGGCGCTCGTGCAGGGCGAGGGCGTGTGCGTGGAGCGCGTTGACCGAGCGGACGACTTGGGCGAACTCGTCGTTGCGGCCGGTGAACTTGACGGGTTCCTCGGCCAGGGGGTCGCCGGCGACGCGGGCGGAGCCGATGCGCAGCACCGCGAGCGGGCGGGTGAGCGAGCGGGCCATGCCGGTGGCGACACCGACGGCGAGGAGCATCAGCGCGCCGAGGAGGGCGACCCGGATCTCCAGCGCGGTGACGTCGTCGTCGCGCAGTTGGGCGAGGTCCTTGGTGCGCCGGTCGTAGAGAGAGGACTCGGCGCCGCGCATCAGGTCGACGCGGGCGGAGAGCGCGGCGTCGACCTTGGCGGCGCTGGTGGTCTTCTCGTCGTCGGAGAGGGTGGGCCGGTCGGTGAGGCGCGTGAGGTACTTGTCGGCGGTGTCGGCCTCGGGGCCGGTGACCGTGGCGTCGTAGGAGGAGCGGGCACTGGTGGGCGCGGTCTCGCGGAAGTGGGCGAGGGCGGCGTCGGAGCGGACGCGGGCCTGCTGGGCGGCGGCGCCGAGGGCGTCGCGCTGCTTGTCGTCGGCGGCGGAGGAGCCGGTCGTGGTGGTGGGCAGTCCGGTGACCGGGTCGATGACGGTCTGCGTGGTGCTCGGGACGCTGAGCGCGGCGACGAGCAGCCCACGGGCGGCGGCGGCCTGCTGGACGGCGGTGTCCAGCTCGGCGAGGGCGTACGCCCCACCGCCCGCGCGGGGCGGCAGCTGCTGGGCGAGTTCCTCGGCGAGCGCGTGGAGTTCGGCGACGACGGCGGTGTACGCCTGGTGCGCTTCGAGAGCGGTGCTCTTGCCGGAGAGCGCCGCTTTCCGTACGGCGGCGATGGACCGGATGTCCTCGCGCAGCGCGGGGGAGGTGTCACTGTCGGCGCTCAGCTCCGCGACCTGGCGGTCGACACGGACGGCGCGCTGCTCGTCGGGGGCGGCCGACTTGGGCCGTCCGGCGGCGATGTACGCGGTGACCTCGTCACGCTCGTCGGCGAGCGCGTGGGCGAGGGTGAGTGTCTCCTGGGTCTGCTCGGCGAGCGTGACCAGGGACTGGGTGTCGTGCAGTTGCTCCGAGGCGGCGAGGACCGAGGGCGATCCGGCGCCCGCGATGGCGGCGGCCACGACGGCCACGGCGATGATGAGCCGGTTGCGTACGTGCGCCTTGCGCCCGGTGCCGACGGTGGGGGCCTGCTGCGCCGTCCCCTGCTGGTTCGGGGAGGCCGCGGAGGCCTTCGAAGCTGCCTTCTTGCCTGCGCGCCGAGGCCGCGTCTTCTGCACCGGTGCTCGCATTCCTGACTCGTGTACCCATGGGCCCGGGTGACGTTCCGTCAACTTGTGAGCGTCCCCCCGGTACGGCTCCCGACCCTCCCAGTGCCGGTGGGTGGTGGTCCCGCATCATCAGTCCCGCCACCCGAAGGAGTGAACATCGCCGGGGAGTTGGCGGGCAAGTTCCCCCGGCTCGTGCCGATGTCCCGCCCGGTCGGCCGGTTGGACGTCGGCGACGCGCTTTGGCAGTATTCGCCGCCGCGCTTCCCCAGCCACGATCATTCCATGCCAAACCCGGCGCCCGAGTGGGAGGGTCCGCGTCGTACGGCGACCATTGTCGGCCTTTCGCGGATCTTGTGGAGGGCTCGTGCAGACTGGCCGAATGCGTACGGAACTCGTCTCTGAGCCCGGCCATCCCTCCCGCCCCAACGAGGACTTCGCGTCGGTCGCGCTTCCCGCCGGGGGACAGGGCGGTGCCGTGGTCCTCCTCGACGGCGTGACACCACCGCCCGCCGACTACGGCTGTCGACATTCGGTCGCATGGTTCACCTCCCGCCTCGGCGGCGCACTGATCGAACTGTCCCTTTCGGAACGGGATTCACCCCTGGCCGCGGTCCTTGCGCAGGGCATCTCCCGTACCGCCCGGGCGCACGCCCAAACCTGTGACCTTTCTCACCCGAGAACCCCACAGGCCACAGTGGTTCTGGCGCGGTGGTCGGCGCGGACGCTGGAGTACCTGGTCCTCTCCGACTCCGCGCTGCTGTTCGAGGGGCCGGACGGGCTGGTGACGACGGTGCTGGACGACCGTCTGTCCCGGCTCCCGCGGGCCTCCCTCGCCACCGCCGCGATCGCCGACTCGACGGTCCGCAACAAGGAGGGCGGCTTCTGGACGGCGGCGGCGGATCCGGCCGTCGCCGAGCGCGCCGTCACGGGGGCCGTACCGCGCGAACGAGTGCGTTCCGTGGCCGCCTTGACCGACGGGGCGACCCGCTGGGTGGACATGTTCCGCGAGGGCGGCTGGGAGGACTGCTTCACGTACCTGCGCAAGGAGGGCGCGGCCGCCCTGGTGGAACGGGTCCGGGACCTGGAGGCCGCCGACACCGAACGCCGCTTCCTCGGCCGGGCGAAGACCCACGACGACGCGAGCGTGGTGTTCGCGGAGCTGTGAGGGAGCGGAAAGGTGCGGTCACGCGCAGGTGCGCGGGCACGGACCGGTGCGCGGGCACGCGCGGGCACGGGACGGTGCGGGCACGGGCCGGTGATCCATGGCGCCCCGAAGCCGGCGCAGCCGGGGTGCCGGGAGCCGTGGTGAGGCGCGGTCACCCGGCGCGGCGCGCCATTCGCGGCGTCAGCCGTCGGCGCCCCGGTTCAGCTGGTGCAGCACGCGCGGGCACGGGCCGGTACGCGGGCACGGACCGTGCAAGGGCACGCGCAGGTGCGCGGGCACGGACCGTGCAAGGGCGAGCGCAGGTGCGCGGGCACGGACCCGTGTGCGGCACGGATCGCTGTGCGGGCACGGACCGGTGATCCATGGCGCCCCGAAGCCGGCGCAGCCGGGGTGCCGGGAGCCGTGGTGAGGCGCGGTCACCCGGCGCGGCGCGCCATTCGCGGCGTCAGCCGTCGGCGCCCCGGTTCAGCTGGTGCAGCAGCCGTGCGAGTTGGGCCACCTCGTCCCGGTCCCAGTCGGCCAGCTGGCGTACGTATGCCACCCGCCGGGCGTCGCGCACCGCGCGGAACCGGGCCCGTCCCTCGTCCGTGAGGTGGACGAGCCAGGCGCGGCCGTCGGCCGGGTCGGGTTCGCGGGCGATGAGGCCGAGGTGTTCGAGGGCGCGCAGCTGACGGGACATCGTGGCCTTGCCGACGCCGATGTACGCGGCCAGCTCCGTGGCGCGCAGCCGTCCCGTCTCGTCGAGCCGGGCGAGGAGGCCGTACGCGGCGGACTCCAGGTCCGGGTGGACCGCCCGGGCCATCTCGCCGGACTTGGCGCGGGCGCGCCGCAGCAGGACCGTCAGTTCCCGCTCCAGCGCGAGGAACGCCTGGTCCATGCCACCGGCCGGCATCCCGGGCCCGATGTCGCCCCGGCCGCCGTTTCCGCCCTCGTCCTGCACGTCAGCGCTCCTGATCCCGGTTCCACGTCGCCGAAGAGTTGCCGAAAGTTTCCGCCGCGGACCGCCGTCGCGGGCGGCGCCGTAAGTATTCCGCAGGTGGGCGGTGACGCGGACCGCCGGGAACACGCGCGCGACGGGCCACACCCGCGGCGGTCCGCCCAAGGGAGAGGCCCGGGCCTCCCTCACGGGACCCGGGCCTTCCCTCGTCCGGCGGATGTCCGTCACGTCACCGCCGGAGCTTCGCGGGGCCGCCCCTGTGCCGGGCGGCCGTGCCGTCGTGCCGTCGTGCTGTCGTGCTGTCGTGCCTGTCGAGCTGTCGAGCGAGGTCAGGCGGCCGTCGGGACCGCCACCTCCGCGGGGGCGAGGGCCAGTTCCAGCACCTGTCGGACGTCGGTGACGGCGTGGACCTCCAGCTTGTCGAGGACCTCGGCGGGGACGTCGTCCAGATCGGCCTCGTTGCGCTTGGGGATGATCACCGTGGTGACCCCGGCCCGGTGCGCGGCGAGCAGCTTCTGCTTGACGCCGCCGATGGGCAGGACCCGCCCGGTGAGCGAGACCTCACCGGTCATCGCCACGTCCGTGCGGACCAGCCGGCCGGACAGCAGCGAGGCCAGGGCCGTCGTCATGGTGACACCGGCGCTCGGTCCGTCCTTGGGCACCGCGCCCGCCGGGAAGTGGATGTGCACGCCCCGGTCCTTCAGATCGGCGACGGGCAGCTCCAGTTCGGCGCCGTGCGAGCGCAGGAAGGAGAGCGCGATCTGCGCGGACTCCTTCATCACGTCGCCCAGCTGCCCGGTGAGCGTCAGCCCCGCCGCGCCCGTCTCCGGGTCCGCCAGCGACGCCTCGACATAGAGGACGTCGCCGCCGGCGCCGGTGACCGCGAGCCCCGTCGCCACTCCGGGGACGGCCGTGCGCCGCTCCGCCGGGTCCTGGGCGGACTCGGGCACGTGGTGCGGGCGCCCGATCAGTGCGCGCAGGTCGGCGTCGGTGACGGTGAACGGCAGCTCCCGCTCGCCCAGTTCGTGCTGGGCGGCCACCTTGCGCAGCAGCCGGGCGACCGACCGCTCCAGGTTGCGCACCCCGGCCTCGCGGGTGTACTCGCCGGCGAGCTTGCGCAGCGCGCTCTCGTCGAGGGTGACCTCGTCGGCGTCGAGGCCGGCCCGCTCCAGCTGCCGCGGCAGCAGGTGGTCCCGGGCGATGACGACCTTCTCGTCCTCCGTGTAGCCGTCCAGCCGGACGAGTTCCATACGGTCGAGCAGCGCGTCGGGGATCGCCTCCAGGACGTTCGCCGTGGCGAGGAAGACGACGTCGCTCAGGTCCAGCTCGACCTCCAGGTAGTGGTCCCGGAAGGTGTGGTTCTGGGCGGGGTCGAGGACTTCGAGCAGCGCTGCGGCCGGGTCGCCCCGGAAGTCGGAGCCGACCTTGTCGATCTCGTCGAGCAGGACGACCGGGTTCATCGACCCCGCCTCCTTGATGGCGCGGACGATCCGGCCGGGCAGCGCGCCCACGTACGTACGCCGGTGGCCGCGGATCTCCGCCTCGTCCCGTACGCCGCCGAGGGCGACCCGGACGAACTTGCGCCCCATGGCGTGGGCCACGGACTCGCCGAGGCTGGTCTTGCCGACGCCGGGCGGCCCGACGAGGGCGAGCACGGCACCGCCGCGCCGGCCGCCGACGACACCGAGCCCGCGGTCGGAACGCCGCTTACGCACGGCGAGGTACTCGGTGATGCGCTCCTTCACGTCCTCCAGGCCGGCGTGCTCGGCGTCGAGGACACCCTTGGCACCCTGGATGTCGTAGGCGTCCTCGGTCCGCTCGTTCCACGGCAGTTCGAGCACGGTGTCGAGCCAGGTGCGGATCCAGCCGCCCTCGGGGGACTGGTCGCTGGACCGTTCGAGCTTGTCGACCTCCTTGAGCGCGGCCTCCCTGACCTTCTCGGGCAGGTCGGCGGCCTCGACCCGGGCGCGGTAGTCGTCGGACTCCTCGCCCTCCTTCTCGCCGTTCAGTTCGCGCAGTTCCTTGCGGACGGCTTCGAGCTGACGCCGCAGCAGGAACTCCCGCTGCTGCTTGTCGACGCCCTCCTGGACGTCCTTGGCGATGGTCTCGGCGACGTCCTGCTCGGCGAGGTGGTCGCGGAGCTGCTGGGTGGCGAGCTTCAGCCGGGCGATCGGGTCGGCCGTCTCCAGCAGCAGCACCTTCTGCTCGGTCGTCAGGAACGGCGAGTAGCCGGAGTTGTCGGCCAGCGCGGAGACGTCGTCGATCGCCTGCACACGGTCGACGACCTGCCAGGCGCCGCGCTTGCGCAGCCAACTGCTGGCCAGGGCCTTGTACTCGGTGACCAGTTCGGCGACATGGCCGGGCAGCGGCTCCGGCACACTCTCCTCGACCCGGGTGCCCTCGACCCACAGTGCGGCCCCGGGCCCGGTGGTCCCGGCCCCGATCTTCACTCGGCCGCGTCCCCGGATCAGCGCGCCCGGGTCGCCGTCGGCGAGCCGGCCCACCTGCTCGACGGTGCCGAGCACACCCGTGGCCGCGTACGCGCCGTCGATCCGCGGCACCAGCAGCACCCTCGGCTTGCCGCGTTCCGCACGCGCCGCCGCCTGGGCGGCCTCCACCGCGGCCCGTACATCCGTGTCATTGAGGTCCAGCGGCACCACCATGCCGGGCAGCACGACCTCGTCGTCGAGCGGCAGTACGGGCAGGGTGAGCGGTGCGGACGTCGAAGCCATGATCTCTCCCTCGGCATTCAAGTTGAGCTATGCCGACTCAATGCACATGAGCCCGTGGATGTTCCCCGAGGGCCGGGTCGTTCGCTGTGGGCGATCAGGGACGGGACGACGCACGGGCGGCCACCCCCTGAAACAACCCCGCACAGGCAAGAGCGCCGGGTCGCCTCGCGAGGACCGATGACGACGTCGAGGAGGAGGCGGTCCGGAAGGTGGCCGGCGCGGTCACCGGGGCCGGAGTGTGGCTCAAGGTCTGCGCCGCCGCGTCGAGAGTCGCCCCCTGCCTGGGCGAGGGCCGGGGGGACCCCGAGCCGGGCCGGCCGATGACCGCAGCCCTGGGGACGCCGGAGGGCCCGGCCGTCACCGCCCCGGAGGGCTACCGCCGACGCACCTGGGTCCGGGGCGGCTTGATCCGCACGATGGTCGCCGCACCGGACGGCTCGTGGGCCTCGCGGCCGGATCGCCCCGACCGGGCGGACCGCGGTCGTCGACCAGATGGAGACCTCCGCGTCCCACCGCCGCCGGGGCCTCGGCACGCTCGTCGTGCGCACCCTGACCCTGGGCGACGTCCGAGGAGGGCGCGGAGGTCGGCGTGCCGAGCGGGGGGCGCCCCCTCCCCCGCGCAGGGCTCAGGTCAGCTGGGCCGGACCTTCACCGGGCGCGCCGGGCCCTGGGGTGGGACCGCGTCACGGGCCGTCGCCGCGCGCCGCCACCGCCGTACCACCGGCCACGTGGCGACGCCGATCGCGAGGGCGACCAGATGGCCCCAGTTGGTCATCGGGTCCGTGAACGCCGTCAGGTCCTCCAGGAGCATCCAGCCGAAGGCGAGCAGCAGCGGCCAGCGCGACCACCACGGCAGCACGGCGGCCAGCGCGCCCACGCTCGCCGCCACGCCGAAGCTGATCCCGTAGTCGAGGCGGTGGAGGGAACTGCCGGGCAGCGAGCCGGTCAGGACGGCGACCCCGACCGGGATCTCGGTGGCGAGGGTGGCGAGGCCATGCCCCAGCAGGAAGACCATGGCCGTGCGCCGGCCGCCGATCCGGCGCTCCAGCGCGGTCAGCACCAGCACGAAGCCGAGCGCGTACGGCGACGCCACCCCGCCGGCGATCCACAGCGCGCTCGCGACGAGCACCGGCACCGGGGCGCCCACGAGGTGCGCGACGTCCGTACTGAAGCCCTGGTGGAGGGCGTGGACGACGGCCGGGTCCGCGTACTCGGTGACGAGCGAGGTCAGCAGCAGGACGGCCAGGTACCAGAAGGTGAAGGGCGTGCCGGTGGGGGTGGGGAGCAGCCGCCAGGGGCGCGGAAGGGAGCGGTGTGCAGGAGTGGGACGTGTACGGCGACCGAGGGCGAGCCGGCCGCTCCGGCCCCGGCACCCCGAGGACGCGCCCCGCTCACGACCGAGCCCTGACGGCTTCGGCAGCCGCGCCCGCTCGGCACCGGGTCCCAGCGGCCCGGCCGGTCCCGACTGCTCGACGGCACCGGCTCCCAGCGGCCCGGCCAGTCCCGACTCGACGGCACCGGCTCCCAGCGGCCTGGCCAGTCCCGACTGCTCGACGGCACCGGGCCCCAGCGACTCCGCCAGCCCTGCCCGCTCGGCACCGGGACCCAGCGACTCGGCCAAACCCGCCCGCTCGACACCAAGCCCCAGCGGCCCCGGCGGTCCCGCCCGCTCGACACCGGGACCCGACGGGTCGGTCTCTCCCCCGCCCCGTACCGGCGTCACCACGCCCGGCTGGCGTGGGATTCCGTTCAGGAACGGCCCGGCAGCCGACGGTGTCACGTCGGTCCGGTCCGGCCCTGTCCCGGTCTCCACGCCATCCAAGATGAAGCGCTCCCTCCGTTTGGCTCCACCTTCGGCATCCCGGCGCCCTCTGTCTGTGACCTGCGCCACGTTCGCCGGGATTCACAGCAATCCGACAACCTCACCCGTCCGTCGAGAGCACCCGCAGCACCCGCTCCACGTACGCCCGGAACCGTCCCGCCAGGTCGAACCCCCGCGGGTCCAGCACCCATTGGATCCGGAGCCCGTCCAGCACGGCGGCCACCTCCTGCGCGACGGCGTCGGCGACGGCATCCGTGTCCGGCCGCAGTTCACCGGCGTGCGCCGCCCGCCGCAGCACCCCCGACATGACCTCCATCAGTTCGGCGTACCGGTGGGCGAAGTACCCGTGGGCGGGATGCCCGGGGTCGCCCGCCTCCGCCGCCAGAACGTTGAACATGCGGGTCTGCCCCACCCGCGCGCTGTCGTGCTCGACGAGCCGCACGAGCATCGAGAACATCTCCGCCGCCGACGCGAAGTCGTACGCGAGGAACCCCTCCCGCTCGCTCGCGTCGGCGCGTTCCAGCACCTGGAGGAGGAGGCCCTCCTTGGAGGGGAAGTGGTGCAGCAGGCCACCCTGGGTGATGCCGACGTCCTTGGCGATGCGGGCGAGGGAGGAGGCGTGGAAGCCCCATCGGGCGAAGTGGTCGACGGCCGTGTCGAGGATGCGCTGCCGTCGTTCGTCGCCGACGGCGTACGAGCCGCGGGGCGTCCGGGCGGCGGGCGGCGTCCGTCTGCCGGGTTCGTCGGCAGACCCCTCGGGCGTCCGGTTCCGCGCCATGCCCGCCACCCTAGCCCTCACCCTGCGACCTCGGCGGACGGCGCGAACCGCCGGTTACACGAGTCACGCGCCCTGTCGATCAAGCGGTTGGCCCGGTGATTCTGGCCACGTGACCAAAACCTAGTACCCACTCGGTTTTGCTGCTTCCCTGAACGGGCGCCTGTGCCCCGTCACCCCCCCACGCACCTCCGTACCCCACGTACAAGGACTGCCGGATGCCCACGCCCGACTACCGCGACCCGAACCTCCCCGTCGAGGAACGGGTGGAGGACCTGCTGGCCCGGATGACGCTCGCGGAGAAGGCCGGGCAGCTCTTCCACACCCCGCTCGCGATGAACGAGGACGGCACGCCTGCCGAAGGGGGCGGCTCCCTTCCGTACGGCACCACCGCGCTGGTGACGGAGGGTCATCTGACCCACGTGCAGCTCGTGGGCCGGTACGGCGTGCGGGAGACGGCGGAATGGGTCAACCGGCTCCAGGCGCTCGCCGCGGACACCCGGCTCGGCATCCCGGTCACCCTCTCCACCGACCCGCGCCACTCGTACACCGACCAGCGGGGCGCGTCCTTCGCCACCGCCCCGTTCTCCGCCTGGCCCGCGCCGTCGGGCCTCGCCGCCATCGGCGACGCCGAGCTGGTGGAGCGGTTCGGCGACACCGTCCGGCGCGAGTATCTGGCGGTGGGCTTCCGGGTCGCCGTCCACCCCGTGGTCCGCGCCGGTCACGACCTCGCCACCGGGCACGGTGGTGCCGACCTGTCCGGCGCCTTCGGCTCGTCCGCCGAACGGACGGGCGACCTCGTCCGGGCGTACGTGCGCGGCCTCCAGGGGCCACGGCTCGGTCCCCGCTCCGTCGCCGCCATGTTCACGCACGTCCCCGGCGGCGACCGGTCCCTCGCGCCGGTCGAGTCGGCCGTCGACGCCGGGTGCTCGCGCCTGATGCCTCATCCCGCCCGGCCGACCGCGACCAGGACCGGGCACGGGTCCGGGGAGCCGGCCGACGTCGGCTTCGTCGGCGACGGCGACGGCGACGCCTTCGGCCTCGGCTTCGGCTTCGGCTTCGACCGGAACGCCCTGACCGGCCCGCTCCCCGAACGCCTCGGCTTCGACGGCATCGTCTGCACCGCCCCCGGTCTGCTCACCGGCCCCGCGATCCCGGGCGAACCGCACGGGGAACGGGGCGCCGAACACCTCTCCCTCGCCGAGCGCGCGGCGAGGGCCCTGGACGCGGGCGCCGACCAGTTCGGCGGCGAAGGGCGCCCCGACGTCGTCGTGGAACTGGTGCGGTCCGGCCGGATCCCCGAGGAGCGCGTCGACGCCTCCGTACGCCGGTTACTGCGCGAGAAGTTCCGGCTCGGCCTCTTCGAGAGGCGCTACGTCGACCCGGACCGGGCCGAGGAGACCGTGGGCGCGGCCGATTTCACCGCCCTCGGCGCCACCGCCCAGCGCCGCTCCCTCACGATCCTCACCAACCACTCCCTGCTGCCCCTCACCGACCGCCCGAACCTGTACGTCGACGGTGTCGGCGCGCAGACGGCGTCCCTGTACGGCAATGTCGTCGCCGATCCGGCCCACGCCGACGTCGCCGTACTGCGGCTGCGGACACCGCACGGGGAACGGCCGGACCCCGCCGGGCCGTCCCTCTCCGGGGTGTCCCCGGCGTCCCCGGCGTCCGGTGCGGAGCGGCTGCGGGAGGTCCTCGCGCTGCTGGACGCCGTCCCCACCCTGGTCTGCGTCACCCTGGAACAGCCCTTCGTGCTCCCGGAGATCGCGGCGAGGGCGGCCGCGCTCGTCGTCGACTACGGGGCGTCCGACCCGGCGTTGCTCGACGTGGCCTTCGGCCGGGCGCGGGCCGAGGGGCGGCTCCCCTTCGAACTCCGGCGTCCCACGGCCTCGATGGAGGAGTCCGGGCCGGACGCGTCGAACTCCACCGGGACGCCCCTCTTCCCGTACGGGCACGGTCTGGAGATCTGAGCACGCCCCGTCGCGGCGGGCGGACGCTCCGAACACGTCAAGCCCCGCCGGGGCGGTCGTAATTCAGCCGACGTCGCGTGCGGGACGCGTAAGGATGGGGGGATGACCACCACCGACGTCCCCGAAGTCATCGACCGGCGCGAGGGCCCCTACGGCGAGGTAGTCCTGCGGCGGCACGGGGAGCTGTTGCAGATCATCGCCAACGGGTGCTTCCTGATGGACACCTCCGACGGGCGCTCGGAGCGACTGCTGGTCGACGCCGCCCTCGACGCGCTGACCGGGCGTTTTCAGCCGAGTGTGCTCATCGGCGGCCTGGGCGTGGGCTTCTCGCTCGCACACGCCGCAGCGAACCCGAGTTGGGGCGCGATCACCGTCGTGGAACGCGAACCGGCCGTCATCGACTGGCACCGCGCGGGGCCCCTGGCCGACCTGTCCGCGCAGGCGCTCGCCGACCCGCGGACGCGGATCGTGGAAGCCGATCTCGTCGAGTACGTCAATGAGACTTGCGCCACGTTCGACGCGCTCTGCCTGGACATCGACAACGGGCCCGACTGGACCGTCTCCGACAGCAACGAAAACCTGTACTCACCGGCTGGATTGGCAAGCTGCGCAAGGGTGTTGAACCCCGGCGGAGTACTGGCCGTGTGGTCGGCACAGCCTTCCCCGGAATTCGAGGAAACCTTGGGGAATGCCGGGTTCCATCAGGTGCGTACCGAAGAGATCCCCGTTGCCCGAGGAGTTCCGGACGTGGTGCACCTCGCGGTCCGACCTGGATAGCCCTGGCGTGGTGACTGCCCGTACCCTGCTTGCCTGGCGCCGATCATTCAAGCGTCAATCGCAGTCATGCGCAGCCATGCGTAGTCAAGGGATCACCCCACGGATTCCGGAAAGCAACTCAGGGGCGGGCGATGGAGCAGACACACACCTCCCACAACGGCACGACGGCGACCCCGGGCGCACAGCGCCGGGTGCTCGTGGTCGAGGACGACCCGACGATCGTCGACGCCATCGCGGCCCGCCTGCGCGCCGAGGGTTTCGTCGTACAGACCGCGTCCGACGGCCCCGCGGCCGTGGACACGGCGGAGGCCTGGCAGCCCGACCTGCTGATCCTCGACATCATGCTGCCCGGCTTCGACGGCCTGGAGGTGTGCAGGCGCGTCCAGGCCCAGCGGCCCGTCCCCGTGCTGATGCTCACCGCGCGGGACGACGAGACGGACATGCTGGTCGGGCTCGGCGTCGGCGCCGACGACTACATGACCAAGCCGTTCTCCATGCGTGAACTGGCCGCGCGCGTCCATGTGCTGCTGCGCCGCGTGGAGCGGGCCGCGCTGGCCGCCACCACCCCGCGCTCGGGCATCCTGCGCCTCGGTGAACTGGAGATCGACCACGCGCAGCGCCGTGTCCGGGTGCGCAGCGAGGACGTTCACCTGACCCCCACCGAGTTCGACCTGCTCGTATGTCTCGCGAACACGCCGCGTGCCGTACTCTCGCGCGAACAGCTGCTCGCCGAGGTCTGGGACTGGGCGGACGCGTCCGGGACGCGCACCGTCGACAGCCACATCAAGGCGCTGCGGCGGAAGATCGGCGCGGAGCGGATCCGCACGGTGCACGGAGTCGGGTACGCCCTGGAGACCCCGACCCCCTGAGCCGCGTCCGCACGACGCGCCTCGTACTCGCGTAGGCACAGGGGACTGGTGGCGATATGAGCGGAGTCGGTGACCCACGGCCGGGGAGCCTCGGTGACACGCGGTCACGGAGGGTCGCGGGGCCGCTGAGCGGACTGCGTCCCTTCTCGATCAAGACGAAACTGGGCACGCTCGTCGTCGTCTCCGTCCTGATCACCACGGGTCTGTCGATGATCGCCGTGCACACCAAGACGGAGCTGCGCTTCATCACGGTGTTCTCGATGATCGCCACACTGTTGATTACGCAGTTCGTGGCGCATTCGCTCACCGCTCCGCTGGACGAGATGAACGCGGTCGCCCGGTCCATCTCGCGCGGCGACTACACCCGGCGGGTCAGCGAGAACCGCCGGGACGAGCTGGGCGACCTGGCCCACACCATCAACCTGATGGCCGACGAGCTGGAGGCCCAGGACCGGCAGCGCAAGGAGCTCGTGGCGAACGTCTCCCACGAGCTCCGCACGCCCATCGCGGGCCTCAGGGCGGTGCTGGAGAACATCGTGGACGGCATCGCGACCGCCGACCCCGAGACGATGCGTACGGCGCTGAAGCAGACGGAGCGGCTGGGCCGGCTCGTGGAGACGCTGTTGGACCTCTCCCGTCTCGACCACGGCGTCGTCCCGCTCCGCAAGCGCCGTTTCGAGGTGTGGCCGTATCTGTCCGGGGTCCTCAAGGAGACCCAGATGGTGGCCAGCGCGCGTGGGGGCATGGCCTCCGGTTCCGGCAGCCACACCCGCAAGGACGTCCACCTCCATCTCGACGTCCACCCCCCGGAGCTGACGGCGCACGCCGACCCCGAGCGCATCCACCAGGTGGTCGCCAACCTCATCGACAACGCGGTCAAGCACAGCCCCCCGCACGGCCGTGTCACCGTCAAGGCCCGCCGCGGGTCCACACCGGAGTCCCTGACCCTCGAAGTGCTGGACGAGGGCCCCGGCATCCCGGAGTCCGAGTGGCACCGCGTCTTCGAACGCTTCAACCGCGGTGCGGTGAGCCGACCGCACGGCCCCGGCAGCGACGGCGGCACCGGCCTCGGCCTGGCCATCGCCCGCTGGGCCGTGGACCTCCACGGCGGCCGCATCGGCGTCGCCGAGTCCCCCAAGGGCTGCCGCATCCAGGTGGCTCTGCCGGGAGCGCCGCCCGCCCGCTCCCCCCAGCCGTAGGGCTCCGCCGCAACAGAGTTCGTGTGGTGAGGTGGTCGGCCGACCGCGGCGCCGCCGTGGTCGCTCGCGCAGTTCCCCGCGCCCTTGACGGCATGGGTCGCGCCCGGCGCCGTCAAGGGGCGCGGGGAACTGCGCGACAAGCCACAGCGCGCCCGCGGGACACACGCACCGATCGCCCCACGATCGCGGGGGCCCGGGGCGGCAGCCCCGAAGCCGGTACCCACCTTCCCGTGGCCGAATCCCCTCACCCTTGCCAGATTTCGCTCATCCTCCCAGGGCTTACATATCTGCCAAGTTGACGTAAAGTTCGAACCGGAGCCACAAGATCCACGATCGATCCGCGTCGACGGACACGTGTGATCAGGTGCGTTCAGCCGGTCGGCCGCGCGTTCATCGCCGCAGGCCCCGCCGGACGCATGCCCGATCTGTGCCCACCGCACCCATTCCGGACCGGAACCCCGCTTGTTTCCCGCCATTTCCAGCCCCGAAACACGCATTCCGATGTGACTTACGCGACGATGACGGGGCTCGACCTGACCTTCCCGGCCACGGAGGCGTAGCCTTTATTCCCGCTGTCCATCACCTTGTGAAGCGGAAGAGGGCGGTTGCCGCCGTGTCGCCACAGTCCCCCAGTAACTCGAGCATCTCGACCGACGCAGACCAAGCGGGTAAGAACCCCGCCGCGGCCTTCGGTCCGAACGAGTGGCTCGTCGACGAGATCTATCAGCAGTACCTCCAGGACCCGAACTCGGTAGACCGAGCCTGGTGGGACTTCTTCGCCGACTACAAGCCGGGGGCTGCCGCCGCCTCGGCTCCGGCGGGTACTGCGGCGAAGGGGGCCCCGGCGACCACCACGCCCGCGGCGCCCGCCGCCCCGGCCCAGGCCGCCCCCGCGGCTCCGGCCGCGCCCGCTCCGGCCGCTCCGAAGCCCGCCGCCGCTGCCCCGGCCCCGGCCGCCGCGAAGCCCGCGGCCGCCGCGCCGGCGAAGCCGGCCGCCGCCCCCGCGAAGCAGGCCGCGCCGGCCGCTCCCGCCGAGGGGCCGGAGCTGATCACGCTGCGCGGCCCGGCCGCCGCCGTCGCGAAGAACATGAACGCGTCGCTGGAGCTGCCCACGGCCACGTCCGTGCGCGCCGTCCCGGTGAAGCTGCTCTTCGACAACCGCATCGTCATCAACAACCACCTGAAGCGCGCCCGGGGCGGGAAGATCTCCTTCACGCACCTGATCGGCTACGCGATGGTGCAGGCCATCAAGACGATGCCGTCGATGAACTGGCACTACGCGGAGAAGGACGGGAAGCCCACCCTCGTCAAGCCGCCGCACGTCAACTTCGGCCTCGCCATCGACCTGGTGAAGCCCAACGGCGACCGCCAGCTGGTCGTCGCGGGCATCAAGAAGGCCGAGACGCTGAACTTCTTCGAGTTCTGGCAGGCCTACGAGGACATCGTCCGCCGCGCCCGTGACGGCAAGCTGACGATGGACGACTTCACCGGTGTCACGGTCTCCCTGACCAACCCCGGCGGCCTCGGCACCGTCCACTCCGTGCCCCGCCTGATGCCCGGCCAGTCGGTCATCATGGGCGTCGGCTCCATGGACTACCCGGCCGAGTTCCAGGGCACGTCCCAGGACACCCTGAACAAGCTGGGCATCTCCAAGGTCATGACGCTGACCTCGACGTACGACCACCGGGTCATCCAGGGCGCCGCCTCCGGCGAGTTCCTGCGGATCGTCGCGAACTTCCTCCTCGGCGAGAACGGCTTCTACGACGACATCTTCGAGGCCCTGCGCATCCCCTACGAGCCGGTCCGCTGGCTCAAGGACATCGACGCCAGCCACGACGACGACGTCACCAAGGCCGCCCGCGTCTTCGAGCTGATCCACTCCTACCGGGTCCGCGGCCACGTCATGGCCGACACCGACCCGCTGGAGTACCGCCAGCGCAAGCACCCCGACCTCGACATCACCGAGCACGGGCTCACCCTGTGGGACCTGGAGCGCGAGTTCGCGGTCGGCGGCTTCGCCGGCAAGTCCCTGATGAAGCTCCGCGACATCCTCGGCGTCCTGCGTGACTCGTACTGCCGTACGACCGGCATCGAGTTCATGCACATCCAGGACCCGAAGCAGCGCAAGTGGATCCAGGACCGCATCGAGCGCCCGCACACCAAGCCGGAGCGCGAGGAGCAGCTGCGCATCCTGCGCCGGCTGAACGCGGCGGAGGCCTTCGAGACCTTCCTGCAGACGAAGTACGTCGGCCAGAAGCGCTTCTCCCTGGAGGGCGGCGAGTCCGTCATCCCGCTGCTCGACGCGGTCATCGACAGCGCCGCCGAGTCGCGCCTGGACGAGGTCGTCATCGGCATGGCCCACCGCGGCCGCCTGAACGTCCTCGCGAACATCGTCGGCAAGTCGTACGCGCAGATCTTCCGCGAGTTCGAGGGCAACCTCGACCCGAAGTCGATGCACGGCTCCGGCGACGTGAAGTACCACCTGGGCGCCGAGGGCACCTTCACCGGCCTCGACGGCGAGCAGATCAAGGTCTCCCTGGTCGCGAACCCCTCGCACCTGGAGGCGGTGGACCCGGTCCTGGAGGGCGTCGCCCGCGCCAAGCAGGACATCATCAACAAGGGCGGCACGGACTTCACCGTCCTGCCGGTGGCCCTCCACGGCGACGCGGCCTTCGCGGGCCAGGGCGTGGTGGCCGAGACCCTGAACATGTCGCAGCTGCGCGGCTACCGCACCGGCGGCACGGTCCACATCGTCATCAACAACCAGGTCGGCTTCACCGCGGCCCCCGAGTCCTCCCGCTCGTCGATGTACGCGACGGACGTGGCGAGGATGATCGAGGCCCCGATCTTCCACGTGAACGGCGACGACCCGGAGGCCGTGGTCCGCGTCGCGCGGCTCGCCTTCGAGTTCCGTCAGGCGTTCAACAAGGACGTGGTGATCGACCTCATCTGCTACCGCCGCCGCGGTCACAACGAGTCGGACAACCCGGCCTTCACCCAGCCGCTGATGTACGACCTGATCGACAAGAAGCGCTCGGTGCGCAAGCTCTACACCGAGTCCCTCATCGGTCGTGGCGACATCACCCTGGAAGAGGCCGAGCAGGCGCTCCAGGACTACCAGGGCCAGCTGGAGAAGGTCTTCACCGAGGTCCGCGAGGCGACGTCGCAGCCGGCGTCCGCCCCGTCCCACGACCCGCAGGACGGCTTCCCCGTCTCGGTGAACACCTCGGTCACGGCCGAGGTCGTCAAGCGCATCGCCGAGTCCCAGGTCAACGTCCCGGACCACATCACCGCCCACCCGCGTCTGCTGCCGCAGCTCCAGCGCCGGGCGTCGATGGTCGAGGACGGCACCATCGACTGGGGCATGGGCGAGACCCTCGCCATCGGCTCCCTCCTGCTGGAGGGCACCCCGGTCCGGCTCGCCGGTCAGGACTCGCAGCGCGGCACCTTCGGCCAGCGTCACGCGGTGATCATCGACCGTGAGACGGGCGAGGAGTTCACGCCGCTGATGTACCTCTCCGAGGACCAGGCGCGCCTGAACGTCTACAACTCGCTCCTGTCCGAGTACGCGGCGATGGGCTTCGAGTACGGCTACTCGCTGGCCCGCCCCGACGCGCTCGTGATGTGGGAGGCGCAGTTCGGCGACTTCGTCAACGGCGCCCAGACGGTCGTGGACGAGTTCATCTCGTCGGCGGAGCAGAAGTGGAGCCAGACCTCCGGCGTCGTCCTGCTCCTCCCGCACGGCTACGAGGGCCAGGGCCCGGACCACTCCTCGGCCCGCCCCGAGCGGTTCCTCCAGCTCTGCGCGCAGAACAACATGACGGTCGCCATGCCGACCCTCCCGTCGAACTACTTCCACCTCCTGCGGTGGCAGGTGCACAACCCGCACCACAAGCCGCTGGTGGTCTTCACCCCGAAGTCGATGCTGCGTCTGAAGGCCGCCGCGTCGAAGGCGGAGGAGTTCACGACGGGCGAGTTCCGCCCGGTCATCGGCGACGACTCGGTCGACCCGGCCGCCGTCAAGAAGGTCGTGTTCTGCGCCGGCAAGGTCTACTACGACCTGGAGGCCGAGCGGCAGAAGCGCGGCGCCACGGACCCCTCGGCCGCCGAGACGGCGATCATCCGCCTCGAGCGCCTCTACCCGCTGCCGGGTGCCGAGGTCCAGGCGGAGATCAAGAAGTACCCGAACGCCGAGAAGTACCTGTGGGCGCAGGAGGAGCCGGCGAACCAGGGCGCGTGGCCCTTCATCGCCCTCAACCTGATCGACCACCTGGACCTGGCGGTCGGCGCCGACGTCCCGCACGGCGAGCGTCTGCGCCGCATCTCCCGCCCGCACGGCTCGTCCCCCGCCGTGGGGTCGGCCAAGCGGCACCAGGCGGAGCAGGAGCAGCTCGTGCGTGAGGTGTTCGAGGCGTAAGCACCCTCGACGGCATCCGTACGCGGCCGGGCCGCACCCCTTCCGAGGGGTGCGGCCCGGCCGTTTTCCCGCACTTATCCTTGACCCATGTACTTCACGGACCGTGGCATCGAGGAACTGGAGAAGCGGCGCGGCGAGGAGGAGGTCACCTTCGAGTGGCTCGCCGAGCAGCTGCGGACCTTCGTGGACCTGAACCCGGACTTCGAGGTGCCGGTCGAGCGGCTGGCGACCTGGCTGGCACGCCTGGACGACGAGGACGACGAGTAGGTCCCCCGGTCAGTCGCGGGCGAGTCGCGGGGCGGGGTCAGTCGTGGGGGCGGGAGAGGTCGTACATCAGGCCGAGGGCGCCGTGGGCGACCAGGAGGGCGCCCGCCGCGGTCCAGCCGCCGCTGCGGCGGCGCAGGCCCCAGGCCGTCAGGGGCAGGCCCACGAGGAGCTGCGCGGCGGCGAGCCCGCGGGCGCGTGACGTGCCCGCCCAGGGCAGCCAGGGGCCGAGACGGCCGCGTTCGAGCGCGTCGAGTTCCATACGGACGGCTCCGCGCCAGCCGGTCCATTCGATGCGCTGGGCGTCGGGCTGGACGCGGGCGACCTCCCGGAGACGGTCCGCGGGTTCACCAGGAGTGAGACCGGCCGGGAGGGCCACACCCGCCCGGGCCAGGACCGCGAGCAGGCCCAGCAGCCGGGCGCGGGCGTCCGCCGACGGGTCCGCCTTGGTGAGGTCGTAGAGGGGCTGCGCGTCGAGGACCGGGTCCAGGCCCAGGCGCGCGGCGAACGTGCGCATCGCCTCGTCCTCGCCGACCGGGGTGCCGTTGGCGAGCCATACGTAGCCGACGGTGCGGCGGAAACCCGCGGCCAGGGTGTAGCCGCCGCGGTCCGCGTCCCACCACAGGGCCAGGACGGGCCAGGGAGCGCCGACGGCGAGCGCGGTGGCCCAACCGGTCAGCACCCGGTCGACAGGCTCCCCTCCCTGCAGCCAGGGCTTTCCCTCGGGCACGAGGGCGCTCCACCCGGCGCCGGCCGAGGTGAGCAGCATCCGCTCCCCGAGGAGCTGCGCGACAGGGGCGACGGTCTCCCGGTCCGCGCGGCAGAGCAGCAGCGCACCGGCCGCGGGCGCGGGTCGGGGGCGCGGGGATCCCGGTGTGCTTTCCGTCGACATGCCCCCCACGCTAGGGCGATTTGCCCAGGTTCATACTGCGGGATCACCAGAACGGGTGTCTTGACTTCCGACGGGCGCGATATATCGTGAATGACGTGAGACGCGATATGGCGCGTTGCACAGTCCTGTTCCGTCTGTCATGGGGTCCGTCCGCCATGAGATCCGACTGTCGCGAGATCGGTCTGTCGTGAGGGTCGGTTCTCGTGAGGCCGGTCCGTCATGAGGTCGGCTTGTCATTGGGGGTCAGCACATGTCCGAGTGGTCCGTCGCCGAGCCACGGAAGCTCACCTTCGACGAACCGGTGACGGCGCTCCAGGTGCGCGTCGTCAACGGAACGGTGAACGTCGTGGGCACCGACGAGAGTTCCACCCGACTGGAGGTGTCGGACCTTGAGGGCCCGCCCCTGACGGTGACGCAGAAGGACGGCACGCTGACCGTGGCGTACGAGGACCTGCCGTGGAAGAGCTTCCTGAAGTGGCTCGACCGCAAGGGCTGGCGCCGCACCGCGCTGGTCTCCCTCGCCGTTCCGGCGGGCACCCGCGTCGAGGTGGGCGCGGTCGGCGCCACGGCCGTCATCTCGGGTGTGGACGGGCGGACGGAGGTGAAGGGCATCTCCGGCGACACCACCCTGGTCGGCCTGTCGGGCCCCGTCCGGGCGACCACGGTCTCCGGGAACGTGGAGGCGCAGGCCCTCACCGGGGATCTCCGCCTGAGTTCCGTCTCCGGTGACCTGACCGTCATCGAGGGGTCCTGCCCGACTCTGAAGGCCGACTCGGTGAGCGGCTCGATCATCCTGGACCTCGACCCGGTGGGGGGACCGACCGAGGTCGGCCTCACCAGCGTCTCGGGGGAGATCGCCATCCGCCTCCCCCACCCCGCCGACGCCGAGATCGAGGCCAACACCGCCAGCGGCACCATCTCCAACGCCTTCGAGGACCTCCGTGTCAGCGGCCCCTGGGGCGCCCACAAGATCACCGGCCGCCTCGGCCAGGGGAACGGCCGCCTGAAGGCCACGACCATCTCCGGCTCCATCGCGCTCCTGCGCAGGCCCCCGGCGGAGGACGAGCCCTGGGACGAGGGCGAGAGCACGGCCAAGGGGGGCAGCGCCTCCGGGACGGCCGGTGCCGGTGCCGGTGCCGGGGGCGACGGATCGGTGGGCGTCGACGCCAGGGGCCATGGACCGGCGGGCGCCGATGCCGGGGCCGAGGGGCTGACGGGTGCCGGGGCCGGCATACCGGTGGACGGTGGCGCGACCGCCGGCGAGGCCGGACCGGACACCCCGCCGACCGAGCCGTCCGACGCCGTGACCGACAATGCGACTGCCGATGCCACCGCCGAGCCGTCCGAAGCCCCCGTGGGCCACCCGGTGCCCGACGGCACCACCGGCTCCTCGTCCGACGGCCCCGCCGACGGCACGAGCCCCAGCACGACCGACAAGAAGGTGCTCTGACATGCCTCCCGTCTTCGCCCACGGACGCCTGCGGTTGTATCTGCTGAAGCTGCTGGACGAGGCGCCACGCCACGGCTACGAGGTGATCCGACTGCTGGAGGAACGCTTCCAGGGCCTGTACGCGCCCTCCGCCGGCACCGTCTACCCCCGCCTCGCCAAGCTGGAGGCGGAGGGCCTGGTCACCCACACCACCGAGGGCGGCCGGAAGGTGTACGCGATCACCGACGCGGGTCGTGCCGAACTGGCCGACCGCAGCGGAGAACTGGCCGACCTGGAGCTGGAGATCCGCGAGTCGGTGGCGGAGCTGGCCGCCGAGATCCGGGCCGACGTACGGGGCGCGGCGGGCGACCTGCGCCGCGAGATGCGGGCCGCTGCCTCCGCGGCACGCCAGGCACCGGGGGCCGACCCCGGGGAGCACGGGCCGCTCGGGGAGTTCGGGGAGCAGGCCGACAAGGAGGCGTGGCGCGCGGCGAAGGAGGAGATGCGCCGCGTCAAGCAGGAGTGGAAGGAGCAGGCCCGGCGCGCCAAGGACGAGAGCCGCCGCGCCCGCGAGGAGGCCCAGCGGGCCCGCCGCCAGGCCAAGGAGGCGCAGGAACGGGCGCGCACCCAGGCCCAGGAGGAGCTCCAGCGCATCGCCAAGCGAGTCCAGGACCATGTGCAGGACCACTTCTCCCGCGGCGACTGGCCGACCGGGGTCCGCGAAGGACTGACGGAACTGGTTAAGGAGTTCGGCGAGTTCGGGAAGGACTTCGGAAAGGAGTTCGGCAAGGACCTCGGCTTCGGGCGCCCGGGCGGGGGGTCCGGCCAGGACACGGCGGGGGCGACCGGCACGGGCTCGGGCACCGGCTCGGGCACGGGGCCCGGTACGGCGCCGGGCGGGCCCGCCAGGACGACGGAGGCGGAGGCCGGAACGGGCACGCGGGCCGGCGTGAGCGATGACGTGAGTGCGGGCGGGGCGAGGGGCGACTCCGGCGTCTGGGAGCCGGACTACTCGACCACACCGGAGGAGTTCCCGGGCGCCTATGAACCCTCCTGGGTGCACGAGGCTCCCACGGGCGACCCGGCCCGCGATCTCGACCGGCTCCTGGACCGCTTCCGCGACGACATCCGCGACGCGGCCCGCGACCACGGGGTGACGGAGGACCAGCTCCGTGACGCCCGCCGCCACCTGTCGACGGCGGCGGCCCACATCGGAGCGGCACTGCGGGCGGCCAAGGGGTAACGGCAGGAACAGGCGAGAACGACGGGGAGGCGAGGCCCACACCGCGCGGCGGGCCTCTCCCCGCGGTCAGCTCGCCCTGGCCTCCCCCGCCCCGTACAGCACCCGTTCCAGGGACTCGTAGGTCACTCCATGGTCGGCGAGGACCTCGGCGGGGACTCCGGGGCGGGTGGTGAGGGCGAGCAGCATGTGCTCGTCGCCGATGTGGCGGTCACTGTGGGCCTGGGCGATACGGAGGGAGCGGGTGAGCACCTCCTTGGCGTCGCGGGTGAAGGGCCGGTGGCCCGAGCGACGAGCCCGCCCGCTCCTGCCGCCGCGCCCACCACCCCACGGGCCGAACCGTTCGCCGCCCCATCCACCGCCGCCGTCACCGTCACCAGCACCTCCGACCTCACCACTGGCCTCACGGTCGGCACCCCTGCCGTCCCGGCGGCGCCCCGGCTCCAACGCGCCCGCGCCATGGGCCTCCTCGACGCGGGAGACGATCTTTGCGAGGTCGATACCGAGGTCGGACAGGGCGTCCGCGTCGGCGCGGGTGAGGCCGCCCCGTCGCCGTGCGGCGGTGAGGGCCTGTTCGACGGAGCCCCGGTTGTCGGCCAGGCCCAGCGAGGCGAGGGCGAACGAGGCACGGCTGGCGCGGCGGTCCAGCAGGGCGAGCAGAAGGTGCTCCTCGGTCACCTTGTCGGCGCTGGAGCGTTCCGCGTGGTCGACCGCGCCGAGGACCACGGCACGGGCATCCTTCGTGAACCGTTCGAACATCAATGCCTCCCGTACTTCTTGTGCACGGCCTGCCTGCTCACACCGAGTTCCGTGGCGATCTCCTGCCACGACCAGCCCTGATTGCGCGCACTGCGCACCTGTACCGACTCCAGTTGTTCCAGCAGCCGGCGCAGCGCGGCGACGGCCCGCAACCCGATTCGGGGGTCGCGGTCGCCGGCCCGCTCGGCGAGATCCGTTGCTTCGGTCATAGCGTCAACTTACGTTGACATGAAGTCGCCGTCAACGTTGGTTGACATGCCGAAGGCCGGCCCGAGGAGCCGGGCCGGCCGTGGTGTCGCTCGCTCAGCGGGGCGAGCCGTCAGGGGGTGGTGAGCACGATCTTGCCGAAGAGGTCGCCGGACTCCAGGCGTTCGAAGCCCTCGCGGGCACGGTCGAGGGGGAGCACCTCGTCGATGACGGGGCGCACGCCCGTCGCGGCACAGAACGAGAGGAGGTCCTCCAACTCGTCCTTGGTGCCCATGGTGGAGCCGACGACCTTCAGTTCGAGGAAGAAGATACGGGTGAGTTCGGCGTGGGAGGGGCGATCGCCGCTGGTGGCACCGGAGATGACGAGCGTGCCGCCGGGGCGGAGCGACTTCACCGAGTGGGACCAGGTGGCGGCGCCGACGGTCTCGATGACCGCGTCGACGCGCTCCGGCAGCCGGGCGCCCGACTCCAGCGCCTCGACCGCGCCGAGTTCCAGGGCCCGCTTGCGCTTCGCCTCGTCCCGGCTGGTGGCGTAGACCCGCAGACCGGCCGCCTTCCCCAGCACGATCGCGGCGGTGGCGACACCACCGCCCGCGCCCTGGACGAGCACGGAGTCACCCGGACGGACGCCGGCGTTGGTGAACAGCATGCGGTAGGCCGTCAGCCAGGCGGTGGGGAGGCAGGCGGCCTCCGCGAAGGAGAGTTCCGCGGGCTTGGGGAGGACGTTCCAGGTGGGGACGGTGACCAGTTCGGCGAAGGTGCCCTGGTAGCGCTCGGTGAGGATCGAGCGGGGCTCCCTGGGGCCGACACCGTGGCCGCTCTGGCCGATCACCGAGTGCAGGACGACCTCGTTGCCGTCCTCGTCGACGCCGGCGGCGTCGCAGCCGAGGATCATCGGCAGCTTGTCCTCGGCGAGGCCGACACCACGCAGGGACCACAGGTCGTGGTGGTTCAGCGAGGCGGCCTTCACCTTGACGGTGGTCCAGCCGGGCCTGGACTCCGGGGCCGGGCGGTCGCCCAACTCCAGTCCGTTGAGCGGGTTGTCACGGTCGATACGGGCGGCGTAGGCAGCGAACATGGGCCTGACCATAGGTGTACGCCGCACCCGATGGAACCGATCAACGCTGTGACACGCGTCCCGCGCGGGACTGCGCCCCGTGCTTTTCCTGGAGGGCGGGCCGCAGGCCCGACCCTCCAGGGGCGCGGGGAACTGCGCGACAAGCCCCCACCCACCCGCACCCGCCGACGAACCCGCACCCCCGACCCACTAGGCACCCAAATCCGCCCCCAGCAAGAAGGCGGCCCCGCCCCCACACGGGGACAGGGCCGCCAAACGCACTCGCACTCGCACTCGCACCCGCCTCAGCGGCGAGCGACCCCCTCGGCCCGCGCGGCCGCGGCCACCGCCGCCGTCACCGCGGGAGCGACCCGCTCGTCGAACGGGGACGGGATGACGTAGTCCGCGGCGAGGTCGTCGCCCACGACCGACGCCAGCGCCTCCGCCGCCGCGATCTTCATCCCCTCCGTGATCCGCGACGCCCGCACCTGGAGCGCCCCGGCGAAGATGCCGGGGAAGGCGAGGACGTTGTTGATCTGGTTGGGGTAGTCGGAGCGCCCGGTCGCGACGACCGCCGCGTACTTGTGGGCGACATCCGGGTGCACCTCGGGGTTGGGGTTGGCCATGGCGAAGACGAACGCGCCCTCCGCCATCGAGGCCACCGCCTCCTCCGCGACCGTGCCGCCGGAGACACCGATGAAGACGTCGGCCCCGGCGAGCGCGTCCTCCAGGGAGCCCGTGATCCCGGCCTTGTTGGTGAACCCGGCCACCTCGCGCTTGACGTCCGTCAGGTCCTCGCGGTCCGCGGAGATGATGCCCTTGCGGTCGGCCAGGGCGACGTCACCGATGCCCGCCTCGACCAGCATCTTCGCGATGGCCACACCGGCCGCGCCGGCACCCGAGATGACCGCCCGGAGCTGACCGATCTCCCGCCCGCTGAGCCGCGCGGCGTTCCGCAGGGCCGCCAGCGTCACGACCGCCGTTCCGTGCTGGTCGTCGTGGAAGACCGGGATGTCCAGGCGCTCCTGGAGCCGCTTCTCGATCTCGAAGCAGCGGGGCGCCGAGATGTCCTCCAGGTTCACGCCGCCGAAGGACGGGGCGAGCCGGACGACGGTCTCGACGATCTCGTCGACGTCCGTGCAGGCGAGCGCGATCGGCACCGCGTCGACACCGCCGAACTGCTTGAACAGGATCGCCTTGCCCTCCATCACGGGGAGGGAGGCCTCGGGGCCGATGTCGCCGAGGCCGAGGACGGCCGTACCGTCCGTCACGACCGCGACGACGGAGGACTTCCAGGTGTAGTCGTCGACCAGCTCGGGACGCTCGGCGATGGCGGTGCACACCCGCGCGACGCCCGGCGTGTAAGCGAGGGACAGGTCGCCCTTGTCGCGGATCGGCACCGTGCTCTGCACGGCCATCTTGCCGCCGCGGTGCAGCGCGAAGGCGGGGTCGAAGGAATCGGGGGCGCCCAGGGAATCGAGGGGCTCCCCGTTGCCTTCCTGGCCCGTACTGCCTTCGCTGCTGTCGGTGCGAGGATTGACAATCTCCGCTGCCACTTTTGTTTACCCCTTAAGTCTTCAAGGTTTGAGGGTGACCGCTCCCGGTTCGGGAGTGGGCGGGCACCGCGTAAGGCCCAGGTCAACCGGTACGTACGGCGACACGTATGGGCTCAGACGCGACGGGCGCGCCGCACACGCGCCCTGGGCCCCGGATGAGGGGTGTAAGGAACCTTCTTACCGGACGGACGGTGCCGACGACGAGTCCAGACCCGTTCATACCTTGAAGGTCACAACTCGAAGGTCATTTGCGGCCCAATCGGGGCGCGGTGACTCGTCGACGAATGACGGGACAAGTCGGACCAATCCCGGACAGGCCCCATACGGCCACGTGTGCGGGGTGCACGGCCGACCGCATCCTGAGATGCACCGAAGATCTTCCGGCCGGAAGGGAAAAATTCCGCACAAGATCCGGCGTGATCGCACGGTCCACAGCGGTTCGTAGGTCATTCGGGGGTCACCCGTTATCCGATTTTGACATAGCGGGTCATCTGAATGCACATGCCCGAATGGCAAGATGCCGTAATCACACGAGGTCGCGACACTCGAAGAAGCGTGTCATCCATCGACCTGTCGGCAACTCCACCCATCCCGCCGGAGGAACCCACCATGACCGCAAGCACCACCAGTCGTACGACCGGCCTGCGCTCCCGGACAGCCGCGGTCGGAGCGATCGCGGTCGTGGGCGCCCTGCTGCTCACCGGCTGCGGTGACCAGACCAAGGACGGCAACGGCAACGACTCGGGCAGCACCAAGGCCGGTTCGGCCCCGCTGGCCGACAAGCTCCCCGCGAGCATCCGCGACAAGGGTGTCATCCGCGTCGGCTCGGACATCGCGTACGCGCCCGTGGAGTACAAGGACAACGCGGGCAAGGTCGTCGGCATCGACCCCGACATCGCCGCCGCACTGGGCAAGCAGCTCGGCGTCGAGTTCAAATTCGAGAACGCCACCTTCGACACCCTCATCGGTGGTCTGGCGTCCAAGCGGTACGACATCGCCATGTCGGCCATGACGGACACCAAGGACCGTCAGGAGGGCATCGACGCCGACACCGGCAAGAAGGTCGGCGCCGGCGTGGACTTCGTCGACTACTTCACCGCCGGTGTGTCGCTGTACACCAACAAGGGCGACGACAAGGGCATCAAGACCTGGGACGACCTCTGCGGCAAGACGATCGCCGTGCAGCGCAACACGTTCTCGCACGACCTCGCCAAGGAGCAGGCGGCGAAGTGCAAGAAGGACGGCGGCAAGACCCTCAAGATCGAGGACTTCGCCACCAACCCCGAGGCCGAGACCCGGATGCGCTCCAAGGGCGCCGATGTCGTCTCCGCCGACTACCCGGTCGCCGCGTACTCGGTGAAGACCTCGGGCGGTGGCAAGTACTTCCAGATCGTCGGCGACCAGGTCGAGGCCGGCCCCTACGGCATCGCCGTCGCCAAGGACAGCACCGAGCTGCGCGACGCGCTGCAGGCCGCGGTCCAGGCGATCATCGACAACGGCGAGTACAAGAAGATCATCAGCAAGTGGGGCGTCGAGGACGGCGCCGTCACCGAGGCCAAGGTCAACGGCGGCTCCTGATCTTCGTCTCGGCACTGAAAGGCACCACCCGTGACTGTTGACGTCAACAAGACGGACGGTCCCGAGGACACGCCCCCCGCCGGTCCGGAGGCCATCAAGGCCATTCCGGTCCGGCACCCGGGGCGCTATGTCTCCGCGGCCATCGCGCTCGCTGTCCTGGGCGCGATCGTCTACGCCTTCGCGCAGGCGAAGAAGATCAACTGGGGCGCCGTCCCCGACTACTTCTTCGACGACCGCATCATCGAGGGCGTTCTGAACACCCTGCTGCTCACCGTGCTGTCCATGGTGATCGGCATCGTCGGCGGCATCCTGCTCGCCGTCATGCGGCTGTCGAAGAACCCGGTGACCTCGTCGGTCGCGTGGTTCTACATCTGGTTCTTCCGCGGCACGCCCGTCCTGGTCCAGCTGTTCGTCTGGTTCAACCTGGGCCTGGTCTTCGAGTACATCAACCTCGGTCCGATCTACAAGGACTACTGGTCCTCGTTCATGACGCCGCTGCTGACGGCGCTGCTGGGCCTCGGCCTCAACGAGGCCGCGTACATGGCGGAGATCTGCCGCGCCGGTCTGCTGTCGGTCGACGAGGGCCAGACGGAGGCGTCGCACGCGCTCGGTATGAGCCACGCGAAGACGCTGCGCCGGATCGTCATCCCGCAGGCGATGCGCGTGATCGTGCCGCCCACCGGCAACGAGGTCATCAACATGCTGAAGACCACGTCGCTCGTCTCGACGGTGCAGTACGTGGACCTGCTCAAGGCGGCCCAGGACATCGGCCAGAACGCGGGCTCCATCGTGGAGATGCTGTTCCTCGCCGCCGCCTGGTACCTGATCCTGACCAGCATCTTCAGTGTCGGCCAGTACTACCTGGAGCGGTACTACGCGAAGGGCTCGACCCGATCCCTCCCGCCGACGCCGATCCAGCGCTTCAAGGCGGCCGTTCGGCCCGCGCGCCGCCCGAAGGGAGTCTCGGCATGACCGCCATGGTGAAGGCCGAGGGCATCCACAAGTCCTTCGGTCCCGTCCAGGTCCTCAAGGGCATCGACCTGGAGGTGCAGACGGGTGAGGTGTTCTGTCTCATCGGCCCGTCCGGCTCCGGCAAGTCGACGTTCCTGAGGTGCATCAACCACCTCGAGAAGATCAACGCCGGCCGGCTGTACGTCGACGGCGAGCTGGTCGGCTACCGCCAGAAGGGCGACAAGCTGTACGAGCTCAAGGACAGCGAGGTCGCGCTGAAGCGCCGGGACATCGGCATGGTGTTCCAGCGGTTCAACCTGTTCCCGCACATGACCGCCACCGAGAACGTCATGGAGGCGCCGGTCCAGGTCAAGGGCGTCAGCAAGGCCCTGGCCCGCGAGCGCGCCCGGGAACTGCTGGAGCGGGTCGGCCTCGGCGACAAGGCGGGCAACTACCCCTCGCAGCTCTCCGGCGGCCAGCAGCAGCGCGTGGCGATCGCCCGCGCGCTGGCGATGGAGCCGAAGCTGATGCTGTTCGACGAGCCGACCTCGGCGCTCGACCCGGAGCTGGTCGGTGATGTCCTCGACGTCATGCGCGACCTCGCCGAGTCCGGCATGACGATGGTCGTCGTCACCCACGAGATGGGCTTCGCCCGCGAGGTCGGCGACAGCCTGGTCTTCATGGACGGCGGTGTGGTGGTCGAGTCCGGCAACCCGCGCGACGTGCTCACGAACCCGCGGGAGGAGCGCACCCAGTCGTTCCTGTCCAAGGTGCTGTAGCCGGCGGGGCCGAGCCGGACACGGTTACGTGCGAAGGGGCGGTACGGATCTCCCGTACCGCCCCTTCCCGTGCGGGAACCGCTCCGGGGCCTCCCGTGCGGAAGCCGCCTCGGCGGGTCTACTTCACGGCGAGCAGCAGGGTGTCCGAGGGCGAGCACCAGACGGGGCGGGCCTCCGCGAAGCCCTTCTCGCGCAGGACGCGGGCGTGCCACGCCGGGGAGGGCATGTCGCCGTCGGCGTGTTCGCCGTAGATCTCGAAACGGCGGGCCGTCGGCGCGGCGAGTACCGGGTCCTGGGCGGCGAGCTGCCACCATTCGGCCCAGTCGACGACGCCGTTCGCCTTGGCTTGATCCATACCCGCGTGGCGGTGCGCGCGCTCCGCCGCGTTGATCCGGGGCGTGGTCTCGTCGATCATGTGGTCCGCGTTCATGAAGACACCGCCGTCGCGGACGAGCTCCGCGACCTGACCGTAGAGGGCGGCGAGGGGTTCGCTGTGCAGCCAGTGCAGGGCTGTGGCCGTCAGCACGGCGTCGTACGTGTCGTACGGCAGCTGGGTGGGCCAGTCGGGGTCGGTGAGGTCGGCGGTGACGAAGGTGACGCGGCGGTCGCCCTCGAAGGTGCCCTCGGCGATGGTGAGCAGCGCGGGGTCGAGGTCGACGCCGGTGCTGACGGCCTCGGGGAACCGCGCGAACAGCCGGGACGTGATGGATCCCGTACCGCAGGCGAGGTCGAGGACGCGGGGCTCGGGGCCGACGAGGGCCTCGACCATGTCGAGCATGACCCGGAACCGCTCCTCGCGGTCCGGCATGTACCACTCCTGCTGCCGGTCCCAGCTGCGCTGCCAGGCCCCCCAGTCGGTGCCGTAGGAGGTTCCGCTGCCGGTGCCGGCGGTCGTTGTCATGGGAGCCCCTTCTCGCGGTACGCCGTAATGCCCGTCGTAATACCCTGAAAGCACGATCAGCTGTTACCTGACCCGCACCACGACGATAGAGTGCCCCCGTAAGGACTACAAGTGGAACTGGCCTATTACTCGGATTACGCCGTGCGCCTCGTGAACAGCGAGGAACCGCTCCGGGGCAAGGACACGCTCACCTCGGTGGAGGCCGTCCGCGACCTCTTCGGGGTCAACCGGTCGGCGGCCCGGCGGGCGACGGACGCCGACGTCACCCGGTTCCGGTCGGTGCGGGCGCGGCTGCGCTCGGTCTTCGAGGCGGCGGACGGCGGCGACGAGACGCTCGCCGTGGACCTGCTGAACTCGCTGCTGCTGGAGTTCCCGGTGAGCCCGCAGATTTCCGGCCATGACTTCCGGGACGACGACGGCCGCCCGCTGTGGCACATGCACCTGGCGGACCACCCCTCGAACGCGACGGCCGGCTATGCCGCGATCGCCGCGATGGGGCTCGCCTTCCACCTCACCGAGTACGGCGTGGACCGGCTCGGCCTGTGCGAGGCGGCGCCGTGCCGCAACGCCTACCTCGACACCTCCACCAACCGTTCCCGGCGCTACTGCTCGGACCGCTGCGCGACCCGCGCCAACGTGGCGGCCTACCGCGCCCGCAAACGCCTGGAGGCGGACCGGTCGCAGAACACCGGCCGGGCCGCCGAGAACGCCCAGCGGGCCACCGCGAACGGCGAACGCTGACCGTCCGGCCGGGGCCGGTAGCGGAACCGGACCCTGCCGAGCACGAGTTCGTCGGGGACGGTCCCGTAGTCCGTGGAGTCCCCGCCCGCGTACGCGTTGTCCGCGAGGACCCACCAGCCGCCGTCCCGCCGCTCGGCGACCCGCTTGACGACGAGGAGGTCCTGCTGGAAGGGATGGCGCAGCACGACCACGTCACCGATCCTCAGCCGCGCCCCGTAGTGGACGAGCAGCCGGTCGCCGTGGTGCAGCGTCGGCACCATCGACGGTCCCGTCACCTCGGCCACCCCCCAGGGCAGAACGGCCCCCGCCCGCTCGCTCTCCTGCGCCGGCTCCGGCATCCCTCGGCACCTCCCCGGTTCGATCCTCCACCAGTCCCAGTCTGACCCCGGACTTTTGTCCTAAGCCCATGGGGGCACTCGCGAAAACCTCTCTCGCAGGGAGTAATGTCCCACCTGAGAAGACGATCACGAGGAAGGAATGCTCCATGCTTTCCCGCCTGTTTGCCCCCAAGGTCAAGGTCAGCGCGCACTGCGACCTGCCCTGCGGCGTGTACGACCCGGCCCAGGCCCGCATCGAGGCGGAGTCGGTGAAGGCCGTGCAGGAGAAGATGGCCGCCAACGACGACCCGCACTTCCAGGCTCGCGCGACCGTCATCAAGGAGCAGCGCGCCGAGCTCGCCAAGCACCACGTGTCGGTCCTGTGGAGCGACTACTTCAAGCCCCCGCACTTCGAGAAGTACCCGGAGCTGCACCAGCTGGTCAACGACGCCCTGAAGGCCCTCTCGGCCGCCAAGGGCTCCACCGACCCGGCGACGGGCCAGAAGGCGCTCGACTACATCGCCCAGATCGACAAGATCTTCTGGGAGACCAAGAAGGCCTGATCCTGGGCCAGGCTGTCAGGCCGTACGACCTGTGGTTCCGCGGGTCCTGTCGGCCACCCGTCCGCACCCGGTCCGCCGGCCGCCGACCACGGCGTCCATGGCGGTCCGGGTGCGGTCGCGTTCGGCGGGCCGCGGGCCGACTGCGGTCGGGGGCGGCGCCGTTCAGACCGTGCTCCGGGTGTCCGTCACCGTTCCCCGCGCCAGGGTCTCGCTGACCGTGATCGTGCCGGGCACGGCGATCCTCAGGCTCAACGGGTCGCCCAGCAGCGCCTCCTCGCCGCCGATGGGGTAGCCGGTCGCCGGGTCGACGAGCAGCGAGTCCCTGAAGAGGGCCTTCCGGTGCCCGCTCCCCTGGGTGATCGCGAGGGCCTGCCGTCCGTGCCAGGTGGTGGTCCTCGACACCTGCACATCGGTCCGCCTCGCGAGGACCTGGAGCGCCGCCGCGCGCAGCGCGGGCTCGACCGTGCCGCCCGAGGCCCGCCCGGCCGCGTCCAGCATGGCCGAGACGCCCCAGATCAGCCTCCCTCCCTCCCAGTTGACCTTTCGCAGCTGGGCGAGCAGCCGATCGGGGTCGGTCGAGAAGGGAAGCAGCGCCTGCCATTCGGAGTCGGGCGCGAAGTACCCGGGACCGTGCCGCTCGTCCCGGACGCCCTCGCCCTCGACCAGCCCCGCCGCGCGGGCGTCCCGTTCCTGGTCCGGATTCGGGAAGTACGGTTCGCCGTACGCCTGACGCTCCCGTCCCGCCCCGTCCGACGTCCTGATCCACTGCTCGGTCACCGTCGGCACCGCGGCGTTGGCGACGCCACCGGGCACGTCACCGGCGGAGTTCAGCCACCAGCCCCAGCTCTTGAGGTAGAGGTACGGGCCCCGCACGGCATCGGGAGCGAGCCCGCGCACCTTCTCCGCCAGCTCGGCCAGCACGTCGTGCGACGAGGTCCCCGCGATCGTCCGCAGCGTCAGCACCGGCGGCGTCACGAGGGCCTGTGCCTCCCCGCCCGCGCCGAGCCACCGGGCCGGCTCGCCGGAGGCCGCGACCGCGGTGGCCGTGGCCACGACACCGCCGGCCAGCAGAACCCGCCTGCGGGACAGGCCCGTTCGCGCCCGGGGTGCCGGCGAAGCCCCGGTGGCCAGGAGCGCCGCCAGTTCCCGCTCGGCACGGGCCGGGAGGGCGTCGTCGCGCCCGAAGCCGGTCTGCGGATCGGGAGGCATCAGCTCCCGCACCCTCCTGAGATCCCCCTTCACCGCGTCCTCCCCTCCACTGGCAGCCTGTCGTCCGGAAGCCGGGCCTCGTCCGCGGCCACCGCCGCCTCCAGCAGCCGGCGGGCGCGGTGCAGTCGGACCTTGAAGGCTCCGACGCCACACCCCATGACCTTGGCGGCGTCGCGCACGCCCAGCCCGTCCCAGGCCACGAGGAGCAGCACCTCCTGCTCCCGCTCCGGCAGCCGGTCCAGCACACCCCGCGCGCCGAGCCGCCGCAGGACCTCCTCCTCGGCCGCCGGTTCGGCCCCGGCCTCGTGGTCGGCGCGGATGCGGTCGTCGAGCCGGTCGGCCCGGTCCCGGGCGCGTACGGCGTTGGCGGCGACGCGGCGGGCGATGCCGTACAGCCAGGGCAGTTCCCCGCCGCGCAGTTCGTTCCGGTTCCGCCATGCCGCGAGGAACACCTCGGCCGCGGCGTCCTCGGCGGCGGCCGGGGGCAGGCGCCTGCGCAGGAACCTGAGCACGGGCAGGTATGTCCGCCGGTAGACCTCCTCGAACCGCCCGGGATCGTCCATCGGTCCGCTCACACCCGCCCCTCCCCCTGCGCGATGGCTCCACCTTGTTTGTGTCCGGCACGGCGCGAGAGTTACAGGAGAGGGGACCGGGCAGGGGGATCGGTGGGCGTCAGAGGATGTCCGTGGCTGTGAAGTGCCGCTGGTAGGTCATTCCTCGGTCGGTGCCGCGCAGTACCCAGAACGCGTCCAGGTCGCGCTTCTTGGCGTCCAGGAAGCCGGGGGCGCCGACGACCACGTCCAGGTGGTGGTCGCCGTCGGTGTCGAGGAGCGGGCCGACGACGGTGATGCGGTTACGGGTCGGGCCCCGGCCCTCGGCGGGGGTGTCGCTGCCGGGGACCCCGGGGGTGTCCAGGGTCACCGCCCGGACCGCGTCCGCGCTGGCCGCCCGGAGGTCGGGGACCAGCCAGACGACGCCGTTGCTGTCGTTGGCGCCGGTCGCCGAGGTGACCAGATCGGCCCGGCCGTCACCGGTGACGTCGCCGAGGGCGGTGCCGCCCATGCCGCCGTACTGCGGGGCGTCCCTCAGTCCCGGCGGGGAGAGCGTGGTCATGCCGCCCCGCTTGCCGGTCTCGGGTCCGGAGCGGGTGCTCAGCGTGTATCCGGCGCTCAGTTGCTTCCGGTACGCGAAGAAGCCCGCCGAGTACAGGTCGTCGATGCCGTCACCGTCCACGTCCCCCGACTGCCCCTCCAGGCCGAGGTCGGGTCCCTCGCGGCGCTCGGCGAGCCTCAGCCCTCCCGGGCCGCCCCGCAGATAGTGAAGGCCGCTGACGCCCACCTCGCCGTCGCCTTCATTGTCAGGATCGGTCCAGTGGAACCAGAGCGCGAGGTCGGTGGCCCGGTCGCCGTCGAAGTCGCCGGCCAGGGAGCGCGCCGGGATCGAGTCGGTCGGGCGGCCGTCGCGGAGCTTCTGGACGCGGGCGGGTGCGCCTTCGCGCCGGACGGGGCCGAACCACACGGTGCCCTCCGGACCGTTGGCGCCGCCGGGGAGGAACAGGTCGGCGTGGCCGTCCCCGTCGAAGTCACCGGTGGCCGTGGGGCTCGTCGGCGCCCCGGTGAGCGGCCGCGGATCGGTCACGCCGCGCGGACCGCCCCACAGCACGGTGGGCCCGCCGGTCCGCGGGGCGCGCACGAGGTCGGTGTAGCCGTCGTGGTCCAGGTCGGTGCGCAGCAGCCGCGTCTCGTCGGGCGCGGTGCTTGGGGGCGGCCCCGGGGCCACGGTGCGTCGACGCGGATCCAGCCCCTTCGCCGAGCCGTAGACCACGACCAGGCTGCCGCCGGTGATCACCGCGGCGAAGTCGTCGTAGCCGTCGCCGTTGAGGTCCTCGGGCCGGGGGTTGCGTGAGGGTTTCCCGGCGGGCGGCCGTTCGGCCCTGACACCGGACGGGGACCGCCCGTCCGTACGGCTCGCACCGGCCTCCGGGCTCCGCTCCCCGCCGCCGGCACCCGCGTCCGGACGCTGGGCGGAGTCGCAGCCGGTCACCAGCAGCGCGGCGGCCAGCGCGGCGGCCAGCGCGGCAGCGGCCGATCCCCGGATGCGCCGGTTCGACCGGGCGGATCGATCACCACCGGTCGCGTCCGCCACCGGCCGCGCCCTCCGCGGTGTCTGCGTCAGCCGCTCCACGGGACCTCACACGTTCACCTCGACACCACCCACCGGAACACAGACTGGACTGCCGAGGGGGCGAAAAGGTTGCCGCGCGGGTGGGGCGGGCCGCCTCCTCGCGGGGGGCGACGCGGGCCGTGTCTGCGCGTCCCGAGGCGTACCAACCGTCACCCCTCCACCCCTGCACCCCCCGGCCCCGGCCAGATCGCCGACGCGTCGTCGCGGGTCGGGTCGGGGAGGTGGACGGGGCGGGTCGGGATCAATTGGCGGACGCCGTCGGTGGTCGCCGTCCAGGGCGCGGGGTGGCCGGAGTAGCACAGGGTCGTCAGGGCGAAGACGTCGTCGGCGTAGACCTCCACGTACTCGCCGACCGTCAGGATCCGTAGGCGGGCCGGAGGGTGGGACAGGACGGTCTCGTCCAGGGTGGTGCCGTCGGGGCCGGTCGCCCGGAGGTTCTTGCCGTCGCAGCCGATGGTGAGGGCCGGCCGGGCGGAGCCCGGGGCGTCGGTGCGCAGCATGATCTCCACGGGGCGGTCGGACACGGGGACGTCGCCGACGGCGTGCAGGAGGGAGCCGTCCGTCTCCGCGCCCAGCCAGCGGTCCAGGCCCGGCCACCACTCCAGGCGGGGAGCCGAGTCCTCGGAGACCACGAGGGACTTCGGCTGGGCCAGCATGCCCCGGCAGCGGTCGCCCGTGTCGGTGAGGCCGACCCGGCGGGGGGTGGTGTGGAGGACGACGCGGGAGCCGTCGGGCGCGGGGATGACGCGGGGCGCGTAGGCACCCGTGGGGCCGAGGTGACCTCGGTGGGTCCAGGGGCCGCGGAGGGTGGGCGCCGTCCAGGAGTCGAAGCCCCGGGTCGCGCCGACGGAGCCGAGGAGCAGCCAACTGCCGTCGTCGAGGCGCTCCAGGACCGGGCATTCGAGTTCGTCGATGTCGCCGGGTGAGAGCAGCGGCGGGTGGACGGTCCAGTGCTCCAGGTCGGGCGAGGTGGCCAGGGCCACGCAGCCGCTGACCTCGACCGGGAGCGAGGCGTCGCTCGCGCAGATCACCATCGCCCAGCCGTCGCCCTCGTCGTCCCTCACCACGAACGGGTCGCGCCAGCCCATGCGGTCGGCGGTGCGGTACCAGCGGGGGTCCGCCTCGACGACGGGCCCGGTGCCGTGGCGGCGCCAGCCGGTGCCGTCGGTGCGGTCGGAGTACGCGAGGCCGACCGACTGCAACGGCCAGCCCTCGGGGGTCAGTCCACTCACGCCCGTGTAGAACATCGCCATCCCGGAGCCGTGCCGGAAGGGGTGCATCGTCCACACCGCCTGCTGGTCGAAGCGGCCCGGCAGCCCGTTGCCGAACGCGGTCCCCCGCGGCCGCCAGTCGACCAGGTCGGGCGAGGTGGCCCTGCCGTAGGAGGTCTCCATCCTCAGGTGGTCGAACTCGGTGGTCCACGGCCCCTGGAGGTGCAGCACCGCGTAGGTCCCGTCGTCGTCGCGGAGCAGGGCGAAGTCGTTCACGCAGAGGCCGGGCGGGGCGTATCGCATGCACAGTTCCTGTCGACTCGCAGCGCCCAAACGCGTGCGCTGACCATGGACCTTCTAGGTCTCGCTTGAGAATCGGCCCAAGTAAAACTGAACGCAAACGCTTGCGCAACAACCAGGTCGGGTTTACGGTCACGTCACTCACAGCTCACACCGCCGTGAAGACGTGCAACCGACGGGAGAAGTCCGCCGTGACCGTCAGCATCACCGATGTCGCCCGCGCCGCCGGGGTCTCGGCGTCCACCGTGTCCCGCGCGCTGCGTGGCCGGCCGGGCGTGTCGGACGAGGTCCGCGCGCAGATCGCGGCCGTCGCCGAGCAACTCGGCTACACGGCCTCCCGTTCGGCGTCCAGCCTGGCCAGCGGGCGCACCTTCACCATCGGGGTCGTCGCCCCGTACATAGGCCGGTGGTTCTTCGGCACGGTCCTCGACGCGGCCGAGCAGGTGTTCAGCGCCGCCGGGTACGACGTGCTGCTCTACAACCTGGGGTCGGCGGAGGCGCGCAAGCGTTTCTTCACGAAGATGCCGGTCCGCAAGCGCGTGGACGCGGTGCTGTCGCTGCTGATCCCGGACGAGGAGGAGTCGGCCGCGCTGCGTTCGCTCGGTGTGCCGCTGGCCTCTACGGTGGGCGGCGCGCGGCCCGGCTTCACGGTGGTCGGCATCGACGACCGGGCGGGCGCGGAGAGTGCCGTACGGCATCTGGTGAACCTCGGCCACCGGCGGATCGGCATGATCTCCGGAGCCAGCGGGCCCCTGCACTGGACCACTCCCGTCGACCGTCGGGCCGCCTATCTGCACGTCCTCGCCGAGGCCGGAATCGAGCCCGACCCGGCGCTGGAGGCGGACGGCGACTACACGGTGGAGGGCGGTGAGCGGGCGATGACCGAGTTGCTGGCCGCCAGCCGGCCGCCGACCGCGGTGTTCGCGCAGTCCGACGAGATGGCGATGGGCGCGTTGCGCGCGCTGCGGCGCCATCGGCTGCGGGTGCCCGAGGACGTGTCCGTGGTCGGCTTCGACGACCACGAACTCGCCGACGTGGTCGGGCTGACGACCGTGGCGCAGCCGGTCGCCGGGCAGGGCGCGGAGGCCGCGCGCCTGTTGCTGCGGCAGCTCGACGAGCAGGAGGCCGTGCCGCGGGGCCGGGTGGAGATGCCCATCCGCCTCGTCCTCCGCGAGACCACGGCACCGCCGCGCCCACGCGGACCGCAGTGACCTCTTCCCGGCCCCACACCACCGCTCCCCACTTCCAGAACCCGCCACCCCCGCACCCCGCACCCTCGTCCCGCACGGAGGCACAGTCCATGAGTTCCATCAACCGCTCGACCAGCAGCAGGCTCCGCCGTACGGCCTCCACGGGCCTGGCGCTCGTGCTTCCCCTGGCGGCGCTGGCCGCGTGCGGCGGGGGCGGCGGGTCCGACGCCTCGGCCGAGGCCGGCAGCGGTGAGGGCACGATCAGCGTCTGGGCCCACCAGGGCCAGAAGAGCGAGGCGGCCGCGCTGCAGAACGCGGTGAAGTCCTTCAACTCCTCGCAGGACAAGGTCAAGGTCGAGCTGAAGCTGATACCGGAGACCGACTACACCAAGACCATCACCGCGACCGACGCCTCCGAGCTGCCGGACGTCATGGAGTTCGACGGTCCGACCATGGCGAACTTCGTCTACAACAAGAAGCTCGCCGCGATCGACGACTTCGTCTCCACGAAGACCCTGTCCAACGCCACCGACGCCAGCAAGGCGCAGGGCGAGATAGCGGGCAAGCACTACGGGCTCGGCATGTTCGACTCGGGTCTCGGCATGTACGGCAGCAAGAAGCTGCTGGACGCGGCCGGGGTGAAGTACCCGAAGGGCGTCGACGACGCGTGGACGGCGGACGAGTTCGACGCCGCGCTGAAGGCGCTGAAGGCGAAGGACTCCGACGGCAAGGTCCTCGACATCCAGGAGGGCAACGGACTCGCCAACGAGTGGGGCACCTACGGCTTCGCCCCGATCGTCTGGTCGGCCGGCGGCGCCCTCCTCAAGGACGGCAAGGCGCAGGGCGCCCTCGACTCCCCGGCCGCGGTGTCGGCCCTGAAGACCTTCCAGTCCTGGAAGGGCACCGTCGACCCCAACACCGACGGCAACGCCTTCGCCAAGGGCCGTGTCGCGCTCAGCTGGGTCGGCCACTGGATGTACCCCGCGTACAGCGAGGCCCTCGGCGACGACCTGGTCGTGCTGCCGCTGCCCGACTTCGGTGACGGCCCCAAGACCGGGCAGGGCTCGTGGTCCTGGGGCATCGGGGCCGACTCCAAGAACGCCAAGGCCGCCGGCGCGTTCATGGACTTCCTCCTCGACGACGCCAACGTCACCGCGATGACCAAGGCCAACGGCGCGCCCCCGGCCACCAAGTCCGCCCTCGCCGCGAGCGAGCTGTACAAGCAGGGCGGCCCGCTCCAGCTCTTCGCCGACCAGCTCGCCAAGCCGTGCGGCGACAGCGACATCAGCAAGTCCTGCGTCGCCGTCACCCGCCCGGTGACCGCCGGATACCCGGTCGTCACGGAGAAGTTCAGCCAGGCCCTGAACGCGATCTACGGCGGCAGTGACCCGAAGGACGCCCTGTCCAAGGCCGCCGCCTCCATCGACCGGGACTTCTCGGACAACGCCGGTTACGAGATCCCGTAAGCACGCGCCCTGTCGGACCCATCGACCGGGGCGGGCGCGCCCCTCGCGGCCGCCCGCCCCGCCGGGAAGAGGACCCCGTGAAAACCGTGGAACCCGCGCACACCGCGCCGTCCGGCCGGGACCGGGCGCCGGATCTGTCCCCCGCCCCCGCCCCACCCGCTCGCCCCGCCGGCCGCGGCCGGGAGTGGCTGCACGGACTGCTGATGTCCGCGCCCGCCGTCGTCGGCCTGATCGCCTTCGTCGGCGTGCCCTTCTGCTACGCCGTGGTGCTCTCCTTCTACAACGTGCGCCTCGGCTCCCCGCTGGAGCCCACCTTCTTCGGCGTCGAGCAGTACCGGCGACTGTTCACCGACCCCGATCTGTCCGGCCCCTTCCTGCGGGCCCTGCTGAACAACCTGACCTTCGCCGTCGTCGTCGTACCGCTCCAGACGGGTCTGGCGCTCGGCCTCGCGATCCTGCTCAACCGCAAACTAGAGGCGATCGGTCTCTTCCGGTCCTTCTTCTTCATGCCGGTCGTCTTCCCGATGGCGCTGGTCGCGGTGATCTGGCGGCTGATCCTCGCCCGCAGCGAGCAGGGCATGCTCAACTCCGCCCTGGACGCGGTGAGTTTCGGCAACTGGGGCGCGTTCGACTGGCTGGGCGACGGGCTCACCGCGATGGCCTCGGTCATCGTGCTGTCGGTGTGGCAGGGCGTCGGCTTCCAGATGGTGATCCTGCTCGCCGGGCTCCAGCAGATACCGGACGAGCGCTACGAGGCCGCCCAGCTCGACCGGGCCTCCCGCTGGCAGCAGTTCCGGCACGTCACGCTGCCCGGCATCCGGGGCACCCTCGTGTTCGTCGCGCTGCTCACGTCGGTGCTGTCGTTCCGGGTGTTCGACCAGGTGTACGTGCTGGTCAAGGGAGGCGGCCTCGACGAGGACGCGGCCCGCACGGTGATGTACGAGGCCGTGACGACCGCCTTCGACCAGAACAACATCGGCCAGGCGTCCGCGATCACCGTCGTGTTCTTCCTGATCGTCGTCGTCCTGACCCTGATCCAGCGCCGTATCGTCCGGCCCGACAACGAGGACTGACTCAGCCATGAGTACGAGCACCGCCACCGGTCTCTCCCGAGGGCCCCTGCGCCGTTTCCTCGACTACGCCGTCCTCTCGGTCCTGGCGTTCGTCTTCGCGCTGCCCGTCCTGTACCTCCTCCTCGGCAGCCTCAAGCCGTCCGACGAGGTGCTGAACGGCCTGTCCGGCTTCCTCCCGACCCATCTGTCCTTCGACAACTACGCCGCCGTCCTGGACAACCTGAACTCCGACAGCACCGGCTACTTCTGGCAGTTCATGGGCGTCTCGCTGCTGCTGGCCTTCGTGGTCGTCACGGGCGGCCTGTTCGTCAACTCGATGGCGGCGTACGGGCTCTCCCGGCTCAGGTGGCGGGGCAGGGAGGCCGTGTTCACCCTGGTCCTGCTGCTGATGCTGGTGCCGTTCGAGTCGGTGGCCGTGCCGCTGTTCTACCTGTTCAACGACCAGCGGAACACGCTCTTCATCCAGGCGCTGCCGTTCCTCGCCAACGCCTTCTCGATCTACCAGTTCCACACGTTCTTCCGCACGATCCCGCCGAGCATCGAGGAGGCGGCCCGGCTGGACGGGGCCGGCCCCTGGCGCACGTTCTTCGCGATCATCGTCCCGATGTCGAAGCCGGCCTTCGCCTCGGTCGCGATCCTGACGTTCCTCACCCAGTGGGGTTCGTTCCTGTGGCCGGTGCTGATGGTCTCCGACCCGTCGGTACGGCCGTTGCCGCTGGAGATGAGCGTCTTCCAGGGCCAGCAGCCGCCCGACTGGGGCCAGATCCTCGCCTTCGGCGTCCTCCTCGTCCTGCCCGTCCTGATCGTCTTCGCCTTCTTCCAGCGCTGGTTCGTCCAGGGCGTGGCCAGCTCCGCCGTGAAGGGGTGAGCGTCGCCGCCGTGCTCGTGGATCAGCCGGGATCGGCCGGCGGACATCTCGAGCGGCCGCCCGCTTGTCGGTGGTGGGTGTCATCCTGGGGACATGAACCGGGATGATCTGGTGCGGCTGCGGCGGGCGCGGGACCGCATGGACCGCGAGTACGCGGAACCGCTGGACATCGACGCCCTCGCGCGCACCGCGCTGATGTCCCCCGGCCACTTCCAGCGCAGCTTCCGCGCGGCCTACGGGGAGACGCCGTACGCGTATCTGATGACCCGCCGCATCGAGCGCGCGAAGGCGTTGCTGCGCCGGGGGGACCTCACGGTGACCGAGGTGTGCCTGGCGGTGGGCTGTACGTCGCTCGGCTCGTTCAGCTCCCGCTTCACGGAGCTGGTGGGCGAGACGCCGAGCGCCTACCGGGCCCGTCCGCACGAGTCGGGGGCCGCGATCCCGGCATGTGTGGCGAAGCGGCTGACACGGCCCTCCCGGCACCGCATACGCACGGCGGAACCGGACGAGGCACCCTAGAAGGCTGATGAAGATCTT
>NZ_OLMK01000038.1 GCF_900290235.1 Streptomyces sp. MA5143a
CCCCCACGCACCCGCACCCGCGAACGCACCCTCCGGCCCGAGTCCTTGGGCGCATATACACGGCCCCGCGGGGAACACCCCGGCTGGGGGAGCGTGGCTGCATGTGGTCTTTCGTCGTGGGGCCCAGTGGTGGGAGGCTGCCGTCTATGGGGGTTTTGGGACGAGTAAGGGTGAATCGGTCCGCGAGGCGCCGCACGTGGGTGCGCGCCGGACTCGGCATCGTGGCGATCGTCGCGCTCGCCGCCTGTGAAGGAGGTGGGCTCAACACCGGTGCCGTCGCCTTCACCACGGACCAGATGGGGACCAAGGAGCTGGAGCGGCACGGCGTCGACGTCCAGTGGCTCACCTGCACGGCCTCGTACGGCGACAGTGGCGGCGGCAGCCGTGGCGGCAGCGGTGACGGCAGCGGTGACGGCGGTGACAAGAAGACGTCCGCTTCGGCCTCCGCTTCCGTCGACACCGTGGCGAACGTCGACTGCGAGGGCGAGGACAAGAAGGGCCGCGACATCACCATCACCGGGAAGGTGACCAAGGAGGTCAACGGCAAGTGCGTCCGCGGTGACCTGACCGCCAAGGTCGACGGGAAGCAACGGTTCCACGTCGACGTGCTCGGCAACTGCAACGCCCCCGACCCCACCTCCGGGACACCGGACCAGCCGGGGCGGCCCGGCCCCACCGCGACGGTGACCGTCACCCAGACCATCTGGTGCCAGAAGGACCCGCAGTGCTGGCCGGAAGGGAAGTAGCCGGAGGGCAAAGGGTGTGAAAGGGGCAAGTGCGCTGCGTGGGGGGCGACATGATCCAAACGTCTCCCCAGATGCCCGTGCGCTGCTTACAGTGACCGGGTGACTCAGACCGCACCGTCCACGCCGTCCGTGCAGGCCGTCCAGTCTGTCCGGTCCGTTCCGTCCGCCCCGTCCGTTCAGTCCGCGTATCTCCGATTCCCGCATCTGCGCGGCGACTTGATCGCCTTCACCGCCGAGGACGACGTCTGGGTCGCCCCTCTCGACGGCGGTCGCGCGTGGCGCGTCAGCGCGGACAACATGCCCGTCAACCACCCGCGGATCTCCCCGGACGGCACGCTCGTCGCGTGGACCTCCACCCGGGACGGCGCCCCCGAGGTGCATGTCGCGCCCGTCGACGGCGGCCCCGCCAAGCGCCTCACCCACTGGGGCGGTTGGCGCACCCAGGTACGCGGCTGGACCCCCGACGGGCAGGTCCTCGCCCTCAGCACCCACGGACAGGCCAGCCTGCGGCAGAGCTGGGCACGGGCCGTTCCGCTGGACGGCGGACCCGCCACGACCCTGCCGTACGGGCCGGTCGGCCATGTCGCGTACGGCCCGGCCACCGTGCTGCTGTCCGCGCCGATGGGCCGCGAGGCCGCCTGGTGGAAGCGGTACCGGGGCGGCACGGCGGGCAAGCTGTGGATCGACCGGGACGGCGACGGCGAGTTCGTCCGCCTCCACGCCGACCTCGACGGGAACCTGGAGTACCCGCTGTGGGTGGGCGACCGGATCGCGTTCCTCTCCGACCACGAGGGCGTCGGCGCGCTGTACTCCTCGCTCGCGGACGGCTCCGACCTGCGGCGCCACACCCCGGTGGACGGCTTCTACGCCCGGCACGCGGCCACCGACGGCACCCGGGTCGTGTACTCCTCCGCCGGTGAACTGTGGCTGCTCGACGACCTCGACGGGGCCGAGCCGCGCAGGATCGACGTCCGGCTGGGCGGGCAGCGCGTCGACCTCCAGCCGTACCCGGTGAACGCCTCCCGCTGGTTCGGCTCCGCCTCACCCGACCACACCGCCCGCGGCAGCGCGGTCGCCGTCCGCGGCTCCGTCCACTGGGTCACCCACCGCTCCGGACCCGCTCGCGCGCTCGCCGCCGAGCACGGGGTGCGGGCCCGGCTGCCGCGCGCCTTCCGGGTGGAGGGCGAGGAATGGGTGGTCTGGGTGACCGACGCGGAGGGCGACGACGCGCTGGAGTTCGCCCCCTCGACGGGAGCCGGACCCGGCACCACACCGCGCCGGCTCGCCGCCGGACAGCTGGGCCGGGTCCTCGGGCTCGCCGTCGCCCCCGACGGCAGCCGGGTCGCCGTCGCCGCGCACGACGGGCGGGTCCTCCTCGTCGAGCGGGAGACGGGCGAGGTCCGGGAGGTCGACCGCAGCGAGGACGGGGAGGTGACCGGGCTCGTCTTCTCGCCCGACTCCGGCTGGCTCGCCTGGTCGCACCCCGGCGCGCGCCCCCTGCGCCAGCTCAAGCTCGCCAACACCGCCGACCTGTCCGTCACCGAGGCCACCCCGCTCCGCTTCCAGGACTTCTCCCCGGCGTTCACCCTCGACGGCAAACACCTGGCCTTCCTCTCCGCGCGCGCCTTCGACCCCGTCTACGACGAACACGTCTTCGACCTGCACTTCCTGAGCGGTGCCCGCCCGCACCTCATCACGCTCGCCGCGACCACCCCGTCACCCTTCGGGCCGCAGCGCCACGGCCGGCCGTTCGAGGCTCCCGACAAGGAGGAGACCCCGGACAGCGAGGGCGCCCCCGTCACCCGTATCGACCTCGAAGGGCTCGCCGACCGGATCGTGCCCTTCCCCGTCGAGGCGGCCCGCTACTCCACGCTCCGCGCGGCCAAGGACGGTGTGCTCTGGCTGCGCCACCCCGTCACCGGCGTCCTCGGCCACTCCCGGGCCACCCCCGACGACCCCGACCCGAAGACGTCCCTGGAGCGGTACGACCTCGCCCAGCGGCGCCTGGAGTACCTCGCCTCCGACGCCGAGCACTACGCCGTCAGCGGCGACGGCAAACGGGTGCTGCTGTGGACCGACGGCAAGCTCAAGGTCGTCCCCAGCGACCGGCGGGCCTCGGGCGACGACGACAGCGACAGCAACATCACCGTCGACCTCAGCCGTGTACGGCAGAGCGTCGACCCGGCCGCCGAGTGGCGGCAGATGTTCGACGAGACCGGCCGCCTCATGCGGGACAACTTCTGGCGCCCCGACCTCGGCGGCGTCGACTGGCAGGCCGTCCTCGACCGCTACCGGCCCGTCCTCGACCGGGTCGCCACCCACGACGACCTCGTCGACCTGCTGTGGGAGGTGCAGGGCGAACTGGGCACCTCCCACGCCTACGTCACCCCGCGCGGCGGCGGAGGCTTCGGCGACCGGCGGCAGGGCCTTCTCGGCGCGGACATCTCCCGGCACGAGGACGGCACCTGGCGCATCGACCGAGTCCTGCCCTCCGAGACGTCCGACCCCGACGCGCACGCGCCGCTCGCCGCGCCCGGTGTGGCCGTCCGGGCCGGGGACGCGATCGTCGCCGTCGGCGGACAGCCGGTCGACCCCGTGGCCGGGCCCGGACCGCTGCTCGTCGGCACCGCGGGCAAGGCCGTCGAACTGACCGTCCTGCCCTCCGGGGGCGGCGACCCGCGCCACGCCGTGGTGGTGCCCATCGCGGACGAGGAGCCGCTGCGGTACCACGCGTGGGTGGCGGACCGGCGGGCCTATGTCCACGAGAAGTCCGGCGGCCGTCTCGGCTATCTGCACGTGCCCGACATGGTCGGGTCCGGCTGGGCACAGCTCCACCGGGACCTGCGGGTCGAGGTGGCGCGGGAGGGCCTCGTCGTGGACGTCCGGGAGAACCGGGGCGGACACACCTCGCAGCTCGTCGTGGAGAAACTGGCGCGGCGGATCGTCGGCTGGGACCTGCCGCGCGGGATGCGGCCGACCAGCTACCCCGACGACGCGCCCCGGGGGCCCGTCGTCGCCGTCGCCAACGAGTTCTCCGGGTCCGACGGGGACATCGTGAACGCGGCGATCAAGGCGCTCGGGATCGGGCCGGTCGTGGGGACGCGGACGTGGGGCGGGGTCGTCGGCATCGACAGCCGGTACCGGCTCGTCGACGGGACGCTGGTGACCCAGCCGAAGTACGCGTTCTGGCTGGAGGGGTACGGGTGGGGCGTCGAGAACCACGGCGTCGATCCGGACGTCGAGGTCGTGCAGGCGCCGCAGGACCATGCGGCCGGGCGTGATCCGCAGCTGGACGAGGCGATCCGGATCGCGTTGGCGGGGCTGGAGGAGACGCCGGCGAAGACGGCGCCGGGGTTGCCGGGCGAGGGCGCCTAGTAGCTCGGGGGTGCGCGTTCGCATGGCGGGTGCGGGTTCGTCGTGGTTTCTCGCGCAGTTCCCCGCGCCCCTGGAGGGACGGGCCTGCGGCCCGCCCTCCCCGATACGCGGCGGGGGCGCACCTTGGTCGATACGATGGCGCGCGTAGTGATCACAGTGGCGGAGCGGAGGCGACGTATGGCAGGGGAGCCGCAGGACGACTGTCTGTTCTGCAAGATCGCGGCGGGGCACGTACCGGCGACGATCGTGAGGGAGACGGAGACGACCGTCGCGTTCCGGGACATCAACCCCCAGGCGCCGACCCACGTCCTGGTCATCCCGAAGGCGCACTATCCGGACGCCGCCTCGCTCGCCACCGCGGCCCCCGCGCTCGCCGCGGACGTCCTGCGCGAGACCCAGGCCGTCGCGGACGAGGACAAGCTGGAGAGTTACCGCATCGTCTTCAACACCGGCAGCGGCGCCGGTCAGACCGTCTGGCACGCCCACGCGCACGTCGTCGGCGGCCGCGGCCTCCAGTGGCCCCCCGGGTGAATTGCCGTGTCCTCACGTGAACTGGTGGTCCTCGGCACCGCCAGCCAGGTCCCGACCCGGCACCGCAACCACAACGGCTACCTCCTGCGGTGGGACGGCGAGGGCCTGCTGTTCGACCCCGGCGAGGGCACCCAGCGCCAGATGCTGCGCGCCGGTGTCGCCGCGCACGACCTGAACCGCCTGTGCGTCACCCACTTCCACGGTGACCACTCGCTCGGGCTCGCCGGAGTCATCCAGCGCATCAACCTCGACCGCGTCCCGCACGAGATCACCGCGCACTACCCGCGCTCCGGCAAACGGTTCTTCGACCGGCTGCGGTACGCGACGGCGTACCGGGAGACCGTGCCGATCGCGGAGGTCCCCGTCGACGGGGAGGGCGCCGTGCTGGCCGCCACCCCCGCGTACACGCTCGACGCGCGGGGGCTCTCCCACCCCGTGGAGTCGTACGGCTACCGGCTCGTCGAACCCGACGGGCGCCGCATGCTGCCCGAGCGGCTCGCCGAGCACGGCATCAAGGGGCCCGACATCGGGCGGATCCAGCGGGAGGGCAGCCTCGGCGGTGTGTCGCTGGACGACGTGAGCGAGCTGCGGCGCGGCCAGCGGTTCGCGTTCATCATGGACACCCGGCTGTGCGACGGGGTGTACGCCCTCGCGGACCGTGTCGACATGCTCGTCATCGAGTCCACCTTCCTCAACGAGGACATCGAACTCGCCGTGGACCACGGCCATCTGACCGCCGGTCAGGCAGCCTCCGTGGCCCGTGACTGTGGCGTACGGCACCTCGTGCTGACCCACTTCAGCCAGCGCTACACGGAGCCGGACGAGTTCGAACGGCAGGCGCGGGCCGCCGGATTCGAGGGGGAGCTGAGTGTGGCGCACGACCTGATGAGGGTGGCGCTGCCGAAACGACGGTGACGGCCGCGCGGATGCGGAATCGCGGCATGCCGGACGTACCATGCTTCGATGTCCCTCCCCAAAGCTGAACTGCACCTGCACATCGAAGGAACCCTGGAGCCCGAGCTGGCGTTCGAGCTGGCCGCGCGGAACGGGGTGACCCTGCCGTACGCCGACACGGACGCGCTCCGCGAGGCATACCGGTTCGAGGACCTCCAGTCGTTCCTGAACCTGTACTACGAGCTGATGGCCGTGCTCCGCACCGAGCGGGACTTCGCGGACCTCGCCGACGCCTATCTCACCCGGGCCGCGGCGCAGGGCGTGCGGCACGTGGAGATGTTCTTCGACCCGCAGGCGCACACCGCCCGCGGGGTCGCCATGGGCACCGTCGTCGAGGGGCTGTGGCGGGCGCTGGAGAAGAGCGAGGAGACCCACCAGATCTCCACCCGCCTGATCATGTGCTTCCTGCGTGACGAGTCCGCCGCCTCCGCCATGGAGACCCTTCGGGCCGCCCGGCCGTACCTCGACCGGATCACCGGCATCGGGCTCGACTCCGCCGAGGTCGGGCACCCGCCGGTCAAGTTCCGCGAGGTGTACGAGGCCGCCGCCGAACTCGGGCTGCGGCGGGTCGCGCACGCGGGCGAGGAGGGGCCCCCGGAGTACATCACCGAGGCCCTCGACGTGCTCGGTGTCGAGCGCGTCGACCACGGGCTGCGCTGCATGGAGGACCCGGACCTCGTCGAACGGCTCGTGCGCGAGCGGATCCCGCTGACGCTGTGTCCGCTGTCCAACGTCCGGCTGCGGACCGTCGACACCCTCGCCGACCACCCGCTGCCCGCCATGCTCGACGCGGGGCTGCTCTGCACGGTCAACTCCGACGACCCCGCCTACTTCGGCGGCTACGCCGGCGACAACTTCGACGCCGTCCACCGCAGCCTCGGCCTGAGCGAGGAACGGCTGCGCGAGCTGGCCCGCAACTCCTTCACCGCCTCCTTCCTGGAGGACGACGAGGAGCGGCGGGCCCGGTATCTCGCCGAGGTCGACGCGTACGAGTTCTGACGGGTGCCGTTCGCCCGCGGGCTCAGGCCGCCGGGCGGTACTCCGGTTGTTCGGTGGCCGTCCGGTCCCGGTAGCGGGCGTGCTCGGTCGTGGCGGTCGTGGTGCGCAGGGCCACGGCCGTCATGGGGGCGGCGATCAGGAGCAGGCCCACGGCCAGGATCGCGCCCATCGCCGGGAAACCGGCGTGCGCGGAGAGCAGACTGCCGGTGAGGGGGCCGGCGGCCGTGCCGAGCGAGGACGCGGAGCCGACGAGGACCGCCCAGCGGCCGCGCGGGTCGAGCGAGGCGGCAAGGCCGATCAGATACGACAGCACGACCGGGTAGAGCACGTTCCAGGCGATCTCGCCCGTGGCGAAGGTGGTGAGGTCGGTCGCCGAGGCGCTCAGCGCGATACAGCCCGCGATGAGCGCGGTGCCGCCGCCGATGGGCAGCGCCCGGCCCAGCCGCGCGCCCAGCGCACCCGCGCCGATCACCCCGAGCAGGCCCGCGCCGAGGGCCGCCGCGAAGACCGCGCCGACGGTGACCTCGGTGAGCCCGGCCTGGGTGGTGCCGACGCGGCCGCTCACGCCCCACAGGGAGTTCTGCGCGAGGGACCACAGCAGGAGGGTCGCGGCGAGGACCAGTCCCGAGCGGCGGTGGGGGAGTGGGCCGCGTTCCCCGCCGGTGGGGGCGGCGGCCACGGCGGTGGTGAGACGGCCGGTCGCCGGCAGGGTGAGCAGGGCCGTGACGGCGAGTGCGGCGAGCGGCACGCCGTGGCCGGGGCCCAGGTGGGGGATCGTCAGATAGAGGGCGCCGGCCAGCGCCGAGACGCCCAGCAGGCCCGTCGTGGACACCCGGTGGGGGTCGCGCTGGGCGGCGATGCCGGCGGCGGCCACGGCGGTCGCCGTGCCCGAGCCGAAGCCGCCGAGGACGGCTCCCGCGACGACCGCGGGGAGGCTGGTGGTGAGGGCGGCGGTGCCGTAGCCGACGGCCGCGAGCAGCAGGCCGGCGCGGGCGAGGCGGCGGGGGCCGAACCGCTCCACCTGTGCGGCGAGCGTGAAGCCGGCCGTGGCCGAACCCAGCAGCAGGGCGCTGCCGACGGCGCCGGCCTCGGTGGCGGTGAGGGGGAGGGCCGCGTCGAGCCGGCCGACGGTGGTCGGCAGGAGGTACGCGGCGAGGTACCCGGCCGTGAAAAGGGCGACGAGGGGCCAGGGCAGGGTGGGGGTGCGGGGGGACACGGGCGTTCCTGGACGTGCGAGGGTGTGGCTCCGGACCCCGACGACCGCGGCCCGGCAAGGGAATTGGGCGGCTGTCGACGGACAGGAACGCGCGGAGAATTTGTATCAAGGTCGCGGAGCACGAAAGAAACGCAAAGGGCGTGATGTGAGTCACGTTGCGTTTGGGGCGTGTGCGGTGGGGTATCCGCTCACGCCCCGGTCGCGCGGAAGGGCTCTCAACCGCCCTGCCGCGCGGGGGAGTTCACGTCAGAGGGGCCCTACGCCGAGCGGCGGAAGCCGATGGTGGGGACCGCGCGGCGCAGCGGCCAGGGGGCCACGGGCCCCTCGGGGAGGAAGTCCTCCAGGAAGGCGTAGCGGCGGAGGGCGGTGGGGTCCTGGACGTCGAGGGACCGCACCCGGCGCCACCAGGCGGCGATCTCGGACCAGCCGGGCGCCGACAGCGAACCCCCGATCTCCTGGACCGACAGAGCGGCGGTCAGCCCCGCGAAGGCCAGCCGGTCCGCCAGCGGCCACTCGGCGAGCGTGCCGGTGACGAAACCGGCCATGAACACATCGCCGGCGCCCGTCGGGTCCGTGGCCTCCACCGCGATCGCCGGTACCTCGGCCGTCTCGCCGGTACGGCCGTCCACGGCGTACGCCCCCTCCGCGCCGAGCGTCACCACGGCCACCGGGACGTGGTCGGTGAGGGCGCGGGCGGCGGCGCGGGGGCACTCCGCGCCGGTGTACCGCATGGCCTCCTCCGCGTTCGGCAGAAAGGCCTCGCAGTGCGCGAGGCCGACCAGCCCCGCCAGGTCCCAGGCGCCGGTCTCGTCCCAGCTGACGTCCGCGAAGATCAGGGAGCCGTTCCGCGCGGCCTGCGCGATCCAGGGGGCGTCCACGCCGGGCCCGAGGCAGGTGACGGCGGCACGCGCGTGCGGCGGGCACTCCGGGGCGAACGCCTCCTCGGGGGCGATGTGGCCGTGCGAGATCATCGTGCGTTCGCCCTCGTACGCCATGGAGACGGTGACCGGGGAGTGCCAGCCGGGGACGGTGCGGGAGGTGGACAGGTCGATGCCCTCGCCCTGCTCCAGGGCGTCCCAGCAGTACTCGCCGTAGTGGTCGTCGCCGAAGGCCGCGGCGAGGGAGGTCCGCAGGCCGAGCCGGGCCAGCGCCGTGGCCATGTTCGCCACGCCGCCGGGGCTGGACCCCATGCCGCGGGCCCAGGACTCGGTACCGCGGACCGGCGCGCAGTCGAGGCCGGTGAAGATGATGTCGTAGAAGACGGTGCCGGTCAGATACACGTCCCAGGGTGGGGCGTCCGGACTCCTCAGGGCCGACAGCGGGTCGACCTGGGGCAGGTGGTGTGGACGCTCCCCATTGAACGCGGTCACGATGTGCTCCCTGGCAGTGGTGCGTGGATCTGCCAGTGTGCATCAAAACGTTCCGCCGGGTGGACGGGGGCGCCAGTTCATCGCGGGGTGCGGGGTGTGCCGGGTCGCCCGCGCGGTTCACCGCGCCCCTCGCCGGGGCGGGGCGCGCGCCGGCCTTCGATCGCCCAGGCCCGGGCGGTGAGGGCGATCGAGCCGTCCGGCCGTGTGGGCACCGTCCCGCCGAGTTCGTCGCGCAGGCGGTCACGGGCGGGCGGCGCCAGGGCCGTGACGTAGCCGGGGGCGGGGCCCTGCCCGGCCAGGAACGGTTGCCAGAAGTCGGCGACGTCGGCGAAGACCGTGGGCACCTCGATCGGGGTGACCGCCACGTCGGTCAGCCCCGCCTCCGTCCACAGCGCGCGCAGCGGGTCCGGGCGGCAGACGGGGAAGCGGTGGGCCTCGTCCAGCGGGGCGGCCGACGGGTCCAGCGCGACCACGGCGTCCCAGAACCGCCGCAGGAACTCCATGCCCTCCGCGTAGTCCCACACGTACGCCGCGACCAGGCCGCCCGGCCGCACCAGCCGGGCCCACGCGGCCACCGCCGCGCCCGGCGCGGGGAGGAAGTTGAGCGTCAGCCCGCTGACCACCGCGTCGAACACCCCGTCGCGCACCGGCGGCGCCATCGCGTCGGCCACCACGAAGTGCGCGGGCGCGGGCGCGGCGGCACGGGCGGAGGCCACGAACCCGGCGGACCGGTCCAGCCCCACCACGGCGCGCGGACGGCAGCGGGCCGCCACCGTCGCGGTCAGCGCGCCGGTGCCGCATCCCACGTCCAGCCACCGCGCACCGTCCGGGAGGCCGAGCCACGCCGTGAACCGCTCCGCGACCGGACGGCTCCACCGGCCCATGTACCGCTCGTAGGCGTCACCGGCCGCCCACACGTCGCCACGCCTGTCGTCCATGCCCCCACCATGGCCCCGCCGGGCCGGAGCGGAACGGGGACACGCGGGCGTCCGGCGCCCTTCAGCAGGCGGTGGGGCCGTTCACCAGCGCGGCACCGACGGGGTGCTCCACGCCGGGTCCGCCACCCGCATCGCCGCCTCGTCGTCCCGGTCGTGGAGGGAGCCGTCGTCGGCCAGCCACCGCTCGTGGAGGAGGGCCAGCCGGGCGCGGTCCAGCTGGAGGCCCAGGCCCGGCGCGTCGGACACGCGTACGGCCCCGTTCTCGAAGGTGAGGCGCTCGGTGAGGACGTCCTCGGACTGCCAGGGGTAGTGGGAGTCGCAGGCGTGGTGGAGGTTCGGCACCGTGGACGCCACGTGGGTCATCGCGGCGAGGCTGATGCCGAGGTGGGTGTTGGAGTGCATGGAGACGCCGACGCCGAAGGTACGGCAGATCGCGGCCAGCTCACGGGTGTTGCGCAGGCCGCCCCAGTAGTGGTGGTCCGACAGGACGACCTGGACGGCGTCCTTCGTGAACGCCTCCTTGATCTCGGCGAAGGTCGTCACGCACATGTTGGTGGCGAGCGGCACCGGCGTGCGCGCCGCGACCTCGGCCATGGCGGGCGTGCCCAGCGCCGGGTCCTCCAGGTATTCGAGGACGTCGGCCAGGGCGTCCGCGACCCGCACGGAGGTCTCCACGGACCAGGCCCCGTTGGGGTCGAGCCGCAGCGGACGGCCGGGGAACGCCTCCGCGAGGGCGCGGACCGCGGCGATCTCCTCGTCCGGCGGGAAGACGCCGCCCTTGAGCTTGAAGGACGTGAAGCCGTAGCGCTCGGTGAACCTCCGGGCCTGCTCCACCACCCCGGCCGGGTCGAGGGCCGCGCCCCAGTCGTCCTTCTCGCAGGTGACGCCCTCGGGATGGTCGGCCCACTTGTAGAACAGGTACGCGCTGTACTCCACCGTGTCCCGCACCTTGCCGCCGAGCAGCGCGTGCACCGGCAGGCCCAGCGCCTTGCCGAGGGCGTCCAGGCAGGCCACCTCGAACGCGGAGACGACCGAGAGCCGCAGCTTGTCGGCGGTCTGCACCCCGCGCAGGCCACCCACGTCCACCTGGCCGGAGGTCCGCGACGCGTCGACCGCGACCTCGTCGGCGACGGCGAACAGCCCGTTCAGGTCGTCGACCGAGCGGCCCACCAGCCGCGTCGCGAACGGCCGCGCCAGCTCCAGGTACTTCGTGTCGCCGTACGTCTCGCCGACCCCCGTGGTCCCGTCGGCGGTCACGACCTCCACGATCAGCCGGGGCGTGTACGGCTGGTGCACGCCCTGTGTGTTCAGCAACGGCGGATCGGCGACCAGGATCGGGGTCAGCCGGACCTCGGCGACGGTCAGATCACGGGCGGCGGTCACAGGGCGGCTCCTACGGTGGGGGCGGCGGGCGCGGTGCCGCCGGACACCGCGCCGGAGGGGGCGGCGGGTGCCGTGGCGGCGAGGTCCGCGGCGAGGGCGAGACCGGTGTCCAGCAGTCGTTCCAGGTCGGCGAGGTCGGCGGCCGAGGGGTCGGTCAGCGGGGCGCGGACCGGGCCGACGGGACGGCCGCGCAGCCGGGCGGCCGCCTTCACCAGCGACACCGCGTACCCGGGCCGCCGGTCCCGCAGCTCGACGAGGGGGACGTAGAACGCACGCAGCAGCCTCTCCACCGCCGGGTCGTCACCGCGCCGCAACGCGCCGAAGAAGGCCCCGGCGATCTCGGGTGCGAAGGCGTGGACGGCGGACGAGTACGCCGGGACACCCACCGTGGCGTACGCGCGGGCCTGGACCTCGGCGGTCGCGGCGCCGTTGAAGAAGAGGAAGCCCTCGGGGGCGGCGAGGGTGAGGCGCTGGAGCCGGTCGAGGTCGCTGTGCCCGTCCTTCAGGCCGACGACGTTCGGGACGCGGGCGATCCGGCGGAGCGAGTCGGCGGTGAAGGAGACCTGGTCGCGCTGGTAGACGATGAGCGGCAGCCGGGTCCGCGCGGCGATCTCCTCCACCTGTGCGACCAGCCCGTCCTGCGGGGCGGCCACCAGATAGTGCGGCAGGACCAGCAGCGCGTCGGCGCCGGCCTCCTCGGCGATCCGCGCGAACCGCGCGGCCTGCGCCCACCCGTAGCCGATCCCGGCGACCACCGGCACCCGCCCGGCCGTCACCTCCACGGCGGCGGTCACCACCTGCCGGTACTCGTCCTCGTCCAGGGAGAAGAACTCGCCCGTGCCGCAGGCGGGGAAGACCGCGCCGGGGCCGGTGGCGACCTGCCCGTCGAGGTACGCGGTGAAGCCGTCGAGGTCGAGGGAGCCGTCGGCGCGGAAGCTGGTGAGCGGGAACGACAGGACGCCGTCCGCCATGCCGTCGCGCAGCCGCCGGACCGTGGCCGCGGGGAGGTCCGAGTCGAGGCCCACCTGAACGTCATCTCCCTATGTAGACGTCCTCCATGTATGAGGATGGAGGTTAGATATATGAATGACCGGCGTCAATGGGCAGGAACGGGCCGCTTACGATCGGCGTATGGCGGAGACAGAGGGCGCGGGGGGCGTCCGTGAGGTGAAATCGGCCGCGCGCACCCTCGACCTGCTGGAGCTGCTGGCCGCGCGCGGCGACCGGCCGGCCCGGCTCCAGGAACTGGCGGACGAGCTCGGGGTCCCGCGCAGCTCGATGTACGCGTTGCTCCAGACGCTGATCGGCCGGGGCTGGGTCCGTACCGACACCACCGGCTCCCTGTACGGCATCGGTATCCGCGCCCTGCTCACCGGCACCGGTTACCTCGACTCCGACCCGCGCGTGCGCACCGTACGGCCGTACCTCGACGAGGCGTCCGACGCCCTCGGCGAGACCATCCACCTGGCCCGCCTCGACGGCATGGACGTGGCCTACCTGGCCACCCGCGAGTCCCACGAGTACCTGCGCACGATCAGCCGCGTCGGCCGCCGCCTCCCCGCCCACGCCGGCGCCCTCGGCAAGGCCCTCCTCGCCGAGCGCCCCAACGAGGCGCTGCCCGAGGGCCCGTACGAGGCGCTCACCCCCCGCACCCGCACCACCCGCGCGTCCCTCGTCGCCGACCTCGCCGCCACCCGCGCCCGCGGCCACTCCGTCGACCGGGAGGAGGGCGTCCCCGGCATCGTCGGCTTCGGCTTCGCCCTGCGCTACGACACCCCGGCCCGCGACGCCATCAGCTGCTCGGTGCCGACCACCCGCCTGACCCCGGCCCACGAGGACCGCATCGTGCGGGTGATGACGGAGACCAGAGCCAGGATCGAGGCCGCGACCGGGGGCACGGCGGGCGCCCCGCTCTGGCGCTGAGCCACCGAGCCCCCGGAGCTCATCCGCACCGTCGAAAACTCCTACGGTGTTGTCGGTGCCCCGGCGTACCCTTGAATCGCAAGCGCAGCCCCCGCACAGGGCCTGCGAGCCGTTACAAGGAGGACGTGCGGCCCCAGAGCCGGCCCATGACTCAGACACCCACAGCTCACACCCCCGCGCAGGGCAAGGCGAGAGCGCAGTTCACCGTCCCCGCGGCGCACCCCATGGTGACCGTGCTGGGCTCCGGCGACTCCCTCCTGCGCGTGATCGAGAAGGCCTTCCCGGCGGTCGACATCCACGTCCGGGGCAATGAGATCAGCGCGGTCGGCGACGCCCCGGAAGTCGCTCTCGTCCAGCGCCTGTTCGACGAGATGATGCTGGTGCTCCGCACCGGACAGCCGATGACGGAGGACGCAGTGGAACGCTCGATCGCCATGCTGAGAGCGAGTGAGAACGGCAAGGGCGACGGCCAGGAGACCCCGGCCGAGGTGCTCACGCAGAACATCCTGTCCTCGCGCGGCCGCACCATCCGCCCCAAGACGCTCAACCAGAAGCGGTACGTCGACGCCATCGACAAGCACACCATCGTCTTCGGCATCGGCCCCGCCGGCACCGGCAAGACCTACCTGGCGATGGCCAAGGCCGTGCAGGCCCTTCAGTCCAAGCAGGTCAACCGCATCATCCTGACCCGCCCCGCCGTCGAGGCCGGCGAGCGGCTCGGCTTCCTGCCGGGCACCCTCTACGAGAAGATCGACCCCTATCTGCGCCCGCTGTACGACGCGCTGCACGACATGCTCGACCCCGACTCGATCCCCCGGCTCATGGCCGCCGGGACCATCGAGGTCGCGCCCCTGGCGTACATGCGCGGCCGCACGCTCAACGACGCCTTCATCATCCTCGACGAGGCCCAGAACACCTCGCCCGAGCAGATGAAGATGTTCCTCACCCGCCTCGGCTTCGACTCGAAGATCGTGATCACGGGTGACGTGACACAGGTCGACCTGCCGGACGGCACGAAGTCCGGTCTGCGCCAGGTCCAGGACATCCTGGACGGCGTCGACGACGTGCACTTCTCCCGGCTGTCGTCGCAGGATGTCGTCCGGCACAAGCTCGTCGGCCGTATCGTCGACGCGTACGAGCAGTACGACAGCCAGCACGGCACCCAGAACGGCTCCCACAAGAGCCGCGGCAGGGCCGGGCACAAGGGGAAGTAGACAAGCACAGCGCCATGTCGATCGACGTCAACAACGAGTCCGGAACCGAGGTCGACGAGCAGGCGATCCTCGACATCGCCCGCTACGCACTCGCGCGGATGCGCATCCACCCGCTCTCCGAACTGTCGGTGATCGTGGTGGACGCCGACGCCATGGAGCAACTGCACATCCAGTGGATGGACCTGCCCGGCCCGACGGATGTCATGTCCTTCCCCATGGACGAGCTCCGTCCGCCGTCGAAGGACGACGACGAGCCGCCGCAGGGCCTCCTCGGGGACATCGTGCTGTGCCCCGAGGTCGCCGAGAAGCAGGGCAAGGAAGCGGCCACGCAGCACTCCATGGACGAGGAGCTCCAGCTCCTGACCGTCCACGGAGTGCTGCACCTCCTCGGTTACGACCACGAGGAGCCCGACGAGAAGGCCGAGATGTTCGGTCTCCAGGCGGCCATCGTGGACGGCTGGCGCGCGGAGAAGGGCCTCACCGGCCCGTCCCCGGCCCCGACCGTGTCATGAGCGCATCCCTCGTCAGCGGTGCCGTCGCCCTGGTCGTCGTCGCCTGGCTCGCCGCCTGCGCGGAGGCGGGCCTCGCGCGGGTCTCCAGCTTCCGGGCCGATGAGGCCGTGCGGTCCGGGCGGCGCGGCAGCGCCAAGCTCGCCCAGGTCACGGCCGACCCGACCCGCTATCTGAACGTCGCGCTCCTGGTGCGCGTGGCCTGCGAGATGGCCGCCGCGGCCCTCGTCACCTACGCGTGCCTGAAGGAGTTCGACGCGACCTGGGAGGCGCTGGCCGTCGCCATCGGCGTCATGGTCCTCGTCTCCTATGTCGCCGTCGGCGTCTCCCCGCGCACCATCGGCCGCCAGCACCCCCTGAACACGGCCACGGCCGCGGCGTACGTGCTGCTGCCGCTGGCCCGGATCATGGGCCCCGTCCCGGCCCTGCTGATCCTCATCGGCAACGCGCTCACCCCCGGCAAGGGCTTCCGCCGCGGCCCCTTCGCCTCCGAGGCGGAGCTGCGCGCCCTGGTCGACCTCGCCGAGCAGGAGTCGCTGATCGAGGCCGAGGAACGCCGCATGGTGCACTCGGTGTTCGAACTCGGTGACACCCTGGTCCGCGAGGTGATGGTCCCGCGCACCGACCTCGTCGTCATCGAGCGGTACAAGACGATCCGTCAGGCGCTCACCCTCGCCCTGCGGTCCGGCTTCTCCCGCATCCCCGTCACCGGGGAGAGCGAGGACGACATCGTCGGCGTGGTCTACCTCAAGGACATGGCCCGCAGGACGCACATCAACCGCGACGCCGAGAACGAACTGGTCTCCACCGCCATGCGTCCGGCGGTCTTCGTCCCCGACACCAAGAACGCCGGCGACCTGCTCCGCGAGATGCAGCAGGAGCGCAACCACGTCGCCGTCGTCATCGACGAGTACGGCGGCACCGCCGGCATCGTCACCATCGAGGACATCCTGGAGGAGATCGTCGGCGAGATCACCGACGAGTACGACCGGGAACTGCCCCCGGTGGAGGAGCTCGGCGACGACCGCCACCGGGTCACCGCCCGCCTCGACATCACCGACCTCGGCGAGCTGTACGGCCTCGACGCCTACGACGACGAGGACGTGGAGACCGTCGGCGGTCTCCTCGCCAAGGCGCTGGGCCGGGTGCCCATCGCCGGTGCCTCCTCGGTCGTGGAACTGCCCGACGGGCGGGAACTGCGGCTCACCGCGGAGGCCGCGGCCGGCCGCCGGAACAAGATCGTCACGGTGCTGGTGGAGCCGATCGGCCCGGCCGAGCCCGCGGAAGAGGGGGCCAGGACGGAATGACCCCCGACGAACTGCGCGCCTTCTGCCTGTCCTTCGACGAGGCCGTGGAGGACTTCCCGTTCCGCCCGGAGATCTCCGTCTTCAAGGTCCTCGGCAAGATGTTCGCGCTGAGCTGGACGGAGCAGCGGCCCCTGAAGGTCAACCTCAAGTGCGACCCCGAGGACGCGGTCCGGCTGCGCGGTGAACACCCCGGCCTGATCGCCCCCGGCTACCACATGAACAAGCGCCACTGGAACACGGTGACGGTCGACGGCGACCTCCCGGACGCCGTTGTCCGGGAGCTCATCGAGGACTCGTACGACCTGGTCGTGGCCGGGCTACCGCGAGCCGAGCGGTTGCGCCTCGACCGTCCCTGACGCGCCGCGCCGCGCGCGCAGGCCCACCGCGACCAGGACCGCCGCCGCCAGGAGGATCGCCGTGTCCAGGGCGATGACCAGGTGGACCCCGGCGAGCAGATCGCCCGAGGTGGTGGCGAGGACGCCGAGGAGCGGGATGCCGACGGTGATGCCGACCTGCTGGGTGGAGGTGACCAGGCCGGTGGCGAGGCCCTGTTCGTGGTCGGGGACACCGGAGGTCACGGTCAGGCCGTAGGAGATGATCGCGCCCAGGTGGCACATGCTCGCCAGGGACACCGCGGTCACCGCGAGCCACACCGACCAGCCGGCCTCGCCGATCCCCAGCAGGGCGGCGGTCAGCAGGCCCTGGCCGGCCAGGGAGACGACCAGGGTGCGGCGGGCGCCGAAGCGGCCGATGACCCGGGGGGCGTACGTGCCGGCCACCGCCGACAGCACCCCCTGGGTGCCGAAGACCAGGCCCGTCTCGAACGCCGACAGCCCAAGGGTCTCCTGGAGGTAGAGCGTCAGCACGAAGACCACCGTCGACATCATCGAGAAGGTGACGAGACCGCCCAGGTTGCCCCACGCCACCGTCCGGCGCCGCAGCATCGGCAGGGACACCAGCGGCTCCTCCGCACGGGACTCGACGCGGACGAAGGCCACCAGCAGGGCGAGCCCCACGACGAGCGTGCCGATCACGTCGGTACCGCCGAAGCCGCGCTCCGCCGCCGTGGACAGGGCGTAGATGACGGCCAGCAGACCACCGGTGACCGTGATCGCGCCGGGCACGTCCAGCCGCGGGCGCTCCGGGGTGCGGGACTCGGGCAGCAGACCGGGGGCCAGCGGCAGCACCAGCAGCGCGAAGACGGCGAGCAGACCCATCGTGGAGCGCCAGCCGAGCGCGTCGGTCATCACTCCGCCGGCCACCATCCCGAAGGTGAAGCCGAGCGACAGCACGGTGCCCGAGACTCCAAGGGCACGGTCACGGGCCGGCCCCTCCGGGAACGTGGTCGTCAGCAGTGACATGCCGGTCGGCACGATCGCCGCCGCGCCGAGGCCCTGGAGCGCGCGGCCCGCCAGGAACGACGCCGGGTCCCAGGCGAACGTGGCCAGCACCGAGGCCGCGCCGAACAGGGCCAGCCCGGCGAGGAACAGCCGGCGGCGGCCGTACAGGTCGCCGACCCGGCCGAAGAGGAGCAGGAAACCGCCGGAGGGAAGCGCGAACGCCGTCACCGCCCACTGGAGCGCCGACGGGCTCATGCCGAGGTCGGGGCCGAGGAGGGGCAGTGCCACGTTCAGGACGGAGAAGTCGAGCGCGACCATGAACTGGGCGGCGCACAGGACGAACAGGACGAGACGGTCGCGTGGGGACAGGGAGGTGCCTCCGCCGGGGGCGGTGGTCGGGGACGTGGTGTCGATTGCCATGGGAAGACAGTGCGGCGGCCGGAATAGCCGTGGGGAGCGGGCAGTTGTCCTGGTGGTGGCACCACCACCCGCCGGTCGCCGGCCGGGTGGGTGCCGGCAGGCCGTCGAACCGGGGAGTAGGACACGTGACAGCGGTCGCGGGGACCGCGGCGGGCAGGACGCACCGCCGCACCGAACTGCGGGAGTTCCTGATGAGCAGGCGGGCCCGGGTCTCCCCGGCCGACGCCGGGCTGCCCGACGGCGGGGCCCGGCGCCGTACGCCCGGTCTGCGCCGTGAGGAGGTCGCCGTCCTCGCGGGCGTGGGCGCCTCCTGGTACCAGTGGCTGGAGCAGGGGCGGGACATCTCCGTCTCCCCGCAGGTCCTGGACGCCGTCGCCCGGGTGCTGCGGCTCAGCGGCGCCGAACGGCGGCACCTGTACCTCCTCGCCGGGCTCAACCCGCCCGTCCCCGAGGCCGAGCCCGAGCGGCGCGACATGTGCGACGGGCTGCGGCGGATGCTGGACGCGTGGATGCCGTACCCGGCGCACGTCATGGACCGGTACTACAACAGCGTCCTCCACAACGACGCGGCCGCCCTCGTCCTCGGGATGCGCCCCGGTGTCACCCAGAACTGCCTCCTGGACTTCTTCATCGACCCGATGTACCGCTCCCGCTCCCGGAGTTGGCAGGCGAACGCCTGCTCGGTCGTCGCCCAGTTCCGGGCGGCGTGCGCGGCGACGCCCGACGACGAGGGGCTGCGGGAGCTGCTGGGCCGGGTCATGGCGGCCAGCCCCGAGTTCGCGGCCCTGTGGGAGCGGCGGGACATCGAGGACGCCGGGCAGATCCGCAAGGAGCTGGACCATCCGGTGGCCGGGCTGCTCCACCTGGAGTCCAGCGCGATGAGGATGCCGGCCCGCCCCGATCTGACGATCGTGCTCCACACCCCGCTGGACGAGGACACCGCGGCCAGACTGGAGTGGCTGGTCTCGCCGGAGGGAAGGCGCGGGGCGCTGTACCCGGTGGCGGGGTGAGCGCGGATGGCGGCCGGGCGGCTACGTATGCTCGGATCATGACCGACAGCAGCGCGCTCGACCCCGAGGACCGCAAGATCGTCACCCTGGCCCGTTCCGCGCGGGCCCGAGGCGGCGTGCCCGAGGGCGCGGCCGTACGCGACGAGACGGGCCGGACGTACGTCGCGGGAACCGTCGCCCTGGACTCCCTGCGGCTCAGCGCGCTGCGCACCGCGGTCGCGATGGCGGTGGCCTCCGGCGCGAAGTCCCTGGAGGCGGCGGCCGTGGTGAGCGACTCCGACGCCGTCTCCGACGAGGACCGCGCGGCCGTCCGCGACCTCGGTGGCGCGGGAACCCCGGTGCTGCTGGCGGGCCCGGACGGCACGGTACGGGCGACGCTGACGGCGGGCTGAGCCCCGCCGGGGCGCACGTTCGCGCACCCGCGCAGTGATCTTCGGCGAAGGGGCCGGTGGTCTCCCGCAGGCTAGTGTTACGGCCGGTAACGTCCGGTCGGGTCGCGTGAGAATCACCCGCGGGCGAGTGGACACCCGGCCCCCGGCGCCGACAACTCGCGCGGCGCGGGACAGAACGCCTCGACATCGGCCCGCCGTGAAGTGGTTGAACCCGCAAGCGACATAAGGCTTCGGCCACTTTTGTCGACCCTGGGTGCGACCGGCGGAGCTTCTCTTGCAATCTCAGGCGCCGCGCGTCTCAATGGAGCCGTTCCTATGGCGGACCGTCAGATTCCGCCGCGCGGCCGCGCGTTGTTCCGCCCCCACATGGCAATGCCCGTACCGGGCCGCACGGAGCTGTCCCCAAGCCCCGTGCGACTCCCGTGCAAGGGAAGGGAAATCGCTCGATGAGACGCATACGACTCGGAGTCGGCGCGGCGTTCGCCGCGGGGACGCTCGCCGTCACCGGCCTCGCTCTCGCCCCCAGTGCCGCGGCCGTCACCCCGCAGTCCGCGACGATCAACGCCAGCTGTGCGATCGGCGGCTCCGGCGCGGCCACGCTCACGGCCACCCAGGACGGCACGTCCGCCACCGTGACCCTCTCCTCCTCGGAGATCACCGCACCGATCGCCTTCGCCGAGGACTCCATCCGGTCCACGCTCACCTTCGTGAAGGCGGGCGGCGGCACCACCTCCTTCACCGGCACCGAGAACCCGGCGCTGGCCGCCGGCGACGGCATGGTCGTCGGCCCGCTCACCGGCACCGTCGCCCCCGGCGACAGCCTGGAGGCGTACGGCGGCTCCCTGCAGATGGTCGTCTTCGGCTTCCCCGTGAACTGCACGGCGAGCGGACCGCAGTCGCCCGGCCCGTTCGTGTTCGACTGATCCGCGGAACGTGAACGGCTGAGGGGTGGTGCCGCCCGTCCGGCGGCACCACCCCTCACCCTCGCTCTAGGCCCCGCGCGTCAGAGCGCGTCCGGGCCCCGCTCGCCGGTGCGGACCCGCACCACCGTCTCGACGGGCAGCGCCCACACCTTGCCGTCGCCGATCTTGCCGGTCTGCGCGGCCTTCACGATCGCCTCGATCACGGCCTCGGAGTCCGCGTCGTCGACGACGACCTCGATCCGCACCTTGGGGACCAGGTCGACCTGGTACTCGGCGCCGCGGTAGACCTCGGTGTGGCCGCGCTGCCGCCCGTAGCCGCTGGCCTCGCTGACGGTCAGACCGTTCACGCCCATCTCCTGGAGGGCGGTCTTGACCTCGTCGAGGCGGTACGGCTTGACGATCGCGGTGATGAGCTTCATGCCTTGGCCTTCTGCGTGGAGGAAGTGGACGGGACGGACGCGGAGACCGGGGCGCCGTGGCCCAGGACGCCGTGATCGTATGCCGTCTCGGCGTGGACCGTAAGGTCGAGGCCGGTGTGCTCGTGCTCCTCGTCCGCGCGGAAGCCCAGCAGCCGGTCGATCAGCCTGCCGACGCCGTACGTCACGAGGAACGCGTACGCCCCGACGGCGACCACGGCCACCAACTGCCTGCCCAACTGGCCCAGCCCGCCGCCGTGCAGCAGGCCCTCGGGGCCGCCGGTCATCGACTCGACGGCGAAGACACCGATGAGCACCGTGCCGATGATCCCGCCGACCAGGTGGACGCCCACCACGTCGAGGGAGTCGTCGTAGTTCAGCCTGAACTTCCAGCTCACCGCGTAACTGCACACGACGCCGGCGGCGAGGCCGATGACCAGCGCGCCGAGCAGCGACACCGAGCCGCAGGACGGGGTGATCGCGACGAGACCCGCGACGGCGCCGGAGGCCGCGCCCAGCGTCGTCGGGTGGCCGTCGCGCCGCTGCTCCACGAACAGCCAGCCCAGCAGGCCGGTGCAGCCGGCGGCGAGGGTGTTGAGGAACACGACGGCGGCGAGACCGTTCGCGCCGAGGGCGGACCCGGCGTTGAAGCCGAACCAGCCGAACCACAGCAGACCCGCGCCCAGCACGACCATGGGCAGGTTGTGCGGGCGCATGGCGTCCTTCTTGAACCCCAGGCGGGGGCCGAGGACCAGACACAGCGCGAGGCCCGAGGCGCCGGAGGTGATCTCCACCGGCAGACCGCCCGCGAAGTCCAGGGCGCCGAGGTCGCTCACGATCCAGCCGCCCGGACCCCACACCCAGTGGGTGACCGGAACGTATACGAGCAGCGCCCACACCGGTACGAAGATCAGCCACGCCCCGAACTTCGCCCGGTCCGCGACGGCGCCGCTGATGAGGGCGGCCGTGATGATCGCGAAGGTCAGCTGGAAGGTGGCGAACAGCAGGGTGGGCACGGTGCCCTGGACGCTGTCCGGCCCGAGGCCGGCCATGCCGAGGTGGTCGAGGTTCCCGACGAGACCGCCGAACGCGTCGTCGCCGAACGCGAGCGTGTACCCGGCCGCCAGCCACACCACGGTGACCAGGGCGATCGACACGAAGCTCATCATCAGCATGTTGAGGACGCTCTTCGTCCTGACCATGCCGCCGTAGAAGAGGGCCAGGCCCGGGGTCATCAACAGTACGAGCGCGGTGGCGGCGAGCAGCCAGGCGGTGTCGCCGGTGTCGATGCCTTTCGCGGCGAGGGGCGCGGCGAGGGGCGCGGCCAGGGTCACGGTCGTCACGGCCTTTCTCCAGCGGGTACGGGTGCGGGGCTCGTCAGAGGGTCACCGGCATGCGTTTCCGGTTGCGTACGGGTGTGTTTCCGTGACGTTTCGTTGCGTGAGGGTTTCGGAAAGCTCACCGGACACGTCCGGTACGGGGCGGCTCCGGGGATCAGGGAGAATGGGCGCCATGAGTGTTCGTACCCAGTCATCCGAGGAGCCGGCCGAGGCCGCCCACCGCGCCGGTTTCGCCTGCTTCGTGGGACGGCCCAACGCGGGCAAGTCCACCCTCACGAACGCTCTGGTCGGCCAGAAGGTGGCGATCACGGCGAACCAGCCGCAGACGACGCGGCACACGGTCCGTGGCATCGTGCACCGGCCGGACGCCCAGCTGATCCTGGTCGACACCCCCGGCCTCCACAAGCCGCGCACACTGCTGGGCGAGCGCCTCAACGACGTCGTCCGCACGACGTGGGCCGAGGTCGACGTGATCGGCTTCTGCCTCCCCGCGAACGAGAAGCTCGGCCCCGGTGACCGGTTCATCGCCAAGGAGCTGGCGTCCATCAAGAAGACGCCGAAGATCGCGATCGTCACCAAGACCGACCTCGTGGACAGCCGGCAGCTCGCCGAGCAGCTCATCGCGATCGACCAGCTCGGCAAGGAGCTGGGCTTCGAGTGGGCCGAGATCGTGCCGGTGTCGGCCGTCGGCGACAAGCAGGTGGACCTCCTCGCCGACCTGATCGTCCCCCTCCTGCCGGAGGGCCCGGCCCTCTACCCCGAGGGCGACCTCACCGACGAGCCCGAGCAGGTCATGATCGCCGAGCTCATCCGGGAGGCCGCGCTGGAGGGCGTCCGCGACGAGCTGCCCCACTCCATCGCCGTCGTCGTCGAGGAGATGCTGCCCCGTGAGGGCCGGCCCGCCGACAAGCCCCTCCTCGACATCCACGCCTTCGTCTACATCGAGCGCCCCAGCCAGAAGGGCATCATCATCGGCCCCAAGGGCAAGCGCCTGAAGGACGTCGGCATCAAGTCCCGCAAGCAGATCGAGGCGCTGCTCGGCACCCCGGTGTTCCTGGACCTCCATGTGAAGGTCGCCAAGGACTGGCAGCGGGACCCCAAGCAGCTGCGCCGCCTCGGCTTCTGACCCAGCCGCCCGTCAGTCCAGGGCGAACGGGTTCCTCGACGTCGGCAGACGCTGATCGACGAACAGCTCGGCGGGGGGCGTCTCCACGGGGAGCGGCTCCGGGGAGCTGTGGCCGTCCACGCAGCGTGCGAAGGGGCCGGTGACGGGGTCGAGCAGGGCCCGTACCGTCGGGTCGAGGTGGTGGACCCACCAGTTGGACATGCCGAGGCCGGCGTCCCAGCGAAGCGCCTCCCAGGCCCGCCACAGCGAGTCCAGCCGGGACAGCGCCTCGGCGTGCCGGTACCACTCGGGGCACCACACCCGTCCGGAGCCAGGGGCCGGGCGGGAGACGAAGTGGACGAAGCGTTCCGTGACGAACTCGCCGACATTGCCGTAGAACAGCTCCGCCGGCCGGGCGGCGCTCTCCTCGTCCCGCCGGATGTCCTCGACGGATTCCTCCTGGAACTCCTCCGGGAACTCCTCCCGCCCGGTGCCGGCCGACGGTGATGTCATCGCGTCATACTCCTCTTCGCAGCTGTACGTCGACGGCCTCCGCATGGCGGCCGACCCGCTCCAGGGCCCTCGCCAGCCCCTCGACGATCCACCTGAGCCCGTTCTGCTTGCTCGGGTCCCCCGCCACCACGTCCCGGTAGAGACGCAGGGCCCGCCGGGCCGGCCGCAGCGCCCGGGCGGCCCGGCGTATGTCGTGCCGCCCGCACAGGCTCAGCGTCTCGCCCAGCCCGTGCAGCAGCCACGCGGCGTCCTCCGGCGGCTGACCGGGGCGCGCGAGCAGCGCCGCGCACGCCTCCTCCGCCTCCAGCGCGGTCCGCCAGGCCGCCGCGTCCTCGCCCGCTTTCGCCCGGCTGTTGGCCAGCCGCAGCAGGGCGAAGCAGTGGGGCCACTCCTGGCCGTCCCGGTCCGCGGCGAGGAACCCGCGCCGCAGCCGCACCTCGTGCTCCGCGACCCGCACGGCCTCGGGAAAGACGCTCGCCTTCAGCAGGGCCCGGCACAACTCCGCGCAGGTCGCGGCCAGTTGCTCTTCCTGGGCCGGGTCGGAGGCCGCCAGCTCTCCCCGCAGCCGGTACGCCTCGCGCAGCGCGGTCACCGCCCGGTCGGCCAGCGCCCAGGACGTCCCGTAGCTGGAGCCGAGGTCGTGCAGACACTCGGCCAGCCCCCGTCGCGCGCCCTCGTCGACCCGGGCCAGCCGCCGGTAGTGCGGCAACGCCTGGCGCAGCACGATCCGTACGGCGATCTGCCGGTCGTGGCGCCAGTACAGGTCGGACAGGTCGTGGAGCGCGGTGGCGTACCCCTCGGTGTAGAGGCTCGGCGCGTACTCGCTCAGCCGCCGCCGGACGGCGAGCCCCTCGTTCAGCGCGTCGAGCGCCTCGGCGGGGCGGCCCAGGACGTCGTAGGAACGGGCGAGGCCCAGAGCCGTGCCGGACCGCGAGTTCAGATCGCTGGCGCTGAGCGGTTCGGCGCGCGCGTAGACCTCCAAAGCCTCCCGCGCACACTCCGCCGCCGCCTCGTGGTCGCCGGCGCGGGAGAGGAACGTGGCGCGGGTGCCGAGCGACTGGGCGAGGTCCGGCACCGCCGTCCCGTACGGTTCCCGCGCCATCGCCCGGCGGTGCTCGATCGCCTCGTCGACACACGCCCGCGCGGCGGCGTCGTCGCCCGACGAATGGCGTTCCCAGGCCAGGTTGTGCAGCATCCGCGCCAGGGTGGGCCGGTGGACGGCGGGTAGCTCCTCGGCCAGCGGGCGCATCAGACCGATGGCCTCCCCCAGCAGCGCCATGCACTCGGTGTGCGGGCGTCCGGCGGAGTCGAGGTCGACGGCGAGGCTCATCAGGGCGCCCGCGAGGTCGGCGGTGTACGCGTCGGGGTTCTCCCCGGCCAGCCGGCGGGACGCCTCGACCGCCTCCTCGCTCAGCGACACCGCCTCCGGATGCCGCTGGAAGCGCCACAGGCTCGCGCCCCGCTCCGCGAGCGCCCGGGTGAGCAGCAGCGGATCGAGATCGGGCCGCCGCGCCACCAGGTCCCGGGCCCGGCGGACGGCCTCGGCGCTGTGGTCGTCGGACCGGGCGACCTGGTCGAAGCCGAGCGCGCTCGGGTCGAGCCGCCAGACCACCTGGGACTGGTGGATGAGGGCCCGCACGAGTCCGCTCGCGCGTCGCTCGCCCTCCTCACCGCCCGCTTCGCCGCCCGCTTCATCCGCTTCATCCGCTTCCTCCACGAGCGCGCGGAACAGCTCCAGCGCCCGGCCGCCGACGTCGTGCGCCCGCTCGGGGCTCCCCGTCATCCGCAGGGCCTGGGAGAGCATCAGCAGCGAGTCGGCCCACTCCGTGCGGTGGGTCGCGCTCCCGTCGGCCGCGAGCCGCTCCCGCAGTTCCGCCGCCGCGGCGGCCGCCTCCCGGGCCCGCGCCCAGTCACCGACCGCCGACTGCCGTTCCGCCAGGTTGTGCAGTGCCCACGCCCGGTCGCGCGGGGCCCGCGGATCGTCCCCGGCGGCCCCGCACAGCCCGCTCAGCGCGCGGGCGACGTCGAGGGCGTACTCCCGCAGCACATGGGACTGTTCGGGCAGCGTGTCGGAGTGCGCGCGCAGCACGGCCGCGGTCAGCGGCGCGTCGGCGGGCACCGAGCGCAGCGTCCGGCGCAGCCGGCCGATGACGGTGTACGCCTCCTCGGCACGACCCGCGCCCGCGTGGGCGACGGCCGCGCGGGCCAGCACGGTGAGGGTCTGCACCCGCTGGTGGTCCGGCGCCCGGTCGAACAGCAGCCCGAGCAGCCGGGGGTCGAGGAGAATCTGCTCGCAGGCGTGGGTCTCCGCCAGCCGGTCGGGCTCCAACTGGCCCCAGTAGCGGTCGTCGGCCGACGGGTACAGGTCGCGCAGCCAGGCGGCGACCTCGGCGATCAGCAGCGGCGACTCGGCGGGCAGCAGCCGCGCCACGGTCGCGTGCGCCTCCGTCTCACCGAGCGCGGGGCACAGGACGGCCGCCGCCACCGCCCGGGCGAGCAGCCCGTCGCCGAGCCGGCCGAGCCCCCGGCGGTCGGCGCTCTCGTGCCAGTACTTCGTCTCGTGCTCCAGCAGCTCCGCCTCCAGGCTCTCCCCGTCCTGCGAGGGGAGCCGGACCCGGCGCAGCAGCGCCGCGAGGGCCGCCATCTGCACGGTCAGCGCCGTCTCGGTGCCCGGGGCGGCCGTGGCCCGGCGGGCCGGCAGGGTCTCGGCGAGCCCGGCCCAGTCGACGTCCGGGTCCCCGGTGGCCTCGGCGAGCCGGCGGGACAGGTCACGGGCCGCCGTGCGGAAGGCGTGTTCGCGGTCGGGTGCGGCGGGGCTGAGCGCGTGCAGCCGGATCTCGCGCAGACCGCGGGCGGCCCGGGTCTGCCAGGTGCCGAGGGAGCGGGCGAGCAGCAGCAGCCGCACCGGGTGACGGGCCTGCTCGGTGCGCTGCCGCAGCTGCCTGACCAGCTCGGGCCGGGTCTCGGCGTAGTCGACGACCAGCAGCAGCGGATGCCGGACACCGCGCAGCACGTCGAGGTCGGGCGGGTCGTGGACCACCTGTCCCGCCACCCAGCCCAGGTCCCGCATACGGGCCGTCAGCCGCCGGGCCAGCCGGGTCTTGCCCTGACCGCCGGGAGCGGTGATCACCCGGACGGCGGGGAAACCACCCGAGTCCGTCAGACACCACCGCTCCAGCTGTTCGAGGGTGTCCTCCCTGCCGTGGAACGACACGACCTCGGCGTCGGCCCGCAGCAGCATGCTGGGCGAGCCGATCTCCCGTTTGGGCGGTGCCTGCTCCAACAGCCGGGCCAGCTCGGCGGGTTCGGCCTGCGGGTCGACGGAGGTCGCCTGCCTCACCACCGCCCGGAACCCGTCGAGGGCCAGCAGGTCCTCGCTGCGCGTGTACGTCAGCCGGGTGCCCTGGCCGGGCCGGCGGTCGTACCGCACCACCCCGAGCAGCAGGGCCCCGCCGTCCGCGAAGACGGCCGCGCCCGACATCCCGGACCACGAGGTGGTGCGCGCGGCGGTCGTACCGTCGAGTCCCGAGAGGTCCGCGCGGAGGGGTCCCGCGTCGTCGAGGATCTCGTGGGGCGGGCCGGCGTGCGGGCGTACCCGGCCGATCAGCACCTCCCGGTCCCGGCGGCCGGCCGCGGTCCGCTGCTGGCGGGGGAAGCCCAGGGCGGCGACCGGGATCTGAGTGCCGACGGTGACGCACCGGCCCCAGCGCTGCGGGCGGCGGCCGAAGGCCCCGCGCAGCGTGCTCGGCGGCGACCACCGCCCGTCGTCGGCGGGGATCTCCAACAGCGCGGCGTCCACGGTCTCCCCGTCGTCCCGCCGCCACCGCACCACCACCGGGAACCGCTCCGTCCCGCCGGGCAGGGACACCGTGATCGCGCCGTCCGCCTCCGGGGGCACCAGATGCGCGGCGGTCAGCACCAGCCGGGGCGCGACGAGATAGCCGCTTCCGAAGCCCGCGCCGGCGCGGACCTGGACGACCTGCGTCTCCTCCACCGTTCGGCCCCCGCGCGCCCCGGCCTACTCCACGTCACCCACGGCGACGTCGCCGCCGCCGTCGTGCTCCGGCTTCAGCGTCAGGGTCACCCGCTGCACCGACCGCCTCGCGCGCTCCGTGCGGGCGTCGGCCTCCACGACACCGAACCGCAGCGCCCCGCCGCCGTTGCGGGTCCGCACCAGCTCGACCTCGAACTCCGCGGTGATCTCCCCCACCACGAACCGCAGCGGGGACCCCTGTCCGCGCCGCTGCGCCTCCGCGAGCTGTGTCCGCAGCACCTCGACGGCATCGGCCAGGTCCAGCCAGTCCTCGTCCCGACCACCGCTCGCCATGACCCGCCCTCCGTCACCCCGTCACGTTGCGCGCCCATCCTAGTGGCCCCGCCTCAGGAGCCCCCGGCGGCAACCCACTTCACCTCCCCGATGCCGGAACACGAATGTGCCGTCACCCCCCCGGCAGCCAGGGGGTGACGGCACGTTCAGGCCGGGTGCGCGGGGTCCGTTAGCGCGTCCACCAGGCGGCCGACGCGTCGCGCAGGGTGTTCGTACCGCAGTGGATCTCGCCCATGCCCTGGTGGTACGTCTCCCAGTCGTCGATGTACGACACCTTCATGCCGGCGGCGGTGTACGCGGCCGTCACCGCCTCGGTGAAGATGTCCTTGCCGCCGATGACGGGGCCCCACTGGCGCGGTGCCAGGTAGTGGGTGCGGCTGAGCACGATGCCGTTGACGGCACCGGGAACGTACGCGCTGGTCATGACCGACGGGGCGGGCGCGGCGGGGCTGCCGACGGCGCCGTTCGCGGACGGGGCGGCGCTGCCCGGCACGGCCCGGTCGAGATTCCGCTGCTGGCCGTGGTCGCGGGCCACGTCGGGGAGTTCGGCGCCCGCGCCGAGGCGGCTCAGCCGGGGCAGGCGGAGCTTCTCGTCACCCGACTCGCCCCGCTGCTCCCGGCCCTGGGTGAACAGCGCCGGCACGCGCACGACCTCGGCGTCCGTGACGCCCGTCTCACGCTTGAGGATCGCGAGGTTGGCCTCGATACGGCGCGTGGCGAGGTTGTTGTCGGAGACCAGCGTCTTGGAGGCGAGGGCCTCGTTGATCGTCTCGGTCGGGCCGACCGGCAGCGAGAACATCCGCTTCGCACCGTGCCCGGCGGCCTTGGCGTCCCGCAGCAGCTTCAGGCCCGCCTCCGGGTCCGCGACGGCGAGCTTCCAGCCGCGCGGGGTGTCGGCGGGCAGGAACTGCACGAACTCGTCGACGTGACCCACGTGCAGCCAGGAGGTGTCCAGGAACAGCGGGTCCTGAAGCCCCTGCGACTTCAGGAACGTCCGCATCACCTTGGCCGGCTTGGAGCCGCTGTCGGGGCGGTGCCCCATGATGATCCGGCCCGCCGGGAAGGACCGGTCGCCGTGGGCGTAGGGCGGGATGGTCTCCACGTTGCCCATGGAGTTGAGCGTCCACTCCTCGGAGGGGCGGGCACCGGTCACCTGGACGGCGCCGACGTTCGGTCCGCGCAGCTTCTCGAACAGCTCCCGGCCCGCCTCGCGGTCCATCTGCGCCGAGCGCAGCAGCACCCGCATGACCTGCCGCCGCCCGTCCGCGCCGGTCATGCTGACATAGCCGGGCTCCACGAAGTCCTGCGCCCAGACGTCCTCGTACTTGGTGAAGTTGATCGTCGGCTTGGTGATGCCGGCGGCCCGCGCGGCCTTGTCCAGGCCCTCGCGGAAGACGCGGTTGCGCTTCGCGTAGCCCTCGGTGCCGGCGATCTTGGTGACCATCAACTGCTGGGTGTTCTGCAAGTGGTGGTGGGTGAGGACCGGCGCCACCCGCAGGGTCACCGTGTCGGAGGACGTGCCCGCGGAGGACTTCACGGTCAGCCGGATCCGGGCGGTGCCGTCCCACTTGGCGGTGTCCCGGATGACGTCCCGCGCCTCGACGCCGAACTCCACGCCCGCCCGCAGCTCGGCACGCGTCAGCCGGGTCTTCGAGGTGACCGGCACCCAGGTGCCGGCCCGCTTCAGGAAGACGCGGGCCTTGTCGGCGCCGGCGGTCACCTTCACTGTGCCCTGCGCGCCGGCCGGCAGGCTCGCCATCGGCACGGAGCGGATCCGCGCCAGGTCGGCGGCGTCGGCCGTGCCGTTCACCTTGGTGTCGGAGGCGTCGTTGCAGGCGGCCAGCTTGGCGTCGGACAGCGGCTTGCCGCCCGCCGCCTTGGTGGGGCAGCGCTTGGTGTCGTCGTCGATGTTGGGCAGCATCAGCGCGCCGCGCCCGACCGTCCAGCCGTTCTCACCGGCGTTGTCCGTGGTGCCGGTGACGTCGACCTGGCCGTCCCGGTTCGCGTCCACCCGCAGATCGGTCGGCGGCGCCCCGTCCGCGAACGCGACGGGCGCCGCGAGCGACGGCATGGCGAGCAGGGTGCCGGAGACGGCGAGCACGGCTATCGCACGGCGTGCGGGGCGGGTGAGGGCGGATCTCGGTGAACGCGTGGGCACAGGGCGTCCCTTCAGCAACGTGGGTGGTCGTCACAGAAGAGGGCCGAACCGGGGGATCCGTTCCCTGTGCGCCGGCTGTGCGTCGGGTGATCTACTCCACTCCCCGGATGCGCCCCACGAACACCGCCCCCGCCAGGCCGATCACCGCGGCCACGAGGTACAGCGTCCGGTAGCCGCCGAGGTACGTCACGATCGGCGCGGCGATCACCGGGGCGACCACCTGGGGAAGGGAGTTGGCGATGTTGATGACGCCGAGGTCCTTGCCCCGGTCGCGCGCCTTCGGCAGCACGTCGGTCATGAGGGCGAAGTCGACGGAGGCGAACACACCGAAGCCGAGCCCGAGGAGCGCCGAGGCGACGATCGCGCCGGGCCAGGTCGGCCACCCGGCGATCAGCGCCGTCGCGACCGCCATCAGCAGCCCCGACCAGTACACGAACGGCTTGCGGCGCCCCACCCGGTCCGACCACACCCCGGCCACCACCACTGTCGCCAGCAGCATCGCCGCGTTCACCGCCGTGAGGATCAGCACCCCCTGCTCGGGGTCGTGGTACCCGACGCGGTCCCGCAGGTAGAACAGCAGATAGAGCAGGCCGATGCCGTTGCTCAGGTTCACCAGGAAACGCGTCAGCCACGCCCACGCGAAGTCCGGGTGGCGGCGCGGGCTCAGCCAGAACCCGGCGAGGAAGCCCCGCCACGACCACACCGGCCGGTCCGCCACCGACAGCCGCGGATCGGGGTGGCGCAGGACGTAAGGCAGCACGCCCGCCAGCGTGAACACCGCGCACGCCGCGTACCCCGCGCCGACACCCCCGCCGAGCGTCGCGAGCCCCGTGCCGCCGACCACGCCCAGAATCTGCGCGGCGCCCAACCAGCCGCCGACGGCACCCCGTTGGAGCCTGGGCACCCGGTCCGGCACCGCCGCGGTGACCGCCGCCCAGGACGCGTTGAGGGTCAGCTGGACCAGACACCAGCCGGCCGCCATCGTCCACAGCCCGCCCGCGCCCGCAAGGAGCAGCAGCGCCACCGCGCCGCCCGCCGCGCCCGCCACGATCCACGGCGTACGGCGCCCCCAGCGGGACGTCGTACGGTCCGACAGCGCGCCGAACAGCGGGGTGGCGACCAGGGAGACGACCGCGCCGGCGCCCGTCACCCAGGCCAGCATCGACTCCTTCGACATCCCGGCACCCGGCGCGAAGCGCTCCGCCTGGGAGGCCAGCAGGATCTGCAGCGGGCCGTACCAGCCCACCCAGATCGCCGCGTTGGCCAGTGCCAGCGTGGTGGTCCAGCCCCCGCCGACCCGGGTGACGGGTTCGGCGAGGGCGTCGACCGGCTGCGTCGTCGTCATGCCCGGCGCTGCGCTCTCAGCAGGTCCCGGTACCACCCGTACGACGCCTTGGGCGTCCGCTCCAGCGTCGCGTAGTCGACGTGGACGAGCCCGAACCGGCGGGCGTAGCCCTCCGCCCACTCGAAGTTGTCGAGCAGCGACCACACGAAGTACCCGCGGACGTCGACGCCCGCCTCCACGGCCCGGTGGAGCGCCCGGACATGGCCGTCCAGATAGGCGATGCGCTCCTGGTCGTCGACGCCCTCGTACGAGCAGCCGTTCTCGGTGATGACCACGGGCGGCAGCCGGTCGCCGTACCGGTCCCGGAAGGCGGTGAGGAGGTCCGTCAGGCCCGACGGCACCACCGGCCAGCCGAAGTCCGTCGTCGGGACGTCCTCGATCTCCTTGACGGTGAAGGGCAGTTCGGCGGGGATCGTCACACCGCCGAACTCGATGTCGGTGCCCTCGGGGGCACCCACCCGGGTCGGCGCGTAGTAGTTGATCCCGTACCAGTCGATCGGCTCGGAGATCACCTTCAGGTCCGCCGAGACGTCGTCGCCCGGCATCAGCTCGCCGATCCCGTCCGGGTACTCGCCCAGCAGCACCGGCTCCGCGAACAACCGGTTCAGCAGCAGGTCGTAGAAGGCCGCCGCCTCCACGTCCGGCTGCTGTGCGGACGCGGCCCACGTCGGCCCGTGCGAGTTGGCGATGCCGATGTCGAAGGCCCCGGCAGCACGCAGCGCCCGTACGGCCAGACCGTGGCCCAGCAGCTGGTGGTGGGCGGCGGGCAGGGCGTCGAACATCAGCTGCCCGCCCGGCGCGTGGGTGCCCAGCGCGTGGCCCAGCAGGGTGTGCTCGGCGGGCTCGTTGAGAGTGATCCACTTGGTGACCCGGTCACCGAGGCGGTCGGCGACGACGGCGACGTACTCGGCGAACCGCTCGGCGGTGTCCCGGTTCAGCCAGCCGCCCGCCTCCTGGAGCGACAACGGCAGGTCCCAGTGGAAGAGGGTCGGCACCGGGCGGACGCCCGCGCCGGCCAGCTCGTCCACCAGCCGGTCGTAGAAGTCCAGTCCGCCGGGGGCGTTCACCCGGGGCCAGGACACCGAGAAGCGGTACGCGTCCACGCCCAGCTCGCGCAGGAGGGCCACGTCCTCGGGGTAGCGGTGGAAGTGGTCGCACGCCACGGCCGCGTTCGAGCCGTCCTTGACGCGGCCCTCCTCGGCCGTGAAGGCGTCCCACACGGAGGGCTCGCGCTGGTCCGCGGCCCCCTCGATCTGATGCGCGGAGGTCGAGACGCCCCACAGGAAGCCGGCCGGGAACTGGGGGATCGGGTTCGTCGCCATGCGCGGATCATCCGTACCACGGGTAACGGAAGTCAACGGCCGCGAACGATTGCCCCGTTACCGCCGGGTATCAGCAGGGGCCCGCACCTCACGCCCCTTCCTTGAGCACCCTTCTGATCAGCTCCCGCTGCTCCTCGGTCAGTCCGGGATCCGCGCAGTGCACGGTCCGCCCGTCGACCGTGATCGCGTACGAGAACCCGTCCGGCACCCCCGGCGGGGCCGCGCCCCGGCCGCCGGCGAGTGCCCCCTCGGCCAGAGCGCGCCATTCCAGGGCATCGGGCCGCCCCGCGGTGTCCACCACCGCGTGCCGCTCGATGCCCGCGAAACCGCCCGTGCGCCGCACCTCAATCCGCATGGGTCATGTCTAGTACGGAACTACAGCGTGCGCACGCCCACCTGTTCCCAGGCCTTGAGCACGGCCGTCAGCTCGTCGCCCTGCCCGTACCGGTCCTTCGTGGCCTTCACCGTGAGCGTCGCGAAGTCCACGAACAGCGCCTGCTGCTTGAGTTCGCCGCCGGTCAGCACGTCGTACCAGATCTGTCCGGCCCGCTCCCAGGCGTAGCCGCCGAGGGCGGTCGCCACCAGGTAGAACGCGTGGTTGGGGATACCGGAGTTGATGTGCACGCCGCCGTTGTCGCGGCCCGTGCGGACATAGCCGTCCATCGTCGCCGGCTGCGGGTCCTTGCCGAGCACGTCGTCGTCGTACGCCGTGCCCGGGGCCTTCATCGAGCGCAGCGCGACCCCCGTGACACGCGGCGCGAGCAGCCCCGCCCCGATCAGCCAGTCCGCCTCGGCGGCGGTCTGACCCAGCGTGTACTGCTTGATGAGGGAGCCGAAGACGTCCGACATCGACTCGTTGAGCGCACCCGGCTGGCCGAAGTACGTGAGGTTCGCAGAGTACTGGGTGAGACCGTGGCTGAGCTCGTGGCCGATGACGTCGATCGGGATGGTGAAGTCGAGGAAGATCTCGCCGTCGCCGTCGCCGAACACCATCTGCTCGCCGTTCCAGAAGGCGTTGTTGTAGTCGCGGTCGTAGTGCACGGTCGCGTCCAGCGGCAGCCCGCTGCCGTCGATCGAGTCGTGCCCGTACGCCTTGAGCAGCAGCTCGAACGTCGCGCCCAGGCCCGCGTAGGCGCGGTTGACCGTGGCGTCCCTGCCGGGCTCCTCGCCCTCGCCGCGCACCTGGTGGCCGGGCAGGGTGGTGCCGTGCCGGGCGTCGTAGATGGTGCGGTGGGGTGTGCCGGGCTCGGCGCCGACGGGCGCGGTGATCGCCGGGGCGCCGATGACGGTGGTCAGCCGGCGGCGGGTGCGTTCGAGTGCGTCGCGCTCCAGGGTGCGGCGGGCGGCGCCGGAGAGCGCGGAGTCCTCGGCCTGGGCGAGCTTGTCGAGGACGTGGGGCGGTACGACTGTGCAGAAGACGGGCTCGTGGCCCCCGTTTGTCGTCATGAGTCGCACGATTGCACTCCGTTAGGGGCGTGTCACTAGGGGCAACCTTGATTGGTGAAATGTCGCCGTATGGGTTGCGAATCGTCACCACCGTGTTACTGAGGGTGTCCTTCGGGGTGCGGGTGCGTGGGGGTTGATCGCGCAGTTCCCCGCGCCCCTTCGGTTGGCCGGTGTGGTCTCGCGCACCTTTTGCCCCTATTGATTCCTTGGTCCCGCATACTGATACGACCCCGCGCGACAGAAGAGACTCGGCTACGCTGCTCCGCATCATGCGTTTCGGGCTGCTTCTCCTTAGCTGCCGCGGCGAGGGCCTGTAGTCGAGGCCGACCCCCTCCCCGCGGTGCTCTGGCGTTGCGTTGTCGGCCGTCCTTTCGGACCATCGAGGAGCCCACGCATCATGGCGAACCGCCAGCAGCCCACGTCCATGCCGATCCACAAGTACGGGCAGTACGAGCAGGTCGACATCCCCGGCCGCACCTGGCCGGACAACCGGATCACCGTCGCCCCCCGCTGGCTCTCCACCGACCTGCGCGACGGCAACCAGTCCCTGATCGACCCGATGTCGCCCGAGCGCAAGCGCCGGATGTTCGACCAGCTGGTCAAGATGGGCTACAAGGAGATCGAGGTCGGCTTCCCGGCGTCGGGGCAGACCGACTTCGACTTCGTACGGTCGATCATCGAGGAGCCGGGCGCCATCCCGGACGACGTCACGATCTCCGTACTGACCCAGGCCCGTGAGGACCTGATCGAGCGGACCGTGGAGTCGCTGAAGGGCGCCAAGCGGGCCACCGTGCACCTGTACAACGCCACCGCCCCCGTCTTCCGCCGGGTCGTCTTCCGCGGCTCCAAGGACGACATCAAGCAGATCGCCGTCGACGGCACGCGGCTGGTCATGGAGTACGCCGAGAAGCTGCTGGGCCCCGAGACCGAGTTCGGCTACCAGTACTCGCCGGAGATCTTCACCGACACCGAGCTGGACTTCGCGCTGGAGGTCTGCGAGGCGGTCATGGACGTCTGGCAGCCCGGCCCGGGTCGCGAGATCATCCTCAACCTGCCCGCCACCGTGGAGCGTTCGACGCCGTCCACGCACGCCGACCGCTTCGAGTGGATGGGCCGCAACCTGTCCCGCCGTGAGCACGTCTGCCTGTCGATCCACCCCCACAACGACCGCGGCACGGCCGTCGCCGCCGCCGAGCTGGCCCTGATGGCCGGCGCCGACCGCGTCGAGGGCTGCCTGTTCGGGCAGGGCGAGCGCACCGGCAACGTCGACCTGGTCACCCTGGGCATGAACCTGTTCTCCCAGGGCGTCGACCCGCAGATCGACTTCTCCGACATCGACGAGATCCGCCGCGTGTGGGAGTACTGCAACCAGATGGAGGTCCACCCGCGCCACCCGTACGTGGGCGACCTGGTCTACACGTCCTTCTCCGGCTCCCACCAGGACGCCATCAAGAAGGGCTTCGACGCCATGGAGGCCGACGCCGCCGCCAAGGGCGTCACCGTCGACGACATCGAGTGGGCGGTCCCGTACCTGCCGATCGACCCCAAGGACGTCGGCCGCTCCTACGAGGCCGTCATCCGCGTCAACTCCCAGTCCGGCAAGGGCGGCATCGCCTACGTCCTGAAGAACGACCACAAGCTGGACCTGCCGCGCCGGATGCAGATCGAGTTCTCGAAGATCATCCAGGCGAAGACGGACGCCGAGGGCGGCGAGGTCACCGGCTCCGACATCTGGGCCGTCTTCCAGGACGAGTACCTGCCGAACCCGGACAACCCGTGGGGCCGCATCCAGGTCCGCAACAACCAGTCGACCACCGACAAGGACGGCGTGGACACGCTGACCGTGGAGGCCGAGGTCGACGGCGCGCGGACCACCCTGGTCGGCACCGGCAACGGCCCGATCTCCGCGTTCTTCCACGCGCTGCAGGGCATCGGCGTCGACGCCCGGCTGCTGGACTACCAGGAGCACACGATGAGCGAGGGAGCCTCCGCACAGGCCGCCTCGTACATCGAGGTCGCCATCGACGGCAAGGTCATGTGGGGCATCGGAATCGACGCGAACACGACCCGCGCCTCCCTGAAGGCCGTCGTCTCCGCCGTCAACCGCGCGGCGCGCTGACCAGCCTCACCGGCGGTTTGAAAGCCCCGTTCGCCGCATTCCGGCGGGCGGGGCCCGTCGTTTACCGGCCAAACCCTGTGGAGGTCACGGGAAGGCATCGTCCGGAGTACTGACTGCGCCTCACCGATGTGGCTAACATCACGCAAGCGCGGCGATGTTGCCGTGGAGCTACGGAGGTGCGACGTGCTGCCAGGACGGGGACCAATCGGCCGTGCCGCCGGGCTCGCGCGCGGCGGGGAGGCCGGGAACGCCGGGCCGACCGGAGGCGCCGCGCGGCTCACGCGTCTCATGGGCACCCGGATCGCGTGGACCGGCGTCGGCGACGGCGAGTTCTTCTGCCCCGGCTGCGGAGGCGACCGCAACTACCAGCGCCTCACCGGACGCCGCCGCTTCACCCTCCTCGGGGTCCCCGTGCTCCCGCGCGGCGAGACCGGCCCCGTCGTGGAGTGCGCGGCCTGCCGCCACCACTACGGCACGGAGGTCCTCGACCACCCCACCACCGTCCGCCTCTCGGCGATGCTCCGCGACGCCGTCCACACCGTCGCCCTGGCCGTCCTCGCGGCCGGCGGCACCCGCACCCGGACGTCCCTGAGCGTCGCCGCGGGCGCCGTGCGCTCCGCCGGCTTCGACGACTGCACCGAGGACCAGCTCGACGCCCTCGTCGAGGCCCTCGCCGCCGACACGGGCCGCCTCTTCGGGGAACCCTGCGGGGCGGCCGGGCTGTCCATAGAGCTGCACGAGGCCCTCGACCCGCTCGCCCCGCACCTCGCCCCCGCGGGCCGCGAGGCGATCCTCCTCCAGGGCGCCCGGATCGCCCTGGCCGACGGGCCCTACACCCCCGCCGAACGCGACGTCCTGTCCACCGTCGGCGCGGCGCTCACCATCTGCGCGGACGAGGTGACCCGACTGCTGGCAGCGGCCCGCACCCCGTCCTGACACCCGCCCCGTCCTGACACCCGCCGCGCCCTACAGCAGTCCCGCCGCCGCCAGGAACTTGCCCACCCGCTCGACCTCGTCGTCCGACAGCGGCACCTGCGGCTCCGCCGTCACCGGGCACGCGATGACGCCCCGCAGATGCAGGGCCGCCTTGAAGGCGCCGAGCGCGGCGGAGCCGGTGCCCATGCGCCGGGGGTCGCCGACGCGGACCATGCCGAAGAGGGCGCACAGCCGCTCCTGCTCGGAGCGGGCCCGGTCCCGGTCGCCCGACCGGCACAGGCGGTGCAGCCGCACGTAGCCGGCGGGGTCGACGTTGGCGAGGCCCGGCACCGCGCCGTCCGCGCCGAGGGCGAGCGCCGCGTCGACGAGCAGCTCGGAACCGGTGAGGACGGCGAAGCCGGTGACCCGGGCGTCGTCGCGGGCGCCCGTGACGACCGTACGGAAACCGGCCAGGTCCCCGCTGGAGTCCTTCAGCCCGGCGATCACCCCGTCCGCGGCCAGCTCCAGCACCACCTCGGCGGGCAGCTTGGTGTGCACGGCCGACGGGATGTCGTACGCGAGGACGGGGACCGGGGAGCGGGAGCCGAGCACACGGTAGTGGCGGGAGATCTCCGCCGGATGGGTGGCCGTGTAGAAGGGCGCGGTCGCCACCACCGCCTGCGCCCCGGCCGCCGTCACGGCCCGGACGTGGTCGAGGACGCGGGGCGTCGTCATGTCGATCGCCCCGGCGAGCACCGGGAGCTGACCGCCGACATGCCCCACCACCGTCTCCACCACCGTCCGCCGCTGCGCGTCCGTCAGGAACGCCGCCTCCGACGACGTCCCCAGCACGAACAGCGCGTCCACCCCGCCCGCCACCAGATGGTCGACCAGACGGACCAGCGAGGCGACGTCCACCTCGCGGTCGGGTGTCAGAGGGGTGCAGACGGGCGGGATGACACCGGTCAGCGGGGCGGGGACGGTCATGGCTGCTCCCTAGATGTCTCGTACGGCGCGCTCCTGCACGGCCATGGCGGTGGCCGGGGACACGGACGCCGACCGGGACGCGGCCTCGGCGACCAGGTCCCCTGTCCACTCCGTCTCCTGCACAGGATGGTGGCAGCGGAAACGGTGTCCGGGGGCCGACGCGGCCGCGAAGTCCGGCATCACCTCCGCGCACACCTCGTCCGCGCGCCAGCAGCGGGTACGGAACGGGCAGCCGCTCGGCGGCCGCGTGGCCGACGGCACCGGGCCCGTCAGCGGGATCGGGTCGATCGGGTCCAGCAGCCCCGGCGTCGCCGAGAACAGCGCCCGCGTGTACGGGTGCCGCGACCGTCCGGTGACGGCGGCGGCCGGCGCCTCCTCCACGATCCGCCCCAGATACATGGTGATCACCCGGTCGCTCATCCGCCGTACCGTCTGGATGTCGTGCGACACGAAGACCAGCGCCAGCCCGAGCCGCTCCTTCAGGTCGAGCAGCAGGTTCAGGATCTGCGCGCGCACCGACACGTCCAGCGCGCTCGTCGGCTCGTCCGCCACCACCAGGCCGGGGTCGAGGGCGAGCGCACGGGCGATCGCGACGCGCTGCCGCTGCCCGCCCGACAGCCTGCCCGGCAGCCCGTCGGCCAGCACGGGGGGCAGCCCGACCAGCGCCATCAGCTCCCGCACGCGTTCCTCGCGTTCGGCGGGCGTGCCGCGCCGGTGCACATCGAGCGGGTCGCGCAGGATCCGGCGGACGGTCAGCCGGCGGTTCAGGGCCGTGGAGGGGTCCTGGAAGACCATGCCGGTGCCGCCGCCCACGGTCGCCCGCCGCTCGTCGGGCGTCATCGACCACAGGTCCCGCCCCCGGAAGGAGACCGTCCCGGCCGTCGGCCGCTCCACGCCCACCAGCACCTTCGCCAGCGTCGACTTCCCGCACCCCGACTCGCCCACCACGCCCACCGTCTCGCCGGGCGCGATCGTCAGATCGGCGCCGGTCAGGGCGTACACCCGGTCCCGGGTGAACAGGCCGCCGCCGCGTGCCCGGTGGACCACATGGGCGCCGGAGACCTGTACGAGTGTGTCACTCACCGGGTCACCTCGTTCTCCGTCGCGGTCAGGTCCACCGCCGGGTGGTGGCAGGCCGCCGTGTGGGTGGGGGAGCCCAGCAGCGCCGGGACGGTCGTACGGCACACCTCGCTCGCGCGGGGGCAGCGGTCGGCGAAGCGGCAGCCCGCCGGGAAGTCGGCGGGGGAGGGGACGACCCCCGGGATCTGCGTCATCCGCTCGGCCGCCGACTCCAGCGACAGGACACTGCCCAGCAGACCGCGCGTGTAGGGATGGGCCGGTGACTCCACGAGGTCCGCCGTCACACCCGTCTCGACGATCCGCCCGCCGTACATCACGGCCACCCGGTCGGTGACGTCCGCGACGAGCGCCAGGTCGTGCGACACGAGGACGAGGGCGAAGCCCAGGTCCGCGCGCAGCCGTAGCAGCAGCTCGATGACCTGCGCCTGGACCGTCACGTCCAGGGCCGTGGTCGGCTCGTCGGCCACGATCAGCCTCGGGTCGCGGGACAGGGCCATCGCGATCAGCACGCGCTGGCGCTGACCGCCGGAGAGTTCGTGCGGATAGCTGCGGAGGGTGCGGCCGGGGTCGAGGCCGACCATCTCCAGCAGCGCGGCCGGGGTGCGCCCGCCGCCCCGCCGGACGACCTGCCTCAGCTGGGCGCGGATCGTCATCGCCGGGTTCAGCGACGACAGGGCGTCCTGGTAGACCATCGCCATGTCGTGGCCGAGCAGCCGGCGCCGCACCCGCATCGGCACGCCCACCAGCTGCCGCTCCCCGAACACGACCCGGCCGCGCACCCGCGCCCCCTTCGGCTCAAGACCCATCACGGTCAGCGCGGTCAGCGACTTGCCGCACCCCGACTCGCCGACCAGACCGAGCACCTCACCGGCCCGGACGTCGAAGCTGATCCCGTCGACGATGTCCACGCCCCGGTGCCGCTTCTCGAAGCCGATCGCCAGGTCCTGAACCGCCAGTACCGGCGGCCCGGCGGGCAGGGGCCGCGCCCGTGCCCGCAGCCGCCGCGTCGCCTCCGCCAGCCCCGGCAGCGCGGTCTCGTCGCCCACGGCCTCCCGGTGGTCCTCCGCCGGAGCGTCGCGCTCCGCCCCGGGGGCCGCCGGGCGGGCCGGCTCCCCGCCGCCGTCCTCCGCCCGGCGCTCCGCGTCCCGGTCCGCCGGTGCCGCCCAGGCGTCGGAGACGCCCTCGGAGAGGACGTTCAGGGACAGCACGGTGACCAGCATCAGCAGACCGGGGAACACGGTCGCCCACCAGCCGCCGGTCAGCACCATGTTCTTGCCGTCCGCGATCACGCTGCCCCAGGACGGGTCCGGCGGCCGTACGCCCGCGCCGATGAAGGACAGGGACGCCTCGAACACGATGGCCTCGGCGACCTGCACCGTGCAGAACACCAGGACGGGGGCGGCACAGTTGACGGCCACATGGCGGACCACGATGTGCCGGGTGCGGGCCCCGATGACCCGCTCGGCGGTCACATAGTCCTCGCCGTACTGGTCGAGGACGTTGGCCCGTACGACCCGGGCGACCGGCGGCGTGAACAGGAACGCGATCGCGCAGATCAGCACCTCGATGCCGCCGCCGAAGACCGCGACGAGCACGGCGGCGAGCGCGATGCCGGGGAACGCCATGACGACGTCCAGACAGCGCATCAGGGTCTCGTCGACCGCCTTGCGCGACGTCGCGGCCACGGCCCCCACGAACGCGCCCACGAGCAGGGCCAGCGCGGTGGCCCCCAGCCCGATCGCGAGCGACCAGCGCGCCCCGTGCATCAGCCGGCTGAGGATGTCCCGGCCGAGGCTGTCCTGGCCCATCCAGTGCTCGGCGGAGGGCGCTCCGGTGCCGCCGACGAGCGTCTGCTGGTCGAGCGGGTCGTGCGGGGCGAGCACCGGGGCGAACAGGGCGGTGAGGACCACGACCGAGAGGAAGCACACGGCGATCCGCGACAGCGGCGGCAGCCCCCGCCAGGCGCGCAGCCGCAGACCGGGCCGGGACAGGGCGTCCGTCAGGCGTTCGCGGGTGGTCACCATCAGGCCGAACATCAGCGCATCAGCTCGCATCCCTCAGTCGTGGGTTGACCAGCAGATGGAGGACGTCGATGACGAGGTTCACCACGACGAACCCCGCGGCCGTGGTCAGGACGACGCCCTGGACGACCGCCGGGTCGCCGTTCTTCACCGCGTCGATCATCAACTTGCCCATGCCGGGCAGCGAGAAGATCGTCTCGATGACGACGGCGCCGCCCAGCAGATAGCCGACGCGCAGCCCGAGCACCGTGAGCGGGTTGATCAGCGCGTTGCGCAGGACGTTGCGGCCCACCACGACCCGTGGCGGCAGCCCGCTCCCGATCGCCGTCCGCACGTAGTCCTTGTCCAGCTCCTCCACCACGGCCGTCCGCACGATCCGGGTGAGCTGCGCGGCCACCGGCAGCGACAGGGCGAACGCGGGCAGGGCCATCGTCTTCAGCCACCCGGTGAAGGAGTCGGCCGGATTGACGTAACCGCCGGTCGGGAACCACCCGAGGTCCACCGCCAGGTACTGGATCATCAGCAGCGCCAGCCAGAAGCCGGGCGCCGCGACCCCGGTCAGCGACACCACCCGGATGACCTGGTCCGGCAGCCGGTCCCGGTGGATCGCCGCGGTGATCCCGCCGAGCAGGGCCAGCACCACCGCGATCCCCAGCCCCAGGAAGGTCAGCTGGAGGGTGAGCGGAAGGGCGGTGGTGACCTGCTCGACCACCGGGGCCCGGGTGAGCGCGCTGGTGCCCATGTCGCCGTGGAGCAGATCCCCGACGAAGCCGGCGTACCGCACGGGCAGCGGGTCGAGGAGCCCGTTCTCCTCCCGGAACTCGTGCAGTTGCTCCGGGGTGGGATTGGCGCCCTGGAAGAACGCGGACGCCGGGTCGACGTCCGAGAACCGCATGACGACGAAGACGAACAGCACGATCCCCAGCAGGAGCGGGAGCAGCAGGGCGATCCGCCGCAGCAGGACGCGCAGGACAGCGATCACGCTAGACCCACTTGGCCTGGAGCAGGTTGATCCCCGGATAGGGCTGCGCCCTTATCCCCGACAGCCGCTTCGGGTCCCACGCCGTCATCAGCTCGTTGTGCACCACCGGGTAGAGCACGGCCTGTTCGGCGACGACGTCGAGGTAGTCCTGGACCATCGCCTTCTTCCGGTCGGCGTCCGGCTCCTTCGTGGCCCGGTCCATGTCCGCGAAGAGTTTCCTGGCCACCGGGGCGTCGGCCCAGCGCGCGTACCGCATCCACAGGTTCTGCGGGCCGTAGTTGTACCGCATGATCAGGTCCGCGTCGAGGCCGAACTGGTTGGGGTTGGAGGCGGCGGCCACGACCTGGTAGTCCTGCTTCTGGTCCATCTTCGTGAACACCGCGGTCGTCTCCTGCGGCGAGAGCGTCGTCTCGACGCCGATCGCGTCCCAGGACGCCTTGAGGGTCGGCAGGCAGTCGACGACCCAGCTCACGTTCACCGCGAGGATGTCGACGCGCAGATCGCGCACGCCCGCCTCGGCCAGCAGCGCCTTCGCCTTCTCCGGGTCGTACCCGTACACCGTCTTCGCCGGCCGGTAGCTGGGGTTTCCCTCGTTGAGGAAGGAACTCGCCGGTTTTCCGTGCCCCTTGAGGGCGACCTCGATCATCTTGTCGCGGTCGACGGCGTGGTGCAGGGCCTGCCGGACGCGGACGTCGTCGAAGGGCTTGTGCCGGGTGTTGAACATCAGGAAGAGGTTGTTCATGCCGGAGCCGCCCTGGACGGTCATCCCGCCCTTCTCCAACTGCCCGATGTCGGCGTACGGGATGTTGTCGGCGATCTGCGCCCCCGCGCTCGCCCCGGAGATCTTCGCGACCCGGGGCGCCGCGTCCACGATGGTCAGCCAGTTCATCTTCCGGAACGCGGCCGGACGGGGCCCGTTGTAGTCGGCGTACGCCTCGAACGTCGTGTTGGACTTCGGGTGGTGGGCCGTCTGCCGGTACGGACCCGACCCGATCGCCCTGCCCTTGATGGCCTCCTCCCAGGCGCCGGGCCGGGAGAAGACGTGCTTGGGCATGATCTTCGCCAGGGTCAGCCGTGCGACGCCGTCGGGGAAGGGGAACTTGAGGACCAGCTCGACGGTGCGCGCGTCGACCTTCCGGACCTCCTTCAGCCAGCTCGCGAAGAACCCCTTGGCGAGGGTCTGGGTGCCGGGGTCGAGGATCCGCTCGTAGACGAAGACCACGTCGTCGGCGGTGACCGGTTTCCCGTCGTGGAACGTGGCGCCGGGCCGCAGCTTGAACTTCCACGAGGTGCCGCCGAGGTCGCCGGGCACGGCCGTCGCGAGTGCCGCGTACGGCTCGCGGGACAGCGGGTCGGTGTCGAGGAGGCCCTCGTAGATGTGGTTGTTGGCGGCCATGCAGAACGCGGACGCGGTCTGGGTCGGGTCCCAGCTGCCGTCGTTGCCGTAGCCGATGACGGCGGTCAGGGTGCCGTTCCGTCCGCCGCCACCGCCGGTGTCGTTGGTGGACGCCGGCCCGGCCGAACAGGCGGCCAGGGCGGGCGACAGGGCAGCGGCGGCGCCCAGCGCGCCGGAGTGCCTGAGGAACGACCGTCGGGCCGGTGCCGGGGCGTCATGGGTCACATCGCGCACGGTTCCTCCAAGGAGGCAGCGGGGGAGCGAAGCGGTGGGGGCTCGATGACGGAGGTACGACGTCCTACGTCCTACAGGGGGCAGCGTGACCTTAGGAGCGCCCGTGGGGGCGGTCAAGGGATCGCACACGAATGGCGTAGCCGCCAGAGGTACGACCAATGACGGGGCAACACCGGTAGGAAACAAGGAGGGTTGAGGTGCCGTTGGGGGAGAATTCGCCGGGGCGGCCACCCGGTGTTCACCTGGTGTTCCCCCGGTCCCTTCCCGTGGTTCCCGTCCGGAGGTGGGTCGTCGGATGCCCGGCGAGCGTACGATGCGGCGCATGTCAGAGGAGAGCGGCGGCCGGCGCCGGCCCGAGCGGCGGGTGAGCGGCCAGGTCCAGCGGGCGGTGACGCAGCTGATCCTCGACCGCAAACTGCGGGCGGGGGCGCCGCTGCCCACGGAGACGGAGCTGATGGAGGACCTCGGGGTCAGCCGCAACTCCGTGCGCGAGGCCCTCAAGGCGCTCCAGGCCCTCGACATAGTCGACATCCGGCACGGCTACGGCACCTATGTCGGCGAGGCGTCCCTGACGCCGCTCGTCGACGGCCTGACCTTCCGTGCGCTCGCCCGGCCCGACGGCGACACCGCCGCGCTCGCCGAGGTCCTCCAGATCCGCGAGGTGCTGGAGGAGGGGCTCGTCCGCCGGGTCGCGGGCACGCTCACCGAGGCGGAGCTGGACGCCCTCGCGGCCGTCGTCGACCGGATGGAGGCGGCCGGCCGGGCGGGCGAGCCCGTCGCCGAACTCGACCGCGACTTCCACGAGCTGCTCTACGCCTCCCTCGGCAACGCGCTCGTCCCCCAGCTGCTCGGCGCCTTCTGGACGGTCTTCCTGCGGGTGGCCGGGGCCCGCGGCTGGACCGACGACCCCACGCCGGAGCTGACCGTCCGCCGCCACCGCGACATCGTCGCCGCCCTGCGCGCCCGCGACGTCGAGGGCGCCCAGCGGGCGATGTCGGAGCACTTCCGCGGCATCGAGGCCCGCGCGGCGACGGCTTCCCCCGAGCACACCGTGGGCCGGGACGCGTGACCCTAAGCTGACCGGATGACCGACACCGACGAATCCTGGAGCCCGGACGCCCCCGGTGTGCTGCGGCTGCCGTCCGGGCGGCTGGTGCGCGGGCGGGGCCTGAGGCATCCGCTGCCCGACGGTCCCGCGCCGACGTACGCGGTGTATCTGCTCGACAAGGAGCCGCCCGAAGTGCCCTGGGAGGCCCGCTGGTTGCGGTGGCCCGACTTCCGGCTGCCCGCCGACCGGGCGGAGGCGGCAGAGGTGTTCCGGGACGTCCGGGAGCGGGCGGCCGGGGAACGCGTCGAGGTCGCCTGCGGCGGCGGCCGGGGCCGCACCGGCACCGCGCTCGCCTGCCTGGCGGTCCTGGACGGCGTACCGCCCGAGGAGGCCGTCGCCTATGTGCGCCGGCACTACGACCGGCACGCCGTGGAAACCCCGTGGCAGCGGCGCTACGTACGCCGCTTCACCACCTGACGCCCGCGAGCCCAACGGCGGCGCGGTCAGGGACACCGGGCGCGGAAGCGGAGAGGGCCGCCGTCCTCGTGCACGGCCACGGCCACCTCCGTGGAACCCGCCGCCTCCAGCCGGGCGGGGAGCGCCGCCGGGGCGACGACGTTCATCGTGTCCCGGATGTGGAGCAGCCGGAACCGGAGGCTGGACCGGTCGGCGGCGGGTGGCTGCGCACACGGCGAAGCCCCCGCCGTCCCTGCCCGCCCCATCCGCAGGGTGCTGCCCATGAGCCCCCGCTACGGGGTTTGCCGCCGAGGCGACAACAGGGGTTCGGGTACAGCCCTCGGGGATGGGACGGGTAGGGACGGCGGGGGCGGGAGAGGGTCCCGGGCCCCCAGGTCCCCGGACCCTCCCGGCTACGGGCCGCCGAACTCGGCCGGCCCGTAGAGCGCGCCGGGCGCCCCGGTCATCAGCGCCCAGTAGCGGTCGCCGTACGACCAGTGCCACCACTCGGTGGGGTAGTTGACCAGTCCGGCCGTGCTGAGCGCCGCCGAGAGGATACGGCGGTTACCCCGGGCCGCCTCGGAGATGTGCGGCGCGTCGGTGTAGCAGGCGTCGTCGCTCTCCTCGGGGCTGGCGTCGACCGCCGTCCCCATGTCGAGCTCCTCGCCGGTGGCGGTGCACAGGGTCAGATCGACGGCCGCCCCCGCGACATGCGGCCCGATCTCCGGCGGGGAGAGGGAACGGCTGGTCTGCTCGCGCAGATACTCCTCCGGCCAGTCCGGGTTGGCGAGCCGCAACTCGGCCGCGTACGCCTCGAAGTACTCGATCTGCAGGGCCAGTGGCCGGTACCCCTCCGTCACCAGCAGCCGCAGCCCGTCCGGCAGCAGCCGGGCGGCCCTGGCCAGCCGCCAGGCCACGCCCTCGCGCAGGTGCGCGAACGCGCCCGCCGCGTCGGCCTGGCGCGGGTCGACCACCACGAAGGGCAGTTCCCTCAGATCGACGAGGGGTTCACCGCAGTCCCGGACCGGGACGCGGGCGACCTCGGGGTCGCTCATCAGGATGATCGAAGGCATGCGTCGTCTTCCACAGGGTCCACGAGTCCCGAGTGCTTCCTGGGCCTCGTACCGGAGGTGTGTCGCGGGGGATGAGGCTGCGCCCCGGGGAGGGACCTGATCCCCTGATGTCCCTCCCCGGGGGCTTCCCCCCTTGAGTGGTGGTCTGTGGCCTGGCGACGGTCGTACGACCCGTCCGTTCTGCCGATCCGATCCCACTGTGTTCATGTTCCCGCCGGTCCGTCCCCTGTGCGTTCCGGTGGGCCGACCGGCCGGGCGGTGGTCGCCCGGCCGATCCGTTGTTCCCCCGAGAACCACGAGAATGCCGGGCTCCGCTGGAAGTTCTCTGCAAGTCGGCCGCAAGCGAGTTCAAGCCGCGCCGAAGCAGCCGCCCGGCCCCGCGGCCACCGCCCTGACCGGCCCGGACGGGGGTTACGCCGACGCCCCCGGCCACGGTTCGTACCGCTCCCGGGCCTCGCACGCCTCGAAGACCGCCATGGCCTCCGCGCGCAGCGCGGCGGCGCCCTCCGGGTCACCGAGCGCGGCCCGCACCGCGGACAGGTTCCGCAGCGCGCGGGCACGGGGCAGGGGCAGGGCGAGGACCTCCCAGAGGGCCGCCGAGGCGGTCAGCAGACCGTCCGCGTCCGCCGTCCGGCCCTCGGCGAACGCGCACTCGCCGAGGGTGCGCAGCGTCAGCGCCTCACCGAACCGGTCCTCGTGGACCCGGCAGACCTCCAGGATCTCCCGCAGCTCCGCCTCCACCCCCTGTGTGCGCCCCAGCCGCAGCCGGGCCTTGGCGCGGGCCCGCAGGGCGTACGCCGCCATGTGCGGGTCACCGAGGGCGCGCAGGATCTCCAGCGCCTGCTCGGCCACCCGCGCCGCCTCCTCGTACGCGCCGAGCGAGCGGTGCACCAGGCTGAGGGTGCGCAGCGCCAGCGCCTCACCGCGCCGGCTGCCGAGCCGCCGGTAGGCCCGCAGCGACTCGTCGAGCAGCGGGAACGCCCCCTCCTGGTCGCCGAGTTCGAGCCGTACGGAACCGCCGTACCGGCAGGCGACCCCGACCCCGGTGTCGTCGCCGACCCGCCGGAAGCCGTCGGCCGCGTCGGTCAACGCGCGTTCCGCCTCGCGGAGTTCGCCGACCTCACGGCAGGCGCTGCCCAGCCCGGCGAGCGCGGCGGACCGGCCCCGGACATCGCCGAGTTCGGTGCAGATCCGCTCGGCGGTGCGGAAGTACTCCTGGGCCTCCGCGATGCGGTCCTGCTCGTACCGCAGCTGCCCGAGACCGATGATCAGCAGGGCCTCGCCCGAACGGTCCTCGGCGCGGCGGGCCGCCGCGAGCGCCGCGTCGTGGCTGCGCCACCACGCGTCGAAGCGGTTCTTGATGGCGAACGAGGAGGAGCACAGGGCCGCCGCCGCCTCACAGGCGAGGGTGTGCAGACCCATCGCCGCCGCCCGCTCCACCGCGGAGGTCAGGGCGTCCGCCTCCGCGTCGAACCAGGAGAAGGGGTCCTCCAGGGCGAGCCGGGTGGTGCGGGCGCCCACGGGGGGAGGGGTCTCGGCCTGCCCGCCGTCACCGGCTCGCGGGCACCCCCGTGACGGGGCCGCGCTCGGGACGGTCCCGCGCCCCTTGAGGGCGAAGCCCTGTCGGAGGACCACCGCGCCCGAGGGCGCCGCCTTCGTCACCCGGTCCATCAGCCACAGCCCCGCGGACAGCGCCCGGCCCACCGCCGCCGTACGGTCACCGGGCGGGTCCTCCGCCTCGGCGCGTTCGGCGGCGTAGACACGGACCAGGTCGTGGAGGCGGTAGCGGGGCTGCCCGACATGGTCGGTGCCGGGGCAGTCGATCAACTGGGCGTCGAGGAGCCGCTCCAGGATCTCCTCCGCCTCGTCCTCCGGGGTGTCGGCGAGCGCGGCCACCGCCCACACGGCCACATCGGCCGAGCCCAGCGTGGCGATGCGCCGCAGCACCCGGCGCGCGCACCCGTCCAGCGCCTCGTAGCTGAGGCCGAGGCTGGCCCGTACCGCCAGGTCCCCGACCGCGAGCTCGTCGAGCCTGCGGTGCTCGTCGGCGAGGCGCTCGGCGAGCACCCGCGGCGTCCAGTGCCGCCGCGTCGCCAGCCGGGCTCCCGCGATCCGCAGCGCCAGCGGCAGCCCGCCGCACAGCTCGACGATGCGCCGGGCGGCGGCCTCCTCGCGGGGATCGCCGGGCGTGCGCTCCGGGCCGGTCACCCGGGTCAGCAGCTCCAGGCCGCGCACGTCGTCCAGGACGCCGAGGTCGGTGCGCCGCGCCCCGATGAGGCCGCCGAGTCGGGCCCGCGAGGTGACCAGCACCCCGCAGGTCGCGCTGCCCGGCAGCAGCGGCCGGACCTGCGCCTCGCCGCCCGCGTCGTCCAGCACCAGCAGGATCCGCCGCCCCGCGACCAGGGAGCGGAACAGATCACCGCGCTCCGCGGTGTCCTCCGGCGGATCGGCGCCGAGGGCCCGCAGCAGCCGGCCCAGCACCTCGGCGGGCGGCACGGGCTCGCTGAAACCGTGGAGTTCGGCGTAGAGCTGCCCGTCGGGGTACGCGCCCGCCACCCGGTGCGCGGCCTGCACGGCGAGCGCCGACTTCCCGACCCCGGCGGCCCCCGACACCACCACGACGGGCATCGCCTCCCGCTCCCCGGACAACCCCGCGACGACCGAGGCCAGTTCCTCCTCCCGCCCGGTGAAGTCCCCGATGGCGGGCGGCAGGAGGGACACCGTCCGGGGCACGGCGGCGCCCCGCGAGGCGGCGGCGGTGGCGCCGGGCGCCAGCAGCTCCGGATCGGCCCGCAGGATCGCCTCGTACAGCCCGGTCAGTTCCGGGCCGGGGTCCAGGCCCAGCTCCTCGGCGAGCACCGCCCGCCCCTCCGCGTGGACGGCGAGCGCGTCCGCCTGCCGGCCCAGCCGGTACAGCCCCAGCATCAGCTGTCCCCGCAACCGCTCCCACGTCGGATGCGCCCCCACCAGCGCGGTCAGCTCGGTGACCAGCTCCGCCTCGTGCCCCCCGGCCTCCAGCTCCGCGGCGATACGTTCTTCCAGCGCCGCCTGCCGGGCCTCCTCCAACCGCCCGGCCTCACCCCGCAGCGCGTCCCCGACCCCGCCGAGCGCCGGACCGCGCCACAGCGCCGCCGCCGCCCGCAGCAGCAGCGCCGCCCCCTCGTGGTCACCGGCGGCGGCGGCCTGGCGGCCCTCCGCCGTCAGCGCCTCGAACTCCGCCAGGTCGACCCGCCCGACCCCGAGCCGCATCAGATACCCGGGCGGCCGCGTCTCGATGGCGTCCGCCGCGTCCCCGGGCAGCGCCCGCCGCAGCGCCGACACATACGTCTGCACCAGCGCCCGCGCGGTGTCCGGGGGATCCTCGCCCCACACCGCGTCCACCAGCACGTCCGCGGGCACCACCTGCCCGGCCCGCAGCAGCAGCACGGCCAGCAGGGCGCGCGGCTTGGGGCCGCCCAGCCGCAGAGGTCTCCCCGCATGCCACGCCTCGACCGGGCCGAGCAGTCGGAATTCCAGCTCCACGGGTCCCCATCTTCCGTGCCGTCGGACCGCCGGGACAGCGGCTGCTCACGCAGTGTTCGACGCTCATGCACGCCGAGTGGTTTCCCAGGACGCATGATGCGCCAGAGAGTTGTCGTAAAACGGGGTAACCACAGGGAATCTTAGGTGGACGACACGGAGATTCGACATGCCCTCGTGGGCGAGCTGTGCGAGTGATGTGGCGGAGGCGAGGATTACGGGCGTACGGGATACGCCGCCTGGAAGGCGAGCCTCCGCTCCGCGTCGGCGCCCAGGGCCGAGAGCAGGTCGTCCAGGGCCAGGAACTCCTCCCACACGGGGCGCCCGCTCACCCCGGCCAGCCGGCCGACCACCAGGTCCTCCAGCCCTGACACCCGTTTGTTCTTCCACACCTTGTCGGCCAGGGCGACCAGCAGGTCCTCGAAGCCGATGGCCGGGTCCGCCGCCCACGCGGCATGGGTCCCCGCGAACCGGGCCAGTTCCGGCTCCACGCCGCGGTCCAGCAGCAGCCGGCGTCCGGCCTCCTCGTGCGCGGAGCCGGGGCCGGACAACTCCTCGACGTGCGCCGTCTTCCCGATGTCGTGCGTGGCCGCCCCGAACAGCACGGCCGCCCGGTCGAACGGCAGCCCCGGGTGCCGCCGCTCCACCCAGTCGGCCAGCTCGACCGCCACGTCGTGCACGAGCCGGAGGTGCGCGGCGAGCCGGGGCGGCGCCCCGAGGTCGCGCAGCAGGGCGGCGGCCCGCTCGGGCAGGGGGCGCAGAGGAGGCTCGGCGGCGGCGGTCAGCGGATCGGCGACGGTCACGCGGGCCAGTGTGCGTCATCGCGTGGACGACGGTGACGGATACAGCCATCTCCGCAGCAGTCTGCTGAGGAACGGCATGACCGCGAATGTCAGCGTCGGCAGCAGCACCAGGGGGAAGAGCGCCGCGCGCAGCGGCAGCGGCCAGCCGGCGGTGTGCGGGGCCACCAGCCACTGGATGAGCAGCGTGAAGGGATACGCGCCCAGGAACGTCGTCAGCGCCATCTTCCAGCGCGGCGGCGCCGGCCCGTTCGTGCCCGGCAGATCGAACCAGGTCTCCATGCCGGTGGTGGACTGCCGTTCACTGCTCACCTCCGTGGCGACGCCGTCGATGCGCGCGTGCCAGCGCGCCCGCTCGTCGGAGGTCAGCCAGGCGCCCAGCCGCTCCGTGTCGGAGAAGCGCAGCACCGCGTGGAACCGGTGCCCCTCCTCGGGCCGCAGCCAGGCGACGCCCTCGTTGCCGGGGAACCGGGAGGCGCTGCGCGTGACGCCCTTGGTCCACTCCTCGAAGACGTCCTCCTTGCCCGGCCGCACCTGCCAGGTGAACACGGTGGTGACGGGCTCGTCGCACCGGACTCGCGAGGTCTGCATGAGGACGTGGTGCCACGCCCGGCGCCGATCATGCCCCGTCGACGGCTCCCGCGGGCGTGGAGCACAGACTCCCGCCGAGTCTAGACACAGCGGGTCACCGTCAGGACGCGAAGAGTGAAAGTCGATGCGGCGGGGGTAGCACCGTGAAGGCAATGGGCGAAGGGCTCGGGGGACGAGACCCGGCGCGGTGCGTCGAGTGAGGCGGAGGACACGGTGGAGGAATTGCGGCGGGGACCCGCGAGAACCGCGGGAGCACGGCCCGCGCACCGGCACCCGGCGGCGGCCCCGCGGTGAACGGCAACGGCAGGAAGCCGCCGATCGGCACCTACGCGGTGGACACCCGCACCGGGCAGGTCGGCCGCGTCATGGGCCACGAGGGGCCCTACGTCCAGCTGCGGCCCGTGGGCGGCGGACGGGAGTGGGACTGCCCACCCCGGTCCGTACGGGCCGCGACGACGACGGAGCGGCTGCGCGCCGTGACCGCCCACGAGAACGCCCGCAGCCGGGGGGAGGTCCCTTGAAGTACGGCCCCTGAGCGGTCCGTCACGGCGCCGTCGTAGGCGAGAATGGGCCCATGAGTCTGTTCCGCGACGACGGCATCGTGCTGCGCACCCAGAAGCTGGGCGAGGCGGACCGGATCATCACGCTGCTCACCCGCGGTCACGGACGCGTACGGGCCGTGGCCCGGGGGGTGCGGCGCACCAAGTCGAAGTTCGGGGCGCGGCTGGAGCCGTTCTCCCATGTGGACGTGCAGTTCTTCGCGCGGGGCAGCGAGTTGATCGGCCGCGGGCTGCCCCTGTGCACCCAGAGCGAGACGATCGCCCCCTACGGCGGCGGCATCGTCACCGACTACGCCCGCTACACCGCCGGGACGGCCATGCTGGAGACGGCCGAGCGGTTCACCGACCACGAGGGCGAGCCCGCCGTGCAGCAGTACCTGCTGCTCGTCGGCGGCCTGCGCACCCTCGCCCGCGGCGAACACGCCCCGCATCTCGTCCTCGACGCCTTCCTGCTGCGCTCCCTCGCCGTCAACGGCTACGCCCCCACCTTCAGCGACTGCGCCAAGTGCGGTCTGCCCGGACCCAATCGGTTCTTCTCGGTGGGGGCGGGGGGCTCCGTCTGCGTGGACTGCCGGGTGCCCGGCAGCGTCGTACCCTCTGCGCAGGCCCTGGAACTCCTCGGCGCGCTGCTGACGGGGGACTGGGCGACCGCGGACGCCGCCGAGCCGCGGTACGTCAGGGAGGGGAGCGGACTGGTGTCCGCCTATCTGCACTGGCATCTGGAGCGCGGCCTGCGCTCCCTTCGGTACGTGGAAAAGTCCTGAGCGGCCACAGCGCCGCAAGCACCACAGAGGAGACGAGAAGCACATGGTGGTACGCGGGTTCCTGGGGCGTCAGCGCCGCGAGTACAAGACGCCCGAGCCGCACCCGTCCGGTGCCCGCGCGCCCAAGCTCCCCGGCGAACTCGTCCCCCGGCACGTGGCGATCGTCATGGATGGCAACGGCCGCTGGGCCAAGGAGCGGGGCCTGCCGCGCACCGAGGGCCACAAGGTCGGCGCCGAGCGCGTCCTCGACGTCCTCCAGGGCTCGATCGAGATCGGCGTGCGCAACATCTCCCTGTACGCCTTCTCCACCGAGAACTGGAAGCGCTCGCCCGACGAGGTCCGCTTCCTGATGAACTTCAACCGCGACTTCATCCGCAAGACCCGCGACCAGCTCGACGAACTCGGCATCCGGGTCCGCTGGGTGGGCCGGATGCCCAAGCTGTGGAAGTCCGTCGCCAAGGAACTCCAGGTCGCCCAGGAGCAGACCAAGGACAACGACCTGCTGACCCTGTACTTCTGCATGAACTACGGCGGCCGCGCCGAGATCGCCGACGCCGCGCAGGCCCTCGCCGAGGACATCCGCGCCGGGCGCCTCGACCCCTCCAAGGTCACCGAGAAGACCTTCGCGAAGTACCTGTACTACCCCGACATGCCGGACGTCGACCTGTTCCTGCGGCCCAGCGGCGAGCAGCGCACCTCCAACTACCTGCTCTGGCAGAGCGCGTACGCGGAGATGGTCTTCCAGGACGTCCTCTGGCCGGACTTCGACCGCCGTGACCTGTGGCGCGCCTGCGTGGAGTTCGCCTCCCGCGACCGCCGCTTCGGCGGTGCCATCCCGAACGAGGAACTGCTGGCCATGGAAGGGCGACAGGAGGACTGACCCGTGGCCGAGGCCGGTGGGGAGCACGTCGAGCTGGTGTACCGCGCGACGGTCGGGGACTTCCGTGAGGCGCTGCGCGTCGCCACGCGCGCCTCGGCCGCCGGCCGCTGGGGGCGGGGCCTGCTGTTCTTCGCCGCGGGCGCGGGCGCCCTGGTCACGGCGGTCTCCCTGGCGCTCGGCGGCACCCCGGGCGCCCAGGGCCTCGTGGGCCTGGGCGCCGCCCTCGTGGGCCTGGTCGTGCTGCCCCGGGCCCAGGCCCGCCGTCTGCACCGCCGGGCGGAGGCCAGGGGCGTGCACCGCACGGTGCTGGACCTCTGGGGCGTGACGACCACCACGGACCGGGGCGCGCCCCGGATGTCCCGCTGGAGCGAGATCACCCGTTACGCGGAGACCCGCGGCACGTTCGTCCTCCTGGACGCGCACGAGTACGCCCCGGCGCCCATCCTGCTCCCGAAGCGGGTCACGAGCGATGTGGCGGCTCTCCGGGCACTTCTGAACCAGAGGCTCGGCTTGCCCACCTAGGGGCGCGGGGCTGTGACACATGCGGCTCCGCCGCGTGGGCGCGCCCAGCCCCCACGAACCCGCGGTCGCGAACGGCGCTCACCGGGCACCCACGGATGCGAACGGCGCTTATTCCGCACCCGCGGACGCGCTCGCGCACTCCGCGCACGTGCCGAAGATCTCCACCGTGTGGGCCACGTTCACGAACCCGTGCTCCGCCGCGATCGCGTCGGCCCACTTCTCCACCGCGGGCCCCTCGACCTCGACGGCCTTGCCGCACATGCGGCAGACCAGGTGGTGATGGTGCTCCCCGGTGGAGCACCGCCGGTACACGGACTCCCCGTCGGACGTCCGCAGGACGTCGACCTCGCCCGCGTCCGCGAGGGACTGCAACGTGCGGTACACGGTGGTGAGCCCCACCGAGTCGCCACGGTGCTTCAGCATGTCGTGGAGTTCCTGCGCGCTGCGGAACTCGTCGACCTCGTCGAGTGCCGCGGCCACGGCGGCCCGCTGCCGGGTGGAACGACCTCGTACAGGTCCAGCGGTCGTCACCGTTGCCTCCTCACGTCGCGGTCTTGCCGGGCCATTGTGCCAGCCCGGCGGCACCCCGGTCAGACGCCGGTCACCCGGCGGACCCCTCGGCGGAGCCCCGGCCGGCCGGAATCGTGTCCCTGGCGGCCCCCGCCCCGGCGGCCTCGGCGGCCCCCGGGATCACACACTCCGCGGGGTCGGCCGCCGCCGTCACCGCCGCCTTCGCGCGTCGCCGGGCCAGCGGCGTCGCCAGGGCTGTGAGCAGCATGAACGCGGCGATGGCGAGCAGCACGATCGTCGCGCCGGGCGGCACGTCCTGGTAGTACGAGGTGACGGTGCCGCCGATCGTCACGGTCACCCCGATCGCCACGGCGAGCGCGAACGTCGCCGCGAAGCTGCGGGTGAGCTGCTGCGCCGCCGCGACCGGCACCACCATCAGCGCGGAGACCAGCAGCAGGCCGACGACGCGCATGGCCACCGTCACGGTCACCGCCGCCGTGACCGCCGTGAGCAGGTTCAGCGCCCGCACCGGCAGACCGGTGACCCGCGCGAACTCCTCGTCCTGGCTCACCGCGAACAGCTGCCGGCGCAGCGCCAGCGTCATCACGATCACGAAGGCGGCCAGGACACAGATCGCGGTGATGTCCTCCTGCGACACGGTCGACAGCGAGCCGAACAGGAACGACATCAGGTTGGCGTTGGTGCCGCCGGGCGCGAGGTTGATGAGCATCACACCGCCGGCCATGCCGCCGTAGAAGAGCATGGCGAGGGCGATGTCGCCGCGGGTCCTGCCGTACCAGCGGATCAGCTCCATCAGCACCGCGCCCAGCACGGACACCAGGGTCGCCATCCACACCGGCGACCAGGACAGCAGGAAGCCGAGGCCGACGCCGGTCATCGCGACATGGCCGATGCCGTCGCCCATGAGGGCCTGGCGGCGCTGGACGAGATAGACGCCGATCGCGGGGGCGGTGACGCCCACGAGGACGGCGGCGAGCAGGGCCCGCTGCATGAAGGCGTAGTTCAGGAGTTCCATGAGGGGTGCCTTCTCAGCTCAGCAGACCCGTGCGGACCGGTTCGGTGCCGGGCGCCGCGTGCGGGTGGACGTGGTCGTGGCCGGGCAGCGCGTGCTGGCCGACCGCCTTCGGGGGCGGGCCGTCGTGCAGGACGCAGCCGTCGCGCAGGACGACCGCGCGGTCGATCAGCGGCTCCAGCGGGCCGAGCTCGTGCAGGACGAGCAGCACGGTGGTGCCGCGGGCGACCTCGCCCCGCAGGGTGCGTGCCAGGACCTCCTGGCTGGCGAGGTCGACGCCCGCCATCGGCTCGTCCATGATCAGCAGTTCGGGTTCGGAGGCGAGGGCGCGGGCGATGAGGACGCGCTGGTGCTGGCCGCCGGAGAGGGCGTTCACCGAGTCCCTGGCCCGGTCGGCGAGGCCGACGAGGTCGATGGCCCGGCGGATCGCCTCGTGGTCGGACCTGCGGAGGATGCCGAGGCGGGCGCGGGAGAGCCGGCCGGAGGCGACGACCTCCGTCACCGTCGCGGGCACCCCGCCCGCGGCGGTGGTGCGCTGCGGTACGTAGCCGAGCCGCCGCCAGTCACGGAAGCGGCGCCTCGGGGTGCCGAACAGTTCGATCTCGCCGTCGGTGACCGGCACCTGGCCGATCACGGTGCGCACGGCGGTGGACTTGCCGGAACCGTTGGCGCCGAGCAGGGCGACGACCTCACCGCGGTTCACGGTGAGGTCGATGCCGCGCAGGACCGTGCGCGAGCCCAGTTCGGCGCGTACCCCGCGCAGCGAGATGACGGGCTCGGTCATGCCTGCATCCTCCGGATGGTCACGTGGCTCCCAGGGCCGTCTGGAGCGCCTTGAGATTGGCTTCCTGGACCGAGAAGTAGTCCTTGCCGCGGGACTTCTCGGTGATGCCCTCGATCGGGTCGAGGACGTCGGTCCTCAGCCCGGCGTCGGCGGCGATGGTCTTCGCGGTCTTGTCGCTGACCAGTGTCTCGTAGAAGACGGTGGTGACGCCGTCGGCCTTCGCCATCTTCTCCAGTGCGCGGACGCGGGCGCCGCTCGGCTCGGACTCGGGATCGAGGCCGGAGATCGCCTCCTCGACGAGGCCGTAGCGCTCGGCGAGGTAGCCGAAGGCGGCGTGGGTGGTGATGAAGACCTTGGTCTTCGTGTTCTTCAGGCCGTTGGCGTACTGGTCGTTCAGCGCGCCGAGCTTCTCGACGACGGCCTCGGTGTTGGTCTTGTACGTGGAGGCGTGGTCCGGGTCGGCCTTCTCGAAGGCGGCGCCGACGCCCTTGGCGATCTCGGCGTACTTCACCGGGTCGAGCCAGACGTGGGGGTCCTTGCCGGAGAGTTCCTCGTGCTCGTGGTCGTCGTGCTCGGCGGCGTGCCCGCCGACCTCGTTGCCGTGCTCCTCCAGGGAGGTCAGGGAGGCGGCGTCGATCTTCGTCCTGATCTCCGACTGGTCGACGGCGTCGTCGACGGCGGGCTGGAGGCCCTTGAGGTACAGAACCGCGTCGGACTCCTGGAGCTGCGCGGTCTGCCGCGCGCTGATCTCCAGGTCGTGGGGCTCCTGGCCGGGCTCGGTGAGGTTGGTGACGTTCACGTACTTCCCGCCGATCTGCTCGGCGAGGAAGGCCATCGGGTAGAACGACGCGACGACGTCGAACTTGTCCGTGTTGCCCGCGGCGGCGCTGTCGGTGGAGCAGGCCGAAAGGGTCGTGAGGCTCAGGGCGGCGACCGCGGTCGCCGCCGCGGGTATCAGGAGTCGTCGTCGTACTACGTTCATGACAGTCATTTTCAGCTTTTCTGGAAACGATTGTCAACAAGCCGGTTGGTAAGCCCTGGGTAAGGCCTATGTCCGTTCTGGCCCCGAACCGATTTGATTGGAGGGCAGCCTCCGCCGGTAACCTGAGGCATTCGCTCTGAAGCGCATCGCTTCGTCGCCCGTCGTCGTAATGAAGAGAGCACCGTGGCCGCCGACAAGATCGACACCATCGTCAGCCTGAGCAAGCGCCGTGGCTTCGTATTCCCGTGCAGCGAGATCTACGGCGGCCAGCGTGCCGCCTGGGACTACGGACCGCTGGGTGTCGAGCTCAAGGAGAACCTCAAGCGTCAGTGGTGGCGCTACATGGTGACGTCGCGCGAGGACGTGGTCGGTCTCGACTCGTCCGTCATCCTGGCCTCCGAGGTCTGGGTCGCCTCCGGCCACGTCGCCACCTTCTCCGACCCGCTCACCGAGTGCACCTCCTGCCACAAGCGGTTCCGCGCGGACCACCTGGAGGAGGCGTTCGAGGCGAAGAAGGGCCGCCTGCCGGAGAACGGCCTCGCGGACATCAACTGCCCGAACTGCGGCACCAAGGGCCAGTTCACCGAGCCCAAGCAGTTCTCGGGTCTGCTCTCCACGCACCTCGGCCCCACCCAGGACACCGGCTCGATCGCGTACCTGCGCCCCGAGACCGCCCAGGGCATCTTCACCAACTTCGCCCAGGTGCAGACCACCTCGCGCAAGAAGCCCCCGTTCGGCATCGCGCAGATGGGCAAGTCCTTCCGCAACGAGATCACGCCCGGCAACTTCATCTTCCGCACCCGCGAGTTCGAGCAGATGGAGATGGAGTTCTTCGTCAAGCCGGGCGAGGACGAGAAGTGGCAGGAGTACTGGATGCAGGAGCGGTGGAACTGGTACACCGGCCTGGGTCTGCGCGAGGAGAACATGCGGTGGTACGAGCACCCGAAGGAGAAGCTCTCCCACTACTCCAAGCGCACCGCCGACATCGAGTACCGCTTCCAGTTCGGCGGCAACGAGTGGGGTGAGCTGGAGGGCGTCGCCAACCGCACGGACTACGACCTCACCGCGCACTCCAAGGCCTCCGGCCAGGACCTCGTCTACTTCGACCAGGAGCTCGGCGAGAAGTACACCCCGTACGTCATCGAGCCCGCCGCCGGTGTCGGCCGCACGATGCTGGCGTTCCTGCTCGACGCGTACACCGAGGACGAGGCCCCCAACGCCAAGGGCAAGATGGAGAAGCGGACGGTGCTCCGCCTCGACCACCGGATCGCCCCGGTGAAGGTCGCGGTCCTGCCCCTGTCCCGCAACCCCGAGCTGTCCCCGAAGGCCAAGGGACTCGCGCAGGCGCTGCGGCAGCACTGGAACATCGAGTTCGACGACGCGGGCGCCATCGGGCGCCGCTACCGCCGTCAGGACGAGATCGGTACGCCGTACTGCGTGACCGTGGACTTCGACACGCTCGACGACAACGCGGTGACGGTGCGCGAGCGGGACTCGATGAAGCAGGAGCGGGTGTCCCTGGACCAGATCGAGGGGTACCTCGCGGCGCGCCTCATCGGCTGCTAGGTCGTTTATCGCGGGTTGGGGTCCGCCCGGCTCGTGACTTCGGTCGTCTGCGGGTTGTCCGTGGCTGGTCGCGCAGTTCCCCGCGCCCCTATCCGGGGCCGGGGAACTGCGCGTTTGCAAGGGCCCTAGAGGTCCAGATCCGCGAACAGGGCCGCGTGGTCCGAGGCCTGGTCGATCTTCGAGGTGACCGTGGTGAAGGACGGGAAGGTCCTGGGGGCCCAGATGCCCCGGCGTTCCACGTCCACATGGGTCACCGTGTCCCACAACTCCGGTGAGAACAGCAGGTAGTCGAGCTTCTGCTCGTCGTGCTTGCCGGTGCCGTGGGTGCCCGGCAGGACCCCTTCGTAGCTGTCGTGGGTCATCGCCTCGCGCAGGCCCGCGTCGAGGAGGAGCTTGACGGGGGCGCTGTCCAGGGAGTCGTTGAGGTCACCGGCGACGACGACACGGGGCGAACGGCCCAACGCCGCCTCGTAGATCTCCCGGACGCGTCGGGCCTGGGCCTTGCGGCGCCTGTCGTTCTCGGAGGCGCGGCCGAAGCCCTTGCTCTTGAAGTGGTTGCCGAGGATCCACAGCGGTTCGCCCGCGACATCGATCTCGAACTCGGGGCAGTCCCGGCTGAACACCGGCTGCCCGGACTCGCCCGGGTCGAAGATGTGCGACCGCACGGACGTGATCGGGAACCGGCTGAGGACGCCCACGTCGATGCCCCGGTTGTCGTTGCCGTCGACCAGCAGGTTGAACGGGTAGGGGCGGTTGCCCAACGCCGCGCCCAATACCTGGGAGTTGAAGCGGTCCAGGGTGATGCGGTCCTCCACCTCGACGGTGAGGAGGATGTCCGCGTCGACCTCCGCCATCACCCGGGCGGTGTTCTCCACGGCCTGCCAGCTGAGGTCGCCGCGCGCCATCTCCGCCCAACCCGCCCACTTCGAGCGGCCCTTGGCGACGATCCGGATGCCGGAGCCGCCCGACTGGCCGACGGTGAACAACTTGGCGCCGCCCCGTGGCTGGTTGACGAGGAACGGGTGGTCGCCGCCCGCGGCCGGGTCGTGGGCGCCGTGCTTCACGATCAGTTCGGCGATCCGCTCCTTGTCCGCCTCCTGGTAGATGTCCTTGTCGAGGAGGGCGACCAGTTCGTTGAAGTCGTCCAGGATCTCCTTGCGCCGCTCGGGGTCCTGGAGGCCGAACACCTTCGGCCGGCGGAAGAGGTTCTCGGCGTTGAACGTGGCGATACGGATCGTCATGGGCCCTCCAGGGCGCCGCGCGGCCGATGCCGGGCGCGGTGACCGCGCGCCGACCCTTCGCATGGTCCGATTGTCGGAGAGGGGATGAACCGTGTCCAACGGAATGTCCGCGTCCCTGACCGGCATCGCCGCCGAGGCCCGCGACCCGGAGGCCTGTTCGCCACGTACCAGGTCCTGACCGGCGAGAACGTCGAGGCGTCGTGGATCTGGTGGTCCGGGGGCTGCGGGTCTGAGGGGAGGGCCGGAGGCGGCGTGGGGCGTCCGGTCCAGGGCGCCCGGCGTCTGCGGGACGGGACCCTAGGCGACGCAGAACTCGTTGCCCTCCGGGTCGTGCATCACCCACCAGTGGCCGGCCGGGCCCTTGTCCACCTCGTGCAGCCGGGTGGCGCCCAGGGTCTCCAGGCGGGCCACCAGGTCGTCCAGGCCGCCCGGTTCGGCGTGGACGTCGATGTGGAGGCGGTTCTTCACCGTCTTCGGCTCCGGGACGTCCTGGAAGAGGAGGCGGCGGCCCCGGCCGATACCGGTGAAGGGGTCGTACGGGTCGTCGGGGTGGCGGACGGCGGCGTAGCCGCGGAACACGGCGTGGCCGGCGTGCTCGCCGACGGCCTCCTCCGGAAGGTCGCCCGTGGAGCGGAGGTGCGCGATCAGCGCGCTCGGATCCTCCACCTCGTAGCCCAGCGCGGCGGCCCAGAAATCGGCCAGGGGCTGCGCGTCGCGGGTGTCGATGACCAGTTTCCAGCTCAGTGCGGCAGTCATGTAACCGGTTATAGTGGTTACATGCCCTCGTCGTCCACAGCCGCCACACCGGAAGGGGCCCCTTCCGGGCTCCCGGAAGGGCCGGGAATCCCTCTGCGGTCGTACACCGGCCATGTCTTCCGCTTCGATCCGGGCGCCCTCTGTCTGGAGCTCCTCGTCACCGGGGGCCCCGGCGCCCTCACCCGCTACGAGGTGCTGCACACCCCCGAGGACCTGGCCGCCTGGGTCGGCAGGTCACGGCTCACCCCCACTCCGGGCCCCCTGGACCTCACCGACGCCGACGTGGAGCGCGTACGGCGGCTGCGGGACGCGCTGCTGCGCACGATGGTCTCGCGCCTCCACCCGGGCGGACTGCCCCCGCTGGACATCCCGGCGTCCGGCCCGGCCGACCTGCGCGTCATCAACGACGCGGCGGCACGGCCCCCGCTCGCCCCCGCCCTCGGCGAGGACGGCACCCGGCGCTGGTCGCCCGCCCCGGCGAGCGGCGCCCAACTCGCCTCCACCGTCGCCCGCGACGCCGTCGACCTGCTCACCGGGCCGTACGCGGACCGCGTCCGCATGTGCTCCGGCGAGCGCTGCTATCTGATCTACGTCGACACCTCGCGGCCCGGCCGCCGCCGCTGGTGCTCCATGGAGCACTGCGGCAACCGCAGCAAGGTGCGTGCCCACCGCGCCCACCGCGCCCACCGCGCGCGCCGCACCGATGAGTCCGCCCCGAACGAGGAGTGATCGCCATGGCCGCCACCGGACTGACCCAGGACGCCGGATGGGAGATCGGTGTCTCCCGCACCCTCGCCCAACCGCCGGACACCGTCTGGGAGTTCATCAGCGGACCACGGGGGCTCGCGCTGTGGCTCGGGGCCGGGGCGCGGCTCACCCCCGAGCGCGGCGCCCCGTACACCACCGACGCGGGGATCGGCGGCGAGGTACGTGGGTACCGGCCCCGCGAACGCATCCGGGTGACGTACGGCGACACGACCGTCCAGGTCACCGTCTCGGCCGCCGCCGGGGAACGCGAGCGGCGCAGGGAGCACTGGCGACGCGTGCTGGACCGGGTCGCGGACGCCCTCGACGCACCGGCCTGACCGCCCTGCCGGTTCAGGAGGCCGCGGGGTCCACCGTCGCCTGGTGGGCCTCGGCGAGGTGCTCCTGCGCCTTCAGCCACGGCAGGAACTGCGCGCCCTTGCGCCAGCCGCACGTGTCGCATCTGATCGTGCGCTGCACACCGGAGCGCTGGACCCGTACGACGTGCTGTCGCCCGTGCTGGTCCCAACGGCTCACCTTGCTCGCGTTGTTCGAGTTGCCCGACTTGTTCTCCGACATCAGGTCTCCAGCCGACACATCGAGGGTCGTCGGCCTTTCACCGACCGCTGCCCGTCAGGAGTGTGCAGCACGACCAACATCAACGGGGTCGATCCGGCCATGAGTTGTCCCACCCGGGCGCCGGTCGGGCCGGGGCGGCGGACCCGTGCCCTCCGTATGCGCTGCCGCCGTGCTCCCCGCGTGTCGGCCGTGCGGGTACCGCGTGCGAGGATGACCGCTGTTCGAGGACGACGGCTGTTTTGAGACGGTCGGGGCGGCGGAGATTGGGACGCGATGATCGGGACGGTGTTCCGTAGCGAGGACGTGCCGGCGGACGACAGGTTCGACCACTGGCGGGAGATGGTCGGCCGGATGCGTTCGCCCAGCGACATCATCAGCGCCCACACCACCGACTTCTGGGCGGAGTTCCGGCTGATGGAGCTGGGCCCGGTGACCGTGTGGCCCACCTCGTTCCTGCCGACGCGCTACCGGCGCAGCCAGCGGATGGTGCGCCAGTCCGACCCCGAGCTGTACCACCTGTCGCTGCTGCTGGACGGCGAGTTGACCCTCGACCACGCGGGACGCAGCGGCGCGTTCGGCGCGTTCGACCTGCACCTCGCGGACAGTTCGCAGCCGTACGACCTCCGGCCGGCGGACGAGCTGCGTCCCGCGCCCGTCCGGGGTGTGGGCGTCGACTTCCCCAAGTCGCTGCTGCCGCTCCCGCCGCACCGCGTGGGGGAGTTGCTGGGCCGTGGCATTCCGGGCCGGGAGGGCGTCGCCGCGCTGCTGACGGACTTCCTGCTCGGCCTGGAACGGCAGGCCGACACCCTCGGCCCGGCCGACGCGCCGCGCCTCGGTACGGTCGTCCTCGACCTGGTGTCCGCCGTGCTGGGTCAGGCGCTGGACGCCGAGGCCGCGCTGCCGCCGGAGACCCGCCAGGAGGCCCTCGCCCGGCGCGTCACCGCGTTCATCCGGCAGAACCTGCACGACCCGGAGCTGACACCGCCGGTGATCGCGGCCGCGCACCACATCTCCGTCAGCTATCTGCACCGGGTCTTCCAGCAGCACAGCCGGGGCGAGACGGTCGCCGCGTGGATCCGGGCCCGCCGCCTGGAAGGCGCCCACCGCGACCTCGCCGACCGCTCCCTGCGCACCACCCCGGTCCACGTCATCGCCACCCGCTGGGGCTACCCCCGGGCCTCCGACTTCACCCGCGCCTTCCGCACCGCGTACGGCGTCCCACCCACGGAATACCGTCACGAGTCCCTGGCGGACCGGGGCCGGCACGGCAACGGCGCCTGAACAGCGCCGCCGACCTCACGGCCCCCGGTGGGGGACGCGGTCCGCGTAGGCTCGCGGGATGCATGTGCACCGGCGCTTCGAGAATCCTCCCGCGCTGCCTCACGGGGTGGTGGCCGAGACGTTGGAGCGGGCCCTGCGTGACCGTTCGGCGGAGGCGGAGGCGGCGAGTGTGCTGGTCGGCACCGCGTTGCACGACGACGACGCGGATTTCGTCGAGCACTGGTGCGTGCAGGTCGGGACCCGGGCCGTACCGGGCAGCCCACTGCTCGGACTGGCCGGGCTCTGCCTGGGCCACACCGCCCGACGCTTCGGGCGCCTCGGCGACGAGGCCCGCGCCCTGGTGGAGTCACTGGCGGCGCGCGCCGAGGCGGACCCGTCGGACGTGGACGGCCGCGCCCTCGACGGCTACGACGACGTCCGCAGCTTCCTCCACCTGTGGTGACACCAGCCCTCCCCAGGAGCGGCGCGCAGCGACGAACCGCACCGCGCCCCACGTCCGGGGCGCGCCACTTCTAGGGCGCCCCGATGCCCGCCGCGTCCCGTACCTCCGTCGACTCCAGGCGGGCCGCCGTGCGCTCGGCGGTGGCGCGGGCCCAGGGGCCGGTGGTCAGGGCGCCCAGGGTCAGGACGGCGAAGCCGCATGCCGTGACGATCCACCACGCGGGGCGGGCCGCCGACACGAACGACTCGGCGTACGAGGACGCCCCCACGCCCGCCGCCAGCACCGCCCCGATCACGGCGACCCCCAGGGTCTGGCCGATCTGCCGGCTGGTGGAGGCGACGGCGGCGGCGACACCGGCCTGCGCGCGGGGCATGCCGGACACCGCCGTGTTGGTGATGGGCGCGTTGACGAAGCCGAAGCCGATACCGAACAGCACGTATCCGACGACCAGCGTGACGTTCGCCGTCTCCGCCTCGAACGCGGCGAACAGCACCCCGCTCGCGGTCATCGTCACCCCCGCGACGAGCAGTGGCAGCCGCGGACCCCGGCTGCCGACCAGCCGCCCGGCGACCGGCGCGCACACGAAGCACAGGAAGGCCATCGGGAGCATCCACAGCCCGGCGTGCAGGGCGTCCAGCCCTCGCACGTTCTGCAGGTACAGCGTCGACAGGAACAGGAAGCCGCCGAGCGCCGCGAACGCGCTGACCGCGATCACGGTCGCCCCGCTGAACGGCGCCGAACGGAAGAAACGCAGGTCGATCAGGGGCTCGTCCCGGCGCGGCTCGTACCGGAGCAGGCCGAGGAGCGCGGCCAGGGCGACACCGCCGAACACCAGCGTCCGCCCCACCGGCGCGGTCGGCGCCTCGATGATCGCGTACGTCAGTGAACCGAGCAGCGCGATGACCAGGAGCTGCCCCACGGGGTCGGGGCGGCGGGCCTTCGGCGCCCGGGACTCCGGGACGAACCGCCAGGTCAGCGCGAGAGCGGCCAGACCGACCGGGAGATTGATCCAGAAGATGGAGCGCCAGCCCACCGACTCCACCAGGACACCCCCGATGATCGGCCCCGCCGCCATGGAGATGCCCACCACCGCGCCCCACACCCCGATCGCGCGGGCCCGCTCACGCGGCTCCGTGAACGTGTTGGTGATGATCGACATCGCGACCGGGTTGAGCATCGAACCGCCGACCGCCTGCACCATCCGGAACACCACGAGCGCGTCGAGGTTCGGGGCGAGCGAGCACAGCGCCGAGCCGATGGTGAAGACGACGAGACCCGCCATGAAGACCCGTTTGCGGCCGATGCGGTCCGCCGTGGAGCCCGCCAGCATCAGCAGCGAGGCCAGGACCAGGGTGTAGGCGTCGATCGTCCACTGGAGACCGGCGACGCTCGCGCCCAGGTCGCGCTGGAGGGTGGGCAGGGCGACGTTGAGGACGGTGTTGTCCAGGCTCACGATCAGGAGGCTGGTGCAGCAGATCGCGAGCACCAGCAGACGGTGGCGACGGCTGAGCTCGGGCATGCCCTCCATCGTACGCCCGAGTCAATAGTGCGCCTAACTAATGAATGGGGATGGAGGGGAGTGTCGGCCGAGGGTGCCACCGTCACCGGCCCCGGGCAGGGGCCCGGCCGGCGTGCGGGACAATGGGGGAATGTCCACGCCCTCGACCTTGTCCTCGACCGCGGCCGCCGCGCCCCTCCGGATCGGTCCGCACACCGTCACCCCGCCCGTCGTCCTGGCCCCCATGGCCGGGATCACGAACGCGCCCTTCCGCACCCTGTGCAGGGAGTTCAGCGGCGGCAAGGGCCTCTTCGTCAGCGAGATGATCACGACGAGGGCGCTGGTCGAGCGCAACGAGAAGACCATGCAGCTGATCCACTTCGACGCGACCGAGAAGCCGCGCTCGATCCAGCTGTACGGCGTGGACCCGGTGACCGTCGGCAAGGCCGTCCGCATGATCGCGGAGGAGGGCCTCGCCGACCACATCGACCTGAACTTCGGCTGCCCGGTCCCGAAGGTGACGAGGAAGGGCGGCGGCTCCGCCCTCCCGTACAAGCGGAACCTGCTCCGCGCGATCCTCCGCGAGGCCGTCTCCGGCGCCGGGGACCTCCCCGTCACCATGAAGATGCGCAAGGGGATCGACGACGACCACATCACCTTCCTCGACGCCGGCCGCATCGCCGTCGAGGAGGGCGTCACCTCCATCGCCCTGCACGGCCGCACCGCCGCCCAGCACTACGGCGGCACCGCCGACTGGGATGCCATCGCCCGGCTGAAGGAGCACGTCCCCGAGATCCCGGTACTCGGCAACGGCGACATCTGGTCCGCCGAGGACGCCCTGCGGATGGTGCGCGAGACCGGCTGCGACGGAGTCGTCGTCGGGCGCGGCTGTCTGGGCCGGCCGTGGCTGTTCTCCGATCTCGTCGCCGCCTTCGAGGGGCGTACGGAGGACATCGCGCGTCCGTCTCTGCGTGAGGTCGCCGAGGTCATGGTCCGGCACGCCACTCTGCTCGGCGAGTGGATCGAAAATGGCGGGGCGGCCCAAAGGGCCCCGGTTGAGGGTGGTGGCGGGAGACGGGCGGGCGAGTCCAAGGGCGTCGTCGACTTCCGCAAGCACGTCGCCTGGTACCTCAAGGGCTTCGCCGTGGGCTCCGAGATGCGCAAGCGGCTCGCCATCACCTCCTCCCTCGCCGAACTCCGTGCGGGTCTCGACGAGTTGGACCTGGACCAGCCCTGGCCGGCCGGCGCCGACGGGCCGCGCGGCCGTACCTCCGGCAACAACCGCGTCGTCCTGCCCGACGGCTGGCTCAAGGACCCCTACGACTGCGCGGGCGTCGGCGAGGACGCCGAACTCGACACCTCCGGCGGCTGACCGGCCGCCCGCAACTGGCCACGACTGAGGGCCGGTTGCCCCGTTTCGTCGTCGTTCCGGGTCGTTCCGGTCGTTGTACGGCCGGTTTCCGTCATCTCGGAATGAGTGGGGAAATGTCCGGGTAGCGCGCTTCGGTGTGCGGAGCGAACGAGACCCCGAAGACGACCACGCAGACGGCGAAGAAGACCACGCAGACGGCGAAGACGACGGCGGAGCGGCCCACCCGCCGGACCGCGCGGAACCCGGCGGCAGGGCCGGCCCGGCCGTCCCCGCCCCCCGCGCCCGCCCCGCCCCCGCCGTCCTACGTCCCGCACTGCTCCCACCACGTCTCCTACCTCCTGACCGTCCTGGACCGGCTCGTACCCGTCGGCACCCGGTGCGCGGTCATCGGAGCCCCGCTCAACTCCAACGTCGGCGACAGCGCGATCTGGCTCGGCCAGCGCGCCCTGCTCACCGCGCTCGGCGCCGAGGTGCGCTACGCCTGCGACCTGATGTCGTACGACGCCGCCCATCTCGCGGCGTGCGTGCCGGAGGGGCCGATCATGCTGACCGGCGGCGGCACCCTCGGTGACCTCTGGGAGGACAGCCAGCTGCTGCGGGAGCGGGTGCTGCGCGACTTCCCCGACCGCCGGATCGTCCAGCTGCCCCAGTCCGTGCACTTCACGGACCACGCCAACCTCACCCGCGCCCGCCGGGTCTTCGACGCCCATCCCGACCTCACCCTGCTGCTGCGCGACCGGCACAGCCTGCACCGCTGCCGCAGCGTCTTCGAGGCGCCCGCGCTGCTCGTGCCGGACCTGGCGTTCGCCGTGCCCCCGGACGCGCTGACCGGCGGCGCGGCCAGCCATGACGTCGTCTGGCTGGCCCGGCAGGACAAGGAGTCCGCGAAGGGTCCGCACGCCGGGCGGGGCGCGATCGGCGGCCGGTGCGGCGGCCCGTACGTCTTCGACTGGGCGCGCGAGGCCACGGACGCCGAGTGGCGGCGGGCGAAGGAGACCCTGTGGCGGAGCCGGGCCCGCGCCCTGTGCCGGGCCTCCTCGGGCGACCCCGTCGGAGCCGCCCCCGGTCTCCTCGCCGCCTACAACGGTCTCGCCCGCCTCCAACTCGCGCGCGGCTGCCGTCTGCTGACATCCGGCCGGGTCGCCGTCACCGACCGCCTCCACGGCCATGTCCTCGGTCTGCTCCTCGCCCTGCCGCACGTCCTCGTCCCCGACCGCTACGGCAAGATCCGCAGCTACTGGGACACCTGGATTGCCCACCGGCCCCCGAGCGCACCGGGCGCGACCGTGGCCTGGGCGGGCACCGAGGCAGAGGCGAGGGAGACCGCGGGCAGGCTGCTGGTGGACCTGCCCTGAGGTGAGCCAGGGGGCGCGAGCCCCCCACACATCCCCGCCCTACGCGCCCCCGACGGCGGTCAGCAGCGCCAGCGGCGCCGCCGCCGACCGGGACTCCCGCACACACGCGTGCGGATACGGCACCGGCTCCGGGTGGGTGTCCCTGCCGTACCCGGCGAGCACCTCCGGCAGCCGGTGCCCCATGGCCGTGGCCGCGTCCACCAGCCCGCCCGCGACCGTGCGGGCCTCGTCGTGCAGCCCGTAGCGGGCCAGCCCCAGGGTGATCAGCGCGTTGTCGTGCGGCCAGACCGAGCCACGGTGGTACGACAGCGGATGGAACGCCGGCTGCCCCGAGGCCAGCGTCCGCACGCCCCACCCGGAGAAGAAGTCCGGTTCGAGCAGCCGCCGGCCGACCGTCTTGCCGTACTCCTTGTCCAGCAGCCCCGACCACAGCAGATGCCCCGCGTCGGAGGCGAGCGCGTCCGTCCGGCGGCCCTCGCTGTCCAGGGCCAGCGCCGGGAAGTCGTGCTCCGGCATCCAGAAGTCCCGCTGGAAACGGTCACGGAGATCACCGGCGGCCTGCTCCAGGAGCGCCGCGTAGACCTCGTCCTCCCAGACGGTCCGGGCCAGCGCGGCGGTCCGGCGCAGCGCGTCGTACGCGTACCCCTGGGCGCCCGCCGCCATCACCGGCCCTGCGGGCGGGCGGCTGCCGTCGGCGGAGCAGATGGCGCCGGGGGAGTCCTTCCAGTTCTGGTTGGACAGCCCGCCCTGGTCGGCGCGGTACACGAGGTAGCCGCGGGAGGTGAGGCCGCCGTGGTCCAGCATCCAGCCGATCGCGGCCCGCGCCTGCGGCTCCAGCCGCCGGGCCAGGGTGACGTCACCGGTCTGCTCCACGTACGCGCCGAGCAGCACGAGGAACAGCGGGGTCGCGTCGACCGAGCCGTAGTAGCGAGCGTATGGCACCTGCCCGAAGTGGGCCAGCTCGCCGTGGCGCACCTCGTGGACGATCTTGCCGGGCTGGGCGACCGCGTCCACACCGACCTCGGTGGCCTGGGTGGCGGCGAGCGCGAGGAGCGTGGCGGCGGCCGGTTCCGGGCGGTAGGGCAGGGTGAACAGCGACGTCAGCAGCGCGTCGCGGCCGAGGAGGGTCAGGAACCAGGGCACCCCGGCCGCCGGCACCCGGAGGTTCTCGCCGTCCGGTCCGGTCGCGGGGACCTGGAGCGCGGCGAGATCGGCGAGGCCCCGCGCGCAGGCCGCGGCCAGCTCCGGCCAGCCGGTCGGGAAGGCGACGCCCTCCATGAACTCGCCCTCGGAGGCGAGGACCTGGTGCGTCACGGAGGCCGGGGAGGCCGGTACGCGCAGGGGCCGCCGGTCGCCGTGCGGGCGGGCCATCACCCGCAGGGTCAGCTCCACCGAGCCGTGCGGCTCCAGGTCCAGCGCCCAGACGAGGCGTCGCGCGCCCGTCCCGGTCTCCTCCACGGCGTCCGGCGCGGGTTCGGCCGTGACCGTCGTGCAGGACCGCCACTCACCGCGCCGGTAGCTGAACTCCACCCCGTCGTCGAGGACCTCACGCTTTCGGACGGCGCCGGTCTTGGCGTACGTACGGAAGTCGGAGCGCAGCTCGAACTGGTCGGTGAAGTCGGCGTCCACGGTGAGCGCGATCCGGACCGTCGTCGGCACCGGACGGTTGCTGGTGACGCGCAGCCCTTCGACGAACGCGCTGTCGGAGACGGCCTGTTCCCGGAAGAGCGTGTACGCGGGCGGTTCCTGGCGCCCGCCCCGGGGGACGAGCACGCACCGTGCGGTGTCGCCGTCGCCGACCGGGGTGAGCGTCTCGGGGACGGCGCCGTCGACGGTGAGCTGCCACCGGCTCAGATGCCGTGCGTCCCGTACGAACAACCCGTCCGGGGAACTGCCGCCCCGCCGCCCGCTGATGTCGCCGCCGTCGCCCACGGCGGCGAACGTGCCGCCGCGCACGAGCAGATGATGCCGGTCCGTCATCGCCGGTCCCCTCCCTGGTCACTCATGTCGCACGTATCGAATCCGGCCCGGTCGTCGTGGTGCCGGTCGTCGCGGTCCGGTCCGTCACCGCTCCGTCGGCCGTGGTCGTCCTGGTGCAGCAGATCGAGGGCGAGCGCGGCGGTCCAGCTGAAACCGAGGGCGCCGCAGGGCTCGCCCGTGTACGGGTCGACGTACTCGGCGAAACCGGAGGCGCCCGCGGTCTCCAGCAGCGCCGTCCGCAGCGCGTCCGCCCGCCCCAGCTCCCCGTGGAGCCGCAGGCCCCGCTCCAGCATCCAGTTGGTGTTGAACCAGGCCGGGCCCCGCCAGTAGCGGTGCGGATCGAACGCCTCGCCCAGCAGGTCGTACGACGGCACGAGCCGGGTGGTGTCCCCGAGCCCGAAGTGCGGTCCGTGCGCCGTCCGCACGAGGGCGGCGACGATCTCGCGGGGCAGGCCGGGCACGAGCAGGGGCAGCAGTCCGGAGACACCGCGCTCGGGGACGAGACCGCCACCGATGACGTCCCGGCACAGGAACATCTCCTCCGCCGGGTCCCACAGCCGCTCCACCAGGGCCGCCGTCAGCCGTTCCGCGCGGGCGTCGCGGGCCGTGCCGGTCGCCCCCAACTCCGCGGCGATACGGGCCAGGGCGTGCTCGGAGGCGATGAGCAGGGCGTTGAAGGCGGGGTCCTCGACGGCGAACTCACCCCGCCCGTCGGCGTACCCCCCGTCCCGGTAGTCCGTCGCCAGCCGCACGTACCGCCCGTAGTCCAGATCCGTCGGCCGGTCCTCGGCCGCGCCGTGGTCGAGGTCGGCGCGGCGGAAGGAGCGGGCCGGGGCCGGGGCCACCCGGGACAGGGGCGCGTCCCAGGCGGGGCTGTTGTCCATGCCCTGCTCCCAGGGGTGGACGACCGAGGCCAGGCCGCCGTCGCCCAGGTCCCGGCGGTGCAGCAGATAGCGGTGCCAGGCCGCGAGCCGCGGGTACACCCGGGGCAGGAAGCCGCGCGCCCGGGAGAGCCCGGGGTCGGAGCGGTGCACCAGCCACGCGGCCAGCGCGTGCACCGGTGGCTGCACGATGCCGGAGGTCTGGGTGGTGCGCGGGGCGCCCGCAGCGCGCCCCGCGGTCGAGGAGCGCCAGAAGTCGGGGCTCGGGAAGTACGCCTCCAGCGGCACCGAGGGGTTGAAGACGATGTGCGGGATCCGTCCGTCCCCCCACTGCGCGTCGAGCAGGGTCTCCAGTTCGGTCTGCGCCCGCAGCGGCGACAGATGGCGCAGCCCGATCGCGATGAACGCCGAGTCCCACGACCACTGGTGGGGGTACAGCCGGCGGGAGGGGACCGTGGACGTCCCCGTCCAGTTGCCCTCCAGCACCTCGGAGGCCCCCCGGTGCAGCGACCCGGCCCGGATCCCCGGATCGTATACAGCGCCTTCATGACGGACGCCCGTGCCTGGTCGGCGGGCTGTGAGCTGGGTTGTGCGATCCACTCAGGGCTCCCCGAGGACAAGGTGCCGACCGGTTCGGCTGTGGGTACCGTAGGGTTACGTCTATTTAACACGCAAAACTCAATATGTAATGCAGAGTTGGGGAACGCAAGAGGGTGAGCGCAAGCGGTCGCGCGGATCGGTCCGCGGACGATCGCGGGAGCGGTGCGTCGGCGGGCCGCCGGTGCGGGGATGATCGGGTGAGGGACCACGCGAACGGGAGGTCGTGAAGGTGGGTAGTCACGCCGGTGCAGGAGATCTGCTGGAGTTGGTCCGCAGCGGCCGGGCCACCACCCGTGGCGCGCTCCAGCAGGCGACGGGCCTGTCCCGGGCCACGGTCGGTCAGCGCCTCGACCGGCTGTTCCGCGCGGGCTGGCTCCGTGAGGGCGCCGGCGGCCCGGTCGGCTCCCCGCTCGGTGGACGCCCTTCCATCACACTGGAGTTCGACGACGAGCACGCGGTCGTCCTCGCCGCCGACCTCGACACCCGCCACGCCCGCGCCGCCGTCCTCTCCCTCACCGGCGAGATACAGGCCGAGCACAGCGGCACCCTCGTCATCGAGGACGGCCCCGAGGCCGTCCTGGACGGCCTCGGGCGCTGGTTCGCCGAACTGCTGGAGAAGGCGGGGCACTCGGCCGACGCGGTCTGCGGCATCGGCCTCGCGGTGCCCGGGCCGGTCGACATGGACACCGGCCGGGTGGTGCAGCCGCCGATCATGCCCGGCTGGGACGGCTACGACATACGCGGCCGGCTGTCCCGCGCCTTCGCCGACCACGCGGCCGGGCCGCCCGGCGTCCCGGTCCTCGTCGACAACGACGCCAACCTCATGGCGTACGGCGAACAGCGCACGGGATACCCGGACTGCTCGGCGTTCGCGCTGGTCAAGGTGTCCACGGGTATCGGCGCCGGCGTGGTGGTCGGCGGCTCGATCTACCGGGGCGTCGACGGCGGCGCCGGCGACATCGGCCACATCCGGGTGCCCGCCGGCGCGGACGCCCAGTGCAAGTGCGGGTCCTACGGCTGTCTGGCGGCGGTCGCGAGCGGCGGCGCCGTCGCACGGCGGCTGAGCGAGGCCGGGGTTCCGGCGGCCTCCGGCTCCGATGTGCGCGACCTGCTCGTCGCCGGGCATCCCGGTGCGACCGCCCTCGCGCGGGAGGCGGGCCGCTCCGTGGGCGACGTCCTGGCGACGGTGGTGACCCTGCTGAACCCCGGCGTCCTGATGATCGCCGGGGACCTGGCCGGAACCCCCTTCCTCACGGGCGTCCGCGAACTGCTCTACCAGCGGGCGCTGCCGCGCTCCACGGCCCACCTGGACGTCGTCACCTCCCGGCTCGGGGAGCGGGCGGGGCTGGTCGGGGCGGGCGCCCTGGTCGTCGAGTACCTGTACGCGCCCGAACGAGCGGAGGAGCGGCTCGCGGCCCTCGGTGTGTGACGGTGGGTCCGCCGGGCGTGTGACAGGCGGGTTTCCGTCCCGTGCGGCGGTCCGCATGGTGAAATCCCGGCCTCCGTGAACGCGTGATTCTCGCCACCCCTGATAAGGGTTGCGCTCAGATGAGCGGATCATGGGCGGTTCTGGGTCTTCAAGGGGTGGCACTCAGTGCCACCCCTTGATCGTTCATCGTGCGAACTCAGACGTGTTTATTGCCGCTCATCTGAGCGCAGATGGCGGGTTCCGCGCCATGTCGCCTTCAAGAGGTGAACACATCGGCGTTCACCACCTTGCCAAGCCTTGACTTTCGATCTGCTGGCGGACGGGTGGTTACAGGCGCATGACGCGCAAGTGGACGTACCCAGGAGCCTTCGATCTGGGTATGTTCCTCGCCGTCAGGGCAGCCACCGCGTCCTCAAGGAGTTGGGACCTGTGTCGGAAAACAAAGATCCCCACGTAGGCCACGTAGCTCAGAGCGTTGAGGGCGTGAAGTTCGTCTATGACTTCACCGAGGGCAACAAGGGCCTCAAGGACCTCCTCGGTGGCAAGGGCGCGAACCTCGCCGAGATGACCAACCTCGGTCTTCCGGTGCCTCCCGGCTTCACCATCACCACCGAGGCCTGCAAGGTCTACCTGGACAGCGGTGACGAGCCTGCGGCACTGCGTGACGAGGTGAGCGCCCATCTGGAGGCGCTCGAGAAGCGCATGGGCAAGAAGCTCGGCCAGGCAGACGACCCGCTCCTCGTCTCGGTCCGTTCCGGCGCCAAGTTCTCCATGCCCGGCATGATGGACACCGTCCTGAACATCGGCCTCTCCGACAAGTCCGTGAAGGGCCTCGCCGACCAGGCAGGCGACGAGCGCTTCGCGTGGGACTCCTACCGCCGGCTCATCCAGATGTTCGGCAGGACCGTCCTCGGCGTCGACGGCGAACTCTTCGAGGACGCCCTCGACAAGGCCAAGGAGACCAAGAACGTCACGGTCGACACCGAGCTGGAGGCCGCCGACCTCAAGAAGCTGGTCACCACCTTCAAGAAGATCGTCAAGAAGGAGGCCGGCCGGGACTTCCCGCAGGACGCCCGCGAGCAGATGGACCTGGCCATCAAGGCCGTCTTCGACTCCTGGAACGGCGACCGCGCGAAGCTCTACCGCCGCCAGGAGCGCATCCCGCACGACCTCGGCACCGCCGTCAACGTCTGCTCCATGGTCTTCGGCAACCTCGGCCCCGACTCCGGCACCGGCGTCGCCTTCACCCGCGACCCCGCCTCCGGCCACCAGGGCGTCTACGGCGACTACCTGCAGAACGCCCAGGGCGAGGACGTCGTCGCGGGCATCCGCAACACCGTCCCCCTGGCCGAGCTGGAGTCGATCGACAAGAAGTCGTACGACCAGCTGATGCAGATCATGGAGACGCTGGAGAACCACTACAAGGACCTCTGCGACATCGAGTTCACCATCGAGCGCGGCCAGTTGTGGATGCTCCAGACCCGTGTCGGCAAGCGCACGGCGGGCGCCGCCTTCCGGATCGCCACCCAGCTCGTCGACCAGGGCCTCATCGACGAGGCCGAGGCGCTCCAGCGCGTCAACGGGGCGCAGCTCGCGCAGCTGATGTTCCCCCGCTTCGACGAGGAGGCGAAGGTCCAGCAGGTCGGCCGGGGCATCGCCGCCTCGCCGGGCGCGGCCGTCGGCAAGGCCGTCTTCGACTCGTACACCGCCGTGAAGTGGTCCCGGTCCGGCGAGAAGGTCATCCTCGTCCGCCGGGAGACCAACCCCGACGACCTCGACGGCATGATCGCCGCCGAGGGCATCCTGACCTCGCGCGGCGGCAAGACCTCCCACGCGGCCGTCGTCGCCCGCGGCATGGGCAAGACCTGTGTCTGCGGCGCCGAGGAGCTGGAGGTCGACACCAAGCGCCGCCGGATGACCGTGCCCGGCGGGCACGTGGTGGAGGAGGGCGACCTCATCTCCATCGACGGCTCGTCCGGCAAGGTCTACCTGGGCGAGGTCCCGGTCGTCCCGTCCCCGGTCGTGGAGTACTTCGAGGGCCGGATGCACGCCGGCGCCAACGACGCCGACGAACTGGTCGAGGCCGTCCACCGGATCATGGCCTTCGCCGACCGCAAGCGCCGGCTGTGGGTCCGCGCCAACGCGGACAACGCCGAGGACGCGCTGCGCGCCCGCCGCTTCGGCGCCCAGGGCATCGGACTGTGCCGCACCGAGCACATGTTCCTCGGCGACCGGCGTGAGCTCGTCGAGCGGCTGATCCTGGCCGACACGGAGACGGAGCGCGAGGAGTCCCTGAAGGCGCTGCTCCCGCTGCAGAAGCAGGACTTCGTCGAGCTGTTCTCGGCGATGGACGGACTGCCGGTGACGATCCGTCTCCTCGACCCGCCGCTGCACGAGTTCCTGCCCGACATCACCGAGCTGTCGGTCCGGGTCGCCCTGGCGGAGTCCCGCCAGGAGCCCCACGAGAACGAGCTCCGGCTCCTCCAGGCCGTCCACCGGCTGCACGAGCAGAACCCGATGCTGGGTCTGCGCGGCGTCCGCCTCGGCCTGGTCATCCCCGGCCTGTTCACCATGCAGGTGCGGGCCATCGCGGAGGCGGCGGCCGAGCGGAAGAACGCCAAGGGCGACCCGCGCGCCGAGATCATGATTCCGCTCGTCGGCACGGTGCAGGAGCTGGAGATCGTCCGCGAGGAGGCCGACCAGGTCGTCGCGGAGGTCGAGGCGGCGACCGGTACGCAGCTGAAGCTGGCGATCGGCACGATGATCGAGCTGCCGCGGGCCGCGCTGACCGCCGGTCAGATCGCGGAGGCGGCGGAGTTCTTCTCCTTCGGCACGAACGACCTCACCCAGACGGTGTGGGGCTTCAGCCGGGACGACGTGGAGGCGAGCTTCTTCACGGCCTACCTGGAGAAGGGCATCTTCGGCGTCAGCCCGTTCGAGACCATCGACAAGGACGGTGTGGGCTCCCTGGTCAAGCTGGCCGCCGAGGCCGGCCGAGCCACCCGCCCCGACCTCAAGCTCGGCGTCTGCGGCGAGCACGGCGGCGACCCCGAGTCGGTCCACTTCTTCCACGAGGTCGGTCTCGACTACGTCTCCTGCTCCCCGTTCCGCATCCCGGTGGCCCGCCTGGAGGCCGGCCGCGCGGCGACCCAGTCGGAGGGCAGCGACCACCGCTAGCGGTCATCGCGAGGCGCCCGCCTCGCACCCCGGACCCCGGAACCGCCGCTTGTCCCCGACCGACCCTCACCGATGGGCGGCGGTTCCGGATCACGAAAAGAGGGCGGCACCCCGTGCGGGGGGTGCCGCCCTCCGCGTACGAGGGAAACTCCGTGGCCCGCGGAGCCGGGCTGTCGGTAGCGTCGGGGGCTCCGCCGACCGCGCTCCGGCAGTCGGCCCGCCCCCGAAGGTGAGTTCCGTGAGTACGCCGCGCCCCACGCCGTCCGAGACGACCACGCTGTGGCGACCCACCGGCCCCGAGGAGCTCGCGCTGGTGCGGGAGTCGGGGTGGAGGGCCTGGCCGCCGCGCCTGCCCGAGCAGCCGATCTTCTACCCCGTCCTCAACGAGGACTACGCCGTGAGGATCGCGCGGGACTGGAACGTGAAGCACAGCGGGGCCGGCTTCGTGACCCGGTTCGAGGTCGAGACCGGGTTCCTGCGCCGCTACCCGGTGCGCCAGGCCGGCGGCGAGACGATCCTGGAGCTGTGGGTGCCCGCCGAGGAGCTCGACGAGTTCAACGCGCACCTCGTCGGCCTGATCGAGGTCACTCACGAGTTCCGCTGAGCCGGCCGCCCCGTGATCGGGACGGCCGGGGGAGCGGCGCCGGCGAGGCGGCCCCGACCCGCCCGTCGCCGATCTCCCGCAGCACCCCCACGAGCGCGTCGTTCAGCGCGTCACTGATCTCCTGTGCCTCGGGTGTCTCGACGTGCAGCGTGTTGACGTACAGGCCGTCCGCCGTCCGGTGGAACCAGTGGCTGACGCCGTTGCCGCGGGCCGCCCACACATGCAGCTTCGGGTTCCACAGGGGGTGCCGCTCCCCGCCGGGAGTCCTGCGGAAGTCGATGTACGAGAAGAAGTTCACGGCGAACGGCCAGTGGTGCAGGGAGAACGACTCCGGTGCGAGCAGCTCCCAGGCGCGCACGAAGGGGACGCCCACGTGCCGCTGCATCTCGGCGTACGCGGCCCGCGCCCCCGCCAAGGTGGCGGCGTGGTCCCCGACGCGCTCCTCGCACCCCTCGCCCACCTCGAACTCGATGGGCACCGTGTTCACGAACCAGCCCACGGAGTGCTCCCACACCGCCTCGCCGCGCTCGCTGACCGGCAGCAGACCCCGGTACACCGCCGGGCCGCCCAGTCGGCGCTGCGCCGTCGCGGCCGCCGCCAGCACACCGGTGAAGACACTGCCGCCCGCAGCCCGGGCACCCGCCGCGAGGGCGTCCGTCCCGGCCGCGTCCAGCAGCCGGTGGCTCCGGTTCACCAGCGGGTACAGGCGGTCGTCCGGCACACCGATGTCGAAGGGGAACCGGGGGAAGAACCCGCCGTTGGAGGCGATGAAGCCCTTCCAGTACGCCAGCCGGTCGTCGTCGGGCCGCAGGGTCGACCAGCGGCGGCGTTGCGCGTCCCCGAAGGTCAGATAGCTGGCCACGGGCGGCAGATCGGGACGACGGCCATCCGTGAGCGCCGTGTACGCCGTCTGCATCTCGTTCACGACCACGGGCATCGACATGCCGTCGCACACGATGTGGTCGAAACAGAGATAGACCGTCGTGTGGGACTCCCGGACCACCGCGCCCATCAGGAACAGCGGCCAGGACAGTGTGTCGAGGCTCTTGAACTCCTTGTCCAGATGGGTGTGAAGTTCCTCCGCGGTGTGGAAATGGCCGACCTCCTCGGCCTCCAGGGAGATGGAATCGGGGGAGAGGGCCGTGCAGTTCAGATCACCGGCCAGCCGCTGGAATTCACAGCGCAGCACTTCATGCCGGCGCACGAGGAGAAGGAAGGCGGATTCCAGTGCGGCGATGTCGAGCGGGCCGTCGATCTCGAAGGTGACGGTGATGGAACTGGCGATGCCGTCATTCGTGCTCCGCGTCGCCTGGGACGACGAATGGTGCTTGTCCTGGTTGAAGGAGGCGGACGTGAGAGCGACGGCCTGATTCTCCTCGCCGGAAAGGGGGGAGTGCTGGGTGCGCAGGGACCAGGACAGCACGGTTCCGGGCGCGATACGGGCTTCGGTGAAAGGAATCTGCAGCACTCCGGGGCTCTCTGTTCGTGTGCGTCGGGGAGAGGATCACATCAAGTGGCTCAGGAGGGAGTTCACCGCCGTGTCGACGCCGTCCTCGGAGCGGATCACGGGGGCCATCTCCGTCGCCCGGTGCCGCAGTCGGCGGTCCTCCACCGCCCGGCCGATCGCCTCCGCGAGCCGTGCCGCCGTGAGGTGCCGGGCCGCGAGGGGCGCGGGTGCCACGCCCAGGGCCCGCATCCGCGCGGACCAGTGGGACTGGTCGCCCATGTGGGGGCAGAGGACCTGGGGGCGGCCCGCGGCGAGCGCGGCTCCGACGGTGCCGGGGCCGCCGTGGTGGACGACCGCCGCCGTCCGAGGGAAGAGCCAGTCGTGCGGCGCCTCCCTGATCGTCAGGACGTCCCGAGCCGGCGGGCCGGGCTCGATGCCGCCCCACCCCGTCGCGACGACGGCACGCACCCCCGCGAGACGCACCGCCTCCGTGACCAGGGCGTTGTTCCGGCGCGCCCGGGTGCCGGTCATGCTGCCGAAGCCGATGTAGACGGGCGGCTCCCCCTCGTCCAGGAACCGGGCCAGTTCCGTGGGCGGCGTCCAGTCGGGGCGCCGGGGCAGGAACCAGAAGCCGGTGGTGCGGACGGCGTCGCCCCAGGCCGGGTCGACGGGGGTCACATGCCGGCTGAACGACTGCAGGACGGGCCGCCGTTTGCCCTCGGGGTCGCGCAGCCACCTCCGGGCGCCGTGGCGGCGGGCCGCGAGCCCCAGTTCCGTGGTCCGCCAGCGCTCCACCTCACGGGAGCGCTGGGCCGCCGTCACCACGGCGTAGGTGCTGCGGTTCAGGAAACGGGGCACCCTCGGCAACGGCAGCAGCGGGCAGGGGAATTCATCGGTGGGAATCCAGCCGGGCTGTAGGGCGACGACGACGGCCGGCACGTCCAGCATGTCCGCCACGTGCTGGGCGGGAGACGCCGCGGAATGCACCACCGCCGCCACATCCCCGTGATCGTGGGCGATGGCGGCGACATCCCGCAGCGAGGGAATCATCAATTGCTTGAGGCGGGTGACCGTGCGGGCCGCCGCGATCTTCCCGCGTACTCCCGCCAGCCCGCCGTCGATGGTCCGTTGGGTTTCCGGCTCGTCGAGAATCCTGGTCGGGCCGTCGTCGATCGCCGCGAAATCCACCCCGTACGCGGCGGATTCGGACGCGTAGGACGGCGGCGCGGCCAATAACGGTGTGTGGCCGTGGCGACGGAGCGCCACGGCCAGTGCGAGGAACGGTTGTACGTCCCCGCGAGTACCGCATGCCGCGAGGAGAACCTTGCGCGGGCGGATGCCGATTCCGGGGCTCACCGGCCCCGATTCTTTGGGCAAGACCACGCGCAGAACCTAGCAGAAGGAAAATCGAACGAGTTTGGCGTGGAAAAAGGGTTCGACATTCCCTCGGGTTTCCTCAGGTTTCCTCAGGTTCCCTCGGAAATTGCTCAGGTGCGGAACGGTCCCGTCACCTCGTACGTGATGCCGCCCGACGAACTGCCGCTGGTGCCGCGCTGGCTGGAGAAGGTCCGCCCCCCGACGAGGCGCGCGCCGGTTCACGCGGGCAGCGGTGGCGCCTCGCGCTTGCGCGGACCGGGGCGTGTACCGAGGCCGTGGCCGCCGGGCGGGGCCGGCGGCTGCGCCGAGGGCAGGCGGACGACGGCGTCCAGGCCGCCCGTGGCCGCCTCGTGGAGCGTGACCTCGCCGCCGCTGGCGTGCGCGAGCCGCTGGACGAGGGAGAGACCGAGCCCCGTGCCGCCCTTGGGGGCGCCGGGGGCGCGCCAGAAGCGGTCGAAGGCGCGGGCCCGCTGTTCGGCCGTCATTCCGGGCCCCTCGTCGGTGACATGGAGGTCGACCCAGGCGGGCCGGGCGTCGCGCAGGCTCCGCCGGGCGGGGGCGAGGAGCCGTAGCTCCATGGTGACCGTGCTGCCGGACGGCGAGGCCCGCAGCGCGTTGGAGAGCAGGTTGTCGAGGAGCTGCTCCACGGCCCCGGGCAGTGCCGTCACCGGGCCCACGCTGCCCGCGAAGAGGACCAGCGAGACGCCTTCCCGTTCGAACAACGGGCCCCAGGTGCGGTGCCGTTCCGCGCAGATCGCGCCCACGTCGACCTGGACCGGGATGGCCGCCGCCTCCTCCAGGCGGGCCATCGCGAGCAGTCCCTCGACCATCCGGGCCAGCCGGTCGGTCTCGGTGACGGCGGCGTCGAGGCTCGGCCGGGCCGGCCGGGCGATGTCCGGCTCCAGGTTTTCGAGACGCAGGCGCAGCGCCGCCAGCGGCGTCTTCAGCTGGTGCGACGCCTCCCCGGCGAAGGCCCGCTGGGAGGCCAGCAGGTGTTCCAGCCGGGCGGCCGTCGTGTTGAAGGCAGCCGCCAGGCGGAGCACCTCCGGCGGGCCCGAGGTGACCTTCACGGAGGTGGCCGCCCCGCCCTCGGCGAGACGATGCGTGGCCTCCTCCAACTGCCGGATGGGCCGCCCCGCCCACCGCGCGAACGCGAACGCCGCCACGGCGACACCGGCGAGCACCGCCAGCCCGGCCAGCACGAGCAGCAGCCACACCGCGAACACGCGCGCGTGCACCATGGTCGTGGGCAGGGTGACGCGCACGGCACCCTGGGTCGCGCCGACGGAGGCCGGGACCTCGTCGGCGGCCGTCCGCACGGCGGAGCGGGGGGTCGTACGGGCACCCGCGTGCGTGACCGTGGAGGCGGCTGGGACCGGGGCGGCGGCCGAGGCCGGGGCGGTGCCGGCGGTTGTGGCCGTGGGTGTGTGGCCCACGGGGGCCGCCACGGACAGGTAGTGGACCCCGCCGGTCGTCGTCGTGCGGACGTCGGTGGTGGCGCGGCCCCTGAGCGCGGCGGAGATCTCAGGGAGGGAGGCCAGGTCCCGCCGCTCCTGCGGGGACAGGTCGTGGGAGGTGGCCAGCAGGTTCCCCCGCGCGTCGACGATGACCACCTTGCCGCCGATGCGTTCGGCGCAGTGCGCGGCCCGTTCGGCGAGTTCGTCCGGACGCCGGGCGGCGAGGGACAGCGCGGCGAACGCGGCCACCGACTCGGCCTCGTCATTGGCGGAGTTCACGATCCGCTCGCGTTCGGCCCGCGAGTAGACGAAGCCCAGCGGGATCTCCAGGCCCAGCAGGACGAGGGCGGCGAGGCTGAGGTAGCTCAGCAGCAGCCGACGGGTCATGAGGCCGCCGCCTCGGGCGTGTGGTGCCGGCCCGGGCCGGGCCCCGGGCCACGGCCCTGCCCCGGCCCGGGTCCGCGCACGGCGAGCCGGAAGCCGACACCCCGCAGGGTCTGGATCCACGCCGGGTCGCCCAGCTTGCGGCGCAGGGTGGCGACATGGACGTCCAGGGTCTTGGTGGGGCCCTGGTAGTGGTCGTCCCAGACGCGGTTGAGGATCTCCTGCCGGGAGTAGACCGCCCCCGGGTCCTCGGTGAGCAGCGCCAGCAGCTCGAACTCCTTCGGCGTCAGCGCGACCGGCACGTCCCCCACCCACACCTGCCGGGTCCGCCGGTCCACGACCAGCGGCCCGGGCGACGGCGCGGAACGGTCGCCCGCGCCGCCGGTGCCGCCCACACCGGAGACGCCACGGGGTTCGGCCGGGGCCTGTTCGTAGGAGGGGGGTGCGTAGACAGGGGGCTCGTAGACGGGCGGCTCGTAGGAAGGGGGTTCGTGGACGGGAGGGCTGTAGGCGGGGGGTTCGTGGACGGGAGGGCTGTAGGCGGGGGGTTCGTGGACGGGAGGGCTGTAGGCAGGGGGTTCGTGGACGGTGTGGTCGCGGAGAGGGGGTTCGTGCACAGGGTGTTCGTTCACACGGGTGCCGTGCGCGGGCGTCTCGTACGCCGTCGCCCAGTCGTACTGGGGCGAGGCGCCGATGTCGCGCCGCGCGCCGGTCGCGTCCCGTGGCCCCGCCTCCGGCCCGGGCCGTCGGTGTCGTCGGGACACCGCCCGGATCCGGGCCACCAGCTCGCGGATGCTGAATGGTTTCGCCAGGTAGTCGTCGGCGCCCAGCTCCAGGCCCAGGACGCGGTCGGCCTCCTCGCCCCGCGCGCTGAGGATGATGATGGGGACGTCGGAGGACCGGCGGATGCCACGGCAGACGTCGATACCGTCCATGTCGGGCAGACCGAGATCCAGCAGGACGACATCGCCGTGCGGACCTCTCAAGCCGTCCGCGCCGGTGGCCACGTGGTGGACCGTCAGGCCGAAGTGGCGCAGCCCGTCGGTGAGCGGTTCGGCGATCGTCTCGTCGTCCTCGATGAGCAGCACTCGTACGCCCATGGCGTCCTGTCTCTCCAAAGGGTCCGTACAACACGGTTCCCGTGCTGTGGGGTCGACCACGCTACAAGAGACCGAACAGTGATGCGCAGTGAATCCGGAGCATTGTGAAATGACCCTCAGAAACCGCTTGTATTCAGCCGGTCGACCTGCGGAGAAGCGCGCCCTGGCTGAAATCTGTGGAAACCCTGGCGGCGTTTTAGTGTTCGCTTAACCTTCCTCTGGTCATCGCCCCCCTACGGTCGTCCTACCTGGTCGGAAGCAGCTAGGAGGGCAAGATGAAGGCGTTGCTGGATCGCGCCCGGTCGTTCAGGCGCCGGGTCGACTTCGAGAGCGACGAATACCGGAAACTCGCCGTCGGGCAATTTCCCGAGGCGTTGTTCATTACCTGCTCGGACTCGCGGGTGATTCCCGCGCTGATCACCGGGGCGCGCCCCGGAGAGATATTCGAGCTACGGAATGCGGGCAACATCGTGCCGCCGCACGACGCGTACGGAGCGGCCTCCGGCGAGGCCGCCACCATCGAGTACGCACTGGAGGTGCTCGGCGTTCAGGACATCGTCGTCTGCGGGCACTCGCACTGCGGGGCGATGGGCGCGCTGAAGTACCGCGCCGACCTGTCCGGGCTGCCCCGGGTGGACGCGTGGCTCGACTACGCCCGCCCCGCGCTCGCCCCCGTCCTGCGCGACGGAGGCCCGGCGGACGGTGAGGACGGGCCCGTCACGGGGGTCGCCGCCGTGTCCGACGACCCCGCCCTGCGGGAGGTCGTCCAGCTGAACATCCGCAACCAGCTCGCCGTGCTCCGCGAGTACCCCGTCGCCCGGCAGCAACTGGACGCCGGACGGCTGCGGTTGCACGGCTGGTACTACGAGATCGACACCGGCACGATCCATGAACTCGACGAGGACGGCGGCTTCGAGGTGCACGGCTCATGAGCGGCGCACACGGCCGGCACGCGGCGGGCGCCCACCGGAGGCCCGCCGCGACCGACTGGCACGGCGGCCCCGGGGGAGCGGAGTGGGGGCCGCCCTCGGCTCCGGCCCGGGAGACCCCCGCCTCGGCTGCGGTCCCGGATGCTCCCGCCGGGCCCTCCGCCTCGACGAAGCGTGCCGGGCGGGGCCGGGGCGGCGGCCGGGGCGGTGGGCGGGGCGACCTCGGTACCGAGATCACCGCCTCCCTCGTCGTGTTCCTCGTCGCGCTGCCGCTCTGCATCGGCGTGGCCGTCGCCTCCGGGGTCCCCGCCGAACTGGGCATCATCTCCGGGGTGATCGGCGGTCTCGTGGTCGGCGCGGCGCGCGGCAGCACCCTCCAGGTCAGCGGGCCGGCGGCCGGGCTCGCCGCACTGGTCGCCGAGACGGTGATGGAGTTCGGCGTCGCCATGCTCGGTGTCATCGTCCTCTTCTCCGGCATCCTCCAGATCGTGCTGGGCCTGGTCAGACTGGGCCGGATGTTCCAGGCGATCTCCCTAGCCGTCGTCCAGGGCATGCTCGCCGGCATCGGACTGCCGCTGATGTTCAGCCAGCTGTACCCGATGACCGACGCCAAGGCGCCGGGCACCCCCATCGAGAACATGGCCGGAGTCCCCGCGCTGATCGCCGACACCGTGACCGATCCGCAGGCGCTCGTCGCCGCCGGGCTCGGCATCGTCACCGTCGTACTGAGCTTCCAGTGGAAGCGGCTGCCCGGTCCGGCCGCCGTCAAGAAGATCCCGGCCGCGCTCGTGGCGGTCGGCATCGGGATCGCCGTCGCCTCCCTGCCCGGCGTCGAGGTGCGGACGCTCCAGGTGGGCAACCTGCTGGCCTCCGTGGACGTACCCGGACCGGGACAGCTCGCCGGGCTCGCCGACGCGGGGATCATCACGGCGATCCTCACGTTCACGGTGATCGCCTCGGCGGAGAGCCTGTTCACCGCCGCCGCGGTGGACCGGATGCACGACGGGCCGCGCACCCGCTACAACACCGAGCTGATCGCGCAGGGCGCGGGCAACACGGTCGCCGGTCTCCTCGGCGCGCTGCCCATCACCGCCGTCGTCGCCCGGAGTTCGGCGAATGTGCAGGCCGGGGCCAAGACACGGCTCTCCCGTACGCTCCACGGGCTCTGGCTGCTCGCCTTCGCGCTGCTGCTGCCGCAGGTGCTCGCCCTCATCCCGATCTCCGTGCTCGCGGGCGTGCTGGTGCACAGCGGGTGGAAACTGTTCGCGCCGGAGGAGTTCCCCAAGATGTGGCGGCAGGACCGCGGGGAGTTCGCCGTCATGACGCTGACGACGCTCGTGATCACGGCGACGGCGCTGCTCGAAGGGGTGCTGTTCGGGCTCGCGGCGGGTGTCGTGCTGGCCGCGCTGCGGATGTCGCAGACCGTGGTGCGGCAGCACATCGAGGACGACACGGCGAAGGTCGTCATGGCGGGCAACGCGACGTTTCTGCGGTTGCCGCGGTTGATCGACGCGTTGGAGAACGCGGCGGCCTCCGGGAAGCCGCGGATCCGGCTCGATCTGCTGGGGGTCACGCATCTCGACCATGCGTGCCGTAGCCAGGTGGAGGAGTTCGTGGCGCAGCAGCGGGGAGGGGGGGTGCGGGTCGAACTGCTGATGCCGGAGCTGACGGGGTCGGTCCCCGAGGGGCGGGGGGCGGAGCGGGGGGCGGTGCCGCCGCGGCCGGAGGCTCCGCCTGTGCCTGTGCCGGCGGCGGCGGTGCAGGTGCCGGCCGGGTCGGCCGGGCCCGGGCCCGATGCCGAGTGGTTCTATCTCGACACGCGGCCGATGCCGGAGGGGGTGGAGGAGGCTCGGGCCGGTTGGTAGGGCGCCTTCCAGCTCGGGGGCGGGGGTGCGTCGGCGAGTGCGGCGTCCGTCGTGGTCGCTCGCGCAGTTCCCCGCGCCCCTGAGAAGCCGGGGCTGCGCCCCGCTTCCCCCGCGGCCCGCGGCCCGCGGGCACCGGCGGTTCCCGCGCCCCTGGGAGGCCGGGCTGCGCCCCGCTTCCCCCACGGCTCGGAAGCCGGTCCGGGGCGTGTCTCACCCGCAGACAAGCGTGCCGCCTGCTCCTACGCTGGCGGTGTCGGGAACGCTTCGCTTTCGGGAGGGTGGCGGTATGGCCGGGTGGAACGTGGGCGACATTCCGGTGCAGCGCGGTCGTGTCGCCGTCGTGACCGGTGCCAACAGTGGCATCGGGTACGTCGCCGCCCGTGAACTCGCCCGGCGCGGGGCCCGGGTCGTGCTCGCCTGCCGCAGTGAGGCGCGGGGTCTCGCCGCCCTGGAGCGGATGAGGGGCGAGGTGCCCGGCGGCCATGTCGAGCTGTTGCGGCTGGACCTCGGGGACCTCGCCTCCGTGCGGGAGTTCGCCGCCGCGTACGAGGAGACGTACGAGCGGCTCGACCTGCTGATCAACAACGCGGGTGTGATGGCCGTGGCCGAGGGCCGTACCGCCGACGGGTTCGAGACGCAGTTCGGCACCAACCACCTCGGGCACTTCGCGCTCACCGGCCTGCTGGCGCCCCTGCTGCTCGCCACCGCCGGCGCGCGGGTCGTGACCCTCTCCAGCGGGATGCACCTGCGCGCCAACATCGACCTCGACGACCTGGACACCGCGCGCACGTACGGGCGCTGGCTGGCGTACGGCCGTTCCAAGACGGCCAATCTGCTGTTCACGCACGAGCTGGCCCGGCGGCTCGCGGCGGCCGGTTCCGACGTCGTCGCCGCGGCCGCCCACCCCGGCTACGCGGCGACGAACCTCCAGACCGCCGGGGCCAAGGCGGAGGGCCGCAAGGGCACCGAGCGGTTCATGCGGGTCGGCAACCGGTTCTTCGCCCAGTCCGCCGACGCGGGCGCCCTGCCCACGCTGTACGCGGCCACCGCGCCCGGCGTCGCCCCCGACTCCTTCATCGGCCCCCGGTTCCTGATGTGGGGCGGCGCGACCGCCGGGTCGCCGCGCGCCCCCTGGACCCTCGACGACCGGGCCGGTGAACTCCTCTGGGAACGCTCGGAGCGGCTGACCGGGGTGACGTTCGACCAGCTGAAGTCCTGAGCCGGGGCCGCGGCGCCCCGTACCCGCCGGGGTGAACGCGGCGGCGCCGGAACGGTGCGTGTCCGTTCCGGCGCCGGAGCCCCTCAGTGACGGGCGGGTTTACGACGCCCGCACCTCGTACGTCCTGATGCGCACCGCCTCGTCGTCGAGGCACTGCCCGGTTCCCAGGTCGAAGCGCTGCTTCAGCAGGGGGGAGGCGACGAACGGCCGGCCCTGGTGCGAGCCGGTGAGGCCGCGGGAGAGGACCGCCGCGCCGCCGAACGGGTCGCGGTTGTCGATCGCGTACAGGGTGCCCGCGCGGTCGCGGAACAGGGCCACCTGCTCGCCGTCGGGCAGCAGGGCCGCCACACCGCGGCCCGGCAGCAGGGCCCTCAGGTCGCAGACCGTGAGCCAGCCGTCGGTGAGCCGCAGTTGGACCTTCAGGTCGGTGGTCTCGGGTGCCAGGGTCATCGCTGGGCGGTTCCTTCCAGGACGTCTTCGGCGGGGCGCAGGCCGATGGACAGGAGCGGCAGGTCGGGCTTGATCTGGTCGCGCTCGGGCACGAAGCCCACGACCGGGTCGGGGGTGTCCGGCGCGTTCACGAAGGACACGAACCGGGCGAGCTTCTCGGGGTCGTTGATGGTGTCGGCCCACTCGTCGCGGTAGTGGGAGACGTGCGCGGCCATCAGCGACTCCAGCTCCTCGCAGATACCGAGGGAGTCCTCCACCACCACGTCCCGTACGTGGTCCAGTCCGCCGGGGATCCGCTCCAGCCAGGTCGACGTGCGCTCCAGGCGGTCCGCCGTGCGGATGTAGAACATCAGGAAACGGTCGATCAGGCGGATCAGCTCGGCGTCGGAGAGGTCCTGCGCCAGCAGGTCCGCGTGGCGCGGGGTGGCGCCGCCGTTGCCGCCGACGTACAGGTTCCAGCCGTTGGTGGTGGCGATGACGCCGAAGTCCTTCGACTGGGCCTCGGCGCACTCGCGGGCGCACCCGGAGACCGCCGACTTGAGCTTGTGCGGGGAGCGCAGACCCCGGTAGCGCAGCTCCAGGTCGATCGCCATGCGGACGGAGTCCTGGACGCCGTAGCGGCACCAGGTCTGCCCGACGCAGGACTTCACCGTACGCAGGGACTTGCCGTACGCGTGGCCCGACTCGAAGCCGGCGTCCACCAACCGGGTCCAGATCAGCGGGAGTTGCTCGACACGGGCGCCGAACATGTCGATCCGCTGACCACCGGTGATCTTGGTGTAGAGGCCGAAGTCGCGGGCGATCTCCCCGATGACGATCAGGCCCTCGGGGGTGATCTCACCGCCGGGGATGCGGGGGACGACCGAGTACGAACCGTTCTTCTGGAGGTTGGCGAGGAAGTGGTCGTTGGTGTCCTGGAGGGCCGCCTGCTCGCTGTCCAGGACGTAGACGTCGGCGCCGATCGTCGGGGCGAGGGAGGCGATGATCGAGCCGACGGCCGGCTTGCAGATCTCGCAGCCGTCGCCGCCCCGGGCCTCCTCGCGGCCGTAGCGGTCCAGCAGGTCCTGGTACGTGTTGATGCGCAGCGCCAGGACGATCTCGTACAGCTCCTCGCGGGTCTGCGAGAAGCAGGCGCACAGGCCCTTGTCGACGACGACGCCGCCGGCCTCCAGCTCGGCGTTGACCAGCTGGCCGAGGACCTTCACACAGGAGCCGCAGGTCGTACCGGCCTTGGTGCACTTCTTCACCTCGGGCACGGTGGTGCACTTGTGCTCGGTGACGGCCTCGCGGATCGTGCCCTTGCGGACGTTGTTGCACGAGCAGATGATCGCGTCGTCCGGCAGCGCGGTCGGGCCGAGCTGGGCGGACTCCCCGGCACCGGCGGGCAGCACCAGCGACTCGGGGGAGACCGGCGGCACCGACCCGGTGAACGCCTTCAGCGTGCCGTACGCCTCCGCGTCGCCGACCAGGATGCCGCCGAGGAGCGTGCCGTCCCGGCCGATGACCAGCTTCTTGTACAGGCCCGAGCGGGAGTCGGAGTAGACGACGTCCAGGCAGTCCTCGGCGGTGCCGTGCGCGTCACCGAAGGACGCCACGTCCACGCCGAGCAGCTTCAGCTTGGTGGACAGGTCGGCACCCGTGAACGACAACTGCTCGGCCTCGTCGGCGGCGATGGTCGCGGCGGCCGTCTCGGCCTGCTCGTAACCGGGGGCCACCAGCCCGTACACCCGGCCGTCGGCGGCCAGCGCGCACTCGCCGATCGCGAAGACGTTCGGGTCGGAGACCGTACGGCACTGCTCGTCGACGGTGATGCCGCCGCGCTCGCCGACCGTCAGACCGCAGTCGCGGGCGAGCTGGTCGCGGGGGCGGACACCGGCGGAGAACACCACCATGTCGGTGGCGAGTTCGGAGCCGTCGGACAGCTTCATCCCGGTGACCGCGCCGTCCTCGCCGACGACGATCTCCTGCGTGCCCACCCCGGTGTGCACGGACAGGCCCATCTCCTCGATGGTCCGCAGCAGCGCCGCGCCGCCGCCCTCGTCGACCTGCACCGGCATCAGCCGCGGCGCGAACTCCACGATGTGCGACTCGATCCCGAGGCCCTTGAGAGCACCCGCGGCCTCCAGGCCGAGCAGACCGCCGCCGACCACGGCACCCACCCGCGCCCGGCTCCCCGCGTACTCCTCGATCGCGAGGAGGTCCTCGATGGTGCGGTAGACGAAGCAGCCCTCGGCGTCCTTGTTCGGAACGGGCGGCACGAACGGGTACGAGCCGGTGGCGAGGACGAGGACGTCGTACTCGAAGACCTGCCCGGACCGCGCGGTGACCTTGCGGGCCTCGCGGTCCACGGTCTCGGCGGGGTCGCCGACGTACAGCTCGATGCCGTGGCTCTCGATGAACGCCATGTCCGTCATCGACAGGTCCTCGGGCGTCTTGCCCGAGAAGTACGAGGTCAATGCCACACGGTCATAGGCGGGGCGCGGCTCCTCGCAGAGCACGACCACGCGGTGCGTGGCGGTCAGGCCGCGCTCGGCGAGCGCTTCGAGGAAGCGCTGGCCGACCATGCCATGGCCGACGAGCACGATCGTGGGGTTCGCCCCAGTGGCGGTCATCAGGAGCCTCCATCGTTGGTGAGCAGGTGGAGCAGAGGGCCGTTGTCGGGGAGCGGCTCTGCTCCCTCCCAGGCGCGGGCGAGCGCGCCGACGGTGCCGAGTTCGCCGACGAGCACCCCGCCGACCAGGCGGTCGTCGCGGACGACGACCTTGCGGTAGGTGCCGCGGGTGGCGTCCGCGAGCTGGATGACGTCGTCACCGGGCCGGGGGTCGGGCTCGCCGAACGCGGCGAGATCGAGGAAGTCCTGACCGGCGAGCGTCAGCCGGGTCAGGGCGCGGGTGCCGGTGTAGCGGGAGCCCGCGTCCCCCGCCAGCAGCTCGGCGAGCACGTCGGCCTGTTCGAGCGCCGGGGTGGCGAGCCCGTAGACCGTGCCCCCGAACTGGGCGCAGTCGCCGATCGCGTGGATGTGCGGGTCGGAGGTGCGCAGCTCCTCGTCGACGATGACGCCCTTGTGCACCGCGAGTCCCGCGTCCTGGGCGAGACCCACACGGGGGTGGACTCCGCAGGCGATGACCACGAGGTCCGCGTCGAGCGCGTATCCGTCGGCCAGCGACACCGACCGCACGGTCCCGCCGACGCTGCGCACGGCACGCACCCGGGTCTCGGTGTGCACCTCGACACCCAGTTCGGCGAGATGCCGGCGGACCAGCTTCGACGCCGACGGGTCGAGCTGGCGCTCCATCAGCCGCTCGCCCTGCTGGGCGAGGACGACCTGGGCGCCGCGCTGGGCGAGGGCCCGCGACGCGGACACACCGAGCAGCCCGCCGCCGATGACGACGGCCCGTACGCCCGGCCGCACCGCCTTCGAGAGGCCCAGGCAGTCGTCCATGGTCCGGAAGGCGTGCACACCCTCGGGGAACTCGTGCCGCTCGGGGTCCCACAGGCCGCGCAGCGGCGGCAGCACGGGGTTCGAACCGGTCGCGAGGACGAGGGTGTCGTAGGCGATCTCCGTACCGTCCGCGAGATGCACGGCTCGCGTCTCGCGGTCGATGCTGACGACCCGGCCGCGGGTCAGCCGAGGGGGCGTGGGCAGCGCGATGACCTCGGGCGCGTACCGCCCGGCCAGGACATCGGCGAGCAGCACCCGGTTGTACGGTGTGTGCTCCTCCTCGCCCACCAGGGTGGCGGGCACACCGAGCTCTCCCAGCCGCCGGGCGAGACGTACGCCCGCGAGGCCGGAGCCGATCACCACCACACGCTCATTCGAGGTCATGTCCTTGAGCGTGCGGTGCCGGTGTTACCCGACCGCATCACCCCTGTTTCCCGCGAGGAACGCTGCCCTCCTCACGGCCCGCACGGGAGTGTGAGGGGTTTCCGGAGGGCCGGGGTGGGGTGTGAGAACAACGCCCGGACCACCCCTGACCAGGAGAGACGGCCGCGACACGGGCGTATACGGGAGGACGGCGCCCGATCGCCCCCGTCGACGAGCGGGACCACGGGGAACCTCAGAAAACCCTCAGGTCGATGGACGGCACACCTATGTCGCCCCGTAGGGTCCGATCATGCCCGACATATCGCTGACCATGGTCGTCGTCCTGTGCCTCGCGGCCCTCGCGGCCGGCTGGATCGACGCCGTGGTGGGCGGCGGCGGGCTGCTGCTCCTGCCCGCCCTGCTCCTCGGCCTGCCGAACGGAGCCTCCGCCGCCCAGTACGCCCTCGGCACCAACAAGGCGGTCGCGATCGTCGGCACCACCGGCGCGGCCGTCACCTACGCCCGCCGCACCCCGGTCGACGTGCGGATCGCCGTCCGCATCGGCCTCGCCGCGCTCGCCGGCTCGACGGCCGGCGCGTTCGTCGCCGCCGGGATGAGCACGGAGATCCTGAAACCGGTCGTCATGGTCGTCCTCCTGGGCGTCGGCGCGTTCGTGATCCTGCGCCCCTCCTTCGGCACGGCACCCGCCACCGGCCCGGTCCCGCCCCGCCGTGTCCTCGTCGCGGTCGGCCTCGCGGGCGTCGGCATCGGCTTCTACGACGGTCTCATCGGCCCCGGCACCGGCACGTTCCTCGTCCTCACCCTCACCGCGGTCCTCCACCTCGACCTCGTCACCGCCTCTGCCAACGCGAAGATCGTCAACTGCTGCACCAACGCCGGCGCCCTCGCCACGTTCGCCTGGAAGGGCACGGTGTACTGGCAGCTGGCCGCGCTGATGGCCGTGTTCAACCTCGTCGGGGGCACGGTCGGCGCGCACACGGCACTGAAGAAGGGCAGCGGCTTCGTCCGCGTCGTGCTGCTGACGGTGGTGTTCACGCTGGTGGCGAAGATGGCGTACGAACAGTGGGTGGCATGAGGAGGAGGGCGAGCCGGGGGTCAGGCTGAGGGCGAGAGCTCCCCTCGGCGGAGACGGCTGCCGGTGAGGTGGGCGAAGACGACGACGTTCCCCTCGTAGCCGGTCGAGCGGGAGTACGGGCCGCCGCAGGTGATGACCCGCAACTCCGGTCGCGCGGCGGCCCCGTACACCTTCTCGTCGGGGAAGTCCCGCGCGGCGTACGCCTCGACCGCGTCCACCGTGAACACGGCGGTGCCCCCGTCCCGCCGGTCCACCTCGATCGTGGCGCCCCGCCGCACCGCGCCGAGGCGGTAGAAGACGGCGGGCCCGTCCGCGTTGTCGACGTGCCCGGCGACGATCGCGGTGCCCCGCTCGCCCGGACCGGTGCCGGCCGCGTACCAGCCGGCGAGGTTGTCCTTCTCGGCGGGCGGCACGTCGAGGCCGCCGTCGGGGGTGAGGCCGAGCCCGGTCAGGGGGGCGTCCACCCGGATCGAGGGAATCCGGATCCGCTCCGGCGGCGAGGGAGCCAGCGCGGCCACGACCGGCTCCCCGGGCCCCGGACGGCTCTGCCCCCGACCGAGCCCCTGCGCCGCCGAGGGCTGCGGGGGCGCGTGGGAGGCGGTACCGCTGCGCACCAGCCAGGCGCCGCAGCAGAGGGCGACCACGGTGACACAGGTCAGGACGACGTCGACGAACCGGCGCACGGGCTCTCCTCCAGGCATCGCACGGGGCCTCCTCCAGGCCGGGCGGTCCGTCTTGTTCCTCCCCTCCGGGCCGAAGGGGCGTAGGGCCCGGAGGGGAGGGGGACTGCGGTACCGGCGGACGGGCTGCGGAGGGGTCCGTCAGATCCTGTCGCCTCTCGCCCGGCGATGCAGGAGCCAGGTACCGCCCGCGGCGGCGACGGCGAGAGCCGCCACGCCGGCCGCGGTCTGCGCGGGGTCGGTGCCGAGTGCGCCGCCGACCCCCGTCTTCACACTCCCCCGCGGAGGCGCCGGCGGCGGGCTGTGACCGCCGGTCAACGAGACCACGAGGTCCCCGGCGGCCCGCCGCCCGCCCTTCGCGCAGGTCGCGACGATCTCGTACGTCCCCGGCTGGGCGCTCGGCGGCACCTCGAACCGCCCGCTGGGCCAGGGCCGCCCGGCGCCGGGCGCGAGCGGGAAGGAGCCGGCCCCGACCGCGCTGGCGTCGCCCGCACCCGTACCGACCGCACCGCAGGCCGCCGTGCGGGCGGTCACCTCGTCACCGGGGATGACGTCGGCGGGGGCCAACTCCAGCCGCCCACGGTCCTCCCCGCCGTACGCCGGGGCGGGGGGCAGGAGGAGAGCCGCGGTGAGGGCCGGGGTGAGGACGGCGAGCGTGGTGCCGGTCAGTGGGCGGGCGATACGTCGCATCGAGCCGGCTCCTCCCGTGAGTCCACCTTGCTCTTTCGAGGTAAGGGGCACATGGAGCGCGGCGCTCGCTGAGGGCTCGTCAGAAAGGGGGCGGTGGGTGCTGGGGGAGGGCGGACATGGATGGGGCTGGGAGGTGTTTGGGCAGGTCATTGGTGCGGCGGGCCGAGGGGGTGGGGCGGAGGGGGCGGGAGACGTACGAATGGGTGACGCCGGGGGCACTGGGCTGAACCGTAGCTTCGGATGGGCGGTTGAGGAGTCTGGATGCCGCGAGCTTGACCTCAAGTTGAGTTGAGGTAGGAGGGTGGTCGCCATGACGACCTCGACAAGTGAGCAAGCCGCTCCCCACACCGCCGAGACCCCTTCCTCCGCCTCCTCGTCCTCCGCCCCGGTTCGGGTGACGGTGGTCGTCGGGAGCAACCGCACGGGCCGGTTCGGGCCGGTGGTGGCCCAATGGCTCGTGGACCGGGTGCAGGAACACGACGACTTCGAGGTGGAGGTCGTGGATGTCGCCGAGATCGACCTTCCGACGACCTTCGCGCCGACTCCCGAGGTGACGGCGCAGCTGGCGGAGGTCACGCCGAAGCTGGCGGCCGCCGAGGCGTTCGTGGTGCTGACGCCCGAGTACAACCACTCCTACCCGGCGGCCTTGAAGAACCTCATCGACTGGCACTTCCACGAGTGGCGGGCCAAGCCGGTCGCCCTCGTCTCGTACGGCGGGGTCTCCGGCGGCCTCCGCGCGACGGAGCACCTGCGCCAGGTCTTCGCCGAGCTGCACGCCACGACGGTCCGCGACACCGTCTCCTTCCACAACGCGCACGGCTCCTTCGACGACACCGGCCGCCTGAAGGACCCGACCGGCCCCGACGCCGCGGCGAAGGTGATGCTGGACCAGCTGGCGTGGTGGGGAAGGGCCCTGAGGGAGGCGAAGGAGAGGCGCCCGTACGGGTGAGGAACGGCTGGGGGCGAGACCGGGGGCCGGGTGCGGTTGGGGTGCGGGGGTGGCTTGGGGCGGGGGTCGGGTGTGGTTGGGGTGTGGGGGTGGCTTGGGGCGGGGGTCGGGTGTGGTTGGGGGTGTGGGGGTGGCTTGGGGCGGGGGTCGGGTGTGGTTGGGGTGCGGGTGCGGCTTGAGGCCGGGTCCGGTGTGGTTGGGATGCGGGGG